>OZ245765.1:1200000-2400000 GCA_965227655.1 Rhodoglobus sp. | reverse complement strand
TGGTGGAGCGGGAGGTCCGCTCGATCCGGGCTTCTTGGAAGTACTCGGTCTGTCCTTCACCACGAACATGTACTTCGGATACGGAACTGTCGAAGATCTGATCTTCGGCGCTGTCGTCGCGACGACCGTCGGCGGTGCGAGCCTCGCGGTCGCGGTGGTTACCGCCCCGCGCCCACCGCTCGTGCGGGTCGCACCGAACTAGTCCCATGCGTACTCTGCGCGCCCTCCTCATCGCCGTGGTGGTGGCGGGCCTGCTCGCGGCCGGGATCGTGTCGCTCGTGCCGCAGCAGGAGGCCGCAGCATCCGTGATGTCCCGGCCGCTGGATGCCCAACCCATGGTTGTGCTGCAGGTGCTCAGCGGTGACACCGTCATGCTGTCGGCCGACCTGCCCGGCTCGCAGGTGCGGGATCACGGCACCATCACCGCGCGCCTGCTCAGCGTCGATTCGCCCAACAACGGAATCGTGCCGGAGTGCTTCGCTATCGAGGCCCAGGGGCGGCTCGAGGAGCTGCTGCCGAAGGGCTCGGTGGCCTGGGTGGCCACCGACACCGTCGCACAGGACGAGGGCGGGCGCTGGCTCATGAACGTGTGGGCCGCCGACGGTCGCTACGTAAACTACCTGCTCGCCGTCGACGGCTTCGTGCGGGCCGAGGAGATGCCGCCCAACGACGCACTCTGGCTACCGGTAGTGCGGGCAGAATCGAGCGCTGCCGCACGTTTCGGCGGCCTGTGGGGAGAGTGCCGCTGAGATCCTTGCGGTAGATATGGTGGAGGGATGACCGAACAGAACACCGCCCCCTTCGAGAACGTCGGCCGGGGCGCAGCCGCAGCACTGCTCGTGATCCCCGCCGCCATCATCGTGTTCGTGGCCGTCGCCATGTTCTTCAACACGATCTCGGGGTTCGCCGCCATCGTCATACCTCCCATGGCCGCGTGGCTCTACGCGAAGGGCGCGGGGGCACAACTCACCCGCGCGGGCTGGGGGCCGTTCGTCGCTGTGAGCGTCGCGGCGGTGCTGATCGGCATCTTCTCCGGGATCGTCGCGGGCACCTACGCCGGCTTCACCAAGGTCGGCGGCAACGGCGGCCTGTTCGGCGCACCGTTCCTCCACACGCTCAGCAACCAGTTCACGAGCGGCATCGGCGACGCGATCATTCCTATCCTCTTCGGCCTGGCCCTCGGCGCCGTCGCGATCGTGAGCGTGCTCCGCGCACCGCGCACCCGCGTGGGCGCGCCGCCTGCCACCCCGGTGCCCGCCACTCCCACGGCCGCCACGCCGCCCGTCACTCCCCCTGCGCCGCCCGCTCCGCCCCTCGCGCCGAACCAGCCGTCGCCGGGCATCCTGCTCAACGGCAAGCCGCTCGACCCCGACAAGAAGTAGCGTGGCGACCACCGGCACACCCCAGCTCACGAAGCTCGGCATCGTGCCGGGAGTGCGCCTCGATGTGGTCGACCGGCCTGCGGGGTGGGGCTTCGAGACCGATCCGGTGGGGGTCGAGATGGTGCGGCCGGATGCCCCCGCCGACGTCATACTGGCGTTCTGCACCTCCGCCGCGGGTGTGGAGCGCACCGTGCTGGCGCTCGGCAGCCGCATCCGGCCGGCGGGTGCGCTCTGGATAGCCTGGCCGCGCAGGGCCGCGGGCCACGTGAGCGATGTGACCGATAACCGCGTGCGCGAGATCGTGCTGCCGCTCGGGCTCGTCGACGTGAAGATCGCCGCCATCGACACCGACTGGTCGGGCCTGAAGGTGGTCTGGCGGCTCGAGAACCGCTAGCGGCGCCCCCAGCGCGTGGCGAACAGGAACAGAACGCCGATACCCGTGGCGAGGCCCAACACGATGATCATGGGCGACGCGAACATGAGCACCTGCAGCGTCACGTAGTCGAAGTCGGAGCCCGACTGCGTGTCGGCGAACAGGTCGCGCAGGCGCGACACGAGGTAGAGGCCGCCCCCCACGAGCACGACGGCGACGGCGGCAAGCACGATGAGGAAGGGGTTGGCGCGGCGCGGCGCTGGCTCGTCGAACTCGTCGTCGATGGCGGGCTGCTGAGCGACAACAGCCACGGGCTGCGCGGGCAGGGGCTGCGGCGGGTCACCCACGAGCGTCTTCTGCGCGGGCTTGGCCGTGGAGATCGGGCCCGTGTAGCCGGGCTGGAAAGCGGGGTCGAACCTCGGATCGAATCGGGCGTCGTCGCTCATGACCTCACGCTACCTGACGATCCACACCGCGTACCCGAACCAGCTGAGCGGGATCGCGATGATCACGACGGCGATGGTGATCCAGCCCATGACCTTGCCGGCGAACCTCGGCCTGCGCACGGCGTTGACGGCGAGCACGGTGGCCAGCACGAACAGCACGGGGAAGAAGAACAGGCCCGCGAACGCGATGAGCCCGTAGACGGTCGACTCGATGGTCGGATGCCCCGGCAGCGTCACCTGGTTGCGCACCACGAGCGACAGGATGTTCAGGACGAACAGGAACGGGAGGGGAATGGCGACGGCGATGAGCGACAGTACGCCCCACACTCGTCCGGGCTTGCGGCCCACTGCGGTGATGGTGGCGGTCATGGGGGAATGCTATCCGAGCGTTTCCCAGCAAGGTCTGAGATAATGGTCAGGATGCGCGCTGTGAGATTCCTGATCAAGAACTCGTCCGCCATCGTGCCCGTAGTCGCGATCGTGGTTCTCGCCCTCGCGTGGAACGTCAAAGACCTCCCGCTCGTCGCCGTCATCCTCATCGCGCTCGTGCTGGGCGGCACTGTGCTCTCCGCTGTTCACCACGCCGAGGTCATCGCCCACAAGGTGGGTGAACCGTTCGGGTCGCTCATCCTCGCCGTCGCGGTCACGGTCATCGAGGTGGCCCTCATCATCACGCTCGTGATCTCGGGCGGCGCAGAGGCCGCCACCCTCGCGCGCGACACCGTATTCGCCGCCGTCATGATCACGACCAACGGCATCGTGGGCGTCTCCCTCCTCGTGGGCGCACTGCGGCACCGGCTCGTCAACTTCAATGCCGAGGGGGCGGGCGCTCTGCTTGCGACCGTCACCGCCCTCGCGGTGCTCACCCTCGTGCTCCCCACCTTCACCTCGGGCTCGGAGCAGCAGTTCTCTCCCAGCCAGCTCGCCTTCGTCGCCGTCGCGTCGCTCGCGCTCTACGGCATGTTCGTCTTCACCCAGACCGGCGTGCACCGTGACTTCTTCCTGCCCGTCACCAAGGCGGGCAAGCCCGTCGAGGCTGACGACCACGCCGAAGCCCCCACGAAGCGTGCGGCGCTCATGAGCCTCGGGCTGCTCGTCATCGCCCTCGTCTCCGTGGTCGGGCTCGCCAAGATCGAGTCGCCCTCGATCGAGGCCGGGGTGCTCGCGATCGGCTTCCCGCCCTCGTTCGTCGGTGTGATCATCGCGCTGCTCGTGCTGCTGCCGGAGAGCATCGCCGCCATCCGCGCCGCGCGCCGCGACCGGTTCCAGACGAGCCTCAACCTCGCGCTCGGCTCCGCCATGGCGAGCATCGGCCTCACCATCCCGGCCATCGCGCTCGCGTCGATCTTCATCACGGGCCCACTGGTACTCGGCCTCGAGTCGACGCAGATCGTGCTCTTGCTGCTGACCGTTGTGGTGAGCATCCTGACGCTCGCACCGGGCCGCGCCACGCGACTGCAGGGCGGCGTGCACCTCGTGCTGTTCGGCGCGTTCCTGTTCCTGTCGATCGCGCCGTAGCGCCGGGCCGCGCAGGACGGACTAGGCGCGCGGCTCGTCCACGATGCCGATGAACCTGCTGCCGATGCCGTCGATCTCGCCACGCACGTAGCCTTCGGCGAGCGGCGGAAGTTCGGCTGCCGCGTGCTCCTCGCACGACAACCACGTGAAGGCGGGCCACCACTTCTTCGGGCGCGCGGCCTCGGTGAACCCGCAGATGTCGCACGTGAGCTGCACCCAGACGGGCTTCTTGCCCGTGCGGTTGGCCCAGGACTGCGCGAGCCACGGCGGCGGGTCTGCGCGCATGGCCTCGAGCTCGGTCTCGCTCATGCTCCGCGGCAGCCCGTGGCGGTTGGCCATCTCGAGCGGGATGTCGAGGCGCAGCGCCGCCTCCCTGCGCGAGATCACGAGGGCACGTGCGTGCGCAGCGCGGCGACGACGCGGTCGAGGTACTCGGCGATGACGGCCTGCTGCTCGGCGTCGAATCCGTCGAGCGCCTCATCCACGTCACTGATCATGGGCAGCAGGTACGACATGGCCTTCTGCACGGATGCGGGAGCCGGCGTGACGACGACGGCCCGACGGTCTGCGGGGTTGACGACGCGGGTGGCATGCCCGAGCTCCTCCAGGCGGTCCACGGCGGCAGTGACCGCGGGCGGAGTGATGTTCAGCCGGCGCGCCAACTCGCTCGGGCCGAGCGGTCCGCTCGTGATGAGGTGCTCCATCGCGGCGAGGTCTGTCGGGTTGACGGTGAGCTCGCGCCCGAGGTGCGCTTCGAAGGCGCGGCTGAGCTGCACGAACTCCTGCAAGGAGTAGGTGGGCTGTCGGGTCGGGCTTTGCACGTAGTCCAGTTTACGACTAACTTGTTCAGAGCATTAATAGTTAACCAAGTGAAATAAAAGGATAATGCGCCAACTGACGAACTTCATCACCTCCCGCCGCACCTCGTGGATCGTCCTCGTGGGCGCGGCCCTGGCCGCCGGGGCAGTGTTCGCGATGGGGTCCGGCGCCGACGGCGACAGCTCGCCAGGAGTGGGCCTTCCCGCATCCGCCGAATCCGCCAAGGTCGCGGCCCTGCAGGACACACTGCCGGGAGCCGACGGCACGAGCGCGCTGCTCGTCTTCAGCCGCGACGGCGCCAAGCTCACGGACGCCGATGTTGCCGCGGTGACGGCATCCGGCCAGAAGCTCGCCGACCTCTCCTCCGACGGGTTCGTGCCGCCGCCCACCGTCTCGGACGACGGGACTGTCGCCCTCGTCGTGGTCCCGCTCGATGAGCTCACGGATGTCGCGGCCCAAGCCGATCGCGCAGCAGAGCTGCGCTCCACTGCCAACGCCGACCTCCCCGAGGGCCTCACCGCCCTCTTGACCGGCCCGGAGGGTTTCGCCGTCGACATCGCCGCCGTCTTCAAGGGCGCCGACTTCACCCTCCTGCTCACGACGGTCATCGTCGTGGCGGTGCTCCTCCTTATCACCTACCGCAGCCCGTGGCTGTGGCTCGTTCCGCTCACCGTCGTGGGGCTCGCCGACGGCCTCGCGAGCATCGTCGCGACGCGTGTGGCTGCGGCCGCGGGAATCACGCTCGATGCCTCGGTCACGGGCATCCTCTCCGTTCTCGTCTTCGGCGCGGGGACGAACTACGCGCTGCTGCTCATCGCCCGCTACCGCGACGAGCTGCGCACCCACGAAGACCGCCGTGAGGCCATGGCCGTCGCCCTGCGCGGCGCCGGACCCGCGGTGATCGCGAGCGGCAGCACCGTGGTTCTCTCGCTGCTCACCCTCCTGTTCGCGCAGCTCGAGGGAAACCGGGCGCTCGGCATCGCGTGCGCCACGGGCATCGTCATCGCCATGCTGTTCGCCCTCTTCGTGCTCCCCGCGGCCCTCGTGCTGTTCGGGCGCAGACTGTTCTGGCCGTACGTGCCGCGCTTCGGCACCGAGGGCTCGACCGAGCGCGGCGTGTGGCACCGGCTCGGGATCCTCGTGTCGAAGCGGCCCGTGGTCGTCGCCCTCGTGGGGGCGCTGCTGCTGGGCGGCCTCGCCTTCGCCGGGGTGCCGGGCATCCGGATCGGGTTGTCGCAGAGCGAGAAGTTCACGTCGGTGCCGGAGGCCGTCGTCGGCCAGGAGCTACTCGCCGACGCGTTCTCGGCGGGGAGCGGCTCGCCGGCCGTCGTCATCGCGGACAACGACGAGGTCGACGCGGTCACCGCGGCTCTCGAGAAGATCGACGGGGTCGTCTCCGTGACGCCGGGCGAATCATCCGCCACCATCACGCAGTTGAACGTCACGCTCGACGCTGCCGCGGAAACCCCCGAGTCGTTCGCGATAGTGCAGGAGATGCGCGACAGCACTACGGCGCTCGTGGGCGGGCTCGACGCCCAGACGCTCGACGTGAACGCGGCGCAGACCGCCGACCAAGACCTCGTGATCCCGCTCATCCTGGGGCTCGTGTTCCTCGTGCTCGTGCTGCTGCTGCGCGCGCTCGTGGCCCCCGTGCTGCTCCTGCTGACCGTGGTCGCGAGCTTCTTCGCGAGCCTCGGGGCGAGTTGGCTGCTGTTCCAGTCGGTGTTCGGCTTCCCCGCGATCGACACCAACGTCGTGTTGTTCAGCTTCCTGTTCCTCGTGGCGCTCGGCGTGGACTACAACATCTTCCTCGTCACACGAGCACGCGAGGAGGCCGGGATGCACGGCACACGCACGGGCATGGTGCGGGCCCTCTCCTCGACGGGCGGCGTGATCACGAGCGCGGGCATCCTGCTCGCCGCCGTGTTCGCCGTCTTGGGAGTGCTGCCCCTCATCACGCTCACGCAGATCGGCATCATCGTGTGCATCGGCGTGCTGCTCGACACCCTGCTCGTGCGGACGGTCATCGTGCCGTCTCTCGCCTTCATCGCGGGCGAGAAGTTCTGGCTGCCGGGGAAGGTCAGCTCCGCTCGCGACGCTTGATCGAGTTGTCGTCGGAGAGCAGCGGCTCACCGGTGTCGGGCTCCCGAGTGAGCACGAGCCCCGCGCTGCTCCCGGCCGCGAGGATCATGGCCTCCACCCACGGTCGGTTCAACCGGTGCTGGGCGGCGGTCGTGAAACGGAACGCGAGCGGGATTTCCGGGGCGATCCAGACCGCACTGCGCCCATCACCGACGGCTTGCGTGTCGAACCAGCTGAGGAAGAACCTCTCGTTTCGGCGCACCTTGACCCCCACGACGGCCTGGATGTGAGCGAGAACGCGATCGTCGAACTCGACGCGCAGCGCGCCCGAGCCATACACCAGGGTGCCCATCAGGTGCCTCCGTGCGGTTCGTCACGCAGCACGAGCCCCGCGCTGCCGTTGATGGAGATGGTCATCTGCTCGATCCAGGCAGGGTTGATCGAGGGAACCCTGCTGCCCGCGTAGCGGAAGTACAGGGGCATGGCCGGATGCACCCACGCGATGTTGCGCCCACCGCCCGTGAGCTCGGGGTCGGCCCAACTGAAGTGGAAGCCCTCGTTGCGCCGCAGCTTGTCGGAGAACACGATCTGCAGGTGCGCAAGCACTCTGTCCTCGAGCTTGATGTCGATCGAGGGGTGCCCGTAGATGAGCGACCCCATCAGATCTCGTCGAATCCGGGAATGCCCATGTCGTCGAGGCCGTGGGCGAGCGGCGGCTCTTTGATGAGCCCGATCTGCTCGCGCAGGTAGGTCACGGCTTCGCCGTTCTCGGGTTCGGGGAAGGTCGAGCGCGCGGTCTCGGCGACCATGATGGTGGCGGGGCCGATGAGGAACGTCGCGGTGACCACATCCCCGTCGGTACCGATGGCCTCCACGTCGACACTGTCGGCTGAGCTGTGGCGCGCCAAGAGCACGGCGTACTCCATCATGAGGTCGACGACCTCATCGCCCATGAGTAACGACTTCTCCGCGTACATCACATGCTTCATACTTCGACGGTACGGATGCCCGGCCGACGCCGTAACCGCCTTGACGAGGCTCACGACAGGCGCTAGCAGTCGGGGAGGTCGACGAGGTTGTTGCGCCCCTGGCCGTCCCAGTTGGATCGCAGGTACTTGCCCGCGGCGCCGTCCCTGACCTCCACGATCGACCCGGCGCCCTCGCCGAGCGGCACGTAATAGATGTCGATGCCGCGCTCGATGCTGAAGATGGCATCCGAGTGGCCGACCACTCCGAACTCACCGCCGAGCGCGACGATGTTTCCCCACTGGTCCTTGCGGGTTCGGTACACGGGGAGCTCCGACACGGGCCCGGTCCTCTCGTCCCTGCCATTCTGGCATCGACCGGCTATGAGTGCGCTGAACGCCTCGCCCGGATGCGCTACCAGGTGCCGTCGGGAGACTTCACGACGGGCACCTCGGTGTACGACCAGTGTCCGCCGTTGGCGTAGTGCCCGGTAGCCCACGGGGAGGCCCAGATCGCGGCTTCGGTGACCGCGGTGTCGGCACTGGAGGCGAACGCTGCGGCGATCTGCGAGTATCCGGCGTTCTGCAGCAGTGCCTCAGCCGCGTTCTGCGCGGCGATGTCGAGGGAGTCGTACGTGCCGGTTCCGCCGCCGCCGCCCGAACCCCAGCCGTTGTTGAGGGGGTTGTTGCGGTTCCACCAGTCGTCGACGCCGTTCTCCTGGCGCATCCAGCGGGTGAAGACCGTAACGTTGTTGTCGCTCTGCGGCCAGCCCGCGTAGAGCATCACGAGCTTGGCGAAGTCGTAGTTGGTGCCGCTCGCCTTGAGCGAGTCGATGCCGGGGGTGGCCGAGTACGCGTCGCGCGGGGCGATGGTGAGGGCGGCCTTCGAGGAGACGGTGAGCGACTGGGCGTTCGCGTCGATGTAGTCGGCGAGCTGCTCCTGCGCGCTCGGGCCCCGTGGCACGGACACGATGGTCACGGCGAGGAGAGCGACGACCACGGCACCGACGCCGGCACCGATGACGAGGCGGCGGCGCGATCGGGTTGCCGCGCGGGCCCACTGCGCGGCAGTGTCGACGACAGCACGGGAGAGGTGGCGAACCGACTCGAGTGCAGCGCGGGGCGACGGCTTCGCCTGGTCGAGGCGGCGGCGGGGGGCGTGTGAGAGTTTCATAGCGTGGGAGGCACGAATGGCCGCCGACCAGAGTAGGTGCCGACCTTGGGCGTTCCCTGTGTATCGGCGGCTAGGCTCGGCTGCGTGACAGGAAATGCCACGCTCTACGACGTCGCCCGTGCCGCGGGCGTCTCGCTCGCGACCGCGTCGCGCTCGCTCAACGGCAGCGCCCGCAAGGTCAACGAGGAGTACCGGCAGCGCGTGTTGGCGGCAGCCGAGCAGCTCGGCTACACCCCCAACACCTCCGCCCAGGCCGTCGCGCGCGGCACCTCCGCGACAGTCGCGCTGCTCGTGAGCGATATCGCCGACCCCTACTTTTCCGCGATCGCCGCGGGCGTCATCCGGGCCGCGGAGGCGAAGGGGCTCAACGTCACCATGGCGGTGACGGAGCGGGATGCTGCGCGCGAGGTGGAGCTCGTGCGGATCCTGCGCGGGCAACGACCGCGCATCATCGTGCTCGCGGGCTCGCGGTTCGCCGATGAGAGCGACGAGGCACTGCGCGACGAGCTGCAGGGGTTCGCGGCATCCGGCGGCCGGGTTGTGCTGATCAGCAGCCACGGCCTGCCCTTCGACACCGTGGCGATCGACAACACGGGCGGCGCCTCGGCCCTCGCCACCGCGCTCGTCGGCCTCGGATACCGCGGGTTCGCCCTCCTCGCCGGCCCCGCCGACCTCGTCACCGCGCGCGACCGTGCCGCCGCCTTCACCGCAGCGCTGCCGACCGCACCCGTCGCCGTCGTGCACGGCGCCTTCTCCCGCGACGCCGGGTACGAGGGGATGCTCGAGCTCATCGATCGCGGACTCGACGACGTCGACCTCGTCTTCGCCGTGAACGACGTCATGGCGATCGGCGCCCTCGCCGCCCTGCGCGACCGCGGGATCGAGGTGCCGGGCCGCGTGGCCGTGGCCGGCTACGACGACATTTCGACGGCGCGGGATGTCACCCCTGCACTCTCGACGGTGCGCGTCGACCTCGAGGCCGCCGGCGCTGCCGCGGTGGAACTGGCTCTCGGCGACGGCGGATCCGCGGCCGTGGGCGCCGAGGTCGTGCTGCGCGCGAGCACGCCGCCCCGCTAGCACGCCGCAGCCGCGCCCCACCTCGAGTGCTCGCGTTCTGCGCGTCACACGGGTTGTGCACGCCGAACGCGAGCACTCGCCGGATGCCCCCGCGCCACCTCGGCGCCTAGCGGGGCGCACCCGTTGCGCTCGGGAAGGGCTTTCCGTATGCTCGGGTAAGCGCTTTCCACGGCGGACGGCGACGCGAGCAAGGAGCATCCGTGACCAGCATCGGCATCATCATGAACGGCGTCTCGGGGCGCATGGGCTACCGGCAGCACCTGCTCCGCAGCATCCTCGCGATCCGCGAGCAGGGCGGCGTGCTGCTCTCCGACGGCACGCGCGTGCAGCTCGAACCGATGCTCGTGGGCCGGAGCATCCCGAAGCTCAAGGAGCTCGCCGACAAGCACGGCCTCACCCACTACACGAACGACCTCGATGAGGCGCTGGCCAACCCCGACTTCCCCATCTACTTCGATGCGCTCGTCACCCAGGCGCGCGTGCCCGCGATCACGAAGGCGATCGCGGCTGGCAAGCACATCTACACCGAGAAGCCGACTGCCGAGTCGTTCGAGGACGCGCTTGAGCTCGCGCGCCTGGCAACAGCGGCAGGGGTCAAGAACGGCGTCGTGCACGACAAGCTCTACCTGCCGGGCTTCCAGAAACTGCGCCGCCTGATCGATTCCGGATTCTTCGGCGAGATCCTCTCGGTGCGCGGCGAGTTCGGCTACTGGGTGTTCGAGGGCGACTGGCAGCCCGCCCAGCGCCCGAGCTGGAACTACCGCGCCGAAGACGGCGGCGGCATCGTGAGCGACATGTTCGCGCACTGGAACTACGTCATCGAGAACCTGTTCGGCCGCATCGAGAGCGTCTACGCCCGCGCGGTCACGCACATCCCGACGCGCGTCGATGAGAACGACAAGGCCTACACGGCGACGGCGGATGACGCGGCCTACGGCATCTTCGAGGTCGAGAACGGCATCGTGGTGCAGCTGAACTCGAGCTGGGCGGTGCGGGTCAACCGCAAGGAGCTCGTGGAGTTCCAGGTCGACGGCACGCTCGGCTCGGCGGTCGTGGGGCTGTTCGGCGCGCGCATCCAGCCCCGCAATGCCACCCCGAAGCCCGTCTGGAACCCCGACCTGCGCGAGACGCACGACTATTTCGCCGACTGGATCGAGGTTCCGGACAACGACGTGTTCGAGAACGGCTTCAAGGTGCAGTGGGAGCAGTTCCTGCGGCATGTGCTCGAAGATGCGCCCTACGAGTTCGACCTGCTCGCCGGTGCGCGCGGCGTGCGACTGAGCGAGGAGGGCCTGCGCAGCTCCGCCGAGGGGCGCCGCATCGACCTGCCGCCGGTGACCCTGTGAGGCTGTCGCCCGGCCCTGCACCGGCCTTCGCTAAGCCGACCGCGCCGCTCACGAGTCGGGTCGCCTACGCCGCCGCCCACGTCGTGCCGCGCACCCTCGCCGAGAACGTGCCCGGCGCCCCGGCCGACATCGACTGGGATGCGACCCTCGCGTTCCGGCACCACGTGTGGTCGTGGGGCCTCGGGGTCGCCGACGCCATGGACACGGCGCAGCGCAACATGGGGCTCGACTGGGCGGCGTGCACGGAGCTGATCCGGCGCAGTGCCGCGGAGGCGGCATCCGTGGGCGGTGCTCTTGTCGTGGGCGTCAACACCGATCACGTGTCCGATGAGCACATCTCCCTCGACGCCGTGATCACGGCGTATCTGGAGCAGCTCGAGGTCGCGGAGGACGCCGGCGCGGGCGTCGTGCTCATGGCGAGCAGGCACCTCGCGCGGGCGGCCACCACGGCTGCCGACTACGAGCGCGTGTATGGCGAGGTGCTGTCGCGGGCCGGATCCCCCGTGGTGCTGCACTGGCTCGGGGAGGCGTTCGACGCGAGCCTGGCCGGGTACTTCGGGCCCTCCGCGGGCGACACGGTCATCCGCATCATCGAGGACAACGCTGCCCTGGTCAGCGGCATCAAGATGTCGCTCCTCGACGCCGACGCGGAGATCGCCTTGCGGGAGCGCCTGCCGGCGAGCGCGCGCATGTTCACGGGCGACGACTTCAACTTCGTGGGCCTCATCGAGAGCGGGTCGGATGCCCTCCTCGGCGCTTTCGCTGCGTTCGCGCCGAACGCCTCAGCGGCCATCCAGAGGCTGGATGCGGGCGACGTGGACGGGTACCGCGCCATCCTCTCCCCCACAGAAGCCCTTGCCCGGCAGGTATTCGCCGCCCCCACTCAGTACTACAAGACGGGTGTCGCGTTCCTGTCGTGGCTGGGCGGCCACCAGCCGTCGTTCACGATGGTGGGCGGGCTGCACTCCGCGCGCAGCCTGCCGCACCTCGCCGAGATCGTGCGACTCGCCGACGCGACCGGCGCGCTCGAGCATCCGGACCTCGCCGCCCAGCGCTGGAACGATCTTCTTAAGGTGAACTCGCTGTGACTCGCTTCTCGCTCAACCAGGCGACCATCAAGTACGCGACGCTGCAGGAGGCCATCGCCACGACCGTCGGCGCGGGCATCCCGGCCATCGGCCTGTGGCGCGAGCCCGTCGCCGAGTTCGGGCTCGCGGAGAGCGCGGCCCTCGTGCGCGACGCTGGACTCCGCGTGAGCAGCCTGTGCCGCGCCGGGTTCTTCACGCAACCCGGATGGCGCGACGACAACCTCCGCGCCATCGACGAGGCAGCCACCCTCGGCGCCCCCACCCTCGTGCTCGTCGCCGGCGGACTGCCCGAGGGCTCCCGCGACCTCCCTAGCGCGCGCGAACGTGTCCGCGACGCCGTCGGCGAGCTGGCCCCGGATGCCCTCGCCGCGGGCATCACGCTGGCGATCGAGGCTCTGCACCCGATGTACGTGACCGACCGCGCAGTCATCTCGACGCTCGGCCAGGCCCTCGACATCGCCGAGCAGTTCGACGCGGGAGCGGTCGGCGTGGTTGTCGACACGTTCCACGTGTTCTGGGACCCGCACGTGCTGCGAACCATCGCGCGCGCCGGGCGATCCGGCCGCATCGCGAGCTACCAGGTGTGCGACTGGAACATGCCGATCGCTGCCGATCCGCTACTCAGCCGGGGTTTCATGGGCGACGGGCTCATCGACTTCGAGTCGCTCACGCGCGCGGTGGTCGAAGCCGGATACTCCGGCGACATCGAGTGCGAGATCTTCAACCAGGAGATCTGGAACAGCGCGTACGAACGCGTTGCTGCCACCGCGGCCGCGCGCTACCGCGAGCTCGTGGAGCCCTACCTCTAGCGGCGCTGCGGCTCCGGGAGCATCAGTCGTACAGGTGCTGGTGTGAGTCGTCGAACTCGATAGTGTCGGCGTTGCAGCCCACGAAGCCGAGGGTGACCCCGAGGATCTGGCCCGGCAGCTCGTCGCCCGGAGGCGGCGTCGGTGCGCCGAGACTGATGCCCCCGCCGCCCAGCAGGCTACCCGTGAGCGAGTCCACGTAGACGACGGCGTTGCCCGTGAGGCGCATCTGGGTCGATGTCGAGACGAGCGAGGGGCCCGTCGAGCGACGCACGTCGAGCACGAAGTCGTCGATCACGAACTGGTCGGCGACGATCTTGATGACCGTGGCGCGCGACCCGTCGATGAGCGGCACGCTCACGAGCCCCATCGACTTGAGGCCGTTGATCGACAACGCCGAGCCGCCCAACTGCGCGGCCGGCAGCGTCATGACTGGCGCATCCGGATCCTCAGGGATG
The DNA here is from genome assembly GCA_965227655.1 of Rhodoglobus sp. GTDB lineage: Bacteria > Actinomycetota > Actinomycetes > Actinomycetales > Microbacteriaceae > Rhodoglobus. Next base: position 2,386,466 of record OZ245765.1, on the reverse strand, counting down.
AGCGGGTCGACGAGCGGCGAGCCGAGCCCGGAGTCCGTCTCGTCGCCCAGGCCGATGAGACCGCCGACCGCGTCACCGAGGTCGGTGAGAGGGGTGGACGGCGCATCCGGGCTGCAGGTCATGAGCAGCGGAATGCACAGGGATTCCGCAGCCCGCGCACTCGCACCGCCCACGAGGCTCAGCCCGAGACTGAGCACCGCGACCGTCGCGACTGCGGTTCGCTTGCGCTTGGTGCCGGCGTCTACGACCGGCTCGGCACTAAAGGGAGTGCCCGCTTCGTGCGCTGCTTCTGCTCCCCGACAGGCGGTTCGACAGCGGGAGGTGCGGCCGCGACCTTCGGCGCCCACGCGACGACGAGAATGCCTCCCACAGCGCCGAGGAGCATGCCCACGAAGAACCCGCCGAGGTTGACCCCGACGATCGAGTACACCGCGAGCACGAGGATGAGCACGCCGTAGAAGATGCGGTGCTGCGGCATGAGCACGGCGAGGATGCCGAGCAGCGCGAGGCCGATCGGGATGATCGTCGCCTGGAACCCCTCGATGCCCAGCTGCACGTGGATGTTGCCCACATCCAGCTGGCCGGAGAAGAACATCTCCACGCCCGCGAGCACGGAGAGGAGGCCGCCGACGAACGGACGGCTGCGGGTCCAGGTGCCGAAGCCCGACTCACGGATACCCGCGGCAGCGGCGCGAGCCCTGGCGCGGGCATCCGTCGCCAGTGTCTTGATGGATGTCATCGTCGCCACCGCCTAGAAGCAGGTCTTGGTGCCGTCGGTGAGCTCCACGTGCATGCCCGTGAGGGTGAACACGGAAGCCTGGGTGCTCCACGCGGTCTGCTGCAGGTTCGCGATGGAGATCGTGTCGGAGTCCTGGGCGAAGTCGCCCGCGGTGCCCTTGGCCGCGGTGTTCACGGTCGAGGCGTCGACGCCGATGCGGATGTTGCCGAAGGTCGAGTCGCCCTTGAGGTCGGTCATGCCGATCTGCAGGTCGGTGGCCGAGGCGGGGTTGCCGCCACCCCCCGCGGTGATCATGATGCCGACCTTGCCCAGGGGGGTGTCGGTCACTACCGACTGGCACAGGTCGGCGAGGGTCGCGGAGCCGATGTTGGCGATAGCGACCTGGTGCGGGTTGCCCGCGGTGTCGTTGGCCACACCCGCGTACTGCGAGAAGCTTGTGCCCTCGAGTTGCGATGCGCTGATCTGGAACTGGCTGCCGGAGATCGCGAACGAGACCGGGACAGCGCCCTGGGCGACGCCACCGAGCAGCACCGTCGAGACGAGTGCGACAGGTACCGCGGCGATGACTATGCGGCCTGCGTGGGTGCTGGTGAGTTTTCGAACCTTCATCGTGATCCTCCTTGATCGGGCGGGTACGACCGCTATTGACAGCGGTCCCAATAAGGGAGACCGCGTTCGCGGGCAACTATGACGCCGTTTGGCGAACTTTTTTGCGCGTGCTTAGGTGGGGTCATGCAGGCGACACGGCGCACCAGGTTGAGCCCGGATGAGCGCCGCGCCCAGCTCATCACGCTCGGCGTTGGCGCGCTCGCATCCGGCCCGCTCGAAGACCTCACCCTCGAGAGCCTCGCGAAGGCAGCGGGCGTCTCGCGCGGACTCGTCGCGCACTACTTCGACACCAAAGACGGCATGCATCGCGAGGTCGTGCGCGCCGCGTGCGACAGCATGCTGCACGCCACGCGACCGGATGCCGCGCTCGCCCCCCTCGACCGCCTCCACGACACCCTCACGAGGCTCGTGCGCTTCGTTCGCGACCACCGCCTCACGTTCTACTCGCTCGTGCGGGGCGCGGCGAGCGGCGACCCCGAGGTGCGCGAGCTCATCGAGGAGACGCGCACCGTGCAGTCCGGATGGCTCGTGCAGGCCTTCCTCGAACTCGGCCAGCCCGACACCGAGACGCTGCGCATCGCCGTGCGATCGTGGGTCGCCTTCGCCGAGCAGACCCTCGTAGACGGCGCCGTGCACTCCGAGCTGTCGTCGGACGAGATCGTGCTGTTTCTCGATCGGACCGCAAAAGCGATAGTCGCGGCGGTGTGACGCGCAATACGATCGGAGAACATCTACGTGGGGAGTACGACATGGCTGACAAGGGATTCGACCTCGGAGGGCTCGGCGATCTGGTCGGCGGCCTCACCTCGGGCAAGGGCCTCGACGTGAAGAGCCTCGAGCCGATCTGGGAGGGCATCCGCCCGACGCTCGCGGGGCTGCCGACCGACGAGATCATCGACAACATCGGCACGTGGGCGGCGAGCCTGAACATCCCGTTGCTCAACAACATTCCGGATGCGACCATCAAGCAGATCGCCGACGGCGCCAAGGTGCCGCTCAGCAAGCTCCTCAAGGGCTAGCTCGCAGGGCTAGGCCGCAATACGCTCCCGCAGGAACGCGACAACGCGCTCCCGCGCGGCGAGCGCCGGATTACCCGGCTCCTCGCGAACCTCGCTCGTGAGCACGGAGTGAGCCGTGCTGGAGAAGCCGCCTGCGTTGCCTCGGGATGAATCGAGCTCGATGACCTCGAAGGCATCACCCAGGCGGCTCGCGATCGTGGCGAACCGCTCGCGCGGCACCCCGCGATCCTCGCTGAACCGCAGCCCAAGCGCACACACCTCGCCCGCCGAGGCGCGCTCGGCGATGCGGTCGAACTCCTCGGGCGACACGGTCGCGTCCACACGCCGAGCGCGGCTGATCGGGAACGGCATGCCGGGCTGGCTCAGCACCGACGCGCGCACCGTATCGTCGACGGCGAGCGCGAGCGCGAAGCCGCCCGTGAAGCACATGCCGATGACGCCGACACCGGAGCCTGGGGTGCGCGAGGCAAGGTCCGAGGCGACAGCGCGCAAGTAGTCGGAGATGGGCCTGTGCACGCCCACGGCGAACGAGCGGAACTCCGATGAGACGCACAACCTCGCCACGGTTCCGAGGGTGTAGCCCACGGTCATCCGGCGGCCGGGCTCGCCGAACGGCGACGGGACCACGACGGTGAAGCCCTCCCCGACGAGGTGCTCGGCGAGGCCGAGCACCTCGGGAGTGATGCCGGGGATCTCCGGGATCAGCACGACGCCGGGCCCGCTGCCCTTCTCGAAGCAGTCATAGGTCATGCCTGCCCCGGTGAAGGGCGAGCGGGTCCAGCCCGTGAGGTCGGAGGTCGGCGCGTTGCTCATTCCGTCACTCTAGCCAGCGGGGCTAGTGCGCGATGACGGGTTCGGGCGCCGCCTCGGTTGCGACCGGAAGGTGCGCGTTCGCGAGGGACAGACCCTGCCCGCGGCGGCGGAACAGGAGCACCGACATGACCGCTCCCACCAGGAAGAACCCGGCGCCCCACCAGTACGCGGTGGAGTAGCTGGCGATGGCCGCCTCCACGCCGATCGCCGGGGTGAGCGGCGTATGTGAGGCGAGGTAGTCGGTGGCCGCCGTGGCCGCGAGCGTGTTGAGCAGCGCCGTGCCGATCGACCCGCCGACCTGCTGGCTCGTGTTGACCATGGCCGAGGCGACGCCCGCGAACTGGCGGTCGACGCCCAGGGTCGCGGTCTGCATCGACGCGGGCATGATGGTTCCCATCGCGAAGCCCATGATCATGAGCGGCGGCATGATGTCCGCCGCGTAGGAGCTCGAGGCGTCGAGGTGGGTGAGGTAGATCATGGCGATGACGCCGAGCACCATTCCAGCCGGGACCATGACCTTCGGGCCGAGGCGCGGCACGAGGAAGTTGGTGCCGAGCTGGGCTGCGACCACGAGCATCCCGATCATGGGTAGGAACGAGAGGCCGGTCTGGATCGGCGAGTACCCGAGGGTCGCCTGCAGGTAGTAGGTCACGAACAGGAAGATGCCGAACATGCCGGCACCCGCGATGAGCACCGAGCTGTAGGCGGCGCCGCGATTGCGGTCCAAGACGATCGAGAGCGGGAGCAGCGGATGCGCGGCCCGGCGCTGCCACACGACGAAGGCCACGAGCAGCACCACGGCGCCAGCGAGCATGCCCCACGTCAGCGGCGAGTCCCATCCGTCGGTCTCGGCGTTGGAGAAGCCGTAGACCAGGCCGAAGAGGGCACCCGAGACGAGCACGGTTCCGGGAACGTCGAGCTTAGGCCGCGGGCCCGTCCGCGCGATGAGCGGCACGAAGACGAGCGCGCCGATGATGGCGACGACGGCGATCGGGATGTTGATGTAGAGGTTCCAGCGCCAGTCGAGTTCCTCGGTGAGGAGGCCGCCGAGGAGGAGCCCGACGGCGCCACCGGCACCCGCGATCGCGCCGAAGACGCCGAACGCGCGGGCGCGCTCCTTCGGGATCACGAACGTCGTGGTGAGCACGGCGAGGGCAGTGGGGGCGAGGAGGGCGGCGAACGCACCCTGCAGTGCGCGGGCGGCGACGAGCAGGTCGAACGTCGCCGCGGCGCCACCGAGGGCGGATGCCGCGGCGAAACCGACGAGGCCGATGATGAACGTGCGCTTGCGACCGATGAGGTCGGAGAGTCTGCCGCCGAGCAGCAGGAGGCTCCCGAACGCGAGCGAGTACGCCGTGATGATCCACTGGCGGTCGCCGTCGGAGAAGCCGAGGTCGGTCTGGGCGGAGGGCAGGGCGATGTTGACGACTGTCGCGTCGAGCACGACCATCAGCTGGGCGAGGCCGACCACGACGAGGGTGATCCAGCGACGGCGGCTGGGCGCGGGCGCTGAGGTTTCAGAAGACATGACGGCCACTATACGGTACTGTGGAGTTCCGGATATACACAGTTCAGTAATTAACCTCGCTGTAACATCGTGTTCAAGAGAAAGGGCGGTGCAATGACGCAGACCGACCTCGAGCCCGCGCCGCGCCTCGGCCGAAAGCGGGACCACACGCGAGACGGCGACATCATGGATGCCGCCCTCGACGTACTGGCGGAAGCCGGGTACGACGGCATGACCATCGAGATGGTCGCCACTCGCGCCAAGGCTGGCAAGGGAACGCTCTACCGGCGGTGGGCGTCGAAGTCCGAGCTCGTGCTCGACGCGGTGGCGTGTATGAAGTCGCCGCCGGACGTGCTTCCCGACACCGGTTCGCTGCGCGGCGACCTCGTGGCGATGATCAAGGCGCCGAGCATCCGGGAGGGTGAGCGCAAGATGCGGGTCATGGCCGGCATCGTGTCGATGATCGCCCGCAACCCCGAACTCGCCGCTGCCGCGAACGCTGCGCTTGTCGAGCCGCGCGCGTCGATCAACAGGGTGTTCTTCGAGCGGGCTATCGCCCGCGGCGAGATGCCCGCCGACCGCAACGTCGACCTGCTGAGCACCATCAGTGCCTCAATGGTGGCCTACCGGCTACTGGTCCTGCGCGAGACGATCGACCGCGACTACCTGGTCTCGGTCATCGACGGAATCGTGCTTCCCGCGGCGGGAGTGCGCGCGAGCTAGGGCTCAGGCTTCCGTGGGCTCAGCGCAGAGAGTGAGGCCCGCGGCGGTGAACGACGCCTCGAGCTGGGCGAGCCAGCGCTCGTTGATGTTCGAGGCCACACCCGTGGCGTAGGTGATGACGAGCGGCACGCGCGCATCGAGCCAGACCTGCACGGGGGCGCTCACGCCGGCCGCGATGGTGAGGGCGAAGCTCTGCGACTCGCGCAGCTTGCGCGTGACCACGATATGCAGATGTTCGAGCGTGCGATCGGGCAGCGAGATGGCTGGCTGTGTCGCGTCATACCTCAGGGTTCCCACGATTCGATAGTACGACTCCGCGGCCGAGATTCAACTGAGCCCAGTGATTGTGACACCGAGCCACTGCGCGAGGTCGACGACCTCGGCGCGCACCATCTCGTCCTCCTCCGCGTCGAAGGGCAGGAACTCGTGGATGGCTGTCACCGTGAGCACCTCGCGCTCCCGATCCACCTCGGCATCGAGCATCCCGACGAAGCGGTCTCCCATCAGGATGGGGTGCGCGAAGAAGCCGTACTTGCGCTGCGGTTTCGGCTTGAACTGCTCGAGCACGTACTCGAACTGGAACACGTCCTTCAGGAACGGCCTGTCGAAGAGCGCGCTGTCGTAAGGGTTGAGCAACGCCACCCGGCCGCCGTCGTCGCGGTCGAGCGCGGCAATGGCCTCGGGGTCGACGCGCCACTTCGAGCTGAGGCCCTCGATGGTCGCGGGCTCCCCCGCTTCGCCCACCGGGGTCCACGGCGATCGGTACTTGGCGATGCCTATCGACCTGAGCTTGCGCTCGTCGAGCAGGCGCTGTGCCTCCTCGTCGGAGTACTCGGGGAGGCCGGTCGGGTAGACGCGTTCCGCGAGGTCCCACACCTTCTGACGGCCCTCGCGGCCCGCGACGGCCACGACACCCTGGCGCAGCAGGAAGTCGAGCATATGCGGCACCTGGTTCGAGCCCGACCAGCCGTCGGGGGGCCGCTCAACCTGCGCGGTGTCGGGGATGTCTTTCGCGAGCATCGGCCCCTCGGCGCGCAGCCGCGCGAGCACGTCGGCGCGGAAGCGGCTGTTAGCGTCGAGCCACGCGCGCGTCGTCTCGCGGCGCGGCCACTGCCGCATCGCCGGGAGCATGAGGGGGAGCAGGCTCAGCGGGCGGAACGCGCCGTCGAACTCGAACAGCAGCCTGTCGAGCTCCACGGCCTTCGACAGTTGCACCGACTCGTACCCCTGGCCGATGCGCGACCACAGGATGGTGTGCTCGGCTGGCGCGATGGTGGCCGTGGGGTCGACCTTGAGGTAGCCGAGCTGCTCGGCCACCTCGACCACGTCGCCGGGGCGATCGGCATCGAGCAGCTGCGCGCGCACGGCGATGCGTCGGGCGTCGTCCCGCGTCAGCTTGTGTGGCACGCCTCCACCGTAGCCGCGGTGTGTGACGCGATCATGGGTAGACAGGCCTGTCTATTTCACCCGCGCCTTAACCCTCCGGGGGGTTCACGGGGCCGCGCAAGCGTGGGCACGATGGACGTGGGTAAGCAGGATCGGCCGCCGACCTGTTCGGGTCAGCTCGGCGGCCGATCCATTCTCTAGGCCGGAATGATGCCCCTCAGTTCGTCGCCCATCGGAACCCCGTCGAGGAACCAGACGTCGTACGGCTTCTGCAGCAGCTCGGCGTTGAGCTCGTTGAGACGGCGCAGCGGAGCGCCCTGGGCGTGGGCATCCAGGTCGGCACGGGTCGTCCAGCGCTCGATCATCATGACGATCGAGCCGTCGGTGTGGGCAGCGTAGAACTCGCAGCCCACCTCCTCATGCACGAGCGGCGACACCTCGCGGAACGCGTCGAGCACGCCATCGACTGCTCCCGGCTTCGGGGTCAACAGGGCGACCACCACCACAGACACTTCAGACCTGCCTGAAGTCGATGCCGAGCAGGTTCGCCGCGGCACGGTAGTCGGCGGCACGGTGGCCCAGCGAGAGCGACCAGTGGTGGCCGATGCCGGTCTGGGACCAGGCATCCACCCACTCCCCCGGATCCATACCGAAGTCCACGCGCGACGTCGTGTTGCCGATGGCCAGCAGCGGGCCCTCGACGACGGTGCCCTCCGAAGCGATGAACGAGAGAGAGCCGTCGCGGTCTTGGCCGATGCCGAGGGTCGTGACCGGCCCGTGCTTCACGTCGAACTCGACGCTCACACCCCATCCACGCTTGCCGTGGTAGATCCCGAGGCCGCGCAGGAGCGGATCCTGCGAGCTCACGGCGAGGTGCGCGGGGCCGTCGTGCCCCATCTCGACCACGTTGTCGTCGAAGTTGAGCGCCTGGATCTCGGTGAACGAACCGCCGGCCCCGATGCTCTGGGTGACGAGCTGGGCAACCGAGGTGCGCAGCTCGTACTCGCCGGATGCGGGGATTCCCCGTGCCGTCAGGAGCGAGGCACCCAGGATCATGCCGGCGCCGAGGCGCTCGTGCTGCTCACCGTTGAGGCCCCGGTGGTAGTACGCGAGGGAGTCGAGGTCGAAGTCCTCGACGAGTCGATCCAGACCGACGGAGACCTTCGCGCCCCACGCGAAGTCCTCCTGCTGAACCGACTCGTCGATCGTGAACACCTGCCGAGCAAGATCCATGCGCTCCGCCACCTCGCCATCGGTGACGTCATCGACGCGAACGCGCAGATCGTCGAACTCGAGCACCTCGACGTGCGAGCCGAACGTCACCGGGAGAAGGGTGAGGTCGGTCGACACATCGAGCATGCCCGGATACAGGTGACCCATCAGGCCGTGGCGCGCGTGGCGCAGAGTGGCCCGCACGTGCGCGGCCCCGATCCACTGGCCGATGCGCTCCCACGCCGACTCCTGTCGCAGGTAGCCGGAAACCGAGCGGAACGGGATGCCCGCCCGACGGAACACGTTGCCCACCTCGGGGATCGAGCACTGGCCGCAGTACGCGAGCCACTCGCCCGTGCCGAACGTCGCGTGGTCCATCTTCACGGTGGGCTGGAGGTCGATCACGAGCACGGGGGTCTTCGAGCGCTGCGCGATCGGCAGCACCATCGACGATGTGAGGTAGGTCGTGATGAACATGACGATGAGGTCGCAGTCGGCCTTGCGCAGCTGCTCGGCGGCGACGACAGCCTCCTGCGCGTCGGAGACGAAGCCGACATCCGTCACCTCCGCATCCATGCCCTGGAAGCGCTCGACCACGTAGCGCGTCGACTCCTGCAGCTGCGGCAGCAGCTCGGGGAACTGCGGCCAGTAGGCGGCGAGCCCTCCCGCCACCAGCCCGATACGGGTCTTGCGACGGTTCTTCGGGGGCAGCAGCGCAGAGATCGCCGCGGAGTTGTCGTTCATCACAGTCCTAGAGCTTCGGTTCGGTGAGAGCAGCGAGCTGGCTCTCGAGGTTGAAAATCTCGTCAAGTCGCAGGAGCCCGGTGTCGGGGGCTCCCTCGAGGTCGAGGAAGAAGGGGGCCATCTCGGCCTGCCAGCGGTCGTTGACGTCGGTCTGCGCCATGGCGGCGAGCGCTGCATCCGGATCGTCCGCCTCGAAGTAGCCGATGAGCAGGCCGTCGGGGCGCAGGAATATCGAGTAGTTGCGCCAGCCGGTCGCGGCGAGGGCCTCGAGCATGTCGGGCCAGACCGCGGCGTGGCGCTCGCGGTACTCAGGCATGCGGGCCGGATCGACCTGCAACTGGAAGCAGACGCGGGAGGTCATGAATCGGATCCTTCGAATGGGGGGATGGGGCCGGCCCCCGTAACGGACCGGCCCCGGTTGTCGACTAGAACGAGATGTAGTCGTAGTCGTCGATGTTGTCTGCGTTGAACTCGAGCAGCGATCCGACGACGACGAGGCCGTCCTTGCCGACCGTGTACTCGCCGAGCTTGCCGCCGTCGAACTTGTCGCCCTCCTTGCCCGTGATGGTCCCGTCGAGCAGGGCCTTCGCGGCGTAGGTGGTCAGGTAGCCGATGTCAGACGGGTCCCAGAGCGCGAAGCCCTTGACCGTGCCGTCCTTGACGTACTCCTTCATCTGGGGCGGCAGGCCGAGGCCGACGAGCGCGACCTTGCCCTTGTACTCCGAGGTGGAGAGGTAACGTGCGGTTGCTGCGATACCGACGGTCGTGGGCGAGATGATGCCCTTGAGGTTCGGGTACGACTGCAGCAGGCCCTGGGCCTCCTGGAACGACTTGGTGTCGTCATCGTCGCCGTAGACGGTGGTGACGAGGTTCCAGTTGTAGTCGGGGTTGGAGTCGATCTCCTTCTTCATGGCGTCGATCCAGGCGTTCTGGTTCGTCGCCGTGGCGGTCGCCGAGAGGATCGCGATGTCGCCCTCGCCGCCGATCTGGTCGAACAGCTGGCGGAGCTGGCCGAGGGCCACCTCCGTCGAGTCGACCTGGTTGATGAAGAGGTCGCGGCACGTGGGGGCGTCGGAGTCGAAGGCGATGACCTTCGCGCCGCCATCACGGGCCTCGTTGAGTGCGGCGCAGACGGCGTTGGGGTCGTTCGCCGCGATGGCGATGACGTTCGTGCCGTTCTGGACCTCGGTCTGGATGAACGGCACCTGGCTGTCGGCACCGGCATCGAGTGCGCCGACCGCGTTGTAGGTGAAGCCGAGGTCTGCAGTGGCCTCCTCGCCACCCTTGAGCTCGACGCCCGTGTACGGGTTGTCGAGGTTCTTGGGGATGAACGTGATGCTCGCGCCCTCGCTCGATCCACCCTCATCACCGCCGTCGGTGCTGGTTGCTGCCTGGCAGCCGGTGAGCGTGAGGGCAACTGCCACTCCCGCCGCGGCGAATGCCAGTACGCGACGACGAGCGCCGTGAGTGCGGAACAACTCCATTGTCTTTTCCTTCCATTGGGGGGACCGGCACCTGGTGCTAGGGCCGGGGTCCCCGGGCTCACGCCCGGGGAAGAGTGCGCTGTACGCGCCGCGAGTACTGCCGCTGCCGGAACTTCTCGAAGAGGCTCGGGCCCATCACCGAGACGATGAGCAGGGAGCCCGTGATGATGATGAGGATCTCGTTGGGCACGCGCGGCAGGCGCAGCGCGTAGTTGATGCTCGAGATGATGAGCACACCCGTGAGCGCGCCGACGATGGTGCCGCGGCCGCCGAAGATCGAGACGCCGCCCAAGAGCACGGCGGCGATGACGGTGAGTTCGAGGCCCGCGCCCTTGTCGCTCGACGCGCTCGTGTTGACGAGCACGAGGTAGATCGCGACGAGTCCGCACACGAAACCGCTGGAGACGTACAGCCAGAACTTGGAGCGCGCCACGTTCACGCCCACGAACGTCGCCGCCTCCTTGCTGTAGCCGAGGGCGTACAGCCCCCGGCCGAACGGAGTGAAGTGCAGCACGATCGCGAACGCCGCGATGACGACGATGACGAAGACCATGACGACGGGGATGCCCGTGCTCCCGATCTTCGACCGCACGAAGGCCGCGAGCTCGGTCGGGAATCCGTTCACCTGGTTGTCGCCGATGAAGACGAGGGCGAGGCCGCGGAACAGCGCGAGCGTTCCGATGGTCACGGCGAGCGAGGGCAGGCCCACGAAGGCGACGAGCACCCCGTTGATGACCCCGGCCAGCACGGCCGCGACCATCCCGAGAGCGGCGGCGGTGCCGAAGTCCGCGCCGTTCATCGTGAGAGTTCCTATGACGGCGACGCTCAGCCCCACGATGCTCGCGACCGAGAGGTCGATCTCGCCCGTGATGATGATGAGCGTCATCGGCAGGGCGAGCAGCAGGATCGGGATCGCCTCGAGGAGCAGGTAGCCGACGGTCACCGTCGACGGGAACCGTGGCAGCAGGATGCTCGCGATCACGAGCACGGCGAGCAGCACCCCCACGAGGATGGCGTCACGGCTCATGAGCAGTCGCCCGAGGGCGCCGCGCTCCTTGCGTGTCGACAGGGTCTCAGACATTGCGGGCCTCGCTCACTCGCAGCTTGCGCGCGGTCTGCGCACTCGCCACCCGGTCGATGATGATCGCGGAGAGGATGAGCAGGCCCACGACCGCCTGCTGCCAGAACTTGTCCACCCGCACGGCGGTCAGTGCGCTCGTGATGGTCGTGAGCAGGAGGGCGCCGATCGCCGCCCCCACGACGGTTCCGGATCCGCCGAAGATCGCGACCCCGCCGACGACGGCCGCAGCCACCACCGAGAGCTCGAGGCCGTCGCCCGTTGATGCTCCCACCGAGCTGAACCTCGAGGCGTAGAGCACTCCACCGAGGCCCGCGAGGGCACCGTTGATGACGAAGGCCGTGAAGATGCGCTTCGTGCTCGGTACGCCGAACAGGCGTGCGGCATCCGGATCGCTGCCGATCGCGTAGAAGTCGCGGCCACTGCGGGTCGCCGCGAGAACGATGGCGAGCACCACGAGCACGACCAGGGCGATGAGGGTGATGATCGGGAACCCGAGGATCGTGTTCACCGACAGGTTGCCGAACTCCAGCGGCCGGTCGCCCGAGAAGTACTCCTTGCCGCCCGCCCACGCGTTGTTGATGCCGCGGAAGATGTAGAGGGTTCCGAGCGTGATGACGAGGGATGGCACCCCCGCGCTCGTCACAAGCAACCCGTTCACCGCTCCGAGCAGCGTGCCGAGCAGAATCCCGGCCACGAACACCACGGGAATCGGGATGCCCGGGAACATCGCGAACAGGGTGCCTGTCATGAAGCCGGAGAGGCCGAGCATCGAGCCGACCGACAGGTCGACGTTGCGCGTGATGATCACGACCGCCTGGCCCGTCGCGAGGATCATCACGATCGTCGCGTTGAGCAGCAGGTCTTTCACGCTCTGGCCGGAGAGGAAGCGCGGGTTGATGAGCGCCGTGATCGTGACGAGCGCCACGAGGGCGACGCTCACGGGGATCTCGCGCAGGCGCAGGAACTTCATGATCATCGGGATACCTCGCTCGAACTCGTCGCGGCGTGCATGACCGACTCCGCAGTGGCGTCCGCGCGGTCGATGGTCGCGGAGATGCGGCCCTCCCGCACGACGATCACGCGGTCGGACATCCCGAGCACCTCGGGCAGTTCGGAGGAGATCATGATGATCGCGATGCCCTGCACGGCGAGCTCGGAGAGCAGTCGGTGCACCTCGGCCTTCGTGCCGACATCGATGCCGCGCGTGGGCTCGTCGACGATGAGCAGCGTGGGCTTCGTGGCCAGCCACTTCGCGAGCACGACCTTCTGCTGGTTGCCACCGGAGAGCGTCGAGACCGAGGCGTCGAGCGATCCCTTGACCTGCAGCAGGGTGGTCCAGACCGAGGCCTCGCGGCGCTCGCGGCCCGCGCTGATGAGGCCGAAGCGCGCGAGCACGTGGCGCAGCGTGAGGGCCGCGTTGCGCGAGACCGTGAGGTCCATGACGAGGCCCTGCTTGCGCCGATCCTCCGGGACGAAGCCGATGCCGGAGGTGATGGACGTCATCGGATCGTGCGGTGGGAGGGGTTTGCCGAGAAGGGTCACCGTGCCGGCGTCGTAGGCGTCGATGCCAAAGATCGCACGGGCGATCTCGGTGCGCCCGGCGCCCACGAGACCCGAAAGGCCGACGATCTCGCCCGCCCTGACGCTGAAGCTCACGTCGGCGAATACTCCCGCGCGCCCGAGGCCTGAGACATCGAGAACCACGTCGCCGAGTTCGGCATCGGACTTCGGGAACAGCGTCTCGATGTTGCGGCCCACCATCTCGCGCACGATGTCGCTCGGGGTGACCTCCGCCGTGACGTGCGTGCCGATGTAGTGGCCGTCGCGCATGACCGTGATGCGGTCGCACAGGCCGAATACCTCGTCGAAGCGGTGCGAGATGAAGACGATCCCCGCCCCGTTGTCGCGCAGCGTGCGGGCGACGGTGAAGAGCCGCTCAACCTCGGCGCCGGAGAGGGCTGCCGTGGGCTCATCCATGATGAGCACGCGCGCGTCGAGCGAGATGGCCTTGGCGATCTCGATGATCTGCTGGTCGGCGATCGAGAGGCCCTCGGCGACGCGGTCGGGATCGATGGGCACGCCGAGCTGGGCGAACAGGCGACGAGCCTCGTCGCGCATCTGCGCGCGGGAGATGAGGCCGAAGCGGCCGCGCGGCTGCCTGCCGACGAAGATGTTCTCGGCGACGGTGAGGTCGGGGAACAGCGTGGGCTCCTGGTAGATGACGGAGATGCCCGCGGCCTTCGAGTCGGCGACGGTGCGGAACGACACCGGCTCCCCCGCGACCAGGAACTCGCCGGCATCCGGACGGTAGAGCCCCGCGAGGATCTTCACGAGCGTCGACTTGCCCGCGCCGTTCTCGCCGACGAGGGCGTGGATCTCACCGGCGTTGACGGAGATCGAGCCGTCGGCGAGGGCGATCACAGGACCGAACGACTTGGCGGCCCGGCTCAGTGTGAGCGCGGGCGGCGGTGCTGATGTCGACTCTGACATGGATTGTGTCCTCGGGATCTGCAAAATTCAATCGATTGAATTTTGGTGCTGTTGGCACGATAGGGCACGGAATGCGGCTCGGTCAAGAGAGAATTTAATGGATTCAATGTGCGGAGGTAATGGGACGCGATCCCGTATCGTGGGGTCATCCGTGCACGACGGGCGACCGCGCAGAAGGGGTGACTCGTGGCTGTACAGCGTTCGCTCGGCCTCGCCGCCGTCGCCGAACTCGCGGGTGTCTCCACTGCCACCGTCTCGAACGTGCTCAACAAGCCATCGAAGGTCAAGGAGTCCACGCGCCGCCGCGTGCTCGACGCCATCGAGGCAACCCAGTTCGTGCCCAACCGCGCCGCGGCAACCCTGCGCCAGGGCAGCAACCGGATGCTCGGAATCGTGCTCCCCGAGATCGTGAACCCGTTCTACGCCGAGATCGCGCGAGGTGCTGCCGAGGCCGCCGACCGCCTCGACTACGGCCTCGTGCTGTGCGTGAGCAACGACGATCCGCTGCGCGAGCTGCGCCAGTTCGAGATGCTCGCGCGCCAGCGCACCTCCGGTGCCATGGTCATCCCGATCCACGCCGACCTCGGGCGCCTGCAGATGCTGCGCCTCGTCGGCTCGCGGCTCCTGCTCATCGACCGCGTGGGCTCCGTGGAGGACGGCTGCTCCGTCGCGTTCGACGACGTGGAGGGCGGCCGGGTCGCCGTGGAGCACCTCATCGCGACGCGCGGCGCCCGCATCGCCATAGTCAACGGCGAGCAGAGCATCGCCCAGTGCTTCGACCGGCGAGCGGGGGCGATCGCGGCGCTCGAGGCCAACGGAGGCTCGGTCGGGCAGTTGCGTGAGTACGAGGTCTCGGAGATGACGATCGCCGCGGGCCGTGAGATGGGGCTGCGTCTCGCCGACGAGCTTCCGGACGGCATCTTCTGCACCAACGACCAACTGGCGCTCGGGGTCATCCGGGGGCTCGCCGAACGCGGCGTGAACGTGCCCGGCGAGGTGTCGGTGGTCGGGTACGGCGACCTCGCCCTCGCGACCGAGACGCTGCTGACCCTCACCTCCGTGGAGCAGCCCAAGTTCGACATGGGGGTGCTCGCCGTCGAGACGCTCGTCGACGAGATCGAGGCGCCAGACCAGCACGAGCACAGCGTCACGATGTTCCAGCCGAGCCTCGTGGTGCGGGAGTCCGCCCCCGCGCTCTAGGGCGTGAACGCACGGATGCCCGGCACGCACCGTGCCGGGCATCCGTGATTCTCGGGTCTAGGTGAGGGGCGTGCCCATCACCGGCCAGCCGCTCACGAAGGTCACCTGGCGGATGTCGAGGGTCTCGCGCCCCGCGTTGTTGGCGTCGTAGTAGTGGTACGCGAAGTACTTCAGCGTGCCGTCGTCGTACGCGTCACCACCGCCTGCCGCGACCTTGGGGCTCGCGCCCGTGAGCACCGTCGAGCCACCGCCTGAGGCCATGTTCGTGCCGTTCTTGTCGAGGTACGGACCGGTGATCGAGGTCGATCGGCCGACCACCGTGTAGTACGTGCTGTTGACACCGCTGCAGCACGATCCCTTCGAGCCGAACAGGTAGTAGTACCCGCCGTTGAGGATGATCGTGGGGTTCTCGATGCCAGTAGCGATCTTCCACAGGTTGTTGTCGGTGGTCGAGAGCTTGCCCGTGGCGTTGTTCAGGACGTGCATGTACGTGCCGTTCCACGAGCCCCACGAGACGTACATCGTGTTGTTGGGCCCCCAGTCGACGTTGGGGTCGATGGGGTAGTTGACGTCGGTCACCATGCCCTGGTCGGTCCACGGGCCCTCGATGTTCGTCGCGGTCGCCACGCCCATGGCGGCGAGGGTGTTCTGGCCCCAGATGCTCGCCGCGTAGTACAGGTAGTACTTGTTGTTGAAGTACTTGATGTCGGGGGCCCAGATGTTCGGCGGTGTCGCACCGAGCCTCGTGGTGATCCACGCGGGGGTGGTGTTCCACACGTTGGCGACCTTGGTCCAGCCCGAGGCGGCGGTGCCGCTACAGGTCTTGCGGATGGTGATCGAGCCGCTCGGGTTGAGCGGGTCGTTCTCGAAGCCGGTCGAGAAGCCGTAGTAGCAGCTTCCGACCTTGATCACACTGGGGTCGTGCATCCGGATGTCGCCGGAGAGCGCGTTGGCGGATCCGGGGTGGACGAGGATGCCGGCCATAACCAGGCCGAGCACCGCTAGCGCGCCCACGAAACGCCTGTTCGTGGGGCGCACCATTGCTATGGAACGTGTCATTCGAAGACTCCTTTGTCGGTCGAGAGTGCATCCCCCGAAGAGATCGCACAGTTCCACCATGCCAGCCTTGGAGCGCTCAAACAAGGTGAATTGCTCTGAACGACCGCGCATCTCGTTCAACATCTGGGACACTGGTTGACGCGCTCCAATAACGAGGAAGAAGAACGAGATGTCAGGTACGACTCCGCGGCCCTCGCGCTCGGGTTCCAACCCCAACCTCGTCGACGTCGCCAAACTCGCGGGGGTCTCCCGCGGCACGGTCTCCAACGTCCTCAACTACCCCGAGAAGGTGGTGCCCGCGACATTGGAACGTGTCAGACAGGCCATCGCCGAGCTCGGCTACGTGCGCAACGATGCCGCCCGCTCGCTCGCCGCGGGCAGGAGCGCGAGTGTCGGTTTCGTGCTGGCCAACATCGAGAACTCCCTCTTCGTCGACATGATCTACGGCGCGCAGGAGGCGAGCGCCGACACCACCATGAACGTGCTCGTGGGCAACTCGGCAGACAACTTCGCCCAGCAGGATGCCTACCTCGACCTCTTCGACGAGGCGCGGGTGGCGGGGGTTCTCCTGGCGCCCATGGAGGACTCGTCGGCGGGGATCGCGCGGATGCGCGCCCACGGGCGGCAGATCGTGCTCCTCAACTTCAACCCCCACGACCACGACTGCTGCGTGGTGCTCGTCGACAACGAGATGGTCGGATACCTCGCCACCAAGCACCTCATCGACCTGGGCCGCACGCGCATCGCCTACGTCGCGGGCCGCGACAGCTGGCAGCCCGTGCACGCGCGTCGGCTGGGTGTCCGCCGGGCCGTCGAGGAGACCCGCGGCGCTGTGCAGCTGGAGGAGATCGAGACGCAGTCGATCTACTACGACGACGGCGTGGCCTACGGCACTCGGTTCCTCGAGGAGGACCCGGCGACCCGGCCCGACGGCATCGTCGCCGTCACCGACGTGATCGCCAACGGCTTCCTCGGGGTCGTGCTGGGGCACGGCCTCAGCGTGCCCCACGACGTGGCCGTCGTCGGCTGCGAGAACAACAGGTCCGCGCTGGCCCCGATCATCCCCCTCACTGCCGTGGAGTCGCCCGGCCGGCAGATGGGCCTGGCCGCCACCGGCCTGCTGTTCGAGGAGATCTCCACCCCCGCCGAGGAGCACGAGCACCAGGTGCTCACCTTCGAGCCGACACTCGTGGTGCGCGAGAGCACGGCAGGGCGCTGAGCTCCGGGATGCCGCGCCGCCAAGGGCGGCATCCCGGAGGGCCTAGGGTGCCTCGCCCAGTGTGCGTTCGAGGTGGTCGTTCCAGAACTTGCGCTGCGGATCGTGGGCGCGCATGAGCTCGAGGGCCTTCGCGAACTCCGGGTAGAGCGGGCGGATCTGCCCGGCAGACATCGCGTGCAGCTTGCCCCAGTGCGGCCGGGCGGAGAAGGGCTCGAGCGCGCGCTCGATGCGCGGCAGGAGCGAGAGCACCTCCGCCGGATGCTTCTTCCAGGTGAAGTGGATGCCGAGGCTGGCGCGGCCGAAGGCCGGGCTGAGCCAGAGCTGGTCCGCGGCGACCGTGCGCAACTCGGTGCCGACCAGGTGCGGCGCGAGGGCCGGGCCCAGCGCGCGAACCGCGCGGAGGGCATCCGGTGCCAGTGACATGTCGACGAAGTACTCGGTCTGGATCTCGTCGCCCACGCTCGGAACCCGATCGAGCCGGAAGTGCGGGAGCCTCTCCGACCACGGGCCCACCGTGCCGAACTCGGTGAGGTTCGGCTCGGCGGCGAGCGCCGACGTGTCGAGCACGCGTGTGGCCCCCAGCAGTTCGGCCGGCACCGGTTCTGCGGCATCGGCGACCCGCCGCTTCACCCAGGCGTGGCCCACGGTCGGTGAGACCCAGTCGGTGAAGATGCTCACGCTGTGGCCGGCACCCGTGAGAGCGCGGATGTCGGCGAGCACGTCATCCCATGCGAACCCACGGTACTCGTCCTGGCGAACGAGGTACGACGGCTCGATCGCGAGCGCGACGCGCACCACGATCCCGAGCGCGCCCAGGGCCACCACGGAGCCGGGGAACTCGGGATCCCCCTGTCGCACCCAGCGCCGGGAGCCGTCGGCGGTGACGAGCTCGAGTCCCCGCACCGCCGTGGAGAGGCTGCCGTTGAGATCACCGGAGCCGTGCGTGCCCGTCGAGATAGCGCCCGCCACCGAGATGTGCGGGAGCGAGCCCATGTTGTGCAGCGCCCATCCGCGCGACTGGAGTTCCGCCGCGACCACGCCGTACCGGATGCCCGCGCCCGCGGTCACGGTGCGCGCCGACTCGTCCACGGCGATCGCCGGGTCTATCGAGGTGACGGTGAGGAGCGTCCCTGTGCCGTCGGCCAGGTCGTTGAACGAGTGCCGGGTGCCGAGGGCGCGCACGCGGTCCGCGCTTGCGACCGCCTCCTGCACCTCCTCGATCGTTCGCGCGTGCACGACCCGATCGGCCTCGTAGCGGTAGTTGCCCGCCCAGTTCCACTCCTCGCGCTGCACGCTCTCCTCAGTTCCCCGTGTCCGGTACGACGAAACGGTGCTCGCCGCTACCGACATGCTCCTCCTCGCGTCCCGGCAACGCCACGACCCCGCGACCGCCCGTGGGCACGACCACGTCGACGACGAGACCCGCCTCTCCACGCTCCCAGCGGATGGAGTACTCACCGTAGGGCGACACGTGCCGGGCCGATGCCCACGTCAGGTCTCCGCCGGGCTCCGGCCGGAACCGCACGGCGCGATATCCCGGATCGAGAGGGGCGAGGCCCGCAACCCTGCAGTGCAGCCAGTCGGCGACGGCCCCGAGCGCGTAGTGGTTGAACGAGGTCATGTCGCCGGGGTTCACCGTCCCGTCGGGGAGCATGCTGTCCCAGCGCTCCCACGTCGTCGTGCCACCCATGAGTACCGTGTAGAGCCACGAGGGGCACTGCTCCTGGAGCAGCAGCCGGTACGCGGCATCCGTGTGGCCGGTGCGGCTGAGCGCCTCGGAGATGATCGGCGTGCCGACGAATCCGGTGGTGATCCGGTACGACGCGGCCTCGATGAGTGCGGCGAGGCGCTCCCCCGCCTCCGCCAGCTGGCCGGGTTCGAGCAGGTCGAACACGATGGCGAGCGAGTAGGCCGTGGCCGTGTCGCTCGTAAGCGCGCCGTCGGCTCGGCGGTACTCCCCCGCGAAAGCCCGCCGGATGCTCCCCGCGCGCGCCTCGTACCGTGCTTGTTCTTCCACCCGCCCGAGCACGCCGGCCATCCGCGAGAGCGTGAGGGTCGACCACGCGGCGTACGCGGTCGCGACGAGGGACGGATCCGTGAGCGCCGCGGCAGGATCATCCGGCGGCGCCGACGGGTCGAGCCAGTCACCCAGCTGCATCCCCGTGTTCCACAGCAGGTCGTCGCCGGAGAGGCGTGCCACGAGGTCGACCCACGCGCGGGCGCTCTCGTACTGGCGGGCGAGCACCTCCCGGTCGCCGAACCGCTCCCACAGCGCCCACGGCACGAGCACTGCAGCGTCGCCCCACGCGGCACCGGGCCGGATGGGCGTCCAGTAGTCGCCGCCGGGGATCACGGGCACGTACCAGGGCACCGTGCCGTCGGGCAGCTGCTCGGCCTCGAGGTCTTTCAGCCACGACGACAGCAGGCCAGCGCAGTCGTAGAGGAAGCTCGCGCTCGGGGCGAAGACCTGGATGTCGCCCGTCCACCCCAGCCGCTCATCCCGCTGCGGGCAGTCGGTCGGGAGGTCGACGAAGTTGCTGCGCATCGACCACACGACGTTCTCGTGCAGTCGCGAGACGAGAGGGTTGGAGCACTCGAACCACCCCGTGCGGCGCATGTCGCTGTGATAGACCCGTGCGACGACGTTCTCTGCGATGTCGCCGCCCGTCCAGCCCTGGATCTCCGCGTACCGGAACCCGTGGATCGTGAACGCCGGTTCCCACGTCTCGCCGCCGAGCGTGCCCGACAGCGTGTACTCGTCGACGGAGTGTGCGCCCCTCAGCGGCCGCCGGTCGAGCTCCCCGTTCTGGAGCACCTCGGCGTGGAGCATCCGCACCGTGTGCCCGCGCTCGCCCTCGACGCGGATCCGCAGCCTGCCGCTCGCGTTCTGCCCGAAGTCGAGGAGGTGGCGGCCGCCCGAGAGCTCGGTCACGGTGGGGCGCAGCTCCTGCGTGCAGCGCACGTGCGGGCCGTCGAACCCCGTGAGCACGTGGGTGTCGAAGGGCTCGAGTGCCACGGGCTGCCAGTCGCGAGGGTCGAAGGCCGGGGCATCCGGGCCGCCCGCCCAGCCTGCCGGGATGAGCCGCGCGTCGAAGCGCTCCCCCTCGTACAGCCCGGAGGAGAGAATGGGGCCCGTGCCCGCGAGCCAGGATTCGTCGGTGCGCACGACCTGCCGTCGGCCGTCGGCGTAGCGGATCTCGAGCTGGGCGAACAGGGCTAGCGTGTCGCCGTAGAGCTTGTCGTATCCGCCGTCGAAACCCAGCCTGCCGCGGTACCAGCCGTCGCCGAGCGAGCTCGCCAGAACGTTCTCGCCCTCGCCCAACTCGCTCGTCACGTCGAACGTCGCATAGCGGAGGCGCTGCGGGTAGACCGTCCAGCCGGGCAGCAGTATCTTGTCGCCCACGCGCCGCCCATTGAGGTGCGGCTCGAACACGCCGTGCGCCGTGATGTACAGACGGGCCGACTCGACGGGCCCGGTCACGTCGAACGTGGTCCGCATCAGGGGCGGCGGGTTCGGGGCATCCGGATGCTCCGCCCACGGTGCGCGGATGCCTGCAGCCACCCAGTCTGACGCGTCGAGCAACCCCGCCTCGACGCGCGCGAACTCCGACCACACCGACGGGTCGGGGGACTCGCCCCACACCCGCACGCGCACCGCCACGCTCTCGCGCGACTCGAGCGGCGCCACCGGCCAGGGCACGAGAACCTGCTCGGCGGAGTCGATGCGGCCCGTCGTGCCGTCGCTCGAGAACTCCAACTCGTACGCGCGCTGCACCCAGCCGTCGGGCGCTTCCGTTGTCCAGCTCAGTCGCGGCGTGCGCTCCATGATCCCGAGTGCGACATCGTGGTGCTCGAACCGCGGTGCGGAGACCCTGGGGATGCCCGCCGTCACGGCATCGGCTCCGTGACGGTCAGGCGAACCGGGCCGAACAGCCCCGCGACCTTCTGCCCGGAGAACACACCGGGGGTCGGCGATGCGACATCGAGGTAGCCCGCGAGCGTGTTGTGCACGCGCACCTCGACTGTGGCTCCCGGCGCGAGATGGTCGGTGACGTCGACGACGTAGGGACCCCACGCGAACGACTCGACGAGCGTTCCGTTGACGAGCACCTGCGCGGACCCGCGCACCCGTCCGAGATCGAGCACGACACGGTCGCCCTCCGCGGCGTGCAGCTCGGGGAGCGCCGCGCGATAGCTGACCTCGCCGGCGAGCGCGCCGAAGCCGAGCTCCGTCCAGTCGAGCAGGGGCGCCGGCGCCTCCTCCACGGTGACGCGGAGCGGCTCGTCGAGGAGCGCACCACCGCGCCGCCCGTCGGCCGCGGCGAACCCGAGGAGCAGCACGGAGCCCGCGGGTGCGGCTTCCGGCAGGCGCACGATGTGACCCTGCACGGCGAGTTCCGCGCCATTCACCGAGGCGGTGAACTCGCGGCTCGACTGCACCTCGATCTCGACGGCACCCACGGGGACCGTGCACCGCAGCCACCGCGGCTCGGTGTCATCCGGGTCGAGGTCGGGCACGACGTCCACGACGGCGCCCACCGGGTACGGCGGCCGCTCGAGCCAGGCCGCACGCGGGAGCGGGTGCGGGCGCGGCACGAGCGCGAGGAAGCGCGGGTCCTTCCACTGCTGCGAACGCTCGCGGAGGTCCGCGGGGTCGCCGTCGCGCGTGGCATCCCACCGGCCCATGCCCGTGAGGATGCCGAGACCGCCGAGCGCTGCGGGCACGGAGTCGACCACGACAGCGGGAACGCGCGCCGAGTCGACGGACCGCAGCTCGAGCACGTTGGTGCCGACCACGAGCAGCTCGCGCAGGTCGTAGGGCACGACGCGGGCCTCCCGGTGGCCTCCGTACGGGTGGAAGGCGTTCTGGCGACCGACCTCGGTGCCGTTGATGAGCACCGTGCACGGCTGCTCGGCCCCGACCTGGATGCGGGCGTCATCCGGAATCGCACCGAGCTCGAACGACGTGGAGACGGCGAGGATGCTCGCGGCAACGCCCTCCTCGACGGGCACGAGCCATTCGGCCCGCCGGTACGCCTCCACGTCATCGACGACGGCGAACGAGGCACGGATCGACTCGGACCACTCAGCAGTCAGCTGCAGCTCGATCCGGTGGATGCCCGCCGGCAGCGGCGCGGACGACCAGTAGCCCCCGCCGCCCTGGAGTGCGAGTTCGACCCCGTCGCACGTCACCCGCGCGATCGCGTTCGCGCCCACGACGAGGCTCAGGCCGTCGCGCGGAACGTCGAGCGAGGTGCGCGCGGCGACCGTCTCGCCGGCTGCGACGTTCGGCCAGGCCAGGAACTCCTCGGGCACGTAGCCCTTGGGGCCCAGCGTGTCCTGATGCACCGGATCCTTCCGGATGCCGCGGGAGAGCGACCACTCGGCGGGAGCCCACGTGTCGGGCGCACCGGGTGCGGTGACCTCCGCGTAGGGACCGAACGTCGCGACCACCGGCTGCCACGTGGACGGCCTCGCTCCCGACGCCGCCTCCAGCGACCACACCTCGAGCGGGAGCACGTGCGCGCGCTCCACGGCCGCGAAGTCGCCCCAGCGGTTGTCGAGCGTCGACCTGGCGCTGACCGTCCAGTCGCCGAGCCCCACCGACTCGCCCTGCCGACGGGCGGGCTCAGCGGCCTCGACCTCGGGCAGTGCGGGGCCCGCGACGAGGAGCGTGACGCTGCCGTCGCGGAAGTCGACCTCGGTGGCGAGGGTGTCGCCGCTCGTCACGGCGGTGAGGGTGCGCTGGTCGCCGCTGCGGGGGTCCCAGCGCTGGAGCGAGAGGCCCGCCATCCCGTGCAGGGCGACCCTGCTCGTGCGGTCCCCCACAGGGCGGAAGTTGTATCCGCCCTCCCGGAGGCCCTCCCAGAACGACGACCACGAGACCTGGATCCAGTCGAGGTACCCCTCGGCGCCCTTGAGGATCGGCTGCTCGGTGCCACTCACGGCGTCGTGCGCGAACAGGGCGATGACATAGCTGTCGCCCACCTTGCGCAGGAGCACGGGCACATCCGCCTCCACCCAGACGGGCTGGGCGTCGAGGGCCGCGGGAACCTCCTCGGCGCTCGCGACGACCGTGATCGCACCGGACAAGACGAGGCGGCGGAAGCTGTCGGCTCCCGCGCCCTCGCCCGCGAACCACTCGGGGAGGCGCTCGACGGCGATGACCCGTCCGCCGTTCTCCACGAGGGACGCGAGGGCTGCGGCCGCGGCGTCATCGAGCACCGAGATCGCCGGGAGCACGGCATTGCGGAACGTGGCACCGCCGATGTGCATCCCGAGTTCATCGACCACCGCCCCGACGAGGAAGGCGTCGTCGACGATCTCGTACTCGCGCGCAGCGCGGTCGAGCACGCCCGGCCGCTCCGACGACCACGCGGTCTCGCCGTTGAGCTCGTGGTAGACGCGAGTGGCATCCAGCGCAGCATCGGTGGGCGGGCCGAACGTCGCGCCCGCCTGCACGCTCGCCGTGGGGAACAGCAGCGCCGTGTCGCACACGAGCGAGCCTGTCGAGAGCACCTCGCTCAGCCGCGACACCGCGCCCGAGAGGATGCCGTACTCGGACCAGTACGGCTGGCGCCAGCACGTCGAGGGCGGGGCCCACTCCCACCAGCCGCCGGGCGTGCTGTAGTACACCGCGTGCGGGTCGTACAGGGTCGCCCCCCGCTTCAGGAACGGGGCGAGCCAATCGTACGTCTCCTCGAGGGTGCCGCCCCATCCGGACGAATGGAATGCCTCGATCCAGGTGCGCGTGCCGCCCGAGAGGTGCGAGAGCGAGCTGTGCACCTTGGGGTCGCCCAGGTGGTCGCTGCCGGGCGCGGAGAAGCTGCGGTGCGTGGCGAGGTAGTCGCCGTAGACGCCCACCGAGCCGACCGGGTCGCCCTCGCGCGCAGGGCTCTGCTGGTCGAAGCCGTACTGCAGGCCGTGGATGCTCGACCAGTCGGCGAACTGGTCGAAGAAGCCCTCGCGCGCGAGCCTGCTGCGCAGCCGCTGGTAGTCGAGCCGCACGGCATCGGCCGAGCGCTCCGGGATCGGATCGTTCCAGAGCGCGCCGATCACCGGCAGGAGGTCGTAGCCGTAGGAGGTCGCGAACGCCGCCGCGAACTCGTTGCTCCACGTCGGCATGCTTGGCAGCTCATCCTGGAAGAACCCCACGATCACCGAGCCGAACCACTGGCCGGCCCTGCGCTCGAACTCGCCGTGCACACTGTCCATGAGCTCGGCCACGGCCGCGCGGTTGAAGTAGTCGAAACCGTGCTCCTGGGCGTACACGACCACGAGCCGCCCGCTCTCGCCGGACCAGGTGGCGCCCTCATCCGTGACGGTCACCGGATGCACCACTCCCCCCTCGGCGGCAACCAGGTAGGCGCTCAGAGCACGAGCGTTCTGCGGCACCGTGAGGGTGGCGGATTTCCCGTGCACCTCGAGCTCGGCCCGCCCGAGGGTGCGGCCCGCCCACTCCGGCCGGGCGGTCACGACCCGGCCCTGGAAGTTCGCACCCGAGAATCCGATCTGGTCGTACGGCCAGAACTTGAAGCCCAGTTCGTCTGCGTCCTCGCACGCGCCGAGGAACAGCTCCCACCACGGCTCCGTCATGAAGGCCGGGTCGTCGGCGAGGGCGCCGTAGAGGGGTCCGGCGGGGGCCAGGTTCATGATGACCGCCTGCGCGACCCCCTGCGAGAGCAGCTGCTCCATCTGCCACCGCAGGCGCTCACGCGTGACCTTCGCGCCGCTCCACCACCAGATGGGAACGGGCCCGAACTTCTCGGGATGAGGTGTGCGGAAGCTCTCGGCGACGGAGTCGATGCCCGTCGGGACATGGTTGTGCACGGTGATCGCTTTCTGATTCTCGAGTGGGCGTTCAGCCCTTGACGGACCCGGCGGCAAGGCCGCGCATGATCCGCTGATTGAGGAAGAGGTAGATGAGGAGGATGCCGAACACGTTCACGCAGATCGCGGCGAGGAGCGGGCCGAACGCGGTCGCGCCGTACTGGCCCGAGAAGTTCAGGAGGCCCACCTGCACGGTGCCCAACTCGCTCGAGTTGGTGAAGGTGATGGCGATGAGCAGGTCGTTCCAGATGAAGAAGAACTGCACGAGGGCGACGGTGAAGACGGCGTTGCGCACCATCGGGAACCCGATGGAGACGAACGACCTCAGCATGCTCGCGCCATCGATGGCTGCCGCCTCGAATACCTCCTTAGGAACCGCGCGGAAATAGGTGGCCATCATGAACACGGTGAGCGGAAGGCCCGTCGCGGTGTACGTGAGGATGAGCGGCCACAGCGTGCCCGTGAGCCCGAGCTGGAAGTACGTGTTGAACAGCGGAAGCAGGATCATCTGGCCGGGGATCATGATCCCCGCGAGGAAGAGCAGCAGGATCCCGCCGCGGCCCCGGAACACGAGAACCTCGAGCGCGAACCCCGCTGCCGTGCCGAGAGTGATGATGAGGGCGAGCGACGGCGCGGTAGCGACAACGCTGTTGAGCACGTTGCGACCGATGTTCGCGGTCACGAGCGCGTCGTAGTAGTTCTGCCACTCGAGGCCCGACGGGAGCGCCCAGGCGGGCTCGTTGATGAACTCGTTCTGCGTCTTGAAGGAGCTCGCCACGAGCCAGAACAGCGGGTAGATCTCGATGACGAGGAGCACGACGATACCGACGATGCTCGCCACCCTCCCGACGATGCGGGAGGTGGGCAACGGGCGGCGGGCGGGAAGAGTGAGTGCGGTCATGGCCCTATCCCTTCGTGAGGTCGCGACGGGATGAGCGGAAGATGAACACCGTGACGGCGAGGCAGATCACGGTCAGGAACAGCGCGATGGTGCTGCCGTAGCCGTAGTCGCCGTAACTGAAGGCCGTCTGGAACATGTAGAGCGTGAGCGGTGTCGTCGCATTGCCCGGCCCGCCATTGGTGAGGGCGAGCACCGAGTCGAAGATCTTGAGGGTGCCGTTGATCGAGAAGATGAGCGACGACAGCAGCACCGGAAGCGACAGCGGCAGCACGATGTTGCGGATGAGTCTCAGTCCGGATGCCCCATCCAACTTCGCCGACTCGATGATGTCGTCGGGGATATCGAGCAGGCCCGCGTAGAGCAGCACCGCGTAGAAGCCCATGGACCGCCAGAGGTCCATGAGGATGATCACCCAGAAGGCCGTGCCTGCGTCGTTGAACCAGCTGAGGGCGTCGCCGCCGAAGAACTCGATGATCGAGTTGACGATGCCGTTCTGCGGCACGATCGCGAACAGGCGCTGGAACAGCAGCCCCACGGCGACGGTCGGAAGAACGACCGGGAAGAAGACGAGGGTGCGCACGAGGGTCGATGACTTGCGCAGGACGAACAGGTAGAACAGCGAGAGCGCGTAGCCGAGGGCCACCTGCAGCACGGTCACGATGAGGGCGTACCGCAGTGTGAAGCCGAGGGAGGTCCACACATCCTTGTCGCCGAACAGCCTCACGATGTTGTCGAAGCCGCTGAACTGGAACCCCGTCAGGGGGCTTCCGGTGAAGAACGTGTAGCCGAGGGAGCTGACGACAGGGACCAGCATGATCGTCACGTAGACGAGGAGGGCCGGGCCGAGCAGGATTATCGCGGCCCGACGGTCGCGGAAGACGGATTTCATGGTGTTCCTTGGGGCTTGGCGGCAGAAGGATGGTGGGACTGCGGGCGGCCGGATGCACCGCCGCCCGCCCGCAGTCGGCGGACTACAGGTCCGCCTGCACCAGCTTCATGAAGTCCTCAGCGGTGATCTTGCCATCCACCAGCTGAGCGACGTTGTTCCATGCTGTAGTGCTGGCCTTCGAGCTGAAGTACGTCTCGAACCACACGACACTGCCGGTGGATGCCGCGATCTTGTCCTGCACGAGCGTCGTGAGGGCATCGGTCTCCACGGGGGTGTTGACCTTGAATCCGGAGATCTGGCCGCTCTTCGCCAGTGCTGCGGAACCGAAGTTCTCCGCGATGCACTTCACCCAGGCGCCGACCTTGTCGTCGAACGTCTTGGAGGAGAGCGCGGTGGGAACGCCGATGTTGGCGGGGAGCTGGTCGATCGTGCCCTTGCCACCCTCGACCGTCGGATACGGGAAGAACCCGATGTTGTCGCTGCCGATCTGGTTCTGCGCATCGTCGGCGAAGTTCGGGAGAACCCAGCTGCCCATGTACATGATTCCGGCCTTGCCCGTCAGGAAGTCGGACACGATCGTGTTGTAGTCGACGGCCTCGGGTGCCGGGCCGAAGTAGCCCTGGGCGCCGAGGTCGGCGATGGCCTGGGCGGCCTCCACGTACTCGGGGTCCGTCAGCTTGGCCTTGCCGTCACGGATGTCCGCCATGGCGTCCGGTCCGATGAGACGGAAGAGGTAGCCGCTGATGAGGCGAGTGACGGGCCAGCCCTGGCCGCTCGCACCCGTGGCGAAGGGCTGCACGCCCGCGGCGCTCAGCTTCTTCGCGACATCCGTCAGCTCGTCGAACGTGGTCGGGACCTCGAGGCCCTGCTCCGCGAAGATCGCCTTGTTGTACCAGAAGCCCTCGATGTTGAACTGGTACGGCAGCGCGTTGACGTTGCCGCCGTAGAGCGCCGCGATCGTCGACTTGGCCGCGGGCAGGATGTCGTCGGCGACACCCAGCTTGGTGAGCTCGTCCTCGACGTTCACGAGCTGGCCCGCGGAGTCGAGGGCGCTCGTCACGGTGGGGGCACCACCGGCGGAGAACATCGTGGGCAGGGCATCCTGGCCGGCGAGGAGCTGCACCTTCTGGTCGAGCTGGGCCTGGGCGATGCTCTCGTCCTTGTAGGGCAGGGCCGTGTTCTCGGCCGTGCACTCGTTGCCGGCGAGCTCCGAGATGATCGCGGGGGTCGCGGAATCCTCGGTGACGTGCAGGTAGGTGAAGCTCGTGGGACCGGTCGAGCCGGTCGATGCTGCACCGCACGCGGTAAGCGCGAGCGTGGTGACAGCGAGAGCCGCCATCACGGGGACGATTCGGCGCGAGACGCGTCGACTTGCTGTGGTCACAATTCCTCCTTGAATGCGATGTCTCCGATTGAGACGGTTCAACGTGAGCACGGTAACACGATTATTGGAGCGCGCCAATCAATTTTTTGGAGCGCGCAAATTTTGTGCGATGCTGAACAACACATTCAGTGTTGAAAGGTGCCTATGACCCCCACGATCGGCGTTCGGGAAGTCGCCGAGCACGCGCGCGTCTCGGTGGGCACGGTGTCGAATGTGCTCAACAACCCGGAGCGCGTCTCGCCCCCGACGCTCGATCGAGTGCAGCGGGCGATCAGGGAACTGGGCTTCGTGCGCAACGACGCCGCGCGTCAACTGCGGCGCGGGCACAGTGGCACCATCGGGATGATCATGCTCGACGGTCGCAACCCCTACTTCACCGACATCGCGCGCGGGGCGAGCCAAGCCGCCTCGGCGGCCGGGCTCTCGCTCACGCTCGGTGACGCCAACGAGGACTGGCGCCAGGAACTCGAGTACCTCGAGCTCTTCGACGCGCAGCGCGTCCGCGGGGTGCTGCTGTTCCCCCAGGGCGACGTGGATGAGGCGGTCAGGGGCCTGCGCCGGCGCGGCATCCCCTCCGTGCTCCTCGGCAAACCGCGGTTCGCGACATCCGCGAGCTCGGTCATCGTGGACGACGTCGCGGGCGGTGCGCTCGCCACCCACCACCTCCTGGGCCTCGGCCACCGCCGCATCCTGTTCGCGGGGGGAACCGAGTCGATCCCTCAGGTCGTCGACCGCATCACGGGCGCGGCTCGCGCGGTAGCGGAGGTAGTGGGAGCGCAACTGGAGGTGGTGTCATCCACGTCCCTGAGCGTGGAGGAGGGCAGGTCGATCGCGGCGATGATCGCGCGGCGGCCCGCGCCCGAGAGGCCGCACGCGGTGTTCGCCGCCAACGACCTCGTGGCAATCGGGCTCACGCAGGCCCTGCTCGCGCAGAGCCCGCCCGTGCGCATCCCCCACGACATCGCGGTCGTCGGCTACGACGACATCGACTTCGCAGCGTCGGCGGCGGTTCCCCTCACGTCGGTGCGGCAGCCGAGCGCGCACCTGGGTGCCACCGCGGTCGACATCATCCTCAACGAGGTGCGCGACCCCGCGCTCGCGCACGTGAACCTGACATTCCCGCCGGAGCTCGTGGTGCGGGAGTCCGCCCCCTCCTAGGTGAGGTCGGGTCGCGGGAGCAGAGCTCCCGCGACCCGATAGATCACACCGGAACCTTCCACTGCTGCGGCCACGCGCCGTTGCAGTCGTAGATCTTCAGGTCGGTGCCCAGGGTGAGGTTGCCCGCGGGCAGGTCGAGGCAGCGCGCCGACTGCGGGTTCAGGATCGACCCGTTCGCCTGCGGGATCCACTGCTGCCCCGCACTGCCGTCACACGTCCAGAGCTCGACCTTCGTCGAGTTCGCGGTTCCCGTGCCGGTCCCGTCGAGATCCATGCACTTGCCGAACGCGCGCAGCGTGCCATCCGAGTTCCGCGACCACTGTTGGCCCGGCACTCCCGTGCAGGTCCAGATCTGGATGGCCCGGCCGTTGACTCCGGTGTTGGTGTCCACGTCCACACACAGACTGTTCGTACCCGGCCCCACGATCAGCCCCGTGGGCTGGCCCGGCAGGTTCCACACCTGGGGTGCCGCCCCGTTGCAGTCGTAGATCTGCAGGTCGGTGCCATCCGTCGTGTTGCCGCTCGGCAGGTCGAGGCAGCGCCCCGACTGCGGGTTGAGCAGGCTGCCGTTCGCCTGCGGCCGCCACTGCTGGGCACCCGCGTTCGGCAGGCAGTCCCACAGCTGCACGGGGCTGAAGTTGGCGGTGCCGTTGGCGGTGATGTCGAGGCACTTGCCGAACGCACGGATGGTGCCATCCGACGCCACCGACCAGCGCTGGCCCGTGGCGATGCCGCACGTGTAGATCTGCACGGCCTTGCCGCTCACCGAGGTGTTGGTGTCGACGTCGACGCACTTGCCGCCCGCGCCCGTGATCTGCCCGGTGGGGCCGGGGAGGGTTCCCGTGCCGAACTTGAGCTCGCACAGGTTGCCGGTGCCGCGCCACGTTGCGGCGAAGTACACGAAACTGGTGCCGTCTTCGCGGGGGAGGGCCGGCGTGGAGTATCCGGGACACGAGGGGACACCCGATCCGTAGCCGCCCGTCGGGTTCACGGTGACGGGTGCCTCGAGCTCAGTCCACGCGCCCACACCGAGGTTCGTGTTGGCGAAGAGCACGGAGCCGGATTCGCCGAGCACGGTCTTGGAGCCGGTAGGACCGGAGACCACCCGCTGTCCGGAGAGCAGGATGGTGCCGTTGGCGCCACCGCCCGCCATCCAGGAGATGTACGGGGTGTGGAGCAGTTGCCGCGAATCCGCGGTCTGCACGAGTGTTCCGGCCGTGCCGAGGGTGCCCCAGTTCAGGCCGTCGGCGCTGAACTTGATGTAGACCTCGCACGCGTGGTCGGCGTTGGTCGCGTCGCGGCACATCTCGTACGACATCACGAAGTCGCCGTTGGGCAGCTCCGCGAAGGTCTGCATTCCGGGGCGGGCGAGGTTGTCCGAGGGGAACGCCACGTCCTGCGTGATCGTGCTGCTCCACGAGACACCGCCGTTGGTCGAGGTGTAGTGCCCGATCAACTGGTTGCTGGTCGCGCCACCCGCGGGGCGCTCATCCGAGATGAAGCACGCGAGGGTGTTGTCGTCGGCGACGAGGAATGTCGGCTCCCAGATGCCGTGGCCCCAGCTGTTCGGCAGCCCGGAGGTCTGCGTGCAGTTGGAGAGGTAAGTCCAGGTCGAGCCGTGGTCGGTGCTCTTGAACACCTCGATCTTCTGGGTCGTGTAGTTGCCCACGCTCCACGCGGTGCCCGCCGCGAGGAGATCGCCCTGGTTGAGCCCCGTGATGTTGCGGGGCACCTCGAACAGGGTGGGCGCCTCGATGTCCCAGCCCGCGGTGTTCGACGAGATCGTGGAGACCTGGCTCCAGCTCGCGCCGCCGTTGGTGCTGCGGTAGACGGGAAGGGTTCCGGGTGCGCCGTGGCCAGCCTTGGCGAAGGTGGCGAGCATCGTCTGCGCGGTGGATCCGTCGTAGTCGACGCGAATCGCGCGCGGGTAGCCGGCGGTTCCGTTGGGGTAGGTGGTGAGGTTCGGGGAGTACAGCACCTGCCCGGCCTGCACGGCCTCGGCGGGCTCGGGGGCTGTCGGGGCGACCCCCGCGAGCAGGCCGCCGACCACCGCGATCAGCGCTAGAAGGGCCAGGCGCGGGCGGTGCCGCAGCCTCGTGGATGACGTCATCGTTGACTTTCCTCTCGTAGGAACGCGCCAACGCAGTGTCAGTATCCCGCAAATTTGCACACGTTGCAATAGCGGAAAGTGGCGCGCGCCACGTTGGCGGTAGACGCGCGCCACAGCTCAGGAGGGCAGGCGTGCGCCCCGGCGGTTCGGCTGCTCGATGGGCCCCGCGTCGACGAAGGTGCGAGCACGGACCACACCACCTTCGTCGACGAGCCAGAGCAGCAGGCGACCGGATGCCCCCGCCCCAGGCTCCCCCACGCGCACCGTCACGGCGGCACTCAGCGTGAAGGGCTCGGCGGTCACGGGCGCGGTGACCGCGGTGGCCGGGACAGTCCGCTCGCCGAACGGCTCCCCCGCCGGAACCCACGCGGCGTGCACGTCGCCCGTGAGCGCAGCGGGACCGTGGTGGGAGACGTGCACGTCGAGCTCCAGTGGGGCTGCGGGCATCCGGATGTCCGCCCCCGCGTGCCTCGGAACGAGGTCGACCACGAGCACCGTCTCGGCGTTCGCGTCTGCCGGGTCGAGGCCGCCCCAGTCTTTGCGGCGCCTATCGGCATCGAAGAGACCCGCGGCCTCGTGCTCGACATCCGCGAGCTCGGTGTAGACGTACCCCGCGAAGCGGTCATGGCGGCGCAGCTCCTGCGTCTGCCAGCGCATGTGCCACGCGCGCTCGAGGCTCGTGAAGCCCGCGCCGTACTCGCTGTTGACGATCGGCGCCCCCGTGCGCGGGAAGTCGGCAGACCCGTAGAGCGACTTGTCGACAACGAAGTCGGCGCCGAGCTTGACGGGCCAGTCGTGGCGCGAGCCGTCGGCGAGGCCCTGCAGGTTCTCCGCCCAGGAGGCGGCGTCTTCGTCGTAGTAGTGCCAGTCGACGAGGTCGCTGCGCACGTGCGACCAACCGGAGTTCTCGACGATCGGCCGCGAGTCGTCGATCGCGCGCAGCAGGTCATAGGCATGCGAGGCGGCCTCGGCGCGCTCGGGGCTGCCGGGAATGTCCCAGTCGAGACCCCACTCCTCGTTGTAGAGGCCCCAGATGATGACGCATGGGTGGTTGCCGTCGCGTTCGACCATGGGGGCGATCTGGGCCTCGAACGCCTCGGCAGAGGCGGGAGTCCAGCGGCTCGTGCTCGCGGGCTCCGCCCACACGAGCATGCCCATGCGGTCGGCGTGATCGAAGAAGCGCGCCTCCTCGAACTTGAGGTGCTTGCGCACGAGGTTGTAGCCCGCGTCGCGGGCGAGTTCGAGGTCGAGGAGGAGGGCGGCATCGGAGGGCGCGGTCGGGCCGGACTCGGGCCAGTAGCCCTGGTCGAGCACGCCGCGCAAGTACAGGCGCTCGCCGTTGAGGTAGAGCTCCTCGCCGCGCGCCTCGATCGTGCGGAGGCCCGCTGTCGCCACGAGCCGGTCGTCGGCGGCGGTCACCTCGAACTCGTAGAGGTGCGGGTCGGCGGGCGACCACGGGCGGGGGGATGCGGGCGCGAAGGTTCCGGCGAACGAGCCGTCCTCGTCGGCCACGAGGGTTACCGAGTCCGGGCCCGCGGCGAGAGTCACTGCGGTTGCCGCGGGGGCGTCGCCGGAGAGCATCCCGGAGACCTCGAACGCGTCGAGGGAGCCGCGCAGTTCGAGGGCGGACACCCACGTGCGGCCGCGCGCCTCGAGCCATACGCTCTGCCAGATGCCGGAGGTGGGGGTGAACGAGACGCCGTCGTAGTCGTCGCGCGGGATCGAGCGCTGCTTGCCGTGGGGCAGCTCGCGCTTGTCGGCGGGGGCCTCCACCTCGACGACCAGCTCGACGGCGCCGGCAGCGCCGGTCACCTCGAACTCGAACGAGGTGTAGCCGCCCTCGTGACTGCCGACCAGCACTCCGTCGATCGAGACCGTCGCACGGTGGTGCACGGCGCCGAAGCACAGGAACACCCGTGAGTCGCCCCAGTCGGGCACCTCCACCGTGCGGCGGTAGGTCGCGGCCTCGAGCCACGTGCGCTCGACTCCGGATGCCGCGGTCTCCCACGCGAACGGCACCGTGATGGGCTGCACGCCCGCCGTGCTCTCGAGCTGCCACTGCCCGTTGAGGCTGAGCCAGCGCTCGGAGCGGTCGCGATCGGGCCGTGGATACTCGGACTTGGGGATGACTGCGGACATACGTGTGGTGCCTTTCGAGTGGTGGGAAGGGCCTTAGCCCTTGACGCTTCCGGCGAGAATGCCGTTGATGAAGTGCTTCTGCAGCACGATGAAGATGACGAGCAAGGGCACGAGGGCGATGGATGAGGCGGCCAGCAGTTCGCCCGTGATCGTGGCGTAGTCCGCCCCGATCGTGTTGCCCGAGATGTTCTGGGCGAGGGTCGAGAGCACCACCTGCAGCGTCTGCATGGAGTTCTTGGTGGTCACGACGACGGGCCAGATGAAGTCGTTGTAGATGTTCATGACGGTGAGCACGGCAAGCCCGGCGAGGCCCGGCCGGATGACCGGCAGCACTATCCGCCAGAAGATCCCGAACTCCCCGCACCCGTCGACACGGGCGGCATCGAGCAGCTCGTCGGGCACGGACGCGATCACCTGCCGCATCCAGAAGATCGCGAATGCCAGCCCGAACGAGTCGGGCAGCACGAGCGCCTGGTACGTGTTGATCCAGCCGAACTCCTTCATCTCCAGCAGCAGCGGGATGATGAGCACGATGATCGGCAGCATGAGGGTGACGAGCACGGTGCCGAACAGCAGGTTCTTGAGCGGGAAGTCGTACTTCGCGAACGCGTAGCCCGCGAGCGGCGCGAAGAACAGGATCATCGACCCCTTGAGCACGAGCACGATCGCCGTGTTCATGAACCCGGAGGCCAGCGGCACGTCGGCGAACATCGCGGTGAAGTTGTCGAGCGTGAACGCCCCCGGATCGAAACCGAGCGGGTCGCGGATGATCTCGGCCGCGGGCTTGAACGACGAGACGACAGCCCACACGACGGGACTGAGGAACAGCAGCGTGAGCAGCACCATGAAGGCCTGCTGCACGATCGCGGGGCGGGCGCGGGTAGTGGAGACGGTGGTCATGTCAGTCCTTCGGCCGCAGCAGTCGCACGAACACGAGCGAGAGCACCATGACGGCGATCACGAGCAGGAACGAGTTGGCGGCACCCGTGCCGAGGTCGGCACGCGTGATGTGGTTGTAGAGGTAGAGGCCCGCGGTCGTGGTCGAGCTGTACGGCCCACCCTGGGTGACGACGTAGGGCTCGGCGAACATCTGGAACACCGCGAGCGTCTGCAGCACGACGAGGAACATGAGCGTACGACGGATGAGCGGCACGGTGATGCTCCACAGCTGCCGGATGCGCGACGCCCCGTCGAGGGCCGCGGCCTCGTACACCGATCCGTCGATGGACTGCAGCCCCGAGAGCAGGATGATGATGGCGAATCCGGTGGTCTTCCAGAGGAAGAGTAGGGCGAGCGTGGGCTTCGACCATTCACTCGTGGTGAGCCATCCGATATCCGGGATGCCGAAGATGTTCAGGATGTCGTTGACGGGCCCGTAGTTCTGGTCGAACACCACGACCCAGATCTGCGCGATCGCGACGAGCGGCGTGACGAACGGCACGATGAACGCCGTGCGGTAGAAACCACGCAGCTTGAGCTTCGCGTTATTGAGGAGCACCGCAGCGACGAGCCCGATCACCACCTGCGCGGGGATGATGAGCAGCCACAGGATTCCGGAGTTCGCGAGCGACGACCAGAACGCGGGGTTGCCGAGCAGGTAGGCGTAGTTGTCGAAGCCGACCCAGTTCGCCGACCCCGTGCCGCGCCAGTCGGTGAAGCTCAGGCGCAGCGCGAAGGTGAGCGGGTAGACGCTGAACACCGCGAAGATCGCGATGAACGGCGCGATGAACAGGTAGGGCGCCCCGCGGCGTCGCAGAGAGGACCGGTGGGGTCCCCCCTGCGGCGCGCGTCTGACCGCTCGGATGCCGAGGGCTGAGGAGACGGTCATGGGCTTGCTCTCTGTCGCTACTGGGTTACTGGCGGTCGACGAGGTTGGTCTGGATGTCCTTGGTCGACACCGAGATCACCTCCTCGGGCGTCATGGTGCCGTCGAGCATCTTCTGGATGTTGTTGCCGAGGTAATCGACAGCGCCGGCCCACCAGGTCGGCGTCGGAACGCCGCCGGGGATCGTCGCGCCGGCCTCGACAGCCGTCTTCCAGAGGTCCTGGCCGCCGAGTGCATCGACCTTGCCGAACAGCGGGGAGTTGGGATCCGCCGCCGGGCCGTAGCTCGGAATGGAGGTGTTCAGCCCGTCCGGGTAGACGGCGTTGGGCCCGTACACCGCGGTGTAGCCCTCCTTGTCGAACACGAGGAACTCGTAGAACAGCCACGCGAGACCGGGCTCAGCGGCCTCCTTCGGGATGATGAACGACGAGCCGCCCATCGCACCGGACCGCGCACCGCCGTCGGACCAGGCGGGCAGCGGCATTGCGCGCCAGTCGCCCTTGGTCTCGGGCAGCAGCTGCTGCGGCGCGAAGTCGAACCACTGCGCCCACGGCACGAACACCTGCTGGGCCGAGTCGAGCGTCGCGATGTCGGTCGGGCCGAGGTACTCGGCGCGAGTGCCGAGGCCCTCCTTCTGCACGGTGTCGAGGAAGGTCAGGATCTGCTGGTACTCCGGGGAGTCGATCCGCAGTTCGCCGTTCTCGTCGCTGATGCTCGTGCCGAGCTGGCTCGCGTACATCTCGAGCTGCAGCTGGCCGAGGAACGGGCTCTGCTCGAGGTGGATCGGGCCCGCATCCGGCTTGAAGGCCTTGTAGTCGCGCGCGGCCTGCAGTAGGTCGTCGTATGTCTCGATGGACTCGGCGTCGATGCCCGCGGCCTCAAGTGCTGTGGCGTTGTAGAACAGCAGGCCGGGGTCGAGATCCCACGGCACGCCGTAGATGCCGCCGTCGAGCGAGTTGACGTCGACCTTCTGCTGCGCGATGTCGGGAAGGTAGGGGTTCAGCACGTCGCTGAGATCCCACAGGTAGTCGGCGTAGCCGGGCACGAGCGAGTCGTCGAGGAACACGCCGTCGGGCACCTCCGTCGACGTGATGAGGGTGTTCTGCAGCTTGGCGCCGATGTCGACGGCCTCGTGGTTGACCTTGATGTCTGGGTACTTCTCGTTGAACTTGGCGATCACCGCGTCGAAGACCTCGTAGAGGTCGCCGGAGCGATCCCAGATGGTGATCTCGCCCTTCGGGTCGGTGGGCACCTGGAGCTTGGAGCTGTCGGTCGGCTCTGCAGTTCCGATCGAGGGGCCGCAGGCGGTGAGGCCGAGGGCTACGAGGGTCGCGATCCCGAGGGAACCGACCCTGGCGACACGGCGCGCAAGGGGGCTCGCCTTCTGCCGCGGGCTGTTCTGGTGCATGAACACTCCTTTGTGATGTGCGTTTGCCAACGTGTGCAAAACTGTAGACCATGTTTGCGTACGTTGCAAACGCTAGTATTGCGTCGACCGAGAGGAGACCCATGCCCGCCACCCTGCGCGATGTCGCCGACCGCGCCCAGGTCTCCATCCGCACGGTCTCCAACGTCGTGAGCGGCTACGAGCACGTGAGCGAGCGGATGCGGCACCGAGTGCTCGAGGCGATCGAACAGCTCGACTACCGGCCGAACCCGGTGGCACGCACCTTGCGCACGGGCCGCACGGGCATGCTCGCCCTCGTCGTCCCCGAGATCGACGTCCCCTACTTCTCCGAGCTCGCGCGCGACGTGATCACGGCCGCCGCTGAGTTCGGCTACCGCGTGATGATCGACCAGACGGGCCACGACCACGAGCGGGAGCGGGAGCTGCTCACGGGCGGCGATCGCACGATGCTCTTCGACGGGATCCTGTTCAGCCCGCTCGTCACCAAGGCGGAACTGCTCGACATGAACGGTCGCACGAGCATGCCGCTCGTGCTGCTCGGCGAGCACGACTTCGATGGCCGGTACGACCACGTCGCCATCGACAACGTGCAAGCGGCCCACGACGCCACCCGCCACCTCATCGACCTCGGTCGCACGCGCATCGCCGCGATCGGCGCCCAGCCGCAGGAGAACTACTCCACCCCGCAGCAGCGCACCGACGGCTACGAGGCCGCGCTGCTCGAGGCCGGAATGGTCGTCGAGCCCGACTATCTGCGTCCCGCTGCGCACTACCGGCGCGCGGACGGCTACGAGGCCGCGCGCACGCTGCTCGCCCTCGATGAGCGGCCGGATGCGATCTTCTGCTACTCCGATCTCCTGGCCATGGGCGCCATCCGGGCCGTCTTCGACGCGGGCCTGAGCGTGCCGGAGGATGTGGCGATCATCGGCATCGACGACATCGAGGAGGGCCGCTACTCGCGCCCCACCCTGAGCACCGTCTCGCTCGACACCCCGTTCATCGCTCACCACGCGGTCGCGCGCATCGTTGCCCGCATCGACGACCCGGATGCCGCGGCCGAAGAGGTCATCGCCCCGCACCAGGTCGTGGCGCGGGAGAGCACGAGCGGCTAGAAGAATCACCTCGCGCGCGAGCCGCACTTCTGACAAACTCTCACCATGATCGGCTACCCGAGCCGGTCAGACTTCCTCTGAGGAGAGACGTTGGCTCGCTCTTTCGCCGCCCAAACCGAGGTGCTGGATTCGGCATCGATAGACGATCTCATCCGCCTCTGTGCCGAACGTCTCATGCCCAGTCATTCATACCCGAATGCCGATCGGCTCCGACTGATGATGACCTCCCGCGGAACCGTGCTTCTCGGGTTCACCCTTGCAGGACAACAGGGCCTCGTCGGTGCGGCAGTGGTCTATCTGCTGTCCGACGCCGCGACCCACGCGTTGAGGGACGGCGATTGGAAGAGCGCCGCGAGCATCACCAAGGATCATCTGGTGGAGCAGTCGCCCGGCAGCGCGTACGTGTCGACCATCGTCGCCCGCGAGGGCTATGGACCACATGTCGCGAAAGGGCTGGAGGATTGGTTCGTGGCGGCGGCCTTCCCCGAGATCTTTGCTCGGCCCGCCCTCAACCAGGGACAGCGACTCGCGAAGAAGTTCGGGTTCACGCCGGTGGCCGATCCGCACGACGTGTGGCGGCGCACAGCAGAACCGGTCGATCGTGACAGCTTGCGACGAGGGCTGGCACGGATGCGCCTCGGGCGCTATGACCGGTCATCCGCACGCATCTCCCGCTGGTCGCGAATCCTGGGATGGTTCGTTCTCGCGGCCGCGGTCCCCCTGTTGATCGGGGTG
The DNA here is from genome assembly GCA_965227655.1 of Rhodoglobus sp. Lineage (GTDB taxonomy): Bacteria > Actinomycetota > Actinomycetes > Actinomycetales > Microbacteriaceae > Rhodoglobus. Next base: position 2,347,690 of record OZ245765.1, on the reverse strand, counting down.
CCCTGGGTCCTAGCGGCGTCATTCCCCGACGCTCTGACCCTCATCGAGAACCACATCCCGTCGCTCGCCCCGCCCCTCGCCGGCACCGCGGCCACCCTAGGAGGCCTCGCGTCAACGATCTTCTTCCTGACCGCTCAGTTGAAGGTCTCGGGCTTCAGCCAGTACGGCATGACTGCCATCTATCGGGCGAGGACCTATGCCCCCCTGCTCCTGCTCACCGCGCTGACCATCGCCCTGAGCCTTACCGCGCTCCTGCTGAACACCCCCGTCGGTGGAGACCGGCTGGCCTCCCTGTCGATGACCACGGCCATCGTCTCTCATTCCCTTCTGATCTTCGTCATCATCCTGCTCAGCATGCGTCTGGTCACCAACATGGATCCCGTGAGCCTCGCCCGACAATTCGCGTTCGCCATCCGAGGCTCGGACGGCAGCGAGTGGGGAGTGGTTCAGATCTCCACCTCTGCGAAGGGGGAGTCGGAGTACAACATCTCCATCAGTTCGAATCGCACGAACTTCGGACTTCGTGACCCGCTCATGCCCGTCCACGAGCTCATCCTTGCCGCCAACGCCCAGCGCTACGGCCAGTTGTTGAGCGTTCTCGCCGAGCGGATCACACGCATATACCGACTTCAGTGGACCATGCAATTTCCGGACGCCCATCGTTGGGAACTCCTGCCCGCCATCACCGGCTGGGGGCGGGCCCATCATTGGCTGTGGCGCACACGCGAAGCGAGGTTCGAGCCCACGAAAGATCGGCTGCAGCTGACCCTCCTGATACTTCACTACTTCCGCCGCTTGCATCGCAATTCGGACGTGCGGGTGAAGCTGGATGTACGGCGTCAGTCGATTCAGTTCGTCATCGGCCGACTGATGGCAGTTCTCGTCAAAGGAAATCAGCCAGGGCATACCACCCGTGTCGTGGAGCGGTGGGAGGCAGAGGGCTCTGCCGCATCACGGCTCCAGCGCGCAGTGGTTCGCGTGACCGCACGGTCGCGCGAGAGCATGGCATCGCGCCGCAGCGAGGTGGCACGGGTGCTCACGTACTGCATCGATGCGATCCTCGGGGTCAGTGTCGATTTCGAGGCGTCCAGAAGCGAGGAGCAGGCGCTGCCCCACGGTCGCGGCGAAGGGCTTCGCGGTCTCATCGCTGCAACGAAGACCATGGCCAACGCCAACTACCTCGCTCAGGCAGAACATGCAGCTCGGGTGATCTCATGGATACGCGCACAGGAGAACAGTCCGCTCGCCCCGGAACGTATCCCCGAACTTTCGACTGTGTTCGCCGCGTACCCCTGGATAGATCGCATCGCGAACGGGGACCCGCCCGCAGAACCGCCCTTCTCCAGCAGGAACCCATGGGCAGAACTTGAAGCGGTCACCCTCCAGCCGTCGAAGTAGGGCCGGCGAGCTACTCGTCGCGCCCGCGGTTTCGGCGGCGCACCACTCGCGGCGCGCGCTTGCCGAGGAACGAGCGGCTCGAGGTGACGTCGAATCCGTGCCGGAGTGCCTCGCGGCCGATGAGCATGCGGAAGCCCATCTGGTCGCGGTTACTGAGGGTGACCTCGGCCTCCACCTCGCGGTCGACCAGCACCACGCGCATCCGGACGACGAAGCGTTCCTCGACGTGCCCCGACGAACTGCGGACTTTCCGGATGTCGTGCACGGGGCTTTCCACGACGGTCTGGTCTTCGGTGGAGCGCTGCCACGGGCGCACCGTGAAGCGCACCCAGGCTTCGCCATCGCGGTCGAACGCCTCAACGTCGTAGGCGTGGATGGACGACGTCTGCGCACCCGTGTCGAGCTTGGCCTTGATCCACGGCACGCCGATGTCCGACAGCTGCACCCATTCGCGCCACCCGGCGAGGGTGCTTGAATGGGAGGGCTCGTTCACCCCTCCATTTTGTCAGGGCAAACACCATGAAACTCGCCATACTGTCGCGCGCCCCCCGGTCGTACTCCACGGGGCGTCTGCGGGCTGCCGCCGCCGAACGCGGCCATGACGTGCGGGTTCTGAACACGCTCCGGTTCGCGATCGACCTCTCACAGCCCCTGCCCGAGCTGCAGTACCGCGGCAAGCCCCTGAGTGACTACGACGCGATTCTGCCGCGCATCGGCAACTCCATCACCTACTTCGGCACGGCGGTGGTGCGCCAGTTCGAGCAGATGGATGTCTACACGCCCAACACCGCCAATGGCATAGCGAACGCGCGCGACAAGCTGCGGGCCACCCAGATCTTGTCGCGTCACAACATCGGGATGCCCGCCACCACGTTCGTGCGTAACCGCGCAGACGTGCGCGCTGCCATCGACAGGGTGGGCGGCGCTCCCGTCGTCATCAAGCTGCTCGAGGGAACCCAGGGCATCGGAGTGATCCTCGCCCCCGAGGTGAAGGTCGCCGAGGCGATCATCGAGACGCTGCAGTCGACCAACCAGAACGTGCTGATCCAGCATTTCGTGCGCGAGAGCCGCGGGCGCGACATCCGCGCGCTCGTCGTGGGAGACCGGGTCGTCGCCGCCATGCGCCGCACCGCGAAGGGCGACGAGTTCCGGTCGAACGTGCACCGCGGCGGGTCGGTGGAGGCCGTCGAGATCACTCCCGAGTACGAGCAGGCGGCGGTGCGCTCAGCCCAGATCATGGGCCTCAAGGTCGCGGGCGTCGACATGCTGGAGGGCGATGACGGGCCGCTCGTCATGGAGGTCAACTCCTCCCCCGGCCTCGAGGGGATCGAGACCGCCACGCGCCTCGACATCGCGGGCGCCATTATCGACCACATCGCCGACCGCGTCGCCTTCCCCGACATCGACGTGCGCCAGCGCCTGAGCGTCTCGAGCGGCTACGGCGTCGCCGAGATCGTCGTCTACACCAACGCCGACCTCGTGGGCACACCCCTCGGCGACTCCGGCCTGCGCGAGCGCGACATCACGGTGCTCACGCTGCACCGCGGCACGACGGTGATCCCGAACCCCAAGCGCGGCACCATCCTCGAGGCCGGCGACCGCCTGCTGTGCTTCGGCAAGCTGGAGGAGATGCGCGGGATGGTTCCCGAGCGCCGACCCCGTCGGCGCAAGGTGCGCAAGCTCCCCAAGGAGGCGCTCGCACCCGAGGGTGAGTAGCGCACTGGTTAACCCGCTCGCCGCGTGCGCGTCATCCCCGGTTGCCCTCCCGCTCGCACGGGTGCCGCAGAATGTGGCCGCGTAGGATCGCACATACAACGATGAGGCACAGGCCGAACGTGGGGAGAAACACCATGGCGAAGAAGTCCGACAAGAAGAGCGACAAGGACGAGAAGGCCGCGAAGAAGGCCAAGGCCGCCGCCAAGAAGCTGCGCAAGGACGAGAAGGCCGCCGCCGACAAGGCGAAGAAGCAGGCCAAGAAGGCTGCGGCGAAGGCGAAGGAAGCCGCCAAGGAGGCTGCAGCGAAGGCCAAGAAGCGCGCCAAGAAAGACGCCGACAAGGCCAAGAAGGCGGCGAAGAGCGTCGTCGCGACCGTCACCGAGACCGCGCCCGTCGTGAAGCCCGCGCCCGTCGCGACGCCCAAAACCACGCCCGCCGCCGCGCCCTCGCTGCTGGGCGCACCGACCGCCGACTGGTCGGTCGTGGCCCTCCGAGGCCGCGCCCGCGAGGTCGGTCTGCAGGGCTATTCCCGGATGACCAAGGCCGAGCTGCTCGCGAAGCTCAAGTAAACACTTCCTGAGAATCGGGGCGATCATGCTGCGTCGGGCACCGAACAGGACGAAGCTCAAGCCATGACGACGGAATTGAGCGACGCTGAGGTCATGGCGCAGGTCGCCGACAAGCTGAGCGAGAAGAACACCGACATCTCGCGCACGATCATCGACGACGTGGTGCGCGAGGAGTACGAGGCCCTCGCGGGTCGGCCCGTGCGCGACTACCTCTCGGTACTCACCGAGCGGGCCGCCAAGAAGCGTCTCAAGAAGCTCGTCAAGGCCGCCGACTAGCGATCTGTTCATCTGCTGTTTGGCAGCAGCAGGGAGGATGCCAGAGTGCACCTCTCCGACTCGCCCCAGTTCGTCCTCGACGCCCTGGAACGAGCGGCAGCACCCCGCACCCTTCTCGACGTCCTGCGCGACACCACGGCGCGGCATCCGGAGGCCTCAGCCCTCGATGATGGCTCGGGTGCACTGAGCTATCGCGAGCTCATGGCGCGAGTGCTGGCCACGGCGGCGCGGCTGCGGGCCGCGGGGGTGCGGCGCGGCGACCGCGTGGGCGTGCGGATGCCCTCCGGAACCCGCGAGCTCTACATCTCGATCCTCGGCATCATCGCCGCGGGCGCGGCCTATGTCCCCGTCGACGCGGACGACCCGGATGAGCGCGCCCAGCTGGTCTTCGGGGAGGCCGGGGTCACGGGCATCATCACGGGCAGCGGCGCGTACACCGCGGCGAGCGCCGACCTCAGCGTCGTCTTCAGCGACGGACTGTTCGACGGCCGGCCCCCGCACCCCAGTACTTCGTCCAACCCCGCGCTCGAGCCCCCGAGCGTCGAGGACGACGCGTGGGTGATCTTCACCTCGGGCTCGACCGGAACGCCCAAGGGTGTGGCCGTGAGCCACCGCTCGGCCGCCGCGTTCGTCGACGCCGAAGCACGGCTCTTCCTCGCGACGGACCCCATCGGCCCCGACGACCGCGTACTCGCTGGCCTCTCCGTCGCCTTCGACGCGTCGTGCGAGGAGATGTGGCTCGCGTGGCGCAACGGCGCGTGCCTCGTGCCGGCACCGCGCTCGCTCGTGCGCAGCGGCATGGACCTCGGCCCGTGGCTCACCGCGCGCGGCATCACCGTCGTCTCGACCGTCCCCACGCTCGCCTCCCTGTGGCCGGCCGAATCACTCGAGAACGTGCGCCTGCTGATCTTCGGCGGCGAGGCCTGCCCGCCCGAGCTCGCCGCGCGCCTCGCTGTCGACGGCCGCGAGGTCTGGAACACCTACGGCCCCACCGAGGCGACCGTCGTCGCGTGCGCGGCCCTCCTCGACGGCTCCGATCCCGTGCGCATCGGCCTGCCCCTCGACGGATGGCAGCTCGCCGTCGTCGGCGCGGATGGCGAGCGCGTCGCCGAAGGCGAGGTGGGCGAGCTCATCATCGGCGGGGTCGGTCTCGCGCGCTACCTCGACCCCGCGAAGGACGCCGAGAAATACGCGCCGCACGAGCAGCTCGGCTGGCAGCGCGCCTACCGCAGCGGCGACCTCGTGCGCTTCGAGGAGGCCGGGCTCGTGTTCCAGGGCCGCGCGGACGACCAGGTGAAGGTGGGCGGGCGGCGCATCGAGCTGGGCGAGATCGAGTCTGCCCTGCAGGATCTGCCGGGCGTCTCGGGGGCTGCCGCTGCCGTGCGGGAGACCGCATCCGGCAACCAGGTGCTCGTGGGGTACCTCGCGCTCGCCGACGCCGCATCGTTCGACCGCGGCGCAGCGATGGCAGCCCTGCGCTCGCAGCTGCCGGCAGCCCTCGTGCCCCTTCTGGCGATCGTCGACGAGCTGCCCACGCGCACCTCCGGCAAGATCGACAGGGCCGCCCTGCCGTGGCCGCTCGCCGACGCCACGGGCGACGAGGGCGGGCTCGATCCCGACCTCGAGCGCCTCGCGCAGCAGTGGCAGACGGTGCTCGGCATTCCCGTGAGCGACGCGTCGGCGAACTTCTTCGACCTCGGTGGCGGGTCGCTCGCTGCCGCACAGTTGGTGGCGCGCATCCGCGAGTTCGACCCGGAGTTCACCGTGGCCGAGGTGTACACGCACCCGCGGCTCGGGGCCATGGCCGACGCCCTCGCCGCGCGCATCGGCACGACCGCGCCGGCCGCGGCCGACTTCCACCGCGTCACACCGACACCGCGCCGGATGCAGTGGCTGCAGACCATCCTCGGCATCCCGCTGTACGTCCTCAGCGGTGTGCGCTGGCTGGTGTACGTGCTCACCGCGGGCGCGCTCCTGCGGCCCCTCGGCGGATTCGAGATCATCCCGACCGTGCCACTGTGGGTGCTCATCCCGGCCCTCATCCTGTTCGTGACCCCCTTCGGCCGGATGGCCATCGCCGTGGTCTGCGCGAGGATCCTGCTGGTCGGGCTGAGGCCGGGCGACTACCCGCGCGGCGGCCAGGTGCACCTGCGCCTGTGGCTCGCGGAACAGGCCGCGCAGCTCGTGGGAGCCGTGAGTCTCGCGGGCGCACCCTGGATCACGTACTACGCCCGTGCCCTCGGCGCGAAGATCGACCACGAGGTCGACCTGCACACCCTCCCGCCCATCACGGGCATGCTCACCGTCGGGTTCGGCGCCTCGATCGAGCCCGAGGTCGACCTCTCGGGGTACTGGATCGACGGCGACATCCTGCGGCTGGGGGCCATCCGGATCGGCGCCCACAGCTCCATCGGAGCCCGCAGCACGCTCCTGCCGGGCACGCGCGTGGGAAAGCACGCGGAGGTCGCGCCGGGGTCTGCCGTGTTCGGGCGAGTTCCCGCCGGACAGCTGTGGGCAGGATCCCCCGCCCAACGCGAGGGCAGAAGCCGCGCGTGGTGGCCCGAGCAGCGCCCGCCGCGCGGCCGCCGCTGGCTCGTGGCCTACGGTGCCTCATCCGTCGCCCTCTCCCTGCTGCCCGTGCTCGCGCTCGTAGCTGGCGCGACGGTGATCGCCAATGGCATCCGCTATACGGACGACCTCGGTGCGGCGATGGGCGGCGCGCTCGCGACGATCGTGCCGGCGACTCTGCTCGCGGGTTTCGTGCTCGCGCTGCTCGTCGTGCTCGCCGTGCGGCTGCTGAGCCTCGGCATCCGGCCCGGAACCCACGCCGTGCGCAGCCGCACGGGCTGGCAGGTGTGGAGCATCGAGCGCATCCTCGACCTCTCGCGCGTGGTGCTGTTCCCGTTCTACGCGAGCCTCTTCACCCCGGTGTGGCTGCGCCTGCTCGGGGCGAAGGTCGGGCGTGATGTCGAGGCGTCAACCGTGCTGCTCGTGCCGTCGCTCACGACCATCCGCGACGGGGCATTCCTAGCCGACGACACGATGGTCGGCTCGTACGAGCTCGGCGGCGGCTGGCTGCGCGTGAGCGAGACGGAGATCGGCAAGCGCGCGTTCCTCGGCAACTCGGGCATGGCGGCGGGCGGCCACACCATCCCGAAGGACGCCCTCGTGGCCGTGCTCTCGTCGGCGCCGCGCAAGTCGAAGGCGGGCTCATCGTGGCTCGGCTCGCCCTCAGTACGGTTGCGGCGCACCGTCGCGGCAGCCGATGAGGCCCGCACGTTCCGTCCCCACGCGGGGCTGCGCCTCGCCCGCATCCTGTGGGAACTCGGGCGCATCGTGCCTGTCGTCGTCACGTGCGCGATCGGCCTCGGCGTGGGGTTCACCCTTGCGGCCCTCGCGACGGCGTTCGGCCCACTCGTGGCCGCGCTGCTGAGCGGCATCGTGATGCTCGCCGCCGGTGCCGTGGCGGCCCTCATCAGCACCGCCGCGAAGTGGGGCATCGCCGGGCGGATCCGTGCGGGCGAGCATCCGCTCTGGTCGTCGTTCGTGTGGCGCTCGGAGGTTGCAGACACGTTCATCGAGATGGTCGCGGCACCGTGGTTTGCCCAGGCGGCAACGGGAAGCCCCGCGCTGGGCGTGTGGCTGCGCAGCCTCGGTGCGCATATCGGCACCGGGGTGTGGTGCGAAACCTACTGGCTTCCCGAGGCCGATCTCGCCTGGTTGGGTGACGGATCGACGGTCAACCGCGGCTGCGTTGTGCAAACACACCTCTTCCATGATCGAATCATGAGCATGGACACCGTGACGCTCGATGCCGGGGCAACCCTCGGCCCGCACAGCGTCATCCTGCCCGCCGCCCGCATCGCCGAGCACGGCACCGTGGGACCGGCCTCGCTCGTCATGCGCGGCGAGCTCGTGCCCGTCGGCAGCCGCTGGAGCGGCAATCCCATCGGACCGTGGCGCGAGGTGCGGTTCGCCGACTACCACGCCACGAGGTCATAGTGCCCGCCAAAGCGGCGAGCGCGAAGTACATCCCCGGCAGCGGTAACACCGGCTACGGCGTCGATTCGTACGACCTCGACCTGCGCTATCGCGTCGCCACCAATCGCCTCGAGGGCACCGCCACGATCATCGCGACCAGCACGGCGACCCTCGCGAAGGTCGTGCTCGACCTTTCTCGCCTGAACGTCAGCAAGGTGCGGATGCCCGGCGCCCGAGGTATCCGCTTCACACAGACGGCCAACAAGCTCACCGTGGTGCCCACGAACCCCATCGCGCCCGGCACGCAGTTCACCCTCACTATCGACTACGCCGGATCCCCCCTCCCCCGCCCCAGCACGTGGGGTCCGGTGGGATGGGAGGAGCTCGAGGATGGCGTACTCGTCGCCGCCCAGCCCTCGGGCGCCCCGACGTGGTTCCCGTGCAACGACGACGTCGCGGACAAGGCGAGCTACAGCATCCGGGTCGCCGCCGAGCAGGCCTACACCGTGGTGTGCAACGGATCACTCGCCGAGCACCGCGTGGTGTCGGGCCGCGGGCACTGGCACTACGTGCAGCCGGAGCCGACGGCCACCTACCTCGCGACCCTGCAGATCGGCCGCTACGAACTCCGGCCCACGACCTTCGACGGTGTGCCCGGAACGCTCGCGTACCCGAAGCCCCTCGAGGCGCGCGTACTCGCCGACTTCGCCGCGCTCGAGCCCATGATGGCGCTCTTCCAGGAGAAGTTCGGGCCGTATCCGTTCGACGGCTACACGGTCGTGATCACGGCCGACGACCTGGAGATCCCCCTCGAGTCGCAGGGGCTCGCGACGTTCGGCGCGAACCACGCTGACGGCCACGGCGGCGCTCAGCGGCTCGTCGCGCACGAGCTCGCCCACCAGTGGTTCGGCAACAGCGTGGGCCTTGCGGACTGGAAAGACATCTGGCTCAACGAGGGCTTCGCGTGCTACTCCGAGTGGCTGTGGTCCGAGCACAACGGCGGGCCTTCCGCCGACACGATGGCGCGGCAGTTCCGCCGGCATCTCAGCGGCCTCCCGCTCGACATCGTGGTGGGTGATCCGGGGGCAGCCCTCATGTTCGACGACCGCGTCTACAAGCGCGGGGCGCTCACCCTGCACGCGGTGCGCAGCACCCTCGGCGACGACGCGTTCTTCGACCTGCTGCGGGGGTGGTGCGCGCAGCACAGGCACGGCACGGCCACGACGGACGACTTCCGTGCGCTAGCCGGCAGGCTCTCCTCGACGCCGCTCGACGCCCTCTTCGACGCGTGGCTGTTCGCTACCGCGCTGCCGCGCCTGCCCTGACCGCGAGAGTTCCGACGACATCGGCGTGCTCGAGGTCGGTGAGCGAGTACTCGACGCCCTGAAGTGTTCCTACCCCGCCCGCGATCTCGACCTCCCGCGGGTCGACCCGCAGCCCCCGGCCATCGGCCTTCAGCACGGCCTCCACGCGAGTCCAGTGCCGCACCGACGCGACGCCCGTCAGCTCGCCTATCGCCTCGAGCCGCGCCGCGGCCGGATGCGCCCCCTCAACGTCCACGCCGACCGCGCAGTGCCACGCCGCCGCAGCCACGATGAACCCCCCTGCATGCGACAGGCTCACGTCGAGCCCCGTGCCCGGCAACGCCGGGCGACCGTGGTCCCCGCCGCAGTCGGCGCACACCGCCTCGATCACCACGTCTTCGGGGCGGACGTCGAGCAGCTCCCCCGCGAGGCGACGCAGCAGCAACCGTCCGCCCAGGAAAGACAGCTGGTGGGGTGGCGCCGTGCGCGCGAACCGCTGTTGCTCAGGGGGCGGGAGGATGGCGAGGGCGTGCGGGGTGGTGGGGGTGGGCATCCACCGAATCTCGGCGGCCACGCCCGCCTAGCCGAACCGCAGGATGCGCAGGCCCGCGGCATCGAGTGCCGTGAGCCCGAGACGCAGCTTGAAAGAGCGCCACGTCGGCTGCTGCAGCGTCGGAAACGCGAGCGCCACCTGAAAGAGGATCTCGTCGGCAAGCCTGCGCTGCAGCCGGGGCGGCGTTGCCCGCGAGCGCCCACTCTGCACGATCACGATGCGCACGGCGTCGCTCGCGATGCCCGGCTCGAGGTTCCTGAGCATCTCGGCGGCGCGCGTGAACGACGAGCGGCGGCCGTGCCCCTCGACGGCGAGCACGACGACGCGCGCCTGCTCGGCCTTCTCCTCCACCCAGTTCGCGAAGGTGGTCACACGCACTCCGGATGCCGCGGCATTCTGGGTGAGCTGCGCCACGAGTTCCCCGGCATCACCGTCGATGAGAACCGGCCGCGACAGCAGGTGCTCCGCCACCGCCTTCACGCGCTCGGATCGCTTGCTCACACCGCTACGTTAGTCGCGCGATCAGGTGGGGCGCAGCCACTGCGCGCGCTGGGCGGCCTCACTCCTGCTGCGGATGCCGAGCTTCGAGTAGAGGCTCAGGGTGTGCGTCTTGAGCGTGTTCTGGGAGATGAACAGGGTCTCGGCGATGCTGGCGAGACTCACGTCAGACCCGAGCAGAGCGAGCACCTCGAGCTCGCGCGGCGTGAGCACTCGGAGTTCGCTCCCCGACGTCGAGTAGTACTCGTCCGCCCGGTCCAGCAGTTCGGCAACGGGCATCTCCCTCGTCCGTGCGCGGGCGCACAGCTCGAGGCCGACACTGCGCGGCACGAAGGCCAGGGGCGCGAGCGAGTCATTCCGTGCCATCGAGAGGAGGGCGAGGTCGGCGTTCGCGTCCGACTGCGCGACCCTCGATGCCAGGCTGTCGATCGCGGCACGCACCCAGCGCACCCCGGCTAGTGACCTCGGGGCGTGCAGGGGGCCGAGCAGTTCGCACGCCTGCACCTGTGCCTCGGCGCCCCTCACGTCACCGAGCCTCAGCTTGAAGGCGGCGATCTCCCGGTTCGGGCACAGGGCGTGCTTCTCGTCGGGTACGACGCTGTTCAGCAGGGCCCATCCCTCCTCCTGGCTGTCCAGCTTCATGAGAAGGAACGCACGGATGAGGTTGAGCCAGCCCGCCCAGTAGCTGCCGGGCTCGCGCAGGAGCGGGTCGCGGAGTGCGCGGTCGAACAGCTCGAGGCCCTGCGCATAGCGCGCCTCCCGCGCGGAGAAGTAGCCCTGGGCTGCCGTCGCGAGCGAGACCCAGTGGGAGGAGTCGTCAACGTCGTCCAGTGCCTGGCGGGCCCGCACGCCGTCGTCCACCCGGCCTCGCTCCGTCGCGACCAAGAGGCGCACGATGTGCTCCAGCGGGTCCGGGGCGGCCGTCGAGTAGTTCTCGGCGTCGGCGCGCCGAAGGCAGTCATCGACGTCGACGAGTTCCTCGCGCACGTAGGAGGTGAGGGCAAGGGCGACCCACAACGCGCGGCGAGCGCTCCGGGAGAACTCCGCGACTCCGAAATCACGTGCGCGACGCAGGTGGGTATCCGCCGCCTCGATCCTCCCGCGCGCGAGCGCCGCGAGGCCGCCCTCCAACTCGAGTTCGGCGCCGACCTGCAGGCTCTGCGCTACATCGGCTATCGCCGCCGCGCTCGTGCGGGCTTCGGCGATGGCTGTGGTCCATCCGTCGACGTCACCCATCGCACGGAGTGCACGGGTTCGGATGAGGCCCAACCGCGCCCGGAACAGCGGGTCGGACGGGGGGCTGAGCCGTCCCTTCGCCGAGGTGAGCCGCTGCAGGAGCTCCCCCGCAGTCGCCCGGCCGGTCAGGTACAGGGCGAACGAGGCCAGTCCGTACCCGTACTCGGTGGTGTCCGCCTCATCCGGGACAAAACCGTAAGGGTTGTCGTGCAGCTTCTGCCAGTGGGGCGATCCGGATTTACCGTCCCTCGCGCCCACCTAGAACCCCCGTTCACGCCGTGCCATGGCGTGTTCCCAGCATAGGAACCTCGACTGTGAAACGACTTCATACAGGCTAATCGATCGAACTCACCCCGACCCCACCCCCTAACCATCTTCTGTGTTGCAGCGATCCGTGATCTGTTTGTTACTGCTGGATGCCGCCCGATTCACCTGATCCACCCCGGGCGGCTTCCGGCGTTACTTTCTTCTGCTCCTCCGCTTTCCTCTGTTCCTCCGCGGACTGCGCTCTGTCGCTCTCGGCGAGAACAGCGTTCGCCACCCCGGTGCGCGTGGTGAGATCCCAGCGTAGGAAAATCTCCCCGACGTGCTTCTCGACCGTCTTCACCGCGATGGAGAGTTCGACGGAGATCATCTGGTTCGTGGCGCCCCGCGCGATGAGCTCGGCAACCTGCCGCTGCCGGGGGCTCAACGGAGCCAGATCGTCTTGAGGACGGCCGAGACGGTTTTGCACGACGCGGGAGGGCAGGGCCGCGCGCGACGTGACTCCCAGCGCCGCCAGCACGCGCGAGAGGTGCGACTGCACTGTGCGCTCGGACAGGAAGAGCGTACTTCCGATGACTTTGTTGGTGAACCCTTCGGCCGCCAGCACCGCAATCTGGCGCTCCCTCTCGGACAGGGCGGCCCACCCCCTTCCGCGCAGCGGCCTCGACCGACGGCCGAGACGGCGCAGCTCGGCGGATCCCGCGCTGCTGAAGTAATACATCCCCCGGCCGCTCGTGTCTCGCACGAACGACGTCAGCTCGCGCACGGCTGACTCGCTGAGACCGGATGCGGCGAGGGCCCGCGCCCTGAGCAGATCGGACCTCGCGGCATCCAGATAGCGCCCGGTCAGCCGCGCACGCGCCGCAGCCACGGCCGCGCGCTCGGCGCTCGATGCGCCCTCCCCTCGCGCGAGATCGATTCGCGCGAGCAACTGCTCGACGATCGGAGCCGCAGCCGGATGCGCGGCTATCGAGAGGCTGCGACCGCCCCACTCCTGCGCCGTCGCGAGGTCATCCCGCGTCAGGGCATCGGTGACGAGCAGCTCGAACACGAGCGCACGGTCGCCGATCTGAAGCCGAGAGAGATCCTCATCGCCACCCGCCAGGACAGCGAGCTCCGTGGCACGAACGGTATCGCCGATCGCCACGTGCGCGTAGGCGGCGAGTGCGTACACGGCCGCGCCCAGGTAGCCGCGCGGTTCGGGGAAGGGCGAGATCGCGACCGCGATGTACTGCCGCGCCTTCTCATTCTCGAGCTGGTGCGCGGCGATCATGCCCAGGTAACCCTGCGCCAAAGACTCCCACAGCACGTCACCGGCCTCGCGTGCCTGCGACACCACGGACTCGACTATCGGGAGCGCCTCCTCGATACGGCCCTGGAAGTACAAGACCCTCGCCGACTGAAGCTGCAGGAAGGGCAGGTGCGGATGCCGCGCCCGCTCGTGCTCAGGGCGCAACGCGCTCGCCCCCTCCATCATCTCGAGGAGCTCCATCGCCTCCAACATCCGACCGGTCGACAACACGCCCTCGACGAGAAGGTGACCGGCGAGGACTCGCGAACTGGGCTCCAGCTCGCTGAGCCGCTCGCGCAGCTCCCACACGTTCGCGAAATGATCCACGTCGGCCGCCGCGCCCGCCCACATCGTTCCCGTGCTGGCGAGCAGCCGCATCGCGAGCGCGTAGATCGTGGGCTCGAACCCGCCGTCCGTGCGCGCCACGGCGAGAGCGCGCTCCGAGATCACCACGGCTTCGGCGTAGTCAGCATCCGAGAACTCGGTGAAAGCGAGCATCGCCAAGACCCGTGCCTGGAACGCCGGATCCGCCTCCCCCTCCGAGAGCAGCTCCTCGCCGAACTCGCGCGCTCCCTGCGCATCCGCTGCTGCCGCGCGAACGACGATCTCGAACAGATCCGACGTCGACCCCATGCGGTGATCGTAGTGCGCTACGAGCCCTGCGCGTCAGCGGATTGTGCAGCCCTAGGCGCGGGGGCTGAGCAGCTGTTCCAGCGCAGCGCGTGCACCCTGGGCATCCGGCGTGGTGCTCGCGTGCCACAGGGCGGCGCGCCACGCCGCGGCAACCAGGGTGCCGAGAGGCGTGCCGTCACTGCCCGCCACGCGCGTGATCAGCTGCTCGATGCGGTCGGGTGCTGCAGGGTCCGACTGCTCGGGCAGGGTTTCCGCGAGGAGGCGTGCGTAGCCGCTACGCACGAGGTAGTCGAAGCCCACGATGAGGACGGCCGCCAGATCGACCCCACCTTCCCCCGCACGCACGGATGCCGCACCCTCGAGCCGGTCGAGCACGCGCTGTTCCACGTCGGTGCGCACGAGGGCATAGAGGGCTGCCTTGCTGCCGAAGTGGTGGTAGAGCGATCCGGTCGTCACCCCTGCTCGTTCGGCGATCTCGGTGACGCCCACGCCCGCGTAGCCCAGCTCGCCGAACAGCCCGAGCGCGGCTTCGACGAGCCGCCCTGTGGTGGTTCCCGGAACGGGTAGCCAAGCTTGCACAGTCCGATTATAGTGAGAATCTAATTACCGTAACGTGATTACGCCAAGGAGACTTCATGAAGCTCACGTTCCTCTTGCAGCCCGTTGCCGACCTCGGGCCCGCCATCGAGTTCTACCGGGACGAGCTCGGGCTCGAGGAGGCGTGGCGTGAGGGTGACGACACCGTCGCGTTCTGGCTGCCCGGTCGCGACGCCCAGTACATGGTGTCGATCACGGATGAGCCGGCCGGCCCGATGTTCCTCGTCGACAGCCTCACGGCGTGGATCGCCGAGCACCCCGATGTCGTGACCGTGATCGAGAGGTACGACATCCCCGGCGGCGCTGTCGCCGGGTTCCGGGCCACCGGCGGAAACGTGTTCTACGTGTTCGACCAGCCGGGCGCTTAGCTGCTACCCACGAGACCTAGCCGCCGATCACCGGCAGGGCGCGGAAAGCGTTCGTCGCGCGGTCGACGACGACCTGCGCGTCGCTCCCCGAATCCAGGATCGTGTTCCCGTTCGAAGCCGGGTCGACCAGCACAGTGGTGACAGCGAGCACCTCAGAGGCGTCGGTCGCCAAGAGTGCGTCGACCTGAGCCTCGAAGGCCGAGCCGCTCCTCAAGACGCCGCCCACGACCTTCGGCACACCGCGGCCAGCTTCGCGATTGATGCGCCCGAGAACAGGTGTAGGGATTCTGTAGGGTTTCAACCCACTGGAGAACAAAAATGCCCCAGAATCGCTAGGATTTTGGGGCAGTTTCGTGGCGGAACCGGTGGGATTTGAACTCTCTGCACCAATGCCGATCCGCCGACGACGAGCTTACAATCCCCCAGATCATGGCGAATTAGATCTGTGGCGTCGCGTTCTCGGGGGTTGGAATCGTCCTGGTTGTTGTCACGTGGTTGTCATGCATCTATAGCGAAAGATCCGTTTTCACTTGATCCTTGGCTGAAGCGCGGAGCGTCGTTCTCCCGGTCGCGGCCCAAGTTGTGTCGTCAGCGTGGGCCTTACGAAGTTCAGGCAAGACCGACACCCACAAGTCGTCCATCATGCGCTCGCCCAGCTGCGCGCCGTCAAGATTCAGGTTGGTATAGACCGTGCTACGGAACGCTTGGAAGCCGCCATCCCGATGGAGTTCGAGCTCGAACGCGGCATCAGGGAGGTTGGCGTCTATCCCCACTTTTGCGGGGCCGAACCCGACTGTACCCTTCGCGATCAGTGCGGCAAGTTCGAGGCGGTCGACCGTTGCCTCATCCTGGAATCGTGCCCCCCGCAATTGACGATCACGCGAAGACATCTCGTGCACAGCGACCAACTTAAGGTTCGCGTTCAACTGCGTGTCCCCCTGAAGGCGATAAAGAAGCCAGAGAAAGAAGTCCTCGGACAATGACTCGCTCAACTTGTCAACTTCGAGCCGACCAGCGCCGTCGATCGTCCGAACGAGGACACGCAAAGTGTCTGCAACAAACTTGAACGCCGCGGGTTGACGAACAGTAATCAGCCCCGTAATCCCCGTGGGCGAGTCAAAAAGCGAGACGTCGGCTGCGTTAAGAACGGAGGTGAGTCGGAAATCGGCCGCTGCGCCGAACTGACGCTTCGCCCGCGAATTCGAGGTTATCCAATAGAACCGCATCCGTAGCCGCCTCGGCATTACGCCGTCACTAGGTGCAAAGGTAGGAGCGCCAACGACGAAATCGATCGTCGGAGATAGCCCCAGAACCTCAAAGTCATCGTGGACACCACCCCACCCGTCGCGCACATTTGAGCCAGTGGGTGAGTATCGACGCTTCTGCGCGGAAGCAGCATTCGCTATGTCATCGAGGGAACCCGAGAAGTGAATTCGGAATGGACGAACGCCTAGTTGCCCGCTCGAAAGGATTCCCAAACTAACTCCTGACTTTTACCCCGACGATGCCACAAACTACACCCGCAGCCCGCGATCGCGTGGATTTGTCACTATCAAAGAGTCGAGCAGACAGGTTTAGATCGTCCACACCCCCGCCAATGAGCTGCGGGACAAACGACCCGACAAATCGCGAGTGGCTCAAGTTGTGCCCCGGCTCGGTCAAGCCCAGCCGGATGGACTCCACGCCCGCGTCGAGGTGAACCGTCGCATTCGGAGAACCCTTCTGCCGCTTGATTGCGACGATCCCAGGTGGCGTCGCTTCCACGAACACGAAAAGTTTCTTCTTAACCACGGAACGCAGAAGCATGTAGCCCAAGAATGAGTTGTACTTCGAGGTGAGTTCGACGGCGAAGGCAATCTCGGGTTCGGTGCCCCCGACCCGTACACGCGAAAGGTCGACCATCGGCCTTCCTGAATCCACGTCAATTCCGTCGATGCGCCACTTTAGTTTTAGCTGCGGGCGACCGAAAACAAGGCTAGGAAGAAAGGCGCCAGCAGCAAGAGACAGCGCGACAGCAATGAACCACTTGAGAATTCCGGCGTCAGGGAGCAGGGTTGCGATCCAAATGCCCAGGTAGAACAGACCCACTGAGGCAGCCAGTTCAAGGGTGTACCAAGCCTTCTCAATCCAAGCTGCCTTATCCCGTGGCACTTATCGCCTGACGGAGTGAATGCAAGAAGCCCTCTTGGTTAGAAGAAGGGAGTATCTGAATCCCGCCGTTCTGAAAAATTCGGAACGCTCCGAGACCCTTCCGCCGAACTGTTACGGCGAGGACCAGGTAGTCGAGGCGCTCGCTGAGAGCGTCCGCGTCGGTGTCCTTATTCAGATGCTCAAGTAGATCTTCTTTGATATCCGCAGTCTCACTGTCGGGGAGAGGGCTGAGGTGCTCATCCGAAAGGGTCAGGTCAACCGAGTAAAATCCTTGTTCGCGAAGCTTGATCGCAACATCGAGCAAGTCGCTCGAACCCCATAACACTGGCCGAGTATGGTCGTCCCGGAACGCCGCCGTGGGCTGGGCATCAGGATTAGGGACAGCCTCGTAGTCCCGCCCCGTAGACGAGTCGTGCTCGACTAGCTGCAGGATACCCATGCCTGCATTATGGGGTACACAACGGTCATTAGGCCACAGGTGCCTCGGTCTTGTGGACGCCTTGATACCCGTACAAAATGTCAGCCGCTATACGCATAGCGGGCGGTGTAGAGAGGGGGAGGGGCAGCCGGGGTACTAGCTGTCATCGATCATCACGTACGGGTGCGATTGCTCGTCTTGTCTAAGACGATCGGCAAGGGCGTCGGGCGGTGTGCCGATCTCGAGCGCAACCCATGCCCGCATTACCAGGACTGTCTCGCGCCAGCGGTTGATCATGTCGATTGACGAAGGAGCCGCGCGATTGGCGTGCTTAAGACTGTTGTAGGTAGTGACGGTGCCAGCCGCCCACTCCGGCCCATCGAAGGGGAGCACCATGCCGACGTCGGTGAGGATGCGGTCAAGTCGGGCTCGAAGGGGCGCTTCGGACGCGATCTTTTTGGTGACGCCATCACGGCGCATTAGCAGATAGCCCAGCGCCTCGATCCCCGGTCCGGTCTGAGCGAGTGTTGTTATCGGATTCACATTGGTGAGGTACAGGGTAGAAATCACGGGGTCGAGTGCTCGGGCAAACTCGTCGCGTAGCTGCAACCAACGATCCATTCCAGGAATACCGATCTCTTCAAACACGATCAGGTGCCGACGAAAGCGCGCAGGCGGCGGAGCCTCGTCGACGTCGGCGGACACAACGGCCTTCCACATCGGCAGCTCCTCACCCGTATGGGAAACGTACGGGTCGTCGGCGCGTTGCACCCAGTCAATCCGAGCAACCTCGGGACGCCACTGAGAAAGTGCTAAGAGGTCGCGTATGGCTAGGTGTTTCTGATTGAGCCCCTGCCAGCTAGCAGAGGTCCCTGCAACGGTCTCACAGACGACCTCATTCGTTACGCTGAGGCTGTCTTCCTCCGGATTGAGATTCCATGTCGGTATGAAGGTGAGCGCGGGTTCCCCGCCCACCTTGATGGGATCGGCCGATCGAGCGGTAATCGTGGCGGAGTTCTTCGGTCCCCACTCGTGGTGCCTCTCGATACTGCTGACCCCCAACCAGCTTCGTAAACCCGATATCTGCCCTCTGAGAGCGTCAATTCTTCGGTAGTCGACGTCTTTCCTGACGTCGAGCACCGCGTAGTTTGCCGCGATCTGCCCGCTACCCCCTCCTTGCCCACCCAAATTGATGTGGTAGCCGTTAGCCCAGCACCCGACGAGCAGCAGCGAGCCGTGGTCGTCACTAAAAAGCAGTCGCCCAGGTACGCCGACTTTCGGGGGTGCGTCTGGGCCCCGCATGTCAGCATCGACGAACCAGGTCGCGTAGGGGCTGTCAAACTTCGTCCATCGAATGTCAACCGTGATCCCGTCGGATGTCCGTTCGAGCATCGCGGTTATCGGTGGAGTCGCTGGATCGAAGTCCACTAGGTCACCGTGGCGGCGCGTCCCGATTCCAAGTTCATTTGCCATTTGCCGTCAGGGTACTCGCGCTCAAGCGTCGAGCTTGTCAACCGCGGACGCCCACACCCACGCTTTGTGTGTGCCGTTGGGCGTTTCCCACTGGATCGCGACGACACGTTCGGTCCACTTGACCGCGCACGCGTCGACAAGCACGGGGATCTCCCCATAGCGCACCCATGCGCGGACCGGCACCGGCTTCGGCGGAATCGTGAGGGCGTAGACCTCGAGCTGGAGTTCCCTAGTCTTGAGGTTCTGCGGTTGGTAGTCGCGCATGATGATTTCGTCGGTGCGCTTCTCGTATTGGCGGTCCAGCCGGTCGGCATAGCGCTTGTTGGTACCCAAACGGCTCCTCCAAGTTTCAGCAGCCGGCCCTACTGGCCCCGAGCATATCGATCTCGTAAGACAGACTTCAGCCGCCCGCGAGAAACGCGTGTGCGCCGTCCGCTGGGAATCTCCGCAGTGCATATCCATCCAGCTCTCCGAGGGCGGCACGGGCGTGCGCGCGGCGGCCCAGAGTAGCCAGCTCAGTGTCGCTTGGCATGAGACGCCCTGACGCGACCGCTTGATCGAGCCGATAGGTGTAATCACCATTCGTCTCGCTGAGGATGCCGTCCGGGTTGCGAAATACCCGCGCGAGCATGTCGGCTTCTACAGCGACGACGAGGTTGCGGTGGTCGGTGTCCGTCGCCAGCTCGACAAGATTTGGGACGAGCGCGACAAGAAGCGCTTCTGCCCGAGCAAGGAGGGACGGAGAGTAGTGCATCTCATTCTCGTTGAGTGAGCGCATCAGAGAAACGGAAACGTCGGCGATAGTGGCGAAAGTCATTGGCTCTCCATGAGGTGCCGGGGCTCAGACGTGGCAGCGCACTGAGCCCCGGCTTTCGTGTCGTCGACTAGGTGACGGTGATCTTCTGGATCGCGCCAGGGCGGACGAAGGCGAAGCCGGAGCGGAGCGTCGCGCGCACGTAGGTGAGGTCGTTGCGGAATCCCGCATCGGCGCTGGTCGCCAGCTCGGGGTCACCGCTGAGCACGAGAACACTCGTGCGTCGCGGGATACCCCAGATCGTCCCCGCAGCAACGGCGGGCGACGCGTAGACGGGCACTCCCGAGATGATGAGCGAGACGCTGTCCCCATTGATCATCGCGGTTGGCTGGAACTCGGCTGTCGCAAGCTGCAGACCCGACATTCCCCACGATCACGCGCCACGATCTGCGCCACACTGCCGCGAGCCTCGCTATCGCCGTGGGCGCGAACCCGAAGGCAGTTCAGCGCATGATCGGCCACGCGTCAGCAGCGATGACCCTAGACACATATGCCCACCTGTTCGAAGACGATCTAGACGCCGTTGCGGACGCGATTGATCGCCGACGAATCGAGTCGATTGTTGTCACACCGTTGTCACGGCAGTCCGAGGCGAATTAGAAAAAGCCCGCCTTCCCAAGTAAAAACGGGGTAGGCGGGCTTTTCAAAATGGCGGAACCGGTGGGATTTGAACCCACGGTGGGCTCTCACCCACACAACTTTTCGAGAGTTGCACCTTCGGCCGCTCGGACACGGTTCCGGGAGAGAGTTTAGTACATCGCCGGGGCACCTAGTGTCGAAGGATGGACTTGGTGATCGTCGCGGTCGTCGTCGCGGTCGCCGCGGCGGGAATCGCCCTGTCGACGCGGTACCTCGTACGGCGCCAGGACGTGTGGCGCGTGCGCCTGGCGAACAACATTCCGGTGCACTCCAAGTTCTGGCGCGAGCGCAGACTCGAGCCGGGCGAACTGCTGTACGTGGCGATCGGCGACTCGGCGGCGCAGGGCATCGGCGCGAGCCGTCCGGCGCACAGTTACGTGGGGATGCTCGCGAGCAAGCTCGAGGGTTTCCGGGTGGTGAACCTCGGGATCTCCGGGGCGACGGTGCGCATGGCCATCGACTCCGAGCTGCCGGCGCTTCGGGAGCTCGCCCCCGACCTCGTCACCGTGTGCATCGGCGCGAACGACATCGCGAGCTTCGAGCCGGCGCGGTTCGGCCGCGACATCCGCACGCTCTTCGACGCCCTGCCGCCGCACGCCATCGTGAGCGACCTGCCGAGCTTCTACTTCCTGCCGAGCGAGAAGCGCGTGCTGGTGGCGAACCGGATCATCCGGGATGCCGCTGCCGAGCGCGGTCTCGCCGTCGCCCCGTTGCACGCGCGCACGAAGCGGCAAGGGCTGTGGGGCGTGACGCGGCAGTTCGCGGGCGACCTGTTCCACCCGAACGACCGCGGCTACCGCGTGTGGGCCTCGGCGTTCGAGCCGCTCGTCGAAGCTAGGCTCCGCGAGCTCTGAACCGCACCGATGAGGGCAGCGGCCACCACGAGCACGAGTCCCACGCCGATGACGACGGGCTCGTAGCCGACCGCGTACGGGTCGAATCCGCCGAGCGTGCCGTCGGGCAGACGGAACACGCGCACCCCAGAAGTACTCGAGGCGGCCGCCGGATGCCCCACGTATCCGACCACGTCGCGCACCAGCAGCGCCATCCCCAGCACCGTGACGCCCAGCCCCGCGAGCAGCAGCGCGGTCGCGGGCCTCACCTCTCGCGCCGGATCGCCTGCACGAACACCGCGCCCACCAGCGCCGCGAGACCGACACCCAGCAGCCACGGCGCGAGGGCCGCGAACACGACAGGGAGTATGAGCACGGGGACGACGTCGGCTCCCGTGCTCTGCGCCGTCTGGGTGAGTGTGAAACCTCCCGCGGCGATCAGTAGCACCGCGAGAATCCACAGCACAATGAGCCAAGGGTTCCTCTGTTCCACCACGCTGGCCTCCTCGACCTCAGTGTCGCTGCCCGAGCCTAAGCTTGCCGCATGGCCCGCCCGATCACGACATTTCGCTGCACCGAGTGCGGCTGGACGAGCGTCAAATGGGTGGGTCGTTGCGGCGAGTGCCAGCAGTGGAACACGGTGGTGGATGCGACAGCTCCCGCCTCCCGCGTGAGCGCGGTCGCCCCCTCCCGCGGTGCACTCTCCATCACCGAGATCGGCGCGGAGTCCGTCGCCTACTGGCCGAGCGGCATTGCCGAGTTCGACCGCGTGCTCGGTGGCGGGATCGTCCCCGGCGCCGCCATACTGCTGAGCGGTGAGCCGGGCGTGGGCAAGTCGACACTGCTGCTCGAGGTCGCGTCGCGAGCCGCAGCATCCGGCCAGCGCGTGCTCTACGTGAGCGCCGAGGAGTCGGTGAGCCAGGTGCGGCTGCGGGCGGAACGCACTGGTGCACTCCAGCCCTCGCTGTACCTCGCCGCCGAAACCGACCTCGCCACGATCCTCGGGCAGATCGACCAGGTGGCGCCGCAGCTCGTCATCGTCGACTCGGTGCAGACCGTGGCATCCGGCCTCACCGACGGGCTCGCGGGCGGGCCCTCGCAGGTGCGCGAGGTGGCGTCGACGCTCATCCGGGTCAGCAAAGATCGCAACCTGCCCGTGCTGCTCGTCGGGCACGTCACGAAAGACGGCACCATTGCGGGGCCGCGCTTGCTCGAGCACCTCGTCGACGTCGTGCTGCAGTTCGAGGGCGACCGCCAGACGTCGCTGCGCTTCGTGCGCGCCCACAAGAACCGCTTCGGGCCGACGGACGAGGTCGGATGCTTCGAGATGACGGGCGACGGCATCGCCGAGGTCGCCGACCCGAGTGGGCTGTTCCTGTCACGCGCGCGCACGCCCACGAGCGGCACGTGCGTCACGATCGCGGTCGAGGGCCGTCGCGCCCTGCCCGTCGAGGTGCAAGCTCTCATCGTCAAGTCGCAGGCACCGCAGCCGCGGCGCGTAGTCAACGGTGTCGACAGCTCGCGCGTCGCGATGCTCCTCGCCGTGCTCGAGCGGCGCGCTGGCCTGCCGCTCAGCAGCTTCGACGTGTACGTGTCGACGGTCGGGGGCATCCGCATCACCGAGCCGGGGGCTGACCTCGCCATCGCCCTGGCAATCGCGAGCGCATACAAAGACAAGGCGTTCCCGGTGACGCAGGCGGTGATCGGCGAGATCAGCCTCGCGGGCGAGATCCGTGCGGCGTCGAACGCGAAGCAGCGGGTCGCCGAGGCTAAGCGCCTCGGGTTCTCGACCGTCATCGACTCCGAGGCCATCCACCTGCGCGAGGCCGTGCGGCTCGCGTTCGCGGGCTCGACGAACGACCGGGTCGACATCCCCGAGTTCTAAGAGCGAGGGCTACGGGGCCGTCAGAACCCAGTTGCCCCAGTCCTGGACCTGCCAGGCGATCCAGCCGTTCTGGCGCTGGAGGGCGACCACGATCGAGTCGGTGGCGCCCGAGGGCTTCGTCGCGACGCACGTCAACGTGTCGCCGATGATGAGCGGCGGGGCCGGGCACTCCACGGTGAGGTCGGCACCGAGAGCGACCGCGTCTGAGGTTACCGACTGCTCGATCTCGTGGGCGAAGTTGTCGGGGAACAGCGAGATGACGATGCCGGGAAGGATGAGCACGCCCGCGAGGACCGCAATGAGCGACGATCCGAACACGGCGAGCGGCGCGAAGCCCTTGCCGGTCTCGCGCACCGTGCTCACGGCGCGAGCGATGAGGTAGCCGGGCTCGGCGAGCAGTGCCCAGCGCGCGCGGGCCGGGCGCTCATGCCCCCACACCTGCAGCATGAGCTTGTCGTAGGCGGCGAAACCGATCACGAGGAGGTAGGGCGCGAAGACGATGGTGAGGATGAGCGGCAGGTTGTTGCCGAGGCCCGCCAGAATGATCGCGGAGACGACGACCAGCTGGAACACGGGCATGAGGGCGATCGCCCACACGGCACCCGTGTAGGTCTGCATGGACTTGATGGCGCGCTGCGGGGCGAGCTCCTCGGAGAGAGGACTGAGCTCGGATGCCGCGGGCAGGGCGTTCGTGTGCGAGCTCGCGCGGCGCGGGCCGGGGGTGGCCTGATCGAGATCGTCCTCGAGGGGAGGCTCGAGCTCGCGCAAAGTCATGGCGAGCAGCGGCAGGGCGCTGAGTTCGCCCTCGTCGGTGACATCGGCGTCGGAGGTGAGGTCGGCTTCGGTCAGGTGGGCCGCGGTGACGTCGGCGGTCGTGAGCTCCGCACCCGAGAGGGTGCCCGTGAGGTCTGCCTCGGTAACGTCGGCGGCGAGCATCCGCTCGCGTTCGCGCTGTTCACGCCGGGAGGGAAGTTCTTCGTCGTGGTAGGCCGCGCGCGCGGCGGGCTGCACAACAATAGGTGCGCGAGCCTCCGAGGTGTGCTCGGTCCACGCCTGGGCATCCCACCAGCGCAGCTGGGGTAGCCCCAGCGGGTCTGGATACCAGCCCGCGGGCACACCGAATTTCTCGTCGTCCACCACCTAAGACTAACCGCACCTCATAGCCGATAGAAAGTCGTGTCTACCCATTGACACGCCATCGTTATGGCAACTCCCGGCTGGGCGCCCGTGCGTCGTGCGCAGCGAACCGCGGTCGCACCTTACGAACGCGGTTGAAGCTTGCACCGCGCGCGCAAGAAATCACCGCGCTTCGGCACCAAGGCCAGAAGTCGCGTCAATCCTCGAGGCGACCGAGGTAGTCGTTGAGGGCCGCCGTGAAGTCGTGGTCGATGCCGAGCGGTGTTCCGTCGACCGAGCGGATGGGCGCCGCATGCCGCACGCTCGACACGAGCCAGGCCGCATCCGCACCGAGAAGGGCGTCGGGCCCCGCGAGCTCGAACCCGGTCTGCAGACCCTGCGTTTCGGCGAAGCGGAACACGTTCGCCTGTGTGGTGCCGTCGAGGATGCCAAGGCCCGTGCCCGGCGTGAGAAGGGTGGTACCCCGCCGAAACACGAGGGTGGAGGTGGGGCCCTCGAGCAGCACGCCGTCGCTCGAGACGAACACGACATCGTCGGCCTCGCGACGGGCGGCCTCACGGGCCACCGCACGGTTCACGGCGTAGCTGAGCGTTTTAGCGCCGGCGAGCAACCACGGCGCCGTCGACTCGATGTCGTGGCGGTATCCGCGGTCGAGCAGCACCACCCGCACGCCCTCGACCCGCACGCGCGAGTTGTCGGGCGAGTGCGTGGCGTAGACCCATCCGGTCGGCTTGTCGTCGCCCTCGATGCCGCGGGTCATGACCGTCTTCACGTAGGACTCGTCGGCGGGCTCGAGGGCGTCGATCGCGGCGAGGATCGCCTCGCGCCAGGCGTCGAGATCGGGGGCGGGGAGGGCGAGCGTGCGGGCCGAGGCGGCAAATCGCGTGAGGTGGTGCTCGAGGGCCTGCGGCCTGCCGTAACCCACACTGATGGTTTCGAAGATCCCATCGCCGCGCGTGGCTCCGAGGTCGAGCACGCTCAGCTGAGGCTCGGCGGCGTCGGCCAGCCGGAACGCCGGGCCTCCGGGGGCGTGGGCGGGGGCATCCGTCGAGGGGCGGTTGAGGATCACGAGAACAGACATCGAGGCCATTCTCTCAGGGGGCGCTCTGCACGGGAATGCTCGACGTCTCGTAGTTGGCGAACGTGCGCGGAATGAACAGCGCGATGATCACGCCCACGAGCACGATGCCGGCGCCGAGGATGAAGACGTACTCGAAGGCCTGCCGAGTGGGAACCCCGATGCCGTTCGTCACGGCCACGTGCGTCGACAGGAGGATTCCCACGATGGTCGCCGAGATCGTCGAGCCGAGAGTGCGCATGACCGAGTTGAGGCCGTTGGCCGCCGCGGTCTCACTCGGCGGCACGGCGCGCATGATGAGCGTCGGCATGGCCGCGTAGGCGAACCCGATGCCGATACCCGTGATGGTCGACACGAGGATCACGTGCCACACCTGGTCGAGGAAGAAGATGGCGAGGGTGAAGCCGATCGTGATCACGATGCCGCCGAGGATGAGGCTTGTGCGGGGTCCGCGCGCGGCGGAGAGCCGCGCCGCCACGGGCGAGAGGAAGAACATCACGAGACCGAGCGGCATGAGGCACAGGCTCGCCGGGATCAGAGCGAGGCCGAGGCCCACCCCGCCACCGGCCGGAGACTCGAGGATGATCGGCAGGGATGCGGTGCAGACGAAGAACGCGGCTCCCACGGTGATCGATGTGAGGTTCGTGAGCAGCACGGTTCGACGCGAGGCCACCCGCAGGTCGACGAGCGGATTGCTCGTGCGCAACTCGAAGATGCCCCATCCGACCAGCACTATGACGCCTCCGAGGAGCAGGCCGAGGGTAAGCGGGCTCGTCCAGCCCCACTCGGTGCCCTTGGAGACGGCCAGCAAGATACCGACGAGGCCGACAGCAAGGCCCACGGCGCCCACGAGGTCGAAGGTGCCACCCGAGCGCAGTGTGCTGACGGGGATGATGGTGGCCACCGCCACCAGAGCGCCCACACTCAGCGCTGCCGAGAGCCAGAAGAGGAAGTGCCAGTCGAGGAACTGCGCGATCGTGGCCGCGAACGGCAGACCGAGTGCGCCGCCCACGCCGAGAGTCGCGCTTACGAGGGCGACGGCTCCGCCGAGGTTCTTGGGGTGCACAACGTCACGCAGGATGCTGATGCCGAGCGCGATCACTCCCAGCCCGACACCCTGCAGCACCCGCCCGACGACCATGGGGATGAGCGCGTTCGAGAGTGCCGCGACCACCGACCCCGCACTCATGATGATGAGCAGCACGAGCATGAGGCGGCGCTTGCCGTACATGTCTCCGAGGCGTCCACTGATGGGCGTGGAGATGGCCGCGGCTAGGAGAGTGGCAGTGAGCACCCACGACGCGTCGGCGCGCGTGGTGTTCAGCAGCTGCGGCAGCTCGGGGATGATCGGGGTAACGACGGTCTGCATGAACGCCGCGATGAGGCCGGTGGCAGCGAGCGTGGCGATCATCGCGTTGTCGCTGCGGACCCGGGTGAGGCGCTTGCGCTGTCGGGGAGTCAGGGATCCGTCGTCAGCTGGTGGCACTCTCTCGACCTTACTCCGACTCGAGTGGTGCATCCGGTGCGCAGGTGCGGCGTCGGTAGTGCCCGGTAGCGTGCCTGCATGCGACGCGAACGACCGACATTCCCCGACGGCTACGGACTCCCCGAGACCGACGAGGGCCTCCTCGACTGGGAGGTGATCGAACAGCGGCTCATCAGCTCACACCATTACTGGCTGGCGACGGTGCGACCGGATGGCCGACCCCACGTCATCCCGCGGTGGGGTGTGTGGCTCGACGACAAGTTCTACTACGACGGCTCCCCCGCCACGCGGCACGCCCGCAACGCTGAGGCGAATCCGGCGTGCACGCTCACGCTCGAAGACGGACTCCGCGCCGTCATCGTCGACGGGAAGAGCACTGCCACCCGCGCCGACGGCGAGCTGGGCATCCGGCTCGCCGAAGCATTCACGAAGTACCACGGCGACGGCTACTCCCCCGGCCCGGACTCCTGGACGGGAGACGACGGCGGCGGGCTGAGGGTGCTCACCCCCGTGACCGCGATGGCGTGGACGGCGTTCCCAACCGACGCTACGCGCTTCGTGTTCTAGCTACTGGCCCAGCCGAAGCGCATCGAGCACATCCTGCGGGGTGGCCTGCATCGCGTGCGGGCCGGCGACGTCGAACCACACCGCCTCGAGCACCCCGGCGTTCTGCGCGAGGAAGTCGAGCAGGGCCGCCGCGTCGTAGTCCGCGGTGCGCAGGTCGTCCTCCTCGGGCACCATGGTCGCGTAGGTCTCGTCGGACGAGAACAGCAGGAGCATGTACTTGTCCGCGTCGCCCCGGCGGAACACGCGCACCTGCGACTCACCCTCCACGGGCAGCAGGGGGACCTTGACCGTGCCATTGCGCAGTGCGAGCGCGACAGCGACGGCGTCCTGGGCCTCGAGGGCCTCGGCGAGCGACAGCATCAGTAGAGCAGGAACTGCCGTGAGTTCGTGGAGGTGAGAGTTCCGACCGTCACGGAGAGGTGGTAGCTCGCGCCGCCCGCGATCACCTGATCTCGCGCGCTGTCGCACGTGTCTTTGGATGAGCGTGTGCGGTCCCACGTGATGGTGGGCCCAGCCTTGGGAACGCCCGGCATCAGAACCGTCGTCGCGGGGGTGTTGTCCGTCTGGCAGTCCTTCGAGTCCCAGATGAGTTCGTCGCCGCTCGTCACCTTGTACTCCTGGGCGTCCGTGCCGACCGAGAGCTCGCACGGGGTGGTCATGAGGCTCTTGAGGGTGAAGGAGATCACCGGATTCACCCCGGCTTCGTAGCTCGTGGCATCCGTGCTGGCCTCCACGGTGACCTTCGCCGGGTCGCACGCGACGGTGTCCGCCGGATTCGTCGAGGTTCCGGAGGGGGCACCCGCCGAGTTGGAGGCGGCCGGGGGCTTGGGCGCCGCGGTGTTGCCGGAGCCGGGTTTCACCACGATGAGGATCACAATGATGACCACGGCCACAAGACCCAGGAGCAGCACGAGCCTCCGGCGCCAGTAGACACGACTGGGCTGTGGACCGACCGGGGTGCGGAACGTCGACATGACCACAGGGTAAGCGCCCCCGCACGGAGGGCGCGGAGGGCACGCGGGCTAGAGCAGTGTTGTCAGGAACCGCTCGTACTCGCGCAGGGTGGGTTCGCGCGTGATGACGCGGAGCACGAGCTCGTCGACCGCCGCGAGGTAGGGGGCTATGCCGTCCACCTCCTGGATCGTGGTCTGCAGGGGGGTCGCCCCGATGCGCTCGAAGTTCGCGGCGTAGCTCGGGTAGCTGCCATACCGTGCGGCCTCCTCCCGGAGGGCGGGGAGGGCATCCGGGGCGAGGGCCGTACGCACATAGAGGCTGGTGTGGGTCTCCGCGAGCCGCTGGGCGGCCGCCGCCTCGGGGGTGAGCCAGTTGAGCAGCACGGCGTCGGCGAGACGGGCTCCGAGCGCGCGCATCTTCGGGCCCAGGGCACCGAGCGCGAGCTGCGCGGATGTGCCGGCGCGAAGTTCGGCGAGAGACTGCTCGGCGAGCGCGAGGCCGTGCTTCGCGGAGCCGATCCCGATGCCCAGCGTCAGGCGCTCGAGCGGCAGGTCACCCAGGGAGTCGAGGATGCTCCCCGCCGGCCGTCGATCGACCGGGATCACCCCCGTGCCGAGCAGCAGGGTCGACGTCGCGCGTGCGGCAACCGCGAGCCCCGCGAGTGAATCGCCGCCCGGAGTGTCGTTCAGCCAGAGGGCGCGGAATCCGGCGGCCTCGAGCTGCGGCGCCAAGGCCTCGATGACGGCGGGCGGTGTTGCTCCGGGCAGGCCGATGGAGACGCGCGAGAGGTCCATTACAGGCGCTTGAGCATCCGGGTGTTGCCCAGCGTGTTCTGCTTCACCCGTGAGAGGTCGAGGAACTCGGCGACGCCCTCATCCGGCGACAGTGTCAGCTGCACGAAGACGTCGGGCTCGACGATGCTCTCCTCGATGGCCTCGAAGCCGTGACTGCCGAAGAAGCCGGTCTCGAACGTGAGGCAGAACAGGCGGGTGAGGCCGAGGGATGAGGCGTCCGCCTCGATGCGCTCGAGGAGCAGGTGCCCCACCCCGGTGCTGCGGTGCGCGCGGTCGACGGCGAGGGTGCGGACCTCGCCGAGGTCTTCCCACATGACATGGAGGGCGCCGCAGCCGACGATGGTGCCGTCGTCGGTCTCGGCGACGCGGAACTCCTGCACGGCCTCGTAGAGCACGACGCGGTCTTTGCCGAGCAGGATTCGCTCCTGCACGTAAGGCTCGACGAGCCCCTGGATGGCCGGGATGTCGCTCGTGCGAGCGCTGCGGACGGTGATCTTCGACACAGCGTTACGTTAGCCGAAATCGAAGAAATCGAGACCACCGAGCACGTCGCCGAGGCCGCCGAAGAATGCCCCTACGCCGTCGAGCACGTCGGCAGCATCCACGAGGCTGCTGAGCACGTCGGCGATGTCGATGCCGTGGACGACGAGATCGGCCAACAGCAGCAGATCGCCCGCGTCGACCAGAAACTCGGCGGGCAGCTCGCGGTACTGGAGATCGAGCTCCTTCATCCACTGCTTCTCGAGCCCGAACAGCACCGCATACCCGAGGAGCTTCTCGTTGAGCACGAGCCGCTCCAGCTCCCCCGGTTCCGTGCGGCGCTCGGCTCCGTCAGGCGACTGCAGGTAGGCGATGCGATCCTTCTCCGCCAGCCGGATGTAATCGTGCAGGCCCCACAGGTGGTCGATGACCGGATACGCGGCAGGGGTGGGCACCACCGGCTGCTTGCGCCACGGAGTCAACAACTTCGAGAACAGGCTGTGCTCGGCGGCGAGGCCCATGTCCACGAGGCGAGCGGTGATCCACCGGTGGGGACTGCGGAGTCGCTCCCCGAGCTCGCGGTTTCGACCGGGCTTGAGCGTGAACGAGTCCCCGGTCGTGGCGGCTCCCCCGAACAGCGTGACGAGGATCGCCCGCTCATCGGGATCTTGCGCTCGGATGTCTCCCACTAGGGTCACCGTGAATCCCGAGCGCCTGCGACCTCCGGGCGACCGTGAGATGGAAATGACCCTCTGCACCGCGAGATCCACGAGCTGAGCGGCGATCGCGCGCCTGCCCTCGCCCAGCAGTTCTGCCGCGGCCACGAGGCTCACCTCCCGTGGCGGCGCGTACTGCGGGATGATCAGGCGGTTCGGGCGGCGAAACATGACATCACCTTAACGGGAGCGAGCCTGCCGAGACCCTGCCCGCATCTGGGTGCGACGGATCTCGACAGGCTCGATCAGCGGAGGCTGCTACGCCTCGACGGCCTCGGGCTCCTTCTCGGGGAGTCCGGCCTGGCGCGAGGTGGTGAACACGAACGCGTCGTCGATGAAGTCGACATGCACGTGGTCGCCCGCGTTCAGCTCGCCGTGGAGGATCTTCTCGCTCAGGGCATCCTCGACCTCGTGCTGGACTGCACGACGCAGCGGACGCGCTCCGAGCGACGGGTCCCACCCGACCTGGATCAGGCGAGCCTTCGCGGGAGTGGTGATCTCCACGGTGAGGTCGCGATCCATGAGGCGGTCGCTCAGGCGCTTGATGAACAGGTCCACGATCTGGAGCAGTTCGTCCTGTGTGAGCTGCGGGAAGACGATGGTCTCGTCGACACGGTTCAGGAACTCGGGCTTGAAGTGCTTCTTGAGTTCCTCGACGACCTTGCCGCGCATCCGGTCATACCCGGTTGCGGTGTCGGTCGACGAGGTGAACCCGATGGGCGTGCCCGTGATGTCCTTCGTTCCGAGGTTCGTGGTCATGATGATCACGGTGTTCTTGAAGTCGACGACACGACCCTGGCCATCGGTCAGACGTCCCTCTTCCAGGATCTGGAGGAGCGAGTTGAAGATGTCGGGGTGGGCCTTCTCGATCTCGTCGAACAGCACAACGGAGAACGGCTTGCGGCGCACCTTCTCGGTGAGCTGGCCGCCCTCTTCGAAGCCGACGAATCCGGGAGGAGCACCGAACAGTCGCGAGACCGTGTGCTTCTCGCCGTACTCCGACATGTCGAGGGAGATCAGTGCGTCTTCGTCGTCGAACAGGAACTCGGCGAGCGCCTTGGCGAGCTCGGTCTTACCGACACCCGTGGGGCCGGCGAAGATGAACGAGCCCGAGGGACGCTTCGGGTCTTTGAGTCCGGCGCGCGTGCGGCGGATCGTCTTGGAGAGAACCGAGATAGCCTCCTCCTGTCCGATGACGCGCATGTGCAGGGCCTTCTCCATGAAGATGAGTCGCGACGACTCCTCCTCGGTGAGCTTGAACACGGGGATGCCCGTGGCCGCAGCCAGCACCTCGGCGATGAGCCCCTCGTCCACCTGTGCGGTGGTGGAGACGTCGCCCGACTTCCACTGCTTCTCGAGGCGCAGACGCTCGCCGAGGAGCTTCTTCTCCTCGTCGCGCAGGGATGCGGCCTTCTCGAAGTCCTGGTCCTCGATGGCGCCTTCCTTCTGCGCACGAACCGCGGCGATCTTCTCGTCGAACTCGCGAAGCTCGGGCGGGGCCGAGAGGATCGAGAGGCGCAGGCGTGCGCCGGCCTCGTCGATCAGGTCGATGGCCTTGTCGGGCAGGAAGCGATCGGCGACGTAGCGGTCGGCGAGGTTCGCGGCCGCGACGATCGCGCCATCCGTGATGGAGACGCGGTGGAACGACTCGTACTTGTCGCGCAGGCCCTTGAGGATGTTGATGGTGTGCGGCAGCGAGGGCTCGTGCACCTGCACGGGCTGGAAGCGACGCTCGAGCGCGGCATCCTTCTCGAAGTGCTTGCGGTACTCGTCGAGGGTGGTCGCACCGATCGTCTGCAGCTCACCACGAGCCAGAAGCGGCTTGAGGATGCTCGCCGCGTCGATAGCGCCCTCAGCAGCACCGGCGCCGACGAGGGTGTGGATCTCGTCGATGAAGGTGATGATGTCGCCGCGCGTGCGGATCTCCTTGGTGACCTTCTTGAGGCGCTCCTCGAAGTCACCGCGGTAGCGGCTGCCGGCGATGAGGCTGCCCAGATCGAGCGTGTAGAGCTGCTTGTCCTTGAGGGTCTCGGGAACGTCGCCGCGCACGATGGCGAGAGCGAGGCCCTCGACCACGGCGGTCTTTCCGACGCCGGGCTCGCCGATCAGCACGGGGTTGTTCTTCGAGCGGCGGGAGAGGATCTGCATGACCCGCTCCATCTCCTTCTCGCGGCCGATGACGGGATCGAGCTTGCCGTCACGCGCTGCCTGCGTGAGGTTGCGACCGAACTGGTCGAGGATCTGGCTGCCCTTGTCGGGCGCGGCGTCGTTGCCGCCGACGGCGACAGCCTCCTTGCCCTGGTAGCCCGAGAGCAGCTGGATGACCTGCTGGCGTACGCGGTTGAGGTCGGCGCCGAGCTTCACGAGCACCTGAGCTGCGACGCCCTCGCCCTCGCGGATGAGGCCCAGCAGGATGTGCTCGGTCCCGATGTAGTTGTGGCCGAGCTGCAGCGCCTCGCGCAGTGACAGCTCGAGCACCTTCTTGGCGCGCGGCGTGAACGGGATGTGCCCGGTCGGCTGCTGCTGGCCCTGGCCGATGATGTCTTGGACCTGCTCGCGCACGGCGTCGAGGGAGATGTTGAGTGACTCGAGTGCCTTGGCGGCGACGCCCTCACCCTCGTGGATGAGGCCGAGCAGGATGTGCTCTGTGCCGATGTAGTTGTGGTTGAGCATCTTGGCCTCTTCCTGGGCCAGGACGACGACACGACGAGCTCGGTCGGTGAATCTTTCGAACATCTTCTACTCCTTAGGTACCGGGCAGGAATCAGTACCGATATAGAGAGAGTAACCAGCCTTGCTCCCGAATAGTCCGGTGTTCGCCGTGGGCGTGAGGGGTGTTGCGTTTCCTGACCGCCTCATCTAGCGTATCGTTTATCGATGTTATCGATATTCGTTAGGAGAGACGATGACAGACACACTGAAACCGAGCCCCTGGGATCGCACGGCGCTCCTCGCCTCCATACTCTTCGGCGCGGTCGCCGCCATCTGGACTATCGTGCACGCCGTCCTGAGAATCATCGCGATCGCCCCGAACCGCGATGTGCCGGTCACAGCGTCGTTCGCCGACACCGCTGCGACCCTGCCGCTCGGGCCCGACGGTGCGCCCGTGAGCGTCATCGCGCAGCAGGTCGTCATCTTCGTGAGCGACATGCCCGCGATCACCCTCGTCTCGCTCATCCTCGCCGAGATCGTCTACGCCCTGACCGTCGTGATCACCATCGTGTGCGTGTGTCTCGTGACCCGCAACCTGATAGCCGGCCGCGCGTTCGCCCGCAGCACGGTGGGGCTCGTGGGCACCGCGACCCTCACCGTCGCCTTCGGCTGGGTGCTCACGTGGCTCTTCACCACCATGGGCGCCAATGGCGGTGCGAGCGCGCTCTCCCACCGCACCATCGACAACACGAGCTTCTCGATCGATCCCGTGATGCTCTTCGCGATCGCCTCGCTCGGCGCACTCGCGTTCGCCTTCACCGCCGGTGGCCGCCTGCAGCGCGAGACCGAAGGACTCGTGTGACCGAGGACGACGGCCCGAGTGGCATCCACTGTCGCCTCGACGAGCTCCTCGCCGAGAGGGGCATGACCCTCACGCGACTCTCGGAGCTCGTCGGGGTGAGCGTCGTCAACCTGTCGGTGCTCAAGAACGACAGGGCGCGCGCCATCCGGTATTCCACCCTGCGGGCGGTGTGCGACGCGCTCGAGTGCGAGGTCGGAGACCTGCTCGTGCTCACGCAGGCCTAGGGCCGGATCATCCGGAGAAGGACGCCGCGCCCAGGCCGTAGGTGATCGACGCGCCCGTGTACGACTCGGTGCAGGTCGCGACGCCCGCCGCCACCGTGCACGTGTACGTGTAGGCGGAGGTGTCGACCACCAGGGTCTGGTTGTCGTGCAGCACGACCGGAGTCGGCAGCGCGTTGCCGGGTGCGGTGGCGAAGAAGTCGCCGACACCGCAGCCCGTGAAGCCGGCATTGCCCGAGTCGAAGACCTTGAAGTTGATGCCCACCGAGTAGCCGTCGATGTCGTTCGACGAGCCCGACCCACAGGTGGCCGTGGGAAGGGCGTACGTGACGAGGCCCTGGTTGCCGGCCGTCGTCGCGCACGTCACGCCGCCGCTGTCGCCGCTCAAGATGTAGATGTCGCACCGCACGGTCGCGCTGTCGTCGGTGAAGAACGCATAGTGGCCCTTCCACATGCCGTCCTGGTCGGCGACGTAGGGAGTGCCGTCGATGAGGTAGTCGGCGGCGTCGACGGTCTCGGGCTCCGGCGCGGGGGTGGGCGTGCTCGAGGGCGTGGCCGAGGAGGTGGCGGCAGGAGTGCCGGATGTGGTCGTGGGCGACACGGTCGCGGGGGTGCATCCGGCAAGCAGGAGCACCGCGGAGACGGCGGCGAGAACGCGCAACGGTGCTGACATGCGCTCAGGATAGGGCAGTAGTCCTTCAGCACACACGGGGGTTTCGGCGGACATACGCTTGCCTGGTGGACTGGATCCTGCGCGACCTCGTCGAACCATTCGAGCGGATGCCCGCTGCCGACGCCGCCACGCTGCTCCGCGACCAGTTCGGCGTCACGGCGTCGAGCCTCCAGCTACTCGACACCGAGCGCGACGACACCTTCCGGGTGCGCACGGCGGACGGCGATCTCGTGCTCAAGATCGCGCATCCCGCCGACGACCCGAACCTCATCGACCTGCAGGTCGGGGCGATGCAACGCGCGCTCGATCGCGGCGTTCCCGTGCAGCGCCTCATCCCCTCCGCGAGTGGTGCGCTCGCGCCGACCGTCGACGGACGGGTGGTCCGGTTGCTCTCGTGGCTGCCGGGCGGGCTGCTCGGTGACGCGAACCCGACGCTCGAGCAGGTCGGACTGCTCGGGGCGGCGCTGGCCCGGCTGGCGGCATCCGTCGCCGACCTCGACCACCCCGCTGCGCACCGCACCATCGCATGGGACCTGCAGTCGTTCGCCGTACTGCGCGACGCCGAGCGCCCTCCCCTAACCACAGCGGTGCTCGACGCGTTCGACGAGCTCGACCTGGCGGTACTGCCGAGGCAGTTCATCCACAACGACTTCAACCTCGGCAACGTGCTCGTGGACGCGAGAGAGTCCGCCTACGTCGTGGGGGTGCTCGACTTCGGCGACGCGCTCGTCGGGCCGCGCATCCAGGATGTGGCCGTCGCGCTTGCCTACCTCGTGCCGCAGAACGGTGACCCGGCGCCCGTGATCGCCGCGTTCACCGAGGGCTACGGCACACTCTCCCCTGCCGAGACGGATGCCCTCCCCACGCTCATCGCGGCACGGCTCGTGCAGCGCATCACCATCCCGCCGCTGCTCGGGGCCGGCGCCCCACCTGCTGCTCTCATCCGCACGCTCGAGAACCTGCTGAGGACGCTGTGACCGGACCCGCCACCTACTTCGACTCCGCCCACCTGCCGGAGCTCGACCCCACCACCCGAGACCTCGTCGAGCGCCGCACGCGTGCGCTCGGCTCCGCCTACCGCCTGTTCTACGACGAGCCCCTGCAACTCGTGCGCGGCAGCGGCACCAAGGTCTACGACGTCAACGGCGTCGAGTACCTCGACGCCTACAACAACGTGCCGTCGGTCGGGCACGCCCACCCGCGCGTGACGGCGGCGATGACCACGCAGGCGGCCCTGCTCACCACCCACACGCGCTACCTCTCGGAGGGCATCGTCTCCTACGCGGAAGACGTGCTCTCGACGCTGCCCGCGAGCATCGACAACATGATGTTCACGTGCACGGGTTCCGAGGCCAACGACCTCGCTCTGCGCATCGCGAAACTAGTGACCGGCGGCACGGGCGTCATCGTGACTGCCAACGCGTACCACGGCGTCACCACCGAGATCGCGGCAATTTCGCCGTCGCTGGGCGGCACCGAATCCCTCGCCGAGTGGGCTCGGGCGGTGCCGTGGCCCGGCGCGGACATGGACCTCGGCGAGGCCGTCGAGGCTGCCGTCTCCGAGCTGCTGGGGGTCGGCATCCGGCCCGCTGCCCTCATCGTCGACACGATCTTCGCCTCCGACGGGGTGCATCCGGATGTCCCCGGCCTCACCCGCGCCGCCGAGGCGATCCGAGCCGCGGGCGGTCTCGTCATCGCCGACGAGGTGCAGCCCGGCTTCGGCCGGCTGGGTCACGGCATGTGGGGTTTCGAGCGGTACGGAATGGTTCCCGACCTCGTCACGGTGGGCAAGCCCATGGGCAACGGGCAGCCCATCGCCGCGGTCATGGCACCCCACTCCCTCATCGACCGGTTCAACGAACGCTCCCGCTACTTCAACACCTTCGGCGGCAGCTCGGTCTCGATAGCGGCCGCCCAGGCGACGCTCGACGTGCTGCG
Organism: Rhodoglobus sp.; assembly: GCA_965227655.1. Lineage (GTDB taxonomy): Bacteria > Actinomycetota > Actinomycetes > Actinomycetales > Microbacteriaceae > Rhodoglobus. The sequence continues at coordinate 2,311,235 of OZ245765.1, read as the reverse complement.
CGACGAGCACCTCATCGAGAACGCGCGCGACGTCGGCGCGTACCTGCTCGAGCAGTTGCGCACGCTGCCGTTCCTCGAGGTGCGCGGCGCCGGGCTGTTCATCGGCGCGCAGCTCGAGAGTTCAGACCGGGCGGTCGCGGCGGTCAACGCCCTGCGCGAGCGCCGCGTGCTTCTTTCGGCGTCGGGGGCGGGCAACGACTCCCTCAAGATCCGCCCACCGCTGCCCTTCAGCCGCGCGGACGCGGACCGACTGCTCACCGAGCTCGCCGCGGTGCTGCGGTAGCCGAGCGCTGCCCCGCGCCACCCCACCCATGCTGACCTTCTGGTGCCGCGCGGTGGTCGCGGCGGGCGCATGACACCAAAACCTCAGCATGGGCGGGCAGAAGTCCCGCCACGGGGCCGTAACCTGCTGTCATGAGCAACCTCGAGAAGGAACCGGTCGAGATCGAGGAGTCCCCGACGAGGTCGCTGAGCGACGAGGTCATCATCCTCGAACCGCGCGACGTGCCCCTCGGCGGCCCTCGCGCGATGACCGTGCGCCGCACCCTCCCGCAGCGACAGCGCTCCCTCATCGGCGCGTGGTGCTTCGTCGACCATTACGGCCCCGACCCCGTGGCGGAGAAGGGTGGCATGGTGGTGCCGCCGCATCCGCACACCGGTCTGCAGACGGTCAGCTGGCTCTTCGCGGGCGAGATCGAGCACCGCGACAGCGTCGGCAGCCTCGCGCCCGTGAGACCCGGCGAGCTCAACCTCATGACTGCCGGCCGGGGCATCGCGCACTCCGAGGTGTCGACGCCCGCCACCACCGTGCTGCACGGGGCGCAACTGTGGGTGGCGCTGCCCGAGTCCGCTCGCCACGGCTCCCCGGCGTTCGAGTCGTACGCGCCACAGCCCTTCGCCCTCGGTGCTGCGACGTTGCACGTGTTCATCGGCGAGCTCGCGGGTGCGGCATCCCCCGCCACCGTCTTCTCCCGGATGCTCGGCGCCCAGGTAGACCTGCCGCCCCAGTCGAGCGTCACTCTCAACGTCGACCCCGCGTTCGAGCACGGCCTGCTCGTCGACGCGGGTGACGCGTCGCTGGACGGCACTGCCGTGCCCGTCTCCCACCTCGCGTACGTGCCGCCGGGACGCAGCACCCTCACGCTCTCGACGGGAGAGCATCCGGCCCGGCTGCTGCTGCTCGGCGGGGAGCCGCTCGGCGAGCGGATCGTGATGTGGTGGAACTTCATCGGCCGCACGCACGAGGAGATCGTGGAGTACCGCGACGCGTGGCAGGCCGAAGACGGCACCGGCCGATTCGGATCGGTGGACTACGACGGTGCCCGGCTGCCCGCGCCCGAACTGCCTACGAACGTGAGGCTCAGCCCTCGGGGGTGACCCTGCTCTTGGCGGGCATGCCCAGCTTGGCGCGCTCCTCGGCCTCGATCTTCGCGTAGGCGTCGCGCTCTGTGCGGTCTGCGCGGAGGATGGCTCGCAGCGCGAACCAGAAGATGAGGCCCACGAGGATGGTCGGGGTCACCGAGAACAGCGCGTTCGACCAGAATTCCTGTGGCATCTAAGAAGCGTAACTCTTGATGATGAACACGACGGCGACGATCACCAGGATCACAGCGAGACCGAGGCCCGTAATGAGTCGCGACGTTCTGCGATCCACTACGAGCCCTTGGTGATGATGCCCACGAGTCCCGTGATGACGAGGTACAGTCCGACGCCGCCCACGATCACCCAGATCGCGATCCGGGTGAACGGGATGGCCGGCTTCTTGTCCTCGCCGGGAAGCTTGAGGTCACTCATCCCCACAGTCTACGGCCGGGCTGCGGCACGCCTCCTGAACAGCAGGAACCACAGCAGCGCGAGGAGCAGCAGAATCGCGACACCCACGGCCCACGGCCACCACAGCACGTCACCAGAGGTGGTGTCGCCGTGGAACGCCTCGGTCGGCAGCTGGTCGGTGGGAGCGGCCTCGGTCGGCAGCTGGTCGGTGGTGCCGTCCGCGGGCGTCGACGCTGCCGCGGCGGCGGGTGCCGGGATCGGAGCGACCGCAGCAGCTGCGACGACGAACGGGTTCGGAGCAGCGGGAGCCACGGGAGCGACAGCGGGCGCGTTGATCGTCACCGACCAGGTCGGCGACCACGCACTCGCGTTACCCGCGGCGTCGAACACCCGCACGTGCCAGTAGTAGGTGGCAACGGGAGCGCCCGTGGCGTCGAAGCTCGTCGTCGTGCCGCCGAAGCGACCGCCGCCGGGCACCGCCGTGAAGCTGCCGTCCTCGGTGAGCGCCGGAGCCGTCGTCACCTCGAGCAGGTAGAGCGCAGGGCTCTCCTGGCTCGTCCACGTGAAGGAGAAGGCGCTATCGGTGCGGATGCTCGCCGTCGCCGGTGCGACGAGGGTTGCAGCATCCGGAGCCACCGTGTCGATGGTCACCGTGCGGTACGCGGCCCACGGGCCCACGTTGCCTGCCGAGTCGACCGCGGCGACGTGCCAGTAGTACGTGCCGTCAGGCGCGCCACCGGCGTTGAATACGCGAGTGGACTGAATCGACTGGCCGCCACCCGTGAGGTCGGCGAAGGCACCAGTGGCTCCCGCAGGGTCGACCTTCGTCGACTCGAAGATGTACTTCGCGGCGTCCGTCGCGGTCGACCACGTCAGGTCGAACGCGTTGTCCGACGTGATGAGGTGGTCGGCGGGGGCCGTGAGCGTCACGGCGCCGGGGGCCACCGTGTCGCGCTGGTAGGAGATCGAGTCGCTCCACGGGCCGAGGCGCGACGAGCGATCGCCCGCGACCCAGCCGATGTTGTAGACCGCCCGCACGCGAACGGACAGGTCGCCCTGGTAGTCGTCCGCCGAGAAATCCTGCGTGTAGGTGGTCGAGTCGCCGTCGACGCTCACGATCGTCGCTGTCGGAACTCCGCCGACGAGGGTCGTGATCTCGAGGTCGTAGCGCTGGTTGCCGCCGATGCCGTACGCAGGGGTCCACGTCACGTCGTAGCTGGAGCCCGTGATGATGAGCCCGGATGTCGGAGTGACGATGGCCGGAACACCGATGATCTGCGCACCGTACGGCGCGCTCCACGCGGAGTAGTTGCCCGCGGCATCCTTCGCACGCACCTGCCACTGCACGGGACCGGTCGGGAAAGCGTAGGCGAGGCTCGTGGCCGAGATGCCCGTGCCGATCACCTGCACCCCGCTCGTCATGCGGCCGTCGGCATCGACGTTCGGGTGGTTGCCCGTGATGACCTCGTAGGTGACATCACTCGTGTCGGTGGATGCTCCCCACGTGAACTCGCCTGCCGACATGTTCCAACCACCGGGGGTGAGCGGCGTCGGGGTGGTGGGAGCGACCGTGTCGACGGTGACCTTCCAGATTGACGACCACGCGCCGGCGTTGCCGTCGGCGTCGACTGCGCGCACCTGCCACCAGTACGTCGCATCCGGCACACCCACGATGTCGTACGGGTTGGTGAGACCCGCAAGGCCGCCGCCGATGGGGCTCTGGATGACCGAGTCAGTGCCCGGATCGGTCGTCGTCGAGTAGATCTCGTAGGTGTAGCCCGCGCCGAAGTCGTTCCACGTCATCGGGAAGTCGTGCGATCCGACTGTCGAGTTGTTCGTGGGAGCGATCTGCGTCGGTGCACCGGCGAGGGTCGCCGCGAACGTGAGGGTGAGGCATCCGGCCGTCTGGGAGTGGACGACGCCCGTGCCCTCGGAGCCGGATCCGCCCGAGCCGCCGATCGCCTTCACCCGCACGTCGTGGCTGGGGTTGTCTGCCCAGTACGCGGCGAGGAAGTCGTCGATCGTGCCGATCGCCTTGCGGTACGACGCCGTCGGATCCGCGCTCATGCCGGGGATCGAGAATGTCGTCCAGTAGTTGGCGATACCGGGCTCCTTCACGATGTTGCCCTTCCAGGCGCCATCGACGTAGACCGTGAAGTTCTGGCCGACGCTCGCCCCCGAGGTCGACGTGTAGTCGATCGCGGGGGTGCCGAGCTCGCTCAGGGGGAAGTCGGTGGCGTAGTACCACGCGACCTTCGACTGCGACAGGTCGGGGCCGTGCCACGTGACGGCCATGCCCGCGGGGGTGACCCTGCTGCTTCCGCCCGTGCGGGTGTCGAAGGTGAGCTGCGAGGATGCGCCCACCGCGACCGGTGTCGTCGCCGTGCACTCCTGCACCGTCGGGGCGGGGGTCGAACCGTAGGTCAGCTGGAAGCAGCCGGCGCTCTGGCTGTGGAGCACGCCCGTGCCCTCCGAACCGGAACCGCCCGAGCCGCCGATCGCCACGACGCGCACGTCGTGGGCGACGCCGTTGTTGATGGTGTCCGCGTAGTACGCCGCGAGGAAGTCGTCGATCGTGCCGATCGCCTTGCGGTACGACGCGGTCGGATCCGCGCTCATGCCGGGAATCGAGAAGCTCGTCCAGTAGTCGGCGATGCCGGGCTCGCTGACGATGTTGCCCTTCCAGACACCGTTGTCGGTGATCGAGAAGTTCTGGCCGACGCTCGCACCGGAGGTGAGGCTGTAGTCGATGGTGGGGGTGCCGAGCTCGCTGAGCGGGAAGTTCGTCGCGTAGTACCAGGCCACCTTCGACTGCGAGAGGTCGGGGCCGTGCCACGAGAGAGCGAGCCCGCTCGTGGTGATCGAGCTCGAGCCGCCGGAGCGGGTGTCGTAGCTCAGGTCGGCGTTGCCGTCGATCGTCACCGGGATGATGTCGCCGGGGGCACACTCCTGGTTGAGGGGCGCGCCGGCGATGGCGGGCGCCGCAGGGGCCGCGCGTGAGGTGAGCGGCTGCGCGGGGGTGTCGTCGTCCGCGGGAGTCTCCTCCGGGGCCTCCTCTGCGGGAGCCTCATCCTCGGGAACGACCGTCTCGTCGACGGGCGTCTCTACCGGGGCGTCAACGGGCGTCTCGTCGACGACGAACACCGGGTCGGTGGCCGGTTCGTCCGCGACGGCAGGCGCCGCGAAGGCGAGGGTGCTGATGATCGAGAGCGCGGCCAGGGCAGCGGCGGTACGACGGGCAGGGGTGAGCGAAGGCACGGGGAAACCTCGGGTGGTCTGATCCGGCCGCGGGGTAAGCGCAGCGTCCCCCATTCGGGTGGGGGGATTGACGCCAATATATCGAGCAAAAGTTGATCGACACCAGTTCGGGGGGCACATTGTCCCCCGATAGGGTTACATCACTTCACGAGCGGGAAGAGAATCGTCTCCCGGATGCCCAATCCCGTGATCGCCATGAGCAGGCGGTCGATGCCGAGCCCGATGCCGCCCGTGGGCGGCATGCCGTGCTCGAGCGCCCGCAAGAACTCCTCGTCGAGGCGCATGGCCTCCACGTCGCCCTTGCTCGCGAGCTTCGCCTGCTCGACGAAGCGCTCGCGCTGGATCACGGGGTCCACGAGCTCCGAGTAGCCGGTCGCGAGTTCGAATCCGCGGATGTACAGATCCCACTTCTCGACGACGCCCTCAATGGAGCGGTGATCGCGCACGAGCGGGCTCGTGTCGACGGGGAAGTCCATCACGAACGTGGGGCGCACGAGGTCGACCTTCACGTAGTGTTCCCACAGCTCCTCGACGAGTTTGCCGTGGGTGGGGTGATCCACCTCGATCCCGGCCTTGTCGGCATGTTCGGCGAGGTAGGCAAAATCGCTCTGGGGGCTGATCTCCAGCCCGGATGCCGCACTCGCCGACTCGTACATGCTCACGCGGTCCCACTCGCCGCCGAGGTCGTACTCCGTGCCGTCGGCCCACGTCACCACGAGCTGCCCCGCCACGGCGAGCGCGGCGTTCTGCACGAGCTCCTGCGTGAGGTCGGCCATCCGGTTGTAATCGCCGTAGGCCTCGTAGGCCTCGAGCATCGCGAACTCGGGCGAGTGCGTGGAGTCTGCGCCCTCGTTGCGGAAGTTGCGGTTGATCTCGAACACGCGATCGATGCCGCCGACCACGGCACGCTTGAGGAACAGCTCGGGGGCGATACGCAGGTAGAGCTCGGTATCGAACGCGTTGCTTCGCGTGACGAAGGGGCGAGCGGATGCCCCACCGTGCATCGTCTGCAGCATGGGCGTCTCGACCTCGAGGTAGTGCTGCGACGCGAACGTGCTGCGCAGTGAGGCGTTGACGGCAGCCCGCGCGCGCACCGTGAATCGTGCCTGCTCGCGCACGATGAGGTCGAGGTAGCGGCTGCGCACCTTCGCCTCATCGCTCAGCTCGGAGTACATGTTGGGAAGCGGCATCACTGCCTTCGACGCGATGCGCCATTCCTTGACCATGACGCTCAGCTCGCCGCGACGGCTCGAGATGACCTCGCCGCTCACGAAGAGGTGATCGCCCAGGTCGACGAACTCCTTGAACTCGTCGAGAGACTCCTCACCCACCTCGGCGAAGCTCACCATCGCCTGGATGCGGCTGCCGTCGCCCGACTGCAACGTGGCGAAGCACAGCTTGCCGGTGTTGCGCTGGAACACGACGCGACCGGCGATGCCGACCACCTCGCCCGTGGTCTCGTCGGCCTGCAGTTCGCTGTAGAGGTCGCGGACCGCGGGGATGGTCGTGGTGATGTCGACCGAGACCGGGTAGGCCTCGCGCCCCGACTCAATGAGCCGCTCGCGCTTGGCCAGGCGCACGGCCTTCTGCTCGAAGATGTCCTCGGCGGAGGGCTCGGCTGGGGTCTCAGTCACGTCGCTCATATCTGCTCAAGCTTAACGTGGGCGTGGGGCGGGCATCCGTTCCGTCTCCCCCTCTCCTACCGCCCTATCGCTTACCGCCCTGTCCCCCCATCGCTTCTGCGGAGGTTTCGTCCGATAGCCCCTGATTCTCAGCAACCACTGTGACTCGAGGCCACTTTCTCCGCAGAAGTGATCAGGGAGCGCACGTCAGGGAGAGCAAGAACGCACGTCGGAGGCGCGGGATGGCGGTGTCGGCGGCACGGGCGCGGGCCCGTCAGCCCAGGTAGATGGTCTCGTTGTCGATCAGGCGGGTGTCGCCGAGCTGCGCGGCCAGAATCACGATGGCAGGGCCCTTGTAGTCGTCGTCGACGGGCGTGAAGGTCTTCGGATGCACGACCTTCAGGTAGTCGAGCTTCACGAGCGTCTCCCCCATGAGTGCGCCCTGCGCGGCGGCGAGGGTGGCGTCGAGTCCGCTGCTCGCTGAGGAGGCCGCGGCGTCGAGCGCGGCGGACAGTGTGCGGGCCGCGCGGCGCTCCTTCGGGTCGAGGAAGCGGTTGCGGCTCGAGAGCGCGAGCCCGTCATCCTCCCGCACTGTCTCGATAGCCTCGACGCGCACGTTCAGGTTGAGGTCGGCGACCATGCGGCGCACGACGAAGAGCTGCTGCGCATCCTTCTGCCCGAAGGTCACGATGTCGGGGGTGACGATGTCGATGAGCTTGGCCACGACGGTCAGCACGGCGTCGAAGTGGCCCGGCCGTGAGGCGCCCTCGTAGATCGTTCCGATCTTGCCGGCGGAGACGCGCGTCTCGGTCGGCCCCGACGGGTACATCTCCTCCACCGATGGCGCGAACACGTAGTCCACGCCGAGCTCGGCGAGCTGGGCGACATCCGCGTCGAGGGTGCGCGGATAGCGCTCGAGGTCTTCGGCAACCGTGAACTGCGTGGGGTTCACGAAGATCGAGACGACCCGGATGCTCGCGAGCTCGCCAGCGCGCCTGACATGTGCGAGGTGCCCTTCGTGGAGCGCCCCCAGCGTGGGCGTGAGGGCAATGGATCGTCCGGCAGCACGTTCGGCGGCGATCGCCTCACGCATGCCCCGGATCGTTTCGACGACGACGGGATGGTGCACAGTGCAGGTTACCGCGAGTCTCAGTCGAGGAAGCGCGGTTCCTCGCCGGCAGCGGTCAGGGCGGTCTCGACGGACGAGCGCAGAAGCGGCCCGAGCACGCCCGCGGGCGACTCGATCCCGAGGCCGGCCAGCAGCGACGTCGACTGGCGCACGATCTCCGCCGAGAAGCTCGTCGCGGTCGCCACGGCCTCCGCGTACACCGCGCGATCGGCCTCCGCCACGATCACCGGCTCGCCGCCCATCTCCACGACGAGCGCCTGCCCGATCGGCAGCACGGGGGTCGGCGCCGTCACGGCGCAGTAGCTCTCGCGCAGGCGCACGAGGTCGAGCGACGTACCCGTGAAGACCATGGCCGGATGCACCGCGAGGGGTATCGCGCCGGCCGCCACGGCGGGCGCGAGCACGGAGCATCCGACCCCCGGTGCGGTGTGCATGACCAACTGCCCGGCCTGCCAGGTGCCGGTCGCAGCCAGCCCGGCCACGAGTGTCTCGAGCTCGGATTCGGGGATCGCGAGGATGACGAGCTCGCTGCGCTCGACGAGATCGGGGATCTCGAGGATGGGCACCTCGGGCAGCATCGCCCGTGCGCGGTCGCGGTTGCGCTCGCTCACTGCCGCGATGCCGACGATCGCGTGCCCCGCTCCCGCGAGCGCGGCGGCGAGCACGGGCCCCACGTGTCCAGCGCCGATCACGCCGACCCCGAGTCGGCCCGACTGCGTCACACGGTCCGCCAGCGATGGCTCGTGTCAGAGCCCGCAGACGCCACGGCGGTCTCGGAGATGTCACCGAAGGCCTTGATCGCCTCGTCCGCGTCGAGGGCGCCGACGTAGGGCATGACGGGCCCCGCGACCGTGTGCAGGCGCAGGCCCGCGAGCCGCATCCGGCGCAGGATGGGCCCCTGGTGCAGCGCGACGCTCTGCATGCGCGCGGCCGGCACGACCACGAGGGTGCGCCAGATCGCCCCGCGACGCAGCAGCACCGCGCCGGGCACGATCGCGAAGCCGTTGCGCTTCACCGAGAACCACCGGATGATCCGCGCTCGGGCCGGAGAGTTGATGAAGCCGTCATCCCCACCCTTCGAGGTGAGACCCCGTTCGAGCAGCGCTATCGACTCGGGGTCGATGAGTCCGGGGAGCACGAGCTCGAGCACCTTGCGCACGTCGGCCAGATTTCCCACCGGCAGGATCGTGGTGTTCGCCTGGCCGGCGGCACCCTTGGCCGAGGAGTGGGACGCCCGGTTGATCTTGATCTCCCACCATCCGGCCGCCCGCCAGAGCAGGGGCTGGGTCACCTCGACGGCGTGGATGCGGCCGGGGGGCAGTGTCTCGTTACTCGTGGAGAGCAGGCCGAAGCCGACGCGGATGCCGTCCGGGGTCGAGGCGATGCTGTACCGCAGCGACTTCGTGAACTTGGAGACGTAGTAGCTGCCCATGCCGATGATGCCGGGCACGAAGGCGAAGAGGAAGAAGTATTCGCGCGTCGTCACCGTGACCCAGATGAAGCCCGCGACGACGAGCAGCAGGAACACGGTGAACCCGCTCAGGATGAGCGAACCGATGAGCCGGCCGAGGTGCATCTGCACTATCGACTCGGGCGGTGCCGCATCCGCGGGCAGCTCGGGCGAGAGGAGCTCGTTCACGATGCCGCTCGCTGAGGTTCTGGAAGCGGCGCCCGCCTCCGACTTCGTGCCCGATGCCAGCAGAAGGATCTCGCGCCGCAGCTCGTCGGACGCAGCCGACCCGAGGTAGGCGAGGTGCACGTTCGCGTCCTGGCCGGCGACGCTGATCTCGAGGCGGGCGGCGCCCACGAGTCTGGCGAGGAACGGCCGCACGATGTTGATGCCCTGAATGCGGTCGAGGCGCCCGCGGCGGTTGGTGCGGAACAGGATGCCGCTGCGCACCTCGACCTGCTCATCCGTGATCCGGAAGGTGTGCATGCGCCAGGAGACGTAGAAGCCGCCGATGAACAGCAGCAACCCTGCGACGATGCCCAGCAGGATGAGGCCCGCGAAGTCGTGCTGGATGATCCAGACGAACGGGTCGTACTCGTCGCCGGGGCCGCCGCCGATGACGATGTTGATGAGTACGTCGCGCAGGTTGACGATGATCACGCCGAGGATGGCGACGAGCGCGATGCCGCCCTTGAGCAGCGGTGTCGCGGGGTGCAGCCGGTGCCACTCCCCGTCGGCGAGCCTGCCGGTGAGGAGCACCGGTGGCGGAACGGACTCGGGACCCTCTGAGTCGGGATTCACAGCCCTGCCCTGCGGCTCTCGGCGAGCGCGACGAGCCTGTCCCTCAACTCCTCGGCCTCGGCAGCGGGCAGGCCGGGTATGGTCACGCCGGAGCTCGCGGCCGCCGTGACGAACTTGAGCTCGCTGAGCCCTACCGCGCGGTCAAGCGGACCGCGGTTGATGTCGACGAGCTGCATGCGGCCGTAGGGCACGGCCACGAAGCGCTGGAACATGAGTCCTCTGCGGAACAGGAGGTCGTCATCCCGCAACTGGTACCCCATCGCGCGCACTCGCCGGGGGATCAGGGCCAACGCAACGATGAACACCACGGCGAGCGAGGCGGGCAGCGCCCACCAGAAGATGTTGTGCGTCAGGAACGCGGGAACGGATGCCGCACCCACCACGACGATCCCGGAGATGAGCGTGCCCACGAGGTCGACGACGATGTACTTCGGCGACACGCGCTTCCAGTCCGCAGCCGGCAGTTCGAGCCTGTTCTTGGGGGGCACGTCGTCACAGTCCTTGTGGGTCGGGGGTTCCGCGGCGCTTCTTGTCGTCGTCCTCGGGCGGGATGATGCACCAGTGTTCGGCGACGAGGCCACCGACGAGCAGCAGTACGGCGCCGACGGTCATGGCGACAGCCATCGTGACCGAGCCTACCGGGGGCAGCACCGAGCGGCTGAGGAGGTAGCCGATGATGCCGAGGCCGCCGCCGGCCAGCAGTGCCCCGCCGAGGCTCGAGGCCTTCGCGAGCATGACCACGCGCGTCGCGTAGAACGGGTCGACGCGCCTCGTGCGGTCCCCGCGGGCCACCCGGCGCACGGGCCACGCCATTGCCACGATGATCGCTCCGATGAGCACGAGCGCGACAGCGAGGGTGAACGGCGGGATGACCACGGCCCGGCCCGTGGCGGCAAGCGCCGTCTCCACGAACCAGAGCACGGCGGTGCCGAGCACGGCGAGCATGAACAGGTGCAGGGGCTTGGTGCGGGTCACAGCAGCGGCTCCGCGGGGTAGTCGGCCGGGGTCTCGCCCGTGGCGGCAAGGAGCGCGTCGATGCGTCCGTGGCCGGGGAGTGCAGCATCCGGCTGGATCTGCACCCACGGCGCCAGCACGAAGGCCCGCTCATGGGCGCGCGGATGCGGCACCGTGAGGTCGTCGCTCGCGATCATGAGCCCGCCGAACTCGACGATGTCGATGTCGAGCGTGCGGTCGCCCCAGCGCTGGGCGCGCACGCGGCCGTGCTCGCGCTCGATCACGTGGAGGGCGCGCAGCAGGTCGTACGCGTCGAGGGTGGTACGCACGGTGATGATCGCGTTGAGGTAGGCGGGGGCATCCGTGTCGACGCCCTCGGGCTTGAGCGCCGCAGTCTCGACGAGCCCGGACGCCGCGGTGACCGTGACGCCCTTGAGCGCGGCGATCTCCCGGATGCCCGCCCGCAGGGTCTCCTCGCGGTCGCCCAGGTTGCTCCCCAGGGCAAGAACGGCCGTGCTGCTCATGAGGCGGTGAACCCCATGCGGCTCTGCGGAGCGGACTGAGCGCGCGTGATCGTGACCGACACATCGTCGAACGGCACGGTGATGGGTGCGCCCGGCTTGTGCACGGTCACCGTCGTGGCGAGGGCCGCGCGGTGCGAGAGCACGACGCGGGCGACGCGCTCGGCGACGGTCTCGATGAGGTCGACGGGGTCGCTCTCGACTGCCCGCACGATCTCCTCCGCGAGCACCCCGTAGTGGATGGTGCGGTCGAGGTCGTCGGTGGCTGCGGCCCCCGACAGATCGACGTGCACGACGGCGTCGATGATGAACACCTGGCCGTCGCGGCGCTCGTGCTCGAAGACGCCGTGGTTGGCGTTGGCCCGCAGGCCCGTGAGGGTGATGCTGTCTGTGGGGTTCACTTCGACTGTCCGTTCTGCCATGCCTCGAAAACTCCCAGTGCCGCGCGCGTCGAGGGCACATCGTGCACGCGCACCGCCCATGCCCCTGCCTGCGCGGCGAGCGCGCTCACGACCGCGGTGGGCAGGTCGCGGTCGGTCTTCGTCGCGCCCTCGGGCAGCAGCTCGCCGAGGAACTTCTTGCGCGAGGCGCCCACGAGCAGCGGATGGCCGAGCGTCGCGAGCTCGCCCAGTCGAGCGAGCAGCTGCCAGTTGTGCTCGCCGGTCTTGGCAAAGCCGAGCCCCGGGTCGAGAACCACCTGATTCGGGTCGATGCCCCACACGAACATCTCCGCGAGGCGGGCCTTCAGCTCGTTGCGCACGTCGACGACCACATCGTCGTAGGTGGCGAGATCATCCATCTGCGAGCTGTGGCCGCGCCAGTGCATGGCGATGTACAACAGCTTCGACTGCGCGACCGCACGGTACATCTCGGGGTCGGCGAGGCCGCCCGAGACGTCATTGATGACGGATGCCCCCGCCGCCGCCGCCGCGAGCGCAGTCGACGCGTTCATGGTGTCGATGCTGACGGGCACTCCTGCCGCGACGAGCCCCTCGATCACGGGGATGACGCGCTGCTGCTCCTCCGACGGGTCCACGCGCTCGGCGCCCGGACGGGTCGACTCCCCGCCCACATCCACGATGTCGGCGCCCTGCTGCTTCAGCTCGAGGCCGCGCGCGACGGCGTCGTCGCTGCCGCTGAACTGGCCGCCGTCGCTGAACGAGTCGGGGGTGACGTTGAGGATCGCGAAGACCTGCGGGCTCATCCGGCGCTCCCGATGAGAGCCATCGCCTCTGCGCGCTGCACGGGGTCGGCGAGGATGCCGCGGCTGGCCACGGTCACCGTCGAACTGTGGGCCTGCCTGGGTCCGCGTGCCCAGACGCAGCCGTGCACCGCGTCCAGTACGACGAGCACGCCCCTCGGGGCGAGGCCCTCGGCGAGGGCATCCGCGATCTCCTCGCCCAGGCGCTCCTGCAGTTGCGGGCGCGATGCGAGGGCGTCGACAACTTTGGGCAGCCGGCCGAGGCCCACGATGCGGTCGCCGGGAACGTACGCGATGTGCGCGACGCCCACGAACGGCAGCAGGTGGTGTTCGCAGATGGAACGGAAGTCGATGTCGCGCACGAGTACGAGCTCGCCCGTACCGTCCGTGGGAACGGTGTCACGCAGGTAATCGACGGGGTTCAGTTCGAGGCCCGCGAAGAACTCGCCGTAGGCCTCGGCGACCCTGCGGGGGGTGTCGCGCAGGCCCGGCCGAGCCGAGTCCTCCCCGATGGCGGAGAGCAACTCGGCGACGGCCGCCTCGATGCGTCCGGAGTCGATGGCCACGAGCGGCCTCAGGCGGTCGCGATGCCGGGTGTCTTGCGCGGTCGCGGCGCACGGGTGGGCTTCGAGGGCGTGTCTGACTCGACACCGCCATCGACGAGACCTGCGTCGACCGGGATCTTCGACGGCACCTTCACGGGCGGCCGGTCGGAGAGCGGTCGGGTGTCGCTCGAAAGCCACAGTGGGCGCTCGGGGAGCTTCGTGATGTCCTTGAAGATCTCGGCAAGCTGCGTGTGGTCGAGCGTCTCCTTCTCGAGCAGCTCGGTGGCGAGCTTGTCGAGGGTGTCGCGGTTCGTGTTCAGCATCTGCCACGCCTCGTCGTGAGCCTGGTCGATGAGCAGGCGCACCTCCTCGTCGATGGTCTCGGCGAGGGTGTCGGAGTAGTCGCGCGTGGCGCCCATGTCGCGGCCCATGAAGGGCTCGCCCGCGGCGGCACCGAGCTTGACGGAGCCGATCTTCGCGCTCATGCCGTATTCGGTGACCATGCGGCGGGCGATGGATGTGGCCTTCTCGATGTCATTCGAGGCGCCCGTGGTCGGGTCGTGGAACACGATCTCCTCGGCGACGCGTCCACCCATGGCGTAGGTGAGCTGATCGAGGAGCTCGTTGCGCGTCACCGAGTACTTGTCCTCCAAGGGGAGGACCATCGTGTACCCCAGCGCGCGACCGCGCGGCAGGATCGTGACCTTCGTCACGGGGTCGGTGTTGCGCATGCTCGCCGCAGCGAGGGCGTGGCCGCCCTCGTGATACGCGGTGATGAGCTTCTCTTTGTCGTTCATGAGGCGCGTGCGGCGCTGCGGGCCGGCCATGACGCGGTCGACTGCCTCATCAAGAGCGCGGTTGTCGATGAGCTGGGCGTTGCTGCGCGCGGTGAGCAGCGCTGCCTCGTTGAGCACGTTCGCGAGGTCGGCACCCGTGAAGCCCGGCGTCTTGCGCGCGAGCACCTCGAGGTCGACGCCCTCGGCCATGGGCTTGCCCTTGGCGTGCACCTGGAGGATCTGCTTGCGGCCCTGGAGGTCGGGCGAGTCCACGCCGATCTGGCGGTCGAAGCGGCCGGGGCGCAGGAGTGCGGGGTCGAGCACGTCCGGACGGTTGGTCGCCGCGATGAGGATGACGTTCGTCTTGACGTCGAAGCCGTCCATCTCGACGAGCAGCTGGTTGAGGGTCTGCTCGCGCTCGTCGTTGCCGCCGCCGATGCCGGCGCCGCGGTGGCGGCCGACGGCGTCGATCTCGTCGATGAAGATGATGGCCGGCGAGTTCTGCTTGGCCTGGTCGAACAGGTCGCGAACGCGGCTCGCGCCGACACCCACGAACATCTCGACGAAGTCCGAGCCCGAGATCGTGTAGAACGGCACGCCCGCCTCACCCGCGGTAGCGCGGGCCAGCAGGGTCTTGCCCGTTCCGGGAGGGCCGTACAGCAGCACGCCCTTCGGGATGCGGGCGCCCACGGCGAGGAACTTCGCGGGCTCCTTGAGGAAGTCCTTGATCTCTTCGAGCTCCTCGATGGCCTCATCCGCACCCGCGACATCCGCGAAGGTGACCTTCGGGGCCTCCTTGCCGACGAGCTTGGCCTTCGACTTGCCGAACTGCATGACGCGGTTGCCGCCGCCCTGCATCCGGCTCATCAGGAACCAGAAGAGCAGCGCGATGAGGATGAACGGGATGAGGATGCCGAGCAGGCTCGTGAAGAAGTTGGTCTGCGGAACCTCGTCGTCGAAGTCCTTGAGGTTCGCGGAGTTGATGGCCGCGACGACCTCGGTGCCGCGCGGGGCGACGTAGTAGAACTGCACCTGCTTGCCGTTGTCACCGTCGGCGGCGTTGAGCGTGAGGTCGACGCGCTGCTCGCCGTCGACGATCTTGGCCGACTCGACTGTCGACCCCTTGAGCAGGTCGAGGCCCTCCTGGGTGGAGACCTCCTTGAACCCGCTGCCGGTCAGGAGGGTCGTGCCGATCCACACCGCCGCGATGGCGAGCACGATGTAGACGATCGGGCCACGAAAGATTCGCTTGAAGTCCATGTTTTTTCGGAGCCCTCAGGCCCCCGACCTTCCTGCTGGAGAAACGTCCTGTAAGGCTACCGTCACCGCGCTGCGAGCCGTCTGGATGTTCGCCTCAGGCGCACCCCCAGTAACGGTGTGGTCTATCGGTCGCACCGGTCTGCGCGCTCGGCGAACTCATCCTCACCACTGGTTCGAACGTCAGAGGTGAATTGAGCATCGTGGATGAGCACTTCCCCTTCGTTGAGATCCGCCAGGTCATCCGAGGTGAAATGCATGACGTCACCATCACCGACTGAGGCGTTCAACTGCAGATGGAGAAACTCGTTGTTCTTCGCGGCAGTCACGATGTCCGAAACGGTGCCAAGCTCAACGTCCTCCGACGTGCTCGAATCGAACTCCCAAGAGTCAAGAGGAACGGCACCACGGTCGTAGACGTCGTCGCCGTACAACACAGCCTGTTCGATCGTCGCTTCGTTGCAGGCTCGTAGAAGGGCCACGACTTTGTCGTCCCTGATTGCGATGGCGGTCATCCCGGTCTTCACGGTGCATCCGGCAAGCAGAAGGCCCATCGACAGAGCAAGGGCCGCCAGCATCCACCTCTTCGCTCCCATGCGAAGCACGCTAGTGCGCCAGCTCAGACCTCGGTGTAACGATCCGTCTCTACTAGGCGTACACGTGCGGTGCCAGAACCGCCACTCCTCGCAGGTTGCGGTACTTCTCCGCGTAGTCCAGCCCGTAGCCCACGACGAAAGCGTTCGGGATGTCGAAGCCGAAGTACTTGACGTCGACATCCACCTTCGCGGCATCCGGCTTGCGCAGCAGCGCGAGAATTTCGAGGCTCGCAGGACCCCGGCTCTCGAGGTTCGCCCGGAGCCACGCGAGGGTGAGCCCGGAGTCGATGATGTCCTCGATGATGATGACGTGGCGGCCCGCGATGTCGACGTCGAGGTCTTTCAGGATGCGCACGACGCCGCTCGACTCGGTGCTCATGCCGTACGACGAGACGGCCATGAAGTCGATGTCGACGTGCATCTTGAGCTCACGCGCGACGTCGGCCATGACCATGACGGCGCCCTTGAGCACGGCGACGAGTAGCGGCCGCTCCCCGGCGTAGTCGGTTTCGACGCGGCGGGCGAGCTCGGCGATCTTCTCGTGGATCTGCTGCTCGGTGAGCAGCACCTCGGTGATATCGGCCTCGACGTCGCGCAGTTCCATGGGCGCAAGCCTAACCGCGAGTCAGGGGGTGAAGACCGGCTCGGCCGAGGCCGCATCGGTGCCCGCGGCCGCGAGACGCAGCCAGGCACCCGAGCGTGCGGCGGTGAATCCGGGGAGGTCGATGGGCCCCTGGCCGTGCCAGTCGGTGATGAGGCGGGCCACCTCAAGGGTCTGCGCGCGGCTCAGCGACACGTGGAATTCGCTCGCAACGACGAGGCGGATGAGCCGCTGCCGCAGCGCCGCCGGCTGCACCTCAAGCGCCCGAACGGCGAGGGAGATGCCGGCCTCGGAGTGCTCGACGAGGTCTTCGGCGATCTCCTCGGCGAAGTGGTCGAGCGCCTCGGAGTCTTCCCGCAGCTGCTCGGCGGTACGAGCGAGCGCCTCCGGGATGCCCGGCCCCAGCTCCTCCTCGAGCACCGGCAGCACCCGCCGCCGTACGCGCACGCGCGAGTACGCGTCGTCGTCGTTCTGCGGATCCAGCCAGGGCTCGAGCCCCGCATCCGCGCACGCCTGCACAGTTGTCGAGCGGCGGATGCCCAGCAGGGGCCGCACGTACAGCCCGGCGACCGCCGCCATGCCCTGGAGGCTCCCGGCGCCGCTGCCGCGCGCGAGCCCCAGTAGCACCGTCTCGGCCTGGTCGTCCAAGGTGTGGCCGAGCAGCACGGCTGTTGCGCCGAGTTCGGCGGCGGCGCGCTCGAGGGCCGCGTAGCGGGCCGTCCGCGCTGCGGCCTCGGGACCGCCGGCCGTGCCGACGGTGACGGTCTTCACCACTACCGGACCGAGGCCGAGGGCCTCGGCCTGGCGGGCTGCCTCTGCCGCCGCATCCGCCGAACCGGATTGCAGGCCGTGATCGACCACGACCGCCCCCGCGCGAATGCCCGCCCGCGGCGCCTCGAAGGCGACAGCCGCGGCGAGCGCGAGTGAGTCGGGTCCGCCGCTGAGCGCGACGAGCACGAGACCCTCGGGCGGCAGGGCCCCCCGCACCGCCCGCCGCAGGTCGGCGACGGCCGGGGTCAGCCTCGGGCGAGTGGATGCCATCCGCTAACGTTATCGGGAGCAATCCCACAGACTTATAGGAGCACTACCATGGCCGCCTACGACGTCATCGTCGAGATCCCCCAGGGGAGCCGCAACAAGTACGAGGTCGACCACGAGACCGGTCGCGTCTTCCTCGACCGCTACCTCTTCACGAGCTTCGCCTACCCCACCGACTACGGCTTCTTCGAGAACACCCTCGGCCTCGACGGCGACCCCGTCGACGCACTCGTGCTGCTGGATGCCCCCACCTTCCCCGGCGTCGGCATCAAGGTGCGCCCCGTCGGCGTCTTCAACATGACCGACGACGGCGGCAGCGACGCCAAGGTGATCTGCGTGCAGGCGAAGGACCCGCGCTGGGCGCACATCCAGGACCTGGGCGACATCCCCGAGTTCACGAAGAAGGAGATCGAGCACTTCTTCGAGCACTACAAAGACCTCGAGCCCGGCAAGTGGGTCAAGATCGACGGATGGGGCGACGCTGCCGAAGCCGAGGCCGTCATCCAGGCGGGCATCGCGGCCTACGTGCCGCCGAAGGGCCACTAGCCCGTCGGGCGTGCCCCGTAGTACATGAGGTCGTAGTACCTCAGGTTCGACACCTTCACGGGCACGCCCTCGTACTGCGCCTCGATCATCTGGCCACCGCCGAGGTAGAGGGCCGTGTGGTAGGTCGACGCGCCGCCGTCGTCGGAGTAGAACACGAGGTCGCCGCGCTGCAGCTGGCTCACGGGCACGAGCCTGCCCTGGCCCGAGAGGTAACGGTACTGGCTCGTCGAGCCGTGCGCGCCGATGTACACGCCGGCCGCGGCGTACGCCGCCTTCGTGAGGCCTGAGCAGTCCCAGCTGTCGGGGCCGGACCCGCCGTACTCGTAGGGGTCGCCGAGCTGCGCGTAGGCGTAGGCGATGGCGGCCTCGACCGCCGAGGTACTCGGCGGCGAGGTCGGAGTGGTCGGAGGCGGCGTTGACGGCGTACCGGGCGAACCCGAACCCGGGTCGGTACCCGGCGGCGTGGTCGGCGGGCTCGTGGGCGGAGTCGGCGGATCGGTGATCCCGATGAGGTACTGGCGCTCGACCTCCGCCGTCGTGCCCTTGAGGCTCGCGAGCTGGTCGTAGAGCTGGTCTGCGTCGGCCTGCTGGGCGGCGATCTGCGCGAGCATCGCGGATGACGCCGCGTTCGCCGCATCCAGAGCAGATTGCGCGGATGCCGCAAGCCGCTGCCGCTCCGACACCGCGGCCTTCGCCTCCGCCGCGAGCGATGACGCAATGTTCTTATCGCGCTCGGCCTGCTGGTAGATCAGCGTGGACTGCTCGGTGAGCTTACTGACGGTGCCGAGCGTGCTGAGGAGGTTCGTCGAGTCCTTGCTGAGCAACAGGCTGAGGCCAAGGCTCGACCCGCCCGTGCGTGCGAACTGCGCAGCCAGCTGGCCGGCACGCCTGCTCGACACGGATGCTTGCGCCGCCGCATCCGTCGACTGCTTTGTCAGCCGCCCCGCCTTCGCTGACGCGGCATCGAGCTGCTCGCTCGCGATGTTGTACAGCTCGCCCTTCGCCTGCGCCTCACGGCCGAGCGCCGCCGCCTTCTGCTCGAGCGAGACCAGGAAGTCTTGGATCTTCGAGATCTCGGCGGCAGTCGCGGCCTCGTTCTGGCGCGCGTTCTGCACGTCGTCCCACGAGGGGTAGTCGTCAGCGAACGCGGGAGAGATCGCTCCGAAGCTGAGCAACAGACTCGCGGAGACGACGACGGTGAGTGCCCTCGAGGGGCGGACGTGCGCGCGCACTACCGCCTCGAGCCCTCACCGCGGTCAGCCAAGCGTGATGCCCTGCCCTGACATGAAAGGAACGGGGTCGATGTTGATGCCGTTCTGGATGACCTCGAAGTGCAGGTGGCAGCCCGTGGAGTCGCCCGTGCTGCCGACGCGCGCGATGTTCGTGCCGACGCCCACGGACTGGCCGCTCGAGACGAGGATGCCGCCGTCGATGATGTGCCCGTAGCGCGTGACGATGCCGTCGCCGTGGTCGATCATGATCTCGTTGCCGTAGCCGCCGTTCCAGCCGTAGAGGGCGAAGATGACGGTTCCGGCGTGCGCGGCGTAGATGTTCGCGCCACAGCCGGCGCCGAGATCCGTGCCCTTGTGGAACTTGCTCCCGTAGTCGGCGCTGAAGCCGAAGACCGACGTGATGTAGCCACCCGCGGGCTTGGCCCATCCGGAATCGCTGATCTGGCCGCCGTAGTCGGGGTCGGCGTTGAAGCGCGCCTGGACGCCGGCCTTGTAGTCGGCTTCGGTCGCCGCGCGGTTCTCGCTGAGCACCACGAGCTGGGCCTGCAGGCGCGCCTGGTTGTCGAGCTGCGCTGCAAGGGCGGCGGATGCGGCGTCGGCCGCGGCCTTGGCCTCGTTGAACGCCTTCTCCGACGCGGCCTTGAGCACGAGCAGTTCCGCCTTGGCGACGTCGGCCTGGTCCGTCAGGGCCTGCGCGGTGTTGCGGTCGACGAGGGCGCGCTCATAGATGGCGTACGACTGCTCGGAGACCTTCTGCGACATGCCCAGGGTGTTGAGCAGGTCGTCCGCGTCCTTCGAGTTGAGCAGCAGGTTCATGGTCGTGTCGCCACCGCCGGCGCGCATGAGCTGCGCGGCGATCTGGCCCGCACGCTGCTCGGACGCCGTCGCCTTCGCACTCGCGGAATCCGCCTGTGCCTGCAGCGTGTCAGCTTTGGCGTTGGCGGTCTGGAACTTGTTGTCGGCCTCCTGCCAGATGGTGGCCTTCGCTTCGGCGTCCTTCTGGGTGGCGGCGGCCTGAGCCTGCAGGCCAGCGATGAGGGAGTTGATGCGGTCGACCGCGGCGGCCGTGGCGGCTTCGTCGTTGCGAGCTGCGGCGACCTCATCCCACGTGGGGTAGTCGTCCGCATAGGCGGGCGAGGTGCCGAGAACCGTGCCGGTGACGGCGATTCCGGCCGCGACGATGATCGCGACCAGCTTGGATCGTGCCGCCCCCCGGCGATGGTGCGTCGTGCTCATTGCTCCCCGAATCGTGTTGTCCCGCGTGAAATCACGTTGGTAACACTGTTAACAGTGCTAACAGTAGCAACGTGGTGCGGAATTGCCCAGTGCGCCCTACCCCCGCTTTCGAGGAGCAAAGCTTCAATGACAGCTTGAAAGTACCTCGCGGGCGGGCGGATACCGCGGACATCCGCGCACTTTGGGCGCTTTGGGCCGGTTTGGCATTTCGGCGGCGCCCCCTTATGCTTGACCCTCGGTAGCTAAGAAGTCCTGTGACGTCGAGGCCCCATCGTTTAGTGGCCTAGGACACCGCCCTTTCACGGCGGCAGCACGGGTTCGAATCCCGTTGGGGTCACAAAACACAAACACAGAATCACATAGCTAGGCCCTGTAGCGCAGTTGGTTAGCGCGCCGCCCTGTCACGGCGGAGGTCGCCGGTTCAAGTCCGGTCAGGGTCGCAAACGTACAAGGCCTCTTCGCAAGGAGGGGCTTTTTGCGTAACGGAAGGGTTCACCCCTCCCGGCTCTGTAGCTCAGTTGGTAGAGCGCACGACTGAAAATCGTGAGGTCACGGGATCGACGCCCGTCGGAGCCACCAGAAGAAGTGCTGGTCAGAGCCGCATTATCTGGCCCTGGGCGGCGTCGAATCTGTATACGTCAGCATCCGCTCGTACCCGACCTCGGCGAGCAGGTCGCGGGTCGCGGGTCGCGCTGAGCACCGCATCCTTCGAACGTGTGAGCTCCGGGGCCGTCCACCCCGGTTCGCTTCACTCATTCCGGAAGCCTATTCGCCCGCCACAGCGCTCAGGAACGAGTCCGCCTGAACCCGGCGTTCAACATGGAGCCGTGACGGTGGGGTCGCTCTAGCTCGCCGGGA
This sequence comes from Rhodoglobus sp., assembly GCA_965227655.1. Lineage (GTDB taxonomy): Bacteria > Actinomycetota > Actinomycetes > Actinomycetales > Microbacteriaceae > Rhodoglobus. The sequence goes on along the minus strand of OZ245765.1, from coordinate 2,289,841 downwards.
ACGCGACCCGCGCCAGCAGCCCCCGCAGCGTCTGGCGCTCGTCCGCACTCAGCGGGGCGAGCGCCTCGGCCTCGGCGGCCCGTGTCGCCTCGGCCGCGGCGGCGAATCGTGTGCGTCCGGCATCCGTCGCGGTGATGATGTTCGAGCGCCGGTCGGCGGGATCCGGCGAGCGGCGGACGAGACCGTCGGCCTCGAGCGCGTCGACGAGAGCGACGATCTGGCTGGGGTCGAGCTGGAGGAACTCGGCGAGCTGGCGCTGGGTGGGCGGGGCCGGCTCACAAGCGAGCGAGAGCACCGAGTACGAACGAACGCGAAGGCCGTGCTCCTCGAGCCGCCGGTTCGCGAGGGCCGAGCCGAGCGCGCGGGCGCGCGCGGCGAGGAATTCGACCTCCCCCGCGAGCGCCGAATCGGCGAATGCGATGCGATCGTTGTTTTTTTCAATCATTTGAGACATCATGTTCATGATAGCCCGGCGCCCCGGGATGCCGACAAGGGAGTTCCGCATGACCGACGCCACCACCAGCCTCGACGGACGGGTCGCGATCGTCACCGGCAGCGGGCAGGGCCTCGGGCTCGCCTACGCGGACGAGCTCGCCCGCCAGGGCGCCGCGATCGTGATCAACGACGTGGATGCCGCCACCGCCGAGGCCGCCGTCGAGCGCCTGCGCGCCTCGGGCGCCCGCGCGACCGCCGTTGTCGTGCCGGTCGGCACCACCGAGGCCGCGAAGGCCCTCGTCGCCGGCGCTCTCGAGGCGTTCGGACGCCTCGACATCCTCGTGACCAACGCCGGGGTGCTGCGCGACAAGAGCATCCTCAAGATGACCGACGACGACTTCGACACGGTCATCCGCGTGCACCTGCGCGGCACCTTCCTCTGCGTGCGCGAGGCGTACGAACACTTCAAGGAAGCCGGGGTGCCCGGCCGCATCATCACGATCGGCTCGCCCACCGGCCAGCGTGGCAACTTCGGCCAGACCAACTATGCCGCCGCCAAGGCCGGCATCGTGGGGATGACCCGCACCTGGGCCCTTGAGATGGCCCGCGCCGGCGTCACCGTCAACACCGTGATCCCCGTAGCCGCAACCGCGATGACGCGCACGGTCCCCTACTTCGCCGCGGCGATCGAGGCCGACGACGCCGGCGAGGCGATGCCGGCGTTCTACCGCGAGACCCTCGGCTTCGGCACGGCACAGGACGTCGCCGGGCTCGTCGCCTTCCTGGCCTCGGATGCCGCCGCCGCGATCAACGGCCAGGCCATCGGGGTCGGCGGCGACCGCCTCCAGGTCTGGACGCACCCGACGCCCGCCGCGACCGCACTCCACGAGGGAGGCTGGAGCGTCGACGACCTCGCGGCCGAGCTCCCCGGGCTGCTCGCGCAGGCGGGCCAGACGGTCGGCGAGGACTTCCCAGCGCTGCCTGACGACCTGAAGCGCGGCTGACGTGCGGTACGAACCCGCCCTCGACCTCGACGCGCTCGTCGCGATCGACGTGCACGTGCACATCGAGATCGATGACCACGGGCACCTCGCCCTGCCCTCCGTGCTCATGGATGCCTCGGCGGCGCACTTCCGCTCGGGCGAGCGCACCCCCTCCCTCGACTCGATCGCCGAGGGATACCGCGCCCGGAGCATGGCCGCCGTGGTCTTCACGGTGGATGCCGGAACCGCGCTCGGCCACCCGGCTCTCGACAGCGCGGAGATCGCCGCGGCGGCGGCTCGGCATCCCGACGTGCTCATCCCCTTCGGCTCGGTCGACCCGCTCACCGGACCGGCCGCGATCGACCGCGCCCGACGGCTCGTCGAGGACTCCGGCATACGGGGCTTCAAGTTCCACCCCAGCCTCCAGGGGTTCGACCCCAGCGCCCCCGAGCACGACGCCCTCTGGGGCGCGATCGAGCAGCTCGGCGTTCCCGTGATCGTGCACTCGGGCCAGAACGGCATCGGCGCGGGCCTTCCCGGGGGCGGTGGCATCAAGCTCGCGTACTCGAATCCCCTGCTGATGGATGCCGTCGCCGCCGAGCATCCGGACCTTCAGGTCGTGCTCGCCCACCCCTCAGTTCCGTGGCAGGACGAGGCCAACTCGATGGCCCGCCACAAGACGAACGTGTGGATCGATCTCTCCGGCTGGTCGCCCAAGTACTTCCCCGAGTCGCTCGTCGCCCTCGCCGGCGGGGCCCTCCAGGACCGCGTGCTGTTCGGAACCGACTATCCGCTAATCACCCCCGAGAAGTGGCTCGGCGCGTTCGACGCGCTGACCATCGACCGCGCCATCCACCCCAAGATCCTCAAGACCAACGCCGCGCGCCTGCTCGGCCTGAGCTGAACCGGAGCACCATGTCCCGCCTCGTCGTCCCCTTCTCCGAGCTGCCCGGCCTCATCGGCCGCGACCTCGGTGTCACCGACTACCTCGAGATCACGCAGGAGCGCATCGACCTGTTCGCCGCGGCGACGAACGACGACCAGTGGATCCACACCGACCCGGTGCGGGCCAAGGACGGCCCGTTCGGCGCCGCGATCGCGCACGGTTTTCTCACCCTCTCGCTCGTGGTGCCGTTCTGGACCGAGCTCTTCGATGTGGAGGGCGTCTCAGCCAAGATCAACTACGGCCTCGACCGCGTGCGCTTCACCTCGCCCGTGCTCGTTGGTTCGCGCGTGCGGATGAACTCGGTGATCGACTCGGTCGAGGAGGTCAAGGGCGGCTACCAGCTCACGACCACCAACACGATCCAGATCGAGGGCCAGGAGCGTCCTGCGGTGGTCGCGACCTTCATCGCGCGCTTCCTCGCCTGAGCCCCTCTCCCCCGCACTCGAACAAGGAGGTTCGATGCTCAACCATGGAATCGGCACCTGGGTGCACCGGCGCCGGGTGAAGTCCGCCCACGCGACGGCGGTGATCGCGGGCGAGCGCCGTCTGAGCTACCCCGAGCTCGCCGAGCGGATCGACCGGGCATCCGCCGCCCTCGCCGAGCGCGGGGTCGGTTTCGGCGACCGCGTCGCCTTCCTCGGGGTGAACTCGCCGGAGTTCCTCGAGGTGCTCTTCGCCTGCGGCCAGCTCGGCGCGATCATAGTGCCGCTCAACGTGCGGCTGACGGCCTCCGAGCTCGCCTTCCAACTGGATGACTCGGGCGCGAGCCTCGCGGTGGTCGATCCCGAGCTCGAGCCCTTGCTGCCCACAACGCCGCCTCGGCTCGTGATCGGGACGAGCTACGACGACGCGCTCGCCGCGGCATCCCCGGAGCACCATGCGGTCACCGTCTCGCTCGACGACCCCGCGGCGATCCTCTACACCTCGGGCACGACCGGCCACCCCAAGGGCGCCGTGCTCACCCACGGCAACCTCACGTGGAACAGCATCAACGTGCTCGTCGACTACGACGTGAGCTCGCACGAGGTGGCGCTGATGATGTCGCCGCTGTTCCATGCCGCCTCGCTCGGCATGGGTGCTCTGCCCACGCTGCTCAAGGGCGGCACCCTCGTGCTGCAGCCCCGATTCGACGCGGGCGCCGTGCTCCAGGAGATCGCCGAGCACCGGGTCACCTCGCTCAGCGGCGTGCCCACGACGTTCCAGCTGCTCGTCGACCACCCCGACTGGGCGGCCACCGACCTCGGCTCCGTGCTCAAGGTCACCTGCGGCGGATCGTCGATCCCAGGCCGCGTCGCGCAGGCCTTCGAGCAGCGCGGCCTCTCCTTCTCCTCGGGCTACGGGCTCACCGAGGCCGCCCCGGGCGCGACGTCGCTGTCGACCCACCACGCCGCCGAGCGTGCGAGCACCGCGGGCTTGCCGCATTTCTTCACGCACTGCCGCGTCGTTGGGGAAGACGGGAGTGAGTGCGCCGCGGGCGAGGTGGGCGAGATCCTGGTGTCCGGCCCGAACGTCACTCCCGGCTACTGGGGACGACCGGATGCCACGGCCGAGGCCCTGCCGGACGGCTGGCTGCGCACCGGGGACCTCGGCTTCGTCGACGAGGAGGGATTCCTCACGATCACCGATCGCGCCAAGGACATGTTCATCTCCGGCGGGGAGAACGTCTACTCCGCGGAAGTGGAGCGGGCGATCCTCGACCTGCCTGATGTCGTCGTCGTCGCGGTGATCGGCATCCCCGACGCGCGCTGGGGCGAGGTCGGCCGTGCGATCGTCGTCGCCGCACCCGGCACCCACGTCACGCACGAGCAGGTGGTGGCGCACCTCACGGGGCGACTCGCGAAGTACAAGATCCCGGCATCCACCGTCGTCGTCGAGGCCCTGCCGCTGACGGCGAGCGGAAAAGTACGCAAACACGAGGTCCGTGCCGAGCACGGCACTCCAACCCAGAAGGAGAACTCATGAGCCGATTCACCGATTCCCTGCGTGCGGGCATGATGCGTCGCACGCTGCCGGGCTTCGAACCGGGCGACCGCCACGTCGAGGTGATCCCGATCACGACACCGATGTCGGACGGAACCGTGCTCCATGGCGACCTGCTGATGCCGGACCGGGTCGAGGAGGGCGCTCCGACGATCGTCGTGCGCACCCCCTATGGACGCGGCGGGCCGCTTCGCGCGCAGCTCCCCCTTCCGCTGGCGAGCCACGGTTTCCCCGTGGTCGTTCAGAGCTGCCGGGGGAGGGACGGGTCGGGGGGAACCTTCGTTCCCCAGGTGCACGAGCAATCCGACGGGATCGACACCCTGCGCTGGGTGCGCGCGCAACCGTGGTTCACGGGTCGCCTCGCGACCGCCGGAATGAGCTACCTCGGCTACACGCAGTGGGCCGTCGCTGGACGGCTCTCGGTCGAGGAACCGGAGACGGCATCCGAAGCGCTCTCGCTCGCCGTCACAATGCCCGATTTCGGTGCCATCACCTGGGACAACGGTGCGTTCTCGTTGCGCAACGCGCTCGGGTGGACCCGATTGATATCACTGCTCGAGAAGCCGGCGGCGATGCTGTTGCTGATGCTCCCGAGCCCCCGTCTCGCGCGCGGCCTCGACACGATTCCGCTCTCCGAGGGCGACGTCGTCGCGATCGGACACCACAACGACTGGTATCAGGACTGGGTTCACCACGAGGACCTCACCGACGAGTACTGGACGCAGCAATCGCACACCGCCTCCGTGCCGCAGGTCACCGCGCCGATCCTCATGCACACGGGCTGGCAGGACATCTTCCTGCCGTGGCAGATCCGCACCTATCAGGCACTGGTCGAGGCCGGTCGCCCCCCGCAACTGACCATCGGCCCGTGGCAGCATGCAACGCCCGCGGGGACGGCCGTCTGGCTCACCGACACCGTCGCGTTCTTCGCCGAGCGGTTCCTCGGGAAGGCAAGCGCCCGCCGTGCGCCGGTGCGATTCCACCTCGGCGGCATCGACGAGTGGCAGGACTCGGCGAGCTGGCCGCCGCCGGGTACCGCCGACTCGACGTGGCACCTGCGGGCGGGAGGGATCCTCGACCCCGAAGCCCCCGCCGACTCCGAGTCCCCCGCAACGGGATGGGTCTACGACCCCGCCGATCCCACGCCCTCGACGGGAGGCCCGCTCCTGGAGCCCGCGCCGGTCGCGGCGGTGGATGACGCGCCCCATGAGTTGCGTGCTGACGTCGTCACCTTCACCTCCGAGCCGCTGCCCGCCGACCTCGATGTCACGGGAACGCCCACGGCGACGGTGTGGCTGCGCTCCGACCGACCCAGCGTCGACGTGTTCGTTCGGATCACGGACGTGCACCCGGATGGCCGCTCCATGTCGGTCTGCGACGCCATCCGTCGGGTCGGCTCCCCCGCGACGTCGGCGACCGATCCAGCCCCCTCGGCCGACGGCGCCTGGCCCGTGGCATTGGAACTCTGGCCCACCGCGCACCGCTTCCTCGCCGGGCACCGGCTCCGCGTGCAGATCAGCTCCGGCGCTCACCCACGCTACGCCCGGAACACTGGGACAGGCCTGCCGGCTGCGGACGACGCGGAGCTGCACGCGGCTCATCAGGAGGTTCTTCACGAACCCGTGCGGTCATCCTCCGTCACCCTGCCGGTGTGGCAACGGTGATCCCTGAACCCCCCGCGACCGGGCTCGACCGCGTCTTCCGCGCCGCGGTGCTCGTCGGAGAAGTCGAGGACTACGGGATGACGCGTGCGGGCCACCGCCGCGTCGTGCCGATCCTCGGCGGAACCCTCTCGCAGGGCCTCGACGCGGAGGTGCTGCCCGGCGGCGCCGACTGGCAGGTGCTGCACTCCGACGGAACCCTCGAGATCGACACCCGCTATTCGGCCCGCACGGCCGACGGCGAGCTGCTGCACCTGCGCACGCACGGCATCCGCTCGGGCGCCCCGGAGGTGCTCGAGGCGCTGCTGTGCGGCAAGGCTGTCGACGCGGGCGACTACTATTTCCGGGTCGCCCTCAGCGTCGAGACCGCGGCGCCGCGCCTGGCGTGGCTGCAGGACTCGCTGCTCGTCGCCGCGGCCGCCCGCAGCGCCGAGTGGGTCAGCTACGACGCGTACCGGGTGAGGTGACACCACTGCGGTCAGCGGCGACCATCCCATTGGCCGTCGCTGCCGCTCTCATGGCGATCGGGGTGTGGCTGCACCTCACCGAGCGACATGAGCATGAGCACCCCCACGATCGGCTCACCCACGAGCATTGGCACGTGCACGACGAGCACCACCAGCACGAACCTGCGGGGCACGTCTCAGCGGGGGTTCGCCACCGGCATGTCCACATCGACGAGCTAGTCACGCACTCTCACGAGCACTACCCGGACGCGCACCACCGCCACGACCACTAGCCATCGCAACGGCGGCAACTACCCGCTGCCGATTCGATGCTGCGCCCGAACGAGTAGGGAAGCCAGTGGATGCAGGGGTCACATGTCCGGCACAACTCAAACGGGTACGGAGTTCCACTTCCGCTTGACCGGAGACAGTCTGCTCACAGGGACCAATGACGCCGCAAGAAATCCACAGCACGCTCGGCCTGCGGCCGTGGGTCGGTTCCCGCGAACACGTGGTCGGCGCCAGGAACCGTCACGAGGGTTATGTCGACACCCGCGTCTTCCAGCGCGGACGCCAGAGCTCGGCTCTGCTCGACGGGCACCAGGCCGTCGGCCTCGCCGTGCACGAGGAGGAAGGGCGGGGCATCCGCGCTCACGTGGGATACGGGTGAGAGAAGCCGGCGCGCTTCGGCACGGGGGTAGGGCGAGAACTCGAGCAGCACGTCGACGGGCTCCGGGGGCAGCGGTGCACCCGAGGCGAGGATTGCCTCGCGCACCTTGGCGGGCAGCGCAGCGCTCATCGGCGGCAGCGATTCGACGTCGGTCACGGGGTAGAAGCACACTGCGGCATCCACCCGGCTCGACGGGCCCACGAGGCCCACGTCTCCCTCGAGTGCGGGGTCCGTCACCAATGCGACCAACGCGGCGAGGTGACCGCCAGCGGATTCCCCCCACACGGCGATGCGATCGGGATCGATGCCGAGCTCGGGCCCGAAGGCGCGCAGGTAACGGATAGCGGCCTTCGCATCGTGCAACTGCGCCGGGAACGACGCCTCACGCGAATGCCGATACTCGATGGTCGCGATCGCCATGCCCGCGTCGATCGCCGACTGGGTGATGATATTGGTCGGCCATTCGAGCGGCAGTAGGTCACGCACCCCGAAGAGCCACGCTCCACCGTGCATCCAGACGACGAGGGGAACGGGACCGGCCGCCGCTGCGGGCACGTGCACGTCGAGGTGGAGGTGACGGTAGCCCTCGACCACCCCGTAGGTCAGAGCGATGTGCGACACCGCTCGCTCGGGCGCGGTCCCTCGCACGACGGGCAGGAAGAACGGCGGGATTCCCCCGGGATTCGCGGGCGGGGCGTCGATCATCGGGTCTCCAGTGAGTTGGGGGCGGACGCGGGCAGGCGGATGCCGGATCCCGCGGGGAATAGTGGAGCATCGGTGTCGGAGGCGACATCGGGCAGGCTTCGCTCTACAGCGCCCATGCTGCGCGGCAGCTCGAACGGGAGAGTTCCTCTCGCGGGCACCCGCCCGCTCAGCGCTGCCAGCACCGCGTCATCGGACGCTCCGAAGTCAGCAACGAGCGCACTCACGACGTCGACGACGGACGTGAGAATCGCGGGCCTCAGGAGGCTCACGACGAGGACGACGGGATGCTCGGCTGCGAGCCCACGGATACGCGCGACGACGGCGGGGTCGAGGTCAAGCGAGCCCTGCTGCATCCCGCTCTCGAGGAAGAACTGGTCGCGGGGCTCGAACGGCGAGGAGATTCGCATGACGATGACATCGGCGTTGGGCAGGCTTGCCGCCTCGCGCTCGAACCCGACGAGGTGCAACCGGGACGATGCCGGCAGCGGGAGCACGCCGCGGTTCGAGAGCACGACCATCGCTGCGGACTGGGTGGCCTGGCCGAGCGCAATCTGCTCCCGCGTGCCAACTGGCACCTCCGACGTTTCGACCGCACCGGGAACCAGTCCCAAACTCTGCTGCAGGGCGACGAGTCGCCGAGCCGAAGCGGCGATCCGCTCGGGGTCGACCAGGCCGCGGTCGAGCAGGGCGGTGAGGCCAGTCGTGTCGTGCTCGCCGCCGAGCTGGTCGACACCGGCGTCGAGCAGTCGCAGCAGGCGCCCCTCGGTGTCGAGGTGCTCGACCCCCCAGGCTCTTGCGGGGAACGGCTTGCCGAAGACGACCTGGTCGGTGATGAGCCCGAAGTCGCTCAGCACGACACCGTCGAACCCGAGCTCGTCACGCAGCAGCCCGGTGATGATCGCTTTGTTGAACGCGAATCCCACGCTTTCGACGGGTCGACCGTCGAGCTCCAGGCCGACGGGCATCCCGTAGTACGGCATGATCGCCGCGGTGCCCGCCTCGATCGCCGCCCTGAAGGGCGCGAGGTGCTCCTCGAACCTCCCGCCCGGGTAGACCTGCTCGCGTCCGTAGGGGAAGTGCGGGTCCTCGCCGTCGAGCTGAGGGCCGCCACCCGGGAAGTGCTTCGTCGTAGCTGCGACGCTCGTGCTGCCGAGTTCGTCGCCCTGGAGCCCGGCGATGTACGCCCGCACGAGCTCGCTGCTCATCCGGTAGTCGGCCGAGAAGCTCTGCGCCTGGCGCGCCCAGCGCGGTTCGGTCGCGAGGTCGACCTGCGGGTGCAGGGCCATCCGGATGCCCATGCCGAGGTAGTCGGAACGCACGATGTCCGCGAACTCGCGCACGGCCGCCGGGTCTCCGAGTGCCCCAAAACCGATGGGCTCCGGCCACTGCGAGAGCCCGACTGCCGTATGGGCCGCTGCGTCGTTCTGCACGAAACCGTGCCGCGGGTCGGTGGAGAACACGATGGGCAGGCGCGAGCCGGTCGAGACCGCGAGCTGCTGCATCTGGCTCGTGACCTCGCGCACCTCGGGCGGAGAAGCCGGCCCCCCGACACAGATGAACCGGATGCCGTGCTCGACGATGAGCTCTCGAGATGACGGGCCACCCCAGGGCAGGCGGGTGTCGAGGTCGAACCCCGGCGTCACGATGATCATCGGGTGGAACAGAAGCCCCACCTGCTCGGCGAGACTGAGGCCCGCGACGGCGTCGGGCTTCACTGCACGGCCTTGAGCATGCCGTGCGAGGCGAGCATGACGTCGAAGGCTGTCGTCATCGAGAACCCCGGCTGCATCAACCATTGCAGCTGCAGGCCGTCCATGGTTGCAAGCACGAGAGAGGCGATCTCTGCGTTGGTCGCACCGCTCGACGAGCGGAACCCCTCCCGGTCGAGGCCGTCTGCGATGAACCCCGTGATGCGGGCGTAGCGCTCCGCGAAGAACGCATGCGCCGGATGCTCGGGTGACACGGCCTCGGCGGCGAGAGTGGTGAACAGCCGCATCAGGCCGGGCTTGGCCTCGTTGTCGGCGACGATCGCACGCAGGCTGCCGACCGTGTCGTTGTAGTCGAGGTAGCTCGCCACCGCATCGCGGCTGTGCTCGTCGCGATCGGCGAGGACTGCGACGAGAAGCTGCTCCTTCGAGCCGAAATGGTGGAGGATCGCACCCGGCGAGACGCCGAGCGTCTTTGCGACATCGCGCAACGACCCACCGCGGTATCCGTCGCTGGCGAAGATCTCGCCGGCCGCCACGAGGATCTCCTGCTGGCGTGCGAGTCCCGCCTTGTAGGGTCCGCGTACGGCCACGGCCACGTCGTCGGTCATGCTGCTCCCTTGCAAAAACTGTCGCGCTTGTCGTTGCGCGCCGAGCAGCACTATACTCCAAAATCACCCGAACCTTGAACACTCGTTCAGTGTTCATAATCGCGAAACGAAGGAGTTTCCTATGACCACAGCAGACCCCGGCCTCGAGCCGCTCGCCGTCCAGAACACGGAGGGATTGCCCAAAGATCCGCGCAAGATCTTTTCCGTGCTGCTCGTCCTCTCCCAGTTCTTCGTGCTCTTCTCGATCCTCACGCCCGTGGTAGTCGCCCTCTCGATCAAGCTCTCGATGATCCTCCCGCCCGAGCAAGTTGCGGGCGCCCAGGGTCTCGTCGGCGGACTCACCGCGCTCTGCTCCATCATCGCCACGCCCATCGTCGGCAACCTCTCCGACCGCACCCGCTCGAGGTTCGGCCGCCGCCGCCCGTGGCTCATCGGCGGCGTGCTGCTCGGCACCGTCGCGCTCTTCGTAGTCGCGACCGGGGGGACCGTTCCGCAGATCCTGCTCGGTTCCATCCTCGCTGGCGTCGGATTCAACGCGACCGCCGCGGCGATCGGCGGTCTCTACGCAGACCGCGTTCCCGAGAAGTGGCACGGTCGCGTAGGAGCCTTCATCGGCGTCGCCACCAACTTCGCCGCCATCGCCGGTGCGGCGATTGCCACGGCCCTCGCCCCCAACATCGTGCTGATCTTCGTCGTGCCCGGTGTTCTCGCGATCGTCGTCGTGACCATCCTCGCCTTCGTCATCCGCGACTCCAAGGACGACGTGCAGGGCGTAGACCGGTTCTCCTTCGGCCAGATCGTGAAGAGCTTCAGCTGGCCCGTGCGAGAAAACCGCGACTTCACCGTCAACCTCATCAGCCGATTCCTGATCTGGATGGGCTACACGGCGATCATCGCGTTCCAGGCGCTGCTGTTCATCCAGCACTACGGCATCCCGCCGCAGGGAGTTGCCGGATTCCTGCTCGCCGCGACCGGGCTCTCGGGAATCGCCACCCTCATCGGCTCCGTCGGCGGCGGATGGATCACCGACAAGACCGATAAGCGCCGCGGTTTCGTGATGTTCGCCGGGCTGCTCATGGGCGTCGGACTCATCGTCTACGCCTTCGCACCCACCGTGGAGTTCGCCATCGGCGCGGGCATCATCATCGGTCTGGGCCTCGGCATCTACCTCGCCGTCGACCTCGCCCTGGCCACCCGCCTCATCCCAGACCCTCGCTTCACCGGCCGATACATGGGCATCGTGCAGCTCGCCAGCAACCTGCCGCAGTCGATCATGCCCTTCCTCGCACCGCTGCTGCTCGCGATCGGCGCGGCCCAGGCCGGACCGAACTTCCTGCTCCTGTTCGTCGTCGCCGGCGCCCTGTCGATCGTGGGCGCATTCGTCATGCTGTTCATGCGCGCCACACGTTAGCACTGCCACCTAGCTCGACCGCCCCGTACCTGCGCCGCAGGAGCGGGGCGGTTCGGCGTGTCTTCACCGACTTCTGAGGTCTGACGCACGCGAACGTGAGAACGCGCGAATCGCGCCATCAATTGTGATCTATCAGGACATCCCTGACAGTTCTGCCTCAGCACATCTCTGACAGTTCTCGGTCGTTTGGTCCTGACACTTCTGCCTCGATGTTTGAGGGATGAGCCGCGTCGAGCCTGTCGATCCCCGTGTCCGTCTTGCCATCGTCCAGTGGCCTCCCGATGCTCCGCGCGGCGCCGTGACGAGCTTCTGTCTCGAGCACAACATCTCGCGGGAGACCTTCTATGCGATCCGGAAACGGGCGGTGATCGATGGGCCGGCCGCAGCGTTGGAGCCCAGGTCGAGGCGCCCGAGGCGGGGTCCGGCGCAGCTGACCGATGACATCGTGGAGCAGGCGGTCGGGGTTCGAGCGGCGCTGGAGCGATCCGGCTTGGATCATGGGCCGATCAGCGTTCACGAGAAGATGCGGGCGCTGGGCATGGATCCGGTGCCGTCGACGGCGTCGCTGTCACGGATCTTCCGCGATCAGGGCGTGGCCAAGGTCGAACCTCGGAAGAAGCCGCGGGCGTCGTATCGGCGATTCGTCGATCCGGCGCCGAACGCGTGCTGGCAGTTGGACGCGACCGAATACGTGCTGACCGGCGGTCGCAAATGCGTGATCTTCCAGCTCATCGACGACCACTCCCGGCTCGCGATCGCCTCCCACGTCACCTGGGGCGAAACCTCCGTCGGCGCGATCGCAGTCGTCTCCAAGGGCATCGCGGCTCACGGTTTTCCGCAGCGGCTGCTCTCCGATAACGGGGCTGCGTTGAACCCGTCCCGCCGCGGAGTCCTCGGCCAGCTCGTGTCCTATGTCACCTCGCTCGGGGTTGAGGCGATCACGGGCAAGCCCTACAAACCGACCACGCAGGGCAAGAACGAGCGCTTCCACCAGACCCTGTTCCGGTTCCTCGACAAGCAGCCGCTGGCCGCCACCCTCGAGCAGCTGCAGGGCCAGGTCGATGCGTTCGACACCATCTACAACGCCGAGCGCCCGCACCAGAGCCTGCCCGGCAGGATCACCCCGCGACAGGCCTGGGAGGCGACCCCGGTCGTCGCACCACCGCGGCCGACCCCGCGACCGGCGCTCGTGCTCACCCCGGACGGGATCCGCCTCACGCGCATCCGCGACACCGGAACCGTCGTCGTCCGCGCCATCCGCTTCCAGGTCAGCCGCACCCTGGCCGGCTCGATCGCCTACATCGTCGAAACTGAGCACACCGTCCAGGTCTTCGACGACCGGGGCACGCTGATCATCGAGCACGGCTGGCCGGCACCCGGAACCAAATACGTCGGCTCCGGAAAACGACCCGGCCGACGCGCCACACTCTGAACTGTCACCGATGTCTTGAGGCAGAACTGTCACCGATGTCCTGATACATCAAGTGTCAGAGATGTCCTGATGCAGATTCGTCAGAGATGTCTTGATACATCACAGTGTTATGTCTCAGGACGTCGGTGACACTTGCCCACGTTTTGCCCACGAATGAGCAAAATCACCCTGATCACGTCGTGCCAGTTTGGATCAGAAATCCGCGAGGTTCCGCGGAACTTTCACCAATTTGCTGGGCGTCACAAGCGTGGGATTGTCACTGAAAATCGTGAGGTCACGGGATCGACGCCCGTCGGAGCCACCGTCTTTTGTGCTGGTCAGGGTCTTCTTTTGCCTTCAATAGGCTGCGCAAAATTCCATGAAAGTGCATGGTTTGCCCACATTTGCCCACGGATCACCCACAATTGCCCGAGCTTTTCGTGGGCAAGCACCCTCGAAGCCCCAGTAACAGGCGGCCTGAACACGATTCCCGGTCGTGACGTCACGCACCAGTTGTCGACCCGGCCCGCCGCGGGCTGAACGGTGTAGTGCGATCTGCTCACGACCACCTTGGGTATAGGAGGATTCGGGTACGGCGTCGTTAGCGAGCGATACGCTCTGGGCGGGGCTGATGCCGCCAACTGCGCGAGATTCTGGAGCCATTCCGATGCTGAGATCTGATTTCGAGTCCCATTCTCTATGGGCGACAATCGATGGAATTCAAACCCGTCTAGATCAGGTGCGCAGCTTCGGGGATCCCTCGACGATTGCCGCTGCCGAGACCATCGGATTTTACGCAGACTACATACAGTCCTTCCGTGAAACCTCCGCGGTTTCCAGCCCCTTCTTTGTTCCGGCGATGTTGTCGCCGATCGAATCAGTGCTGAATGATGTAACCACGTACTTGGACCAATGGGTCAATGAGGGCCCAGGATCGGCATATCAAGAGTCGGCTCGCGTCACCATCGAGTCCGCGCTTACTCAGATGGGACCCTGGCCGCGGCCGTACGGTAGGGGCGGCCAAGTCCAACAACTGACCACGTTGTACGAGGATCTACTCGAGCGCCAACGACTGGACCTACTGACGCTGCAACAGAGCAACGCGGAGCTCGAGTTACAGGTGGCCGGCTATCGCGCTAGCATCACCGAGGCTGCGGCGGCCGCGCACACAGAAGTGTCTGGTCTGGCTTCGACGGCGAGCGAACTGGTATCCACCGTGAACGCGGAGAAGGCGAGGATCGACGAAGTCGTCACGGCCGGAGTCAAGCAGCTGGCCGAAATGAACGCGGAGCTAGATCGGCGTTCGAAGAGCTGGGAAGAAGCTCAACTAGCGCGATTCAACGACCAAGTCCGCCCAATCCTGGAGGCTATCCAGAAACACGAAAGCGAAGGAAACGAGGCGTTAGAACGCCTGCGGAGCACCGAGTCGGACTTCGCAGACCTAAGCGCCGCCGCGGCCACAGACAAGCTTGCCGGTCACTTTGCCACCGAGGCGAAGACGGGTCGGCGCGTAGGAATGTGGCTCTATGTAGCTGGTGCAGTCTTCATCGCGACCGCCGCGGTGCCGCTACTTCTCTTGCTTATTCCAGGCAACCTCAGCTCAGACGGCGACACGAGATGGGAACAGCTGATCATTCGGGCCGGCATTGGCGTAGCTTCAGCATCCGCCGCGACTGTCGCAATTCGATTGGGAGGAAGATTCTTCGCCAATGCGAACGTGGCAAAGCGCATGGAGCTGGACCTCAAGACCTTTGGGCCCTTCCTTGCGAATGTAGATCCTAAGGAAGCTGACCGAGCTCGCATTAGCTTGGTCGAGAGGGCGCTCGGAAAGCCCACTGAATCCGGGCGAGACTCGCGAGAGGACGCGGTCAGTATCGGCGGTATGACTCAGCTCCTGGACGCGGCTAGCAAGCTAATAAAGCCGTGAGCTAGTCGGTCTAGAGCCTTCACGCTTGGCCGGGAGAGTTCTTCTTTTCCCAGTTGCGCACGAATGCGCTGTTCTCGGGGCTCAGATCCTCGCGAACCCACCAGCTAGACGCTTCGAACACCGCAGACATCGCGCGACGGATGTGAGCCAGCAACCGAAGAGTTGCCAAGGGGCTGAGGGAGAAGCGAGCCTTTGAGAATGCGAGCGCCTCTATCCCAGTCTTTGGAGAGTACCGATCGAAGGGACCGAATAGGTGTGCAGATTCTCCGAATCCCATTCTTGATTCCTCAGGGGTCGGCCCCTCGTCAGCGCGCGCTAGCATCCAAAGTTCACGGGCCAGGGAGGTAGCGTTGTTCTCGGAAAGAGGCTCACCATACCCGTGCGCGTACAGGTCTCTGAGTTGCGCAATCCACTTCATCGGTCCCCGCCAGGGGCGCACGGGCCGCGCTAGGCAGGTCCCAAAGAAGTCGTCCGTTTCGGTTCTAGTCCAAGTCTTGTCGTTCTTGTAGACGATCTCCTGAGGCTCTGTGAAGAACTTGGCCGCGATCCGTCCGAGAAACGTTTCGTAAAGGCCAGTGCCACGAGCCAGCAACATAAGCCCGATGTGATTTGCGGCGTCATAAGGATCCAACTTCAGCAGTTGAGTTGCCTTCCAGTAAACATCGCCCATGTCTGAGTTTTCAGGGTCGAGCAAGTCCGATGCGATTTCAACCTGCACCTCGTAGGCGTCATTCACGATCTTCAGAACGTTGAGGAATTGCACGAGCGATTCGAATTCCTCGCCAAACTCGAACCAAAGACTCTCAAGAACATGGCCCTGCGGACCGGTGAACTCATCATGATTTGACCACATGTGGTCAGCCTATGGCGATGGCATGACCCTCTTGCAGACGATCTAGCGGCAGCACGGCGACGGGTTTCACCGCGGCCCCGGTCCCGGTTGTGATGTCACTGCGGCCGAAGGGACGTCACCGTCAAAGAGTCATGGGCCAGGGGTACCCACATTTAGCTGCAATTGCTTGGAGCCGCAGATAAGACGGTCGTTCCGCCCAGTCGTCCGGCAGCGCGACCGCCGGCAGCGCAAGCGCGCGAAGCATTGTTTTGTCGTGCGATTCGAGCAATCCAAGTTGGCGAACTACCAAGGCCTGAAATCCCGTCATTAGACTTTCGTCCCGATTGCCAGCCTTCTCGGCCAAGATCGCGGCCTGCCGGTATAGCCGCATGCCCTTTTCGGTATCGCCGATCGATAGGTATGCCAGTCCTAGCGTCGCTTGGACGACAAAATCCGCATCTGCGTGTGGCTCAAGGATCTGGATCGCCTCTTGACCGCGCCCGGTCATCGCGAATGTATAGCCAATGTTATTAACAAGGGTTGATTCACCGGAAAACTTCGCGAGAGCACGCTCCGCCAAATCGGTTGCATCATCCCAGCGCCCTAGGCCAATCCCCAGAGCCACCATGGCCGCAGACCACGCGTAGGTGCTCTCCGAGTCCAGCTTTACCCACTCGGCAGCATGGATCGCTGCGCCATCCAATTCACCGGAGAGGTTCGCGATCTGATATTCAACGAACTCTCTGTGATTCGGAGCAATGCGATCTCCAATCTCGCCTAGTGCTTTACGTAGAGCATGCGCATGACGCTTCCGATTCGCGATTTGGGCAAGATTCACAACAACCACACCACTAGTGCGGTGCTGATCATGCAGAGAGATCAGTTGACGCATGCCCTCGTCACGATCAATCCTTCCCAGAATGGATCGCATTCTGATCAGGTTGCTGCGGACCTCCGCAAGTGTGTCGTCGTCATGTTCACGCCTCGCGGCCTCTGCCGCCCGTTCAAGGAGCTTCATCGCCTGATCCTGCTCCCCTTCGCCCAACTTGGCACGCGCTTGCATGACGAGCAGGCGCGCGATTTGCGCCACATCGGCATCGAACATTCGTTGGACTTCACGATCAACTCGCTGGAACTCCTTCTCCTCCAACAACAGCTCCAGGTAGTGCAGAATGGCGTCCATTCTCCCGGCGCCCGCCCGAGTAGCCTGCAGAGCAGCAGAGAGTGCCCTCTTTCGAGAGCCGACTCGCCAGAAGGCAATCGACAGATTTACAGCCGAATCAGAGTCGTCCGGTGCACGCCGAAGGGCTGCCCGGAGGTGCGAGATGGCCTTGTGGTAATCGTGTTCGAGGACGAAAACGTAACCCAACACGGAGTCACGGAGGGGCGCATGCGAATTGTCAGCGAAACGGTGAGCCTCTTCGAGACGCCCCTTGCTGGCAAGCAGCGCGGCGATGGTCAGACTCATCTGCGCGGTTAGAGGAAGCGACTCGCCAAATTTGACGGCATCGTCACCACGACCGTTGCGAAACAAGATCTCCAGCGCGAGCTGCGCTGACAAGGGGTCGATCATTTCGCCTTCGACAATGCTCGCCGCCTGCTGAACGCACAGTTCGAGGGCATCGACGGCGGCAATGCACGCCGCACCGACGTCCCCCGCTATTTCGTATGCGAGCGCCAGTGCAGAGAATGTCGTTGAGGACGGGACCGAGTCAACCAAGGCGAGCGCCGCTGCGAGAGTCGCATCTACGTTGGCGCCAGCTGTCGCAGCGGAAGCCTCCACATCATCCGACCGGCCCTGCATTGTCGAAGCTGACTGAATGCGTGAAGCGCCCGGCGTTACTGGTGAGGCAGTTTCCGACGCGAATGAGTCCGCACTCTCTATAGCTTCGATGATTCCAAGTGCGCCCATTATGCTGCCTTCCGTCGTCGTGCTCGACGTTCTTGCAGAATGTCGACCTCGATACGTTTGATCATGATGTCTGCTCTACGAAGAACCCAATCGAGAGGGTCCTTCGACTGTCGATCTCGAGCGAACGGAGATCCTGGCAGTCTCTTCTCCGGGACCGGCTGACAGAGGGCGGCTAAAAGCACCAGCGCGTCCTCTCTTATCGATTTTGGCATGGTGTCGACGACCGTTAAGAGAACGTTTCTGAAGCGAAGCTCGAGCCCCGATAGGTCCCTATGTACACCCGCGGCGCGATCGGCTTGGGCCCCCTGCATGACGGGCCTAAAGTCGCCCATCGCGAGGCTTGTCAGCGGATGCCCAGTCGCAAGTTCCACAAGAACCGATCCAAGGCCGTAGTAATCTGCGGCGAGAAAGTGTTCGGCGTAGGGGCCCGCTTGCAGGAAGAGGCACTCCGGGGGAGCAAATCGGAGGTCTCCTCGTCCGGCTAGATAGTGCTCAGCCGGCCTGGTTCGCGCCGCATTGAGGTCTTTTCCACGACCGAGATCAGCGAGCTTGAGGCGACTCTTCGCCCCACTCACCATCACGAGGCAATTGCTGCACTTCAAGTCGCGGTGAGCAATACCGTGCGCATGCATCTGCCGGGTCGCCAAAATTGCGTCGCGCCAAAACCGTAGTCGCTCGGACCAGGCAAGTCGGGACCTCTGTAGGGGGTCGAGGATCAACTCATCGACCGACCCTGAGGCAGCCGCCAGCACGTGATACCGAACGGGAACTTGCACCGTTATGCCGACGGCGCTATGAAGATCGATGTTCTCAATGCCGCCATCGATATAGGTGATTACACCCTCGACGGGATTGAGCTGCCGAAGCAGGACACCCTCGTTCTCGAAGTCGAGCACGCTTTCGGTGTCCGCTTGCGGAAGAAGCACTTTTACGGCGACGGACGCCCCCGTGGTTTTCGAGCTGGCCTCGAAGACCATACCGAAGGCGCCTCGGCCTCGCAGCCTGTCGAGACCATACTCTCCGAGCGAGCTCCCCGTGAGCAATTCGACCCACGGGTCAGGAGCCGAAGCGCCCGTCGTCATTCCGAGTACTTCTCGCGAAGGCGGGCGATCTCGTCCGGGTGCGAACGCAAGATGGCCACCACATCGTCGGGAATCTGCCCGTGAGAGAGACTGATAACCTCCGCCGGAACTTGGTAGTAATCGGAAAGACGTTGCGCGGTCGCATCGCCGATCGCACGCTCCCCCCGCTCCATGCGCGAAAGCTGCGACGGCGCCACGCCAAGTTCTGAAGCGACAGAGCGCAGCGTGTGCCCTTGTCGCCGACGGAGGTCACGAAGCAACGAGGCAGCCGATTCGTTCTTGGACATTGGCTCATTCTACATTCTTGTTGCCAACTCTGGCAACAAGATTGCACACAGGTATTGATGCCTCAGAGCATCGGTAGCGCGTGCCCACATTTTGCCCACGAACGAGCGGAATCACCGTGATCACGTGGGGCCGGCTCTATTCAGAAATCCCCAAACTTCTGCGGAAGATCGGCCTGTCTACTGGGCTCCGAAAGGACCGGATTGTCACTGAAAATCGTGAGGTCACGGGATCGACGCCCGTCGGAGCCACCAGTAGAATTGCTGGTCAGCGGGCTTTTATGACCCTTCGCGGCGTCCCTTATGGTGCCGACGTCCGGGTCTTCTGACTACATATCGATTGCCGCCGTAGATCCGGCAGCCGCCGGATCTACGGCGGCTTCGGGTCCCTCAGCCAGAATGGCTCAATTGTGGCGTGACTACATTTCGACTCAAGCCGGAGGACGATTGGCGCATCTAGAGGTGTACCGACGATGGGTCAGCCACGGGCACCTGCCTTTCGCATACGGAAAGTAGTCGCGCACAAGCTGATCGTATGAAGGTTGAAGATCCCGCAAATCGAGAACAAACGATTCGAGGTCGGCGCTGAGGAGCTTAGTCAGATCAGGTTCGGCGGTTCCATTGGTCCGGTCGAGAACACGGCGACCGAGCACATAGAGATGCCTTTCTCCCGCTCCCGTCGCGACGCCGACCACTCGCGCCACCGTTGTGCTGCGCGAGTCGACGTAGGGCGTGCCAACAGGCCACACCACGATCGCTGAAAATCGAACCCCGCTCAGGGCCAGGCGACAAAGCCCTCGGTGTGCACTGTCCAGTCCTCCGGAAATCCGTTGACAGCAAGCATCGACACGGCGGCCAACAGCGACCCGTTCCCCGGAAGATAGATGGGCAGTATGGAACCCATTTGCCGGTTGTGACCAACAAGGGTGAAGTGGTTCTTCGCTTCGTCACGGAGAAGAGCACTGATGGCGACATCGACCTTACCGAGGCGTGATGCGGTCATCGACAGGACGGGGAAGTCCCAGCCCCAGGCGGACGGCCAATCCCACTGCGCGAGCACATCGTCGAGTGTTGCCGCCATCACCGCAGGGTCGATCACCTGAGTGCGCGGGACCACGCCGAATGCTGCGAGCAACGCGGGGTGATCATCCCGTCGTAGATAAGGCTCGGTCGCGATCGCCGTGTAATGCCCTCGGTCCATGTTGGGTTTCACGAGGGTGCTTTGCACCAACGACCACTCTGCATCTCGAGTGTCGCCTGACCGTTCGCGCCAGAGTTGCGCGATCTCAAGGCCCCACCACCAGTAGGCGAGCTCGAAGGTCGGGTCTTCCGCTGTCATCACGTCGTAGAACTCCTGAGCGGGCATCACCGGCGAGAGAAGGTGGAATTCTCCTTCCCGTTCCTCGGCGAAGTCCGCCATGAAGGTTGCGGTGGCGTCGACGAGCTCCGCAAACTCAAGCACTAGCGCGCTGCGCTTCTCGGGGCCGGAAGCTCGCCACACGAGTTCAAGCATGTACAGCACGTGGGGTTGCTGCCAGATCAGGAACGAGCCGATAGGGTCGGGGCTCTCTCGTCCGTCGGGGCCGACTTGCTTGGGCCATCGGGCACCCCTGTATCCCTGCGCTTCGGCGGTCGTTCTCGCCTGGTCAAGGATGGCGAGGTACCACTCGAGGCTGCGCTCGAGGAGCTCGGGCCTGCCCCACGTGGCGAAGTGGGCCGCGTGCCAAAAATGCATCTCGAGATGGGCCTTGCCCGACCAGGAGTTGGTGACGAGACCTGTTTCCGCCGGAGGCATGACTCCGCTGGAGTTCACGGCCGTGAGGTACTGGGAGAGCACGACACGGCGCTCCAACTCCGTGGCGCGTACGTCGGTCGTCTCACCGAAGTCGATGGCAGCGCCCGAGAGCCAGAACGTCTGCCATCGCGCAGCCGACTCCGCGGCGACCCCCTCGAACTTCGGAAGGGCGCTGACCTTCTCTCCCAGTGAAAACCTAACCGTGAGGTCGAGCGAGTCGGCTCGGGTGGTGAGTTCGAAGGCGTGCGCTGAGACGGCTCGCGTTGATCCGCTGTCCCCTTCAATGTCGACTCGATATCGCGTCGAGTCGACGGTGCGCTCGATGCCTGCCACGCGCCCTCGGCCATGGAGCTTCGACTCGTGCTGGTCCGGCTTGCCCCAGTCGGCCGTCTGAAAGAATCCCGGATGCGCGTAGGGAAACCGGAGCGATATGCGCAGTCGACCGTCCGAGAGAAGAGGCGACATAATCCGGAATGCGACGATCGCGCCCTTGGGTGCAGCTACGGTGGTGACGGCAACCGCCTGTCCATCCCAGCGGAAGCTACTGGTGATCGTTCCGGACCACAGGTCGAGGGTCTGCCGAGTGTCCGTCAGAGCCTCGGGGCCAACGTCGACACTGGTTCCCTCTGGGCTGTGGAACGACAGGCCGATCCTTCCGAGATCCAATCGCTGGGGGTTGGCGTTGAGCCACGCGCCGGGTGCGTTCTCGGCGCTGACGGCCCCGCGCATAGCTCCCTCCATGTCGTGGCGGTCGGGGTAGCGCACGGTGCCTCGTCGGGTGGCGTGCTCCGACATGGCGTCGTCCAAGACGTATCCCGCCGGGTTGGGCATCTCGTGCCAGCCCCACGTGGTCATCGTGGCGGTGTTAACCGCGGTGCGGCCTTGCATGATCGCCGTGGCTTGGTCGTGGAACGCCGTGAAAGTCTGCATCCCGGTGATATCCGACGTGAACGCGAAGTCACCGTTGCCGACAGTGAGAACATGCTCCGGATGGGGCGCGTCGATCATGACGTTGTGGCGCCTCACCACTGCTTCGCGGTCGATGGCATCGCGTGTCATGGGGTCTGCACGGGTGGGATTGCCGGAATCGACAGGGTTGCCGAGCCGTGGGTGGCGCTCGTCGCAGTGACGGTCACGCTCCCCGACGTCCCGGTGGATCTGATGATCGCCAGAGCGCGCCCGTAGTAGAGGGACGTCGTGGATCCGGCGAAGGAGAGCTCGGTGGTGGGTGACGCACTGCCCAGTCCCGCGAGTGCGCCGGCCCCGCTCACCGTAACGGTGATGGTGTCGTTCTCGAGCAACTCGACGACACCGTGGTCGTCGGCGAGCTGGATGTTGACGAAGCACAGGTCCTGTCCGTCTGCATGGAGCTCAACCGTCTCAGCGACGAGCGTCAGCCGCGCGTCGTCGGCTGAGCGCAATACGGACCGGCTGGCTTCTTGGCCGTTTCGGTAACTGACGGCCTCGAGGACGCCCGCTTGGTAGCGGGTTCGGAAGCGGGTGATGAAGCCCCTCGCTTCGCCCGCTTTGCGTCGGCCGAGAGAGGCACCGTTGAGCAGCAGTTCCACCTCGTCATCGGCCGAGTAGACCTCGATCTCGGCGCGCTTGCCTTCGGAGCCGCGCCAAGCCCAGCTCGGGATCGCATCGGTGCTGCGCCAGGCCACACGGTGCGTCGACTCGCCCGCGTGATCGAGCGGTCGCACGGCGATACCGGGCGCGGGAAGTTCGTTCCAGACCGCCCGCAGGTGAAGGGCCGGGGCGCCCGGTTCCCCGAGGATGTCGATGACACCGCAGCCGGCGAGCACGTGCGGGTAGGCCTTGCTGAGTAGAACGTCGCCATCGCCATACGTCCACGTGCCGAGCCCGGTTTCCCCCAGATAGTCCCAGCCGCTCCAGACGAAATCGCCGACGAGATTCGGGTACTTCTCGACCAGGGCCCACGCCTTCACGACATCGCCCATGAGGGTTTCGCTGCCGTAGATGACCCGGCTGGGGTACTTCTTCACGTCTCCCTTGTAGCGGCCCCACGCGTAGTTGTAGCCGATGACGTCGACCTCGGGGATGGCGTCCTTGGTGACTCGATCAGCGACGGGGAGTTTGGAGACCGTCTGCATGATGCTTCCGATCTTGTTCATCATGATGTTGGCCATGGTGCTGCTGGCCGCGGACTTCTTGCGCGTGGCAGGGCGCTCCTCTGCTTTCCCGTTCGCTTTGAACAGGTCGGTTCCGCGGCTGGACATGACATTGACGAGGAAGTTCATCGCCAACGTCGTCGGGTGGTGAGGGTCGAGGTGGTGGAAGAACGCGTTGAGCTCTCGCGCGGTCTCGACGCCCTTGGTCGTGGCCGTTTCGCCCACCTCGTTGCCGATCGAGTACATGATCAGCGAGGGATGGTTGCGGGCTTTGGCAATCATGGCGCGAGCGTCGTCACGCCATGATTCTTCCCAGAGTGGGGATGTGTCGTGAGGCGTCTTCCGCTGGTACCAGGTGTCCGCGAGCTCGTCGATGACATAGAGACCCACTTCGTCTGCAGCCTCGAGAAGGTCCCGCGAGATCGGTTGGTGAGCGCTGCGGATCGCGTTGAAGCCGTTCGCCTTGAGGATGCTCGCGCGACGGAACTCCGCAGCACGAAATGTGGCGGCTCCGAGCAGGCCATTGTCGTGATGGACCGCCGCGCCCCGCAGGAGGACTGTCTCGCCATTGACCAGCAGCCCGTGAGTCGGGTCGATAGTGATGGTGCGGAAGCCATACGAGAGCTGGCGCTCGTCGACGACCACGTCACCGCGCACCAAGGACACTTCGACGGTATAGAGGTAAGGGTCGTGGTGAGACCACGGATGCGGCTGGTCGACGACGAGCTCCATCGATGCCCTGCCGTCGTCGACGGGAGCATGGGCTTCGGCGACGACCCGACCCTGCTCCGAGACGATGAGGTGCGCAAAGATATCCGACTCGTCGCCGTCGACGAAGATGGTCGCGTCCACAGTGGCCTCAGTACCCAGCGACACCGTGTGGAGGCGAATGCCGCCGTCGGAGATGTGGGTCGTATCAAGATCCTCGAGCCACACGCGCCGGTAGATGCCGGAGCCCGTGTACCAGCGACTGTTGGGCGTCTGGGAGTTATCGACCTCGACCTCGATGAGGTTGGTCCCGACGAAGAGTGCAGAATCGAGTTCGACGGCGAACTCGCGGTAGCCGCTGCGGTTGACGCCCACGGTCTCGCCGTTCAGTCGCACGGTGGTGTCGCCGTACACACCCTCGAACACGAGCCGGAGCATCCGGCCGCTCTCGCGCTGGGGGACTTCCCACCTTCTCGTGTAGACGTAGATGCCACCAGGGAAGAACCCGCCATGGTGCGAGGTACCGCCGTCGGCAGTGCGGGATTCGTGGATCATCGCATCATGAGGGAGGGTCACCGCGACCGACTCTGATTCATTCGCCCGACGGAAGGTCCAGTCGTCGTTGAAGGGTTGCCTGGCCATGGTGAAGTTCCGTTCGGTGGGGATGCTGATGTGGAGGAGTGACGGACGGCGCCAGGTGGCGCCGTCCGTGCGCCTATTCGGGGATTGACGTACTCGTGGTGTGGAGGGTCGCGCGGCGGCCCACCGAGATCGGGAGAATGGCCAGTGCGCCCAGCACCGACACGATCGCTCCGACGATGTAGACGATCGTGTAGTTGCCCGCCGCCAGCGCAATGAGACCACCCGCGATGAGCGGGCCGACAGCCTGCGGAACCTGGTTGGCGAGCTGGATGATCCCGAGGTAGCGGCCGTTCTGCTTCTCAGCGTGGGGCAGCACGTCGAGTTGGATCGCCTGGTCAACAGCGCCGTAGACGCCGATCGCGAGGGACGTGATGAGGCCGCCGACGATGTACTGGGTGGTGCTCTGCGTCGCGGCGACGACGACCATGCCCGACGCGAGCAGCAGGGCACTGGCAACGAGGAAGGGCTTGCGGCTGTGGAGCTTGTCGGAAAGGAACCCGCTGAGCAAGGCACCGGCGATCGCGACGATGATGCTCAATCCGCCAGCTGTGGCCACGATGCCGGCGATCACCGCGGGCTCGAGTCCGAGGCGCGAGCCGAGGAGGTAGACGCCATAGGTCGTGGAGAACGAGAGCGCAAGAAAGATGAACGCGCGGCTGATCCACACCCAACCGAGGTTGGAGTACTTGCGCGGGTTGAAGTAGAACCCGCGAACGAGTTCCTTGACGTCCACCGGGCCGGGACGCGAGGTGATCGCCTTGTCCTTCATGACGATCACGAAGATTACGGCGAAGACGAACGCGAAGCCGGCGGGCGCCAGGAACATCACGAGCGGGATGCCCACGAAGATGCCCGCGAAGACGATTCCGATGATCGGGCCCACTTGCGTGACCGCGCCGGAGACTCCGGCAACCTTGCCGCGCTGGTCTTCCGGCAGGAGGTCGCTGAGGTGGGTGAGGATCATGGCGCCACACGCCGAGTAGCCGATGTAGGCGATGGACCAGCCGATGACGACAAGGGCGACGCTCGGTGCGAGCCCCACCATGGCGGACCCGACGACTCCGAGGATCGCGCCGGCGAGGAACCACGGACGGCGGCGGCCGAAACGTGACAGGGTGCGGTCGCTCAGCACGCCGATGAGAGGGCTCGTGAACACGACGATGATGCCGGGGATCCCGACCGCCAAGGCCAGCGCGGTGTCCTTACCTGCGGGGTCGATCTGCTGGACCCGGATGGCCAGGGAGAAGCCGATCGGCGTGATCCACGCCACGTAGAGAGCCATATAGGCGGCGATGAGGGGAACCAGGTAGCGGCGGCGTACCTTTGTGAGCGGCGCATCCGACTCATTCAGTGCCGTGCCGATGTCCTCAGCTCCCAGCTCGAGTCCCGCTGCGGTGCCCAACGGCACGCTCGTCGTCTTGGTCATGTCATAACTCCATTGTCGTGAGTGGGCGGTGCGTATCTAGTGGTCGCTAGATTAGACCTAGTGGTCGGTAGATTACAATAGAAGTCGTGACCACACACACCGTTCCGTCGGAGAAGCGAGTACAGACACGCCTCGCCCCGGCTGTTCGCCGCCGGCAGATCGTCCAGGAGGCCACCCGGTTGATCTCCATCTCCGGGTTCAACTCCGTCTCGCTCGTGGACATCGCGGAAGCGTGCGGGATTCGCGGCCCTTCAGTGCTGCACCACTTTCCGTCCATGAACGAGCTCTTGGCGGCCGTTCTCGACTATCGAGATGAAGTGGACACGATCGAATCACCGACGTTTGAGGAGATCGCGACGCCCGAGACGAGCGGGGAATTCCTCCGCAGATCCGCGGAACGCAACTTGGCCAGACCGGAGCTGATTCGGCTCTATGTGATCCTCGGAGCCGAGGCGGTGGATGCGGCACATCCGGCGCATCAGTACTTCCTCGACCGTGAGGAACGAAACTATGCGGGATTCGCCCAGCTCTTGACCTGGAAGTCAAACCCTCGCTGGGCCGCCCGCGAACTGATGGCGTTTTGGACGGGCCTCGAGCGACAGTGGGTCATGGATCCCACAGTGGATTTCCTCGCGATCTGGGACAACTTCGCTGAGCGATTCTTCGTGCGGGATGTGTAGCAAACACCCGCTGTCACATCTCCGCCAGCATCCTCGTTAAGGTCGACGCCCTATTCTGCGTCCATGTTCTCCACCGCCCCCTTGCAGCGTCGCCTCGGCACTGCCGATGCGGTCTTCATCGGCCTCGGCTCGATGATCGGAGCGGGAATCTTCGCCGCCTTCACCCCCGCGGCCCAGGCAGCGGGCAACGGCCTCATGATCGGCCTGATCGTGGCGGCAGTGGTGGCGGCGTGCAATGCCCTCGCCTCGGCGCAGCTCGCGGCGGCCTATCCGACCTCGGGTGGCACCTATGTCTACGGTCGCGAGCAGCTCGGGCCATGGTGGGGCTTCCTCGCGGGGTGGAGTTTCGTCATCGGCAAGACCGCGAGTTGCGCGGCGATGGCCTTGACGTTCGCGAGCTATGCGGCCCCCGCCGGGTGGGAGCGTCCGGTTGCCGCCATCGCGGTTGTGGCGCTGTCGGCGGTCAACTATCGGGGAGTGACCCGCACGGCCCAGCTCGCGCGCGTCATCGTCGTGATCGTGCTGATCGCCCTCTCCATCGCCGTGGCGGCAACCTCGGCCACGGGGCTCCCGCACCTCGCCGACCTGACTAGCTCGAGCATCGTGGCCCACGGGCCGTACGGCATCCTGCAGTCCGCGGGTCTGCTGTTCTTCGCTTTCGCGGGCTACGCGCGTATCGCGACCATGGGAGAAGAGGTGCGGGAGCCGTCGCGCACCATTCCCCGCGCCATCATCATCGCCCTCTCGATCACGATCGTCATGTACGCGATCGTCGGTGTGAGCCTCCTTGGAGCACTCGGGGCCGATGGCCTCGCCGCCTCCACCGCGCCCCTGCGCGATGCCGCCGCCAGCTGGCCATGGACGGGGCCGGTCGTCACGCTCGGCGCGGCGCTCGCCTCGCTCGGTGCCCTACTCGCCCTCATCGCGGGCATCGGCCGCACGAGCTTGGCGATGGCGCGCGAAGGCGATCTTCCGCGATGGCTCGCTGCGGTGCATCCGCGCTTCCAGGTTCCTCATCGCGCCGAGGTGGTGCTCGCGCTTGTGGTTATCGCTCTCGTGCTCACGGTCGATGTGCGCGGAGCGATCGGCTTCTCGTCGTTCGGCGTACTGCTCTACTACTTCGTCGCCAACGTGTCGGCTTTCACCCAAACCCGCGATCACCGGATGTTCCCCCGCGTGCTCTTCGTACTGGGTGGCAGCGCCTGCCTCCTGCTGGTGGCAACACTGCCCCTCGCCGCCACACTCGGCGGCCTCGCGGTCCTCGCGGCGGGAATCGCCTTCCGGCTCATCGCTCACGCTCGCCGAACGTGAGAGTTCTCGTAGCCTTCCCTTCCTAGCGAATGCCGGATGCACGTGCTTTGCTGGCGCCATGAGCACCCCATCGCTGCATCCCAACGAGGCCCACGGTGCCGGCATCACGGGCCGACTCAACTGGCTGCGCGCCGGAGTACTCGGCGCCAACGACGGGATCGTCTCGGTCGCCGCCATCGTGGTGGGCGTCGCGGGAGCGACCTCGTCGCTCGCACCGATCCTCACCGCGGGTGCGGCCGGGTTGGTAGGTGGTGCGATCTCCATGGCGCTCGGCGAGTACGTGTCGGTGAGCAGCCAGCGCGACAGCCAGCACGCGCTCATCGCGAAGGAGCGACAGGAGCTCGCGACGATGCCCGACGAGGAGCTTCGTGAGCTGGCCGCGCTATACGAGGCGAAGGGGCTGACGTCCGAGACGGCACAGCGGGTCGCCCAGGAACTCACCTCGCACGATGCGCTCAGCGCTCACCTCGAGGCCGAGCTCGGCATCAACGAAGACGACGTGGTCAGCCCCTGGCAGGCGGCCGGGGCATCCGCGCTGGCCTTCTTCATCGGGGCGCTGCTGCCCATGCTCGCGATACTGCTGCCGCCCGCCTCGCTTCGTGTGCCGATCACCTTCGCGGCCGTGCTTGTCGCACTCGCGCTCACCGGCGCGCTCAGCGCCCGCATCGGCGGAAGCCCGTGGCTTCGGCCCACCGTGCGGGTGGTCGTGGGCGGCGCCATCGCGCTAGCGGCCACGTTCCTCATCGGAACCCTTCTCGGTACGACGGGGATCGTCTGATGGTGAAGATCCTGGTGGTGGAAGACGACCCCGCGATGGGCTCCCTCGTCAAGCAGGGGCTCGAGGATGACGGCTACGAGGTCACGGTGGTGGGCAACGGCATCGAGGCCCTCATCGCCGTCGCGCAGAACGATTTCTCGGCGGCGGCCATCGACGTCATGCTGCCCGAGATGAGCGGCTTCGAGATTTGCCGTCACCTGCGCAAACAGGGAAACGGGCTGCCGGTACTCCTGCTGACCGCGCGGGATGCCATCGAGGATCGCGTGCTCGGCCTCGACTCGGGCGCTGACGACTACCTCACGAAGCCGTTCGCGTTCGCGGAGTTCAGCGCGCGCATCCGCGCGCTCGTACGACGGGATTCGTCAGCACCGAAGTCGACGTTGCGCATAGGGGCAGTCGTTTTGGATGCGGCATCGGTGCGCGCGACCGCGAACGGTTCGACGCTGCCCCTGAGCTCCAAAGAATTCGCCCTGCTGTGGACTCTCGGCGCCCGCTCCGGTGAACCGATGAGCCGCGCGGAGATCCTGCAGGAGGTGTGGGGCACCACCCAGTTCATCGACCCGCAGGTCGTCGACCAGTACGTGAGCTACCTGCGCCGCAAGCTCGAACCCCTCGACGCCGGCGTCTCGATCGTCACGGTGAGAGGCGTGGGTTACCAGATCGAGGTGGCCGGATGACCCGGCTCTCGATTCGCACCCGCATCACTCTCGGCAGCATCGCGGTCGCTGCGCTCCTGCTCTTTGTCGCTCTCATCGTCGTGCGGGCCCAGGTCGCCACGATCCTCTCCGCGGCGGACGCGACTCTCGCCCAGAGCGACCTCACCTCGTTCCAGCAGGACATCCGGGCCAACCCGAACGAATCGGTCGATGATCCGGGTACCGGTGTGCTCGTCTACGTGCGCGACCCGGATGGCGACGTGCAGGTGAACACGCTGCCCCACGACATCATCGCCGTGCTGAGCGATCGCCCCGCCACCCAGGAGCAGTTCGCCTTCACCGACGACGAGGGGCGCAACTTCCTGATCGTGGGCAGGGCGGTGGAGACCTCCGCGGGCACGTGGGCCCTCTGGTCCGCGCGCAGCACCTCGTCGAGCGAACTCGCCCTGGAGGGCCTCGACCGCGTGCTCGTTGTGGGTGGCCTGGTGCTCCTCGCCGGGTTCGGCGTCGCATCCTGGCTGCTGGCGACCGTGGCGCTGCGACCGGTGGCCGCGATGCGACGGCAGGCCGAGCAACTGACCGCCGACGGCCAACTCCCGGTGCCGCCCACCCGCGACGAGCTCTCCGATCTCGCCACCACCCTCAATCGCTTCCTCGCACAAGTGCAAGCGTCGAGCGAGCGGGAGAAGCAGATGGTCTCCGACGCGGCACACGAGTTGCGCACTCCCCTGGCCGCGCTCAAGACCCAACTCGAACTCGGGCACCGCGACGAGGGGGACGCGGTGGCGCTCGTCCGCCATTTGCGCGCCGCCGAGACATCCGTCGACCGCCTCGCCTCCCTCGCGGCCAACCTCCTCGAACTCAGCCGCCTCGAATCCCATGAGTCGACGACCGTGAGCACCGCCGCGGGGCTCATCGACGAGTTCTCCAGCAGTGTCGACCGTGCCCGCACGCTCGCCGTGCGCAGCAGCGTCGCCATCGACTTCACCGTGGGCGTCGATGACGAGCTCGCCAGCTATGCGATCGGCAGCCAGGCCCTCGGGCGCCTCGTCGACAACCTGTTCTCGAACGCCCTCAACGCCCTCCCCGCCGGGGGCGCCGTCACGGCGGCACTCGCGCAGTCCGACGGAGATCTGAAGCTCGTCGTCGCCGACGATGGGCCCGGCATGCCCGACGACTTCCTGCCCATCGCCTTCGAGCGATTCACGCGACCGGATGCGTCCCGCACCACCGCCACAGGCGGAAGCGGCCTTGGCCTCGCCCTCGTCCATGCCCTCGCCCTTGAGGCCGGAGGCACGGCCTCTCTCGAGAACACGCATCCCGGCCTCAGGGTCACGGTGGCGCTGCCCAAGATGTGAGGACTCACACTCCCCGGCGCCCGCGCTCATAGGCACCGCATAGCTTGCGGCCCGAGGGTGGTCACATGACAACCCAGACGACCGTTCGACCGGCACTGCCGCAGGGTTTCCCGCTGCTGCCGCGAGTCGACCAGCGCCGCAAGTACGCTCGTCGAGCTCGTCGCGCCGACCTGCTCGTCATGGCCCTGTGGGCGTCCGGGGCCGCCGCTGCCTCTCTCTTCCTCGCCTACGGTGGAGCCGCCCAGTTCGGCTCCCTTGCCGCGACCTTCACGAGCCTCGGGATCATCGCCGGGCTCATGGGTACCGACTTCATCCTGGTCATGCTCGTCCTCGCAGCGCGCATCCCGTTCATCGATCACACCATCGGCCACGACCGCGCCATCGCCACCCACCGCAAGCTGGGCAAGCCCGCGCTTTACCTCCTGCTCGGCCACGGCGCCCTCCTCCTCATCGGTTACGGGATGAGCCAGGGCTACAACCCGATCGCCGAGATCGGGCCGATGCTCGCCCTTCCGGACATGCCACTCGCCTTTATCGGCATGGGCCTGCTGATCGCGGTGGTCGTCACCTCCCTCGTCGCCGTGCGCCGCAAGTTCACCTACGAGGGCTGGCACCTCGTGCACCTGCTGAGCTATGTCTCCGTGGCGTTCGCCCTGCCCCACCAGCTGAGCGTGGGCGGCGTGCTGGCCAACGGAACCATCCAGCGGGTCTACTGGATCGCCCTGTACGTGATCGCCTTCGGCGCGATCCTCACCTTCAGGTTCATCGAGCCGATCGTCTCCAGCCTGCGCCACCGCATCACGGTCGCGGGGGTCAGCACGATCGCGCCCGGCGTCACGTCGATCCACCTGAAGGGCCACGATCTGCGTGGCCTCGGCAGCTCCGGCGGCCAGTTCTTCATCTGGCGCTTCTGGACCGGTCGCACGTGGTGGCACTCCCACCCCATCTCGCTCTCGGCGATGCCCACCGGGTCGTCAGCACGCATCACGGTGCGCGACCTGGGCAAGGGCAGCGCGCGCATCAGCTCGGTGCCGGTCGGCACGAAGGTGAGCATCGAAGGCCCCTACGGTCTCTTCACCGACGCCGCCCGCACCTCCCCCAAGCTCGCGATCATCGCCGCGGGCGTCGGAGTCACACCGATCCGCGCCCTGCTCGAGCACGCCCAGTTCGCCCCGGGCGAGGCGACCGTGCTGCTCCGCGCGGGCAGCCAGGACGAGACCTACCTGTGGGACGAAGTCAGGGATCTCGCTGCCGCGAAGGGTGCGACGTGCTTCGTCATGGTCGGGCACCGCGCCCGCAGAGGCCCCAGCTGGCTGTCGGAGACGGATGCTCGGCGCGGCGTCACCCTGCTCGCCGCGTTCCCCGAGCTCCTGAACTCCGACCTGTACCTGTGCGGTCCCACACCGTGGCTCGACTCGATCGAAGCGGATGCCCTCGCCACGGGCATCCGGCCCCATCAGATTCACGCAGAAAGGTTCGACTGGTGAGAACACGCGCAGTACTCGGAAGCATCTTCGCCTCGGCCGCGGTCCTCGTCGTCGGCTGGCAGGCGGGCGGGGCAGTGATCGCGTCGAACGCGCCCACCACCTCGCAGCCCATTGCCAGCGGCACGACGACGACCCCGACGACGACCACGTCAACCACCACCACGACTACGACGCCGACGCCGACAGCGACAGCGACAGCGGCTCCGGTGGCTACCGGCCCGGCCGACGGCACCTACACGGGCTCGAGCGTCAACACCCGCTTCGGGAGCGTGCAAGTGTCGGTGACGATCGCGAGCGGCGCCATCACGGATGTCACCGCCCTCCACCTGACCGACGCCGACGGCCGCTCCGTGCAGATCAGCAACCGCGCAGCGCCCGTTCTCCATGACGAGGTTGTCGCGTCGCAGTCCGCGAACGTCTCGACCGTGGGCGGCGCGACCTACACCTCAGATGCCTACCTCACCTCGGTGCAATCCGCCCTCGACCAGGCCGGTTTCTGATGCGACACGTCTTCACCACGATGGGGACCGTCGCGTCCATCGAGGGTCCCGCCGACCTGATGGGCCCCGTCGAGGTGCTCTTCGAGGAGTTGGAGCAGCGTTTCAGCCTCTACCGCTCGGAGTCGGAACTCAACCGCATCGCGCGGGGCGAACTCCGGTTGTCCGACGCGGGCGACGAACTCATCGCCACCTATACGCGCGCCCTCGCGTGGCGCGGGCGCACCGACGGGGCGTTCAGTCCGCACCGGCCGGATGGCGTCCTCGACCTCAACGGCATCGTCAAGGCCGAAGCCATCGAGCGGGCAGGGCTGCTTCTGAATTCGGCCGGATGCCCGCAATGGACGATCAACGTCGGGGGCGACATCCTCGCCCGCAGTTCAGAGCCGATCGGCATCGTCGACCCGCACCATCGCGAGGCCCTGCTGTGCTCGGTGATCCTGCGCGATGATCGGCATGCCCTGGCCACCTCCGGCAGCGCCGAGCGCGGCGACCACATCTGGCTGGGGGGCAGTCTCACCCCCGCGCACTTCGTGCAAGTCAGTGTTATCGCCAACGACATCGTCACCGCCGACGTGCTCGCCACCGCGATCATCGCGGGCGGGCCCGCAACCTTGGACGACACCACCGACCGCTGGGACGTCGATGTTCTCGCTGTGGACCGCGCCGGCGCCATGGTCGCTACTCCCGGATTCCGTCGCGCTCTCGCCGAGCCCGCGAAGGTGTGACCACAACTCTCAGATCTCCGTGTGGCCCAGGGCCGGCCCGGCAACGAAGCTCGCCGAGTCCGGGATCACCTCCAGTTCGAGGATGGTGAGTTCGTTGCCGCCCATGCGGGTCACGGGGCCCGGGATGTAGAGGGTGCTCTGCGGCCCGCGGCGCCAGTATCGTCCGAGGGCGAATCCGTTGAGCCATGCGAAGCCCTTACCCCACCCGGCAGTGTCGAGGAACAGGTCTTGTCGGTCATCCACATCGAATGTGCCCCTGGCCACGATCGGGCCGGACGAGATGGTGCTGTCGTGCAGGCTCACCGTCGGCAGCGCATCGAGGCGGATGGGGCGGGCGGTCCACCCCACGACCGGAACTCCGTCCAGGGTGCTCCCGCCGATGATGCCCTTGTGTTCGCCCAGCCTGGGACCGTAGTTGACCCGCCCTTGGTCTTCAACGATGACGACGAGCTCGCCGCGGGCACTGGGTAGCACGATCGATCGCTCGTTCGTATCACGGGAGAGCACGCCCACCGGCGCCCCGTCGAGGAAGATCCATGCGCGGTCGCGGACTTCACCGAACGCCAGCAGGCCCGGACCTCCGCCGTCGAGCTGCGTTGTGAAGATCGCGATGCCGCGATCATGGGCCAGGTCATCGAAGGTCGGGAGCACTTCGTGCTGGCTCTTCTCTCCGAGGAGATCGACGAGGCTGAGTAGGTTCGTCCGGCCTGATAACGGAACGCGGAACTCGGGCGCAGGCCCTCCTTCTTCGGCGACGAGATCGGGAACGGGCGAGTACTTGGCTATCACGTCCCGAAAGGCAAAGTACTTCTCGGTGGGCCTGCCGGACTCGTCAAGCGGGGCGTCGTAGTCGTACGACGTGGTGATCGCTGCGTACCGTCCTTTGTCGCTGGCACCGTTGGTGAGCCCGAAGTTGGTGCCGCCGTGGAACATGTAGAAGTTCACTGAGCCGCCGGCTGAGAGGATCACATCGAGGTCGTGGGCGGCGGTCTGCGGGTCTGTGGTGTGGTGATGTGATCCCCAGTTGTCGAACCAGCCGTCCCAGAACTCCATGCACATGAGGGGGCCGGTCGGTTGGTGCTTGCGCAGGGTGGCTAGACGCTCGCCGGCGCGCGACCCGAAGGACGCGGTCAGGTGCACGCCGGGGATGCTGCCATCCGCGAGCATCTGGTCTGTGGGCTGGTCGACTGTGTTCAGGGGCACGGTGATGCCGGCACTGCGTGTGACGCGAACGAGCTCACGGAGATACTCCTTGTCTGCCCCGTAGGCCCCGTACTCGTTCTCGATCTGGACGAGCAGCACGGGCCCGCCGACATCCACCTGCCGCGGCACGATGATCTCGTACACCCGATTCAGGTAGTCGGTGACGGCCTCCAGGTAGCGGGGTTCCTGTCGTCGCACTCCCACGGCCTCGTCCCGGAGCAGCCACGCCGGGAGTCCGCCGTTGTCCCATTCGGCGCAGATATAGGGGCCGGGACGCACGATCGCGTGCATCCCCTCTTCGTGCACCAGGTCGAGGAATCGGCCCAGATCGAGGCCGCCACTGGTGTTCCACGCCTCCGGGCTCGGAGCGTGCGCGTTCCACGGCACGTAGGTCTCAATAGTGTTCAGGCCCATCAGACGAGCTTTGTGGATGCGGTCCGCCCAGTGCTCCGGATGCACGCGGAAGTAGTGGAGCGCGCCGGAGAGGATTCGGAACGGGGTGCCGTCGAGGAGGAAGTCCTGCTCGCCGATGGTGAAGTGGGGCACGGGGATTGCTTTCCTGATCAGAGAGAAGAGCGTGGCCGGCCTCGGGCGGCCGACCACGCCTGTGGTTCGCTACTGCCTACTTGTTGACCGTGAAGCCCTGGGTGTTCCCGTACTCCACGAGTGCGTCCTGCCACGCCTGCAAGCCCGCGTTGAGATCGGTCTTGTTGGCATAGGCCTGGCCCACCGTGTCGCCGAAGATGCTGTTGGCGTACACCTGGTAGGGAAGGTATGACCAGTCAGACGAGGGTGCTGCGGCCGCTGCGGCAAGCACCTCGTTGATCTTCTGACCTCCGAAGTAGTCGGACTCGAGCCCGAGGAATTCCGGCGAGGTGATGTCCGCGGTCGTCGACGGGAAGCCGCCACCCGCGAGGAAGGTGCTCACGCTCTCGTCGCTGTTGTTCAGCCACTTGAGGAACCCTGCGGCGAGTGCCGGGTTGGCGCTCTGCTTCAGCACCACTTGGCCGCCGCCGCCGTTCTCAGCGCCGGCCGGCTTGCCGTCGTAGCTCGGCACCGGCGCGACCGCCCAATCACCCGAGGCATCGGGCACCGAGCCTTCGAGCACGCCCGGCATCCAGGCTCCGATGATGAGGGATGCCACGGTGCCGTCGGCCAGTCCCTTGAACCACTCGTCGCTCCATCCGGGAACCGGTGCCAACAGGTCCTTCTCGAGCAGCTGGTCCCAGGTGTCCGCCCACTTCTTCGAGCCGTCGTCCTGAAGATCGATGGTGATCTTGTCGCCGTCGGCCTGGAATGGGTGGCCCGCGGCCTGCCAGATCATCGTCGTGGTGAATCCGGCATCACCTGTGTCGCTCGTGATGTACTTCGTCGGGTCGGCGGTGTGGAGCTTCTCGGCCGCGGCAAGGTACTCGTCCCAGGTGGTGGGAACGGCGATTCCGAACTCGTCGAAGATGCGCTTGTTGTAGAACATCGCGATGGGGCCCGAATCCTGCGGCAGGCCGTAGATCGCGTCACCGCTGGTGACGGCACCCCAGGTGGACGCCGTGTAGTCGCCCTTGAGGTCACCGAAGCCGTACGGCGCCAGATCGACGAGGGAGTCGGAGAGGGCGAACTGCGGCAGCGCGTAGTACTCGACCTGCGCGACATCCGGTGCGCCGGAACCTGCCGCGATGGTGTTCTGCAGCTTCGTGTACTCGTCGTTGCCGGTGCCGGCGTTGACGAGGTCGACCGTGACCTTGGGGTACGCCTTCTCGAACGCGGCGACCTGGGCCTCGGCCTGCGGCGTCCACGACCAGTAGGTCAGGTGGCCGCCGGCCTCGAGGGCTGCCTCGACGTCGGTGCCCGACGATGTGGTGCCACCGTCAGGCGCGCAAGCCGCGAGCGTGCCGATCAAAACCGCCGAAACTGCCAGGCCGGCGAGAGCGCGCCGCTTCGCTGCGGGTGTGCGCATGGTGTTCATGCTGTGTCCTTTCACTTCATTGTTGAATGGTGGGCAGCCGCCCGAGAGAGGGATGGTGCTGCGCTCAGCGGTGCCCCTCGTCACTGCTTGACGCTCCCGGCGCTCAACCCCGACTGCCAGAACCGCTGCAGGAAGAGGAAAGCGACGACTATGGGGACGATCGTGAGCAACGAGCCCATGATCACCAGGTTGTAGATGGGCTCCGCCGCGACTCCCGTCGCCTGCGCGTTCCATTGGTTGAGGCCCACCGTCAGCGGATAGAGCTCAGGCTTGCTGAGCATGATCAGCGGCAGGAAGTAGTTGTTCCAGGTGGCGACAACGGTGAAGAGAAGAACAGTGACGATGCCGGGGGCGAGAAGCCGCACGGAGATCGTCGCGAAGGTGCGGAACTCGCTCGCGCCGTCCATGCGTGCGGCCTCGAGCAACTCCGTGGGCACGGCGTCGACCGCGTAGACCCAGATCAGGTAAAGCCCGAAAGGACTGATCAAGGACGGGATGATGATCGCCCACGGGGTGTTCGTCAGGTGCAGTTGACTGAACAACAGGAAGGTCGGCACCGCCAGCGCAGTACCGGGTACGGCGATCGCTCCGAGCACGACGGCGAAGACGGCGCGCCTACCGGGGAACCTGAATTTCGCGAGTCCGTAGCCCGCCAGGGTCGCGAGGAGTGTCGCGCCCCCCGCACCGACGACGACGTAGAGGAGCGTGTTGCCCAACCAGCGCACGAAGATGCCGTCGCGGTAGGTCAGCGTATCCACGAGGTTCCGGAAGAAGGCGAAGTCGTCGGAGAACCATAGGCCGAAACTGCTGAACAGGCCCGCCTGGGTCTTCGTCGAGCTGAACAGCAGCCACACCAGGGGCACGAGCGTGTAGACGAGGAAGAGCCCCATGATGATCGTCAGCGGCACAGACTTGCGGTTCTTGCGCGCCGGGCGGCGCACGAACGACGGCGCGCTCATCGGGTTTCCGTCCGGGAGCCGCGCAACTGCACCACATACGCGATCACGGCGGTGATCACGCCCATGACGATGGCGACCGTCGCAGAGTAGTTGTACTGCTGCCCCGCGAACGACAGGTTGTACGCGTACATGTTCGGAGTGAAGTACGACGTGATGATGTTCGGCGCCAGCACCTTGAGGATGTTGGGCTCATTGAACAGCTGGAAGCTGCCGATGATCGAGAAGATGGTTGCGATGACTATTGCGCCGCGCAGCGCGGGAATCTTGATCGCGGTGATGACGCGGAAGGCACCAGCGCCGTCGAGTTCCGCGGCCTCGTACAGGTCGGTGGGGACCGTGCGCAGCGCCGAGTAGAAGATCAGCATGTTGTAGCCGACGAACTCCCAGGTGACGATGTTGCCGATCGAGCCGAGGATCCAGTCGCGGGTGAACGGCGTGATGAGGTCGAACCCGATCGCGTGGTTGAGGTCTGCGGTCAGCCCGAAATTGCTCCCGTAGATGAATCCCCACATCAGTACTGCCACCACCGCCGGCACCGCATAGGGAAGGAAGATGACGATGCGGAAGACGCCGGCCCCGTAGAGTCGCGCACTGTCGATCGCTAGGGCAGCCGCAAGAGCCAGGAGCAGCATGATCGGCACCTGCACGACGAGGAACAGCAAGACCCGGCCGAACGACTCCCAGAACTGGCCGTCCGAGAGTACTTGGAGATAGTTCTCGAGCCCCACGAACGAGGTGCCGCCGACGAGGCGAGTCCTGAACAGGCTCAGACCGATGGCGTAAACAACCGGAGCGATGAAGGCCAGCAGGAACACGGCAACGAACGGCCCGACGAACGCCCAGCCCCGCCAATCGCGTCTCGGACCCTTGACGTGCGGCACCGCAACTGAAGCCCCGGCCCGGAGTGACGTCGTCGTCATTGTGTGAAGTCCCTGTCCATGGTTACGTCAACATGCAATTCGTGCACTGTAACATGATGACGTGAACATCGCTACATCTCTGGGGCTCGACGGCGGTTCCGATGACGGCGCGCCGCAGTAGCGGGGCCACCGAGCCTGCCGCTCCCCAGCGAAGGCGCGGACCGTCGATGGCCGATGTCGCCGTTGAGGCCGGCGTATCCGGACAGACCGTCTCGCGGGTGTCGAACGGTCTGAGCAACGTCGATGACGCCACCAGGGAGCGCGTGCTGACGGCGATGCGGCGGCTCGGCTATCGGCCCAACAGTGCCGCGCGCGCCCTTCGATTAGGCAGGTTCCGCACGATCGGCGTCATCATGTTCACGCTGTCGTCATTCGGAAACATGCGCACCCTCGATGGAATCGCGATCGCTGCCCGCGAGTCCGGGTACACGATCTCCCTCATCCCGGTACCGCACCCCACGCAGGGCGAGGTGTCGATGGCGTTCGACCGGCTCAATGAGGAAGCCGTCGACGGCGTGATCATCATCATCGAGGCCCACCTCTTCGACGAGACCGCCCTACAACTTCCGGACGGCCTGCCGGTAGTCGTGGTCGATTCGATGGCGCGAGCACGGTATCCGGGTGTGGATACCGACCAGGCGGAGGGTGCTCAGTTAGCAACCGAGCACCTGCTGGGCCTCGGCCACGCCACCGTGTGGCACGTCGCCGGACCACCCGAGTCGTACTCGGCAGCGCGAAGGCTGGAGTCGTGGGAGGCCACACTCCGGCGACACAACGCGGTGATCCCCCCGCCGCTCTTCGGCGATTGGTCGACCGAAGCCGGATACCGCCATGGATTGGCTCTTGCGCGCAACCCAGACGTGACCGCGATCTTCGCAGCCAACGACCAGATGGCTCTGGGCGTGCTCCGGGCCCTTCATGAATCAGGCAGGGCCGTGCCGGGGGATGTGAGCGTCGTCGGATTCGACGATATGGAGGAAGCGGCGAGCTTCTGGCCGCCGCTGACGACCGTCCGCCAATTCTTCGACGTCGTGGGAGCCAAGTCGGTTGCCGCGCTGGTGAACGAGATCGAGCACAAGAGCCCCACAGAGAACGTCGTGGTCCCGACGCGACTCATCGTGCGAGACAGCAGCGCTGGGAGAACACCCCCGACCGGCGTTCGATAATGGAGAGGTGGAGCCGTGGGAGATGCGCGAGTGGTTCGCCGAGTACCTCGAGGCCTGCAATCGGCATGACCTCGCTGCGCTGAGCTCACTGATCGACCCCGCCGTGCGGCGAGCGCACCTGCCCAGTGGGGTCGACGCCTGGATGTCGGATCTCTCCGACCTCTACGCAGGCTTTCCCGACTGGCGGGTGCGTCGCATCCAGCTCGTCATCGAAGAGGACCGCATCGCGGCCCACCTGCGGGCGAGCGGCACCCATACCGGCACCTTCCGCGGCATCGCCGCGACCGGCCGGCACGCCAACGTCGCCGAGTTCGGCTTCTACCGCTTGGCCCACGGACGGATCATCGAGTTCACGGGCAGCACCGACGCCGAACTGACTGCGCAGATCTCCGCCGCCAAAGCTCAGACGCTCTAGCGGCCTGCGCTGGGTAGTACGCCCCCGTCGGGCGAGCTACAGCAGGCGCTTCTTGTATGCCGCAGCATCCATGTCGCGGATGTCGACGCTCAGGCTCCTCGTTTCGGGCAGCAGCATCACGAGCGTGCTGCGCAGGGCGACGCTCAGCGCCTCCTTCTGCTCGGGAGTGCGACCCTCGAGCAGGTAGACGGAGACATGGCAGAAGCCGTCTCGCACGCCCCCGACGAGGTAGTCGTCGTAGACCAGCGCCCGGAGCTTGAGGTCGGCGGCCGCCATCACCCCGGTCGCCGCCGCCGACTCGTGGAGGGCTGCGAGGAGGGCATCCATCGAGAAGGGCGCATGGCCCTCACGCGAGTATTCGACAACCAGATGAGGCACTCTTCGAGAGTACCGTCCCGCTCCCTAAAGCTTCCCTCATGTCGATTCCGTGGGACGCGCGACGCCGCTGAACGAGAGTCCGCTGGCGGTCGGAACCTCAGCGCTTCCCGAGCCGCAACGAGCGGTTCGCTACTGCCTGGGCGACCGCCTGGAGCGACCGGTTGCCGTCGCGCGAGAAGCGACGCAGGATCGCGAATGCTTCGTCCATCGAGATGTTCTCGCTCTCGGCGAGCACACCCTTGGCCTGCTCGATGACGATGCGGCTGGTCAATGCCCTGTTGAGTTGCTCGGTGACCAACGCGCCCTCGCGCACCAGTCGCTCCTGCAGGATGGCGATGGTTGCGGCATCAGCGAGCGCCTGAACGGCCTCGGCGTCACGGTCCGACAGCGACCCACGACCCGTGCCCAGCAGGGTGAGCGTGCCGATGGTCTCGCCCCGCAGGCGCATGGGCGCCGCGTAGAGCGACTGGAAGCCCTGGGCAAGAGCCTCAGCCCGGAAATCCGGCCACTGCCCAGCGTCTTCTGCGATGTCGGGCACGACAACGGCGGCACCCGACGTGAAGCAGGTCACGCAGGGGCCGACGCCGGCGCCCAGCTGCATGATCTCCACGAGATTGGCTTCCTCGCTCGTCGAGGCGACGAGTTCGAGGTTGCCCTCGGCGTCGGCGAGCATGAGCCCGGCTGCCTCGGTGTCGAAGATCCTGATGCACTCGTCAATGAGCGTGTGCAGCAGGTCGACCATGTCGAAGTTATCGGTGAGGGTGTCTGCCAGCTTGACGAAAGCGGCGCTCATCAGCACCTCGCGTGATGCGTCAGTCATAGTCCCAGCCCCGTAACCGCGTCAGTGTTGCCTAACTCATTGTCGCGCATTGCCGGATGCGCCAACACTCAGGTCAGGTCTCGGAAGTTGAGTCGCCGGCTGACGACGTCGCGGGCGACATCCCTGAGGGATCGGCCCCTGCCGTACGAGTGCGCCTTGAGCCGGTAGAAGGCCTCGGCGGCAGTGACGTCGAGCTGCACGAGGATCATCCCCGTAGCCTGTTGCACCTCGCGCCGCATCTCCGGAGCGAGACCGGAGGGACGCGACCACTCGCCCTCAGCGACGTGGGTCGCCCGCTCCACAACCGGGGCCGAGGCCGACGCCGACAGGCGCAGCGCGGTTTCTATCTGCCCCTCACCCAAGCCACCCGGCAACTCTCGATACAGGTCGGCCACTCCGACTACTGCGACGCCGAGCGTCAAGGGGAACGAGAACACTGCGCCAACGCCCAAACCCGTGATGGCCTCGCCGAACGCGGGCCAGGGAGAGTGGTCGGCGGTGGCGACATCCGCCACGAGTGTGGGCTCACAGGACTGGATCGAGCGCCAGTGGGGCCCCTCCCCGAGGGCAAAGTACAACTCGTCGATGCGGCCGGCGACGACGTCGCTGACGCAGATGGTCGATCCCGCTCTGCCGTTGCCGATCACTGAGATCGACAGGCCCGTGATGGGCAGGGCTCGCAGGAAGGGTTCGAACAAGTCGACCTGCCAGGCGAGCGGTTGGGCTGTTCCTTCGGGCGTAGCGCCCACGGTGCGCCTCTGCTCTGGGAGTGTTGGTCGTTCCGAAAATGGCGAAGATGACGGGGACAGCGTACCGCGGCGTTCAGGCTTGACGCGCTCAGGACCCCGCCGGGTCGAGCAGGGCGTGCACCAGGTCGCGGATGGGCTCGAGGAGTTCCCCCCGCGCTGAGGTCAGCGGCTCGAGCCCGGCCAGGCGCAGGTGGGCGATTCCCAGGGCAGCACCGATCACCACCTCAGCCCGCATGAGAAACCGTTCGTCTGAGGGATCCCCACCCGCGACGCCCGCCATCTTCTCGGCGAAGGAACGCAGGATCTTGCGGCGAATCGCGTTCGCGCGTTCGTCGCCCGACGTTCGCAAGAGCAGGACTAGTTGGGCGGGAGCCTGCTCAGACGAGAATCCGACGAGCTGGTCGACGAGCCTGCGCGCGAGCTCATCGAGGGTCGTCGCTGCACCCTCCGGCCGGTCGAGCTCTTCGCCAACGCGTGCGATGCACGCCTCGAACAGCCCTTCCTTCGAGTCGAAGTAGCGATTGATGAGGGCGACGTTGACGCCGGCGTCTGCGGCGATGTCGCGCACCGTCGTCGAGGTGTAGCCGTCGCGGGCGAAACGCGCACGTGCCGCCTGCAGCAACTGCTGACGCGTCTGGGCGGCATCGCGAGTTCGCGTGGCGCCGAGAGTCTGCTCCATCGTGGACTCCTTCCCTCTCGGCCACGGTACACGTGCAAGATGAAAGATGTAAACGTTCATTGACTTGTCATGGAAAATGGCTATGCTGCGTAAGTCAGCAGCCGTTTACACATTTCGGAGAGCCATGTCACAGACAGTCCAAGAACCCCGCACGGGCTCCGTCGCTAGCAACGCGGCGCACCGGCCGCGCACCGGCCTCATCGTGCTCTACCTGTCGCTGGGCGGCCTGTCGTTCGCCGTGCTGCAATCACTCGTCGCCCCCGCTCTCGCGACCATCGGCCAAGACCTCGGGGTGGCCACGAGCGATGCGTCGTGGATACTCACGGCGTACCTGCTCTCCGCCGCGGTGCTCACGCCGATCCTCGGCCGGCTCGGCGACATGGTGGGCAAACGCAAGATGCTCATCGTCGTACTCGCGCTCCTGCTGGCCGGAACGGTGCTCGCGGCACTCGCGCCGAACCTCGGGATCCTCATCCTCGCGCGTGCCCTTCAGGGTGCCGCCGGCGCCATCATGCCTCTCTCCATCGGCGTCGTTCGCGACGAGCTGCCGCGTGAGCGGGTCGGTGTCACCATCGGACTGCTCTCCGCGATCTTCGGCGTCGGCGCAGGTGTCGGCATCGTCGCCGCGGGGCCGATCGTCGAGAACCTGTCGTGGCACTGGCTGTTCTGGCTGCCCGCGGTGCTCATCGTCGTCGCCCTGCTCGGCGTCATCTTCGGCATGCCCGAGTCGCCGGTGAAGAAGCCCGGACGCCTCGACCTCCTGGGCACGGCCATCCTCTCCGTCTCGCTGGTCTCGCTCCTCCTCGCCATCAGCGAGGGCGAGAAGTGGGGCTGGAACTCGTTCGGCACCCTCGCCCTCATCGCGGTCGGCGCCGTCGCGATGGTCGCCTTCGTGCTCGTCGAGCTCCGCGTGAAGGAGCCCCTCATCGACATGCGCCTCATGAAGATCCGCGGAGTCTGGACCGCCCACGTCGTGGCCCTCGTCTTCGGCTTCGCGATGTTCGGCACCTTCGTTCTCGTCCCCACCCTCCTGCAGCTGCCGGCCGTCACCGGGTACGGCTTCGGCAAGACGGTCTCGGAGGCTGGCCTGTTCTTGCTTCCGACGGTCGTCATGATGGTGATCTTCGGTCCGCTCGCCGGCTTCCTCGTGCGCAAGGTCGGACCGAAGCCGCCCATGCTGCTGGGTGCCGTCTTCGTGACCGCGGCGTTCATCCTCCCGGCGATCGCCCACGGCGAGATGTGGCAGGTGGTGGTCTCCGGCCTGCTCACCGGTGCCGGCATCGGCCTGGCACTGGCCTCCACCTCGAACGCGATCATCGAGAGCGTGCCCGCCTTTCAGACCGGCGAGGCGATCAGCGTCAACACGATCGCGCGCACGATCGGCAGCAGCATCGGCACTGCCGTGATCGCCGCCATCATCACCTCGAACTCGACACCGCAGGGGCTTCCCCTCGACGACGCGTTCACCATCGGGTTCTGGGTGTGCGCCGCGGTCGCCGTGCTCGCCATCCTCGCCGCAATCGCCGCGCCGTCGATGCGTCGCCGCCGCGAGCAGGCCATCGCGCTCGGCATCGAGGACCTCCCCGACGAGAGCACTCCGGCCAGCTAGTCGAGCGCCGAGTCGACGGCCGTCACCCGCACTCCGGTGACGATCGTCGCGCCCGGCGCGAGGGTCGGGGCGCCGGCATCCGGATGCTCCCGCTCAGGCCCCCACAGCGGAGCGTTCGCCGGCTCGACCCCGAGAGCCCAGGCCCCGCGCTCCGGGAGCACCCACTGGTACAGCCGGGGCAGCGTCGCCGTGGTCCAGCTGATGGCCACGCCCGAGCCTTCCGGCGAGACGACCATCGCCTCGGCCCAGCCGCCGTCGGACTCGGGTTCGAGGTGCTCGAACACGGTCTCTTCCGACCGATCGAGCACGCGCGGGATCACGGATGGCTCGCCCACCGACTCGGTCTCCTCGCGCACCACCCAGCGGTCCGTCGGGGCGGTCACCGTGCTGCCGGGCAGAAGCGTGGGCGCGCCGATGTTCACGTGGTAGAGCAGGGCGAGGGGCTCGTCGGTCACCCCGATATTGGTGATGGTGTCGCGGATGGCGATGGTGGGGTCGCTCGTCGCGACCACGATCTCGCGCTCCACGCGGATGCGCCGCCCGAACAGCAGCGCGTCTTCGATCGCGCCCGTGATGCGCACCTCGATGTCATCCCCGCGGCGTCGGCGCTCCCAGCGGACGTCGACGGCAGGCGTGAGGCTGTGGGACCCGTGCAGCCCGTGCCCGTCACGCGGCGCCCCGATGTTGCCGGGGCCGCACGTGACCACGAGGCCGCCGAGGAAGCGGTGCGCCCAGTCGGCACCGGCACCGGGGTCGCCCGAGATCGGCGACCGCCAGGCAATGGGTCGCGAACGCCACCACGCGGCGCCGATATCGAGGCCGCGATCGCACAGCACGTCGAGGTCCCAGCCGTCGTAGAGCCTGATGCGCAGCACGCGTCGGCCGGCGTCATCCCGCACCTGGGCGACATCGGCCAG
The DNA here is from genome assembly GCA_965227655.1 of Rhodoglobus sp. Lineage (GTDB taxonomy): Bacteria > Actinomycetota > Actinomycetes > Actinomycetales > Microbacteriaceae > Rhodoglobus. The sequence goes on along the minus strand of OZ245765.1, from coordinate 2,244,863 downwards.
TGCCGCAGTGTTGCCGATCACGCCCGCGTCGAGGAGCGCCCCGGCCGACTGTGAGGCGCTCATGCGGCGGGCGGACGGCAGATGAGAGCGACACCCTGGCCGCGCAGCCGGATGTGCCCAGCCGCGGCGGGGACGATGGCCGTCGTGCCGCGCGGCAGACGCTGGTTGCGTTCGCGTTCAAGCACGAGCTCGCCCTCGGCGACCACGATGATCGCGAAGCCGCGGTCGATCGTGGCGTGGCCGTCGACGATGACGCGGTCGAGGCGGAAGTAGCGATCGGCGTCGGCGGGGAACATCGACCCGGCGGAGGGGATGGTGCGCACGAGCTCGCCGAGCTCGGCGACCGAGCGGCCGCGCAGGTTCACGGCGCCGAGCGCGGTGTCGAAGCCGACCCCGAGATGCCCGTCGCGTTCGCCATCGAGTGCGAACCCCTGCCACTCGAGCAGGATCGACAGGTCTTCCGGTTGCTGCAACTCGAGCAGGAACACTCCCGCCCCGATGGCGTGCAGCTCGCCCGGCGGAACCCAGACCACGTCGCCGGCCGATACCTCGACCTCGTGCAGGAGCGCGAGCATCCCCTGCGTGTCCTGCTTCGCGACCAGCTCGGCGAGCGCCTCCTGCGTGACGTCCTCGCGCAAGCCCACATGCACGGTTCCGCCCTCGAGGATGTACCAGGCCTCCGCCTTGCCGTGCGCGCGGCCGAGATGCGCCAACGCCCAGTCGTCCGACGGATGCGCGTGCACGGGCAGCCGTTGACCCGCGTCGAGGAGCTTCACGAGCAGCCTCGTGTCGTCCCCGAAACGCGCGACGTGCTCGCGGCCGAGCCAGTAGGCAGGGTTCGCGGCGACCGCCTCCTGCAGCACGCGGCCGTCGGGCAGCACGCTCAGGCCGAGGGTTGCCTCCCCCGCGATCGTCGTGGTGGAGCCGATCCAGTCCTCAGGCTCCCGCTCGGCGGCGGCGGGCTCCCCTCGGAAGGCGGCGATGCGCGCACCCCCTCGGTAGAAGCGCTCGGGCGGGCGGTTTGACGGAACGAGCAGGGTCATGCTTCTCCACTGTCGGGGGTGAGTGAGGTCGACCACGCGGCGAGGAACCCACCCACGAAGCTGTCGCCGAGGCCGATGGTGGTCGGATGCTCGGTGCGAAGGTCGAACGCGGGAACGCACACTGCCGTTCCCGCGAAGCGCTCTTCGATCGCACGGGCGAAGCCCGCGCCCCCGGCGTGGACCGTGAGCCCACCGGTGGTGGCGTAGTCGTCAGCCGTGTGGCCATCGCCCACGCGGTAGCGCGTCGCCGCCATGACCACGCCGCCCGTGAGTGCAGCGCGGTAGAGGGCGGCTTTCTCCCCGAAGGCGAGCGCCCAGAAGCGCGTGTGCACGACGAGGACGGGGGCGGGGATCATCCGGTGGGCTTCGTGCAGTGCGTGCGCCATCGCCTCCGGGTCGAGCAGGTCGAGCGGGCGGCCGAGGTACTCCTGCAGTTCGTCTTCGTTGAGGCTGTAGACGTCGATGCGGTCGAGGAGCCTCGCGCGCACGCGTGCGCTGAAGTGCTGCTCGTAGAATCCTGCGTCCTCATAGAAGACGAACGCGTCGCGTGGCAGCTCGGCCATGGCGAGAGCCAGTTCATCGAGACGGCTCTCGAGCATTGCCTCGTCTTGCATGGTGTTGAAGCCGGAGACGAGCAGGGCGTCAGCCCGGCGCAGGGTGGGGCCGAGCTCGGCGCTCAGGCGCATCTCGCGGTTCGGAGGATCGTTGGCGAGGATGACGCGATTCGGGCTCGGCGAGGTGATGTCGATGTCGCCCGCCACGACGCGCGTGCCCGCGGCGAACTGCACGATGAGGTGCGGGTCGAGGGTGTCGCGATCCGCGCTCGAGATCCACTCGATCGACTCCGGCAGCAGCCGACGCACATTGTCGTCGATGCTCACCAGATGCTGCGTGGAGGGCACGCCGAGGCTGTGCATGGCGATGCCCGCGCGCACGCCGGTGCCCCCGAGGGTGATCTTCGTGGGGAAGCGGGCGGCGAAGGCCTCGACGATGTCGGAGGAGGCGACGAAGCGCTCTCCCCCGACGCCGCGCTCGAGGAAGGCGAGCACGGTCACGACGAGCGCGCGCTCATCCGTGATCGGGATCGCCGTAGACAGCTCATCCGATCGAATCTCGAGGTCACGGATGAGCCCCTCGAGAACCGTCGAATCCCATTCGATCTCGTAGTCGACGGTGCCGCCGAGGCCGAGAACCAGATGAGCTGTCACGTGCGGTTCCTTACTAGTACAGCGGCGCCTTGCCCGCAGCGTCGAACAGGTCGATCTTCTGCGCGGCAGTCACCTTCATAGCAGCGATGGGCTCGGGCTGGATCGAGTTCGGCTCGCGGAGCTTCACATCGGTACCGAGCACCTCGCGCATGCGCTGGTGGTACGAGACCTTGATGTCGCTCGAGATGTTGATCTTGTTGACGCCGAGCTTCACCGACTTGCCGATCTCGTCGTCGGGGTTCGACGAGCCACCGTGCAGCACGAGCGGGATGCCCGTCGCCGCCTTGAGCTCCTTCAGAAGGTCGAGCTTGAGCTCCGGGCTCTTCTCGGCCGGGTAGAGCCCGTGCGAGGTTCCAATGGCCACCGCGAGGCTGTCGACGCCCGTCTCCTTGATGAAGCGCACGGCCTCAGCGGGGTCGGTGTAGAGGATCTCGGCAGCGCCCGACTCGCCGTAGCTATCGTTGGCACCGATGGTTCCGAGCTCTCCCTCGACGGATACTCCCACCGCGTGGGCGGTCTCCACCACGCGGCGGGTGATCTCGACGTTCTCCTCGAACGGCAGCATCGACGCGTCGATCATGACCGACGTGAATCCGGCCTGGATCGCGGTGAGCATCTGCTCGTAGGTGCCGCCGTGGTCCCAGTGGATGACGACGGGCACGTGCGAGCGGTGTGCGCGCGAGCGGATCGCCTGGATGAGGTCGGTGGTCACATGGCGCACCTCATCCGGGTGGATCGCGATGATGACAGGAGCGTCCTTCTCCTCGCTGATGTCCATGATCCCGGTGAACATGGCCCAGTCGCTGATGTTGAACGCGGGGACAGCGAAGTTGTTCGCATGGGCGACGTCCAGAAGTTCTTTTCCGGTGATGAGCACTGCAGGGTTCTCCTTTATTGGTGGTGGTCGTCAGACGAGCGGATGCCCGTCGTCAGCTCTTGACGGATCCGGACGTGAGCCCGCCGATGAAGTAGCGCTGGAAGAAGAGGAACAGCGCGAGCACGGGGATGGACCCCAGGATGCTCATCGCCATCATCTCGTTCCACTCGTACGAGTGCTGGCCCATGAGCAGCTGGATGCCGATGGGCACGGTGCGCATGTCGTTGGTCTTCGTGAGCGTGAGCGCGAAGAGGTACTCGTTCCACGCGATCATGAACGTGTAGATGCCCACAGAGACGATGCCGGGCACCGAGATCGGCACGAGGATCTTCCACAGCGCGGTCCACGACCCTGCCCCATCCACGCGCACGGCCTCGTCGAGCTCGCGCGGCAGGGTGTTGAAGTATCCGGTCATCATGATGATCGCGTAGGGCAGCGTGAACACCATGTACGTGAGGATGAGCCCCGCGTAGGTGTTGTACAGCCCGAGGCTGACCATGAGGCCGAAGTACGGGATGAGCAGCGTGATGGGCGGAACGGCCTGCACGCTCACGATGACCATGTTGAGCGGCTTCTTGAACGGGAAGTCGAAGCGGCTGAACGCGTACGCGGCCATGATCGCGATGAGCAGCGTCAGAATCGTGACGACACCGGAGACGACGTAGCTGTTGATGAAGAAGCGCACCTTCTCCGGGTCGCTGAAGATCGTGATGTAGGCCTGGAACGAGAAGGCTTCCGTGATGAGCCGGGGCGGGAACTCGAAGATCTCGGTGTTCGACTTGAACGAGCTGGAGAGCATCCAGAGCACGGGCAGGCCTGCGAAAGCTGCGCCGAGGACGAGACCGACGGCCACACCGACGCGGGCGAGGATGAGTTGGGTTCTCTTGGTCACGATCAGTCCCTCGCTCGCTGGTGGCGTACGTAGAAGAAGGCGAGCACCATCGACAGCAGGAGCACGAGGACCGCGCTCGTGGAGGCGAGGGCGAACTCGTACTTCGCGAACGCGAGCTTGTACGTGTAGGTGCTGAGCATCTCCGTCGAGTCGATCGGCCCACCGCCCGTGGTTCCCCAGATGAGGGCAAACTGCTGCGATGTCCAGATGAAGTCGAGCAGCATCATCGCGATAATGATCGGCCGCAGCTGCGGGAGGGTGACGTTCCAGAAGCGCTGGACGGCGCTCGCGCCATCCACCTTCGCTGCCTCGTAGAGGTCACCGGGGATGCCCTGCAGGCCCGCGAGCATGCTGATCATGAAGAAGGGGTATCCCGACCAGATGTTGATGAAGGTCACCGCGATGAGGGCGAGCTTCGGGTCGGAGAGCCACTCCACCTGGCCGGCGGTGAGGTTGAACGTGTCGAGCAGGTAGTTGACGACGCCGTTGGGCGCCAGCAGCATGCGCCACAGCACGGCGACGATCGCCGCGGTGAACAGCCACGGCAGGATGAAGATGCCGCGGAAGATCGCCGAGACCCACCGACCCAGCAGCCGCGAGTTGAGCAGCAGCGCGAAGACGAGGCCGAGCACGAGGTGGGCGGCGACGCTCACGATGACGAAGAAGAGAGTGTTACGGATCGCCGTGACGAACGCCGGATCGGTGATGATCTGGATGTAGTTGGCGAAACCGAGGAACTCGGGGTGCTTGTTCAGGATCACGTTGTCCATGAACGAATAGCTGATGACGATGACGATCGGCACGAGCATGAGCCCGATCATCAGCAGCGCGGTCGGAGCGATGAACGCGTAGGGCTCGGCCCGGCGCGAGAAGGGGATCCGCTTCCGGCGGACTTCGGTGTGTGCGACGGCCACGCGTCACCTCCAGGGGTTGTGGTGGGCCGCACCGCGCGTGGTGGTACGCGGTGCGGCCTCGGTCGGGACTAGAACTCCTTGGTCCAGGAATCCTGAACCGTCTTGAGCATGTCCTTCACGTTCCCGTCGCCCGAGAGCACCTTCTGGAACTCGGTGTCGAACTGGCGCATGAGGTCTTCGGCAACCGGCAGGCCCGTGAACTCGTTGGCCGGGTAGCCGCTCTTGTAGATCTCGAAGGCCTTCTCGAACAGCTCCTTGCCGTCGCCGAACTCCGGGGTCGACTTCGTGTTGCCGGGGAAGGCGTTGGCGATCGTCGAGAGCTTGGAGTTGACGTCGGTGCTCATCAGGTACTGCACGAGCTTGAGCGCCTCAGCCTTGTGCGGGCTGCTGTCCGAGATGCCGATACCCCACGAGGCGTAGGGGATGCCGCGCGCCTCGGTGTAGCCGTCCTCCGCGGGAACTGCGGAGATGTCGAAGTGCAGGTCGGGGTTGCTCTCCTGGATGAGGTTGATGTGCGACAGCGAGTCGATCATCATGCCGACGCGGCCGTTGGTGAACTCCTCGACCTTGTCCTGCTCCTTCATCGTGAACGATCCGGGGGCGATGACGCCGTCATCCCACAGCGACTTGACGTAGTCGACTGCGCTCTCGGTGTCGCTGTTAGTGAGGTCGGGCTTGCCGTCCTTCGTGAGCATCGTGCCGCCGGAGGCCCAGTTCCACGACATGACGTCGTTCTGGATTCCGTTGGGCGCCTCGAGCGAGAGCGGGAGAACCCAGCCGCTCGCCGTGCCGAGGGCGGTGATCTTCTTGGCGGCGTCGGCGAACTCCGTGCGCGTGGTGGGAACGGCGTCGACGCCGGCTTGGGCGAGGAGGTCGGTGTTCGTGAACATCGGGTAGACGAAGTTCACGACGGGGATCATGTAGGTCGCGCCGCCGATCTGGATCTGGCTGGCCAGGTCGCTGTCGTCCATGCCCTGTTCCTTCATGAGGGCCGTGAGGTCGGTGATCGCACCCTGCTTGGCGAAGTCGCTCACCCACGCGCCGTCCAGGCCGACGACGTCGGACATGGTGCCGGATGCGGCGCCCGCGAACAGCTGCTCCTTCGTCGAGGAGTACGGGCCGCTCAGGAGCTTGACGGTGATGCCGGGGTTGGCGGCCTCGAAGTCGTCGATGATGCCCTGGAAGGCGCCATCGGGGAGCTCGGGCTCCCACCACTGGGCGAATTCGAGAGTGACGTCGCCACTGCCCTCCTCGCTGGAACCGGTGCTGCAGCTCGCAAGTGCAGCCAGCATGACCGTGGCCGACAGGCCCGCGGCGAGTTTCAGGGCAGTACGACGCCCGTGAGCTCCATTGCTCATGTCTCTGTCTCTCCTCTTGTGGTGGGTGTGGTGTTTGCTGTTTTTCGCTGTTACATGCAGTCTCATGCAACTTATAGCGATAGTAAGCACAGAATAGCCAGCGGTCAATGTTTTTTGCCGGTTACTGCTTTTCTCTGCCCGTATTCCACGCCATACATGCGCATTCCTCGCGCTCGGCTGCGGAAATGTGCTACAGATGCCGTTATGGATCACTCATCGTCAGACGCATCCCAGCGGCGTCTCCCGGCGGGGCGCAGGGCCGATCTGGCCGCTTTCGTCGCCGAAGCAGGCCAAGTCACCGTCGGAATGCTCGCCGAGCGCTTCGACGTCTCTATCGATACCGTGCGGCGGGATCTTGACGAGCTCGACCGCCTCGGCGCGATCATCCGCACCCACGGCGGAGCGGTGAGCGTCGAAGACAGGCCCCGCAACGACCGTGAACTCGACGTGCGCCTGCGCATGCAGACCGCGGAGAAGGAGACCATCGCGGGCCTCGCCGCCAAGCTGGTTCCGGATGGCTCGGTCATCATGATCAACGCGGGAACCACGGCCCTCGCGCTCGCGCGCGCCCTCCACGATCACCGCGACCTCACCATCGCGACGAACAACCTGCGCATCCCGGCGATCCTCTCACCCAAGTGCTTCCGTGACCTCTACGTCTTCGGCGGGCCCGTGCGCACCGTGACGCAGGCCACCACCGGACCGGTGTCGTTCAAGATGGCGACGGGCGGTGAGGAGGTCGACATCCGCTGCGACATCGCCCTCATCGCCGTCGGAGCCGTCTCCGATACGGGCTACTCCACGAGCAACCTCGGCGACGCGTCGATGATGAACGAGATGATGCAGCGCGCGACGCGCACGGCAATCCTCGCCGACTCGAGCAAGATCGGCAGGCGGCTTTTCGCGCAGGTCTCGCCCCTCGCCGCAGCGGACTACCTCGTCACAGACGCTCCACCGGCGCCCGAGATAGCTGACGCGCTCAGCACCGCAGGGGTGCAGGTCATCGTTCCCTAGGTGCCCGACCGCGGCAGGCGTAGCCTGACGCCATGAACACCGGATTCGGGCCCACGTGGCTGACCATCGTCACCGGGGTCTTCACTGCCCTGCTGCTGCTCCTGGCCGTCGTTTCGGCCCTCGCCGCGCGCGGCCGTCTCGCGCGCAACTTCTTCCTCGGCATCCGAACCCGCACGGTGACGAGCAGCGACGCCGCCTGGCGCGCCGGTCACGCGGCGGCTGTGCCCGTGGCGTGGCTCGGCTTCGGGGTCGCCCTCGTGTGCGCCATCGTCGGCGCGTTCCTCCCGCCCGTGCACTGGGGAGTGGTTGCCGCGTTCGTGGTCACGGTGGTGGCGGCCTTCGCCCTCGCGGGCCGTGCGGCAGACCGCGCGCACTGACGCCGCACAGCACTGACGCCGCACAGCAGAGCACGCCCCGACGCCGAGGCGCCGGGGCGTGCTCATCCCGCTGCTAGTACGACGAGTAGACGGTCACCTCGTCGATCGTCCACCACTGAGGCGCCGCTCCGGTCTGGGTGATCCGGATGTAGCGCGCCGTCGTCGGCGCGACCGCGATCGGGCGCTTCCACCCGTACGCGATACCGGTCGCCGCCGTCGTCCACGTGGTGCCGTTCGTGGACAGCTCGACGGTGTAGCCGCGCGGGTAGTCCCACACGGAGCCGCCGGGCGTCTGCACGGTCACCATCGCCACGGTCTGGTTCGAGCCCATGTCGATGCGGTACCACTCCCCTCCCGCCATCGCCTGGCCACTGCCCCACGAGGAAGCGTTCACGCCGTCGATGCCGTTCGCGGCCGAGGAGCCGGAGGCCGTCGATGAGGCCGTGGCGGTCCATCCGGAGTGGCTCACCGCCACGGGCGAGAACGTGCTGAGGCCACCCGCGTACTTCGCGATGGTGTTCACGAAGCCCGTGTTCTTCGTGAAGTTGGCGGTGCCGAAGCGGCCCACCTTCGTCACGAACGTTGCCGAGTCGTCACTGTTGATGATCGGCACGGGAGCCTGGTTGTTGTACCAGAGGCCCCAGTAGGCGAATCCGTCGGTCGCTGCTCCCTTGACCTTGTAGCTCCAGTTCGACCACGAGACGCTCGAGGCGTTCAGGCCCGCCATGAACCGCGCCCAGACGTCGTCGTTGTAGTACAGCGAGTACTCGCCGTAGAGCATGGGAACGCCGGGGTTCGAGAGCTTCGCCGCGAGGCCCCCCAGCTCGTTGGTGACGAGCTGGTTCTGCGAGGTCCAGTTCTTGGAGTTGGGCATGTCGTACGGGTGGTACTCGTAGGCGACATTCGTCCAGCCATACGTCGACGGCGAGGCGATGGCTCCCAGCCCGAAGAAGGCGCCGAAGAAGATCGTGTGGTTCGCATCGATCGCACGTACGGCGTCGTACAGCCTGTCGTAGTAGTCGCTCTTCTGCGTCACGTCGTCGGCATCCTCGCCGTAGTCGATGAGCGGCTCATTGATGAGGTCGTAGCCCGCGACACCCGCGTTGCCGTTGTACCGCGTGGCGATGGCCTTCCAGATGTCCTCGACCCACGTCTGGTAGGTCGAGTTGCCCCAGAACCCGTTCGGGTTCGGGCCGATACGGCCACAGCTGCCCCACGGGCATCCGCCGCCGGGTACGGTGTGCAGGTCGATGAGCACGTAGATCCCGCGCGCGCTGGCCTGGTTGATGACCCAGTCGATCTTCGTCCAGGGACTGCTCTTCCACGATCCGTCGAGGTTGAGGAACGTGTTCCACCCGATGGGCACGCGGATGAAGTTCATCCCCGTGGCCTGGATGTTGTCGAGGTCGGCCGCGGTGAACCACGTGTCCTGGTGGGCGTCGATGATGGTCTGCGCGCCCGCGGCGCCGAACCTCGAGGTCATCGTGTTGTTGAGCGAGTAGTCGTCGTTGTAGAGGCCGGCGGTGAGCTCGCCGATCGACCACCATGAGCCGGATGATCCGGTCTGGGTCAACCGGAAGTACCGTGCAGCCTGCGCGAGGAAGGCGATGGTCGTCGCCTTGCGCGTGCCGACACCCGTCGCAACCGAACTCCAGGTAGAGCCGTTCTTCGAGAGCTCGAGCGTGTATCCGCGCGCCCAGTCGTTCTCGTCCGAACTGTTCTTCGCCGTGTCCGTGGTGACGTTGTTGATCGTGATGAGCGCGCCCATGTCGACCGTGATGCTCTGGCCCGCCGCCTGAGCGACGCCCGTGGTCCACCTCGTTGCCGTGTTGTTGTCGATCACGTTCGCGGGCGAGGCGCCCACGGACGAGCTGACTGCCCAGCCGCCGCGGTCGAGGGAGGTTCCCACGTAGATCGCGATCTCGGCGACCGACCACCACTGCGCGGCGGTGCCGTTGGAGACAATGCGCAGATAGCGCCCGCCCTTGGAACCCTGGAAGTCGGCCTGCGTGACGCGGTTGGTGCCGTATCCGCTCGCCACCTGGGTCCAGGTGCTGTTGTCGTAGGAGGTGAAGACGTCCCAGATGCGCGGGTAGTCGTTGGCCGTTGCGGCACCGGCGTCGAAGAGGAGCTTGTCCATGTCGACGTTGCGACCGAGGTCGATCGTGAGGGTCTGGCCGGGAACCTGTGCGGCGCCTGTCTGCCACACCGTGCTCACGTTGCCGTCGAGAACCATCGAGGCGGTGGTGCCGCCGGCGCTCGATGAGGCAGTCGCCGTGTGCGGCCCGTTGAACAGCACGGGGTCGTTGAACAGGCTCACCTCGCCGACGGACCAGAGGGCCGAGGCCGTAGCGGTCTGCGAGAGACGCACGTAGCGGGCCACCTGCGGCGAGAACTTGACCGTCGTCACGCCGTCGGTGCCGGGCTGGGTGGCGACGCTCACCCACGTGGTGCCGTTGGTGGAGGTCTCGACGTTGAGGGTGCGAGGGTACTGGCCGGGGTTTGCCGTGTTGTCGACGGAGAGGCGGTTGAAGAGGGTGTTGGCGCCAAGGTCGAGGCGCAGCCACTCGGTGCCGGCCTGGTTGGCGTTGGTGGTCCAGCGGCTCGTGCCCGACCCGTCGAGTGCGTTCGACGAAGTACCCGCCGACGCCGTGCTGGTCCAGCCCGTGCGGTCGGCGGCGAATTCGCCGAGGGGCGACATCCAGTCTTCCTGGGTGAGCCAGCCGCCGATGTTGGTGCCGCGAAGGTTGATGGTGGTTCCCGCGCCCGAGTTGGTCTTGAGCACGTTGCCGTTTGCTTTGATGAAGTCGGCGGCCGTGAGAGCGGCAGCCTGAGCGGCACTGGGCGGTGTGAGCCCGGTGGCCGCGAGCGTCGCGACGACGACAGCCGCGACAAGCATCGTTCTTTTCAATGATCCTCCTTGACCATGGTGGACCGACGTGTCCACCGCGCCAGTTTCGTGGGCGGGATTCACTTTGTCAAGAACTTAAAATAAGGTCTGTCTTAAGTGTGCTCGGTCCAAACGGAAGCGCGGTCGCGCTCTTCGCCGACACCGCTCGGCGCCAGTCGCAAGAGCTGTGGACCGCGGACGCGCGTCCGCGAGCGCCACTCAACATACAACGTTGTATCGTGGGGGTCAGACTCCGGAGGTGATCATCGAATGGCCGCAACACTGCACGACGTGGCGCGTCTCGCGGGGGTGTCGATCAAGACGGTCTCCAACGTCGTCAACAACTTCGAGCAGGTGCGCCCGGAGACCCGCGCGAAAGTTCAGGCCGCCATCGAGACGCTCAGCTACCAGCCGAACATCTCGGCACGCAACCTCCGCTCGGGGCGCAGCGGCGTCATCGGTCTCGTGCTCCCCGAGCTCAGCCTGAGTTACTTCGCCGAGCTCGCCGACGCCGTCATCGCCAACGCCGAGAAGCACAACCTCGTCGTCCTCGTCGAGAAGACCGGGGGCGACCGCGAGCGCGAACTCGCGGTGCTCTCCAGCCCCCGCATGCGATTGACGGATGGCCTCATCTTCAGTCCGCTCGGTATGAGCCAGGACGACGCCGCCCTCCTCTCCGTCGACTACCCGCTCGTGCTCCTCGGCGAGAGGATCTTCGGCGGCCCCGTCGACCACGTCACGATGCGCAACGTGGAGGCCGCACGGGCCGCCACCGAGCTCCTCATCGCCGCCGGGAAGCGCCGCATCGCCGTCCTGGGTGCCCACGTCAACGAGGTGGTCGGATCCGCCGCCCTGCGCATGCGCGGGTACCGCGAGGCACTCGACGCCGCGGGCATCCCGTTCGACCCCGAGCTCGTCAGCTACACGACCCTCTGGCACCGGGCCAACGGAGCCGAGTCCATGCGCGAGATCATCGCGAGCGGAGTCGCGTTCGACGCGGTTTTCGGCCTCAACGACGCCCTGGCTCTCGGCGCCATGCGCGCCCTCCAGGAGTCGAACCTGCGGGTTCCCGCCGACATCTCGGTCATTGGGTTCGACAACATCGAGGAGTCGCAGTACGCCGTGCCCAGCCTCTCGACCATCGACCCCGGCCGCGCCCAGATCGCTGAGCGTGCCGTGGAACTATTGGCGCAGCGCATCCGTCAGCAGGGTGGCAGACCCACCGACCCCGAGGAGGTGCTCGTCGACTTCGACGTCGTGGTCAGGGAGTCAGCGGGCGGCGAGGGCGTGGCGGCGGAAGTTGTCGGCGACAGGCGTCTTGCGACGCACTAGCGTGCCATCCGCGGCCTCCTCGAGCGACCAGAGCCCCATCGCCAGCAGGTAGTCCATGGGTTTGCCCGTCCCCGGCCGGTACGACCACTCCATCATGTCCGTGATGCACCACCACGTGTATCCCACGACGTCCACGCCGTCGCCCCGGAGTTCGTTGACGGCGGCGACCGACTGGTCCATCCATGAGATCCGCTCCTGGACGGTGCCCGTGTAGCTCGTCTCAGTGAGGAACACGGGCTTGCCGTAGCGTTCCGCGAACGACGTGATGACGTCCTTGAGGCCGTCCGTGCCGGCGTCGAGTCGTGGTCGCAGGTCGTTAGGTCCACCGCCGAGGGTGACACCCGCTTGGAAGAGTTCCGTCGAATGCTGCGGGTAGTAGTTCACTCCGACCACATCGGGATCGGCGATGTTGGTGCGCGCCCAGTCGAAGTCCTCGTCGGTGAATCCGTTGCGCTCGAGGTACGGCACGAGGGCGTGGTCCGGATGCACCCGGCCCATGACGAGGTCCTGGACGAGGTACGCGCGCTGCCGCAGGTGCTCGTGCGTGTCTCGGTGGGCCGCGGTGTCTCCGGCGAAGCGGAACGACGCCTCCACGTGCACGAAGTCTGCCGCAGCATCCACCTCCGCGATCGCGCTCTGGGTGGTCACGATGCCGCGCGAGATGCCGCGCAGCACGTCGACGAACCCGCGATCGCCCGTGAGGTGCGGCGGCCACTGGCCGAACTCGCCGCAGTACATGATGTTGAGCAGGGGCTCGTTGAGCGGGGTGTAGTGCGTGATGCGCCCCGCGTACCGCTCCGCGACGGCCGCGGCGTACTCCGCGACGCGCTGCGGGTAGTCGGGGTTGACGAACTCGTTCTCTAGCCACAGCGGCGTGCCGTAGTGCACGAGATCGGTCACGAGGTCGAGCTGGTTCTCCTCGAAGACGTCGATGACGCGGTCGAGCCAGCTCCAGTCCCACCTGCCGGGTTCTGGGTTGACGCGGTACCACGGGATTCCCCACCGCACCATCTCGCTGCCGGCCTCCGCGCAGTACTCGAGGTCTTCTTTCCAGAACCTGTAGTGCTGCATGAGCTCGTACTCGTCGAGAGGCCGCTCACCGGGGCGTGCCTGCGGGATGAACGTGTCTTCCACGCCGACTGCGAAACGGAGGAGACCGTCTTCGAACCACTTCACGTGCTGTCCTTTTCCTACTAGTCAAGCCGATGAACATGCAGTGGCCCGCATCCGGATGGACGCCGGATGCGGGCCACTCGCCCTGGGGGCTACTTGCCGAGCGCCGCCGACATCTCCTTCTGCGCCGCCGCGAGGAGCTCGGCGGGGTCGCCGCCTGCGAGGGCCTTCTGCGTCGCCGTGTCCATCGCCGTCAGGACGTCGGTCGACTTGATGACGCCCGGCAGCAGTGCCGCGCCGTACTGGGACTGATCGGTGAGGGCTGCGACAACCGGGTTCTCCGCGACCTCGTCCGCGGTGACATCCGTCGTCAGGGGCGGCCAGCCGGAGGCGAGCGACCACTTCACCATGTTGGCGTGCTGATAGAACCACGTGAAGAAGGTCTCGGCCGCGGCCATCTCCTCGTCGGTGGCCTGCGACGTGACACTCATGTCGACCGCCAGTGCGGAGGCCTTGATGCCTGCCGGCCCCGCGGGGAGCGGCGCGATGCCGTAGTCGATACCCGCGGCGTCCGAGACGGAGGCCATCCAGGGGCCGCCGAGGGTCATCGCGACCTTGCCGGCGCTGAACAGCCCGTCGGCGTCGGCGCCCGCAAGTCCGATCGGGGAGAACGAGCCCTTCTGCACGGCATCCGCCCAGTAGGCCAGGGTCGCGACGTTCTCCGGGGAGTCGACGACCGCCTCGCCGTCGGCAGTGACCACGTCGCCGCCACCGCTCTTGAACAGGGAGGGCCAGACGCCGTTGCCCACGGTGCCGTGGTCCTGCAGCGCGAGGCCGTACTGGTCGGGGGTGCCGTCGCCGTTCTGATCGATGGTCAGGGCCGTCGCCGCGGCAACCCACTCGTCCCACGTGGTGGGAACCGAGACGCCCGCGGCATCAAACATCGTCTTGTTGTAGAACATCGTGAGCGGCGTGAAGCTCAGGGGCACCGCGTACTTGTCGCCCTCGACGACGCCCGTCGCGACAGCCTGCTCGTTGAGCACGGATGCTCCGCTGTCGGCCTCGCCGAACCAGCCGTCGAGCGGCTTCAGCGCGCCCTTCGAGGCGAACACCGGGATGTTCTCCACCGGGAGTGCCATGATCTCCGGGCCCTTGTCCGCGGTGAGAGCGGGGAGGGCCGAGTCGAGCAGCGTCGCCCACGGCTTGACCGAGGGCGTGATCTCGATGCCGTCCTGGGAGGCGTTGAACTCGCTCACGAGCTCGTTGAGCACGTCGCCGTCGGCCTCGGTGTAGCCGTGCCAGAAGGCGAGTTCGACCTTGCCGCCGGCTGCGGGGGCGGCGGGTGAGCATCCGGCGAGCGCGAGAGTTGCGATGCTGAGCATCGCGGCTCCTATGAGTGCTTTCTTCATTGCTGTGTAAACCTCCATTTTTCGACTGCATTGTCGGCACGGAGAACTGTGGCGTCCTCGTCAGCTCGTTATACAACGTTGTAAGTAAACGTTGTAGTTGTATATAGTTCTCGACAAGCCCGACGTTGTCAATACGGCAATCACGGCTCTACAACGATGTAACAGGCGATAGGCACGGGGCACAGTAATGACAGCTACGACTTCCGGAGGTACGCGGCGGTATCACCCCGCGAGCCAGATCGGCGGCAGGGGACCGCTGCGCGGCCAGGCCAAACGGCGGCTCACCATCGTGGGGTTCCTCCTTCCGGCGCTCATGATCCTCGGGGTCTTCGTGTTCTGGCCGATGTTGTCGGCGCTCCGACTGTCGTTCACCGATGCCAGCGGCTTCGGTCGCGAGGAGTACGTCGGGTTCGACAACTACGCCCGCGTGTTCACCGACCCCCAGATCGTCGGCGCCATGGGCAACACGGTTCTCTACACGGTGCTCTTCACCCCCCTCGCCGTGATCGTGGCACTGTCGCTCGCGATGGCGCTCAACTCCCCGAGCCTGCCGTTGCGTGGCGTGTTCCGCACGTGGCTGTTCCTGCCCTTTATCGTCTCACTCGCCGTTGCGGCGTTCGCGTGGCAGTACCTCCTCGACCCGCAGGTCGGGCTCCTCAACTACTGGCTGCAGACGTTCGGCATCCGCATCGGCAACGTGCTGCAGGATCCGGTGCTCGCCATGCCGACGGTCGTACTCGTGGCCGTGTGGAAGAACTTCGCGTTCTACATGATCGTGTTCCTCGCGGGCCTGCAGGAGATTCCCGGAAGCCTCTACGAGGCCGCGAGCATCGACGGCGCGGGGCCCTGGTCGCGCTTCACGAACGTGACACTTCCGCTGCTCAACAACACCACCGGCTTCGTCCTCATCATCGCGACCATCGCCGCCCTGCAGGCATTCGACCAGATCTACGTGCTCACCGGCGGCGGCCCGTACCGCAGTACGCAGACCGTGGTCATGCAGATCTACCAGTCGGGCTTCAAAGATCTCGAACTCGGCTTCGCCTCCGCCCTGTCGTACGTGCTGTTGATCGCCACCCTCATCCTCAGCCTCGTGCAGTTCGTCTTCACGGCTCGCGGCGAGAAGCAGGCAAGCTGATGGCGATCGCACTCTCCCCCCGACGCGCCCGGGGCCGTCATCTCGGCCGCTGGGTGTTCTTCACCGGGATGCTCGTCGTCGCAGTGCTCGTGCTGCTGCCGATCATCATTATCGTGTTCACGGCGTTCAAGCCCGTGGCGGAGGTGAACGCGTTCCCACCCTCGCTTGTTCCGACGACGTGGACGCTCGACAACTTCCTCAGGATCTTCACCGAACTACCCTTTGGGCGACTGATTGCCAACAGCTTCGTGTTCGCCGGCGGGGTGACGATCTGCGCCCTCGTGTTCGACTCACTCGCGGCATACGTGCTCGCGCGCGTCGACTTCCGTGGTAGCCGCCTGCTGCTTCTCATCATCGTCGCGAGCCTGATGATCCCGTTCCAGGCGACACTCATCCCGATCTACCAGCTCGTGTCGCAGCTGGGGTGGGTGAACACCTTCTGGGGCCTGATCATCCCGCGCGCCGCCGATGCCTTCGGCATCTTCTTCCTGCGGCAGTTCTTCCTGTCGCTGCCGAGAGACCTCGACAACGCCGCACGGATCGACGGAGCATCCGAGTTCCGGATCTTCCGCAGCGTCGTTCTGCCGAACGCCGTGCCTGCACTCCTGACGCTCGGCATCTACATCTTCGTGAACAACTGGAACGACCTGCTGTGGCCGCTCGTGTTCACGACCGAGCAGGAGATGGGCACGATCACCTCGGGCCTCACGCTGCTCACGGGGCCCAACGGGATCATCCCCTACGGCGTGATGATGGCGGGCTCGCTCATCGCACTCATCCCGCTGGCCGTCATGTTCCTCTTCGTGCAGCGCCGCTTCATCGAGAGCGTCGCCAGCACCGGGCTCAAATAGCGCGCCCGCACACCGTCCAACGCACACGCACTACCCAGAGAGAGCTGACATGGCCAACGCACGACTGATCTTCGACACCCGGCTGCCGATAGGCCGAGTGAACCGGAGGGTCTTCGGCTCCTTCGTCGAGCACCTGGGACGCGCCGTCTACGACGGAATCCATGAGCCCGCGCATCCGACCGCCGACGCGCAGGGCTTCCGCGGCGACGTCAAGGAGCTCGTCACCGAGCTGGGCGTGAGCGCCATCAGGTACCCCGGCGGCAACTTCGTCTCCGGGTTCCGCTGGGAAGACAGCGTCGGCCCGCAGGATGAGCGGCCCTCCCGCCTCGACCTGGCCTGGCATTCCACCGAGTCGAACCAGATCGGCCTCCACGAATTCGCCGACTGGCTGGACTCGACCGGCAACGAGCTCATGCTCGCCGTCAACCTCGGCACCCGCGGCACGGCCGAGGCGCTCGATCTCCTCGAGTACAGCAACCTCGCCTCCGGTACCGCCCTCGCCCAGCAGCGGGTCGACAACGGTCGCCCTTCGCCCTTCGGCGTCAAGATGTGGTGCCTCGGCAATGAGATGGACGGCCCGTGGCAGCTGGGCCACCGGTCTGCCGACGACTACGGCAAGCTCGCCTCACAAACAGCCAAGGCCATGCGGATGTTCGACCCCTCGCTCGAGCTCGTCGTCTGTGGCTCATCCAGCAGGCACATGCCTACGTTCGGCGAGTGGGAGCGCGTGGTGCTCACCCACACATACGACGACGTGGACTACATCTCGTGCCACGCGTACTACGAGGAGAAGGACGGCGATATCGGCAGCTTCCTCGCCTCCGCCGTCGACATGGATGCCTTCATCGAGTCGGTGGTCGCCACCATCGACCACGTGAAGGCCGCCAAGGCCAGCGACCACGTCGTGAACATCTCGTTCGACGAATGGAACGTCTGGTACAACACCCGGTTCGAGACCGTGGACAAGATCGAGGGCGTTGACAACTGGCCCACCGCCCCGCGTCTCCTCGAGGATGCGTACACGGTCGCCGACGCGGTAGTGGTCGGCAACCTTCTCATCTCGCTGCTCAAACGCGCCGACCGAGTTACCAGTGCGTCGCTCGCCCAGCTCGTCAACGTGATCGCCCCGATCATGACCGAGCCCGGCGGCATCGCTTGGCGCCAGACGACGTTCTTCCCGTTCGCGCTGACCTCGGCGCTCGCCTCCGGCGATGTCGTCACCACGCGCCTCGAGTGCGACAAGTACGATACGAAGGAGTACGGCTCGGTGCCCACCCTCGACGCCGTGACCACCTATGACGAGACGACGGGGGCCACGAGCATCTTCATCGTGAATCGCGCGCAATCCGGATCCACCCACCTCGAGTTCGACCTGGACGCGCTCGGCGAGGTCTCGAGTGCGACCGCGCAGACCCTCAGTGACGCCGACATCTACGCCATGAACACCCTCGCGGAGCCGGAGCGCGTTGCCGTGCAGGCCAACGACTCGCTCGTGGTCGACGGACGCCTGTGCCGCATCGAGCTCCCCGCGGTGTCGTGGACTGTCATCACGATCAGCAGCGAGCCATCGGTGGTCTAGGCAGTCACCAGCAGCACCCAGTCGAGGGCGTCCGGCTTCTCCGGGATGGTCCATGAGCCGACGGATGCCTCGACCGCACCGATGGGGACGAACGAACCGTCGCGCGGGTTGAACCAGCGGGCCGAATAGGTGCTGCCCGACATCCCCTCCAGCGTTCCCGTCGCGAGCGAAGCGGAGTAGAAGTAGACGACGTAGGTGTCGCCGCCGGAGGAGAGCACCGACTGCTCGGGCTCGGCGAAGGTGCCGAACGCGGCATCGCCGAACCGCGGCACTAGTGCCTGCCAGTCACCCAACGACTCGTAGAACTCCTTGAGATACGTCATCTGGGTGCCGCCGGGACGGCGAAGGCCGTCGAACCACGGGACGCCGTTCTGGAAGTCGTCCCATCCGGGCACGTCGTAGTCCCACTTCATCGCCCAGATGCCGGCGACCCCGTAGGTGTAGCCATAGCTGCCGCATTGCAGGGCTTTCCACGCCGATTGGCGGGTCATGTCGGTCGTGACCGTCCAGATGTCCTCGTAGTTGGCCTCGGTCTCGAGGAAGGGCTTCGTCGGCACGAAGTCCCAGTACGACTTGTAGTGCCGCTGGCTGCGGATGCGCTCATGACCGCCCTGCGTCGGGAACCAGTCGTGCCACGGCTCGTCGCCGAACACCTTCGGCTCCCCCACCGCGTACATGTGGGCGCCCAGCGGATGGTGGAAGCCGTCGTTGCGCGCGATCGTCTCGGCCACCGCCCTCCACGTCGAGAGCGTCGCGTGCTCGTTCTCGATGTCGACCTCTTGACCCGTGATCCACACCACCGGATGCGCCGCGTACCGGGCCGTGACGTAGGCGGCGAAGTGACTCAGCGCCTCCGCCCCGATGCTGCCGCTCTCGGTGTGAACACCCATCCCCAGGGCGATGACCGTGCCGTGGTCGGCGAGGTAGTCCATCATCACGTCGAACTGGGAGCTGAACGCCTCGGGGTTGAGGTGCGTGTAATCCTCGGTCCACCAGTTCACTTGCGAGACGTTGCCGCCGCCGTCGTTGAGTGCGGCATCCGGATAGGTCTGGTAGACCGTGAAGCCGCGCGAACGGTCGTTATCTGCCGAACACCTGAACTGGCTGTCGCACGGCTCGTACGGGTTGTTGCACTCGTGGAGGCGCTCGTAGTTGGGGGCCTGCCAGTGGGTGTTGGCGAGCCAGAAGAACGGCGTGCCGTCGTCGTGCACGAACGCGCGGCTGTTGTCGGAAACCCGCAGGAAGCCGTGCCGGTAGATGTCGAGATCGCCCGCGTACTCGATGGCCTCGAGTTCGCCGGAGAGACCATGGAGGCCCGCGTTCGCGAGGTCGCTCGATGACGTGGTCCACGACCAGTGGCCGAGTTCCGCGGGGGCGAACCGTGCACGCCACGTGTCGCCACCGTCCCAGAATCCGGGAACGGCGACTGCCGCGCCACTCTCGGACGTGAAGACGACGGCGAGCTGCACGTCGGTGTCCGGATGCTCGTACCCGACCGAACTCGTGAAGCTCAGCTCGCACCGCCGCCACCGCTCGACGACCTGCGTCACTGCGTCACCCGCCCGAAGACGTTGCGCAGCGCTTCGAGGAACCCGTAGCCGTGGGTCTCGTCGGGCAGCAGCGCCGAGCCCTCGGTCCACTCGTTCCACGCGTTGATGGTGATGACCGGATGCTCGGTCGGATGCACCGCGAAGAACGCCTCAGCCTGCCGCAGGGCATCCTCGAATTCGGCCGGTGTCTGGTCGAAGACGGGGAGGAACGGGTAGCGCCCACTGACGAACGGTACGTGATCCGCGATGCGCGGGGTCGAGTCCCACCCCACGGTCACGTTGGGGTGGAAGGGCACGGGGAGCGTGCGCGCGAACCTGTCGTAGTCGGCGAACGCCGCGTCGCGCAGTTGCACGGCGTTGGCCGCAGGGAAGTCGAACGCCTCCATGTCCGCGTGGTGGATCCACACGTACGACGTGGCGTTGTCGAAGCCCAGTGTGGTGATCAGGGTGGCCGGGTCGTCGACGGAGACGGCGGTGGGCAGCACTCCGAAACCCCACACGACGGCGTCGAGGTGCAGGCCGGGGAAGCCCGCGTCGATGACGCGCTGGCGGAACCACGCGAGCGCGTCACGCGCCTCGTCGACCCCGCCCATCCCCGCGATGAAGTTACCGATCTCGTACAGCGAGAACCACGGCTTGCCGTCGACCGTGAGGTAGTGGGGCTGACGGAAGTACGCCTCGATGATGTGATCGACCATCTGCTCGAATACCGGTCGACTGATGGCGCCGTCCTTCAGGCGGTGAGCGTCTGCGGCTGTCGGATCCGTGTACGGGAAGATGTCGACGAGCTCATGGTTCGCCCACATGAGAGCGAATTCCACGAGGTCGCGGTTCGGCGCTTTCAGCAGCCCGTTGTCGAGGGCGCCCGAGAGGTAGGGGCCGTCGTCGTACCAGTAGAAGTCGACGAGGAATCCGTCGACTCCGTGGGTTGCGGCGAGCTCGATCTCCGCCGCCGCGACCGCGGGATCGGACTCGTCGGCGTGCCCCGCGAGCGGCACGCGCGGCTGGCGATGGCCCTCGAAGCGCGGGCGCGCGGCGTCGAGGAGCTTCCACTCATCCCATCCGTCGCCGAACCAGGCCGTGTTGCGGGGGTCGCTGTGCCAGTCGGGGAAGTAGTAGGCGAGGATCTTGGGGCGTTGCATGAGTCTCCTGGTGGGTGTTACTTGACGGCGCCGGCCGACATGCCCTCGCGGAACAGTCGTTGCATGAGCACGTAGGCGAGCACGATCGGAAGGCTGATCAGGACGCCGGCGGCGAAGATCTTGGGGGTGTCGACGAGCCGCTGGCTCTGGAAGTACGTGGGCACCTGCGTGAGAACCTGCAGGTCGGTGTTCTGAATGAAGATGAGGGGGAGCGTGTACTCGTTCCACGCCGCGAGGAACGTGAAGATCGTGATCACCGCGATGATGGGGCGCGCCACCGGGATGAGGATGCGCACGAAGTACGTCCAGTTGCTCGCACCGTCGATGCGGGCCGCCTCGTAGAGCTCGACCGGGAGCGCGCGGATGTAGTTCGTCGCCACGAGCGCTCCGAACGGGATGGAGATCGCGGTGAGGGGCACGATGACGGCCCAGTAGGTGTTGAGCAGGCCCAGCGCCTGAACCACGTAGAAGAGCGGCACGATCAGGGCGATGCCCGGCAACGCCATGCCCGCGAGGATGAGCACCATGAAGAAGCGCGATCCGCGCGGGCGCAGGGTGGCGATCGCGTACGCCGAGGAGATCGAGCAGATCAAGACCAGCAGCACCGTGGCGCCCGAGATCACGACGCTGTTGACGAGGAAGGTGAAGAACGGCGTGGTGGAGAGCACGATCCAGTAGTTGACGGGCCCTTGGCCCTGAACCGAGGTCTGCACGATCATCGCGAGTGGTGCGATGAGAAGGGCGAGGGCCATCACGACGAGGATCTGGCTGATGACACGTCCGGTACGTCTCTGGTGCTGGAACATGCGCTACCTCGCCTCTCGCGTCGACAACCGGACCTGCAGCACGCTGAACACGAGCGCGATGGCTACGAGGGCCACCGACAGCGCGGCGCCGTATCCCGCATGGAACTGGTCGATCACCTGTTTGTAGATGTATCCGGTGAGCACTTGGGTCGAGGTGCCCGGCCCGCCTGCGGTCGTGAGGAACACGAGATCGAACGTCTTGAGGGCGCTGATCACGCCCAGCACGATGAGCACGAGGTGCGACCCCGAGAGCAGCGGCGCCACGACGAAGCGCAGCAGCTGCCCCGTCGATGCACCGTCGATTCGCGTGGCCTCGATCACCGAGTTGTCGATCTGGCCCATTGCGGCGTCGTAGATGAGGAAGCTGTATCCGGTGTACTGCCAGACGTTGATGAGCACGATGGTCATGAGTGCGGTTGCCGGATCCGCCAACCACGGCTGCGCGATGGTCTGCCCTGTCACCGCCGACAGCAGGGAGTTGATGCTTCCGTCGGGCGTGAGGAGGAAACGGAACGACGTGGCGACGACGGCCGGGGCCAGCACCACGGGGACGAACGCGAGGGTGCGCAGCGGGCCCCGAAGAAAGGCGCGGGTGCGGACCAAGACCGCGAGGGAGAAGCCGAAGATCATCTGGAGGGCGATGGTCGCGACGGCGAACGTGAGAGTGTTGCGCAGGGCGACCCAGAAGGTCGGGTCATTGAGCAGTTTGAGGTAGTTGTCTGCGCCGACGGGCTTGCCGTTCGGCGAGATTCCGTTCCAGTCGAGAGTGGAGTACCCGATATTGGCGACGATGCCGACGTGGACCACACCCACCACGAGGATGAGCGCCGGGACCAGATAGAGGTACGAGCTGAGGTGGATGCGACGCATGAGGTGCTTTCGGTGGAGGGATGGAGGGGGCGACCGGAGCCGCCCCCTCCCCTGTTTAGCGGGTGAGGCCCGCGGAGACTGCCTGGACCTGTGCCATGGCGTCAGCCGGCGAAAGCGTTCCCGCGGCTACGGCCGACAGCGCCTCGCCCAATGCCGTGGCGAGGTCGCCGTACGGGATCTGGCGTGCGCCGACGAGGCTGCCGAGATCCGTCTGCTGGCGCTCGATGTCGGCGACCTGGCGCGGGTCGACGACGTCATCCGTCACCACCGAGATATCGGTGACAGCGGGGATGTTGCCGCCGCTCGCCTGGATGTCTTGGCCGCCGCCGAGAGTCAGGAAGGTGAGGAACGCCAGCGAGGCATCCTTCGCATCCGTCTTCGCGGAAACCGCCCAACCGTTGTCGGGCCCGCCGAAGAGGCCCGTCGGGGCGTCGCCGGTGACCGGCGCGGGGAACGAGGCCGACAGGTAGACGCTGTCGATGGGTGTGGACACCGTCTCCTGCGAGGTGGCGATGCCGGTCGCGGTCATGGTGCCCGGAGTGTTCCAGGTACCCAGGGCGATGAACGCGGCCTTCTTCTCCAAGAACGATCCGAAAGCATCCGGATACTCGGCAGCAGCCGTCGCGCCAGCCGGGATGATGCCGCTCGTGAAGAGGTCGCTCCAGCTCTGCATGGCCTGAACGAACTCTTTGCCCGTCCAGTCGGACTTACCGGCGATGGCGTCGTAGACGGCGCCGGGCGCGATGCTGTTGATGAGCGACAGGTAGACATCGGTGTTGACCCAGGCGTCCTTCGCGCCGTGCGCGAGGCAGTCGTATCCGGCGGCCTCGATGGTGGCACACGCTGTCTTCCACTCGTCGAAATCGGTCGGGACTTGAACGCCAAGCGCATCGAGGATTGACGCGTTGTAGTAGATGAGACCCGCGGCGCTCATGTAGGCGGGCAGGGCGACTTGGGTGCCGTCGAGCTGCATCTGGGCCAAGCCCTCGGGGTTGACGCGGCTCGCGTCACCCGACTCGGCGAGGAAGTCGTCGAGCGGCAAGGCGAGCGGGCCGAAGTTTGTGACGAGTTCGCCCGGCTGCACCTGGAAGACATCGGGGCCGTCGTTCGACGTGAGGCCGGTGCGGATGGCCGTGACGTAGTCGTTGTAGCTGTACTGCTTGTAGTCGATGGTGATGTTCGGGTTCGCGGCCTCGAAGTCGGAGATGACCTGATCCGGGTTGAACGCGTTCCAGCCCCACCACGTCACGGTCTGGGGAGAGTCGTCGGGCGCCGCGGGCGCCGCGCCGGAGCATCCGGCGAGCATGGCGGCGGAGGCCGCGATGGCGACGAAGGACAGGGCTACCTTCGATCGGTTGCGAAACGTCATTGTCAAGCTCCTTTGCTGTGAAATGAAATGGTTCACTTCGTGTCGGGGAGAATCTAGGCGTAGCGGAGAGCGAATGTCAAGAGACCCGCGCTCTGATGCCCCGAGAACCCGATAAATTCAGGGATGTGTCGCCACACAACGAGTAAAACAGTAAAGTGAACTACTTCACGAGGAAGTTGGGAGATCCGATGGCGAATCACAGCACGATCCGTGATGTCGCTCGCGTCGCCGACGTCTCGCTGGGGACCATCTCCAACTACCTCAGCGGCAAGAAGCCGATCTCCGATGCCATGCGCTCGCGCATCGACGCCGCGATCGCCGAAGTGCAGTTCGTTCCGAACACCGCGGTGCGCGTCATGCAGGGTGGCCGCAGCCCCGTCATCGCTTTCATCGTGCCCGACAGCGGCAACCCCTTCTTCCTCGAGGTCGCGCGCGGCATCGAAGACTTCGCCATCGCCAACGGGCAGGTCGTCGTCACGTGCAACACCGAGGGCGACCTCGAACGGGAACGCCACTACGCCAAAGCCCTGTCGGAGATGCGTGTGGGTGCCGTGATCGCGGTGGCCTCGACGACCAACGAGAACCTGCTGAGCACTCTCCAGCGCTCGGGAGTGCGGGTCGTCACCCTCGGTAGGCAACTTCCGCAGAGCCTGTTCCCCACGATCGCCGTCGACGATCTCCGCGGTGGGTTCATGGCCATGAGTCACGTTCTCGAGCGCGGTCACCGCCGCGTTGCGTTCCTCGGCGCTCCCGACGCGGAATCGCAGATCCGCGAGCGATTCGCCGGATGCGTCGCCGCCTACAGCGACGCGGGGCTCGACCCTGCGCAGCTGCTGCGGGTCGACGCCGACCTGAACTCCCCCACCGCGCGGTCGGCGGCATCGCGCGCGATCCTCGCCCTCGAACCTCGCCCGACCGCCGTGGTGTGCGCCAACGATGTGATCGCGCTCGCACTGGAGGCCGAAGCCATCCGGGCGGGTTTGCGCGTTCCCGAAGACCTGGCGATCGTCGGCTATGACGACATCGAGGGCGCCGCCATCGCGCCCATCCCGCTCACGACGGTCAACCAGCCGCGGTTCGACCTCGGCCATCGCGCCGCCGAGCTGGCGCTCTCCGAGGACTATCCGATCGTCACTGAGCCGCCGTTCTCACCCTCGCTGGTCGTGCGCCAGTCGACCTAGCTGCTCGACCGCACGGCGCCTCCACGGATTCCGCTCAGGGCTGAGCGCGATCCTTCCGCGTCGACCAGATCGCCAGCGCGATGAGCGGAATCTGGAACGGCAGCCGGATGAGCCGCTTGAGGTCGGTGTCGAGGCCAAACGCGTCGCGGTGGTTCAGCCACTGCGAGACGTTGCCCGGAAAGACGGCGATGAAGAACCCTGCGGCGGCGAGCCCCACGAGGTTGCGCTTCCAGCCCGAGGCGAGCAGCGCCCCCAACGTGATCTCGACGGCGCCGGATGCCACGACAGTCGTATCGGGATCGAGCGGCACCCAATCCGGCACCTGGGCCTGGAAGTCGTCCCGCGCGAACGTGAGGTGGGAGATCCCGGCGAAGAACAGGCCGGCGCCCAGGGCGATCCGGCCTACCGTGCGTGCAGTGCTCATCACCCGACACTACGCCGCCCAGCACCACCATGACGGGGGGCAGCAGACCGGGTTAGCGAGGGATACTCTAGTTCTTCGTGGACCCTCAGGCACTTTCACTCGCGCAGCGCACGCTCACCCCGGCCATCACGATCCTGATGAACGAGGGTGCGTCGTTCGCGCCGCTCGTCGCCTTCGAGAAAGACGGCGTACTCACCTCCGAGCGGATTCCCTTCCAGGGCACCTCGGCCGCCGCCACCGCTCGCATCTTCGCGTCATCCCGGCCGGAGTGCACGGCCTCGGCCTTCGCCATACCCGACACGGTGGTCGTCGCCGGCCAGAGCCACCGCGCGCTCGTCGTGGAGGCGTGGAACTTCCGCACCGGCCGCGGTGCGCAGGTCGCTCTGCGCTTCGAGGTGACGGGCCTTCGTCGCAAGATCTCACTACTCGGCACCCCCCTGCACTTCTCGGACGGCGGATGGCGCGATCCCGACGACCTGGCCCCGGTGGAGCATCCGGAACCCACCGCGAGTATGGCGGTGAACGGCAGCGACACGACCTCGATGCCGCTCGGGAACCAGACGATGTTCCTCGCGATGAACGAACTCATGACCCACGGTTCCCCCTTCGCCCCCTTCGCGATCGTGCAGAAGGGCGGCGTGCGGCAGCGGGTGAACATGACGGATCCGCGCGCCGAGGTCGCCGCGGCCGCCGTGCACGAGTACGCCCTCTCCCGCCCCGACGCCGACTTCATCGCCTACGCGGTTGACGCGTACACGACCATCGAGGGCGACCGCACCGACACGATCCTGGTCGAGGTGCTGCATCCGGCCGGCCCTCACAAGTTCGTGCTCGGCCAGGCCTACGGCCCGCACGACACCCCCAGCGGGCTTGCCTTCATCGGGCGCCCCATGACGTCGATTCCGGATGGCACGTGGGCAGAGTCGATCCCCATGGAGATGGGCGGCGAGGTGCTCTACAGCCCGTAGGGCGTGCCCACGACGACGAAAGCCCCGCACAGGCGGGGCTTTCCGTTGTAGCTGAGGGGAGGCTCGATCTCCCGACCTCACGATTATGAGTCGTGCGCTCTAACCAACTGAGCTACTCAGCCAAGGCCCCGCAGTTCGCGAAGCACAGAGCCCCCTGTGGGAATCGGACCCACTACCTCTTCCTTACCAAGGAAGTGCTCTACCAATGAGCTAAGGGGGCGCGCAGAAGGCTCAATCGCCTTTTGGCACCGTAAGAGACTAGCATCCGCCGGAGCCGCGGAAAGCCTCAATGGATGCAGAACTCGTTGCCCTCCGGGTCGTGCATCACGTAGTGGTACTCGCGCACCGGACCCCACTGCTCATCGTGCAAGTGATCGACAGTGGCCCCGAGTGCGACGATGCGGTCCTTCTCCTCGTCGATCTGCTGCGGGGTGGCCTTCCCGTCGAGGGATGGGTTGATGTCGAGGTGCACGCGGTTCTTCGCCGTCTTACCTTCCGGCACGCGCTGGAAGTAGAGCCGCTGGCCCACGCCGGTCGGATCCATCGCCACGCTCTTCTCCTCCAGATCGGCCTCGGTGAGGCCGGAGGCGAGCAGTTCGGCCTTCATCTCCGGCGGCCAGTCCTGCCACGGGTAGCCGAGCACTGCCGCCCAGAACTGGGAGAGCTCGCGCGGGTTTGCGCAGTCGAACGTGATGTTTCCGATCTTGCCGGTCATGGGCATCCCTCCGTCTGTTACCACCGTATGACGACCCTGTGACGGTTCCCAGTGCCAGTTCGTGCAAGCGTTTACAGTGCCGTATCGTGTTGGCATGACCCTCGAGAGTGCCCCGGATTCCGTCGTGCCCGCCGAGCTTCCGCTGGATGTGATCACGGCCACAGGCGACGAATGGTGGCGCAGCGCCGTCATCTACCAGATCTACCCCCGCTCGTTCGCCGACTCGACGGGCGACGGCGTCGGTGACCTCCCCGGCATCACACGCCGCCTTCCCGCCCTCGCCGAGCTCGGCGTCGACGCCATCTGGCTCTCCCCCTTCTTCAGGAGCCCCCAGAAGGACGCCGGATACGACGTCTCCGACTACTGCGACGTCGACCCGCTCTTCGGCACCCTCGCCGACTTCGACGTGCTGCTCGAGACCGCCCACGGCCTCGGCCTCAAGGTCATCGTCGACATGGTGCCCAACCACACCTCCGACCAGCACGTCTGGTTCCAGGAGGCGCTGGCCGCGCCGGAGGGCTCGCCCGAGCGCGACCGCTACATGTTCCGCGACGGCAAGGGCCCGAACGGCGACATCATGCCCAACAACTGGGAGTCGGTGTTCGGCGGTCCCATGTGGGAGCGCGTCACGCGCCCCGACGGCACGCCAGGCCAGTGGTACCTGCACATCTTCGACAAGTCGCAGCCCGACCTCAACTGGGAGAACCCGTGGGTGCGCGAGCAGTTCTTCGCCATCCTGCGCTTCTGGCTCGACCGCGGTGTCGACGGATTCCGCGTCGACGTGGCGCACGGCATGATCAAGGAGGCCGGCCTCCCCGACTACACCCCTCCCGAGGAGGGCGCGAGCATGGGCGGCGCCACCCCGACGGGCACCGACCTCATCCCCGGCATCACCGACCCAGAGCCCGTCCCCGACCCGCCCTACTGGGGCCAGCCGGGCGTGCACGACATCTGGCGTGGCTGGCACCAAGTGCTTGCCGAGTACGAGGGCGACCGCGTGCTGTGTGCAGAGGCGTGGGTCGACCCGCTCACCAAGATGGCCCTGTGGGTACGACCGGATGAGATGAGCCAGGCGTTCAACTTCGCCTACATGTTCACCGCATGGAAGGCGAAGCCGCTGCGCCGCGTCATCCAGGAGTCCATCGACGCGTTCGCGGGCGTGGGAGCACCGAGCACCTGGGTGCTCTCCAACCACGACGTCGTGCGGCACGCCTCACGGCTCGCCCTCACGGCAGACAGCCCGCAGGGCGCCGGCATCGGCCCGAAGTCCCCCGGAAAGCCCGATCCCGTGCTGGGGCTACGCCGCGCGCGGGCTGCCACATCCATGATGCTCGCCCTGCCCGGCAGCTCGTACGTCTACCAGGGCGAAGAGCTTGGTCTGCCCGAAGACATGGAACTCCCCGACTCGGCTCGACAGGACCCGACCTGGTTCCGCACCAACGGCGAGAAGTACGGGCGCGACGGATGCCGCGTCCCCATCCCGTGGGAGGCGAACAGCCCGTCGTACGGCTTCGGTCCGTCGGGCAAGAGCTGGCTGCCGCAGCCTGTGGACTGGGCGCCCTACGCCCGCGATGCGCAGGAGGGTGTCCCCGGCTCCACGCTCGAGATGTACAAGTCGGCCCTCGCCCTGCGCGCGGCGCACGGCCTCGGCACGGGCACGCTCGAGTGGGTGGATCTCGGCAAGAAGGTCGTGGCCTTCCGCAACGGCGACATCACCGTCATCACCAACCTCGGCAAGGTCGCCGTCGAGCTTCCCGTGGGCGAGATCGTACTGTCGAGCGAGGAGATCGTGGGCGGCGCACTGCCGACCGACACGACCGTGTGGATGCTCGGCTAGCTGCGCGCACCAGGGCGGCGGCGCGTCAACACACTCAGTTGACGGCGTTCGCCTGCAGCCACGCGAACGGATCCACGGGCACCTTGTCGATGTGGATCTCGAAGTGCAGGTGCGCGCCGTAGGCGACGCCCGTGTCGCCCACGAGCCCGAGGAAGTCGCCCACCTTCACCTGCTGGCCGAGCACGATCGGGCTCGAGCCCTCGATCATGTGGCCGTACAGGCTCTCCACGTCGACGCCGTTGAGGTTGTGCTGCAGCACGACGTGCTGGCCGTAGCCCGAGTCGTCGAAGGTGGCCGTCGTCGCGACGCCGTCAGCGATCGCGTAGATCGGGGTGCCCGCGCCGGGCACGAAGTCGACGCCCTTGTGGAAGCCGCCGTCGCGCGGGCCGAAACCGTCGGTGATCGGCACGGCGTACGGGAAGGGCCAGCGCACCGCGCCGGAGGTGACGTCATAGCTGTAGTCGACACCCGCGTACTTGAGCGCGAGCGCCTCCGCATAGGAGATGGCCTCGAAGCTGTCGCGCACGGGAGCAGCGTCCTTCGCGTCAGCGGAGACCTTGAGGGTCTGGCTCTCGACATCCGCGAGGGGCGCGTTGTCGACCACGGCGGTCGCGTCGGAGAGGAACAGGTTCGAGGGCACCGACACGGCGACGACGAGCGTTCCCGCGAAGAGCAACGCGACCACCGAGGCCAGTGCGCGCGCAGGGTTCGTGCGCCGCTTGCCGCCCGTGGGCTTGAGCGACTTCGCGACCGCGCGACGGGTCTTGCGGGTCATCCGGCCACGGCCCTGCGGGGCTACGACGCTGCGCTTGGGCAGTTCGACGGGACGCTCCTCGCGGAGCCGCTCGAGTTCGCGCAGCTCGCGGCGCGTGAGCGGAACCGGCGGCAGGTTGTCGTCGATCATGCGGCGGTCACCGGGGTCACGGCGGTGCAGAATGCGCGCAGTGACAAGATCGTTCTCCTCTGAGAGGCAACCGACGACCGTGGTCGACGGCCCAATTCTTCGGGCTTTCATACGCAGCAAAATATGCAGGCGCATGCAACGGGTAACACTAGGGTAACGGGTCACTACCCGGTATACCAGCTTCGTCGTCAGACTCCGAGGGCCACAAGCTCCCGTTCGAGGTGCACGGCGAGCTCCGGATGCGCCGCAAGCACGAAGTCGCGGCTGGGCGCTGCGTCGCCCAGGCCCTTGACCGTGGCCCCGGCCTCGCGAGCGATCAGCGCTCCCGCGGCGTGATCCCACGGGGAGAGTGTGCGCTCGAAGTAGGCGTCGACCCGTCCGCATGCGACGAAACAGAGGTCGAGCGACGCGGTGCCCATCCGCCGGATGTCCCGCACCCGTGACAGCAGCCCCTGGATGACCACACCCTGGGTCGCGCGGGTCTCCGCGGAGTAGGCGAACCCGGTCGCGATGAGCGACTGGCTGAGCTCCGGCCCGGATGTCGGGGCGATGGGTTGCCCGTTCAGGAACGCCCCGCCACCCGCGGTAGCGGTGAACAGCTCGCCGTTGGCGGGGTTGAACACGACGGCAGCGAGCGCCGTCCACGTGAGCGGCTCGGGCTCACCCTCAACCACGGCGATGCTCACCGTGTAGTGCGGGATTCCGTAGAGGAAGTTGACGGTGCCGTCGATCGGGTCGACGACCCACGTGATGCCGCTCGTGCCCTTCTCTGCACCGCTCTCCTCGCCGAAGAAGCCGTCGTCGGGGCGGGCCGACTTGATGGCATCGCGGATGAACTGCTCGACCTCCCGGTCGGCCGCCGTCACGATATCGACGGGCGACGACTTGGATGCCGCCACCTCGACGCCCTCGTGCCGCCGCTGCTTGGCGATGGCACCGGCCTCGAGGGCAATGCTGCGGGCAAGGGCGAGGAGGTCGTCGTGAGGCACGACATCAAGCCTAGGTGCGGGCGTCGGGTCCCCGGCCTGCGAGCGCCGCGGACTCCGCGTGGGCAGCGGCCTCGAGCTCCTCGGCCTCGGCCCCGCCGATCGCCTCGCCGCGCGCGACGAGGCCGGCGACATCCGACAGCGGAATCTGCTTGAGGAAGAGCGAGAGCACGAAGGCGATGGCGATGAACGGCAGCAGGTACCAGAACACCGGGGCGAGCGCGTCGGCGTAGGCGGTCACGACGCCGTCGCGCACGGAGTCCGGGAGCTGGGCGAGGGTCTGCGGGTCGAGCGTCGCTGTCGCGTTGCCCGCCTGCTCGGCGGTGGCACCGGCTGACGCGAACACGTCCTTGAGGTTCTCGGTGAGGCGCGTCGTGAAGATCGTGCCGAACACGGCGACACCGAGCGATGCACCAACCTCGCGGAAGTAGTTGTTCGTGCTCGTGGCGGTACCGATCTGGGCGGCCGGCACCGCGTTCTGCGTGACGAGCACGACGACCTGCATGATGAGCCCGAGCCCCGCGCCGAACACGAACAGGAAGACGCAGATGAGCCAGATCGGCGTGGTCGCCGTGAGGGTCGTCATCGCGACCATCGCGGCACCCGTGATGAGCGTGCCGATGATCGGGAAGATGCGGTACTTGCCCGTGCGGGTGATGAGGATTCCCGAGACGATCGAGGTGCCGATGAGTCCCACCATCATGGGGAGCATGAGCAGACCGGATGCTGCAGCCGAGGTTCCGGACGACATCTGCAAGAACGTCGGCACGAACCCGATCGCGGCGAACATGCCAAGGCCCAGGGTGAGTCCGATGGCCGTCGCGTTGACGAAGATCGGGTTCTTGAACAGCGAGAGCGGGATGATCGGGTCCTTGGCCTTGGCCTCGACCAGCACGAAGAGCAGCGCCGCGACGATCATCCCGATGCCGAACGCCCACGTCTCGATCGCGGCCCAGCCGTGGTCGGAGTCGCCGCCGAAGTCGGTGAAGAAGATGAGGCACGTCGTGAAGGCCGAGAGCAGCAGCACACCGAGAATGTCGATGGGCGCCGTGGCCTTCTTGTTGGGCAGCTTGAGCGTGAACCACGCGATCGCGAAGGCCGCGATGCCCACCGGGATGTTGATGTAGAACGCCCACTGCCACGTCAAGTGGTCGACGAAGAAGCCGCCGAGGAGGGGGCCACCCACCGCCGAGAGGCCGAAGATGCCGCCGAGCGGACCGAGGTACTTGCCGCGCTCGGAGGCCGGCACGATGTCGGCGATGATCGCCTGCGAGAGGATCATGAGTCCGCCGCCGCCGAGGCCCTGGATGGCCCGGAAGATGATGAGCTGGGTGAAGTCACCCGCGAAGGCGCATCCGACGCTCGCAATGGTGAAGAGGGCGATCGCTATCAGGAACAGCCGCCGCCGCCCGAGCACATCGCCGAACTTGCCGTACACGGGCATGACGATCGTGGTCGCGAGGAGGTAGGCGGTAGTCAGCCAGACCTGGTGCTCGACACCGCCGAGCTGCCCGACGATCGTGGGCATGGCCGTCGAGACGATGGTCTGGTCGAGGCTGGAGAGGAGCATCCCGGCGATGAGCGCGGCGAAGATGATCCAGATGCGGCGCTTCGTGAGCAGCAGTGGCGCCGCGGTGTTGGTGGCTGTGGTCATGAGTGGGCCTTTCCGAGGACGTCACGCAGAGCTGTGAGGGTGTCGAGGAGCGCGGCGCCGAAGTTCTCGGCGACACGGGGATCTGAGAGGCGGTCGGCTGTCGACCGCATGACTGTGGAGACGAGCTGCACGGATGCCCGAGCGCGAGCATCGGCAGCGTCGACGCCCTCCCGCCGTGCGACGAGCTCGGCCAGTGCTGCCTCGCGCTCCCGGCCGATGCCGATGAAACGGGCGAGAAGCCGCGGCTCCCGCTCGAGGATCGCCATGAACTGCAGGTGCTCGCCCAGGTCGTGCCCGGTTGAGTCGGCGTAGTGCACAGCAAAGCCCACGAGATCGTCGACGACCGCGGGCCAGCCACGCGAGCCCAGGGCGAGGAACTCGTCCGTGAAGCGCTTGAGTTCGTCGGCCTCGTCGATGCCGAAGACGGCGTCTTCCTTGCTGGGGAAGTAGTTGAAGAAGGTGCGGCGGGAGACGCCGACCTCGCTGCAGACCTCTTCGATGGTGAATCCGTTGAGGCCGCGTTCCGCGGTGAGCTGGCGGCAGAGGGTGGTGAGGCGCGAGGCTGTCGCCTGCTTGCGCGTCTGGGTTGCACTCTGATTCACAAAGTGCAGTATTGCACTCTGATGTCGGCAGTGCAAATTATTGCAAAGGGTGCCCAGATTGGCAGCGATCAGCCGCCCGTCCAGACGGAGATGCCGTAGTTCGGGAAGCCTCCCGCGATGCAGCTGTCGCCGACCTCGGCGACCGCCGCGTAGTAGGCGTCGCTCGTCGTGTCGGTCATCGAGTCGGTCATCGAGTCGCCCAGCACGGTGATGGATGCCGCGAGGTCCGTGCCGGGCTCGACGTCCACCGCCGAGAGCATACGGCGCAGGGTAGCCACGGCCTGCACGAACTCCTGCCCCGAGAGGCGGTCCCGCTGATAGGCGATCTGGATGTTGTACTGGAGCGAGTTGGCGTCCATGACCTGCTCGCAGGTGATCGGGATGCCTATCGGCTCGGGTGTGGGCAGCGGCGCGGGAACCGACGGGCCGCGCGCCAAGGGCGCGAAAAGGCCCCCGCACGGTGTGTGCAGGGGCCTTTCTTCCGTGGCAAGTAAGGGATTCGAACCCCTGAAGTCTGAGACGTCTGATTTACAGTCAGATCCCTTTGGCCGCTTGGGTAACTTGCCGGGGCGCTTCCGACCACATGTATTCACCTGACCGAACGCGCTGAACAAGAATACAAGGTTCGAGGCCTCATGGGTGACCAATAGGATTTCAGGGTCGAGGAGGATCACCATGCCGGGTATCAACGAGGTCGCCCAGCTTGCTGGCGTCTCGACGGCCACGGTCTCCCGTGCCCTCAGCGGCAACGGCCACGTCTCCGAGGCCACCCGCCAGCGCGTGCACGCCGCGGCCCTCGAACTCGAGTACGTCGTCTCCTCCAACGCCTCGAGCCTGGCCACCGGTCGCACCAAGAACGTGGGCGTGGTCATCCCATTCCTCAACCGCTGGTACTACGGCGCCGTGCTCGAGGGCGCAGAGAGCGCGCTGCTCGGCCACGGCTACGACCTCACGCTCTACAACCTGGGCGGCGGGGGCGAGGAGCGCCGCAGCGTCTTCGAGCACTTCCTGCTGCGCAAGCGAGTGGATGCGGTCATCGCCATCGCCCTCGAACTCACCGAGGCCGAGGTGGGCCGGCTGCACGACATGGGCAAGCCGATCGTCGGTGTAGGCGGCAGTATCCAGGGCGTGCGGACCCTGAGCATCGACGACCCGGCCGTCGCGCGCCTGGCGACCGAGCACCTGCTCTCGCTCGGCCACAAGGTCATCGCACACATCGGCGGCAACCGCGACTCCGAGATGGACTTCCACGTGCCCACCCGCCGCCGCGGAGGCTACGAGGACGCGCTGCGCGAGGCGGGCATCACCCCCGACCCCGAGCTGTACCAGGCGGCGGACTTCACCCTGCAGGGCGGGTACGCTGCGGCCAAGCAACTGCTAGGCAACCCGCGCAAGCGCCCGACCGCCGTGTTCGCGGCATCCGACGAGATGGCCATCGGCACGATCCTCGCCGCGCGCGACCTGGGACTCCACGTGCCCGACGACGTATCGGTCGTGGGCGTCGACGACCATGAGCTGAGCGAGTTCTTCGGACTGTCGACCATCGCGCAGTTCCCGGCGCTGCAGGGCCGGATGGCCGTCGACATCCTCATGGCGCAGCTGCACCCCGGCCACCGCGAAACGTCATCGGTGAACACCCCATTGCCGTTCGAGTTGATCGTGCGCAGCAGCACCTCGCGCCCGTCCTGACCGCGCACTGATATCACATCGACTGTTTGATATCATCGTGGGATGAAGCAGCTCCTCCTCCGCGTCCCCGATGAGCTTCACGCCGAGCTCTCGGCGCAGGCGCGAGCGAAGGGCACCTCTGTCAACGCTCTCGCCAACGACATCCTCGGACTGGGCATCGACCCGGCGCGACTCTCCCGAACGGATCGCCTGCGACTCAAGCTGATGCAGGTGGGAGAGATCTCAGGGTCGGGCACCCAGCCCCCGTCGCCGTCGCGAGAGCTGCTCGCCGACCTCGAAGCGATACGCGCGGTGCCCGCTGCTCCCGACGAGATCGATGAGCTCATCGCGTGGCAGCGCGGAACGGACCGCTGGCCGTGATCGCCTACCTCGACTCGTCCGCCGTGGTCCGCTCCTACCTCACTGATGAGTCCGGCAGCGGGGCACCCCGCACCCTCATGCACGACCCGCTCGTCACCACGGTCACCGGCTCGTGGACCCGGATCGAGACCACGAGCGCCTTCGTCCGTGCGGCCCGCACCGGTCGTTTCGACTTCGAGGAGCTGGAGGCGGCTCTCTTGCGCGACACTGATCCGGCAACCGGCGCCCTGTTGGTCATCGACGCCAATCAGGCGGACATCGAAGTGACCGCCCTGAAGATCGTTCGCGAGCACGGGTTGCGCGCCATGGATGCCTGGCAGCTCGCATGCGCGTACCTCACGTTCGGCGCCCTCGCCGAGCCCCATGAGGAGTGCGCGTTCGTGACCCGCGACGCCGAGCAGGCACGAGTCGCGCGGGCCTGGGGCTACACGATCCTCTAGCCCGCAGCCGCGTCGTGGTACTTCTGCGCGGCGGTCGCGACCTTGGTTAGGTAGTCGTTGCCCGAGTTGTAGGCCGCGATCCCCTCGCGCCATCCCTCGGGAGTGGTCATGGGCCCCGCCACCGCGCGGCACATGTGGTTCGCGGCCGCGATCGCGGCATCTGCGATGTTCTGTGGGTCGCCGACGCCGTCACCGTTGCCGTCCGACGGCCAGCTCGCCCACGTCTGCGGGATGAGCTGCATGGGCCCGACAGCGCGGTCGTAGTCGGAGATGCCGTCGATGGCTCCGCCGTCGCTGTCGGGGATGTGCTCGGTATCGCCGCCGTCGAGCACCACGCCGTAGATGGGCGGGGTCACCGTGTAGTCGGCCCCGATGGATGATCCGCCGAACGTGCCGTGGTCGCTCTCGACGAGGCCGATGGCGGCGAGTGTGTTCCAGCCCAAACCGCAGTCGGGGTAGACCTCGGCACTGCGAATCGCGGCTCCCGCGTAAGCCGTGAGGGCGAGCAGCGGGATGCCCGTGGCCGCCGCCGTGGCCTTCGCCCAGTCCGGGTCGACCATCCCCGTGTAGCCGGGGCCCGTGCCGCCGAGGGGTGGCGGAGCGGACTGCGACGCCTCGGGCAGTTGTCGCTCGCGCGGCTGCACGGCGATCACGATACCCACGAGCGCCACGACCGCGGCGATCGCGGCCGCGGCGATGAGGAACGCGCGGCGGTTCATCCCCCTATCCCATCACGCGATCGTGATGTGGATATCTTTCCGATGCCCTTGAGCAACCTCTTTAGCCTTCGGAGAGCATCATCCGTTCGCTACAGATTGGAATATTGACATGCTCAAGACTCGACTCTCAGCAGGCGTCGTCCTCGCCGGAGTGGTGGGCGCACTACTGTGC
Organism: Rhodoglobus sp.; assembly: GCA_965227655.1. Lineage (GTDB taxonomy): Bacteria > Actinomycetota > Actinomycetes > Actinomycetales > Microbacteriaceae > Rhodoglobus. The sequence goes on along the minus strand of OZ245765.1, from coordinate 2,208,480 downwards.
ATCGCACCCGCGGCGAACGCCGCACCCGCGCACAGTGCTGCAGCCGCAGCGAACTACTGCGACCGCGGCTACGCGTACGCGAACAACGGCACCTACTACCGGTATCCCATCAAACAAATGGCAACGGGTGATGAAACGAACTGCATCCTCGAACGCGGTGTCACCAGCAACGGGGTGAAGACCCTGCAGATCACCCTGAACCAGTGTTACGGCAAGGGTCTCGTGGTCGACGGGGTCTTCGGCAACGGCACGTACAACGCGCTCCTGCAGGTCCAGCGCCAGGCCGGTACGACGATCGACGGGGTGTACGGTCCGCAGACCCGCCGCGCGATATTGTGGGCCGGCGACAACGGCACCTGCGCCCGGATCCCGTTCTGACCAGTCCGTGCGGCGGCACTCGCATCCTGACGGGTGCCGCCGCGCGGCCTAACATGGGCGCATGGCAGATTCCACTTTCGACATCGTCAGCAAGGTCGACCACATGGAGGCCGAGAACGCGGTCAACCAGGCTCAGAAGGAGATCGCGACGCGGTACGACTTCAAGGGCGTGGGCGCGTCGGTCGAGTGGAGCGGCGAGAAGCTGCTGCTCAAGGCGAGCGCCGAGGAGCGCGTGAAGGCCGTTCTCGAGGTCGTCGAGGCCAAGTTCATCAAGCGCGGCATCACGCTGCGCAGCCTCGACTCGGGCGACCCGTACCCGAGCGGCAAGGAGTACCGCATCGAGATCAACATCAAGAACGGCATCTCCTCCGAAGACGCCAAGAAGGTCGCGAAGATCATCCGCGACGAGGGCCCCAAGAGCGTCAAGTCGCAGATCCAGGGCGATGAGCTCCGCGTCTCGTCGAAGAGCCGCGACGACCTGCAGGCCACCATGGCGCTGCTCAAGGGCCAGGACCTCGACGTCGCACTGCAGTTCGTCAACTTCCGCTAAGTCCCATGACCGACCCGCTCGCCGACCTGCAGCGGCGGGCGTACGGCCGTCCGGTGAGCGAGGCCGATGCGACGGCGGCGCAGGTCGAGCTCGTGCGGCTGCGGACCCCGGATGCCCCACGCCCACCCCCGGCGCAACCTCCTGCCGTGGCATCCGTGCCCCGCAGCAGAAAGCTGCTGCTCGCTGCAGCAGCTCTCGCCGCGGCCGCGCTCGCGACGGGGATCGCCCTCGCGCCGCGCCCCTCGCTCGACGTCTTCGCGTCCCCGCAGCACGACGTTCCCGTCTGGCCGGGCGCCGACAGCACCACCGACATCCGGTGGCTGGGCGGCACCGATGTCTGGAACGTATTCGCCTTCAAGACCACGGGCGGCAACGTGTGCCTGAGCGCGTTCGCGGGCGGCAACAGCGGGGGCGGCTCGTGCACGAGCATCCGGGAGTTCGAAGCGAACGGCCTCACGCTCACGACGAGCGCGTTCGTCGGAACCACCTCGTACTTGACCGTCACGTGGGGGCCTCGCGGCGACGCGCACCTCGACGACAGGCCTCACTAGACTGCCGGTTGTGACGACAGCGACGACCAATGACGGCTGGTTCAGCGTGGCGCTCGCGGTTTTCCTGTTCCTGCTGGATGCGACGATCCGCGTGCTCGCCATCATCTACGTTCCGCGCAACCGCCGGCCGCAGACCGCCCTCGCGTGGCTGCTCGCCATCTTCTTCATCCCCTACGTGGGAATCCTGCTCTTCCTGCTCGTCGGCAGCTCGCGCCTGCCACGCAAGCGCCGTCGCCGCCAGCACCAGATCAACGAGTACATCCTCGAAACCACCGAAGGCTTCGACAAGGTCGAGCGCGATCCGCCGTGGCCGTCGTGGCTGGAGTCGGTGGTCGAGCTGAACCGCAAGCTCGGCTCGATGCCGCTCGTGGGCGGCAACGCGGCGCAACTGTACGCGGACAACCAGAAGGCGCTCGACGCGATGACGCAGTCGATCCGCGAGGCGAAGCGCACGGTGCACGTGGAGTTCTACATCCTGCTGCTCGACGACGTGACGAAGCCGTTCTTCGACGCGCTCGAGGAGGCCCACCAGCGCGGCGTTGTCGTGCGTGTGCTCCTCGACCACTTGGGCAACTTCCAGTACCCCGGCTTCCGCCGCACCAAGCGGCGTCTCACGCAGATGGGTGTTCAGTGGCACCTCATGCTGCCGTTCCAGCCGCTGCGGGGTCGCATCCGTCGCCCCGACCTGCGCAATCACCGCAAGCTGCTCGTCATCGACGGCACCATCGCCTACACGGGCTCGCAGAACATCGTGGAGACGGGCTACCAGCGCAGGAAGAACCACAAGCGCCACCTGCACTGGAAAGACTTCATGGCCCGCTTCGAGGGCCCCGTCGTTGCCGGGATCGACGCGCTCTTCGTCACCGACTGGTACTCGGAGACCGACGAGCTGCTCGAGCGTGAGGCGGCCCCTGCCCGCGCGAGCGGCAAGGGCATGCTCGACTGCCAGGTAGTACCGAGCGGCCCCGGATTCGCCGGCGAGAACAACCTCAGGATGTTCAACTCGCTCGTCTACTCCGCCCAGGAGAAGATCATCCTCGTCAGCCCCTACTTCGTGCCCGACGACTCGATGCTGTACGCGATCACCACCGCCGCCCAGAGCGGCATCCGGGTCGAGCTGTTCGTCTCCGAGATCGGCGACCAGTTCTTCGTCTACCACGCGCAGCGCAGCTACTACGAGGCACTGCTCAAGGCCGGCGTGATCATCTACCTCTACAAGTCGCCGACCATCCTGCATGCCAAGCACATGACCATCGACAACGACGTGTCGGTCATCGGCTCGAGCAACATGGACATGCGCTCGTTCACCCTCGACCTCGAGGTGTCGGTGATGGTGCGGGGCGAGTCGTTCCTGCGCGGGCTGCGTGAGATCGAGGACTCCTACCGCGCCGACAGCCGCGAGCTCACCCTCGAGGAGTGGATGAAGCGCAGCTCATTCTCGGCAACGCTCGACAACATCGCGCGGCTCACTGCTGCCGTGCAGTGATCGCGGCGCGCGTCTCGTCTATCGCCTCCTGGGCCCACTCCTGTTGCTGCGCGCTCCCGTGCTCCCGAGCCGCGGACGCTGCCAGCTCGAACTCCTCGAGCGCCTCCTCGTAGAGCCCGGCACCGTGGTGCCGCCAGCCCAGGTTGTTGTGCAGAGCTATGCCCCAACGCTTCGTGCGCGCGTCGGCGCTGGCATCGAGCATCCGGATGCCCTTAGCCGCCCACTCGCCCGAGCCCTCGACGTCCGCGATCGCGAGCATGTGCACGGCGTCGACGGCCAGAAAGTCGTCGTGCGCGAGTTGCGCAAAACGGAGTGCCTCCGCGAACACCGGGATCGCCTCATCCGGCCGCCCGGCCGAGTTGAGCCGCCGGCCGCGCTCGAGGGCGACGCGCGCGTGCACCACGGGATCGTCCACGGCGATGGAGTCGAGCACGGCGTCCGCCTCCGCCCCCCGACCCGCGAGGCCGAGGGCCCTGGCCCGCTGGGTCTGCAGTTCTGCGGCCGCGACCGGGGAGTCGGCGGGCTCCGCAGCGAAACGTTCGGCCGAGGCATCCGGATCAGAGAAGTCCCACAGCTCGTCGAGGCGCCGCGGGTCGAGTCGTTCGCTCATGCCGCGAGTGTACGACGCAGCCGGGCGGGAGGGTGGGCCGCCTTGCATCGACCCACCCTCTCCGGGTGGCGGAGGAGCTCCGATGTCTCGAACTCCGCATCTCGACGGGACCACTAGGCAGGTCCGCGTCTGAAATACAGAGTGCGCCCGAAGGCTGAACCTCGACCATGCCGGGGCTGGGAACATCCTGCGATCGGGAGAAGCCGCTACTTCTTGTTGGAGACCGCGACCATCTCGTCGCGGTCGACGACCTTGATGCGCGCTCGGCCGTGGGGCTCACCCAGCGCGATCTCATGCTGGTCGAGGTGGTGCCAGCCGTCGAGGTTCGTGAACTCGACACCGCGGCTCTCCAGAAGCTCGACGACGGACTGCTCCGATGGGTCCTCCGGGCTCCACCAGCCGGCCTGACCGTTCATGAGGTTCTTGACGGTCTCCATGGCATCGCTCTTGGTGTGCCCGATGAGCCCGACCGGCCCGCGCTTGATCCATCCGGTCGCGTAGACCCCGTGCACCGGCTCGTCGTTGTCGTCGATGACCTGGCCCTCGCGGTTCGGGATCACGCCGCGCCGCTCGTCGAACGGGACGCCGTCGAGCGGCGAGCCGAAGTAGCCGACCGCGCGGTACAGCGCCTGAACGGGCACCTCGCGGATCTCGCCCGTGCCGCGCACGCCGCCCTCGCCGTCGGGCTCGGTGCGCTCGTACCGGAACACCTCACCGTCGTACGAGAGGGGGTTCGCGTAGAAGTGCAGGTGCAGGCGGCGGGATGCGGCACCCGTCTCCCGCTCGCGCCACTGGTTCAGCACCTTGTCGATGACCATGACCTGCTTGTTCGTGGCTATCGCGTTCTTCGACGCCTCGTCGTAGTCGAAGTCCTCGTCAGCGAGGATCATGTCGACATCGCGCAGCTCGCCGAGCTCGCGCAGCTCGAGCGGGGAGAACTTCACCTGCGCGGGGCCGCGGCGGCCGAACACGTGCACGTCGGTGACGGGCGAGGCGTTGAGGCCGTCGTAGACGTTGGCGGGTATCTCGGTGGGCAGCAGGTCGTCAGCGTGCTTGGCGAGCATCCGGGCCACATCCAGCGCCACGTTGCCGTTGCCGATGACCGCGACGGATGACGCATCCAGCGGCCACTCGCGCGGAAAGTCGGGGTGGCCGTCGTACCAGCTGACGAAGTCGGCGGCGCCGTAGCTCGAGGGCAGATCGATTCCGGGGATGTCGAGGGGGGCATCCCGGATCGCGCCCGTGGAGAAGATGACGGCGTTGTAGTGCTTCTTGAGGTCGGCAAGGGTGATGTCGCGGCCGAAGTACACGTTGCCGAAGATGCGGATGTCACCGGAATCGAGCACATCGCGCAAGGCGCTGATGATGCCCTTGATGCGCGGGTGGTCGGGGGCCACTCCGTAGCGCACGAGGCCGTACGGGGCGGGAAGCTGCTCGAACAGGTCGATGGACACGTCGAAGTGCTTTTCGGCCTTGAGTAGGATGTCCGCGGCGTAGATGCCGGCAGGACCTGCACCGACGATGGCCAGGCGAAGTTTTTCGGTCACTAGTTGGTGCGCTCCACAATCGAGTCGGCGAATCGGGTCAGGGCTTTCTTGACGGGACCGTCGGGCAGGGGGGCCAGCGCGGCGACTGCCTCGCTCGCCCAACGACGGGCCTCGTCGAGGGTACGGGCGGTGACGGCGTGGTCGCGCAACTCGGCGATGGCGGCCGATAGGTCGGCCTCGTCGGCCTCGCCGTAGAACGCGGTGGTGACATCGCGCTCGATGCGGCGCAGCAGCTCGTCGGCGTCGGAGTCGGTCTTGGCGAGCTCGCGCAGGTAGAGCAGGGGCAGGGTCGAGACGCCGGCACGCAGATCGGTGCCCGCGGTCTTGCCCGTGACCTCGGTCTTGTCTGAGAGGTCGATGATGTCGTCGACGAGCTGGAAGGCGACGCCGATCTTCTCACCGAACGTGCGCACGGGGATGACGTACTCCTCGGGCGCGTTCGAGAAGATGACCCCCACTTCGGCAGCTGTCGCGATGAGCGAGCCGGTCTTGTCGGCGAGCACCTGCAGGTAGTGCTCGACGGGGTCGTCGTCGTGGCGCGGCCCGATGGTCTCGTGCAGCTGGCCGAGGCACAGGCGCTCGAAGGTGTTGGCCTGGAGGGCGATGGCACGCTCACCGAGACTGGAGATGAGCTTGCTCGCGCGCGCGAACAGCAGGTCGCCCGTGAGGATGGCCACGGAGTTGCCCCAGACCGTCTGGGCGCTGGGCACCCCGCGGCGCATCTGCGCCTCATCCATGACGTCGTCGTGGTAGAGCGAGGCGAGGTGGGTGATCTCCACGGCCTGCGCGGCGACGAACACGTTGGGGTTATTGCCCTCGCCGAGCTGTGCGGCGAGGAGGGTGAGCACGGGTCGCACGCGCTTGCCGCCAGCGTCGAGGAGGTACCGGCTCGTCGCGTCGGCGATCTCGTCGGCGTAGTGCATCTGGCTGAGGAGGCCGGCCTCGACGGTCTCGAGGCCATCTTCGATGGCGGAGGCGAAGCGGCGCTCGTCGCTCGACGCGAACAGCTTCTCGCCGAGGCCGAGAGAGGAGCTCAGGGTGTTGCTGCGGCGGGCGGGCGGAGCAGCCGGGCTCACGAGCCGACTACTTTGATCGGCCTCGTCGCAGCACCTTTGCGCTTCGCGACCGCGGCGAGCACCTGCGCGTCGGCGGGCTTGCGGCCGCGGTGGAGGGCGACGATGCCACCCGTGAGGTTGCGGTACGCGACACGCGTGAAGCCGACGCCCCGGATCCAGTGGCTCAGCTCGCCCTGGTCAGGCCACTCCTTGATCGACTGCGCGAGGTACGTGTACGCCGCGGGGTTCGAGCTCACGCGGTCGGCCACGAGCGGCATGACCCGCTGGAGGTACGTGTAGTAGCCCGCACGGAAGATCGCGATGGGCGGCTTCGAGAACTCGCACACGACGAGACGACCGCCGGGCTTGAGCACGCGGTACATCTCGGAGAGGGCGAGCTTCGGGTCTTTCACGTTGCGCAGGCCGAAGCTGATGGAGACCGCGTCGAACTCGTTGTCGGCGAAGGGCAGGCGCTGGGCGTCGCCCTCGATGAACTCGAGCTTCTTGTGCTTGCGACGACCCTCGGCGACCATGCCTGCCGAGAAGTCGAGCGCGATGACCTCGGCGCCCGAGCGGGCCAGTGCCATCGAACTGGTGCCTGTCCCGGCCGCGACATCGAGCACGCGCTCACCCGGCTCAGGGGCCACGGCGCGCACCATCGCGGCACGCCACAGCACCGCGTTACCCGCCGACAGCACGTCGTTCGTTCGGTCGTAATGCTTCGCGACGTCGTCGAACATGCCGGCGACCTCATCCGGCTGCTTGTTCATGTCCGCCTTGCTCACGGGTCAAGTCTACGGTTGTCATCCACCGAGAGGGTTCGGAGCCGAAGGTAGGGTGGAAGGGTGTATGACGCGGCGAGTCCTCTGCCCGCGCTGAGCGTCAGCACGGAAGCCTCAGACGACCACGGCGCGCTCATCGAGCGGCTCGGTTCGCGGCATCCGCTGGCCTTCCTCCGCGGCGACGACGGCATCGTCGGCCTCGGCGAGGTGCTGCGCCTCGAATTCTCCGGTGCCACCCGAATTCCGGATGCGGCGGCCGCCTGGCGCGCGCTGACCGAAGCAGCAACGGTCTCCGACTCCGTGGACCTGCCGGGCTCGGGCCTCGTCGCCTTCGGAAGCTTCGCGTTTGCGGACTCCTCGGCAGCCACGAGCGTGCTCATCGTGCCCGCGGTCATCCTCGGCCGCCGCGACGGCGTGAGCTGGGTCACCCGCATCGGCACCGCTCCCGCATCCGAATCGCAGGGCGCGCCGTTCTCCGCGTCCTTCGAGCCGGGGCTGCTCGATGCGGCGGGCTACACCGCGGCGGTCGCGCAGGCTGTGGAGCGCATCCGCGCCGGCGAGGCGCGCAAGGTGGTTCTCGCGCGTGACGTCGTGGCGGGCATCCCGGCCGATGCCGACCTCAGGCTGCCGCTCGCGCGCCTCGCGGAGGCCTACCCCGACACCTTCACGTTCTCGGTCGCGGGCCTCATGGGCTCGAGCCCCGAGACCCTCGTGCGCTCGAGTGACGGCACGGTGAGCGCGCGTGTACTGGCCGGCAGCGCGGCCCGCGGAACGGATGCCGCCGCCGACGCCTCGGCCGCCGCCACCCTCGCGGCCTCGAGAAAAGACGTGGAAGAGCACTCCTTCGCCCTGCGCAGCGTCATGCTCGCCCTAGAGCCTCTCAGCACGGGACTCTCGAGCAAGCCCGCGTTCGCCCTGCGCCTGCCGAACCTGTGGCACCTCGCGAGCGATGTCACCGGCACGCTCACGCGCGGCTCCAGCGCGCTCGACCTCGTCGCGGCCCTGCACCCGACAGCGGCCGTCGCCGGCACGCCCACCGAGGTTGCCCTTGACGTGATCGCCGAGCTCGAGCCCTTCGACCGCGGGCGCTACGCGGGCCCCGTCGGCTGGGTCGACGGCAACGGCGACGGCGAGTGGGCTGTCGCGCTGCGCTGCGCCCAGGTCGAGGGCACGACGGTCACCGCCTATGCCGGTGCCGGCGTCGTCGCGGGGTCGGACCCCGCACGCGAGCTCGCCGAAACCGGGCTCAAACTGCGGCCGATCGTCGAGGCGTTCAGGTAGCGGCGAGGCGCTCCTTCTCCCCCTCGACGTCGTAGTCCACCGCCGGATACTCGGGGGCGAGCCGCTTCAGCGCATCGAGCAGCAGCCCCTGCACTGCCCATCGGGCGTACCACTTGTGGTTCGCCGGGACGGCGTACCAGGGAGCATCCGGAGCCGATGTCCGCGTGAGGGCGATCTGGTAGGCCTCCTGGTAGGCCGGCCAGTGCTCGCGCTCGTCGATGTCGCCCGGGTTGAACTTCCAGTTCTTCTCCGGCCGGTCGAGGCGCTCCTGGAGTCGTGCCTTCTGCTCGTCCGCAGAAATGTGCAGCATGACCTTGATGATCGTGGTGCCCTGCGCGACCAGCTCTTTCTCGAACTCGGCGATAATGCCGTAGCGCTCCTCGATGGCCTCGGGGGTCGAGAATCCGCGCACCCGATGGATGAGCACATCCTCGTAGTGCGACCTGTCGAAGACGCCGATGATGCCCGGCAGCGGCAGCTCCTTGCGCACGCGCCACAGGAAGTCGTGCTGCTTCTCCTCGTCGGTCGGCGCCTTGAACGAGTGCAAGTGCACGCCTTGCGGGTCGACCCCGCCGACCACGTGGCGCACGATGCCGCCCTTGCCCGCCGTATCCATCGCCTGCAGCACGAGCAGGATGCTGCGTTGCCCGCCGAACTTGCTCTCGGCGAAGAGCTTCTCCTGCAGGGTGCCGAGCTGGTCGAGCCGCTTCTCAAGGTCCTTCTCGGCGTGCTTTCGGTCGACGGCGCCGGGTGTCGATGCCGGGTCGACCTTCGAGAGGTCGAACGTGCCGTCGACGGGCGTGAGGCTTGTCATGACCCCACGCTATCGATCGAGCGGCACTTCCACGATGGTCGGACCGACGGATGCCGTGAGCGCCTGGTCGAGCTGCCCCCGAGTGTCGACGCGGAGGTACGACCACCCGTACGCCGCCGCGAGCTGCTCCACGGACACCTGCTGCGGCGTCAGGAGCACGCGCTCGAACGCCTCGCCCGCTGTCGTGGCGACCTCGAGCCCCGCGAAGATGGTGCCCCCGTTATCATTGCCGACGATCACCTGGATGCGCGGCCGCGGCTCCCCCGCGCCGAACAGCAGCGCCCCGGCATCGTGCAGCAGGGCGAGGTCGCCCAGGAGCACGCGCGTGGTGCCCCTCGACTCACCATCCTGCGACGCGAGCGCGATGCCGAGGCCCGTGGAGATGGTGCCGTCGATCCCCGCGAGGCCGCGGTTGGCGTGCGCGCTGATCTTCTTGCCGGTCGCCGTGCGGTCGAGTTCGCGGATGAGCCGGGATGCCCCCAGCACGAGCCTGTCGTGCGGCCAGGTCGCCCGCCACACCGCCTCGACCAACGCCTGCCGCGTGACCTTCGCCCGCACCGCAGCGAGCTCGGCCTCGGCGTGCTGCCTGGCCGGTGCCGCGGAGTCGGGCGCGACATCCGCCGACTGCAGCAGGCTGCGGGATGCGGCGATCCACCGACCCGGCCACTCGCGCGGGCCCGGCCCGCCCTCGGTGACGACAGCGTCGACAGCTGTCGCGCGCCGACCGGGGTTGTAGTCCTCCGGGGAGGCGCCGCGCACGACGATCACCTCGACGCCCTCACGCTGCAGCAGGGCCGGGATCTCCCGGCTCAGGGTCGGGTGGCCGAACACGATGGCCCGCTCGACGGTTCCGCCGAACTCGGGCTCGGCGAGCAGCTCGCGGTAGGCCACGACCAGCTGTGGCCCGAAGTGCGCTCCGCTCGCGACCTCGGCGAGGAGGGGCACGTTCAGCTCGCGCGCCAGCTTCTCCGCCTGCTCGCCCGCGCCGGTGCCCGCGATGACGACCGTGCCGGGAGCCGCGCCCACCACGACCTGATCGCTTCTGCGGAGGAACCGCTCCCGAACCTCATCAGTTGCTGGCTCAGGCGGGGTTGGGGATGAAACCTCCGCAGAAGCGGAAGGGGGGAGGTGCGGCGGGGTGAGGGTGAGAGCTGCCGACAGCGGTTCGCGAAACGACAGGTTGAGGTGCACCGGCCCGCGGGATGCTGCGGCGAAGGCATCCCGAGCGAGCTCGTGGGCGGCCTCCGCCTCGCCTTCGGCGCCCGTGGGGGCTCCGACGTCCCATGTGCGCTGCACTGCAGCACCGAAGATGCCCGGCTGCTCGGTGGTCTGGTTGCTGCCGATGCCGCGCAGCTCGTCCGGGCGGTCGCCGCTCAGGACGATGAGCGGCACTCCCGAGTGGTGAGCCTCGAGCACGGCAGGATGCAGGTTGGCCACCGCGGTACCGGACGTCGTGATGATGAGCACGGGCAGCTTCGACTCGACGGCAAGGCCGAGGGCGAGGAATCCGGAAACCCGCTCGTCGATGCGCACGCGCAGGCGCAGCAGCCCGAGCCGCTCGAACTCCGCGGCGGCGATCGCCAAGGCCTGCGACCGGGAGCCGGGACTCAACACCACGTCACGCACGCCGAGAGCGACGAACTGCTCCAGGATGGCCACCGAGAAGTCAGTGGCCGGTGACTCAGTCTTTGGGCGGGTCATCGTCGAGGTCGGCGAGCTCCTGCTCGAGCCGGCGGATGCGCTCGTCCTGTTCCTCGTCGCGGCGCAGGTTCGCGAGGAACTGCGGGTCGTCATCCGGAGCAGTCGTGCGTCGTTCGCCGCCGCGGTCGAGCCGTTCCTTGCCGAAGAGGATCCACAGGATCGCGCCCACGATCGGCAGCAGGATGACGAACGCCCACGCGATCTTCGGGAACGCACGCACACGCCCGCGGTCCGTGAGCACCAGATCGACGTACGCAAACACGTACAACCCCGCCGCGATGAACGGCAGGATGACGAAGAGGCGAGCCATGGCCTAAGTGTAGGCGCGCATCCTGCACACAGCCCGCGTGCCTACACTGGCAGGGTGAAACCCTGGGTCACCTACAGCCTCGTGCGAGTCGGCTTCTTCGCACTCGTGTTCGCCGTGCTCATGCTCTCGAACGTGCCCTGGTGGCTCTCGGCGATCATCGCCGCCATCGTGGGGCTGTGCGTGGGATATATCTTCTTCGGGAAGCTGCGCGACGCCGTGGCGCTCGACATCGCCGAGCGTCGGGCTCGCCCCGCGGGTGACGCGGACTCGGCAGCCGAAGACCTGTAGCTCGCCCCGCCTGCTGCGCCCGCGCCGCACCTTCCCGCCGCAGCCCGATCGCGCCGCTCCCCGCCCGACCGCACCGCTCCCCGCCCCCCCTCTCCGCCCGCCCGCGCCGCGGTACTTCCTTACGAGCGCGGTGAAAGTTTGGGCCGCCCGCGTAAGAAACGACCGCGCGACGGCTGGCCGGGCCCGAGCTGCCAGCCCGAGCAACCCCGCTAGAAGGCGATCGCCCAGCCGAGGCCGAGGCCGAACAGCAGCGCGACGAGAGCCGTAAGCCGCAGGGCGACGATGAGTTCGCCGGGCGTCTTGGCACTCAGGGTGATGCCCGCCGCCGGGAGTGCCGCAAGCAACACGAAGTACACCAGGTACGCGTTGTCGTAGAACAGCACGAAGAACGCGAGGATGCCGAACGGCGCGAGCAGGAGCACCGAGTAGGCGATGCGCGAGGGCATGTCACCGAGCAGCACAGCGAGCGTGCGCTTGCCCGCGAGCTTGTCCTGCTCACGGTCGCGGATGTTGTTCACCATGAGCACGGCGCACGCGATGAGGCCGATGGAGACGCCGGCGAGCCAGCTCTCGATGGTGACGGTCCCGGAGAGCGCGAACGTCGTTCCCGCCGTGGCGACGAGGCCGAAGAAGACGAAGACGAAGACCTCGCCCAGCCCGTAGTAGCCGTACGGACGCTTGCCGCCCGTGTAGAAGTAGGCAGCGACGATGGCGACAGCACCGACAGCGATGAGCCACCACTGCTGCGTGCGGAACACGATGACGAGCCCCGCGAGGGCGGCCAGCCCGAAGAACACGAACGCGACGATGAGCACGGTGCGCGGTCGCACCGCGCCGGACGCCGTGAGGCGCGCAGGGCCCACGCGATGCTTGTCGGTGCCGCGAACCCCGTCTGAGTAGTCGTTGGCGAAGTTCACGCCGATCTGCAGCCCGAGCGCCACGGCGAGGCAGAGCAGGGCGCGCAGCCAGTGCCATCCGGTGTCTGCGGGGTCGTGCCCGAGCACGTACGCGGCAGCGGTTCCGAGCGCCACCGGCGCGACGGCAAGCGGGAGCGTCTGCAGGCGGGCCGCGCCGATCCAGGTGCCGAGCGTCGCCTTGGGGATGGGCGGGGCGCCGGGCGGGCGGCCACCGGGTCTGCCCGACTTGCTCTTCGGCGGGACCGGGGGCTTCTTCGGCGCCGGTACGGACTTGGGGTCGATGCGCTGCTGCTTCGGTGATGCCACGGCGGCAGTCTACTGGCGCACGAGCGCGGCGAGGCTGAGACGATCGGGCTTGCCCGAGGCGAGGGTCGGGATGCCCCCCACGACGACGACGCGCGACGGAGCAGCGGCACGGCCGAGCACCGAGGCAACTGCCGTCCGCACGTCGTCCAGTGACACGGGCACCTCGGTCACGACGACGGGAGTCTCCCCCCACTCCGGATGCGCGGCTGCCACGACCACGGCAGCGGCGAGTCCGGGCATCCCGCGCACGGCGGCCTCCACCTCCGCGAGCGACACCTTCACGCCACCCGAGATGATGACGTCGTCGAGCCTGCCGGTGACGCGCAGCACACCGTCGACGAGGTGGCCCGTGTCGTCGGTGCGGTACCAGCGCTTGCCGTCGTGCTCGACGAAGGCCGCGGCCGTGCGCTCCGGGTCGTCGAGGTAGCCGATGGCGAGCACACTGCCCGCGAGCTCGATGCGGCCGTCGACGACGCGCACGTCGGTGTTGCCGATCGGCACGCCGTCCCACACGCACCCGCCGGAGGTCTCGCTCGAGCCGTAGGTGCGCGTGACGTTGAGCCCGAGCTCGAGGGCGCGGGCCGCGAGGGGGACGGGCATGGCCTGCCCTCCGATGAGGATGCGCTGCAGGCGCGCGAGGGGCTCCACATCCTCCAGCTCGAGCAGGCGGGCGAGCTGTGCGGGAACGAGCGACGTGTACGCCACGCCCCGGAGGGACGACATGAAGCGCGCGGCGTCGAAGCCGCGCTCATCCGTCACCGCATCCGATTCGGTCGCGATCGCGCGCACGGCGACGTTGATGCCCGCGATGTAGTGCAGCGGCAACGCGAGGGCCCAGTCACCCGGTCCGCCGAGGGCGGACTCGGCGGCGGCGGCACTCGCGAGGAGGGCATCCGCACCGAGGGCCACGCGCTTGGGCCGCGCGGTCGAGCCGCTCGTCTCGACGACGACGGCGACGCGCTGCTCGACAGTTGCCGGCACGTTCTGGGGCACGCCCTCGTAGGGGAACACCGCGGGCCCGTCTGCCGTGAGCGCAGCCCGCAGCGCGTGCGTCACGGCGACCGTGTCGCGCGAGTCGACGACGAGCAGCTCCCTACTCATGCGAGCTCGTTCATCGAGTTCGCCACTTCTGCCCATCGTCGGGGGTCTGCATGGGCACATCCGGCGAACTCGGCGAAGGTGAAGGGGAGGCGAGGGGAGGTGAGGCGCATCAGTACTGCCAGGGGTACGGTCCCCAGTCCGGTGCGCGCTTCTCGAGGAACGCGTCGCGGCCCTCCACTGCCTCATCGGTGCCGTACGCGAGGCGCGTGGCCTCACCCGCGAACACCTGCTGGCCCACGAGGCCGTCGTCGACGGCGTTGAACGCGAATTTGAGCATCCGGATGGCCGTGGGCGACTTGCCCAGGATCTCCTCAGCCCACTCGTACGCGACCTTCTCGAGGTCCGCGTGCGGCACTGCCGCGTTGATCGCGCCGGTGTCGAGGGCGCGCTGAGCGTCGTACTCACGGGCGAGAAAGAACACCTCGCGCGCGAACTTCTGGCCCACCTGGCGGGCGAAGTACGCGCTGCCGTAGCCCGCGTCGAACGAGCCAACGTCGGCATCCGTCTGCTTGAACTTGCCGTGCTCGAGCGAGGCGATCGAGAGGTCGCACACGACGTGCAGCGAGTGCCCGCCGCCCGCGGCCCAGCCGGGGATCACGGCGATGACGACCTTGGGCATGAACCGGATGAGCCGCTGAACTTCGAGGATGTGCAGGCGTCCCACGGCCACCGACCCGTCCGCGTACTCGTATCCGCCGCGCCCCCGGATCCGCTGGTCCCCGCCGGAGCAGAATGCCCACCCGCCGTCCTTCTCGCTCGGGCCGTTGCCGGTGAGCAGCACGACTCCCACGCGAGGGTTCTGGCGCGCATCGTCGAGCGCGCGGTACAACTCGTCGACGGTGTGCGGGCGGAATGCGTTGCGCACCTCAGGGCGGTCGAACGCGATGCGCGCCACCCGGCCCGTGGTGTCGAAGTGGTACGTGATGTCGGTAAGTTCGCCGAAGCCCTCGACCTCGCGCCAGAGGGAAGCGTCGAACAAGTCGGAGACGTGAGCCATAGTGAGAGCCTAAGTCTGCGCACCCGACAGGAAGCTCAGGATCGCCAGCAGCACCACGGGGTTGGCGAGAACCGCCACGACTGCCGCGAGGATCGCCCAGAGCCGCATCCGACCCACGATCACCGCCGCGATGGCCGTCAGCACGGTGAGCGCCGACAGGGCGATCGCAACGTAGCCGAGCACGGTACCCGTGACGAATTCTCCGGATGTGGCCACCACGATCGCCGCGATGTGCACGCCTATCGTCGCGAGCGCGAAGACCACAGCAGCGAGCGCGACGACAACCGGACGCCGTCGGGCAGCAGGCTCCTCGACGAGGATGTCGTCATCGTCGACCGGCGGCTCGTCGTCGAGCGGCTGCACGAAGATCGGCACGACCTTGAGGGGTACGCGCTCCACTTCGCCGATCGGCGGGCCATCCGGACTGGTCACCGAATCACCCTAACGCCACACTGGTCCCATGCACCCAGCACGCGGCCTGCCTCCCCTCACCGACCTGCTCGGCTCGGCCCGCGTCGTGTCGCTGCCCCTCGTCTCCCGGTTCCGCCAGGTGGATGTGCGCGAGGCACTGCTGTTCGAGGGGCCGTGCGGTTGGAGCGAGTTCTCGCCGTTCACCGAGTACGGTGACGTCGAGGCGAGCGCGTGGCTGGCCGCCGCGATCGACTTCGGCTGGGGCATCCTGCCGCCGCTTCACCGCGACAGCGTCGCCGTGAACGCGACCTTGCCCGCCGTGAGCCCCGAAGCGGTCGCGGGCATTCTCGACAGGTTTCCCGGCTGCCGCACCGTCAAGGTGAAGGTGGCCGACCCCGGCCAGACGCTGGCGGATGACGTCGCCAGAGTCGCCGCGGCCCGCGAGTACCTCGGACCCTCCGGCAGGGTGCGCGTCGACGCGAACGGCGCATGGACAGTCGACGAGGCCGAGCGCGCCATCCACGCCCTCGCCCCGTACGACCTCGAGTACGTGGAGCAGCCGTGCGCGACAGTGGATGAGCTCGCCGAACTGCGCGGCCGCGTCGCGTACATGGGCATCCCGATCGCCGCCGACGAGAGCGTGCGCAAGGCCGAGGACCCGCTCGCCGTCGCTCGCGCGGGGGCCGCCGACCTGCTCGTCATCAAGGCGCAACCGCTCGGCGGCATCACTGCTGCTCTCGCCATCGTCGCCGAAGCGGGACTGCCCGTCGTGGTGTCGAGCGCCCTCGACACGTCCGTGGGAATCTCGATGGGGCTGCATCTGGCCGCGGCGATCCCCGACCTCGAGTTCGACTGCGGACTCGCGACCGCGTCGCTACTGGCCCACGACGTCACGGGCGAGCCGCTCATCCCGATCGACGGCGCTCTGCCCGTGCGCCGTGTCACGCCAGAGCTGCACCTGCTCGGGGAGCACGCCGCCGAACCCGAGCGGCTGGCCTGGTGGCTCGACCGCCTCGCCCGCTGCTACGAGCTGCTGCACGTGGGCTGAGGCCTACAGGCCCGAGTACGCGTGGAATCCCTTGAAGAAGAGGTTCACGATGGTGAAGTTGAAGACCACGGCGGTGAAGCCCACGATGGCGAGCCAGGCGGAGCGTGAGCCGCGCCAGCCACGGGTCGCGCGAGCGTGGATGTAACCGGCGAAGATGGTCCAGATGATGAAGGTCCAGACCTCCTTCGTGTCCCAGCCCCAGTAGCGGCCCCACGCGCGGTTCGCCCAGATGGCGCCGGCGATGAGGGTGAAGGTCCAGAAGACGAACCCGACCACGATCATCCGGTACGCCATGTTCTCGAGCTTGTCGGCGTTCGGGATGGTGTCGAGGAAGCGCAGGCCGACCGCCTTGTTGGCTGCGCGGCGGGCCTGCAGCAGCTGCACCACGGAAAGCGCGGCGCCCAGGGCGAAGAAGCCCGTGCCGAGCGAGGCCACGAACACGTGGATGATGAGCCAGGCCGACTGCAGCGACGGCGGGAGCGGCACGACGTCCACGTAGAAGTTCACGGTCGCGACGCCGAGCGCAATGAGAACGAAGCCGCTCACGAAGGCACCGATGAAGCGCAGGTCTTGCCAGAACTGCACGGCCAGGAACACGCCGATGATGATCGCGGTGGCGGTGAGCGTGAACTCGAACATGTTGGCCCACGGCACGCGCCCCGCGGCCACGCCTCGGAACACCGTCGCACCCACGTGCAGCACCCAGGCGATCACGGTGAGGGCCATGGCGGCGCGCAGGAAGCGCGGCGTCTTCTTGGCCGGTTCGGTCTCGATCTCGGTCTTCTCGAGCACGATCGTGCTGACGGATGCCCCGGCCACAGCCGTGGCCGAGCCCGCGGCCGGCGCACTCACGACCGCTGCGCGACGGGAGAGGTCGAGCGTGAACATGATGAACGCCAACGCGTAGATCGCCATGGCGGAGTACACGGCGATGGTGGAGTACTGCACGAAGGTGTCGGTCACGGTTTCACCTTAAGCCCGAGTTGGTCGATGTGGCGATCCGCGAGCTCGGCTACTGCGGCGTCCAGTCCGGGGTCGTCGCCACGGGCGAGTCCGGCGTATTCGAGGGTGAGCGTTCCGCCGTGTGCGGCGGCGACCTTCACCCACACGCGACGGCGCGGGATGAAGAGACTGGTGACGAGGCCCGCGACGACGAGCACGGCGAACAGGAGCACCCAGAGCTGGGCCGGATCGTGGTGCACGTCGAGGGAGACGAAGCGCGGCACGGAGGTGAACTCGATGGTGCCGAGGTCGTCGGGCAGCTCGGCCGAGTCGCCCGGCGCGAGCTTGATGGCCTTCACCTCCGAGTCGTTGCCGGCGATCTGCGTGAGGTTGTCGAGCGAGAGCGCGTAGGCGTTCGAGCCCACACCGTTGTCGAGGCCGAGATCACCCTTGTACATGAACATGCTGATGACGGGGTTGATCGTGTCGGGGTAGGTGGAGGTCAGGGTGCCATCGGTGAGCTCAACGGCCGTCGGGTAGAAGAACCCGATGATTCCCACCTGTTCGGCGAGGCCATCCGGAAGCTTGATGATGCAGTTGCTCGTGAGGTTGGCGTCGGTGGGCAGGCACGCGGTCGGCTGGGAGAAGATCACGTTGCCTGCCGGGTCTTTGATGGTGAGCACGGGCGCGTAGCCGTTGCCGAGCAGGTAGACGTCGGTGTCGCCGATGTGCAGCGGCTCGTTGACCTTGATGGTGCCCTTCTGGGGCTCCCCGCCTCGGAGGGTCGTTGTCACGTTCGCGAGGAAGTCGATGGGGGCGCCGAGGGCCGCGACGTTGTCGAGCTCGTAGGTGGGCACGAACGAGTCGAGAGCCACCGAGTAGGGCTCGAGCGCGGCATCCGTGAAGAAGCGGCCAGGGTTGAACGAGTCGTAGCTGCCGAGGCTGTTGGTCATCGAGTAGCCCTCGACGACGACGCGCTGGCCCGTGTAACCGAAGCCGCCGCCGATGCCCACCGCGACGAGCACGCCGATGAGGGCCGTGTGGAAGACGAGGTTGCCGGTCTCGCGCAGGTAGCCGCGCTCGGCGCTCACGGAGTCGGCGTAGACCTCCGTGCGATAGCCGGCCTTCTTCAGCAGGGTTTGAGCCGCGGCGACGGCCTCTGCCGTGTCGGCCTCCGCCGAGCGCGTCGTGAAGCCCTCGAGGCGCGCGAGGCGGGCCGGGGTCTTCGGCGGGCGGGCTCGCAGCGCGTCGAAGTGGTGCTTGGTGCGCGGGATGACGCAGCCGATGAGCGAGATGAACAGCAGCAGGTAGATCGCCGAGAACCACACCGACGAGTAGGTCGTGAAGACCTGCAGCGTGTCGAGCACCTTGGAGATCTCGGGATTCGCAGCCTTGTACTGGATGACACCGTTCGGGTCGGAGCTGACCTGCGGCACGAGGGATCCGGGGATCGCCGCGATGGCCAGAAGCAGCAGGAGGAACAGCGCCGTACGCATGCTCGTCAGCTGCCGCCAGAAGAAACGCAGGTAGCCGACGAAGCCGAGCTTCGGCTGCTGGATGCCCTGCGGCTGTTCAGGCGAGTCGATGTGGTCGCGCGGCCGCGAGCTGTCAGAGAGCGGGGATGAAGCCACTGAGCACCCCCCTGAAGTCGGACATCGCGGCGCCCCACAGGCCCGTCACCATAAGAAGGCCCATGACGATGAGAAGCGCTCCGCCCACGATATTGAAGATCCGGATGTGCCGCCGAACCCACGCGACCGAGCTGCCCACCCAGCCGAAGCCGAGGGCCACGAGCAGGAACGGGATGCCGAGGCCGAGGCAGTAGAAGGCTCCCACTATCGCGGCACGACCGGGGTCGGACCCGTAGCTCGCGAGGGCGATGACGGCACCGACCGTCGGGCCGATGCACGGCGTCCAGCCGATGGCGAACACGACGCCAAGCAGCGGTGCCCCGGCGAGGCCGGCCCGCGGTCGCCACGTGGGCTTGAGCTGGCGCTGCAGGAACGTGACCTGGCCGATGAAGACGAGGCCCAGCACGATGATGACCGCGCCGCCGATGCGCTGCAGGAGGTCTTCGTACTGCAGGAAGAAGATCCCCACGGTGCTGCTGAGCACGAAGATCCCGAGGAAGACGACGCTGAACCCCAGCACGAAGAGACTGGCGCCCAGGAGTGTGCGGCCGCGACGCAGCTGCGAGGCATCCGTCGCGCCCGTCACGTAGCCGAGGTAGCCCGGCACCAGCGGGAGCACGCACGGCGAGAGGAAGGCGAGCAGGCCCGCGGCGAACGCGATGGGCAGCGCGAGCGCGAGCGCTCCGCCATCGACGATGTCGCCGGGGTTCACCTACTTTTCCTCGGCGAGGACGGTGTCGATCATGGCCGTGAGAATGCTCTTGTCCTGGATGAGCCCGCTGATGCGCCCGGCCACCCGGCCCTCGCGGTCGATGATGAGGGTCGTCGGAACGGCGTTGGGGGCGACAGCGCCCTGGCCCGCGAACGCGAGCTGCACCGAGTTGGTCTGCGCGTCGATGATCGACGGGTAGCCGATGCCGAACGTCTTCTCGAACGTGATGGCGTTCTCGGCGGTGTCTGACACGTTGACGCCGAGGAAGCCGACCTCGGTGTAGTCCTCGCTCACGGACTTGAGGTCGGGGGCCTCGAGCCGGCACGGCGGGCACTGGGCGTACCAGAAGTTCACGACGAGCACCCGGCCGAGGTAGTCGTCGGAGGTGACGGTGTCACCGGCCTCCGTGGTGCCGCTGTAGTCGATGGGCTCGCCGCGATCTGCTGGCCGGATCTCCGTGTAGGCGCCGTCGCCGGACTGGTAGCCCTGGCCGGAGCCGGAGGCGTACTCGTCCGCGAGCGGGTCGTTCGTGCATCCGGCGAGCGCGAGGGTCACGACGACCGCGGCGATGATGGAAAGGCGCTTCACACTGCTCCCGAGTCGATGGCGGTCGCCAGCAACTCTTTCGCAGGTTCCTGATAGTCGACCTCGACGAAGCGGTCGCCGTCGCGCCTCAGCGTCGTGATGCTCGACAGCGTGCATCGGCGCTTCGACGGGTTGTGCGCCAGACGCAGATCCTTCACAGAACGGGCGACCATGACTATCGGCATCTGGTGGCTCACCATGACGACCTCACCGCCGTCGGCCTTGGTCCATGCGTCGTCGATGGCGGCGAGCATCCGTGATTCGACGCTGCGGTACGGCTCCCCCCAGCTCGGCAGGCTGGGGTTGCGCAGCTGCCACCACGCCTTGGGGTGGCGCACGGCACGCTTGACGGAGGTGCCCTCGAACCAGTTGTGCGGCTCGATGATGCGCTCCTCCGTGACGACCGGCAGGCCGAACAACTCGTGCCACGGCTGCGCGGACTCCTGCGCGCGCTGCAACGGGCTTGCATACAGTGCGGTGACCGGATGGCCCGCAAGCGACTGCGCGGCGGCCGCGGCCATGGCGTGGCCGAGCTCGCTCAGGTGGTACCCCGGAATGCGCCCGTACAGGATGCCGTCGGGGTTGAAGACCTCACCGTGGCGGACGAGGCGGATGAGATCAGCTGGCACCCGTCGATTCTACGTGCTGTAGAAGCACGGCGAAGTTGTCGCGGAAGAGGTTCTCGGGGTCGAGCTGCGCCTTGAGCGCGCGCAGCCGCGCGAGCGTCGGCGGAGGGAAAGCGTCGGTGAGGCGCTCCGGCCCAGCGCCGCTCTCAGACGGTGAGGTGCCGCAATACGTCCTCTCCGAGCCCCTCGGGGAGCGTTTTGTGGCACCTCACGAGCCCACAGCCCGACAGCGGCCCACGCATCCGACGACTAAACTCTGGGGGTGACTGAACGCACCCTTATCAAGAACCTTGCCGCCGCGACCGACGGGCCCGTCTCCGTGTCCGGCTGGGTGGATACGGTGCGCGACCAGAAGAAGGTGCAGTTCGTCGTACTGCGCGACGAGTCTGGCGCCGTTCAGCTGGTGAACCCGCGGCCGTCGGATGACGAGGGCAACGTCATCCCGTCGGAGATCAGCGACGCCATCTCGGGTCTGGCCCAGGGCACGTTCCTCACGGCAACGGGCGAGCTCAAGCACGACGAGCGCGTGAAGCTCGGCGGCGTGGAGATCAAGCTCGAGTCGCTCGTGATCGCGGGCGCCGCGAACCCCGAGACCCCCATCGCGGATGACTCGGGAGTCGACAAGCGCATGGACTGGCGCTTCCTCGACCTGCGCCAGCCCAAGAACAACCTCATCTTCCGCATCCAGACCACGCTCGAGCACGCGTGGCGCACCTACTGGGTCGAGAACGACTTCATCGAGTTGCACACCCCCAAGCTCATGGCGAGCGCGAGCGAGTCGAAGGCCGAGCTGTTCGAGGTCGACTACTTCGAGGGCAAGGCGTACCTGTCGCAGAGCCCGCAGTTCTTCAAGCAGATGGCGCAGCCCGCCGGCTTCGGCAAGATCTTCGAGGTGGGCCCGGCCTTCCGCGCCGACCCGAGCTTCACCTCCCGCCACGCGACGGAGTTCACCTCCGTCGACTCCGAGATCAGCTGGATCGACTCGCACGAAGACGTGATGAAGCTGCACGAAGAGCTGCTCGTCGCGGGCTTCCAGGCCGTCAAGGACAAGCACGGTGCCGAGATCGAGGCGCTCTTCGGTGTCGAGGTGGCGGTTCCCACGACGCCGTTCCCGCGCATCCCGCTCGCCGAGGCGAAGCGCATCATCGCGGAGCGCGGCTACACCGTTCCCCGCACCGATGACGACATGGACCCGGAGGGCGAGCGCCAGATCGCGGCCTACGTCAAGGAGGCGTTCGGCCACGAGTTCGTGTTCCTCACCGACTACGCGTCGAGCATCCGGCCGTTCTACCACATGCGCCACGAGGGCGACCCGTCGCTCACGAACAGCTACGACCTCATCTTCAACGGTGTGGAGATCTCGACCGGAGCGCAGCGCGAGCACCGCGTGGACGTGCTCGTCGAGCAGGCGAAGGACAAGGGCCTCGACCCCGAGGAGCTCGACTTCTACCTCGACTTCTTCCGCTACGGCGTGCCCCCGCACGGTGGTTTCGGCATGGGGCTGAGCCGCGTGCTCATGCTCATGCTGCACCTCACGAACATCCGCGAGTCGACGTACCTGTTCCGCGGCCCCACGCGCCTTCTGCCATAAATCTCCGCGCGCTAGCATGAGCCATCGCCATTCGGCGAAAACTGTCCACAGAGGGAAAGTTGGCACGGCTATGGCTGGCAAATTCGTCATCACGAAGGACAAGAAGGGCGAATTCCGTTTCGCTCTCAAGGCGGGCAACGGCGAGATCATCGCGATCTCCGAGGGCTACGCAGCGAAGGCAAGCGCCCTCAACGGCATCGAGTCGGTTCGCAAGAACGCCGCTGACGCCGTCGTCGTCGACGAGTCCTAGAACCTCCTGAAAATTCCCCTTAGCGCTCGTTAACCTTCATGGGGCAGGATGACCCCATGTCCAAGAAGATCGACGCAGCGCTCAAGGAACTCCAGAAGGCTCTCACCAAGCACGCCGAGGCGGTCGGCGGCAGCGCGGTATCCCTCAAGAAGGCCCAGCGGGCCGGAGCGAAGGTCGCTGCTGCCGCCACCGCCTACGCGGAAGCCGTGCACAGCAAGAGCGGCATGGGCAATCCGTTCGACGACATGGTCCAGCCGGGCCTCGACACCGAGGCCATCGCGTCTCTGGCCGCCGAGCGCGACGCGATCAAGAAGAACCTCACCGGCCCCATCCCCGTGCAGGAGAAGGCCGCCGCGCTCTAGTCCGCTAACGGGCGAGGGCCTCACGCAGGCGCTCAGCCTCGAAGCGCCAGATGCCGTGCACCTTGCCGTCAATGAGCAGCACCGGGATCTCATCCCAGTACTTCGCGTTCAGCTCGGTGTCGTCGTGGATCGACAGCTCCTCGAGCGAGATGTCGTCCCGATCGGCGATGACCGAATGGATGACCGCCCGCGCGTCGTCGCACAGGTGGCAGTCCGGTTTGCCGATGAGGGTCAGTCGAGTAGGGGACACGACCATAGACTAATCTCGATGCCCGACGCAGCGCCGCCACCCCCGTCCGATCGACCGATCGTGGCTTTCTTCGACGTCGACAACACGCTCATGCGGGGCGCGAGCGTCTACTACGTGGGCCGCGAGGCGTTCCGGCGTGGCCTCATCTCGTGGCGAGACATCGCCCTCTTCGGATGGCACCAGTTCCGGTTTCTCGCCGTGGGCGAGAACCGCAACCACCTCGCCACCGCCAAGGAGCGGGCCCTCGGCCTCGTGAGTGGCCACACGGAGGCCGCCCTCATCGACATGGCCAACGAGATGTACGAGAAGGATTTCGCCCCCAAACTCTGGGCCGAGACCGTCGACCTCACGCGCGAGCACCTCGCCAAGGGCCACGAGGTCTGGCTCATCACGGCCACGCCGCAGCTCGTCGCCCAGGTCATCGCGGACCGGCTGGGTCTCACCGGGGCCATCGGCACGCGGGTGGAAGCCCTGGACGGCGTCTTCACAGGATCCCTCGACGGCCATGTCATCCACGGCGATGAGAAGGCCGCGGTAGCGCTGCAGTTCGCGGGCGACCGCGGTGCCGACCTCGCCGACTGCTGGGCCTACTCCGACTCGAGCAACGACATCCCGCTGCTGTCCCTCGTGGGTCACCGCGTGGTCGTGAACCCCGACGCGAAGCTGCTCGCCCACGCGCGCGCGAAGAACTGGAAGGTGCTGCCTCTCAAGAGGTCGAGCATCCGGGAAGCACAGCGACGCGTGAAGCGCGAGGCACGGGCGGTAAAGAAGAAGGCCCGGTAGCTACCGGGCCTTCCTAGGTCTCGCGACCTACTTCTTGTTGCGACGCTGGTGACGCGTCTTGCGCAGCAGCTTGCGGTGCTTCTTCTTGGCCATCCGCTTGCGGCGCTTCTTGATAACTGAACCCATGGGTTACCTCGCTGTTCTTGAACGAACCGATCGGCTCGAAATCAGAACCGCGGAAAAATGTACTTGGTGAGTCTAGCGCAACAGGCTAGGAGTCTCAGCCGACCTCGGCGATCGGGGTATCGATGGCCGCGACGACCGCCGACTCCGGGATGCGGAACGAGCGACCGAAACGCACGGCGGGCAGGTCGCCGGAGTGCACGAGGCGGTACACCGTCATGTTCGAGACGCGCATCATCTCGGCCACCTCGGCGACCGTCAGGAAGCGAACGTCGGACAGATCACGCGACATATCGGGTAGTACTCCTCGCAGCTGTGTGGCACATCCGTGTGACTGGAGTGCTAAACGGCAACACTAGGGGTTGGTGAGACTCGATGTCCACCCCCGTTGGGGGTACTACGGCCTGCGGAAGAGCCTGCGCCGGAACACCGTGGGCAGCGTGCGCGCCCGGTAGGTCCCCTCCGCGACACGTCGGCCGATGGTGCCGCCCACGTCGGCCCCCGACCACGCGGCGAATACCGCCGAGCCGCCGTCGTCGAGCACCGGCTCGTCCTCAGCCGGACCGTGCACGAGGAAGGGGACGAGCCAGTCTTCCAGCTGCTCGAGCGGCGCGATGTCGAGGCGGTAGTGGCGGTGCTGGCCGTCTTCGCGCACGGTCACGAGGCCGTGGTCGCGCAGCACCTTGAGGTGCTTCGACACGGTCGGCTGGCTGAGGCCCAGGGCCTCGACCAGCTCGCCCACGCTCGTCTCGCCCCGGTCGAGCAGGGCCATCATGAGGTCACGCCTCGTGGGATCGGACACGACGTCGAAGATGTCAGCCATGGCATCAGAGTACTGTGATGGGCGACAGACGAGGGGGTGGGATGCGCGGCAAACCGGTCTCGCGCGACACACCGTTCGCCCGAATCAGGGACGGCGTCGACGCGTTCATCGCTGCGACGCCCGCGCGCTTCGCGATCCTCATCTTCGCGGGACTCATCTTCGTCTTCACCCTCCTCTTCTCCTTGCCGCTCGCGACGACCTCGGGCAGGCAGGCGCCCCTCGTGGATGCCCTCTTCACCGCCGTCTCGGTGATCTGCGTGACCGGCCTCTCCACCGTGGACATGGCCACGTACTGGTCGCCGCTCGGCCACGCGTTCATCTTCATCGGCGTGGAGATCGGCGGCATCGGTGTGCTGACTCTCGCCTCGATCCTCGGCCTCGTGATCAGCCGCCGCCTCGGCCTGCGCCAGAAGCTGCTCGCCGCGGGCGACGCCAACCCGCTGCGCATCCGGAAGGGCCCGGTCGCCGAGGGGCAGGCCGTGCGCCTCGGCGAGACCGGCAACCTGCTCGTGACCGTCGCCATCAGTGTCGTCGCGATCGAGCTCATCGTGGCCGTCCTGCTCTTCCCCCGGATGCTCCTGCAGGGCGTCACTCCCCTCGACGCGGCCTGGCAGTCGATATACATCTCGGCCATGGCGTTCACCAACACGGGTTTCCTCCCGACCTCGGAGGGGCTCGCGCCCTACTCGGGCGATGTGTGGTTCCTCGGCGTCATCATGCTCGGGGTCGTCGCGGGGGCGATCGGATTCCCGGTCATCTACGTGCTCTCACGCAACCTCCGGCACCCGCGGAAGTGGTCGCTGCACGTCAAGATGACGATCCTGACGTTCGCGCTGCTGATCGTGCTCGGCGCCCTCGCCTACTTCGTACTCGAGTTCAACAACCCGAGAACCATGGCCAACCTCGACGCCGGGCAGCGCATCCTGCAGAGCTTCTTCATGTCGACGATGGCGCGCTCGGGCGGGTTCTCGACTATCGACCCGTCGCAGTTCGACGGCTCCAGCCTGCTCGTCACCGACATGCTCATGTTCATCGGCGGCGGCTCGGCGTCGACAGCTGGCGGTATCAAGGTGACGACGCTGGCCGTGCTGTTCCTCGCCGCCTTCGCCGAGGCCAGGGGCAACGACGAGATGGAGGCGTACGAGCGCCGCATCCCGCCGGACGTGCTGCGCCTCGCCGTGAGCGTCGTGCTGTGGGGGGCCACGACCGTGGCCGCCGCATCCGTGATCCTGCTGCTCATCACCGACGAGCCGCTCGACTACGTGCTCTTCGACGTCATCAGCGCGTTCGCGACGTGCGGCCTCTCCACCGGCTTCACGCAGAATTCGTCGGATGGCGCGCAGTACGTGCTCGCGGCGACAATGTTCCTCGGTCGCATTGGTACCGTGACCCTGGCCGCGGCACTCGCCGCGAGTCAGCGCAGGCAGCTGTTCAGGCGACCGGAAGAGAGGCCCATCGTTGGTTGACAAGATCGCTCACGACGCACCCGTGCTGGTGATCGGCCTCGGCCGGTTCGGTGCCGCGACCGCGGGCCAGCTGCAGCGCCTCGACCGCGAGGTGCTCGCCATCGACGAGGACAACGGGCTCGTGCAGAAGTGGTCGGAGCGCGTCACGCACGCGGTGCAGGCCGACGCCCGGTCGATCGACGCGCTGCGCCAGATCGGCGCCCAAGACTTCGCGATTGCCGTCGTTGCGGTCGGCTCGTCGATCGAGGCCTCCGTGCTCATCACCGCCAACCTCGTCGACCTGAAGATCCCGCAGATCTGGGCGAAGGCGATAAGCCAGTCGCACGGCAAGATCCTGGCGCGCATCGGCGCCAATCACGTGATCTACCCCGAGGCCGAGGCCGGCGAGCGCGTCGCCCACCTGGTCTCCGGTCGGATGCTCGACTTCATCGAGTTCGACGACGACTTCGCGATCGTGAAGATGTATCCGCCGAAGCCGATCCGCGGCATCCCGCTCTCCGAGTCGCAGGTGCGCAAGAAGTTCGGCATCACCGTGGTCGGCGTGAAGTCTCCCGGCAAGGACTTCACCTACGCGACGCCCGAGACGATCGTCTCGAACCACGACCTGATCATCGTGAGCGGCAACTCGGTCGACATGGAGCGATTCGCGGCGCTCGGCAGCTAGTTGTCGTCGGTGTCGCTCTGACCCTGACCGTCGCGCTGGCCGTTCCCCTGTCCGGGCATGACCGGTCCGGGGCCGCCGTTGCCGTTCGGTCCGCTCTGGAAGCCGCCTCGCGGGCCACCCTGACCGGGGCCGAACTGGGACTGCGACTGGGTCGGGATGTGCGTGCCCACCAGCACTCCGCCACCGAACAGTGCACCCGCCACCACCACGGCGCCCACGATGATGCCCGCGGTCACGAGACCGCTCCTGCGCTTCTCGACGAGGACGGGCGCTGGGGTGGCGACGACAGTCGTCTCGGCGGCGTCGTTCTTCTTGTGTGCCATAGGAACTCCTCGGGTTCGGGGCGCGCTCCTGTGCGCGCCCCAGCACCCTGCCGGTCCGACCTATCGGTTGCCTATGCGACCGCCTCAAACCCGCCGAGATGACTCGAATGGCTGCTGCGAGACCTCTCAAACCGCCTTTCGTGACATCTCGCAGAACCGGATGCCCAGCTCAGGCCCCGGCGGCCATCTCCCGTGCCCGCGCGAGGGCCGCGGCGGTGGCGCGGTCGAACAGCCCGCTCAGATCCGCCGACGCGAGCACGCCGATCGCGCGCTCGGTGGTGCCCTTGGGACTCGTGACCTGCGCACGGAGGTCTGCGGGAGCCTTCCCCGACGCGAGCAGGAGGTCGATGGATCCCGCGAACGTGCCGTTCACGAGCACGGCGGCCTGCTCGGCGGTGAAGCCGAGGTTCACCGCGGTGCGGGTGAGCTCCTCGACGAGGTAAAAGACGTAGGCGGGGCCGGATCCGGAAATCGTACTGAGCGCGTCGATCTTCGACTCGGGGATCTCGACGACGGTGCCGACGGTCTCGAAAAGGGATACCCCCAGCGCGACCTGCGCGGGCGTCGCTCGCGAGCCGGCGGCGACTCCCGTCACGGCTTTGCCGACGATCGCGGGAGTGTTGGGCATCGCCCGCAGCACGGGGTTGGCGACAACGGCCTCCATCGCGGCGGTCGTGATGCCCGCCGCAACGCTGATCACGAGAGCGCCCGGGTCGAGTTCGAGTCCGCGCAGCGTGTCGACGATCATCGCGGGCTTGACGCCCAGCAGCACGATGCCGGCACCGCGCACGGCGCGTTGGTTTCCCTCGGGCTCGGCCTTGAGCGCGATCGACTCCACACCGTCCGCGGCCACGAGTGCGGCCTTGGCGGCGGTCCGGTTGGTGACCCGGATGCCCCCGCTCACGCTCACGGACGGAGCGAGCAGCCCCTGCAGGATGGCGCCGCCCATGGCGCCCGCGCCGATGATGGCAATGGAGGGAAGTTTCGTGGTCACGCCCTCATCCTAGGATTGAGCGCATGAGCGCATCTGGTGGCGGCAAGGCAATCATCGCGGCACTTCTGGCGAACCTCGGTATCGCTATCGCGAAGTTCATCGGGTTCCTCGTCTCCGGGTCGAGCTCGATGCTCGCCGAGAGCGTGCACTCCCTCGCCGACACGGGCAACCAGGGGCTCCTGCTGCTCGGTGGCCGCAAGTCACGCAAGCGCGCGGACGAGGCGCATCCCTTCGGCTACGGCCGCGAGCGCTACGTCTACGCGTTCGTCGTCTCGATCATCCTGTTCTCCGTCGGTGGCGTCTTCTCCATCTACGAGGGCATCGAGAAGATCCAGCACCCGCACGAGCTCGAGGCACCCATCGTCCCGCTCGCGATCCTCCTGGTGGCGATGGTGCTCGAGGGCTTCTCGCTGCGCACCGCGATCGGTGAGTCGAACCACGTTCGCGGTAAGCAGGGCTGGATCTCGTTCATCCGGCATGCCAAGGCCCCCGAGCTGCCGGTCGTGCTGCTCGAAGATGTCGCGGCCCTCACGGGTCTCGTGTTCGCCTTCGCGGGCGTGGGCCTGAGCGTGCTCACGGGTGACCCGATCTTCGACGCGATCGGCACCCTGTTCATCGGTGTGCTGCTCGTGGGCGTGGCCGTGATCCTCGGCATCGAGACCAAGAGCCTGCTCGTGGGCGAGGGCGCGAACGCCGGCGATGTCGACAAGATCCGCGACGCCATCAACTCCCACAAAGATGTCGAGGCGCTCATCCACATGAAGACCCTCTACCTCGGCCCCGACGAGCTGCTCGTCGCCGCCAAGCTCGCGTTCGGCAAGACGAAGAAACTGTCGGATGTCGCGGCCTCCATCGATGCCGTCGAGGCCTCGATCCGCGCCGCGGTACCCATCGCGCGAGTGATCTACCTCGAGCCCGACGTGTACCTGCCGTCGAACGCCGCGCACCCGACCACCGACGCGATAGTGATCAAGTCGGCGGACTAGCGCCGCTGCTCGAAGAACCCCTGCAGCAGCGCCGCCGACTCCTGGGCGCGCACGCCCGCGAACACCTCGACGCGGTGCGGCAGCCTGCGGTCGCGCAGAACGTCGTGCACGCTCCCGACGGCCCCGGCCTTCTCATCCCAGGCTCCGAAGACGACGCGCGGGATGCGGGCCTGCAGTATCGCCCCTGCGCACATGGTGCACGGCTCGAGCGTGACCACGAGGGTGGTGTTCTCGAGGTGCCAGGTTCCGAGCGCCTCGGCCGCGGCCCGGATCGCGAGCACCTCCGCGTGGGCCGTGGGATCGTGCGTGAGCTCGCGCTCGTTGCGGCCGACGCCGATGCGGTTACCCGCGGCATCCATGACGAATGCGGCAACGGGAACGTCACCGGTCGCGAGGGCGAGGCGCGCCTCGGCGAGTGCTTCGCCCATCCACTCCTCGTACGCGTTCACAGTAGATTGAGCCTATGCGAGTACACGTTGCCGACCACCCGCTCATCACCCACAAGCTCACCGTGCTGCGCGACAAGAACACGCCGTCGCCGACGTTCCGCGCCCTCGCCGAAGAACTCATGACCCTCCTCGCCTACGAGGCGACCCGCAACGTACGCACCGAGGTCGTCACTATCGAGACCCCCGTCACCACCACTCAGGGACTCGCGATCAGCTCGCCGCGACCGCTCGTCGTGCCGATCCTGCGCGCAGGACTCGGGATGCTCGAGGGCATGGTCAAGCTCATCCCGACGGCCGAGGTCGGCTTCCTCGGGATGATGCGCGACGAGGAGACCCTGCAGCCCACCACGTACGCGCAGCGTCTGCCCGACGACCTCTCCGACCGCCAGTGCTTCATCCTCGACCCCATGCTCGCCACCGGCGGTTCGCTCATCGGCGCGATCGACTTCCTCTTCGAGCGGGGCGCGAAGGATGTCACCGCCGTCTGCCTCATCGGAGCCCCCGAGGGCCTCGCCGCGGTCGAGAAGGCAACTGCCGGCCGCGAGGTGACCGTGGTGCTGGGCGCGCTCGACGAGAAGCTCAACGAGGTGGGCTACATCGTCCCCGGCCTCGGCGACGCGGGCGACAGGCTCTACGGCACGGTCTGAGGTTGTCGAAGCCCGATCGTGTGGCTATAGTTACGGGCATGACTGTTCGTGCGATCGCCCTGACCTCCCTTGAGGTTCGCGAGAGCATGGTCATGTGTTGTCGAATGTGTGCCTAGGCAGACACTTCGTCGGGTTCCGTTCACCTTAGGGCGGCACTCCCGGGCCCCAGTCCTCATAACGGCTGGCTACCGCTTCGCATGACCGCAGTACCCGAAGGATCACAACCTCACCATCAGAGGCCCTTCACCCCACATCACTAAGGATTCCAGGACCATGTCCATTGCCACAATCGACCGCGCTCCCCTCTCTCCCGTCACCGCCGTTCCCGCCCCGGCTGCTGCCGCCGCTCCCGCCCGTCGCCTGCAGGCTGTTCCCGCCGGCACCGAGGCGCGCGGATTCGCCCTCTACGTCGGTCTCGACGAGTTCAAGGCCCTCGACTCGGGCACCGACCTCGGCCACGTCGTCGAGGAGCTGAAGGCGCTGCTCGCCAAGCTCGTGCCCTCCGCCGAGACGCACGCCTCAGTGGCCCTTGCCCCCGTCGGTGCCGGCGGCCGCGACGTCGAGGTCGTGCGCCTCGCCCTGCGCGACCCCGCCGCCCTCGCCAAGCACCGCCAGACCGCGGAGGAGCCCGCCGGAAAGGTCCGCACGGGCGTCGTCATCGACATCTCCCGCAAGCGCGTGGTCCTCGACGGCGACGCGGCACCGCTCACCTACAAGGAGTTCGAGCTGCTGCAGTACCTCGTCCTGCGCGAGGGCCGCACCATCGACCGCACCGAGCTCATCTCGTCGCTGTGGTCTGCCGCCGACGACGAGATCCCCAACGAGCGCACCATCGACGTGCACGTGCGCCGCCTGCGCGCCAAGCTCGGCGACTACGAAGACATCGTGCGCACCGTGCGCGGCGTCGGCTACCGCTTCGACCGTCACGCCGACGTGTCGATCCGCCAGGCCACGACGCCGAGCCCCGACTTCTTCTAGTTGGTTTAAACAGTTCGCAGCGGGGCCATCGCTGCGGCCGGCTGCAATGACTCTCCCCTGAGTTCGATGAGTTGCCCGATCGCTGTGGGGGTGGTGACGTAGCGTCCCGCATTGGAGACGGAGAATCGTGCACCAAGGAATCCTGAATACTCGATACTGCCCACGTAGTTGTCGGTGATCTTAAAGAGCGGCGCTCCAGGACGTTCCTGGTACCACATCGAGTTCAGGACGATAGTCACTGCGGGAGTCTTAACGCCATTCGTCGTATACGGACTACCGCTACTCGCGAAGTAGATGATGTCGGTCACGTCGGTATCTCCTTGATTCGTTGGCATGCTGGCGGCTAAAGGGTGGGCGATGAGAAAAGGCTCTGGGTCGACGTAGTCGTTGGTGAACGGGCCACTGGTTGACGGCCAGTTGCCACACGACTGGGCACCGTTCCGCCCCGAGTTGCTCAACGAAGTCCGTATACCGAAGTGCAGGTGCGTGGCATACCAGTTGTGGACCGAGCCGATCGATTGACCGGCCGAAATGGCAGCACCAACGCTCAGGGAACTATCGACATGGCCGTAGACGGCAAGGAATTGTGTACCGTCCCCGGCCGTGTGCTTGATGTACACAGCTTTGGATAGGGGGTTGCCCTCCCAGCCAGTGTCGATAGCGAAAACCGCACCCGCGCCTATTGCGTACACCGCCTCTCCCGCCTCGGCATACAAATCCACACCGGTGTGATAGTCGTTGTTCACGTAGTCGCCATAGCCGGGGTACCCACAGTTGTTCGCTAGGAATCCCGAGTTCACCGACAAGCTGCGGTTGAGCGGCTGCGCCCACCCGCCCACCCACGTGGGCAGCGCAAACGCCGCGGAGCCGGTGAAGAGGTCTTGGAACACAAGCGATGCGAGCCCGACCCCTGCAAGCCCGAGAAGAGTGCGGCGCGAGGGCGCGAGCCACACCAGCTCGTCAAGCGGAAGAGATGACTCGTCTGAGGACGGAGGCTCGCTTTCGATCACGTGTCCATAGTGATGTCCCGTGGTACCGCTGTCATGTCGTCACATTGTGCGACTGTCGGAGCGGCCTGATCTCGTGGATCGTTGGGGCAGAGTGCGTCCGGCGAACTAGAACGGCCGCTGGGTCCGCGGCAGCCCCGCGACCACGAGGTCGTAGGAGTCGCGGATGAGCTCCTCGAGGGGCACGTCGGCCGAGGGCAACGCCACCGAGATCCAGTGCTTCTTGTTCATGTGGTAGCCGGGGGTCACGTCGGGGAACGTGGAGACCAGCGCGCGCGCATCCTCCGGGTCGGCCTTGAGGGTGATGCTGCCAGGGCCTTCCTCGGCGTTGAGGATGGCGAAGACCTTGCCGACGACCTTGAACACGGGGGTCTCCTCGCCGAACGGGTAGGAGAGTTCGGTGGCGGGGAAGGCGGCGCACGCGTCCATCGCGGCCTCGGTAGTGAAGGTCATGAGGCAATCTTCTCGCGGAATGTCGGCGGTCATGTATACGCTGTTCACATGACGACGACACCCGCCGCCGAAACTTCCGTCGGCTGGAAGCGCAACGTTGCCCTGTTCCTCACGGGCCAGACCATCTCACTGTTCGGCTCCATGATCGTGCAGTACGCGGTCATGTGGTACGTGACGTTCCAGACCGGCTCGGGGTTCGCCATCGCCCTGTACGCGCTCGCCGCGTTCCTGCCTCAGGGCATCATCTCGATCTTCGGCGGGGTGCTTGCCGACCGGATGAACCGCAAGGTGCTCATCATGGTCTCCGACGGCACCATCGCCGCGGTCACCCTCGTGCTGGCAGTGCTCATGGCCAACGGGGTCACCGACCTGTGGATCATCCTCGTCGCGGTCGGCGCCCGGTCGATCGGCGCCGGATTCCAGACTCCTGCGGTGTCGGCGCTTCTCCCCCAGATCGTTCCGGGCGAGCAGCTCATGCGCGTCAACGGCATCTTCGGCACCATCCAGTCGGCGATGGCCCTGCTCGCTCCCGCCGCTGCGGGTGCGGTGTTCGGTCTCTTCGGAATCGTGCCGGTGTTCTTCATCGACGTCGTGACAGCCGCCATCGGCATCGGGATCCTGGTGTTCGTGACCGTGCCGACCCTCGCGTCGATCACCGAGAAGTCGACGAGCTACCGAACCGACCTCGTGGAGGGTATGCGCTACATCT
This sequence comes from Rhodoglobus sp., assembly GCA_965227655.1. Taxonomy (GTDB): domain Bacteria; phylum Actinomycetota; class Actinomycetes; order Actinomycetales; family Microbacteriaceae; genus Rhodoglobus. The sequence goes on along the minus strand of OZ245765.1, from coordinate 2,174,993 downwards.
GGCACCACGCCATCGTGCGCTGGCTACTCCTCGTGTTCGCGATCATCTTCCTGCTCACCGTCGCGCCGTCGTTCGTCACCCCACTCCTCATCGCGCGCGAGTACGGCTCCGACGTCTTCCTGGTCACCCTTCTCGAGATCTTCTTCAGCGTCGGGATGCTCCTGGGCGGCATCCTCGTCTCGACACTGCTGGCCAAGCGCAGTCGCATGGGCCTGCTCATCGTCTCGACATTCGGCTTCGGCGTCTTCGCGATCGGACTGGGCCTCAGCCCCAACCTCTGGATCTTCTACGGATTCATGTTCGCGATCGGATTGTTCGTTCCGCTCTTCTCGACCCCGATCATGACCCTCATCCAGGAGACGGTGCCCGCCGACAAGCACGGTCGCGTCTTCAGCTACGTCGGCATCGTCATGGCACTCGCCACTCCGGTGGGCATGTCGATCTTCGGACCGCTCGCCGACGTCATCAGCGTGCAACTGCTGCTCGTCATGGCGGGCGCCGCGACGGTTCTCGTGATGATCGTCGCCATCCTGGTGCCCTCGGGGAGGGCCGCGATCGCCGCGGCTCGCGCATCATCGATGGCCACCGAATCCGTGCCCGACGAGGCTCTCGGGGAACTCGCAGAAAAATAACGGATTGGTAACTAGACAGCGTTACCGTTCCGTTATACATTCATAGAGCAGAAGTTGTTTGCTGTGGCAGCTGATGCGGAATGTGATTGCAGGACACTCTTGGTGCAAGGGAGAGGGTCGGTTCCTAGCCTCTGGAACCGACCCTCAATCCTTTTAATTAGAGTGGTCGAGTGAGCGACAAGTCAGCGTCTGTGAACGCCTGGGAGGCTCTCTTCCGCGCGCAGGTCTCCGTGCTCCGCCAGCTGAACGTCGAGTTCCCCACCGGCGAGCTGTCGTTCAACGAGTACGACGTGCTGTTCAACCTCTCCCGTCAGGATGACCGCCAGCTGCGCATCCGGGATCTCAACCGCCACCTGCTCCTCACGCAGCCGAGTGTCAGCCGCCTCGTCGACCGCCTGGTGGGCCGCGAGCTCGTGCGCAAGGAGCCCGACCCCGGCGACGGCCGTGGCACCGTCGTGTGCCTCACCGACTCCGGCTACGACCTGTTCCGCCGCGTCGCGGTCATCCACGCCGAGTCGATCCACCGCAGGGTGGGCGGAGCGCTCACCAACGACGAGCTGCACGAACTCGCGCGGCTGACGGACAAGCTGCGACTCAACGCCTCGGCCGACGACTGACATGGTCTCCCCCAGCATCGTCTGGCTGCGCGACGACCTGCGCCTCGCAGACAATCCCGCGCTGACCGCGGCGGCCGAGCGCGGCGGGCCGGTCGTGCTGCTGTACCTGCTCGATGAGGTGAGCGAGGGCATCCGACCGCTCGGGGCGGCGAGCCGCTGGTGGCTGCACTACTCGCTCGAGGCACTGGGCGAACAGCTCGTCGTGCGAGTCGGCGGCGCGGAGGAGGTGCTCCCTGCGCTGGTCGCCGAGGTCGGTGCGGGTGCCGTGTTCTGGAACCGCCGCTACTCCGCAGCACGCGCGACGGATGCCCGCCTCAAGTCGCGCCTGCGCGAATCGGGCCTCGAGGTGCAGAGCTTCCAGGCCAACCTGCTCGTCGAACCGTGGACCCTCACGACCGGCAGCGGCGGACCGTACCGCGTCTTCACGCCGTTCTGGAAGGCCGCCCGAGAGCTGCAGTTCCGCGATCCGCTGCCCGTGCCCATCGTCGAGTGGGTGTCACTCCCGAGCGACGAGCTCGATCTGCTTCCGACGAAACCCGATTGGGCGGCCGGGCTGCGGAGGGCGTGGCATCCGGGCGAGGAAGGGGCGCACGAGCAGCTGGAGTCGTTCGTCGACGAGCGCCTCCAGGACTACCACCGCCGCGACGAGCCCGCCGTCGACGGCACGAGCCGCCTCAGCCCGCACCTGCGCTTCGGCGAGATCAGCCCCTTCCAGGTCTGGGAGCGGCTGCACGGCGACGTGTCGCCGGCCGCGCGCAAGAACGTGCCCAAGTTCCTGAGCGAGGTGGGCTGGCGCGAGTTCAACTGGAGCATCCTGTTCCACTCCCCCGAGCTCGCGGAGAAGAACTACCGGCCCGCCTACGACGCCTTCCCGTGGTCGGAGGCCGACCCCGCGGAACTCGCCGCGTGGCAGCAGGGGCGCACGGGCATCCCGCTCGTCGATGCCGGCATGCGCGAGCTGTGGGAGACCGGCACGATGCACAACCGTGTGCGGATGGTCGTCGCGAGCTTCCTCATCAAGAACCTGCTCATCGACTGGCGCGTGGGCGAGAGGTGGTTCTGGGACACCCTGGTGGATGCCGACGAGGCGAGCAATCCGGGCAACTGGCAGTGGGTCGCGGGGTCGGGGGCTGATGCCGCGCCGTACTTCCGCGTGTTCAATCCGGAGCTGCAGCGCGACAAGTTCGACAAGGCAGGCAGGTACGTGAACAGGTGGGTTCCCGAGGTCGGCACGCCGCTCTATCCGGAGCCGATCGTCGACCTCGCCGCGACGCGCACTCGGGCGCTCGAGGCGTACGAGCAGGTGAAGCGGGCCACGCAGGAGTAGGCCGCGCAGGTCAGCCCTGCGGTCGCGCCCTGCTGTCGCCCCTTTCGTCGCCCCGTACGGTCGCCTTCCCGCGGTCGCCCCTTTCGTCGAGTTCGCCAGTTTTGCCCATGGTCTGGTCCCCGCACGGGCAAAACTGGCGAACTCGGCGGGGCGGGGCGAGGCGAGGCGAGGGCGGGGTGCGAGGGCGGCGGCCTAGTGCCGGGCCGCGGGTGCGAGGCCGGGCGCGCTAGGGCCGCGGGCGGCCGCCGATGACCTGCACGGCTCCGGATGCCACCACAGCACCCGCGCGGGCGGACTCGACCGCATCGCCCGTGCGCACCCACGCGTCGAGGAAGCCCGCGCAGAACGCGTCGCCGGCTCCCGTCGGGTCGACGACGGGAGCGGTGACCGCGTGTACACCGGTCGACTCGGTGCCGTGGCGCACGAGCACCCCAGCGGCGCCCAGGGTGAGCACGACTGTCGTGAAGTCGAGGGCGGCGGCGATGTCATCCGCGTTCTCCAAGCCCGTGAGCACGCGCCCCTCGTCGAGGCTGGGGAACAGGATGTCCGCACCCGACATCGCCGCGAGGAACTCGGCGGGCCCGTAGTCGGCGATGAACCCCGCCGAGCCGGGCGCGACGGAGACCGTGACGCCCGCAGCACGCGCGCGGGCGATGAGGGATGCGATGCCCGCGGCCCCCGCGTCGTTCAGCAGCGCGTGGCCGGTGATGTGCAGCACTGCCGCCGAGCCGAGCAGCTCGTCCGTCACCTGCTCAGGGGCGAGGAGGGTATTGGCCCCGCGCTCCGTGAGCATCGCGCGGCGCTGCCCCTCCACGATCACGACGATCGTGCCGGTGGGGAGTTCCGGTGAGCCCGTGAGGCGAGCATCCGCCCCCACCGCCGCGAGCAGTTGGGTGTGGCGGGGGACGTCCCACGCGGCGACACTCCCGACGAAGAGGGCGTCGGCCCCGAGCGACCCGAGCCACGCTGCGGTGTTCGCGGCGGACCCGCCGGGGCGCGAGTGGATAGACGACGGGGTATCGGTGTCGTCTCGGATGGGGCCATCCGGAATGGCGACGACATCATCGATGACGTCGCCGTACGTGATGATGCGGTCGCGGCTAACCACGCTGCAGCGCGGACCAGGCCGACGCGACCTCGGCGGCGACCCGGACGTTGTTGCGCGCGAGGTCGAGGTTTACCTCGAGGCTGCGGCCCTCCGAGAGCTCGACGATCTTGAGCAAGAGGAAGGGGGTGACGGCCTTGCCTGTGACGCCGGCCTCATCCGCGAGCGCGAGCGCCTGGGTGAGGATGCGGTCGTGCTCGGCCGGGTCCCACTGCTGGTCGAGCGGGATGGGGTTCGCGAGCACGATGCCCTGACCGTGGCCGAGGTCATCTTGCGACTGCATGATCGCCGCGACCTGCGAGGCGTTCTCGACAGCCCAGTCGAGCGTGTACTGCGACTCGCGCAACCAGAAGCTCGGGAACACCTTCGTGCCGAAACCGACGACCGGCACGCTGAGCGTCTCGAGGCGCTCGAGGGTCGCCGCGATGTCGAGCACCGACTTCACGCCCGCCGAGACGACGGTGATGTTCGTGACGGCGAGGGTGGAGAGGTCGGCCGACTCGTCGAAGCTCTCGCTCGCACCGCGGTGCACGCCGCCGAGACCGCCCGTGGCGAAGACGCGGATGCCCGCGAGCGCCGCGAGGTGCGACGTGGCGGCCACTGTCGTGGCAGCTGAGGACCCCGCTGCGGCGATGATCGGCAGGTCGCGCACGCTCGCCTTGGCGAGATCCTCCTCGGCGATGCGGCGCACGCCCTCGGCGCTCAGGCCGATCTGCGGGATGCCGTCGAGCACGGCGATGGTCGCGGGGGTGACCCCCGCGTCGCGCAGGATCGTCTCAAACTCGATCGCCGCCTCGTGGTTGCGGGGGCGCGGGAGGCCGTGGGAGATGATCGTGGACTCGAGGGCAACGATCGGGTCGCCCGCGGCAAGCGCGGCGGCAACCTCGTCGGAGAGCTGGAAAGGCGTAGGCACCAATCCAATTTACCCGGCCCCGATAGCACGCTCGACCCAGACGAGCAATCGGCCACCTCGGAGGTTCGGGGCGGGTGAGGCCGTACGGCCCGCGAACTGTGGGATCGGGCATCCGGATATCACCCGCATATCACCCTCGAAAGGGGGCCAGTCGGGCCACAGTCCAAACCGGATGGCAGCCCGCCCCGGACCCCCACTGTGACCGGGAAACACTCGGAACACGGGGCTGACACGATCGGCCCGACAAAGTGAAGGAGTTCAGCAATGAACATCTCGAAGAAGACCGCGTTCGGTGCTACCGCTGCAGCCGCAGCTCTTGCCGTTGTGGGAGTTGCTGCTCCCGCCATGGCCAGTGACGGCGACTACAGCAGCTACTCGAAGTGGTCGGAGCGCGCCTCCACGACCCACACGACCACCAACACGGTGATCGCTCCGGAGACCTCCGTTCTGAACGGCGATCTCCTCAACGGGAACGATGTCGGCTCGGGCAACGACGTGAACGCGCCGCTGCTCTCGGGCAATGACACCGCCGTCGGCAATGGCAACGACACCGCGATCGGCAACGTGAGCGGCAACGATGTCAGCACCGACGTCTCGGACCTGTTCGACAACTCGTCGAGCTCGACCGTCACCGACTTCGTTGACATCAACGACATCCTCGGCGACGTGACCGGCTCGCTCGGACTGAGCGGCATGTTCGAGGACTAAGCGTCCCGCTTGTAGGGAAGGCCCCGCGGCTCACGCCGCGGGGCCTTCGTCAGTTCTCCTGGGCCACGAGGGCGGCGAAGTTCGCAGCCCGCTCACGCAGGCCGAGCATCCGGGCCTCTCTCGCCGCCTCGGCGTCGAACCCGATGTAGGCCATGGGCGGAAGCTTGCGCACGTTGGTCGAGCACTCTAAGTTCGCGCAGATGAGCGTTCCGAGGGTGTTGCCCGCCTTGCCGCTGTGACCCGCCCGCCGAGCACCGTACATCACGACGTCGTTGGGCAGCGTCACGTCCTGGCACCACGAGCACTGGGCCCGGCGGCGCGGATCGGCGTCGGCCTGCTTGAGCACGACCCCGATGAGCTCCTCGCCGACCGGGACCACGATCCAGGCCCGGCGGGCGAACTTGGCGTCACGCCAGCCGAGGTAGTCGAGCCGGTCCCACCGCAGGTCGGCGAATCCGGCCGGCATGGTGAGTTCTGACAGTTCCTTGCGCGTCGCGTTCACGAATGACGCCGCGACAGTTTTCTCGTTGACCGAGAGCATGTGAATACTCCAAAAGTAGATAGTGCAGAACAGTTCGAGGGAAACGAACCGGACTACCTACCGCCGACGCGAATGGCGTCGACGACCTCCCGACGCCCTGAGGGCACTGCGGAGATCACGGAGTTCATAGAGCCAGTGTACGCGCGAGCCCGCCGATGAGCAGGCTCAAGCCGAAGGTGAACGAGTCGGCACCGCGGCTGTCGAGCCCGCTGTCGCCCACGACCCCGAGGCTGTCGGCCTGCAGCCGTTGCTGCTCGTGCGACACGTGGCCCAGCACGAAGTGGAGCATCGCCTCGGCGGCGAGCCTGCACGTCTCGTCGTCGAACTCTCCGAGCGCGATCGCCGCGGTGAGCAACTCAAGCGCCTGCCCGCCGCCCAGCCCGAGCGCGAGCGAGCTCGAGACCACCTCGGCACCGTCGCGGTACGCGAGGAGGGCATCCCGGATGCTCGCCGCCTGCTGCGCCGTGGCCTCGCGCCACTGCCCAGAGGTGGGGCGTGCCGCCCGCTCGACTATGCGGTCGGACACCGTCGCAAGCAGCGTCTGCTTGTTCGGAAAGTGCCAGTAGAGGGCGCTCGGCTGCACGTCGAGCTCCCCCGCGAGGCGGCGCATGGTGAGCTCGGCAAGCCCCTGGTCGTCGAGGATTCGCAGGGCCGCCGCCACCACGTCCTGAGCGGAGTGGCGGCCGGATGTTGCGCTCATGATGCCGAGCCTAGTACCCTGAACGCCGTTCAGGTGAACACCGTTCAGGAGAGAATCATGACCCGCAGCAACAACCTCACCGCGTTGGCGCAGGTGGCCGTCTTCGCCGCCATCATCGCGGCACTCGGCGCCGTTCCCCCGTTCGGTGGCGTCGTGCCGATCACCGCGCAGACCCTCGGCGTGATGCTCGCGGGGGCCATCCTCGGCCCGTGGCGCGGCGCTGCCGCCGTCATCGTGCTCGAGGTTCTCGTGCTCTTCGGGCTCCCCCTGCTCGCGGGCGGATTCGGCGGCGCCTCGGTGTTCGTGGGCCCCACCGCCGGGTACCTGCTCGGCTGGATCCCCGGCGCACTCGTCATCGGACTCATCATGCGCAGCGGTCCCGTGAAGCCGCAGTGGTGGCGCACCGCCCTCGCGTGCATCGTCGGCGGGATCGTCGTGATCTACGCGCTCGGCATTCCCGTCGTCTCGCTCGTCACGGGCCTGCCGCTCGAGACGTCGGCGATCGGCAGCCTCATCTTCATCCCCGGCGACCTCATCAAGACTGTCCTGGCTACCGTCATCACGCTCGCTCTCTGGAAGGCCTACCCGAAGGCCTTCGAGCGTCGCACGAAGACTGTCGCGCCCGCCGACGAGCCCGTGGGCGTAGCGTCGTCGGAGTGAGCGACACGCAGCCGAGCATCCGACTCGACGGGGTCTCCGTCGACTTCGCCGGCCGCACGGCACTGCGGGATGTGTCCATCGAACTCACGCAGCGCCGCATCGGGGTGATCGGGGCCAACGGTTCGGGCAAGTCGACGTTCGCGAGACTGCTCAACGGTCTCGTCGCCCCCACGAGCGGCACCGTGAGCGTGCACGGACTCGACCCGGTACGACAGGGCAAGCAACTGCGACAGCGCGTGGGGTTCGTCTTCAGCAATCCCGATGCCCAGATCGTCATGCCCGCGGTCGCCGAAGACGTGGCGTTCTCGCTGAGGGGCCGAGGCCTCTCGCGCACGGAGATCGACGACCGCACGAGCGCGGCGCTGGCGAGATTCGCGCTCACCCCCCATGCCGACGCGCCGGCGCACGACCTGTCGAGCGGCCAGAAGCAGCTGCTCGCGCTCGCGGCGATCCTCGTGGCCGAGCCCACCCTCGTGGTGGCGGACGAGCCGACCGCCCTTCTCGACGCGGTGAACAGCCGACGCATCAGCGGACACCTGCTGGATGATCCATCCCACCAGCTCGTACTCGTGACCCATGACCTGGCGCTCGCTGCCCGCTGCGATGTGGTGCTCCGCTTCGAGGATGCCCGCCTCGTCGAGCACGGGGAGCCTGGCACCGTCATCGCCGGTTACACCCGGACGTACGCATGATCTCGCTGTACCGCCCCGGCACGAGCATCCTGCACCGGATGCCCGCAGGCCCGAAGCTGCTGTTCTTCGCTTTGCTCGCGTTCGCGATCGGAATCTTCGCGAGCGACCCCGTGCGCCTGGCGATCGCCGTGGTCGTCGCCGTGGTGCTCTACCTGATCTCGGGCGTCGGGCTGCGCGAGATCGCCGTGCAGGCCTGGACCGTGAAGTGGGTGCTGCTCGTCACCATCGCCGCACAGTTCGTGGTGCTGCCCCCGCTCACGGCGGCCGTCAACACGGGCCGTGTGCTGGTCATCATCGTGCTGTGCGCGCTCATCACCCTCACCACGCGCGTGCCCGACATGCTCGCCGCGGTCGAACGCGGCCTCGGTCCCTTCCGGCGCTTCGGCGCCAACCCGGCGACCGCGGGCCTGCTCCTGGCGCTCACGATCACGGCGATCCCCACGATCACGCGCTTCGCCACCGACATCCGCGACGCGCAGCGTGCGCGCGGGGTGCCGATCCGCCCACAGAGATTCGTGGTCCCGCTGCTCATCGCGTCGCTGCGTCACGCGGACGACGTCGGCGAAGCGCTTCTGGCACGGGGTGCCGAATGAGAGTGCTCGGCAGCACTGTCGACGACCAGACCCGGTGCGTGCACTACTCGGGGCCGACGGATGTCATCGCGATCAAGTTCTACTGCTGTCGCGAGTACTACCCCTGCCACCGGTGCCATGCCGAGAGTGCGGGGCATCGGGCAACGCAATGGCCGACGGATGCTCGCGGCGAGAAGGCCCTCCTGTGCGGAGTGTGCGACACCGAGCTGACCATCGACGGGTATTTCGCGGTGCACTCCTGCCCCGCGTGCGGCGCCGAGTTCAACGAAGGATGCTCGCTGCACCGGCACTTCTACTTCGAGTAGGTCAGGCGAGCATCCCGGCCGAGCCCATGGCGGTGTCGACCTCGATGACGAGCGCCACCCGCAGCAGGTTCACGCGCGGCTCGCGGTACCGCTGCGCGTAGAGCTCGACGGCGAGGGCGACGGACTCCGGGTCGTCGAGGATGCGAGCGCTGCCCGCGAGCGTGAGCCAGCGACCGCCGTCCACCTGCGAGACGGTGGCACGGGCATCCCGGCGCAGGTTCACGACCTTCTGGGAGGGACCCGAGGTGATGATCCGCACGAGACCGTCGTGCCATGTGAAGCCCACGGGCACGACGTGGATGCCGCCGTCGGGGCCGATCGTGGAGAGGGTCGCGAGGTGGCGCGCGGCCACGAACTCGATGCCCTCGGGGCTCAGGTCGATCACGCGGCTACAGCTGGTTGAGCGAGCGCAGGATCGACGCGAAGGCGCGCACGTCGTCTTCCGAGCGGCTGCGCAGCAGCGAGCTGAGCCGCTCGTGGTGCGCCGCCCGCACCGCACGCACGCGCTCGAGCGCGGCGGGAGTGGGTGACAGCACTCGGGCACGGCCGTCCTTGGCGTCGGCACGGCTCTCGACGAGGCCGGCCTCCTCGAGCATCCGCACCTGCCTGCTCAGGATGCTCTTATCGGTCTCCAGGAGCTCCGCGAGGGCGTGGGCGTTCGTCTCGCCCAGCCGCACTATCGAGCTGAGCACCTTGTAGCCGACGGGCTGCAGGTCCGGATGGATCTGCCTCGCGGCCTCCTTGAAGAACACGCGTGCACGACCGAAGACGAGACCCAGCTGCTCCTCGGCGTCGGCGATCGCCTCATCGAGGCCATCCGGCGCGGAGCTGTCGAGCACCTGGGTCTGCGTCACGTCGGTCATGTTACCGGGCGTCCTTCGAGGAACCGCTCTCGGCAAACGCCTGCGGATTCACGATGCTCACCGAGGCGGTCACGGGAGCGCCGATTTCCGCCTCGGCGAGGTCGATCGCTGCCTCTTCGGCCTCGGCCGACATCTTCTGCGCAGCGGTCTGCGTGGAGAGCGGCTTGTTGGGCAGGAACGCGATGGCGATGAGGCTCAGCAGGGCGAGGGGAACGGCGACCAGGAACGCATCGGCGATGCCGTTGCCGTAGGCCGACTCGACGATCACGCGGATGGTGTCGGGCAGCTCGCTCACCTTGGGCAGGGTGCCCGTGGCGAGGCCCTTGAGCGCGCTGATCTCCTCCGCGGACTTCGGGACGAAGGTCTTAAGCGACTCCGTGATGTGCGAGGTCACCTGGCTGGCGAGGATGCTTCCCATGATGGTCACGCCGATGGCACCGGCGACGGAGCGGAAGAAGTTCACGTTCGCGCTCGCGGCACCCAGCTGCGACACCGGGGTGTCGTTCTGCACGACGAGGGTCAGGTTCTGCATGACCATGCCGAGGCCCGCACCGAGCACGACCATGTAGACGGAGACCCACAGGAAGTCGGTGTCGTAGCGCAGGGTGGCGAGCAGGCTCACGCCCGCCAGAACCATGACCGAGCCAAGCACCATCCAGCGCTTCCACTTGCCGAAACGGCTGATGAACTGGCCGATCAGGATCGAGGCGCCCATCTGACCCACGACCATGGGGATGGTCATGAGGCCCGACTGGGTGGGGTTCGCGCCGCGCGCGAGCTGGAAGTACTGGGCGAGGAACACACTCGTGGCGAACATCGCGACACCGACAGCGATGCTCGCGACGACCGCGAGGCTGAATGTGCGGTTCTTGAAGAGCGACATGGGCACGATCGGCTCGGCGACGCGGAACTCCGTGAAGACGAAGGCCAGGAGCGAGAGCACCGAGATGCCGATGAGCACGTAGCTCATCATCGAGTTCCACTCGAACTGGTTGCCGCCCATGGAGACCCAGATCATGAGCAGCGAGACGCCGACGGTGAGGAGCACGGCGCCGACGTAGTCGATGATGACCTTGTCGCGGGTGCCGCGCGGCAGGTGCAGCGTCTTCTGGATGATGAGGATGGCCGCGATGGCGAAGGGCACTCCGATGAAGAAGTTGGCGCGCCATCCGAACGCATCGGTGATCACACCGCCGATGAGCGGACCGCCGATGGTGGCGACGGCCATGATGCCGCCGACCATCCCCATGTACTTGCCGCGCTCGCGCGGGCTGATGATGAGGGCGACAGCCACGAAGACGAGCGACATGAGGCCACCGACGCCGAGGCCCTGCACGACGCGCAGCGCGATGAGCATCTCGGTGTTCTGCGAGAAGCCTGCGGCGACCGTACCCACGGTGAACAGGGCGAGGGCGAGCTGCAGGAGCAGCTTGCGGTCGAGGAGGTCGCTGAGCTTGCCCCAGATCGGGGTCGAAACGGCGGTGGCGAGAAGGCTCGCGGTGATGACCCAGGTGTAGGCCGTCTGGTCGCCCCCGAGGTCGGCGATGATGCGGGGCAGCGAGGTCGACACGACCGTGCCCGAGAGCACGGCCACGAACATGCCCATGATGAGGCCCGAGAGGGCGATGAGGATCTCGCGCTGTGAACGCTTCTGATCGAGTGCAGGTGCTGCGGAAGTCACGTTGGTTCCTTAGTCAAATAAGTTGATAAGAGTCAACTATACGCGCTCGATGACTAAAGTCAACCAATTCAGAGGACTGCACGCTCGGCTCACTGTCAGGCTGAACGATATATCGTTATGTATCGTCGAGGCCGAGCGGCCGCCGACGCTGAGGAGGTCATCGTGAACGGATCATTCATGGGCAACGGATTCGGGGCAGGTCGCGGAAGCTCAGGTGACGGCTGGCCGGGCACCGTCGCGTGGGAGGCTGTCGACCAGCTCCGCGCGCAGTTCGAGCAGAAAGCCGGGCAGCGGATGGGCAGGGGAGACGTGCGCGCAGCCGTGCTGTCACTTCTCGCCGAGAAGTCCATGCACGGGTACCAGATCATCCAGGAGATCGGCGAGCGCAGCGGCGGCGCCTGGAAGCCGAGCCCCGGCTCGGTGTATCCCACGCTCCAGCTGCTCGCGGATGAGGGACTCATCAGCGCCGAGGAATCGAACGGTCGCAAGACCTACTCCCTGACCGACGAGGGCCGTCAGGCGGCGGATGCCGCACCCGACCGCTCCGCACCGTGGCAGGCCTCGGCCGGCGCGGAGGGCAAGCGCTCGGGCGCGCTGCCCAAGGCCGGCATCAACCTCGCCCAGGCCGCGGCGCAGGTTGGGCGCACGGGAAGCCCGAAGCAGGTGGAGGAAGCTGTCGCAATTCTCGACGAGGCGCGACGTAAGCTCTACTCGATCCTCGCCCAGGACTGACCGATTGGAGCGTTCCGCGACAATGCGCGCCCGCTACCGCAGGATCCTGCGGTTCGCCGCCCGCTACCTCGCGCAATCGTGGTGGTACGAGCTCGTACTGCCGAGGTTCGGACTCTCGCGGCTCGCCGCCCGCGGCCGACCCGCGCGCATGCGTCGCATCGCCCGCGCGTTCCACGTTCTCGCCGTCGATCTGGGCGGGCTCATGATCAAGGTGGGGCAGTTCATGTCGACGCGCCTCGACGTGCTTCCCCCCGAGATCACGAAAGAGCTGGAGGGGCTGCAGGACGAGGTGCCGGCAGTTCCGTTCGACGAGATCCGTGCGTTCGCCGAAGCAGAACTCGGGGTGCCGCTCGACCGGGCGTTCGCGTTCGTCGATCCGGTGGCGCTGGCTGCCGCATCCCTCGGCCAGGCGCACCGCGCGCGCCTCTCCGAGAGTGACGCCCAGCAGACCGGCCTCACCGACGTCGTGATCAAGGTGCAGCGGCCGGGTATCGACAAGATCGTCGAAGTCGACCTGCGCGCATTACGCCGAGTCGGCGGATGGCTCAGCCGCGTGCGGCTCGTCTCCGACCGCGTCGACATGCCCGCGCTCGTGGAGGAGTTCGCGCACACGAGCCTCGAGGAGATCGACTACCTGCACGAGGCCGCGAGCGCCGAGCGGTTCGGCGAGATCTTCGCCGACGACCCGCGTGTGACCGTGCCGCAACTCGTGTGGGAGCGCACCACGCGCCGCGTGCTCACCCTGCAGGACGTCACGGCCATCAAGATCAACGACGTCGACGCGCTGCGAGCCGCCGGCATCGACCCGTCGGAGGTTGCCGCCGAGTTCGCCGCGGTCATGTTCGACCAGCTCTTCATGCACGGCTTCTTCCACGCCGATCCGCACCCCGGCAACATCTTCGTCACCCCACTCGGCGACGGCCACGACCGCGCGTGGACGTTCACCTTCATCGACTTCGGGATGATGGGCGAGGTGCCGTCCACCCTGCGCCAGGGGCTGCGCACCCTGCTCATCGCTGCCGCAACTCGCGACGGCAAGGGCATGGTGGCGGGCATCCGGGATGTCGGCGTGCTCCTGCCCTCGGCCGACACCGCCGAGCTCGAGCGCGCGATGACCAAGCTGTTCGCGCGCTTCGGCGGCATGGGCTTCGCGGAACTGCAGGACGTCGACCCGCGCGAGTTCCAGGCCTTCGCCACTGAGTTCGGTGACGTCGTGCGGTCGCTGCCGTTCCAGCTCCCGGAGAACTTCCTGCTGATCATCCGGGCCATGTCACTGACGTCGGGCATGTGCAGCTCCCTCGACCCGGCCTTCAACATCTGGGATGCCGTCGAGCCGTACTCGGCTCAGCTGATCCAGTCGGAGGGCGGCAACGTCCTGCAAGACGCGGGCAAGCAGGCCCTCAAGATCGCGAGCACGGTCATCCGCCTGCCGCAGCGCCTCGACTCCCTCGCCGACAGGCTCGAAGAGGGCCGGATCTCGGTACAGACCCCGCGCCTGGACCGACGTCTCGACGGCCTCGAGCGCACCGTGCGGCGGCTGCTCTCGGCCGTGCTCTTCGCGGCACTGCTCGTCGGCGGGATCCTGCTGCGCCGCACCGATGTGGTGTTCGGCACGGTGCTCATGGCGGTATCGGTGCTGCCGCTGCTGCACGCGCTGTTCGCCGGTGTGGTCGGGCGGCGCGGGCCCCTGCGCTAGCTACGCGAGGCGGATAATGTTCCACGACGCCGCGGGCAGGGTGGCGCGCAGCTCGCCGCCGCGAACCGTGTGGCCCTGTGCCTCGCGGGGAGCAACCCGGTCGGGATGCTCGGCGGTGTTCGTGGCATCCGGGTCGCCGCCGCCCACGACGAGGTGCTCGATGACGCGCAGGCCGTCGGGGATCGCCATCTCGAGGGCCGCCTCGTCGGTCGTGCTCCTGTTGACGGCGAACACCGTGAGCGAGCCGTCTGCCGGGTCGCGTGTGACGACGGCGTCGACCGGATCGAGGTCGCCCCGCGTCGCCGAGGCGACGGTCTCGCTCGACTCGATGCCGACGCGCAGCACGTCTCCGCGCGCGAACCGGCTCGTGAGGGCGAACGGGTAGAAGCTCGGCTGGCGCCACGAGACTCCGGTCTCGGTGCGGATGAGAGCCATGACGTTCACGAGCTGCGCGAAACAGGCGACAGCCACGCGGTCGCTGTGCCGCAGCAGGGAGATGAGGAGCCCGCCGATCACGACGGCGTCCTCCGCCGAATGCACGTCTTCGGAGAGTCGCGGGGCCACTGCCCAGTCGTGCTCCGGGTCCTGTACGCGGATCTCCACGTTCCACTCGTCGAACGAGAGGTTGATCTTGCGGTCACTGCCTCTCGCCGCCCCGACCTCGTCGCAGATCGCCACGACCTTCTCGATGAACGAGTCCATGCCGTTCGCGGAGGCGAGGTATCCGACGCGGTCGTCGCCGGTCTTCTCGAAGTAGCGATGCATCGAGATGTAGTCGATGTCGTCGTAGGCGTGCTCGAGGACCGTGCGCTCCCACGGGCCGAAGGTGGGCATCCGGTCGTGCGAGCTGCCGCAGATGACGAGTTCGATGCTCGGGTCGAGGAACTTCATGGCCTTCGCGGTCTGCGCAGCCGTCGAACCGTATTCGGCGGCACTGCGATGGCCGATCTGCCACGGGCCGTCCATCTCGTTGCCGAGGCACCAGAGCCTGATGCCGAAGGGCTCCTCGCGGCCGTTCGCACGGCGCAGGTCCGCGAAGCGCGTGCCGCCCGGCAGGTTCGCGTACTCGAGCAGCTCGACGGCCTCCGCGACTCCGCGCGTGCCGAGGTTCACGGCGAGCATGGGCTCTGCGCCCACGCGGCTCGTCCAGTCCATGAACTCGTGCAGGCCGAAGGTGTTCGGCTCGATCGAGTGCCACGCGAGATCGAGGCGCGCGGTCCGGTTCGGGCCCACCCCCTCCTGCCAGTCGTAGCCCGAGACGAAGTTGCCTCCGGGGTAGCGCACGGGGCCGATGCCCAGTTCGCGAGTGAGGTCTGCGACATCCGTGCGGATGCCCGTGTCGTCGGCCTTGGCGTCACCGGGGTCGAAGATGCCCTCGTAGACGCACCGGCCCATGTGCTCGACGAGCGTGCCGAAGAGCCGCGGGGAGACCGGGGCGACGACCGCCGCCGGGTCGATGCTCACTCGAGAGGTAATCACTGCACTTCCACTTTCCTGTTTGTCACCGTAGGGGAGGGACCGGTCCCGGAGGCCGCACGAGCGCTCCGGGACCGGTTGCCTTATGCGCGCGTCACGGAGTCCAAGCCGAGACCGGGCTCCAACTCGCATCCTGGGCCCACGAGGTCGTGGTGTCCCAGGCGTTGGCTCCGCCGTTGCTCGCGAGGTACAGCGAGCCCATGTAGTGGCGGATGTAGAGCGACGAGTTACCCGCCCACTGCAGCGAGATGCCCGTGCCGCTCAACCCCGCTACCGGGCAGAACGTCGCATCCGTGGCGAAGCCGGCAGTGCCGTCATTCGTCTGCTGCTTGAGCTGCGAGCTCGCCTGTCTCAGGTACCCGTTCGCGAAGTTCGACGACTCGAACGACACGCACGCGGCATTCGATAGGCCGGGTCGCACGATCCACGTGGCGTCAGCCTTGTCGCCCGCGGAGCTTCCCGCGGCGATACTCGACAGCAGCCCGTTGCCCGAGGCGTGGCGCACGTAGCTCGCCGTGCAGCACGAGGTGGTCGCCTGCAGCGACACCCGGTTGCCCGAGCCCAGCGCGACGGATGGCGTCACGCCGAACTTCTGCGACGCGGCACCCGTGCACGGCTGTATCTCGAGCACCGTGCCGTTCGCCGTGGCGCCGCCCGTGGCCGTGAGGCACTGGCCGGACTGCGGATTCTTGAGCGTGCCGTCAGCCTGGGGAACCCACTGCTGGCCTCCCACACCGTTGCAGTTGAAGAGCTGCGTGTCGGTGCCAGCGGTCGTGCTGTTGCCCTTGATCTCGAGGCAGCGGGTGAGGGTGCGCAGCGTCTTGTCGTCGGCCTTGTAGATCCAGTGCTGGTCGGCGGCGCCCGTGGCGCAGTCCCACAGCTGCACGTTCACGCCGAACCAGTTTCCGTACTGGTCGTCACCGAGAACATCCACGCACTTGCTGCCGGGGGCCGTGACGGGGTGTCCGCCCGAGTTGTAGGCCTGGCCGCCGATCGCGGGGAACTTCTGGTTCGCAGCTCCCGTGCACTTCTGGATCTGCAGAACCGTGCCGTTGGTCGTCGCCGGCGCGGTGAGGCACAGCCCGGACTGCGGGTTGAGCATCGCGCCGTTGTCCTGCTGCACCCACTTCTGGCCGCCAACTCCATTGCAGGTGTAGATCTCGACTTCGGTGCCCGGCGCGGTGAGGTTGCCCTTGATGTCGAGGCACAGGCCGAGCGAGACGATCGTCTGGTCGGGGTTCTGCCGCCAGTACTGGTCGACCTCCTCACGGAGGCACGTCGAGATCGTGACATTGGTGCCGAGCGTGCCGTTGTTGGCGCCCGCGACATCGAGGCACTTGCCCGCGGGCGCGTTGATCGGGCGGGCCGGGTACGCAACCCAGAACCGCTGCGACGCCGAGGTGCCACACGTATCGATCACGAGTTGGGTGCCGTTGGTGGTGCTCCCGCCGGGGCTCGTGAGGCACTTACCCGACGCCGGGTTGAGCAGCGTGCCATTGGCCTGCTGCGTCCACACCTGGGCCGCGTTGCCCGTGCAGTCGTAGAGCTGCACGACGGTTCCGGATACGCTGCCGCCACCGGCCACGTCGAGGCACCTGTTGAGCGACTTGAGCGGACCGGAGACTAGCCCGTTCGTCGTCGTCCAGCGCTGGTCGACAGCATCGTGGAGGCACGACCAGATCTGCACGGCGGCACCGTTGACCCCGATGTCGTTGCCGGCGACGTCGATGCACTGCCCGCCTGCCGGGTAGGCGATGGGCACGCCCGTGCCGCCTCCCGTGGTTCCCGTGTAGTTGACGGCGTCGATATTGGTCTGGATGCTCGCGAGCGTGGCGTTCGACATGTATCCGGTGGTCATCGCGCCCTCGAAGAAGGCGCCGGATGCCGCGTTGCTGTTGTCACCGCCGATACCGAGGACGATGCCGCCCTCCTTGAGCATCGGGTTGTAGCCCGACGGCAGCGCTCCCGAGTACAGGGATGTCAGCGTGGCCCCGGTCGCATCACCCCCGTCGAGCGCGAAGTTCGTCGTGCCGTTGTTTCGCAACGCTCCCGTGA
Source organism: Rhodoglobus sp. (assembly GCA_965227655.1). GTDB lineage: Bacteria > Actinomycetota > Actinomycetes > Actinomycetales > Microbacteriaceae > Rhodoglobus. The sequence goes on along the minus strand of OZ245765.1, from coordinate 2,157,697 downwards.
GGAATGGCTTGTTCCAGCCCATGCCGACGTTGGCGGGGTTCGAGGCTCCTCCGCTCATGAAGGTGCCGTTCTCGAGGTCGGCCTGGAACCACGGGCCCACAGCGTTGCATGGCGGGGCCGTGCACACGGTCGAGATGTTGAGCGAGTCCATGTGCGCGCTGCCCGTGTTGTCGGCCACCGTCTCGGCATTGCCGAAACCGAAGCAGCAGCGGTCGACCTGGGTGATGTAGGTGCCGCTGAGTACGGCGTACATGGACTCCGGCTGCGAGCCCGTGGGCACGCCGGATCCCACCATTTTGCGGAATCCGGTCCCTGCATCGAAGAGGAGGCCGTACACGTTGTGGCCCTCCGCGACGACGGGGAGGGCATCCGCGCGCACTCCGAAGTCGGCTGAGCCTGCAAGGCCGACGGGCGCGACGGTCAGGTCGTTGTGCTGCGACGACTGGTCGTACAGCTTCGTGACGAGGCAGACCGTGTTGGCGCAGAACGTGTCCTGTGCGGCCGCGTTCGCGTACCCGCCTGCGGCGAGCACGGAGATGTTGGTGCTCGTGCCGTCTGACTGCCTCGTCACCTGGTAGAGCGGTCCGTTGTATGCGGTGTACAGCGCCCTCACGGAGCTGTAGGCGGCCACGCACGGCACACTGGCCGTCGCGGCGATATCACATGGTGCGGGCGTGACTGCTTGCGCCGGCGCAACGCCGACCACGAGGGTGAAACAGGCGAGAAGCACGGCGATGAAAGCGTGCAGGCTCGAGCGGGCGACGCTGCGCCGCTGAGGTTGTTCCATGGTGATTCACTTCCTTTCCTATTGCGGTGTGGTGAGGAAGGCCGCCCGGATGACTTCCGGGAGGCACTTGGGCTCTCGCGACTCGGTGAGCAGGCCGTTCATCTCCTGCACCGTGTCGGTGAGTTGCGTGTAGCAGTAGCCGGCGAGACCGCTGTCTTCGCCGATGGCCGAGGCCATCTCGGCGAGCTGGCGCGCGAGGTCCGCGGGGGTGAGCACGTCGCCGTATCCGCCCCACGCGTCGTCGGCCTCGTGCACGCTCAGGCCGCCGAACTCGCTGAGGAACACGGGGATGCCGCTCGCCCGCGCCTCGCTTCCGGGCACGACGACGACCCGGTTGCCGGGGCGCTCATGGGCGACGGTGCGGCGGGCCGCCTCCTCGGTGCCGTAGCGCTCGCGCAGCACCTCGCCGCGCTGGGTGTAGTCGTGCACGCCGACGAGGTCTCCCGCGACGAACTCCCAGCCGTCATTGCCGATCACGAGGCGGCTCGGGTCGAGGGCCTTGAGGAGCGAGGTCAGAGCGATCACGGCCTGCTGCTGCGAGGCATCCGTCGGCAGGCTCGGGAGGCCCCAGCTCTCGTTGAATGGGACCCACCCGATGACGCTGGGGTGTGAGGCGTCGCGGTGGACGAGCTCTGTCATCGCGGTCACCGTGCGCGAGAGGGCGAGCTCCGAGTACTCGTACGCCGCCGCGGAGTCCGCGAAGACCACGAGGCCGATGCGGTCGCACAGGGCGAGGAAGCGCGGGTCGGCGCTGGTCTGGTGCATCCGGATGCCGTTGAACCCGAGTTCCTTGACGAGCGCGGCCTCGCGCTCCAGTGCGGCGAACGACGGTGAGGCGAGGTGGCTCTCGGGCCAGTACCCCTGCTCGAGCACCAGGCGAAGGAAGTAGTGGCGGCCGTTGAGGAGCACCCGCGAGGCATCCGTCGACACCGACCGCAGGCCCACGTACGACGCGACGGTGTCGAGAACCTCGCCGTCGCGCACGAGCCGCGCGGTCACGTCGATGAGCACGGGCGACTCCGGGGTCCACCACAGCGACTCGGGCTCCACCCCGACGCCGGGATAGACGAGCTCGGGGCGCCCGCGGACGACCCCCGAGATGAACTCGTGGGACGAGCTCGAGAGCAGCTGGCCGTCGCGGTGGAACTCCAGCTCGAGCCGGATGCCCGCCGCCAACGGCCCCGCGATCCTCGCGTCGAGGCACACCGAGGCGAGGTCGGCCTCGGGCGTGAGCACGAGCCTGTCGAGCCGGGTGGTCGGCACGCGCTCGAGCCACACGGTGCGCCAGATGCCGGACGTGCGGTGGTACCAAATCGCGTGCGGCTCGGCCTGCCAATCCTGCTTGCCGCGCGGCTGCTCGAGGCTGCGGCCGTCGACGGCCCGCACGACCACGACGTTGGTGCCCTCGTGGCTCGCCTCGGTCACGTCGAAGCTGAAGCGCGACTGGCTGCCCTCGTGGTCGCCCACGTGAATGCCGTTGACCCACACCGACGCCTCATAGTCCACACCCTCGAAGTGCAGCAGGAGGCGCTCGCCAGCGCGCTGCGCGTGCTCGAACTCCCGCCGGTACCAGATCGGCGAGTCGATGTCCTCGGCGATGCCCGACGCCGGAGACTCGGGCGGGAACGGCACCACGATGGTGCGCGGGAAGTCGGCCGCCTCGAACCAGCGGTCACGCCGGCCTTCGTCGGCGAGGTCGATGGCGAAGCCCCAGCTGCCGTCGAGGCTCGTGTAGTCGTCGCGCCGGAACTGGGGGCGCGGGTAGTCGAGGTGCACGGGGTCTCCTAGTTGGCCAGGCCGGTCATCGAGATGCCGTGCACGATGCGACGTTGGAAGATGAGGTAACCGATGAGGATCGGCAGCGACACGAGCGTGACGCCGGCCATGATCGCGCCGTAGTCGGCCTGGTATCGCCCGATGAGCGACTGCAGCGCCTGCGTGATCACCCAGCTGTCCTGTTTGGCGAGATAGATCGTGTTGAGGAAGTAGCTGTTCCAGAGCGAGACGAAGGTCAGGAGCCCGATCGCGAGGTACGCGGGGCCCGAGAGCGGCACGAAGATCTGGAAGAAGGTGCGGAACGATCCCGCGCCGTCGATCGCGGCGGCATCCTCGAGCTCGAGCGGCAGCGTGAGGAAGTACTGCCGGAAGAAGAACGTCGCGAACGGGGTGCCGAACAGCAGCGGCACGATGATCGGCAGCGGAGTGTTGAGCCACCCCAACTCGCGGAAGATCACGTACTGCGGGATGAGCGTCGCGTGCACAGGCACCATGAGGGTGAGGAGCATCGCGATGAGCAGGGCGCCGCGGCCGGGGAACTTGATGCGCGCGAGCGCGAACCCCGCGAGAGAGCTCGACAGCAGCGTTCCCGCGGTGCCGAGCACGGCGATCACGAGCGTGTTGAGGAAGTAGCGCCCAAGGCCCGGAAGCGCGTCGAACAGCTGGGCGTAGTGCTCGAACGTGATCGGATGCGGGATGAGCTGATCGGCCGCGAACATGTTCTCGTTGGTGCGCAGCGACATGGAGACCGCCCACAGGGCAGGGAACACGAAGGCGAACGTGAGGATGATCATGAGCGCGTGGTAGAGCGCTGTGCGCACCCGCGGGTTGGCGTTCATACCGCGCTCCGATCGCGACGGCGCTGGCGGCGCGGGGCCCGATCCGACTCGTAGTAGACGAAGCGGCGGCCGACCACGAACTGGATCGCGGTAACGATGAAGATGAGCATGGCGAGCATCCAGGCGATCGCCGCCGCGTACCCCAGCCCGGAGATGGGTTCGTTGTAGTTGAACATCTGGTTGTACATGTAGAGCACGATGGTCCGAGTCGAGTTGGAGGGGCCGCCCGCCGTTGCGGGCCCGGATCCGCCCACGCTCGCGCCGGTCATGGCCACCACGGGGTCGAAGAGTTGGAAGGCCCCGATGAGCGAGGTGATGGTCAGGAAGAAGACGGTCGGCGAGATGATCGGGATCGTCACGTGCCGGAACCGCTGCCAGCGGTTCGCGCCGTCGATAGTCGCCGCTTCGAGCAACGTCGTCGGCACACCCTGCAGGGCCGCGATGTAGAGCGTCATGCCGTAGCCGACCGTCTGCCAGGTGACGACCATGGCGATGGAGGGCATGGCCGTGGCGGGGTCGAGCAGCCAGTCAGGACTCGGGATGCCGAGAAGCTCCACGAGGTTGGTCACGGGCCCGGACTGGCTGTTGAACATCCACCGCCACACCACGCCGACGGCGATCTGCGACAGCACGTAGGGCAGGAACAGTGCGGCCCGGTAGAGCCCCACGAAGCGGCGGGGCGTGTAGGTGAGCAGGGCCGCGATGAGCGAGAACACGAGGAACGAGGTGGTGCCCACGAGGATGAACCGCACAGTGTTCCACAGCACCGCGGGGATGCGCGCGTCGGAGAACAGGTGCGTCCAGTTCTCCAGCCCCGTGAAGGTGGGCGCCGGGGCCACGAGGTCCCAGTTGGTGAACGAGAGGCCGAGCGATGCCACGAGCGGCCCCGCCGTGAACACCAACAGGCCGAAGACCTGCGGTGCCACGAACAGGAGTGCTGTGCGGGCCCGTCGGCTGGCGATACTGCGCCCGCGCCGCTGGGGTTTCCGCGCTGTGTCGGTCATGGCTCGGCTCTCTCGTTCACGTGTGCTGTGCGGTTATCCGGCGTTGGCGAGCAGCGGGCCGACAGTCGACGCGCACAGGCCGGTCAGGGCATCCTTGGCACTCATCTTGTTGAGGAAGATGTTCTCGAGGGCTGGCGCAATGCCGTCCTGGCTCGAGACCACTCCCCACACACCCGCGGGGTCGGTGTTGGTCACCGACAGCGGCCACGACGCGGGCTCGATCTGCGCCTGCACGAGGTCCGCGGGCTCGCCCGCGCCCGTAGCGAAGTCGTCACCGGCGGCGAGATCCTTGTAGGCGGGGATGAGGCCCATCTGCTTGCCTGCGCCCTCGGTGCTCATGTACTGCACGAACTGCCACGTGGCGTCCTTGACCTTCGACTGCTCGGCGATGGTCCAGATGTGCGCCTGCCACAGGCTCGCGTTGCCCGCGGGGCCGGCCGGCAGTGCCGCGATCCCGTAGTTCAGGTCGGGGTTCTGCGCCTGCACGGCGACGACCTGGTCGTGCGATCCCTGCTGCATGGCGACGGTGCCGTTGACCCAGCGGTTGTTGCCCGAGTCTTCCTGCTGCAGCTGCGGCGTGATGGCGGAGTGGTCGGTCCACATCACGTCCTGCAGCCACTGGAAGCCCGCGATGGTCTCGGGGGTGTCGATCTCGCACTGGTCGCGGTTCTCGCCGCCGAGCACTGCGCCGCCAAAGGCCGACAGCACGGGCAGGTAACCCTGCGGGATCGGAAGGGCGGCGAAGTTGAAGTAGCCCCACTGCTTGGTCTGGTCGACGCTGAAGGCCGACGAGGTCGCGTCGTTGCCTGCCGCGTCCAGGGTGAGCTTCTTCGACCACTCGCGCAGGTCGTCGTACGTGTACGAGCCGTCGGCCGGCGGGTAGGCGAGGCCTGCCGCGTCGAACATGTCCTTGTTGTAGAACAGCGACTGCACGTTATAGCCCATCGGCAGGCCGTACAGCCCACCGTCGGCGGCGGTGAGCGCGTCGATGACCGGAGCGGTGAAGTCGCTCTTCGGGATTCCCGCCTTTTCCAGGTACGGGGTCACGTCGGCGATGAGGCCGTCGCGCACGGCGTCGTAGTAGCCCCACGTGCCCATGACGAAGGCGTCGGGCAGGGTGTCACCGGCGGCGAGGGTCTTGCAGGTGGCGTAGTCGACGCCGCAGTCGCCCGTCTCCCACTCGATGGTGATCTCCGGATGCGCCGTCTCGAAGCCCGCTGCCGCGTCCTTGATCGAGCTGATGTCCTGGTCGTTGCCCCACAGCATCACCCGGACGGTGCTGGATCCGTCGGCGGAATCGCCTCCGGTCGAACACCCCGTGACGATCACTGCCAGGGTGGCTGCTGCCGCGAGTGTGGCGAGCGCCCTTCTGTGCTGCTGTCCCATCAGAACTCCTTTGTCAGTGCTGGGTAAACCGCTCCGCATGAAGCGGTACTGAGGAAGATACCACGTAGCATGCTACGTAGTAAAGCCGTATTCCCGAGCGGGGTGGATCAGACCCGGATGCTCGACTCGCGCACGACGAGGGCGAAAGGAATCGACACATCCCGCACCTCCACGGTATCGATACCGGCCTCGCGGGCCCGGATCCTAGCCAGAAGCGTCTCGACGCTCACCTGCGCCAGCCGCTGCTTGTCGGGCTCGATGGTCGTGAGCGCGGGGATCGAGTAGCGCCCCTCCTCGAGCCCGTCGAAGCCGACCACCCGGATGTCGTCTGGCACCCGCAAGCCGCGCTCGTAGGCCGCGCGGATCGCACCGAGGGCGAGCAGGTCGGTGGCGCAGAACACGCCGTCGGGGCGGTCATCGCGGCTGAGCAGGGCGGCCATCGCGGCCTCGCCGTCACGGCGGTGGTACGAGCCGGTCTGCACCACCAAGGCCGGGTCGACCGAGATACCCGCGGCACGCAGGGCCTGCTCGTAGCCGCGGTATCGCAGGGCTGCCATGCGCAGGGACGAGTCGGGGTGGGCGCCGACGAACGCCACCCTGCGGCATCCGGCCTCGAGTAAGTGGTTGGTGGCGCTCGCGGCCGCAGCGACGTCGTCGATGCCGATGTGGTCGACGAGGCCCATGCCCGTCCGCTCGCCGATGAGCACGACGGGGGAACGTAGCGCACGGCCCGCCATGAGCTCGTCGATCTCGCCCACGGCGCTCAGGATGGTGCCCTCCGCGTACTCCGCGGCTGACCCCTCGAGGGCATCCCGCTCCCGCTCGCGGCTGCCGAGGGTCTGCCGCACCATGACGGCGTAGCCCTGGTCTTCCGCGCACTTGATCACGCCACGGGCGAGCTCCGCGAAGTACGGAACGTCGAGTTCGGGCACGACGAGCTGCAGAACGCCGGAACGCCCGACCCGCAGGCTGCGTGCGGCGAGGCTCGGCGTGTACCCGAGTTCGCGGATCGCGACGGTCACGCGCTCGATCGTGTCGGGGCTCACCGAGGTCAGCCCGTTGACGACGTTCGACACCGTGCGCTGCGACACACCCGCGCGCTGCGCGACGTCGGCCTGGGTCACGGTCACCGGAGTCCTCCTCATCATGCTACGTACCATGAACGGTACAGGCAGCTCGAGGCCCTAGCGACCTCAGTTGAGCGCTGGCAGGTTCTCCGGGATGACTCCCGATCCATAGAGGTCGTTCGCGAGGTCTTGGAGCGCGAGCAGCGTCACCCGCTGCACGAGCGGCCCGTACGAGATGCGCGCGATTCCGAGCTCCTCGTACTCCGCCGCCGTGAGCGCGCCGGGCAGCCCGATGACGCTCACCGTGTTGCGCCCGAGTTCGGCGACGACCTGCTCGACGGATGCGCGATCCGTGAGCCCTGGGATGAACACGAGCGCCGCTCCCTCGTCGAGGAAAGCCTGTCCGCGCTTGATGGCCTCCGGCAGCCGCTCGCTCAGCGGACCGGTTCCGCGGGCGATGGCGTCCGTGCGCGCGTTCAACTGGAATGGCACACCCTCCGCCTCGGCCGCGGCGATGATCGCGCGGACCCGCGCTACCGACTCGTCGAACGGCTTGAGCCGGTCTTCGACGTTCGCGCCGACGACCCCGATGGCGATGGCACGACGGATGGTCTCGCCCGGCTCGGCGTAGCCGTCGTCGAGGTCGGCGGTGACGGGCAACTCCGTGGCCTTCACGATGACCTCGACCGCGTCGAGCGCGACCTGCAGGGGCATCCCGCCGTCCTCGTATCCGTGGCTCGCGGCGATGGAGTGGCCCGCCGTAGCGATGGCCTTGGTGCCGGGCAGGTCGGAGACGACCTTGGTGGAGATGGCGTCCCAGACGTTGACGACCCGAACGATTTCGGGTGCCTGGTACAGGTCGCGGAGGGCGCGGGCTTTCTCGAGAGTGTTCACTCCCCCACGCTAGCCCGCGGGACCGGTGCGGGAACTGGGAACCGCTAGCCGCGCGTGCCGCGGTCGTGCACGGTCACGAGGTATCCGTCGAGGTCCTGGAACACGAACGTCATGCCGAACGGGCCCTCGAACGGCTCTTGCACCACGACGGCGCCGGCCGCAGCGACTGTCGCGTGAAGCGCGACGGCCTCGGGGTCGTGTAGCCACAGTGCGACGCCGAGGCCGGCGGGCCCGGCCTCGAGGTCGACGCCCGGAGCTGGCTCGCGAACGGCGAAAGTCGGCTGGGTGTCGAAGACCACGGCGTGCGGCGGCGAGAAGGGAGCGCGAGTGAGCCCCACGACCTCCTCGTAGAAGGCCGCTGCTTTCTCGAGGTCGCGCACCTGGAGGGCGATGAAGTCGGGACCGGTGACGGCCATGGTGGAGCTCCTTATGTCAGTTTCCTTACATACAAGAGTATGTCAGGATACTGACATGGTCAAGACGTCCCCGCAGATCGGCTATCTCGTGAAGCATGCGCAGTCGCTCCTCCACCTCCGCATGGAGGAGGCGTTGAGGCCGTTGCACCTCTCGGTCTCCCAGTACTCGTGCCTGCACCACCTCCGCCGCGAGCCGGGGATCTCCGCCGCGGCCCTGGCGCGATCCACCTTCGTCACACGGCAGTCGATGAACTCGATGCTGCAGCAGTTGATCGACCGCGAGCTCGTGGCACGGCCATCCCGAGCAGAAAGCGGACGCGCACTTCCCACCCTGCTGACGGATGCGGGCGCCGACGTTCTCACCGCCGCCCAGGAGCTCGTCGACGCCGTCGAGCGCCGGATGCTCGCGGGCCTCCCCGCGGACGACGCGGCGGCCCTGGCTCACGGCCTCACGGCCTGCGTGAGGGCGCTCGAGGAACCCCCCTGAGATCACCGCAGACGTTTTCGCCTCGACCGGACATGTTCAGGGTGTAGACGAATCCTAGGGAGACCACATGAGCAGGGACCACTTCGACGAGGTGCTCGACCAGTCGGCGCCATACACGTCGCACATCACGCCGGAGGTGGCGAGCGAGCTGCAACGGCTTCGCGCAGACACTGCTGCCAGCCCGCGGCGTCGGGGTTGGGGGCGCCCCGCCGTGGCCGGGCTCGCCGCCGTACTGATGATCGGCGGGTCGGCTGCCGCCGCAGCAGCCGCGGGCGCCTGGTACTTCCCGTGGGCCGAGAACGACTCGGTCGCCTCGTTCACCTACACGCTGCCGAGCGGCATCGAGTGCGAGCAGCGCGTCGGCGGCGTCACCGGCGACGTTCAGGCAGTGACCGACGCCACCGAGAACTTCTTCCGGAGCACCGACATCCAGGGCCTCCTGACACCCGAGGCTATCCAGCGGGCGATCGATCACCATCGTGCTGGCGACGAGATCCACGTCAACGACGACGGCACGGTAGTTCCGGGCGGCTACGGCACAGCGTTCTACAGCGCAGACCGCGAATACGCGACGGCGGTCTGGGATGTGGTCGTCACCGCCATGGACGACGACCTGGCCCGGCAGGGCCTCACCGGTGTCGACCCGTCCTCGACGCTGCAGTCTGAACCGCGCTGCCCCGGCGCCGACCTGTGAGCAGCGCGACGGATGCTCTCGCCCACGCCCTCGATCGCGAGTCTCCCGACCTCCTGAAGTACCTCGAGCGCCGCCTGCCGAGGGAGGACGCGGCGGATGCCCTCGCCGAGGTCATGGTCGCCGCCTGGCGCCGCGCGGCTGCCCTGCCGCCCGACCCCGAGCAGGCACGGATGTGGCTCTTCGGCGTCGCGCGCAACGTGCTGGCCAACATCTCGCGCGGCGAGCGGCGACGCAACCGGCTCGCCGACCGGCTGAAAGCCGTCCTGGCCGCCGAGTCTGCGGCCGAGAATCCGTCCGACCACGGTCTCGAGGTACGGGACGCGATCTCGCGCCTGCCCGCCGACCAGGCCGAGCTCATCCGGCTCGTGCACTGGGAGGGTTTCACCGTTGCCGCGGCCGGGCAGATCCTCGGCATCCAGGCGTCCACGGCACGCACGCGATACCAGAAGGCTCGCGGCGAGCTGCGGGATGCGCTGTCGCGGCAGAGCGCGTGAGGGCCGCTGGCCTCGTCACCCCGCGACGCGCATGCTCGCGCCGGCCCTCGCGGCGAAGGCCGTGGCGGTGAGCGCGATCGTGCTCTGCAGTGCGCCGACCGCCGCCGCGAGCGTCACGTCGACGGGACTCGCGAGGCTGATGGTCCGCGTGAGCGAGGGCTCTTCGAGCCGAACAGACCGCAGCTGGGGTCGGTCGATCAGCACCATCGCCGGCACGATCGCGACCCCCAGCCCGAGTTCGACGAAGCGCAGCACGGCGTCCATCTGAGCTCCCTCCAGCACGACGTTCGGCGTCAGAGAGGCGGCGAGGAATGCCGCATCCGTGGTGCTGCGCAGGTCGTAGCTCTCCGCGAAGACGATCTGGGGCAGGGCCGCCACGGCGTCGAGCCGGATCGCGTCCCGTTCCACCAGGGCAGGGGCCGCGGCCGACGACACGACCACGAGCTCCTCGGTCAGCAAGGGCGTCACGGTGAGACGCTGTGTCGACGAGGAATCGGACGTGGTGATCATCGCGATGTCGAGCTCACCCGCTTCGAGCTCGTCGAGGAGCTGCCTCGACCCCTGCTCCGACAGGTGCAACTCGACGTTCGGATGGGCGGCGTGGAACACGCTCAGCACTTCCGCAACGAGGCTGATGCACAGCGTGGGTGTTGCGCCCAGGCGCACCTTGCCCCTCTGCAGTCCGGCGAGCTCGGCGAGCTCCCGACGGGCCGAGTCCGCGTCGGCGAGCATCCGGCGGGCGAGGGGCAGCAGTGACTCGCCCGCCGCCGTGAGCCGGCTGCCGCCTCGCGCGCGATGGAAGAGCTCGGCGCCGAGATCGTTCTCGAGCGTCGCGATCTGCCGGCTGAGCGAGGGCTGAGTGAGGTGCAACTGCTCGGCGGCCCTCGTGAAGTTACCGAGGCGAGCGACTTCCACGAAACTGCCCAGCTGCTCGAGATTCATACGTTCAGCGTATCGACATGACTCTCAATATGCATTGGAGTAATCATCCGTGCGTATCTAGCGTTGAATCATGACCATCACCGAGCGCCAGATCTCCACCACAGTCCTCGTCATCGGAACGGGGGGTTCGGGACTGCGCGCCGCCATCGAACTCGCGGAACTCGGCGTCGACGTGCTCGCCCTCGGCAAGCGCCCCAAGTCGGATGCCCACACCTCACTGGCCGCGGGCGGCATCAACGCCGCCCTCGCCACCATGGACGAGGACGACAGCTGGCAGCAGCACGCCGCCGACACCCTCAAAGAGAGCTACCTGCTCGCCAACCCGCACACCGTCGAGATTGTCACCTCCGGTGCGGCGCGCGGCATCGACGACCTCGAGCGCTACGGAATGCCGTTCGCGCGCGAAGACGACGGGCGCATCTCCCAGCGCTTCTTCGGCGCCCACACCTACCGTCGCACGGCGTTCGCGGGCGACTACACGGGTCTCGAGATCCAACGCACCCTCATCAACCGGGCGGCGCAGCTCGAGGTGCCGATCCTCGACACCGTGTACGTCACGCGCATCCTCGTCAACGACGACGGCGCAGTGTTCGGCGCGTACGGCTTCGACCAGGAGACCGGCACGCGATACCTCATCCACGCGGATGCCGTCATCCTCGCGGCGGGCGGCCACAACCGCATCTGGCGCCGCACGTCGTCCCGACGGGACGAGAACACGGGCGACTCGTTCCGCCTGGCCGTCGAGGCGGGTGGGCGACTGCGCGACCCCGAGCTTGTGCAGTTCCACCCGAGCGGAATCATCGAGCCCGAGAGCGCTGCGGGCACCCTCATCTCGGAGGCCGCACGAGGCGAGGGGGGCATCCTCACCAACGCCCTCGGCGAGCGCTTCATGGCCAAGTACGACCCGGAGCGCATGGAGCTCTCCACCCGCGACCGCGTCGCCCTCGCCTGCTACACGGAGATCAAGGAGGGCCGCGGCACGCCCAACGGCGGCGTCTGGCTGGATGTCTCCCACCTGCCGCGCGAGACGATCATGACCCGCCTGCCGCGCGTCTACCAGACCATGCTCGAGCTGCAGATGCTCGACATCACGGTCTCGCCCATGGAGATCGCGCCGACCGCGCACTACTCGATGGGCGGCGTGTGGGTGCGCCCGGAGGACCACGGCACGGATGTTCCCGGCCTCTACGCCATCGGCGAGGCATCCTCCGGCCTCCACGGCGCGAACCGGCTGGGTGGCAATTCACTCATCGAACTGCTCGTCTTCGGGCGGATCGTCGGCCAGGCCGCGGCCACGTATTCCGCGGGCCTCACCGCGCAGGCCCGTTCGGCCGCGGCCGTGACCGTGGCGCGCGACGAGATCGATGCCCTGCTCGGAAGCGACGGCACCGAGAACGTCCGGGCACTGCAGCGGGCCATCCGGAACACGATGACCGAGCATGCGGGCGTCGTTCGCGACGAAGCAGGGCTGCTCGCCGGCCTCGCCGAGCTCGACGCCATCGAAGCCCGAATCCCGGATGTCGGCGTGCACCCCGACATCGCCGGATACCAGGACCTCGCCCACGCCTTCGACCTCAAGTCGGCGGCCCTCGCCGCGCGCGCAACACTCGAGGCGGCCCTCGAGCGTCGGGAGACTCGCGGATGCCACAACCGCAGCGACTACCCCGACATCGACCCCGAGCTGCAGGTGAACCTCGTGTGGTCGCCCGCCGGGGTGGAGCGCGAGACGATCCCGCCGATCCCGGCGGAGATCGCCGAGCTCATGGGCGCGGAGGTGTCGGTGGCGGGCAAGCTGGTGGAGTAGGTCAGTACTGCTCGACGTGCGGGTCGGGCATCCGGTCGGTGTAGTTGTAGACGACGCCGTTCTGGTCGCCGACCCGCAGGATCGTGTTGGCGCTCAAGTTGATGACGTCGCCGACGTAGAGCACGGTCGGCTCCTCGCGGCGCACGGCGTTGATCGACGCCAGGTACGTCGGCCCCAGGTCGAACCGCTTGGCGATGACGTCGAACACGTCCCCACTCGCGACGACACAGTAGAGCGGAACCCCGTAGTCGTCGACCGTCGCCGCGCAGTTCGCATTGTCCATCGGAGCACCGTTGATCGGCACCTCCTGCATCATGTAGATGTTCTGCTCGTAGTAGTCCGGCCGGTCGTCGACGACCTCGGGCGTCGGCGCGGTGATCACAGGCGGAGGGGCGACGGATGCGGGCGGCACAGTCCGCGTGGGTGCCGGCTTCGGCGTGGCCGAGGCCGTCGGGCTCGCGCTGGGCGTGGGGGCAGCCACAGGCTCCTGCCCGCGCGGCAGGAGCAGCACCGTGGCAATCACGACCACGACCGCGACCGCGACGGCCGCGATCCACGGCGCGGAGACCTTCCTTTTGGCCGGTCGCGGTCGCAAAACCCCGACGTTCGGCGCCGCGATAGCGGCGTCGAGCGCGGCGGTGTCCGCCGCCCATCCGGTGAGCAATGTCTCAGCCTGTGCGGCCGCCTCATCGCGCGCGCGGACTCGCTCCGGGGTGTCGGCGCGGCCGTAGATGAGAGGCCTCAGGTCGTCGGCTCTGGCGACGGGACTCCGCGATCCGTCGGAGCCGAGCGCGGCCGGGTCGATCCGCCAGCGCAGCACATCGGCCGGATCAAGTGTGCCGCGGTAGCGCAGCCGCACGCCGCTGAGTGCAGCGGAATCACGCAGAAGGGCCTCGTCCTCCCTCGTTTCGCGCACGAAGTCGAGTCAACGTCGGTTCTGGAGAGATGTCAACGGCGGAGATCGCCGAGCTCGTGGGCGCGGAGGTGTCGGTGGCGGGCACGCTCGTGGAGTGAGATGGCCGACCGGCAGCGGAACCGCCGGCCGGCCATCGATCGGGAGTCCGCTTGGCCACTCGGATCTCGTCGTCCCCTAGCGGGCTACCTCGTCAGTGAGATGGAATCGAGCTCAGCAAACCCTGTTCCTCCGGCGAAGAAGGGCGAGCCCTTAGCAAGCCGAATCGTGTTGTACCCGGCTTTGAGGTTCACCGATACGGTCGTCGTGCCGAACTGTGCCCATCCCGCCGTGGGTGGGTAGGTCACAGTCGACCAGGCGCCGCCGTTGTAGGCGAGCCCCTGTGTGGAGTTCGATCCGGTTCCGTTCGCATATCGGATCGCCATCGTGTAACTGCCAGCAGCAGGCACATTGACGATGAAGTCGACGAAACTCTGAGATCGCATGTCTCCGAGTCCGTCGATACCCCCGACGTAACCACCATTGGAGGCGGATGCGGCGCTGCGTCGCTGCGCGTTCACGACTGTCGCATTCTCAGCCTCGTAGACCTGCTGGTATGACGTAAGGGCTCCGCCGACAGGCGTGATCAGGGCCTGGTAGCTCTGTCGAGCATCCTGGTTGACGACCGGAATGCTCACGGACCCGTTGACGACGGGAAGGGTCTGTGTCGAGATAACCGTGGGCGCGGCTACCGCGACGTTCCTGCCCGAATACGGAGCGGTGGTCAGAGTGACCTGCACCTGGGTACCGAAACCTGCCAGGCCATCAACCCGTACGGTGTTGTTGCCGTAGTCGCCGCCGAACACGACATTGACGATCTTCCGAGTGGCGTCGAGGGACGCGATCCCGTCCAGGTCCCCGGAGGCCGTCACGGGAAGCATGTTGCCCGCCATATCGCCGTACCACTTGTACATCCAGTACGACGCGGTGGGGCTGCCCTGGTAGACCAGTCCGTTCATCGTCCCCGCCTCGAACCAGTAGGCCCGTTCGGCGTCGTGTACGCCGGTCCGTTCGAACTGAGCGATGTAGTGAAGTGCGGCGCTCGGCACGTCGACCTGATCGGGCCACGCGTACTCGTTGATCGAGATGGGACGCGGGGAGATTCCCAACGACAACTCGAGTGCTCGATAGTCCGCCACGTGCTCGTCGATCCCCTGCCACCCCTGAGAGAGCTCGTGCCACACGATCACATCGGGCAGCGTGTTTGTCGCCTTGGCGTTCTCGAGGAACGATCGCATGAAGTCGTGGTTGTAGATGGTGGTGCCCGGGCCGATGATCGGCGTCACGGCGTCCTTCGCGCGAATCGCTCGATAGGTCCTCGTCCAGCCGTCGTTATAGGGGCCGGCCTTGGCTGTGTCCCAGGTTCCATCCGGCTCATTCCAGATCTCCCAGCCGTTGACGTTGGTCGTGGAGGTCGCGGCGAGCCGGTCGTCCACCATCTTGTTGACCTTCTGCAGCCAGTCGTCCCAACTCACCCAGCGGTAAGGGAAGTCGGGGTAGATGTCCGGCATGCGAATGTACTGCTGGCCACCGGTTGCGATAACTGTGGAGGCGACCTTGAGAGCATCGCCGACGGGAACTGTCGCGCCATTTCCGAGTTGCTGTACTCCGGGCGGTGGCTGCGTGTGCTGCCTGAGCTGCAGGGGCTGCAGTAGAGCCACGGATGGCGTCGTCGAGTCCGCCAGGCCGTACAGACCGCCCGCGGCAACGTGTGTCACCGGGCGCAGAACACCGCCGGCGTTGACGACAAGGGTGCTCCCTGCCGCCCAGGCTGCCGGGCCGGGCACCAGCAGGGCCGCAGCGAGGACCCGACCGATGCGAGAGGACATAACGCTTTCTTCTCACAATGAGCTCCTTTGCTTTGATGTGAAGAACGACGGGCGTCTCGCTGTTCCACCGCGGGCCACCAGCGTCGAACCGGTTCGATCACCGTAACCGCCTCATCGGACAGGGTCAAGAGGCGGGTTTCGTTGCTCGCTGCCTGGTTCACCGCACGCGAAGCATGCATTGTGGGCTCCACCACGAGCGCCAAGGCATATTCGACTACACGAAGCTTGCACTGGCCACTTCGTGGTGCTACTTTCATCGAAGCGGTTCGACGACGAGCAAGGGAAAACACGTGGCAACCATCGAGGATGTGGCCAAGGCGGCGGGGGTCTCCCGCAGCACTGTGTCGTACGCCCTCTCGGGGAAACGTTCGATCTCGCGCGAAACTCGAGAACGTATCGAGGATGCGATTGCGATTCTCGGCTTCACCGTAAATGCTGGCGCCAGGGCGCTCGCAACGTCGCAAACCATGTCCCTCGGGCTCCTCTCGCAGTTCCACCAAGACGAGTTCGCGCCGGCAATGCTGCAATACATCCGTTCGGTCTCCGACGTCTCACGCGAGCTGGGCTACGACGTGCTGTTCGTCACCGACACGGATGGCGCATCCGCTGTCAAGCGCATCACGTCGTCGAACATGGTTGACGGTGTCGTCCTGCTCGACGTCACCCACCAGGATCCGCGCCTCGTGCCGCTGCGCGCCGCTCGCCAGCCCGGAGCGCTCATCGGACTGCCGGGCGACACCGAGGACCTCGACGTATTCGACCTCGACTTCGGCGAGTCAGCGCGGGTGATAGTCGATCACCTCTACGGCATGGGCCACCGCGAGATCATCCTGATCAGCCCACCGCAGCACGTCTTCGACCGTGGTGGCGCCTACGGCTGGCGGTTCAGGGATGCCGCCGTTGAGCGCGCCGGCCGCTACGGCATCCGGATCCACACCTACTACGGCGAGTCGCAGCAACCCGCGATCACCACGAACATCAACGCGATTCTGGATGCCCGCCCCACCGCGACGGCCCTGATCGTGCACAACGACGCAACGATCGCCGCGCTCCCGATAGTTCTTCAGGCTCGAGGCGTCGTGGTCCCGCGGGACCTCTCCGTCATCAGTCTCTACTCCCGCGATTTCGGGCGGATCTTCTCACTGGAGTACACCGCAGTGGAGAGCTCGCCCGACAAACTGGCCCGTTTCGCGGTCCAGCAGCTGGTGCGACGAATCATCGACCCCGACCAGGCAGGTCCGGCGGTCGTGAAGTTCATCGCACCCGAGTTAGTGGATCGAGGAAGCACCGCCTGAGCGGAGGAGCGCTCAGTGCGCTTTTCGCAGGGGCGTTGTCGAACCGGTTCGACACCCGCACCACCCACAGATGCAGTATTCAGAGAGGAATATCGTGATCACCACAACCCATCGGGTGCGCGCAGGCGCTGCCCTTCTCCTGGCCACGGCCTTCGTCGGCACGCTCGCCGCGTGCTCGACACCCGCCACCACCGGGGGTGACTCCGCAGGCGGCACCTACACGCTCTGGGACCCGTACCCCGACCGCGACGCTTCGTCGACATGGGCCAAGGCCATCGACGCCTGCGCCACGACCCTCGACATCTCGATCGAGCGGAACTCGGGCAACACGGGCGACACCGTCAAAGACATGACGACCGCCGCCGCGAACCTTCCCGACATTGCCATGGTCGACAACCCCAAGGTCTCGACACTCGCGGATGCAGGGCTCCTCACCACTGCCGCCGAGAACGGGCTCGACGTCTCGAACATCGAGCCGAACATCCTGAGCGCTGGTGAGATCGATGGCGACGTCTACGGCGTTCCCGTAGGAGCCAACACCCTCGGCCTCTACTACAACCCCACCGTGCTCGAGGCTGCGGGCGTCGACATCGCCTCCGTGACCGACTACGCGTCACTCACCGCAGCGCTCGAAAAGATCGTGGCATCCGGCAAAAAGGGCATCACGTTCTCTGCGGTCGGAACGGAGGAGGGTTCCTTCCAGTTCCTCCCCTGGTTCTGGGGCGCGGGGGCGGATCTCACGAAGCTCGACTCGAGCGAGGCCGAGTCCGCCCTGCAGCTGTGGACAGACTGGGTGAACAAGGGCTACGCGCCCAACTCGGTCATCTCCAACACGCAGGGCACGAGCTGGGACGAGTTCAAGACCGGCGAGTTCGGCTTCGCCGAGAACGGCTCCTGGTTCAAGAGCGACGCGGACACGGCAGGCTACAAGTCGATTCAGGTTCCGGGGATCAACGGTGGCGCGGCTCCCGCTCCGACCGGCGGTGAGTTCATCACGATCCCGGTGCAGAAGGATGCCTCGCGCTACGCCACCTCGGCCAAGATCGTCGAGTGCCTGAGCGACGGCTCCGCCGGCGCCGACGCTCTCGGGTACGTCGCCCCGACCGCCGACGGACAGGCTGCCCAGCTCGCCGCCGACCCGACCCTCAAGTTCTGGATCGGTGCCGTCGGAGACGCGAAGCCGCGCACCGCCGACAACCTCGGCATCTCGTACGGCATCATCTCCGAGCAGCTCTACACGGCAGTGCAGAACGCCCTGAGCGGTGCGGCCTCCCCGGCCGACGCCCTCACGGCGGCACAGGCCGCTGCCGCCGAGAAGCTCAAGTAACACAGCTCACCCTCACGTAAGGAAATTGCCATGTCAGTCATCAAGGCCATCGACGGGTCGGCTGTGCGTGGCACCACACGGGGGGCGGCATCCGCGTCCATGGATGCCGCCCCCCTCCCCCTGCGCCGCAAGCACCAAGGGCAGGGGCTCAGGGCCCAGCTCGTGGCCTGGGCCTTCATCGCCCCCGTCGTCATCTACCTCGTCGTGTTCTACGCGTACCCGCTGTACCGCAACCTCGACCTGAGCTTCCGTGACTACACCCTGCGCTCGTTCATCGACGGAACCGCCGACTTTGTGGGCTTCGACAACTACGTCGAGGTGCTCACGAGCTCGACCTTCGGGCCGGCGATCCTCAACACGGCAGTCTTCACGATCGTCTCGATAGCCTTCCAGTTCACCATCGGCCTGGCCCTTGCCGTGTTCTTCTTCCGCAAGTTTCCGCTCAGCTCGACGCTGCGTGCCCTCTTCCTGGTGCCGTGGCTTCTGCCCTTGCTCGTCTCCGCGTCGGTGTGGGCATGGATGCTCAACAGCGACTCCGGCGTGATCAACTCGCTGCTCGGCGCCGTCGGCATCCCGCAGATCAACTGGCTCACGTCCCCTCAGTGGGCCATGGTCTCCGTCCTCATCGCCAACATCTGGATCGGCATCCCCTTCAACCTCGTGCTGCTCTACAGCGGGCTGCAGAACATCCCGGACGAGGTCTACGAGGCCGCATCGCTAGACGGCGCCAACGGCTGGCAGGTGTTCTGGCGCATCACGTTCCCTCTCCTGCGCCCGGTCTCGGCGATCACGCTGCTACTCGGGCTGGTCTACACGCTCAAGGTTTTCGACATCATCTGGATCATGACCAGGGGTGGCCCCGGCAACTCGTCGACCACCCTCGCCATCTGGTCGTACCGGCTGGGGTTCGGTAGCGGCTCACCCGACCTGAGCCCCGCGGCCGCCGTGGCGAACCTGCTCATCCTGCTGGCCTTCGTCTTCGGCTTCATCTACATCCGACTGCAGACGCGAATGGCGAGAGCATGAGAGCGGCACCGATGAGAAAGAAACGCTCCCTGACATCGACGGCGATTGGTGTCGTCCTCACGGCGATCATGCTGTTCCCCCTGTACTGGATGGTCAACGTCTCGCTCACCCAGCCGACCGACCTCCGCAAGGATCCGCCGAACCTCTTCCCCGTGAACCCGAACTTCGAGGGCTACACGCGCGTGCTCGGCGAGCAGCTGCCCTACCTCGGCACGAGCCTCGTCATCGGGCTCGGGACCGTGCTCCTCACCCTCGTGCTCTCGGCGCCCGCGGCCTATGCGCTGGCCAAGCTGCGGCCCCGTGGAGCTACGACGCTGAGCTTCGTCCTGCTGACTGCACAGATGATCCCCGGGATCATCATGGCGATGGGGTTCTACCTGATCTTCAACAGCTGGGGCATCCTCGATACGCCAGGTGGGCTGATCCTCGCCGACTCGACACTCGCGGTGCCGTTCGGGGTTCTCATCTTCACGGCATTCATGTCGGGCATCCCCGACGAGCTCATCGCCGCCGCGAAGATCGATGGCGCTGGAGCATGGCGCACGTTCCGGTCGATCGTGTTGCCGGTGAGCCGCAATTCGGTGGTGACCGTGTCGCTCTTCACCTTCCTGTGGGCGTGGTCGGACTTCATCTTCGCCTCGACGCTCGACAGGGGCGGCGACTTCCAGCCCATCACCATGGGCATCTACCGCTACATCGGCAACAACACGCAGGACTGGAACGCGATCATGGCCACCGCGGTCGTCGCCTCCATTCCCGCAGCCGTCTTGCTCGTCGTGGCCCAGCGCTACGTTGCCGCCGGGGTTACGGCCGGCGCCATCAAGGACTAGCGGCCCACCAACCGCCTTCACCCAGGAGAACCATGCCTTCATTCAACATCGACGAGATCCCCTTCAGCATCAGGGGGTCATGGCTCGACATCTCTCGCGTCGTCGCTCTGCACACGCGCGCCGACGACCTTCACCTCGTCTCGCACCAGAACGGCATGCACGGGGTGCTCGCCTTGGTGCCTCTGGCCCTCGGTGCTCGCGTGGAGGTGGAGGTGACGGCCACCGAATCGGTGCTGCGTCTGTCGCACGAGACGGGAATCATCGAGGCCGCCTTCGACGGCACCGAGAGCGTGCGAGTTCGCGGGCGTGGGTTGGGCATCCGGATCAGTGATGCCGCCGCCGGCCTCACCCCGTTCACGGGCACATATCTGTTCACCGAGCCGGGCACCGACTCGGCAGTGTTCACCTCGTACGAGACAGGGCGCCGCTACCGCATTACGCCCCTGGCTGGCGCGGTCGTCGTCGAGGGCAGCGGCGCGCTCGGAGTGCGCGAACGGGCCGTCGTCGCCGAGGACGGCGACTGGGAGGTGGCCATCGAAGAGTTCACCGCGGCTCGCCGACCCTACGCCACCACCCGCGCGTTCGACGAGGTGGTAGCCGCCGCAGCTCGAGAGTTCGACGACTACGTCGAGGCGATCGCGCCGTGGCGGAGCGTCCGCACCCCCGGCGCCGAACGCGCTGCCTACGTGCTCTGGTCGGCGACGGTGCGCCCCCTCGGTTACCTCGGCCGCGAGTCGATCCTGATGTCGAAGCACTGGATGGACAAAGTGTGGAGTTGGGACCACGCCTTCAACGCGCTCGCCCTCGCACCCGGCCTGCCCTCGATAGCCCTCGACCAATTCCTGGCGCCGTTCGACCACCAAGACGAGACCGGCGCGCCGCCAGACTCGGTCACCCACTCCGAGATCCTCTACAACTATGTCAAGCCGCCCATCCACGGCTGGGCGCTCGCCAAACTGCGCGAGCGATTCGCGGATGCCCTCACCGAGGTTCAGCTGGAGGACCTGTACGACAGGCTCTCGCGGTGGACCAGGTTCTGGCTCGACTATCGCCGGGTCGACGGCCACGCCCTGCCCTACTACCAGCACGGCAACGACAGCGGCTGGGACAACGCCACCACGTTCGACCGTGACCGGCTCATCGAGTCTCCCGATCTCGCGGCGTTCCTCGTAGTGCAGCTCGACGTGCTCGCTGGTCTCGCAGACGAGCTCGGTCACGACTCGGCCGGCTGGCGCTCCGAGCGGCAGGTGATCCTCTCCGCCCTCGTCGACGAACTCTGGGACGGCACCGACCTCATCGCGAGGGGTGCAGACTCGCGCCAGCCGAGCACGGCGACGAGCCTGCTCACGCTGCTGCCGATCCTCGCGGGCGACCGGCTGCCCGAGCAGATCCGTGAGCGACTTGCCGCGCGCATCCGCGAACACCTCACCGCGTTCGGGCCCGCGACCGAGATTCCCGGTACCGGGCACTACGAATCAGACGGCTACTGGCGCGGCCCGATCTGGGCGCCCTCCACGGTGCTCATCGAATCGGGGCTCCGAACCAGCGGATACACCGAGCTGGCCGACACCGTCAGCGAGCGGTTCCGCGCCCTCTGCGAACTCTCGGGTTTCGCCGAGAACTTCGACGCGGTCACCGGTGAGGGCTTGCGCGATCGCGCCTACTCCTGGACTGCCAGCGCCTACCTGCTGCTGGCCGGAGAGGCGGAGGCTCGGGAGCCCTAGCTCCAGGCCACGGTCTCGTCGATCGTGCCGCCCTCGAGAGAGAACGGCTCCCGCCCAGGCAAGCGCACGGTCGCCCGCACTCCCGCGGGCACCTGGGCTTCAACGCGCAGAACCCCGTCGGCGATCGTCCAGTGCACGGAGACGCGGCCGCGCCTAGTCTCGATCGCTGTCGAGACATCCGTCAGGCCACCGCCCGGCTGGGGTGCAATGAGCACCTCGCTGTACCCGGGCGCGAGGGGGCTGATGCCCCCGACCACCCTGTGCATCCAGTCCGCGACCGCGCCGAGGGCGTAGTGGTTGAACGAGGTCATCTCGCCCGGGTTGATACTGCCGTCCGGCAGCATGGAGTCCCATCGCTCCCAGATGGTGGTCGCGCCCATGGTCACGGGGTAGAGCCAGGACGGGCACTCCTCCTCCAGCAGGAGACGGTAGGCCTCGTCGAGGTGGCCGGTCTGCGAGAGCGCGTCGCAGATGAACGGGGTGCCCGCGAATCCGGTCGAAATGCGGTAGTCGCTGGCCGCAGCGAGCTCGGCGAGTCGGTTGCCGGCGAACACGACATCCGGAGCGTCGAGGATGTCGAACACGATCGCCAGAGCGTAGACGGTCGTGCAGTCGCTCCGAATGACTCCGTGATCGAGGTAGTGCTCGGTGAAGGCCGCGCGAAGCCTCGACGCGATCGCGCCGAACTCCTCGGCCTCCGCCTGCCGACCGAGTACGGCCGCGGCATCCGCGACGATCCGCGCCGAGTGGTACAGGCTGACAGTCGCGACGACGCCGGTGTCGGCCTTCGCCGCAGCCGGGTCCTCGGGCGGGGCATCCGGGTCGAGCCAGTCGCCGAACTGGAAGCCCGTGTCCCACAGGCCGGTCGGCGAGAGCAGCGTCTCGACGTGCCGCACGTGCGAGGCCATCGAGTCGAACTGCGCGGCGAGCACGGCGCTGTCGCCGTAGGCCTCGTACAGGTCCCACGGCACCCAGACGCCGGCGTCGCTCCACACCGCCGTCGACTCCTGCTCGGTGGTGATCTCCACCGGGATCTCGAGGTACTTCAGCGGGTCGGGCACGACGTACGGGATCACGCCGTTCGCGTGACCCTGCTCCAGTGCGACATCCACCAGCCATTCTTTGAGGAAGGCCTCGACGTCGAAGAGGTACGCGGCTGTCGGGGCGAAGGCGGCGATGTCGCCCGTCCAGCCCAGGCGCTCGTCGCGCTGCGGGCAGTCGGTGGGCACGCTCAGGAAGTTGCCCCGCATGCCCCACACGACGTTCGCGTGGAACTTGTCGAGCAGCGGATTCGACGACGCGAACGTGCCCGTGCGCTCGAGCTCGGAGCCCACCGCGACGGCGGTCACGTCACCGGGCGCGAGCTCGCCCGGCCAACCCGTGATCTCGGCGTAGCGGAACCCGTGGAAGGTGAACGTGGGCTCGAACACGTCGGCCCGGCCGCTCAGGATGTACCGGTCGGTGGCCAGCGCCGAGCGCAGCGGGCGGGTGCCCAGCTCGTCGTGCTCGAGCACCTCCGCGTGGCGGATCACGATCTCGGTGCCCGCCGGGCCCCGCACCGTGGCGCGGACGTAGCCGACGAGGTTCTGGCCGAAGTCGACGAGGGTGGCGCCGGCGGGAGACTGCCAGACGGCCACCGGGGCTACCTCGGCGAACGGCCGGATGGGCGGACCGGCGTTCGGCACGAGTGTCGCGAGGTCGAACTCGAGCTCGTGCACGCCCGTCCAGCCGGATGCTTCGAACCCCGGCTCGAGCCAGGCCGTGCCGTCGCGTCGGGCGTCGATGGTCTGCCCGTCGTAGAGGTCGTTGGCGGTCACGGCGCTGGGGCCGGCGGCCCAGCTGCCGTCCGTGCCGAGCACCTCGACGTGCCCGTCGGCATAGGCGACCTCGAGCTGCGCGAACCCCCCGAGCGTGTCACCGTAGATCCCGCTCTTACCCGACCAGCCCAGGCGCCCCCGATACCAGCCGTTGCCGAGGGCGAGCCCCAGCACGTTGGTCTCGTCGAGGAGCCCGGTCACGTCGTACTCGCTGTACCGCACGCGCCACTCGTAGCTCGTCCAGCCGGGGGTGAGCAGGTCGGGCGAGACGCGCTGACCGTTGAGCCACGCCTCGACGACGCCGAGCGCCGTCACCGTTAGCTTCGCTGAGAGCACCGCGCCGTGCTCGGCGGCGAGCGCGAACTCTCGTCGTAACAGCGGCGCCCCGTCGAAATCGAGGTCGGCGGCGATCATGCGGGCGTGCCAATTCATGGTGGTTCCTGTCGTTGTTGTGGAGCGAGAAGGGAGGGGTCAGCCCTTGACCGCGCCGCTGGTGAGGCCGGCGACGATCTGGCGGTTGAAGAAGATGAACGCCACGAGCGGCGGGATGGTGATCAGCAGCATGTCCATGAACAGCAGGTTCGGGTAGCTCATGTTCTGCCCCTGGAACTGGTACAGCGTCAGCTGCACAGTCGCGTTCTCAGACCCGGGCAGGAAGTACAGCGGCCCGCTGAAGTCGTTGAAGACGAACACCGACTGCACGACGATCACGGTCACCATCACCGGCCGCAGCAGCGGCGCGATGACGAGGAAGAAGAGCCGGATGGGACCTGACCCGTCGATGATCGCGGCCTCGTCGAGCTCCTTCGGGATGGTGCCCACGAAGGCCCTGAACAGCAGGATGCAGAACGACAGCCCGAAGGTGGCCTCGATCAGGATCATCCCGGGCATGGTCTTGAACAGGCCGATGCCCTGCAGCAGCCAGATGGTCGGCACCACGGCCGGCGGCACGATGAGACCGGCGAGGATCAGGAAGTTGGCGACCGGGTTGATGCGGCTGCGCTTGCGCTGCAGCACGTAGCCGACCATCGCCGAGACGACGACCATGATCGCCACCGACCCGACGGTCAGGATCGCGCTGTTGAGGAACGCGCGCCAGATGAGCCCGTCGCTCGCCGCGAGCACGGCGACCAGGTTCTCGAAGAACTGCCACTGCGTGGGCAGCGAGAACGCCTGGTCGGATGCCTCGGTCGAGGTCTTCGACGCCTGCAGCACCACGAACGCGAACGGAACCAGGAAGACGCCGACCGACACCGCGATCGCGACGATGCCGACAGTCCACTTGCGGATGCGCTGGCGCTTCACAGCTCGACCGGCCTTCTGTTGATGAAGTACGAGATCGGCACCATGATCGCGGTGACGACGATGAACAGCACGACGTTGCCCGCCGTCGAGAGCCCGTAGAACCCGGCCTGGTACTGCTTGTAGATCACCGAGGCGATGACGTCGCTCGTGAATCCGGGACCGCCGCCGGTGGTCGCCCAGATGAGGTCGAACGACCGCAGGCCGCCGATCAGGGAGAGGATGATGACGGTGCCGGTGGCGGCGCGCGACAGCGGGATCGTGATGGTGCGGAGGATGCGCCAGGGGCTCGCCCCGTCCATGCGCGCAGCCTCGTAGTACTCGGTGGGGATCGCCACGATGCCCGCCATGAAGATCAGGGTCGCGATGCCCACGCCCTTCCAGACGTCGACGCCGGCGATGGTGAACAGCGCGAGGTTCGGGTCGGTGAACCAGCCAGGCTGGGGCAGGCCGAAGACCCCGAGGATGCCGTTGACGAGCCCGTGGAACGGATCGAGCAGCGACTTGAACATGATGCCGACGCCGATCGTCGAGATCAGGACAGGGAAGAACACGACTGCCCGCAGGTATCCGCGGCCGAGGATCGGGGAGGTCAGCAGCACCGCGAGTGCGAACCCGATCACGACCTTCAGACCCGAGGTGAGGAAGCCGTAGATGAAGGTGTGGATGAAGGCGTTGTAGAGCTGCGGGTCTTGGAAGAACGTGACGAAGTTGGCGAACCCGACGAACTGCACGCTGAACAGCGACCACCGCGTGAACGCGAAGTAGAACGACGCGAACGTGGGGATGGCGAAGAACACCAGGTACAGACCCGCGGCCGGAAGGTAGAACCACGACGGATACGTCGATCTCATCTTCTTGCGGGGTGGCGCGAGGGCTGCCGTCGTCATGTGGTGTGTCTCCGTCGTCATTGTCGGGGGATGGGGGCGGGGCCGCACGCGCGGCCCCGCCCGATCAGAGGTTTACCAGCCGGGGAGCCCGAGCTGCTGCGCCTGCGCCTTCACATCGTTGTCGTACAGGGCGGCGCCGGCCTCGGCGGTGGTGATGCCGGAGCCCACCTCGACGAGGATCTTCTCCAGGTTCGGGCCCTTCACCGGCGACAGGAACTCGAGCGCGGGGCTGGTCTTGCCCGCGTCCTGGTACGTCTGCAGGTCGGCGACCAGCGCGGGTGCGTCATCCGGAACCTTGCAGGTGCTGATGGCATACGGGCCGGCTACGGTTCCCGCGGAGTTCTGCACCTCGCAGCCAGCAGGGGAGTTGATGAAGGCCACGAACTTCTTGGCGGCCTCGAGCTTGGCCCCCGTGGTGCTCTTCGGGATGTACGCGCCGTTCGACTCCCACACCGTCGCGTGCGAGTCGCCCGCGTCCGAGGGCATCGCGAAGTAGCCGATGTCGTCGACGTTGTCCGGGTTGTTCTGGATGACGTTGCCGATCACCGCGGTCAGCATCGGGTACTGGGCGGCCGCGCCGGTGGCGAGCAGCTTCAGCGCGTCGACGTTGGTGAGCGAGGCGAAGTCCTCGTTGAGGAGGCCGAGGTCGTGTACCTCGGCTGTGTGCTCGAACGACGAGAACGCGGGAGCGTCGACGAACTTGGCCTTGTTCGCCGTGTAGTCGTCTGCCCAGTTCGAGTCGGCGGCGTTGACGTTCGCGAAGTCGGCGAGTACGAACAGCTGGCTCGTCCAGGTGTCACCGTACGACTGGAGCACGGGGATGATGCCCGCGGCCTTGATCGCCTGGCTGTTGCTGATGAAGTCGTCCCAGGTGTCGGGCACCTCGAGGCCCAGCTGCTCGTAGACCTTCTTGTTGTAGAGGATGCCTCCGTCGAACGTCGAGCCCCATGGCGCTCCGTAGACGCCGTTCTTCGTGCTGACCGTGGTCTTGAAGTCGTCGGAGAGGTCGGCGACCCACGGCTCGTCGGTCAGCGGCGCGAGGGTCGAGTCGGGGTTGAGCGCCTGGAACAGCGAGCCCGAGTTGTAGAAGAAGACGTCGTCCATCGTGCCCGTGGAGAGCTGGGTCTTGATGAGGTTGTCGCCGTCGGTGCCGGCCGGTCGGGTATCGATCTTGACCGTGATATGCGGATTCTCCTTCTCGAAGGCATCGACAAGGCCGTTCGCCAGCGCGATCGCGGCCGCGTCATTGCCGCCCGCGAGGAAGGTTATGGATGTGGCGCCGCCCGAGTCGCCGGAGGGCGCGCAGCCCGCGAGGCCGATGCCGAGGAGGGTCACACCCCCGACCGCTGCGATTCGGAGGGCGGATCGGCGCAGGCTTGTTCCCTGGTGCTTTCTCAACATTGAGAGTCCTTTCGAGGGTGCTGGGTGAGGGAAGTCAAGCACAATGTAGAGCGATCTACAATGTGCTGGGTACGATTATGCACGTTTGTAGATCCATCTACAACAGCTAATATCAGAATCCCGCCCCCCACAGCGGAAACTTGATTCAGGCCGCGCTGCGGCGGAGGACCCATGGCCAAGCCCGGCGAACGCGCGGCGACTATCGAGGATGTCGCCCGTGCCGCGGGGGTCTCACGGGCCGCCGTGTCGAAGGTGCTGCGCAACGCCTACGGGGTGAGCCCGGCGATGCGCCAGCGGGTCGGAGATGCGATCGAGGAGCTGCACTACCGCCCTAGCGTCGCGGCCAGGGCGATGCGCGGGTCGAGCTTCACCCTCGGGATCGAGATACCGGATTTCGGCAACCCCTTCTTTGCCAAAGTGCTCCTGGGAGCCACCGGCGCCCTCGTCGGCACGCCCTACCAGCTCATCATCGCTCCCGCCGAGGCCGGGTACCGGGTCGGCTACCGCGCCATCGAGGCCCTCGTCGACCAGCAGGTGGACGGCGTGATCGGCGTCGCGCCCCTCGTCACCCGAGAGTGGCTCGAGAGCATCGCCGACCGCACCCCGGTGGTCATGTTCGGGCGGCACGACCTCTCCGACATCTACGACACCGTGGCGGGCGACGACGAGAAGGGCGCGCTCGCCATCATGAACCACCTGTTCGAGCTCGGCCACGACGACATCCTCCACCTGAGCATCGAGGTTGTGGAGAGCGAGCAGCAGACCCACACCCCGCACGACGTGCGCCGGCGCACCTACCTCCGCGCGATGGAGGAGTCAGGGCGCGCCAAGTACATCCGCATCGCGCGGGTCGAGGACAGCCGCGACTTCTCCGAGGTAGCCCTCGAGATCTTGAGCGAGGCCGTCGCCTCGGGCACCGCGCCCACCGCGATCTTCGCCGCCCACGACGAACTGGCGCTGGCCGCCTTGGGCGCGATCACCGAGCTCGGTGTGGACATCTCGGTGGTCGGCTACGACGATGTGCCCATGGCAGCGCATCCGAAGGTCTCGCTTACCTCGGTCGACCAGAAGGGCCAGCAGATGGGCGCCCGTGCGATCGAGATGCTGCTCGAGCGGCTGCAGGGCCGCACCGAGGCACTGCACGAGACCTTCGACCCCACCCTGCGGATCCGCGGAACGACGCGCCCGCCGCGGGGGCGGTAGCGGGTTCACTCGGGGGCGTCGGTTCGCAACAGTCAGTTGACGCGAAAGCGGGATGTCACCCGAAAGTGACATCCCGCTTGTTCGAAGTGCGCCCGGAGGGATTTGAAGCCTATTTGGAGCCCGGAAGACAGGCGGAACCTGCCCGGAATTCCCGCAATGACGCGGGAGTTGGGTGCGATTGAATCACGTCGACCCCCTACGGATCCTGGTGACTTGTAGGGTTTTTGTAGGGCTCGCCGCGATAGGACGAGCCCCTCAAAAGTGCGTATCGCGTCAGACCGATGCCGTGGGCTCGTGCGGCGCGACAATCTTCGACGCCTGCCGATTCTTGACGAGGAAGATCGCGATCAGGGCCAGCAGGATGTAGACGTAGTTGAAGAGCCCCGCGAATGTGAGAAGGCCGGAGGCGCCACCGGTTGTGTCCGAGTGGGCGTCGATTCCACCAGACGCGAGGATGGTCGTCGGGTCGGTCGCGGCGTGGAGCAGCATGACCCAGACGATGCGCCCGGTGAGGCGCAGCGAGAGGTACATCATCGCGCCGAAGCCGAACGTGTAGACCACCGTGATCGCCACAACAAGCGGTGCCTGCCCGGAGATGAAGTTGCCCGCATGCAGCAGTGCGAAGAGGAGGGACGACACCAGGAAGACTGTGCGCTCGCCGTGACCGCCCTTGCGGAGCAGGTTGACCGCGAGACCGCGGGTAGCGAGCTCCTCGGTGAAGCCGACGCACAGGCCGAGAAACAGCACCGCGAGAACGAGCGTCACCGAGTACGCCGACCAGTTCGTGCCGATCAGTCGCAGGATGATCGGCAGGATCACCAGCACGACGGCGACCCACATCCAGCCTTTGCCCTTGACCTGCTGCGGGCCAAAAATCTCGCGCAGCCAGCCGACCGACCACGTGAAGAGCAGCAGTAGCCCGCCCGCGATCAGGATCGGGAGCGCAACCCCGAAGAACACGCTCAGGGGGCTGGACAGCGGGTTCGCGGCGTCAATGAACGAGGCGAACACGGTGCTGATTGCGAGGCCGAGCAACTCGTAGACGCCCCAGTAGACGGCGACGACGAGCAGGGCCTTCCACCATCCGCCCCGGTTCCAGAAGCCCTTCCAGCCGGATTCAACGTTGGTCATTCCTTCTCCCCTGTTCATTGCCCGAGTTGGGCTGGTCTCACTTTGGCGGCGCTCAGTGCAACTTGTCTACTGCGAGCTTTCTAGCTCTCGGTCGGGCCGAGGTCGTGCTCCGCGACGAATCTCGCAATGTGGCCAGTCATGACTTCGAGTTCGAGCACGGTTATCGCGTTGATGCCGGAGTGCACGAGCGGCCCCGGCACGTAGAGGGTTTGTTGGGGCCCTCGCCGCCAGTACCGCCCTAGCAGCACCTCGTTCACCCACACGAACCCCTTTCCCCAGCCTGCCGTGCTGAGGAACAGGTCTTGCGGCTCCTCAATCTCAAAGGTTCCGCGCCATAGCGCGGGGCCGTCGAGATCGCCGGCAGTCCCGTGGATCTTGAGCTGGGGCACACGGGCAAGATCGAGAGGGCGCATCCGCCATCCTCCGATCTCAACGCCATCAATCGAGGCCGGGCCGATCAAGCCCTTTGGCTCGCCCAGCCTCGCCCCGTAGTTGACTCGCCCCTGGTCCTCCACAAGGATCGAGAGCTCGCTTTTGATCGGCGGCAGGAGAAGCGATCGCTCGTGGGAGTCGCGCGCAAGAGCGCCGACGGGGCGCCCGTCTGTGAACACCCACGCCCTGTCGCGCACCTCTCCGAGCTCGAGCACCGAGAGATGGCGGGTTGCGACCTCGGCGGTGTACAGGGCCAGGCGGCCATCGGTGTCAACACCATCGAAGCTGGCCAGAGTCTCCGTGACGATCTCATCGCCCAGCTTCCCGAGTACGGAAGCCAGTGATACCTGCTCGCTGAGGGGAACCGTCAACTCCAAAGACACAGGGACGGTGGGGGTCGCCATCTCCGGCACCGGCGCGTACCGCGAGATCACCTCCCGGAACGCCCAGAACTTTGCGGTGTACCGTCCGGCTTCGTCGAGTGGCGCGTCATAGTCGTAGGACGTCGAGATCGGGTTGTATCGGCCTTTGTGATTTGCCCCGTTCGTGAGCCCGAGGTTGGTGCCGCCGTGGAACATGTACACGTTCACTGATGCGCCGGACGCCAGCAGCACATCGAGGTTCTGCGCGGCGACTTCCGTCGACGTCGTGTGGTGATGGGAACCCCAGTCGTCGAACCAGCCGATCCAGAACTCCCCGCACATGAGCGGGCCGGTGGGCTGATGTCGGCGAAGGGTTCGCAGGCGCGCTTTGACCTCCGACCCGAAGGACCCCGTCTTGTGAATCTCGGGGACTCCACCGCCGGACAACATCTCATCGGTGGGCTGGTCGACGGTGACGTAGGGCACGTCGAAACCGAGCGTCGCATATGTGGTGGCAAGGTGGCGGATGTACACGGAGTCATTGCCGTACGCCCCGTACTCGTTCTCCACCTGAAGCAGCACGATCGGTCCGCCCGCAGAAATGAGCCTCGGCACGAGAATCGGTGCCAGCTCGGCAAGGTACTGGTCGACGGCATCGAGGAATAGGGGATCGCGGCTGCGCAGGGCGATGTCTGGGATCCGGGTGAGCCAGTAGGGCAGCCCGCCATTGTCGAACTCGGCGCAGATGTAAGGGCCCGGCCGCACGATTGCGAGCATCCCCTCGGCGGCGACCGCATCGAGAAAAGCGCCGAGATCGCGGCCGCCCTCGAAGTCGAATGAGCCGCGCGACGGCTCGTGCTGGTTCCACGCGACGTAGGTCTCGATGGTGTTCAGACCCATGTCGCGAGCCGCACGGATACGCGATCTCCAGTGTTCGGGATGTACCCGGAAGTAGTGGATGGCACCGGACAGAATCCGGAACGGCTGGCCATCCAGCTCAAAGTCATTGTCCCCGATGACGAACCGGCCCATGCCGAACTCCTGTCTGGTGCGCGAGAAGGGGGCACGGCGTCGCCGCACCCCCTCCTCAGTGGAATCTACTTGTCCGAGGCGGTGAAGCCCTGGTCGTTTCCGTAGGTGATGCTGCTGTCCGCCCACTTCGCGAGACCGTCGTTCAGGTCGCCGCTGGTCGCGTACACCTGGCCGACACTGTCGGCGTAGATGCTGTTCGCGTAGGCCTGGAACGGGAGGTACGACCAACCGGGACGAACGTCCTTCGACGCCTGAACGAGCACCTCGTTAATCTTCTGACCGCCGAAGTAGTCGCTCTCGTAGCCCAGGAAGTCGGGCGACTCGAGGTCGGCGACAGTGGAGGGGAACCCGCCTTCGGCGGCGTGGATCGCCGCGCCCTCCGGGCCGTTGAGGAACTGCATGAAGCCGTATGCGAGAGGCTTGTTCTTGCTCTGGCTGATCAGAGCGTCACCGCCGCCGCCGTTCTCGGACGACACCGCTGCACCGCCGTCGTAGGTCGGAACCGGCGCGACGCGCCACTGGCCGGCACCGCCGGGCGCCCCGCCCTCGAGGTTGCCTGGCATCCAGGCACCGGTAACGAGGCTCGCGATCGAACCATCCGCGAGCCCCTTGAACCATTCGTCGCTCCACGAAGGAATCTGGGCGACCAGTCCCTCAGCGATCATCTGATTCCAGACCTCTGTCCACTTCTGCGTGCCCTCGTCGTCAGCGAAGTTGATCTTGACGTTGTTGCCGTCGACCGAATACGGCTGACCGCCGGCCTGCCAGATCATGCTCTCGGTGAAGCCGGGGTCTCCGATGTCGTTGACGATGTAGTGGTCGGGGTTCTCGGCGTGGATGGCCCGCGCCGCGGCGAGGTACTCGTCCCACGTGGTGGGCACTGCGAGCCCGAGACGGTCGAACACGTCCTGGCGGTAGAACATCGCCATGGGGCCCGAGTCCTGCGGCAGCCCGTAGATGCCGCCGTTGATGGCGACCGAACCCCACGTGCCCGGCGTGTACTGGTCGGAAAGGTCAGCGGCACCGAAGCCGCTGAGGTCCTGCAGCGCACCGGAGAGGGCGAACTGGGGGAATGCGTAGTACTCGACCTGAGCGACGTCAGGGGCACCGCTTCCCGCCTTGATCGCGTTCTGCAGCTTCGTGTAGTGGTCGTTGCCCGTACCGACGTTCTCCAGCTTCACGTCGACGTTCGGGTACTCCTTCTCGAACGCGGCCACGATGTCCTTGGCCTGAGGCGCCCAGGTCCAGAAAGTGAGCGTCCCGCCCTTCTCGAGAGCGGCATCGATCTCGGCCTGCGTCGCGGTGGTGACATCGCCACCGGTGCTCGTGCTCGGGGAGCACGCGGCCAGTCCGCCCAGGAGCGTCGCGACGATGGCGACACCCGCGATCCTTCGAGCTCTGCTGTGTCGAATCATTGTGTGTTCGTTTCCTTTCACTGCGTTGTGGAGGTCGGGCGGGATGCCCGGGAATTGCACTCTTGCGACGTCACTCTTTGACGCTTCCGGCCGCAAGGCCTGATTGCCAGAAGCGCTGCAAGAAGAGGAAGGCGATGACTATCGGGACGATCGTCAGCAGCGATCCGGTGATCACAAGATTGAAGATGGCCTCGCCGCCCGCGGTCGATGCCTGGGCATTCCAGGAGTTCAGGCCGACCGTGAGGGGATACCAGGTGGAATCGCTCAGCATGATGAGCGGCAGGAAGTAGTTGTTCCAGGTCGCGACCACGGTGAAGAGCAGCACTGTGACCGACCCCGGCGCGAGCAGTCGGGCCGAGATAAGGAAGAACGTCCGGAGCTCACCCGCGCCGTCGATGCGAGCGGCCTCGAGCAGCTCACCGGGAACCGCATCCGACGCGTAGACCCAGATCAGGTAGAGGCCGAAGGGGCTGATCAGCGACGGGATGATAATCGCCCACGGGGTGTTGGTCAGGCCGAGCTGGCTGAACATCAAGAACGTGGGAACGGCGAGCGCCGCCCCAGGAACCGCGACGGCGCCGAGAACGATCGCGAAGACCGCGCGCCGACCAGGGAATCGGAACTTGGCCAGGCCGTACCCCGCCAGTGTTGCGAGGATCGTCGCGCCGCCGGCACCCACCACGACATAGAGGAGCGTGTTCCCGAACCATCTGACGAAGACTCCGTCGTTGTAGGTGAGTGTCTGGACGATGTTGTCCCAGAGCGCGAAATCGCCGGAGAACCACAGGCCGAAGCTCGACAGCAGTGCCGTCTGGGTCTTGGTCGAGTTGATGACGAGCCACGCCAGCGGCAGGAGCGTGTACACGGCTAGCAGGCTCATGACCAGGGTCAGCGGGAGCGACGGGCGGGAGCTCGTGCCGATACGGTGCGCGCGGCTCATCGGGTGCGCTCCTTCCGGGAGCCGGTGAGCTGGACGACATAGGCGATGACCATCGTGGCGATGCCCATGATGATGGCGACCGCGGCCGCGTAGTTGAACTGCTGCCCGGCGAAGGAAAGGTTGTACGCGTACATGTTGGGCGTGAAGTAGGAGCTGATGGCGTTGGGGGCAAGTGGCTTCAGGATGTTTGGCTCGTTGAACAGCTGGAAGCTCCCGATCACCGAGAAGATCGCCGCGATGACTATCGCCCCTCGAATCGCTGGGATCTTGATGTCGGTGATGACACGCAGCGCTCCGGCACCGTCCAGCGAGGCGGCCTCATAGAGGTCTCCTGGGATCACCCGAAGTGCCGAGTAGAAGATCAGCATGTTGTAGCCGATGAACTCCCACGTCACGATGTTGCCGATCGCGGCGAGGATCCAGCTGTTGGAGAGCGGTGCGGGGATGTCGATGTGCAGCAGGTCGTTGAGGTTGCCGATCAGGCCGAACCGGGTGCCGAAGATGAAGCCCCACATCAGAGTCGCGACCACCGCCGGCACTGCGTAAGGCAGGAAGAGGGATACCCGGAAGAACGCGGCGAAACGAAGGCGCCCGCTGTCGATTGCGAGTGCTGCGACAAGAGCGATCGCGAGCATCAGCGGCACCTGCACGAGAAGGAACGCGAGCACGCGGCCGAACGCGTCCCAGAACTTCGGGTCGACCAGGGCCGCGGCGTAGTTCTCCAGCCCCACGAAGCTGGTACCGCCGATGAGCTGCTCGCGGAACAGGCTCAGGTAGATCGAGTAGATCACCGGTGCGATCAGAACGAGGAGGAAGACGACCATGAAGGGGGCGACGAAGGCCCAGCCGATCCACTGGCGGCGATCGCGCCGGGCGAGTGGCGCTGTGAGCGCGGGAGACTTCAGTGTCATGGGGCTTCCTTGTCGGGACAGAACCAATTTAGCATATTTTATGATTAATTCCTACGAGGACCGATTAGCTGGATCTCGAACCCGCCCCGCTCGTTGATCCGGGGCGGCAACGTCACGGACTGCGGGTCCATCCAGTCGAACGAGCCGCTGAAGGGGTAGCGCTTAGCAGAGAGCACATTCAGGTCGACGGCCGGCTGCCCCGCGAACACCTCGAACGAGTGCACGCGGGCCGCGGTGCCGAGCGACCAAGGATGCCGCTGCCCGGTCAGCGTTACGCAAAGCTCGTGATCGCCTTCAGACAGCTCGCCCGCGCTGAAGAACGTGTGACCGGGGCAGTCCACCGGGGAGAACAGGTCGACCGCGGGAGCAACCATGACGCCGTCTAGCTCCACGCTCACGATTCCGAGATCGGGACCCAGAGCGCCCAGTGCGTCGATGCTCGCGCCCTGGAACGCGACAGTCACGGATGCCCCCGGCTCCTCGGTCCGGAGATCGACGACACCCCCGCCACCCTGATTGAGGCCACCCGTCGCCTCGCGGAGCTGCCAGTCTCCACTCAAGCGAACCGACTGGCCCGTCGGCTCGATCACCTCGCGCTGCGGCGACAGCCGGGTATGCAGCCGAGTGCGCGCGAGGATCTCCACTCCTGCCCCCGAGTCATCGGTGACCGACTGGGCCTGAATATCACTTCGCCCCGCGCGGAAGTCACGGCTCCACCTGTCGAGAGAAGAGGAATCGATCGCCCCCGACTCCACGTCTCGCCACAGGGCCGCCCCCTCACCGAGCTCCCGCGGATCTACAGTGGCGCGCGCAACCGCCGTGCCCGCGGGCCGGCCCAGGTACTCGCTCGCCGAGACCGCTGGCCACGAGCGGGCCTCCCAGCGCGAACGCGTCACCTCGGGGCTCAGATGCAGCACCACTCCGACCTCGTCAGCTCGACCTGACAGCGCGTCCGCGGGACCTTCGATGGTGAATCCGACATCGATGGCATCGGCTCGGGCCGTCAGCTCGAGCGTGACCGTCATCGCGCCGAATCTGCCCGTGGTCACGAACTCGACACGATCCTCCGACGCCAGCCACGAGAAATCCGTGGTCTCCCAGCTCCCGGCGAACCGGTCGTCCAGGCGCGCTTCGATCGGACCGCCGAGGACGAGAATCCCGTCGACCATCGCATCGATCAACAGTCCAGTTGTGCTGTCGACCCGCATCACCGTCGAACCGTCGTCGGACTCGACGACCACCTGCCCCTCCCGGATGCTCGCCGATACGGTGCCCGCATGATTCTCGACTTCGTCGTTCCGTCCCGCCGGCGCGAACATCGTAACGCTGTCGATCTCCCGGCCATCGGGAGCCACCACTCGCAGGGCCAGATCCCCTGAACCCGCAGGAATCGTCAGAACGCCGCCCTCGCCCGGCGCGACGTCGAGGGCGGTGACGGTTCCGGATCCGCCGTCCGCCCACTGCCAGTCGAAGCGGTACTCGGCCAGAGAGAAGAAGCTCAGTGTGTTCCTGACCGGGATCGAGACAGTCCCCCCGTCCTCGGAAGCACCCTCGAGCACGAGCCGAACGGGGCAAAATGCCGCCCGCACACCCCACCATTCGGGCTTGCGCCGGCGCCAGATATCGACGATCCCCCACGGCCCGAAACCTCGGGTTCCGCCCGGAAGGTGGAATTGCTCGTCGACTCCAGACCAGAGCGCGAGCCCCGCCGCGCCCTCGGTTGCTCGCAGCTGGCTCATGAAGTCGTCGATGGTCGCGGCCCAATCGACATGGACACCCGGGTCGCGCCGGAGCGCACCGGACTGGTAGACGGGCAGGTGCACCACCTCGTCCTGGAGGATCGGCTTGCCGGGCGAGCCGAGGTCGGCACCATAGGTCGGGTAGTGCGAGCTGACGATGTGCTCAGGGCCGCCGGCGAAGCTCATGATGACCGGCCTGGTCGGGTCGAGCTCGCAAGCGAGGTCGAATGACGCGGCGAAGTTCGCGCCCCAGGTGCTCTCGTTGCCGATCGACCAAATGATGACACTGGGGTGGTTACGGTGCAGGTCGATCATCTCGGCGAACGGGCCGAGGTACTCGGCACCAAACCGGGGCTCGTCCTGCGTCGCGGGCCAGCCGAACTGGCCCGCCCAGCAGACTCCGTTCTCGACCTCGACGAAGATCCCGAGTTCATCAGCCGCCTCGAGAAGCGCAGGGTGCGGTGGGTAGTGCGACGTCCGCACGAAGTTGATGTTGGCGTCGCGGAACAGCTCGAGGTCGCGCCGCTCGAGTGATCCGTCGGTGGAGCGTCCGAGCAGGGGGTCGAGGTCGTGGCGGTTGATCCCGCGCAGCACCACCTCGGCGTCGTTAACGAGAAGCCGGTTGCCCTCCACCCGCACCGATCGGAAACCCACTCGCTCGACGTACTCGAGGGTCTGCGCGCCGAGTACCGTCGCCGTGAGGAGGTAGAGCGTCGGCCGCTCGTCGCTCCACAACTCGACGTCGCGCAGCGCGAACTCCCAGTGGCTCGGCCCTGGTCCGACTGTGAGGGTCTGGTCCGCCCATCCGGCCACTGCCCCGCCTTCGTGGTCGCGAAGCGCTAGATGCACGACCACGCCGTCGGCGGCCGCAACCTCGGTGTCGAGGGCAAGCCGGACTGCCCCCGACGCTGCGTCGTCGATGGGGGTCGCTATGTGGAGGCGCCTGAGGTGCACAGGAGGAAGCACCACGAGGCTGACCGGTCGCAGAATCCCGCCGATCGGATGGAACGCGTAGTGCGCTGCGGTCGAGACCGAGTCCGACCGGTCGGTGACACCGACGACCAGCCAGTTCGGGCCCTCCTTCGCAAGGAAGTCGGCGATGTCGAACTCGAACCTGGTGAACCCCCCGATGTGCTCGCCTACGAAACTGCCGTTCACCCAGACTCGGGCGGCGTTGTAGACGCCGTCGAAGCGAACCACCACCGGCCCCCCGTCGTATCCGCGCACGTCTCCAAGATCGCGCCGATAGGCGACTTCGGAATCAAACTGCACGTCGAAACCCTGCATGGCGGGCTCGCCGGGAACGACGATCGGATGCCACTCGCCGGACTGCGACGTGTTCGCCCAGAACCCGGCAGGGGGCGATGCGGTGAACTCCCACCCGCCGGTCAGCTCGATCGCGCCAGTCAGCCCGGTTGCTCCGCTCGGGGTCGGCAGCAGTCCGCTACGTATCGAGGATTGACGAGCAACCATGCTGAGCATCTCCATTAGTGTGCATATTGCAGAGCCGAAAAGGCTTGCAGGAATAATACTATTATTGAGAGGCACGAGTGACGATGACGCATAGCGGCCGAGGCCTTCACGGCCAGGTCGTCAACTCACTCGGCGCGCGAATCGTGCGCGGTGACTTCCCGATCGGCTCGCTGCTCGACCCGGACAAACTGACGGACGAGTTCCAGGTGAGCCGAACCGTGATCCGGGAATCCCTCAAGGTACTCACGGCCAAGGGGTTGGTCGACGCGCGACCGAAGCTCGGTACTACGATCGCCGCGCGCTCCCAGTGGCAGCTGCTCGACGTCGACGTCATGCGGTGGCGCACTGTCGACCAGCTCGACGCCCGCTTGGTGACCGAGCTCGACGAGGTGCGGACGATTTTCGAGCCCGCCGCTGCTGCCATGGCGGCGCTGAACCGCACTAACGAGCAACTCGCGACAATGGCCGCCGCTCTCCTGAGGATGGAGCAGGCGGCCGAACACCGAGACGAGCGTGAGCAGGTGGAGAGCGACGTCGCGTTCCACTTGGCCGTGCTCGCTGCGAGTGGCAACGAGCTATTGGATAGGTTCGAGGTCGTGCTTGCTCCCGCGCTCCACGCCCGTCACGAGTTGGCCACCCGGCACGCGACATCCGCTGATTTCATCACCCGGCATCGCGAGATCTATCACGCAATCGAGAGCGCGGACGCCCCGGCGGCACGTGTGGCCACGGAAGACTTGATGATCAGATCGGCCCGAGAGATCGCCAGCATCTTGAAGGCGAGCAAGTCGTAACTGAGCGGGCCGCGCCGGAAGTTCCGGCGCGACCCACTGCAGATCGCTACTTGGGGGCGATCAACCACCGCTGATGTGGGCGCGAGGCATCCGTCCATTGCACGGTGCTCGCACCGTTGGCCGTCGACTCGCCCACCACCGAGAGCGGCTTGCCGCTCTTGGCGTTGACCAGCGCGTAGCCGCCATCCGGGGTCGGGATGATCCGCCAGCGCTGATGCAGCCCGCCGCCGTCGGGCCACTGCACGGCATTCCCGCCGTCAGCGGTGCTCTCGCCCGAGATGGAGAGCACCTGGCCGCTGTTCACGTTGACGATCCGGTACAGGCCACTGCCGGTCGACTCGAGGCGCCACCGCTGCTCCGCGGTGTTGGTGTCCGCCCATTGCAGCGCCTGAGCGCCGTTCGCCGCGGATCCTGCCGAGATCGCCAGGTTCTTGCCACTGTTGAGGTTGGCGATCTCATACTCGGTGGTAGCGCTCCACGGTGTCGTCGGCGCACCGACAGTCAACGTGTACGTGGTCACCGAGCCAGCGGGAAGCGCGACTGCCAGCTGGCCGCCGGAGACCGGAGCCGCCGCCAGTGTCGCGAACGACTCGGTCGCGGAAGTGCGAACCGCGGCCGCCGTGGTCGATGTCGACGAGAACCCGCTGAGGTTGAACGTCTTGTTGACGGCACTGCCTGTGTTGTTCACGGCGACGAGCGACAGCTTCCCCGTGGTCGGCGAGTACGACGCCACGACTTGTGAGTCGCCGGTGCCGATGATCTGCGACCCCGGACGCACGAAGTTCGTGAACTGGCGGAAGAAGTGGTACATCTTCGTCGTCGTGTATGTGTACGAAGTCCCCGCCATGTCGGCGTGAATCGCACCCCACGTGATGTTGTACTGCTGCTGGATACCCTCGTCCTCGACGGCCTGCCACATCACCCAGGCGGACGGCCGCATGACGTCAATGTCCGTCGCAATGGACTGAGCGATCCACAGCCCGGGCGAGGTCAGCGTGTGACTGTCGCCACCGGTGCCGTCGCAGCACCCGTATTCCGACATCCACAACCGCTTGCCCGTCGACTGGGCGACGGAGCGGACGCCCGCGCGGTCGCTGCCCCCGTACTCGTGCACGTTGATCTGATCAACGGCACTCCGCGCGGCGGGGGTCAGTCCGTTCCAAGTCGAGACGAAGTTGTTCAGCGACGATGTTTCGGGGCCCGAGATCTGGGTCGGGAGCCCTTCCGCTGTCAGCTTGGCATCCAGCTTGGTGAGCACCGCAGACTGCGCGGCGACCGACAGCTTGTTGCCCTCAGAGATCCCGGCCGGGCTCCAGCAGATGTCGGGCTCGTTGTAGGGCG
Organism: Rhodoglobus sp.; assembly: GCA_965227655.1. Classification (GTDB taxonomy): domain Bacteria; phylum Actinomycetota; class Actinomycetes; order Actinomycetales; family Microbacteriaceae; genus Rhodoglobus. The sequence goes on along the minus strand of OZ245765.1, from coordinate 2,117,941 downwards.
AGATCGTCCGGAAGTCGGTGCCGAAGTCGGTCCGGAACTTCTTGAGCACGGTGACCATGTAGTCCACGTAGGCGTCGTAGTTCGCGGGAGCGAGGTTGTCCGTGGTCGAGCAGTTGGCGTTGCCGCGCGGGTCGCCGTTCGCCGTCATCCAGTAGGGCGGGCTGTTCACGAACGCCTCGAAGACGTTCGCGCCGCGAGCTTTGGCGGCATCCAGCATCACGCGCTGACCGGCATCCTGGGTCCAGTCATACGCCGTGACGCCCGTGACCTCGTCCTTCTGGTAGTAGGTCGGCACCGCTCCGCCCGGCCTCATTGCCGCAATCGGGTTCGGGTCTGCGCTGCCCCCGAAGTTGTACCGCACGATGTTGAGCCCCAGGCCCGAGGTCGGCGAGTACAGCAGATCTGCGATCTCGGCCCGCTTGGCCGCAGGCCACGTGCCGATCCGATCAGCCCACCAGGCCGAGGCAGTCCCCCACCCCTCCCAGTTCGCGACGCGCACGTCTGTCGGATCGACATAGACGCCGATTGCCGCCTCGACTGGCGCCGGAGCCGCCGACAGCCCCGCGCCCAGAAGCGACGAGGCAAGCACTACCGCCCCGGCCACTTTCCACCGTTTTTTCAACTTTTCGCGCATTACGTCCTCCTTGACGTTGAGCAGTTTTAATAATTTTATATTATTAAATACAACGAAGCGAGCACTTACGCGTACTGGTTCAGAACGAGGGGAGCTCGCTCTCGAACTCCTCGAAGAATCTGTCGATCATTCGCACCTCCTCCGCGTCCAGCTCCCGGTACGGTGCGCGGCAGGCGGCTGAGGAGATGATGCCGCGGCGTCGGCTGATCTCCTTCTCGGCCGCGATGATCAGCTCCACCGACTGCATCCAGTAGGAGAGGTACGGAAGCAACCGGGTGTGGAGTTCCTGGGCGCCCCCGATGTCGCCGTCGCTCCAGCGCTTCCAGAGCGCGAGATAGAGCTCGGGGAACGAACTGCCGGGCTGCACTCCCACGGCCCCGCGTCGAAGGCCGTCGGGAAGCTGAAGGCCGGCGTAGCCCACGATGCAGCTGAGCTGCGGTGCGACCTCCCGCAGTGCGCTGATCAGCTGACCGGGCGGCGTCGACTCCACCTTGACCTGCACCAGGTTCGGGTTCTCGTTGGCCATCGCGGCGATCGCACTTGGGTCGATACTGACGCCGGTCTGCGCGGGCGCGTATTGGAGGATCGCCGGGGTGGAGGGCACCGCACCGAGAACCGCTGCCAGATGGCGGCGCACTTGCGCCGAGCTCGGCCCGTGCGCGCTCGGCGGGAGAAGGTTGATCATGTGTGCGCCCGCGGCGACCGCTCGTCGCGCGCGGTCGACAGCAATGGATGTCGCGTGATCAGGTATCGAGATGACCACAGCCATCGGCGTGGGCGAGCTCGCAGCCTCCTCTATCAACACATCGACCAGGCCGTCGCGCTCGTCGTCCGTGAGCTTGTAGAACTCGCTCGCGAAGCCCGGGAACATCACGCTCTCGACACCCACCGAGGCGAGGTGGCGCACAGTGTTGCGGAATCCGTCGACATCAACCGCGCCGGCATCGGTGAAGGGCGTGGCGACGACCGGGCACACCCCGGCCACTCTGATCTTGTTCATTTCAGCCACCTCAGAACGGCGATCGTGCGGGCTGGTCGCCACTCGAGCCGAGGAGGAAGTCGAGATCGACCCCGCGGTCTGCCTGCAGCACGTGCTCGGTGTACATGCGGGTCCAACCCCGGTCAGCGACGGGCGGGAGCGGGGCGAGGCCCGCGCGACGGATCTCGAGCTCGGCGTCGTCGACGAGCATGTCGAGCCGGCGGTTCGGCACATCCAGGGTCACGAGGTCCCCGGTCTTGACGAGCGCGAGCGGCCCGCCGGCTGCCGACTCCGGTGCGACGTGCAGCACGCAGGCGCCGAACGCCGTCCCGCTCATCCGGGCGTCTGAAATGCGCACGAGGTCGGTCACGCCCTGGTCGAGGAGTCGCTGCGGCAGCGGGAAGTTGCCCACTTCCGGCATTCCCGGGTATCCCTTCGGGCCGCATCCGCGCACGATGAGCACCGTGTCGGCGGTGACGTCGAGCTCGGGGTCGCCCATCACCGCCGTGTACTCCTCCAGCGAGTCGAACACGAGGGCGGGGCCGGTGTGGGTGAGTAACTCGGGCGCCGCGGCGCTCACTTTAATGACAGCGCCATTGGGCGCGAGATTGCCCCTCAGCACCGCAGTGCCCGAACCCGCCGGCTGCACCGGGTCAGAAATCGGCCGGATGACCGTAGGGTCGTCATTTCGGAAGGGCACGAGGTTCTCGGCAAGAGTGCGACCGGTGACAGTGATGACATCGCCGTGGACTACCCCGTCGAGCTCCTTCAGCAGCGCGGGCACCCCGCCGGCGTAAGCGAAGTCCTCCATGAGGAACTTCCCGCTGGGCATCAGGTCGACAAGGAGAGGCACCCGTCGGCTCATCGCGTCGATGTCGTCGAGTGTGAGGTCGATGCCAAGCCGTCCCGCGATTGCGAGCAGGTGGAGGATGGCGTTGGTCGATCCGCCGCACGCAGCGTTGACCAGGATGGCGTTCTCGAGCGCCTCCCGGGTCATGATCGCCGACGGCCTCAGCCCCTCGTTCGCGAGCTCGACAGCGCGCGCACCGGTGTCCTCGGCGAGGACCATCCGCCGGGAGTCGACGGCGGGCAGCGCCGCAGCGTTGGGCAGCTGCATCCCGATCGCCTCGGTGATCGAGGCCATCGTAGAAGCGGTGCCCATGGTCATGCAGTGGCCTGCTGAGCGGTTGAGCGAGCTCTCGAACTCGGTGAAGTCGTCCTTCGTGATCTCACCGGAGCGCAACGCCTCGGACATCTTCCAGACATCGGTGCCGCTGCCCACCGTGCGCCCGCGGAAGCGCCCGTTCAGCATCGGCCCGCCGGTGAGCATGATCGAGGGCATGTCGACACTGGCGAGCGCCATCAGGGCGGCCGGCGTCGTCTTGTCACAGCCAGTCAGGACCACGACGGCGTCGAGCGGATTCGCCCTGCACAGTTCCTCGAGCTCCATAGCCATCATGTTGCGGTAGAGCATCGACGTGGGCCTCATGAAGGGCTCGCCGAGCGAGAGCACGGGGAACTCCAGCGCCGCTCCGCCGGCCTGCTGGATGCCCCTACGCACGCCGTCGGCGAGGCCACGGAGGTGGATGTTGCACGGGGTCAGCTCAGACCAAGTGTTGGCGATTCCGATGACCGGCCTACCGTCGAATTGGCGGGACGACAGCCCCTCCTGGCGGAGGTGGTGCCTGGCGATGAATCCGGCCTTGGTGTCGTCGCCGAGCCAGGTCGACGAACGGCGCCCGGTCGAGCCGAGGTTCTTCGCGTTCACGCGCACCCCGCCGGCTGGTCATACTGCATTGAGACTCCCTCGTTCCAACCAAATTATACATATAATATGGTTAAACGATAACGCGTGTCTCTCGACGTACCTGCCGCAGTCAGGCGAGGCGCGCGCTGTATCCGCCGTCGACGGGCCAGTCCGCGCCGTTGACGAAGGATGCATTCCGTGAGAGCAGGAAGCAGACCACGGAGGCGATCTCGGCCGGCTCGCCTGCCCGTGCCATGGGCTGCGCGGCGAGCGTGCTGGCGAGTTCGTCGGGGCGCGAGGAGAAGTGCCGCTCGTTGATCTGCGTCCACACCAGCCCGGGAGAAACGGAATTCGCGCGGACCCCACTGGCACCGGTGTCGAGGGCGAGAGCTCGGGTGAGGCCGAGAAGTCCGGCCTTGGCCGCAGCGTACGGAAACATCCCGGGGATCGTCAGGCGGGCATGGATGCTCGAGATCGAGACGATCGACCCGTGGCGTGCCGCGAGCATGTCCGGGAGCACCGCGCGCGCGCAGAGCCACGCGCTGCGCAGGTCGAGGGCGAAGAACTCGTCCCACTCCGCGACCGTCATCGTCGCGGCATCCGCGTAAGAGTTCTTGCCCGCGTTGTTGACGAGGCCAGTCGGGGCCGTCCCGAACGCCTCTCGCGCACTCTCGACCCACAACTGCACCGACGCCTCCGACGTGACGTCCGCTTCCACGAAGTGCGAGTGCGCGCCCAGCTCCGCGGCCAGCTCCGCGCCGCGCTCCCTGTCGATGTCGCAGAAACTGACCCTGGCGCCCCACTCGAGCGCGGAGCGCACAACCGCGGCCCCGATTCCCTGCGCGCCGCCGGTCACGAGCACCACTTCTCCTGCGAGGTCGAACATGACGGAGCCTTTCGGTTGTGCGGCGACATTAGCAGGCGACCCGGGCGGGCCCCGTTGTGAAATCGCAAGGGTTCCTATTCAATAGGATAATATTACTTTAAGACTTCAGAACGGAAACTCGATGCCCGACGCCCCTTCTCTTCCGCACACCACCGGCGTCCGGGACGGGCGGGTGATCGCCATCGTCCGTGATTCTGAGGGGCGCCGCCTGCGCGAGATCTGCGAGTCACTCATCGAGTCGGGCATCCGGGCGATCGAGGTGACGACCAACACCCCCGGCGCATTCGCTGTAGTCGGGGAGCTTGCCCGCCACGGAAAGGCGCAGGTGGGCATGGGCACCGTGCGCACACTGGACCACGTGCGGCGCGCGGCCGACGCCGGAGCATCGTTCGTCGTAACTCCTGCACTCTCGCTTCCCGTGGGCCGGGCCGCCCTCGACATCGGCCTGCAGTGGTATCCCGGCGGAGTCACGCCCACCGAGCTCGAAACCGCGTGGAATGCGGGTGCAACCGCGGTGAAGGTGTTCCCAGTCGCAACGTTCGGCGGGCCGAGGTACATCTCCGAGATCCGCGCACCGCTCGACGACATCCCGCTGATCCCGACCGGGGGCGTGCAGATCGAGGACATCGGCGACTACCTGCAGCGCGGTTCCTACGCCGTCGGGATGGGTTCGCCGCTCCTCGGTCGTGTCTTCGCGGACGGCGACCTCGTCGCGCTGCGGACCAGGGCACAGGCTGTGCTCACTGCCGTCGCGGAGTCGCGATGAAGGGCGTCGTCACGCTTGGCGAGACGATGGTGGTGCTTGCATCGCCTCACGTCGGCCCACTCCGCCACGCTCATCACCTCCAGATGAGCATCGCGGGTGCAGAGTCGAACGTTGCCATCGGCGTGGCCCGGCTCGGAGTGCCCGCGCGATGGGTGGGCCGGGTCGGCGACGACGAACCGGGCCGGCTCATCACCTCGACACTGCGCGGGGAAGGCGTCGACACCCGCGTGATGCTCGACGGTGCAGCGACCGGGCTGATGCTCAAAGCCCGCCGGACGGCTGACGCGACCACAGTCTCCTACTACCGAAGAGGAAGCGCCGGGTCGCACCTCTCCCCCGGCGACCTCGACCGTGGCATGTTCGATGACGCCGCAGTCGTGCATATATCCGGCATCACGCCGGCTTTGTCGGAGTCCTGTGCGGCCGCCGTCGTCGCCGCGCTTGACCATGCAGCGGATGCCGGGCTCGCGATCAGCATCGACATCAACTACCGCTCCCGCCTCTGGTCGGCAGACGCAGCGGCTGCGTTCCTGCGTCCCCTCGTGGCGCGCGCCGACATCGTGTTCGCCGGGCCGGAAGAAGCAGAGCTCCTCATTGGTGCAGAGGCCGAGCCGCTCGGAGCCCTTGCCGCTCTCGGGCCTCGAGAGGTGATCGTCAAAAGAGGCTCGCGGGGCTGTTCCGCAATGATCGACGGGGAGTCCCACGCTGCAGCCGCCTTCGCCGTCAACGCCATCGACCCAGTGGGGGCTGGCGACGCCTTCGCGGCCGGCTACCTGGCCGCACGATGCCGCGGACTTCCTGCAGCGGAGCGCCTCAGGGTCGCAGCAGCGACCGGGGCGTTCGCGGTCACTGCGACTAGCGACTGGCAGGCGGCACCCAGCTGGGACGAGCTCGACCTCCTTGACGGGGAAGACGGACTCGTCCTGCGGTAGACACCGCCAGGGCAATCTCGGGCGGCGGTGCTTGTGGTGGGCGTCGCCGCCCGTCTGGATTCACACCGAAGAGCCGACGATGGAGCCGTAATGAGGAACCGTACCGAGCCCCCCGTTCGAATTCGGGCGGAGCAGGCGACTTCCGCCGTGTTCGCGCTAGCTGAGAGCCCGTATTGGGACCCTGTGCAGCAGCTCGTTTACTGGGTCGATATCCACGCGGGTGCTGTGCACTCCGGTGGGCTCGAACTCGACGGCACGATCACCGTAGACCGCACGCTGAAATTCGACGGCGCCGTTTCGGCAGTCTCGTCGAGCGAATCCGGGAGCCTCGTCGTGGCGCTCGACAACCGGCTGGTCCGCGTGGAATCAGACGGCGACGTCCTTCAGGGACCGAAGGTCTTCGCGCCCAGCCCGGGACGTCGCCTGAACGACGGCAAGGCTGATCCGGCAGGAACCTTCGTAGTCGGCACACTCACCGAGGGTCTCGCGACCGGGAGCGAGACCCTGTGCATCGTCGACGGAGACCGCATCTTTGCCGTAGACGACGACCTAACGCTTTCCAACGGGCTCGGCTGGTCAGCCGACGGCAAGACCTTCTACAACGTCGACACCTACGCCCGAGTGGTCTATCGACGACCTTGGATCCCGGGGCTCGGGCGCTGCGGGGCCCGCTCTGTCTTCCTGAGTATCGACGACGGGCTCCCCGACGGGCTGGCTGTCGACGAAAACGATGGCGTCTGGATCGCAATCTGGGGCACGGGCGAAGTGCGGCACTACGACAAGGAAGGCCGCCTGAAGACGATCGTCGAAACTGCGGCACCGAATGTCACCAGCGTGGCCTTCTGCGGCCCCGCGCTCTCCACGCTCGTGATCACGTCTTCAACGAACGGTCTCGACGATCGCAAGCTCTCCCTGCATCCGGCGTCCGGCGCCCTGTTCACCGTCAGCACGGGAGTCGCCGGTGCACCCCAGGCCCCATGGTCGGGTCGCTGGTAGGACCCAACGCAGGACGCGTCGGTACGCAGCGGATATTTGTAGGGTTTGTAGGTTTTTCGTCCATCTCGGCACGTAAATATACCCTTGACCAGCATTTTATTGAGTGCGCCCGGAGGGATTTGAACCCCCGGCCTATTGATCCGTAGTCAATTGCTCTATCCGCTGAGCTACGGGCGCAAACCATCGGCCGAAGCCAACCTGAAAACTATACCAGCGTGTCGGGCCCCACTTGTACCTTGGGCGTATGGCGACCTGGGACGACGTCGATCGGCTTGCGACAGCACTACCCCACGTGCTGCGCCAGCCGGATGGCAAGGGCTACAAGTGGGAGGTGCACAAGCGGCATTTCGCGTGGGAGCGGCCGCTGCGAAAGCGCGACCTCGAGGAGCTCGGGTCGGCAGCACCCGACGGGGAGATCATGGGTGCCTTCGTCGCCGATCTCGCTGAGAAGCGTGGCCTCATCGGCAGCAACCCCGACGTGTTCTTCACGGTTCCGCACTTCGCGAACTATCCCGCGGTGCTGGTCCTGATCGAGAAGATCAGTCTCGAGCAGCTCAACGAGGTGCTGACGGATGCCTGGCTCGTGCGTGCGCCCAAGAGGCTCGCGGCAACGTTCCTGGCCGAGCATCCGTGAGCACTGCTCGCTGACGTAGACTTCGCAAATGGGCGGGTTCGCGGCGTGGTTGTTCGGCCTCAAAGTTCAGCAGCCGCGCGAGTATCGCCGCCTCATGCGCATCCAGCGATCGGTGTACACGAGCGTCGCGCAGCTGAAGGCCGAGATCGTCCGCTCCCCCGAGCCCACGCCGTTCGACGAGATCGACCGGGGTGCGTTCGCACCACTGCGCAACGGTACGGCCTGGGGCAAGATCTTCGACTGCGCGTGGCTGCGCATCACGGGCGACGTGCCCGAGGGCGTCGTCAATCCGGTGGTGCTCGTCGGCTTGCGCGGCGAGGGGCTCGTCTTCTCCTCCGCAGGCGAGGTGCTCGACTCGGTGAGCACGATCTTCCAACAGGGCGACCTGCCGCACAGCGGCGGTAAGTACCGTCCTATCCATGTCGATACCCCGCCCGGCCCGCTCGAGTTCTTCGCCGACGTCACCTACAACGGCTGGATCCTCTACGAGATCGGCAAGCCTGTGTTCCACGGCGCGCTCGTCGCCTCGCGCAACGACGAGGCCTACGCGCTGTTCTACGACTACCTCACCCTGCTCGTGCTGGCGGGGGCGACGGATGACCCGGCCCTCGAACGCGACCTGCGAGCCGCGCTGCGCACCGCGCACTCGCGCTTCTCGTCGCACGACCTGGCGGGCGCACGAGCCGCCCTCGCGGGGCCGCTCGCCTCCCCCTCCACGAGCGAGTTCCTCTACAGCGCCGTCGGGCACGGGCACCTCGACATGGCCTGGCTGTGGCCGCTGCGCGAGACGCGCCGCAAGTCCGCTCGCACCTACGTGAGGGCGCTCAACGCCATCGATCGACGCGAGGGGTACATCTACGGCACGAGCCAGCCGCAGCAGATGGCGTGGATGAAGCGCGAGCATCCGGCCCTCTTCTCCCGGGTGAAGCGCGCCGTCGCCGAGGGCCGCATGGAGCTGCAGGGCTCGTTCTGGGTGGAGCCCGACACCAACCTGCCGTCGGGCGAGTCGCTCGTTCGGCAGGCCGTGGTGGGCCGGCGGTTCCTGCAGGAGGAGTTCGGACTCACCGACGAGCAGTTGCGCCTGTGCTGGCTGCCCGACACCTTCGGCTACAACGGCAACCTGCCCCAGATCCTCCGCAAGAGCGGCATGGACTGGTTCCAGACGATCAAGCTCGCGTGGAACAAGGTCAACGACTTCCCGCACCGCAGCTTCCACTGGGAGGGCATCGACGGCTCGAGCGTGCTCGTGCACATGCCGCCCGAGGGCGACTACAACAGCCGAGGCGCGGCAGACAACCTGCTCGTCGGCCTGAAGAAGTACCCGGAGATCGCGCTGAACTCGGCCCTGCTCGTCTACGGTTCGGGCGACGGCGGTGGCGGACCGAACGAGATCCACCACGAGGTGACACTGCGCGAACGCGGCGTCGACAGTGGCGGGCTCCGCGGGCTGCCGAAGGTCGAGTACTCGACGGCTGGCGACTTCTTCCGCGGCCTCGAGAAGCTCGACGTCTCGCACGTGCACCGGGGCGAGCTCTACCTCGAGACGCATCAGGGCACCTACACGACCCAGGCGCAGATCAAGAAGCACAACCGGCTCGTCGAGCGGAAGCTGCACGAGATCGAGGCGCTGGCCGTGCTCGTCGGCGACGACAGCCGGCCCGTGCTCGAGGAGCATTGGCGCGAGGTGCTGCTCAACCAGTTCCACGACATCATCCCCGGCTCATCCATCGCACGGGTCAACCGCGAAGCCATCGCGACGTACGAGCGCATCGAGGCCGCGCTCGACGAGTACGCCGACGAGTTGCTCGCGCGCCTGCCGCAGTCCGGGGGCACGACGGCCGTGAACCTCACGAGCTTCGCGCGCGACGAAGTGGTGCGCGTCGGCGACGCGTGGGTGCGAGCATCCGTCGGCCCGTATGCTGCCGCGGCCGTCACCCCCGCACCGGATGCCCCAGCCCTGGCCTTCACGGCGAGCACCCTCACGAACGGCATCCTCACGCTCACCTTCGGTGACACGGGCGAGATCGTCTCGTGCGTCGACGCCTCGGGCGCCGAGCATGCCGGCGCCGGACTCAATCGCCTCGTCATCCACAAAGACCCCTACGTCTTCCCGTTCAACGCCTGGGACATCAAGGTCGATTACGCGGAGAAGACGCCGCGCACCCTGCGTGTAGCCAGCTCGGAGAGTTACGTCGACGGCCCCACGGTCGTACGCCGCCAGAGCTACCGCGGTCGCAAGGTCACGGTGCACCAGAGCGTCATCCTCGAAGCGCGCAGCGACGTCGTGCGCTTCGACACCGAGGTCGACTGGCACGAGAAGCACCGGATGCTCCGCGCCGAGTTCCGTCCCGCCCATTACAGCGACACCGTGCGATGCGAGATCCAGTTCGGGCACATCGAGCGCGTCACCACCGAGCGCGATTCCGTAGAGAAGGCGCAGTTCGAGGTGTGCGCGCACAAGTGGATAGCCGCGGAAGACGAGACCGGCGGCTTCGCCCTCCTCAACGACAGCAAGTACGGGCACCGGGCCAAGAACGGTCTGCTCAGCCTCAACCTGCTGCGGGCACCCACGTTCCCCGACAAGACTGCCGACCGGGGCATCCACCGCTTCACATACGCGTTCTGCCCGTTCGACTCGGGCGACCTCGCGAAGGTCGTGCGCGAGGGCTACCGGCTGAACAATCCGCTGCGGGTCACCTCGGGCGTCGCGTTCGAGAGCGTCGCCTCCGTCGACCAGCCCGGCGTGGTCATCGAGACGATCAAGCGCGCCGAGGAGGGCGAGGGCACGGTCATCCGGCTGTATGAGAGCCTCGGGCAGCCCACGACAGCAGCCCTGCGGGTGACGCTTCCGCACCGCACCGCGCACGAGACCGACCTCATCGAGCGCCGCCTGGACGAAGCGGATCTCACCGCCCTCGACTTCACGCCGTTCGAGATCAAGACGATCCTCCTGGAGAGCTGAGCCCCATGACCCTGACCGATGTTGTCGCACCGAAGCGGCAGAGCCTGGCGATAGTCACCGCGGGGTTCGGTCAGAACTTCGTGCTCACGACTGTCTCCACGTTCATCCTCGTGTACCTGCTGCAGTACGCGGGGATCACCACAGCCGGTCTCGCCGTCGTGACCGTCATCATCACGATCTCGAAGATCATCGACGCGATCCTCGACCCGATCATGGGCAGCATCATCGACATGACCCGCACGCGGTGGGGCAAGCTGCGACCGTACATTCTGTTCTCGGCGCTACCCGTCGCCATACTGTCGGGGCTGCTGTTCACGGTGCCGAACACGAGCGAGCCGATCAAGCTCGTCTACTTCGGCGTCGCCTACATCCTCTGGAGCCTCGCCTACACGGTGTGCGACGTGCCGTTCTGGGGGCTCATCGGCTCGGCATTCGCCAACCCCCAGGCCCGCACCCGCGTCATCTCGCTCGTGCGCGCGTTCGGGGCCATCGCGCTCGGCCTCTCCACGCTCGGGATGCCCTGGCTCGCCCGCGCCCTCAGCTTCGCCCCCGACACCACGAGCCAGGGCTGGTCACTCGCGGTGTTCATCACGTCGATCATCGGTATGGGAGTGTTCCTTCTCGCCTTCTTCTTCACGCGCGAGCGGCAGACGAGCGCACCCTCCACCGGACTGTCGATGCGGCAGCTGGTGTCGACGCTCGTGAAGAACACGCCGCTGCTCACCGTCCTGGCGGGCTCGGCGCTCGGGTTCGGCCGCTTCATCGTCCAGGCCGGCGGCGCCGTGTTCGTCGTCATCGCTTACGGCAGCGAGGGCACGTTCACGCTCGTGGGTGCGGCGATCATCCTCGGCCTCGTCATCTCGTCGTTCGCCACCCCCGCACTGCTGCGCCGGATGCCCGCGAGAACCCTCATGGTCGGCAGCACCCTCATCGCCGCCGCGCTCTACATCGGGATGTTCTTCGCCGGGTTCGCGAACCTCATCGCCGTGCTGGCCTTCATCTTCCTGACCGGCCTCACCCTCGGGATCTTCCTCGTCACCCAAGCGACGATGATCGCCGACTCCGTCGACGACGCTGAGCGCCGCCTCGGCGTGCGCAACGACGGCATCTCGTTCGCCACGCTCACCTTCGTGTCGAAGATCATGAACGCCGCAGCCGTGCTCGTCTTCGGCATCTTCGTCGTCGCGGCGGGCTACGAGAACGGCATTACCGTCACGCCGCAGATGCAGGGCATCGTCTTCGCGTCGATCACCATCGTGCCCGCGATCAGCTGCGTGCTCTCGGCGATTCCGTTCCTGTTCTACAAGTTGGGCGCGCCGGCACCGAAGGCCTAGTGGGCAGGGGATGACGCTGGTGGCGGAGTTCCCAATCTGCCACCAGCGTCAGTCAGTGGACCTACAGGATGAAGAGCATCTCCTGGTAGGTGGGCAGGGGCCACAGGTCGTCGGCGACCACCGTCTCGAGGGCATCCGCCGCCGCCCGCACGGCGTTCATCGCGGGCAGGAGTTCCGCGTAGGCATGCTGTGCCTCGGCGAGTCCCGTGTGCCCCACCTCCGCCGCGAGCGCAGAACGCAGAACGCCGAGCGCTGAGCGAAGAGCCGTGAGTGGAGTCGTCACCTCGTCGAGGGCCGAGGCATCCGGTTCCACGCCCGCGGCCTTGAGGGCACCGATGTTGAGGGCCACCTCGGTCTGGTACCGCACGGCCGCCGGAAGGATGACGGTCGCACCGATCTCGAGGCTCAGACGCGCCTCGACCCCCACCGTCAGCGCATACTGCTCGAGCCCGATCTCGTAGCGGGAGTGCATCTCGCGACGGTTGAAGACCCCGTACTTCTCGAACAGGGCCATCGACTCCTCGGTGATGAGCTCCGGGAGCGCGTCGAGCGTCGTCTTGAGGTTCTTCAAACCGCGCTTCTCGGCCTCGATCGGCCAAGCGTCCGAGTAACCGTCGCCGTTGAACACAACGGCACCGTGCTCGGTGATGATCTCGGTGAGGAGCTTCTGCACCGACTCGTCGAAGTCGGCCCCACCCGCAACATCCGCCTCGAGGCGCGTCGCCATGTAGTCGAGCGAGTCGGCCATGATCGTGTTGATCGTCACCATGGGCGCGGCGACCGTCTGCAGCGAACCGGGCGCGCGGAACTCGAAACGGTTGCCCGTGAAGGCGAACGGGCTCGTACGGTTGCGGTCGCCCGGATCCGTCGGCAGAACGGGCAGAGTGTCGACGCCGATCTTCATCGTGCCGCGGCCCTTCGAGCTCGTGAGCGAGCCCTTGGCAATCTGCTCGAAGATGTCGGCGAGCTGGTCGCCGAGGAATATCGAGATAATGGCCGGCGGGGCCTCGTTCGCACCCAGGCGGTGGTCGTTCGACGCGGAGGCGACGGAGGCACGCAGCAGACCACCGTACAGATGAACCGCCCGGATGGTCGCAGCACAGAACACGAGGAACTGCGCGTTGTCGTGCGGGTTGTCACCGGGCACGAACAGGCTGCCGAGCTCGTTGTTGCCGAGCGAGAAGTTGACATGCTTACCCGAACCGTTGACGCCCTGGAACGGCTTCTCGTGGAAGAGGCACTCCATGCCGTGCTTCTTGGCGATGGTCTTGAACGTCGTCATGAGCAGCTGCTGGTGGTCGGATGCCACGTTCCCGCGCTCGAACATCGGCGCGATCTCGAACTGGCCGGGAGCTACCTCGTTGTGCCTCGTCTTGGCCGGGATACCGAGCTTGAACAGCTCCCGCTCCGTGTCCATCATGAAGCCGAGCACGCGCTCAGGGATGGCACCGAAATAGTGGTCGTCGAACTCCTGGCCCTTGGGCGGCTTCGAGCCGAAGAGAGTGCGGCCGGCGTTCAGCAGGTCCGGGCGCGCGAGGAAGAAATGGCGGTCGACCAAGAAGTACTCCTGCTCGGGTCCGCAGAAGGCCACGACGTTGTTGAGGTTCGTGTGACCGAAGAGCTCGAGAATCCGGGTGGCGTGCTCGCCCATCGCCTGCTGCGAGCGCAGCAGCGGCGTTTTGTGGTCGAGCGCCTCACCCGTCATCGAGACGAAGATCGTGGGGATGCACAGGGTGTTGCCGTTCGGGTTCTCCAACACGTAGGCGGGGCTCGTGACATCCCACCCGGTGTATCCACGGGCCTCGAAGGTGTTGCGCAGTCCGCCATTGGGGAAGCTCGAGGCATCCGGCTCGCCCTGCACGAGGGTCTTGCCTGCGAACTCGGCCAGGGCCGTGCCATCTCCCACGGGCTCGAAGAAGCTGTCGTGCTTCTCGGCGGTGAGGCCCGTCAGCGGGTAGAAGACGTGCGCGTAGTGAGTGGCGCCCTTCTCGAGAGCCCAGTCCTTCATGGCCGAGGCCACCGCATCGGCGACGAGCGGGTCGAGGGTCGCGCCGTTCTCGATAGTGGCCATGACCGACTTGTAGACGGACTTCGGCAGGCGCTTCTGCATGACCGTCTTGTTGAACACGTTCGCACCGAAGATCTCGCCGGGCGCCTCCGTCAGGTCGAAAGTGACGGTGGGCGGAACATAGGCCTCTACATCAGTGATCGCCTGGCGCCGAACGTTGTTGCCGCTCATCTCGAGTCCCTCGGGTAGGGACGGCCCCTCGCCCGGCGGGCCGCGTCCTGGAGGCTCAGCGTAGGCACGAGATATAGCCACGATGTTTCGGCGGTGTGTCGCGCAGAGTCCGCGGCCGGTTAACGACGAAACTCCCGCCCCATGGCAGGAGTTTCGTGAAGATGAAGAAGAGCGGAGACGGAGGGATTTGAACCCTCGGTACCCGTTAGGGTACTCCACCTTAGCAGGGTGGTGCACTAGGCCGAACTATGCGACGTCTCCAGTTGTTCGTGAACCATCATGCCACACGGCTGATGTGTACCCGAACGGGCTTTCCTAGTAGTCGTTGGCGATCGAGCAGGTCTGGTCGGCGGCGGTCTGGCCACGAACCCCGGAGAGCACGGGAAGCGCGCTGTTGTCCACGGGCGCCGTCGTCGCCGTCGGATCGGTGGCGAGCGGCGTGGCGTTCGGGTTGAGCTCCGAACCCTCGCCGTCACCCGCGGAGTCGAGGGTGAACGGCTGGTCAGCCGCGACGTAAGCCATGAGCTGGTCGCCGAGCGCCTGGTTGGGCTTGACCTTGCCCGCGTACACGCCATCGGTGTTGCCCGTCGTACCGGGGTACTGCACGAACGTCACGCGCTCGATGGGGATGTTCTTGAGCGCGAGGGCGATCGAGACCATGGTGGGCACGCTGCCGAGGCTCGATGAGAGAGTCATGTGGCTGAGCGCCGCGTTGGCCAGGTTGTAGACCTTCTTCGGGTCGCCCAGGGTGTTCGAGCTCTGGAGCACGCGCACGAGCGAGGACAGGTACACCTGCTGCGAGCTGATGCGCGTGAGGTCGCTGCCGTCACCCACCTGCGAGCGGGTGCGGAGGAATCCGAGCGCCTGCTGGCCACTGAGGTTGTAAGTGCCGGCCTCGGGGAGGATGATGCCGTCGTCGTAGATCGGGCCCGTGACGCACACGGGCACGCCGCCGACGGCGTCAGCCATGCTGATGACGCCCTCGAAGGTGATGAGACCCGCGAACTGGATGTTGAGGCCGGTGAGTTCCTGCACCGTGAGGACCACGCACGGCAGCCCGCCGTAGTAGAGCGCCGTGTTGATCGCCTCGGTGGAGTAGCTCTTGACGTCGCCCGATCCGTCATCCCAAGGGCACTCCGGAATGCCCACGACCATGTCGCGCGGGATGCTGATGGCCACGGCGTTGGTCTGGTCCTGCGAAACGTGTAGCAGGATGTTGACGTCGTTGAGCGCCGAGCTCGTCTCCTCGTCGTCACCGCCGATGCCGTTCTGGCCCGTGCGAGTGTCGCTGCCCACGATGAGGATGTTGAAGCCACCCTCGATCGCGCCGATCTGCGGGGGCGGGCCCTCGGTCTCGCCGATGAGCTGCACCGTGTCGGCCTTCGAATACAGGCTGTTGAACGCGATGGCGCCCACCGAGGCACCGCTCACGAGAACGACGGCAAGTGTCGCAGCGACGAACTTGAGGATGGTCGGCCACGGGTTCGACCGGCGCAGGCGGCCGTGCCGTGCGATGCCGGCGAGCTTGGGAACACCGTTGCGTGACCGGAGTTCCGACCGCGGTCGCAGCTCGGAACCGGGAGTCAGGTCGCTCATGAGAGTCCAATCGTTGCCTGGCAAAAAAGGAGGTCAGGCTGAGCGGAGGGCGTGGGATTCGAACCCACGAGACATTTCTGCCCACCAGTTTTCAAGACTGGCTCCATCGGCCGCTCGGACAGCCCTCCCGGCGTGACCAAGCTCCGAGTGTAACCGATAGGGCGTTTCGAACCCTGAAGATCGACTAAAAAGCGTTCAACACGGATGCGACCCCGTCGTCGAGGTCGGTGCCGGTGATCTCTGTCGCAACCTCGCGAACCTCATCCGGAGCCTGACCCATGGCCACGCCGCGGCCCTCGACGGACGCCCACTCGAGCATGTCGATGTCGTTGCGGCCGTCGCCCATCGCCATCACCCGCGAGCGCGGGATGTCGAGGAGGCCGCGCACGCGCTCCAGAGCCGTCGACTTGTTGACGCCGTCGGGCGCGATGTCGAGCCAGGCCGTCCAGCCGACGTTGTAGCTCACCTTGTGAAGACCCATGCGCTCGACTACCGAGAGGAAGTCCTCGATGGCGTGACCGGGCGAGATGACGACGACGCGGGTGGCGTGCGCAGACATGAGCTCCTCGAACGGGACCTTCTCGCTCACGGCCCCGAGCGTGCCGTCGGGGAACGAGCCGGTGAACCGGTAGAGGCCGTCCTCGTCTTCCACGGCGTAGTTCGCGCCATCGAGGTTGCCGCGGATGGTCGTGAGCACCTCCGTGGGGTCGAAGGTCTCGACGTGGTCGCGACGGTAGCCGGTGGGGGCATCCGGATCACGCGCGAGTGTGATGGCGCCATTCGAGCAGACGACGTACTCGGGGGTGATCGACAGGCGGTCGAGGATGGGCAGCGTCATCGCCACGGAACGGCCGGTGGCGAGCATGACCTCGTGGCCCGCATCCCGCACCCTGCCGACGGCAGCGATGACCGCGTCGTTCATAACCCCGTCTTCGCGCAGCACGGTGCCGTCGATGTCGAGGGCGATCAGCCAGCGCTCAGACATTGATCGGCTCGAAGACCTCGAGGCCTCCCAGATACGGGCGCAGCGCGGCGGGCACCACCACCGACCCGTCGGCCTGCTGGTGGGTCTCCATAATGGCGACGAGCCAGCGCGTGGTCGCGAGCGTTCCGTTGAGGGTCGCGACGGGCGAGGTCTTGCCCGACTCGGTGCGGTGCCGGATGTCGAGCCGGCGCGCCTGGTACGTCGTGCAGTTGCTCGTGCTCGTGAGCTCGCGGTAGGTACCCTGGGTGGGAACCCAGGCCTCGATGTCGAACTTGCGCGCCGCGGACGAGCCGAGGTCGCCCGCGGCCACATCGATCACGCGGTAGCTGAGCTCGCACGCGGCGAGCATCGATTCCTGCCAGCTGACGAGGCGCTCGTGCTCGGCCTCGGCATCCTCGGGCAGCACGTAGGTGAACATCTCGAGCTTGTTGAACTGGTGCACGCGCAGGATGCCCCGGTTGTCCTTGCCCGCGGAGCCCGCCTCACGGCGGTAGCAGGTGGACCACCCGGCGTAGCGGAGGGGGCCGTTCGAGAGGTCGAGGATCTCGTCGGAGTGGAACCCGGCGAGCGCCACCTCCGACGTGCCCGTGAGGTACAGGTCATCGGCGGGGAGGTAGTAGATCTCGTCGGAGTGCTCACCGAGGAATCCGGTGCCTGCCATGATCTCGGGCCGCACGAGGGTGGGAGTGATGAGCGGGGTGAAGCCCTCGGCGAGCGCCTTGTCGAGCGCCATGGTCATGAGAGCGAGCTCGAGGCGCGCGCCGACGCCCTTGAGGAAGTAGAAGCGGCTGCCCGAGACCTTCACCCCGCGCGTGATGTCGATGGCACCGAGCAGTTCACCGAGGTCGGCGTGATCGCGCGGCTCGAAGTCGAACTCCCGCCGAGTACCGACCTCGCGGAGGGTGACGAAGTTCTCCTCGCCGCCTGCCGGAACGCCGTCGACCACGACGTTGCCGAGCGACCCGACGATGCGGGTGAACTCGAGTTCGGCATCCGTCGCCTTCTGGCCTGCCTCTTTCACCTGTGCGGCGAGCGCCTGCGCCTGCAGCACAAGCGCCTTCTTGGCATCTTTCGGGGCAGTGGCGACGGTGCGGCCGAACGCGTTCTGCTCTGCGCGCAGCTTCTCGAAGTGCTGGATGCTCGTGCGGCGCTCGGACTCGGCGGCGATCGCGTCGTCGACGAGCTGCACGGAAGAGCCGCGCGACTCCTGCGACCGGCGTAGAGCATCAGGATTGTCGCGGAGCAGCTGGGGATCGATCACCGGTCAAGCCTACCCAGCGCATGCCGTACCGTTAGCAGAGTGGCCGACTCCCCGCGCGTGAAGCAGCGGAAGGCCGCTGTCGTCTACAACCCCCTCAAGGTCGACATCGCCAAGGTGAAGAAGACCGTGAACGCCGCCGCGAAGGCCGCCGACTGGGCAACCACCCTCTGGTTCGAGACGAGCGAAGAGGATGCGGGCCAGGGCGTCACGGCGAGCGCGATCCGCCGCGGGGCCGACGTCGTGATCGCCGCGGGTGGCGACGGCACGGTGCGCGCGGTCGCCGAGGCCCTGCGCGACAGCGGAGTCTCCCTCGCCCTGCTCCCCTCCGGCACGGGCAACCTCCTCGCCCGCAACCTCGAGCTGCCGCTCACGAGCCTCGAGCAGGCCATCGACATTGCTTTCAGCGGGGACGACCGCGCCATCGACCTCGGCATGGTGGAGATCATCCGGGCCGACGGTGACAGCGAGGAGCACGCCTTCCTCGTCATGGCGGGCCTCGGCCTCGACGCGAAGATGATCAAGAACACGAACTCGAAGCTCAAGAAGGCCGTCGGATGGCTCGCCTACGTCGACGGCATCGCCCGCTCGGTGCCCGAGCTCAAGCCCGTGCGCATCAACTACTCGCTCAACAAGGGCCCGCAGCGCGCGATGAGCGTGCACACGATCATCGTCGGCAACTGCGGCATGCTCCCGGGTGGCCTCCTCCTCATGCCCGACGCGAAGCCGGACGACGGCCAGCTCGACATCGCCGCCCTGCGCCCCCGCGGCCCGTTCGGCTGGGCGAAAGTGTGGCGCAAGGTCGCCTGGGAGAACGGCGTGCTGCGCAAGTCGGCCCTCGGCCGCAAGATCATCGACCTCTCGGCGGATGTACGCGACGTCACCTACCTCGTGGGCACCGACCTGCGCATCACCGTCGACGGCAAGCCCGAGGAGTTCCAGCTCGACGGCGACGAGTTCGGCGAGGCCAAGTCGGTGCACAGCTGGGTCGACCCCGGCGCCCTCACGGTGAAGGTGCCCGCGGCGTAGCACTGCCGCGCGCCATCCGCCCGGCCCGGCCGGCCGGTTTGCCCGGCTCCGCGCCGGCCGACCCCATCCGGCCCCACCCTCGCGTCGCACCCTCCTTCGCCGAGTTCGCCACTTTTGCCTGTGTGCACGGCGACGGACGGGCAAAAGCGGCGAACTCGATGGTGTGGATCGTCGCCACGCGTCACATCTTCCCTCCGCGAGCATTGCCGGATGCACCGCCGACCGCTCCCCGCCGAACTCGCCTCGCGCCCCTTCTCGACGCGAGAATCCGGTCTTCCCCCGAAACGACTCCGTGCGGCCGATCTCCACAAAGCGGTGACCGGCACTCGCCTCGCCACCACTCGTGAGCTCGACCTGCGGGCAACGTGCGAGCTCTTCGCCGTGCGCCTCACAGCTGCGGCCTTCTTCAGCCATTCCACGGCGGCCCTGCTCCTGGGGGTGCCGCTGCCGCTCGCGCTTCAGCGCGATCCACGAGTCCACGTCTCGGTCGCCGCTCCCGCCAGTTCCCCTCACGCTCGCGGCCTCATCGGGCACCGCCTCACCCTCGAGCCTGGCGATGTCATCCGGAACCGCGGGCTTGGCCAGACCTCGGCAACACGCACGTGGTGCGACCTCGCCGGGATGCTTGAACTCGACGACCTCGTGGCCGCTGGCGACTACCTCATCCATCACGACGCGCCCCTCACCTCCGTCGCCGAGATCGGGCACCAGCTGTCGACGGTAGGCCGGATGCGCGGCATCCGGCTCGCGCGCGAAGCACTACCTCTGCTCAGCGACCGGCCAGAGTCGCCGCAGGAGTCGAAGCTGCGGCTCATCATCCTGCGCGCCGGACTGCCCGAGCCCCAGATCAACCACGAACTCGTCGACACGGAGAGCGGAAAGCACGTGCGACCGGACTTCCGCTTTCGCCGATACCGGCTGATCCTCGAGTACCAGGGCGACTACCACCGCACGAAGAAGCAGTGGCGCAAGGACATGACGCGGCGAAGCCGCCTCGAGGCCCAGGGCTGGTTCGTCATGGAGCTGAATGCCGACGACCTTCTCGATCCGGATGAGCTGGCGGCGCGCATCCGGACGGTGCTAGCCCGGCGCTCATGACGTCGAGTTCGCCGTTTTTGCCCATGCCTGCCGCCCACCATGGGCAAAACTGGCGAACTCGACGAGGGGGAGCGACTGGGCAGCCGGAGCGAGGGCGAGAGCGAGAGCGAGGGCCGGAGCGAGGGCGAGAGCGGGGCCGGGGGGCTACTCGCCCGCGATAAGACCGCGCAGCCAGTCGCGCGCGTCGACGAAGGCGTCGTTGTCGTAGCGCGGGATGACCGTGATCGCGAGCTTGTCGGCGCGGGGATAGCTGCCGAGGAAGATGACGTTGGGGCTGAAGCGTTTGAGGCCGAGGAGGGCGTCGGCGACGCGCTCGTCGAGGATGTGGCCGTCGAGGTCGATCACGAAGCGGTACCGACCGAGGGCGTCGCCGATGGGACGCGATTCGAGCAGGCTCATGTTCACGCCGCGGGTGGCGAACTGCTCGAGCATCTCGAGGAGGCGGCCGGCGGTGTCATCCGGCAGCTCCGCGATGATCGAGGTCTTGTCAGACCCGGTCGGGGCGGGGAGTGACGCTGTGCGCGAAACCAGGACGAAGCGCGTGACGGCGTTGGGGTTGTCGCCGATCGACTCGGCAAGCACAACGAGATCGTGATGGTCGGTGATGCCGGGAGGCGCGACCGCCGCATCCGCGAGTTCGGAGGCCAGCAGCGAGGCGGCTGCAGCGACGTTCGAGGTTGCCGGGATGTGCCCGTGCGAGGGCAGGTGCTTGTCGAGCCACAGGTGCGTCTGCCCGTAGGCGACCGGATGCGCGTTGACGACCTTCACGTCGGCGAGGGTGGTGCCGGGCCGCGCCACGAGCACGAAGTTCACCGGGACCAGGTACTCCCCCACGATCCTCAGGTTCGGGATGTTCGCGAGCGCATCCTGCGTGGCGCTCACGCCGCCCTCTACCGAGTTCTCGATCGCGATCATCGCCGCAACCGAACGGCCGGCGACCACATCCTCGAGCGCCTCACCCACGTTGTTCACCGAGCGCCACGGCTGGCCGACGGCCTCGGGAACCTGCTTGAGCGCGGCCTCCGTGAACGTGCCGGCGGGGCCGAGGTACGAGTACATGGTCACGAGTTTATGGGCACGCACACGCTCGTGAGCCGCAGACGGAGGTCGTCCTCGTCCCAGGTCTGCAGCAGGTCGAGTCGCTGCGCGGGCAGGGGCTCGCGACCCGCGGCCGCGACATGGCCCGGCTCACTGAGGGTGGTGTAGCCGAGCGACGCCCAATAAGTCTCGATGCGATCGAGTCCTGCCGCGTTGGCCCCCGTCGCGAACCAGATGTCGAGCACCGCGCGCACCCCGGTGCCCTCGCAGTCCTCGAGCTGCACGGGATAGGTCTGGATGCCCGCCGGAATCTCGGGGTCGTCGATAGGCCCCGCGGTGGCGAACGAGCCGTCGGCGAGCTGTTGCATCGCGGCCACCAGCTCGACCTGGGTGAAGGCGGTCGACAGGGGCGGAGCATCCGGGAGCCCGGCCGAGGGATCGAGCGGAGCCTTCTCCTCCTCCCCGGCGTCGGGGTCGAATGTGCTCGCCGGTGGTGCGGGCGGTCGCGACTGCGCCTGCGCCTGCGGGGGCTGGGCGATGCCGGCGGCCATGACGATTCCCACGAGGAGGATGTAGCCGCCCGACGAGAGCGCGGCGATAACGGCTGGCGAGTCGAACCGCCCGCGACGAGCGAGACGCGCGACACCGATCGCGGTGAGTGCGACGGCCGCGAACGCGAGCGCGACGATGAGCACGTACCAGGTGCGGGAGATGAGTTCGACGAGGTTGCTGCCGCTGCCGCACGTGATCTGCGGCGGAAACACGGACTCGCGGGCGTCGCCACCACCGAGCCCCCGGCAGGCCTCGCTCACGCTGAAGGTGCGCGTCATGAGCACGAACAGCACGGCGGTCGCCACGGCTTCGAGAACGATAGCGACCACGAGCAGCCACGAGCCCAGTCGATCCGAGACGGGTGACGGGTGACGACGAAGCGAGCGCAGCGTGACAGGGGAGAGCACGGCGGAGCCCACGACGGCAAAGGCGAGCGCCGACCATCCGATCAGCGCCGGGCCGCGCTGGAACCCGCCGACGAGGATGATCGCGGGGACCATGGCGAGGGCAGCACCGGCGGCACCGGCGAGTCCCAACGGCACCACACGCAGGGTGGCTCGGGACACGAGGGCCGTGCCCACGCCTGCGAGAAGTCCGGCGGGCCCACCGATCACCGCGCCCGCGACAGCGATGTAGCCGGCAAGCGTGAGGAGGAACGGACCCGCCAGCAGCCCCACGAGGAGGGCGCCGATCGCGCCGAGCCCCACCCCCTGGATCGCGAAGCGCAGAAGGATCGTCGGCACAGTGGGATCACCCGGAGGCGACGATTGCTCGCTCATGCGGTCACCCTATGTCAAGCAGGTGAAGGGACACCGGCCGAGTGCCAGACTGAACTCATGAACGACCGCGCAGGCACCGCCGCCCAGCCCTCAGATCTCATCGACGTGCACGAACTGGTGGCGGCGTACTACGCGCTGGTTCCGGATGTCTCGATCCTCGAGCAGCGCGTCGTGTTCGGCACGAGCGGCCACCGCGGGTCATCCCTCGACACCGCCTTCAATGAGACCCACATCGCGGCGATCACCCAGGCGATCGTGGAGTACCGCGCCGGCCAGGGCATCACGGGCCCCCTGTTCATCGGCAAGGACACGCACGGGCTGAGCCGTCCGGCGGAGACGACCGCGCTCGAGGTGCTCGAGGCGAACGGGGTGGAGGCGCTCGTCGACGAGTTCGACGACTACGTGCCGACGCCCGCACTCAGCCACGCGATCATCAAGTACAACGTCGAGCACCCCGGCGAGCCGCAGGCCGACGGCATCGTCATCACCCCGAGCCACAACCCCCCGCGCGACGGCGGCTTCAAGTACAACCCCCCGCACGGCGGCCCGGCGGACAGCGACGCGACGACGTGGATCGCGAACCGCGCCAACGAGCTCATCGAGGGCGGGCTGCAGGGCGTCCTCCGCGCCGAGCCGAGCGGGGTCGCCACGTACGACTACCGCAAGCATTACGTCGAAGACCTGGTGAACATCATCGACATCGCCGCGATCAAGAGTGCGGGCATCCGGATCGGGGCAGACCCGCTCGGCGGCGCGAGCGTCAACTACTGGCAGCTCATCGCCGAGCACTACGACCTCGACCTCACCGTCGTGAACCCCGCCGTCGACCCGGCATGGGGATTCATGACTCTCGACTGGGACGGCAAGATCCGCATGGACCCGTCCTCGCCGTCCGCGATGGCCTCGGTCGTGGCACGGCGGCACGACTACGACATCCTCACGGGCAACGACGCCGACGCAGACCGGCATGGCATCGTGACCCCGGATGCGGGGCTCATGAACCCGAACCACTACTTGGCCGTTGCCATCCGCTACCTCTACACGCACCGTCCCGAGTGGCGAGCGGATGCCGCGATCGGCAAGACCCTCGTCTCGAGCAGCATGATCGACCGCGTTGCGGAGTCGCTGGGCAGGCGCCTGTGGGAGGTGCCCGTCGGCTTCAAGTGGTTCGTGCCGGGACTGGTCGACGGGTCCGTCGGGTTCGGCGGCGAGGAGTCAGCCGGCGCGAGTTTCCTGCGCAAGGACGGCACCGCGTGGACCACCGACAAGGACGGGATCCTGCTGGCGCTCCTCGCGAGCGAGATCCTCGCCGTCACGGGTAAGACGCCGTCGCAGTTGTACGCGGAGCTCGTCGCCGAGTTCGGCGACCCGACGTACGAGCGGGTGGACGCCGCGGCATCCAAGGAGCAGAAGGCGCGTCTCGGCAAGCTCAGCGGCGACGCCATCACGGCGACGGAGCTCGCGGGCGACCCGATCATCGCCACGCTCTCGGAGGCGCCCGGCAACGGCGCACCGGTCGGAGGTGTGAAGGTCGTCACCGAGTTCGCGTGGTTCGCGGCCCGCCCGAGCGGCACGGAAGACGTCTACAAGATCTACGCCGAGTCGTTCAAGGGCCCCGAGCACCTGAAGCTCGTGCAGTCGGAGGCGAAGAAGATCGTCGACGCCGCCCTGTAGCCCGCCCGCGGCCTCGTGGAACGCGGCGCGTTAGCCCGCGTAGGTGGGCGCCGCCGGGAGGCCGAAGAACTCCTCGAGCGTCATGACTCCCGTGTTATGCAGCTCTGTCGCGAGCTCGACGCCCACGTAGCGGTAGTGCCACGGTTCGAACTCGTAGCCGGTGATCTGCGTGTAGCCGTTGGGGTAGCGCAGCACGAACCCGAAGCGCCACGAGTTGGCGGCGAGCCACTGGGCCTGCGGGGTGTCGGCGAAGCACTGGTCGAGAGAGCAGTTCGCGGGGTCTGCGCTGATGTCTATCGAGAGGCCGGTCTGGTGCTCGCTGTAACCGGGCCGCGCGCTCGTAAGGTCTGCGCCCTCTTGGCCGAGGCTCGACACCCAGCCCGCGTACACGCTCTCCTGGCTGGAGTAGCTGCGGTACGCACTCTGCGACGTCATGAGCAGGCCACCGCTCTCGGCGGTGAAGGCTGCGAACATCTGCACCACCGCGTCCGACGCCGCCTGGCGCAGGAACGGCTGGTTCACGTACGAGACGGGCACCTCCACAAGGTCCGGGGGCTCCCAGTCGGCCGGATTCAACGGCCGCAGCTTGTCGGCGACTATCCAGTAGCTGTTCGGGTCGTCGATCGACTGTGCGGTTTTGTCGAACGTGGGGGTGGGCGTCGGGGTCGGAGTGGGACTGGGCGTCGGAGTCTTGGTCGCCGTGGGGGTCCTGGTCGGCAGTGCTCCCGTGTCGACGGGCTTCGGCACGAGGACGACGATCGCGGCCACGAGGGCGATCACCACGACGGCCCCGATGATCGACGCGAGCAGGATGGTGCGACGGCGGCGCACTGCCCGGCTCGGGCGGGTACGCGGACGCAGTTCTGACACCCCCCGATCATAAGCGCGCACTGACTCCCCAGGGAGTATGCGGGTGGTTGCCCAGCGGCGTGCGGCGGGTGTAACTTTGCACTCTACGCAAAGTTTTCTGGGCCATCGTGGGACGCGTTCCGCGATGGCCCTCATCTTGTTCAGCCCACACCACACCAAAGAGGACCCATGTCTCGCGTTGAATCCAAGGGCAAGCAGCAGGCACAGGCGATCGCCGATGCCGGCGGCGTCATGACCCACCGCCAGATCCTGTTCGTGATCTTCGGGCTGATGGCGGGGATGTTCCTCTCCGCCCTCGACCAGACCATCGTCGGAACATCCATGCGCACCATCGCCGACGACCTCGACGGGCTCAGCCTGCAGGCCTGGGTGACCACGGCGTACCTGATCACGTCGACCATCGCGACCCCGATCTACGGCAAGCTCAGCGACATCTTCGGCCGCCGACCGCTGTTCATCATCGCGATCGTGATCTTCCTGGCGGGCTCCGTGGCCGCCGGATTCGCCGACTCGATGTACCAGCTCGCGATCTTCCGCGCCATCCAGGGTCTCGGCGCCGGTGGCCTCATGGCGCTGCCGCTCGCGATCATGGGCGACATCCTCGCCCCGCGCGAGCGCGCCAAGTACCAGGGCTACTTCCTCGCGGTGTTCGGCATCTCGAGTGTCATCGGCCCGCTCATCGGCGGTCTGCTCTCGGGCACCCCCGAAATCCTGTTCATCACCGGATGGCGCTGGGTCTTCCTGATCAACGCCCCCATCGGCGTTGTCGCCCTCGCGATCGTGCTGCGGTTCCTGCACATCCCGCACACCAAGCGGAAAGTCCGCATCGACTGGTGGGGCGCGGCCACCGTGGTCATCGCTCTCGTGCCGCTGCTGCTCGTCGCCGAAAAGGGCCGCGACTGGGGCTGGGACTCCCCGCTCGCCTTCGCGTGCTACATCGTGGGCGCCCTGGGTATCGCGGCCTTCATCGTGAGCGAGAAGCTCATGGGTGACGACGCGCTCATCCCGCTCAAGCTCTTCAAGAACCGCACGTTCTCCATGTCGACGGTGCTCGGCATCCTCGTCGGCTTCGGCATGTTCGGCGCGATGATGACCATCCCGCTGTACCTGCAGCTCGTCGAGGGCGCCACCCCCACCGAGAGCGGCTTCCTCATGCTCCCGATGATCCTGGGCCTCATGATCGCCTCGATCGCGAGCGGCCAGATCATCGCCCGCACCGGCAAGTACGCGATCTTCCCCAAGACGGGAACAGCCCTGATGGCGGCCGGATTCTTCTGGCTCACGTTCCTCACGGCTGACAAGCCCGTCATCTGGATCATGATCGGCATGTTCCTCGTCGGCCTCGGACTCGGCCAGCTCATGCAGACGCTCACGATCGCGGCGCAGAACTCGGTCGGCCCGCGCGATATCGGTGTCGCCACCTCGTCGAGCACGTTCTTCCGCCAGATCGGTGGAACGCTGGGCGTGGCGGTGCTGTTCTCGGTGCTGTTCTCGCGGATCCCGCAGACGATCGCCGACGCGTTCGCCTCGCAGAAGGTCAAGGACGGCATCGCCGCGGCGACCGCCGACCCGACGGTGCTCGCGGATCCCGCGAACAAGAAGATCCTCGAGCTCTTCCAGTCGGCCCAGAACGGCGGATCGGTCGGCAACGCGCTCGACGGCGACACGTCGTTCCTCAACGGATCCGACCCGCGCCTCGCGGCCCCCTTCCTCGAGGGCTTCAACAACGCGACCGTCTCTATCTACTGGGTGGGCCTCGGCGTCGTGCTCGTCGCGTTCGTGCTGAGCTTCTTCCTCAAGGCGGCGCCGCTGCGCGCCAAGTCGGCACTGCAGGAGAACTCGGACAACGAGGCTGCCATCGCCGCCCAGGCCGCTGCGGCCGAGATGGGGGCGATGGTCTCGCCCGATACGGCGTCCACCCCCGTTGTCGAGGTACCCGAGTCCAAGGCTCCGCCCACGAAGTAGCACGTTGTCGAGGGGGTCGGATGCGCGCATCCGGCCCCCTCTCGCGTGCCCGGCGTGCACAGCTCGGGTTCGGGCCCCGAGGTCGAGTGCTCGCGTTCTGCGCCAGTGACCGACCCCGCGCGCCGAACGCGAGCACCCGATCACCTCGGCGACCCCCTACCCACGTATCGGGAGGGCAGTTGCGCATGGTGCAACTGCCCACTGACTGTGCGCAGCTGCACTTTCGGCGACGCGCCGCGCCGCGACGCGACCGGCGTGTCGGGTGGGCCGGGGTGGGGGATTTTGGGGGCGTGAGTTCCGCGCATCCATTGGCCGTAAGCGGTTGCAGTCGTGGGAGCGCTCTCACGCAGTGCTTGACAGGGTTCTGGGTGCTTGCCTAGTGTGACCTTCGATCCCGTGGGAGCGCTCCCACGCCACGCATGAGAGCGCTCCCACGGATCACCCCCACCCACGCACACAAAGGAGTGACCGTGAGAAATTCACGACGCACAATCGCCGCGACCGTCGCCGGCGCAGCAGCAATCGCCCTCGTCGTCACCGGATGCTCGACGGGAGGTGACGCGGGCAGCACGGGTGACGAGAAGATCACGCTCACGCTCGCGACCTTCAACGACTTCGGCTACACCGACGACCTCCTGGCGCAGTACACCGCACTGCACCCGAACATCACGATCGTCCAGAACAAGGCAGCGACGTCGAACGACGCCCGCGACAACTTCTTCACGAAGCTGGGCGCCGGATCGGGCCTCGCCGACGTCGAGGCGATCGAGGTCGACTGGCTCGCCGAGATGATGCAGTACTCCGACAAGCTCACCGACCTCTCCGGTGACGACGTCAAGGGTCGCTGGGTCGACTGGAAGACCGCGGCCGCCACCGACCCCGATGGCCGCCTCGTCGGCTACGGAACGGACATCGGCCCCGAGGCCGTCTGCTACCGCCAGGACCTGTTCGAGGCCGCCGGCCTGCCGAGCACCCCTGACGAGGTCGCCGCGCTCCTCAAGGGCGACTGGGCGAAGTACTACTCGGTCGGCCAGCAGTACGTCGACGCCACGGGCAAGCCGTGGTTCGACTCGGCGGGCGCCACGTACCAGGGCGTCGTGAACCAGCTGCAGAACGCGTACGAGAAGAACGACGGAACAGTCATCGCGACCGAGAACCCCGACGTCAAGGAGGCCTTCACCTCCGTGCTCGAGGCGAGCAGCACCCTCTCGGCCCACCTCGGCCAGTGGAGCGACGACTGGTTCGCCGGTCTCGCCAACGGCTCCTTCGCCACCATGCTCTGCCCCGGCTGGATGCTCGGTGTCATCTCGGGCAACGCGCCTGACGTCACCGGCTGGAACGTCGCCAACGTCTTCCCCGGCGGCGGCGGCAACTGGGGCGGTTCGTACCTGACCGTTCCCGCCCAGGGCAAGAACACCGAGGCCGCTCGCGACTTCGCGGCATGGCTGACCGCCCCGGAGCAGCAGCTCCAGGCCTTCACCAACGCCGGCACCTTCCCGAGCCAGGTCGAGACCTACACGGACAAGACGCTGCTGGACGCGACCAACGAGTACTTCAACAATGCACCAGTTGGCCAGATCCTGATCGACCGTTCCAAGGCCATCACCGTGGCGCCCTTCAAGAGCGTGCACTACTTCCCGATCAACGATGCCCTCCAGAAGGCCCTCACCCGAGTCGACGTGGACAAGTCCCAGTCGATCGAGGACTCCTGGACCCAGTGGGTTGCTGACGTCAAGGCACTCGGCTAACCACACCCCGCAGGTGGGGTGGGTCGCATGCGGCCCACCCCACCCGTTTCAGACAGGACCCCATGACCACCGCAACACTCGACGATGAGCGCCGCATCCGTCGCATCGCCTTCTCCCAGAAGCTCTCCCACTGGGACGTACGGATCTCGCCGTACCTCTACATCTCCCCCTTCTTCATCCTGTTCGCGATCGTGGGCCTCTTCCCGCTGCTGTACACGGGCTACGTCTCCGTGCACCAGTGGCACCTGATCGGCGGCGAGGGTGACTTCGTCGGCCTCGACAACTTCGCCTTCGTGCTGCAGCAGCCCCAGTTCTGGATCGCGCTGCGCAACACCTTCAGCATCTTCCTGTTCTCGGCAGTGCCGCAGGTCGTGTTCGCGCTCATCATCGCCGCAGTGCTCAACGAGAACATCCGCGCCAAGACGTTCTGGCGCATGGGCGTTCTGCTGCCCTACATCGTGGCCCCCGTCGCGGTGACCCTCATCTTCAGCAACATGTTCGGCGACCAGTACGGCCTCGTGAACAACGCGCTGCGCACCATCGGCATCGACCCCATCCAGTGGCACTCGCAGGAGATCCCGAGCCACATCGCGATCGCCACGATGGTGAACTTCCGCTGGACCGGATACACCGCGCTCATCCTCCTCGCCGGAATGCAGGCCATCTCGCGCGACCTGTACGAGGCCGCAGCCATCGACGGCGCGAACAAGTTTCGCCAGTTCTTCTCGATCACCATCCCGCAGCTGCGGCCGACCCTGATCTTCGTCATCGTGACGAGCACCATCGGTGGCCTGCAGATCTTCGACGAGCCGCGCCTCTACGACCAGTTCGGCCAGGGCGGCGCGAACTCGCAGTGGATGACCGTAACGATCTACCTCTACAACCTCGGGTGGGGCCAGCTGAACTTCGGCCGCGCAGCTGCCGTCGCCTGGCTGCTCTTCCTCATCATCGTTCTCATCGGACTCCTGAACCTCGCCATCACGCGCCGCATCGCAGCGTCGAGCGAGGATCTCGGCGAAGGTCCCTCCCGCAAGCGCACGAAAGCGAAGGCCTCAGCATGACCGCCGAAACACTCCACGTCGGCTCCGCCCCGGCCGAGCGCGTGGACCCCCGACGTCGTCGCCTCATCAACAAGCAGCGGCCCGGATGGCTCGCCTACGGGTTCCTCGCGGCGGTCATCCTCGGCTCCATCTTCCCCTTGTACTGGTCGTTCCTGATCGGCAGCGGCGACGCCACCACGATCACGAAACAGGACATCGTCTGGTGGCCGGGCGGCAACTTCCTCACCAACGCGGCCTCGGTGCTCGGCAACGAGAGCGTCAACTTCTGGCGCGCCATCGGCAACAGCATCATCGTGTCGACAGTCGTCGCCTTCACCGTCGTGCTGTTCTCGACCCTCTCGGGCTACGCGTTCGCGAAGCTGAGGTTCCGTGGCAAGACCGGGCTGCTCATCTTCGTCATCGCGACGATGGCCGTACCCACCCAACTCGGAGTCGTGCCGCTCTTCATCGCGATGTCGAAGCTGCAGCTCGCGGGGACGCTCGCCGCCGTCATCCTTCCCGCCATCGTGTCGGCGTTCGGCGTGTTCTGGATGACGCAGTACCTCAGCACCGCGCTGCCGTACGAGCTCATCGAGGCCGCCCGTGTGGACGGTGCATCCATGATCCGCACCTTCTGGCATGTCGCGCTGCCCGCGGCCCGCCCCGCCGCGGCCATGCTCGGGCTGTTCATCTTCATCTCCACGTGGACGAACTTCTTCTGGCCGTTCATCGTGCTCGACCGGCAAAACCCGACCCTGCCGGTGGCGCTGTCGCTGCTCTCCGCGAACTACTTCGTCGATTACTCGGTGGTGCTCGCCGGGGTTATCCTTTCGACGATCCCTCTCCTGATCCTCTTCATCGTCGCCGGCCGGCAGTTGGTCTCGGGAATCATGCAGGGAGCCGTGAAGGGATGACTCAGCTGTCAGAAGCACAGAACACCGCGACCACCGTGCGCTCCTTCCCCCCGACGTTTCTGTTCGGGGCGGCGACCGCCGCGTACCAGATCGAGGGCGCCGCTCACGAAGACGGCCGCGCCGACTCGATCTGGGATGCGTTCAGCCGCGTGCCCGGCGCCGTGATCAACGCCGACAACGGCGATGTCGCGTGCGACCACTACCACCGCTACCGGGATGACGTCGCGCTCATGTCCGACCTCGGACTGCAGACCTACCGCTTCTCGACGTCGTGGGCGCGCGTGCGCCCCGACGGCGGACCGGTCAACGCGAAGGGCATCGACTTCTACTCGCGGCTCGTCGACGAACTGCTCGAGAAGAACATCCTGCCGTGGCTCACCCTCTACCACTGGGACCTCCCGCAGGCGCTCGAGGAGAAGGGCGGCTGGGTCAACCGAGACACGGCCTACCTGTTCCAGGAGTACGCGCTCTCGGTGCACGATGCCCTCGGCGACCGCGTGCAGAACTGGACGACGCTCAACGAGCCGTGGTGTTCCTCCTTCCTCAGCTACATCGGCGGCGAGCACGCCCCCGGCCGCCAGGACCCGGAGGCCGGCCTTGCGGCGGGCCACCACCTGCTGCTCGGCCACGGCCTCGCCGTACAGTCGCTGCGCGAGCGCGACTCGTCGCTCGGGCTCGGCATCACGCTCAACCTGACCGTGCCCGACCCGGTCGATCCGACAGACGCCGGCGACCTCGACGCGGCCCGCCGCATCGACGGCCAGTTCAACAGGTTCTTCCTCGACCCGATCTTCCGCGGCTCTTACCCGGCCGACCTGCTGGAGGATGTCGCACACCTGAACTTCGAGTCCAAGGTGCAGCCGGGCGACCTCGAGATCATCTCGGCACCCATCGACGCGCTGGGCGTGAACTACTACCACGGTGAACTCGTGAGCGCGCATCCGTCGACAGTCGAGATGCGCACGGCTGCCCCCACCGAACGGCCACAGCGCTCCCCGTTCCCGGCCGCCGAGAACGTGCACTGGCACCTGCGCGACCTGCCCCTCACCGCCATGGACTGGGAGGTGCAGCCCGAGGGGCTCACTCGGCTTCTGGAGCGCATCCATGTCGAGTACACCGAGCCTGCCGGCGTGAAGCTGTACGTCACCGAGAACGGCGCAGCCTACGACGACGTCGTGTCGGAGGATGGCGCCGTGCACGACGACGACCGCGTCGAGTTCCTCGAGCTCCACTTGAACGCGATCCTGGATGCGATCGACCTCGGAGTGCCCGTGCACGGCTACTTCTACTGGTCGCTCATGGACAACTTCGAGTGGGCCTGGGGCTACGACAAGCGCTTCGGGATAGTGCGAGTGGACTACGACACGCAGGTCCGTACCCCCAAGGACAGTGCAATCGCTTACACCCGCATCATCACGGGGCGCGCGCTCTGACTAAACTCGCCCCATGACCCTCGAGTTGCCCCGCCGGACTGCGCCGACGCTGGAAGCCGTCGCCGCCGCCGCAGGCGTCTCACGGTCGACGGTGTCGCGCGTCGTCAACGGCTCGAGCCATGTTCGACCGGATGTGATCGCCGCAGTCAACTCGGCGATCGAACAGCTCAACTACATCCCGAACCGGGCTGCACGTTCGCTCGCGAACCGCCAGACCATGGCGATCGCCCTCGTCGTGCCCGAAGACACGAACCGTTTCTTCGGCGACCCGTTCTTCGCCGAGATCGTGCAGGGCATCACGCAGGGGCTCGAAGACAGCGACTACGTGCTCAACCTGCAGCTCGCCTCGCCGAGCTCACCCTCCGAGAAGACCATCCGCTACCTGCTGGGCGGCAACGTCGACGGCGCGATCGTGGTCTCGCACCACTCGGGCGACGACTTCTTCACGACACTGGATGCCACGATCCCCGTGGTCTTCGGCGGCCGCCCGTACCACCCCGAACTGCACCGCAACAACTACGTCGACGTCGACAACGCTGCGGGCGCGGCCATGGGCACCCAGTACCTCCTCGACCTCGGGCGGGCGCGGGTGGCGACGATCGCGGGGCCGCCCAACATGCAGGCCGCCATCGACCGCGCGCAGGGCTGGGGCGACGCCATGCGGGCGGGCGGGCATCCGGATGACCTCCTCGAGTACGGCGATTTCACCATGGCCAGCGGGGCCGCAGCGATGCGCGCACTGCTCGAGCGCGCACCCGACCTCGACGCCGTGTTCGTCGCGAGCGACCTCATGGCCGCGGGCGCCATCTCGGTGCTGCGCGACCGGGGGCGGCGGGTTCCCGAGGATGTGGCCGTGGTCGGCTTCGACGACAGCTCGGCGGCCACGTCGGGCGAGATCCCCCTCACCACAGTGCACCAGCCCTCGCGCGAGATGGGTGCCGAGATGGCGCGCATGCTCCTGGCTCTGCTGCGGGGCGAACCGACGGAGCGCGAGCGCGTCATGCCCACCCGGATGGTCGTGCGCACGAGCGCGTAGGCTTGACGGCATGGCAACCGAAGTTATCCAGGACGCGTCGATGAACCGTTTCGAGCTCCTCGTCGACGGGCAGAGTGCCGGGGAGCTCGACTACCAGATCCGCGACAACACGATCGTGCTCACCCACACCGAGATCGACCCGTCGCACCAGGGTGAGGGACTCGGCGGCGAGCTCGTGCGCGGTGCCCTCAACCTCATCCGTGCCGAAACCGACTACCGCGTCGTGCCGTCGTGCCCCTTCGCGGGCCCGTGGATCGACAAGCACCCGGAATACCAGGACCTGCTCACCCGCTAGCGGAGTGCCGAGTCAGAACAGTGCGCGCGACCATCAGCGCGGTCTGTTCTTTCGCGCGCGGTGCAAGCTTGCACCGCGCCCGTAAGAAAGGGCAGCACGACCATCACCGCGGCACTACCCGCCGCCCTCAGGCCTCGGGCGACGCGGAGTGCTTGCCCTGTGACCGCTTCTCGCTGAGGTCGATGCGCACCTGGCCCTCGTAGTTCTTGTTGTCGAGGTCGTCGCGCGCCGCGACCCCGCGGATGCCGAGATCTCCGTCGCCCGGCAGGGGTGCAGGAGCCGGCAGGATCGTCTGCCGGTCGAGCTCGATCTGCGCTTCGTGCCGAGCCGGATGGAATACCTCGTCACCGATGCCCGCGATGCCGCCGCCACTGCTGCCGGATGTGCGGCTCTTGTTGCTCAGGTCGATCCACCCGAAGTGCTGGGCCAGCCAGAACAGCGCCCCGACAGCCACCACGATGACGATGACGATCCAAGGCTCCACTCGCACAGTTTACGCTGGGGCACCATCGACCTCTAACGGCGCGGCACCACCACGGGTCGGCCCGCGACGAGGTGCAGCTCGACGGGCAGGCCGTAGACGCGCTCGACGCGCTCCTCGGTGAGGACTTCGGCTGGAGCGCCCAGGGCTTCGAGCCGTCCGCCCGAGACGAGCGCGAGCCGATCAGCGTAGGCGCTCGCGAGAGACAGGTCGTGGAGCACCACCACCACGGCGCGGCCCGAGTCGGCCATGCGGCGGCCCACGCGCATCACATCCTCCTGGTGGCGCAGGTCGAGGGAGGCCGTCGGCTCGTCGAGGAATATCACGGGAGTGCGCTGGGCGAGCACGCGCGCGAGCGAGACCCGTGCTTTCTCGCCGCCCGACAGCTGCGTGTAGCGTCGGCCCGCGAGGTGGGTGATGTCTGCGGCATCCATCGCCTCGGCGACAGCCGTCACGTCGTCGCGGCCCTCGATGGTGCGCGCCCATGGGCTGCGGCCCATCGCCACGACCTCGGCGACGAGGAACGGGAAGCTCACGGTGTTCTCCTGCGTGAGCACGCTGCGCATGCGGGCCAAATCGGCGTGCCGGATGCTCCGCAGCTCGCGCCCCTCGAACCGCACAGTGCCGCGAGAGGGGGCGCGTTCGCCGCTGAGCACTCCCAGCAGTGTCGACTTCCCCGCGCCGTTCGGCCCGACGAGCACCAGGATCTCCCCCGGCACCACGTCGAGGCTCACGTCATCCAGGATCGTGCGCCCCTCGAGGTCGACGCCCACCGACGTCGCGCTGATCATGCCCACCCCCCGCTGCGCCGCCGCTGCCGGAACAGCAAGAAGAAGAAGAACGGCCCGCCGATGAGCGAGGTGAGGAGACCGATCGGCAGGTCCGCACCCACGACCACGGAGCGCGCGAGGAGATCGGCGAGCACCATGAGGGCGGCGCCGCCGAACGCGCTCGCGATGATGAGCGGGCGGTGCGCGGGGCCGATCGCCATGCGGATGACGTGCGGAATGACGAGCCCCACGAACGCGATGATGCCGCAGAACGCGACGGCCACACCGGTGAGCAGCGCTACGAGCACGATCGAGCCGATGCGCAGCGCCTCGACGTTCACGCCGAGGTGGCGAGCGTTGCGCTCCCCGAGGGCAAGCAGGTCGTACCGGCGGCCGAGCACGATCCCCGCCGCGGTGCCGACGACCGTCACGACGGCGACGATGAGCACCTCGCCCCAGCGCGAGCCGTTGAGCGACCCGAGCTGCCAGAACACGATCTGCTCGCGGCCACCCGAGTCGGCGATGAACAGCAGGAAGGCGAGCCCCGCGCCCGCGAAGGCGTTGACCGCGATGCCGGTCAGCAGGAGCGTGACGACCTCGGTGCGACCGTTCGCGCGGCTGACCGCGTAGACGAGCAAGGTGGCGAGCAGGCCACCAGCGAAGGCGAAGACGGCGACGGTTCCCGTGCCGAGAGAGGTGAGGCCGAGCACGATGGCAACGGATGCCCCGAGCGCGCCGCCCGAGGAGACGCCCACGACGCCGGGCTCCGCGAGGGGGTTGCCGAAGATCGCCTGCATGACGGCACCGGCCACGGCGAGGGCGGCCCCGACGGCGAGCCCCATGGCGATGCGGGGGAAACGGATGACCCAGAGGGTGGATTCGAGCACCGGGTCATCCGGCGCCCAGTCATTGCGGATGCCCGCCGCCCGCAGCACCGACCCGACAACTTCTGCGGGGCTGATGGCGAGCTGGCCCACCATCGCCGACACGATGATGCCGCCGAGGAGCAGCACGGCGAGCACGGCCGAGAGGATGACCGCCCGACGCGCCCTCACGGACTGCCCTCTCAAGGAACTCGGTGGAGCCACTCCTCGGTACCGAACTTCTCGGTAACGAGCTGCTCCGCTTTCGCGAACTCCTCGGGCGTGATCTCGCTGGGGACAAGTCCGTAGAGGCCCTTGAACGTGCCGACCATCTTCTCGATGATCTCCGCCCGCGGCAGGCCGGTCTGGCTGCGCAGCGGGTCGACGCGCTTGTTGGCACTCTTGGTGCCCTTGTCGCTCATCTTCTCGCGGCCGATACGCAGCACCTGCACCATCTTGTCGCCGTCCATGTCGTAGCTCATGGTGACGTGGTGCAACACGGCACCGCTGCCGAGGCGCTTCTGCGCGGCGCCGCCGATCTTGCCGGTCGGGCTCGTGATGTCGTTGAGGGGCACGTACGTGGCCTCGATGCCGAGTGACTTGAGCGCGACGATCACCCACTCGTCGAGGAACGCGTACGAGTCGGCGAAGCTCATGCCCTGCACGAGCTCGCTGGGCGCGTAGATCGAGTACGTGATGACGGATCCGGCCTCCATGAACATGGCGCCACCGCCCGAGATGCGGCGCACCACCTCGAAGCCGTACTTCGCGGCGTTCTCGAGGTCGACCTCGTTCTTCACCGACTGGAAGCTGCCGATCACGACCGCGGGCTTCTCCCACTCCCAGATGCGCAAGGTCGGCTTGCGGCGCCCAGCGCCAACCTCCTCGCTCAGAACCTGGTCGAGGGCCATCTGCAGCACGGGGTCGACGGGCGGCCCCTGGATGACCTGCCACTCGTAGTCGGTGAACGCCGTAGCTCTCTGCAGCGCGCGGCGGATGGTCGTGGCGACGGACTCGGGACCGAAGCCCAGCAGCAGCGCGTCCTCCGGAAGGGAGTCGCGCACGGCCTTCGCGAGCGCGGGAGCCTCGGAGTCGGCGGGGAGGCCGTTGACCGCCGCGTTGATGGCGTCGAGCGCGCTGTCGGGCTCGAGGAAGAAGTCGCCGGCGAGGCGGAAGTCGCTGATGCGACCGTCGACGACCTCGAGGTCGACAACCACGAGCTTGCCGCCAGGAACCTTGAACTCACCGTGCATTAGGCAAGCCTAACTACTCAGACGCGCGTCCAACCACGCGACCAGATCAGCGATGACCTCGTCGCGGTTGGTCTCGTTGAAGATCTCGTGGCGGGCTCCGGGGTAGACGATGGCCTCGACATCCGTGAGCTTCGACCGGGTGGCGTACGCGGAGGCGAGCTTCTCGATGCTCTTCTCGCCGCCGAGCGTGTCTTCGCTGCCGATCATGATGAGCAGCGGGATGTCCTTCGCGATGTGCTTCGTCGGCTTGCCGAGCAGGCGCAGCCCGTCGGGGAGGCCGAAGAGCTGGATCGCGGCCGCGTAGAACGTGAGGGGGTCATCCGAGAACGCCTGCGCGACGGCGGGATCACGGCTCAGCCACTCGTTGCCCGTCGTGCCGAGGTGCTTGTGCTGCTTGTTGAGGTTGCCGCCGTTCATGTCGGTGAGGGTGCGGTACGCGGTGCCCGTGAGTACCGCGACGTCGTACTCGTCGGCGTGCTCGTTGAGGATCATCTGCACCATGAGCGAGCCCCACGAGTGGCCGAGCAGCGCGAGCGGCAGGTCGGGGTTCTCCGAGCGGATGAGGCGCGAGAACTGACGCACGTCCTCCACTGTCGCGCGCAGCCCGCCGGGGCCGAGCTTGCCGAGCTTGGCGGCGTCGCCGCCATACTGCTGCATGCCCGTGGCGCCGTGGCCGCGGTGGTCATCGGCGTAGACGGTGTAACCGGCAGCGACGAGGTCCTGTGCAACCTGCTCGTAGCGCAGGGCGTGGTCGCCGAGGCCGTGCGTGAGCTGGAGTACGGCCTTCGGCTTCGCGGCCTTCCACGTGTAGTAGTGGATGGTGACGCCCTGGGCGTCGACGAAAGTGCTGGTGGTGCGCGTGACTGTGGGCATGGGAGCCTCCTCGCTCAGCTTCATCGTAGGGCCGCGAGTTTAGTTAGCATGGCTAATTTGCTACGCTAATGATTGTGTCCGAACAATCCGACGACGACCTGCGGGTCGCCATCCTCCGCCTCAGCCGTCGCATGCGCGCCGAGCGGGCGGGAGAAGACGTCACCGATGGCCAACTGTCGGTGCTCTTCGTGCTGTGGAAGGAGGGCGCGCAGACCCTCGGCTCCCTCGCCGAGCACGAGCGCGTCACACCCCCGAGCATGAACCGCACGGTCAACGCGCTCGTCGACGCGGGCCTCGTCACGCGCGACAGCTCGCCGGATGACGGCCGCAAGGTGCTCATCCAGTCCACCGAGGCCGGCCTCGAGATCGCGCGCGAGACCAAGCGCCGCCGCGTCGCGTGGTTCGCCCGCCAGCTCGACACACTCACCCCAGACCAGCGCGCCAGCATCGACGCCGCCACCCCGATCCTCAGGGAGCTCGCCGACTCGTGAGTGCCATGTTCCGTTCGCTTCGCGTCTTCAACTACCGCCTCTGGTTCGCCGGGGCACTCGTCTCCAACACGGGGGCGTGGATGCAGCGCACGGCCCAAGACTGGATAGTGCTCACCGAGCTGACCGATCGGGATGCCGCGGCCCTGGGCATCACGATGGCCCTCCAGTTCGGCCCGCTCCTCGTGCTCGTCCCGGTGTCGGGGCTCATGGCCGACCGCTTCGACAGGCGCAAGCTGCTCATGTGGACCCAAGGCATCCAGTGCGCCCTCGCGCTCGGGCTCGGTCTGCTCGTCATCTCCGGCCACGTGCAGCTCTGGCACGTCTACGTGTTCGCGCTGCTCCTCGGCATCTGCACGGCCATCGACACCCCCGCCCGACAGTCGTTCGTCTCCGAGCTCGTCACCGACAAAGACATTTCCAACGCGATTGCGCTCAACTCCACGTCGTTCCAGAGTGCGCGGCTCATCGGCCCGGCGGTCGCGGGCGTGCTCATCGCGTGGATCGGCACCGGCCCCGTCTTCATCGTCAATGCCGTGTCGTTCGTCGGCGTTCTCGCCTCGCTGTTCTTCATCCGCACGAACCTGCTCGTGCCCACACCCCGACTCGTTAAGGCAAAGGGGCAAATCCGCGACGGCCTGAGGTACGTGCTCTCGCGCAAAGACAGCCTCATCGTGCTCATCATGGTGTTCCTAGTCGGAACGTTCGCCTTCAACTTCCCGATCTTCATCTCCACGATGTCGACAGTGGAGTTCGGCAAGGGGTCCGCCGAGTTCGGGCTCCTGTCGTCGATCATGGCCGCGGGAGCTGTGGCTGGATCACTTCTCGCCGCACGACGCGAACGCGTCAGGTTCATCGTGGTGGTGTGGGCATCCGGCGCTCTCGGCCTGTTCTGCGCCATCGCCGCACTCTCGCCCTCCTACCTGTTCTTCGCGGTAGTTCTCGTGTTCGTCGGAGTCTCGTCGCTCACGATGATGAACACCGCCAACGCCTACATCCAGACCACCACAGCACCCGAGATGCGCGGACGGGTCATGGCCATCTACATGGCGATCTTCGCGGGGGGCACGCCCATCGGAGCCCCCATCGTCGGCCTGGTCGCGAACGCGTGGGGGCCGCGCTGGTCGCTCGGGATCGGGGCGGCAGCAGGCATCCTCGCCGCCCTCATCGCCGTGGTCTGGCTCGCGCGCAACCGCACCAACGCCGCGGCCACGCAGTCGATCCCGGTCGTGCACGAGGACCGCGAGACTGCCACACAGGAGATCGCGATCGTGGGAGCGACGGCCACGCGCACGTCATAGGGGCCGCGGCGCCCGCGCCCGTCCGACCCGCCACCACAGCTGCCTCAGCCCCTCCCACTTCCCGCCTCGACTTCCACTTCCACTTCCACTTCTGCGGAGCTTTCCGATGACACGCCGCCAGAACTTGTCACGGGTGTGACTGGGGAACGGTTTC
The DNA here is from genome assembly GCA_965227655.1 of Rhodoglobus sp. GTDB lineage: Bacteria > Actinomycetota > Actinomycetes > Actinomycetales > Microbacteriaceae > Rhodoglobus. The sequence continues at coordinate 2,078,339 of OZ245765.1, read as the reverse complement.
TCCGCAAAAGCGATCAGGCCGGGCCGAGGAGGGTCGGAGGTGGGGCTGCGGAGGTGGAGCAGTCGGGCAGCGCGCAGCGAGTTACGCCTCGCGCGTGATCTCCACCTTCACGAAGAGGGTCGAGCCGAACGGACCCGCGTAGACGCCGCGCAGCGGGGGCACGTCGTTGTAGTCGCGACCTCGGCCCACGAGCACATGGCGGTCGCCGATGTCGATGTTGTTGGTGGGGTCGAAGCCGCGCCACTCGCCGCCGCAGAACCATTCGACCCACGCGTGCGATTCGCCCGCGACGGTCTCGCCGATCGCCGCGTTGGGCTTCGGGTGCAGGTATCCGGAGACGTAGCGGGCGGGAATCCCCACGGCACGCAGCGCACCCAGAGCGAGGTGCGCGATGTCTTGGCAGACGCCCTTGCGCACTGCCCACGCCTCGGCGGCCGTGGAGTGCACGCCCGTCACGCCCTGCATGTACTCGACAGCGTCGCCAACGGCCATGGCGATCGCGAGGGCCGCGTCGCACACACTCTCGTGCTTCGCCTTGATGTCGCGCGCCATCGTCTCCACCTCGAGCGGCGGGTTGGTACGGCGCGTCTGCTTGAGGTGCTCGACGGTCTCGGTCGTCTTCTCGACGGCGACCTCGAGCTCGTCCCACGTGAGGCTCGTGTCTTCGTGGGGGCGCGGGCGCACCTCCACGAGCGACGTCGCAGTGAGTGACAGCTCTTTGTGCGGCGTGAGGATCTCGAACGAGGAGACGCGCGAACCCCAGTAGTCCACGTAGCTGTGGTGGGACGAGATCGGGAGGATCTCGAGGTTGGAGAAGAGCACGAGCTGTCCGTCGGAGCTCACGGGGAGCATCCGGGCCTCGTTGTAGCTCGCGGTGACGTCGCCGCCGTAGTGGAAGCCCGTCATGTGCTTGATGCGCAGGCGGTTCAACTCGTCTCCCCCACCCAGCTCGGCGCGGCGTTCGTGGGGAAGTAGCGCTGGCGAATTGCCTCGGAGGCGGCGCTCGTCGCGAGCTGCACGTTGTCCATGTGGAAGGGCAGGTCTTCGAGAATCTCGGCGATCGGCCGGTACTCGAGCTCGCTGCGGATCTGCCCGAGCAGGCGCTGCGCCTGGTCGGAGACGCCGACCCGATCGGTGCGCGGCTCGATGTCGCGCATGCACATCTCGGCCCGGCGCACCGAGAAGAGAATGCTGCGCGGGAACAGCCGGTCGAGCAGCAGGAACTCGGCGGCGTTCTTCGCGCTCGGCACGCCCCGGTAGGTGCGCAGGTAGGCCTCGTACGCGCCACACGAACGCAGGATCGTGGTCCACGATGGTCCGGATGCCTCGGTCAGAGACCTCGTCGCGAGCAGTCGCGCGGTCATATCCGCGCGCTCGATAGACCGCCCGAGGGTGAAGAACTGCCACGCCTCATCGCGACTCGTGGCGGACTCGATGATCCCCACGGCGAGCGCCGAACGCTCCCGGACCCAGGCGAAGAACTCGTGCACCTTGTCGCTCGACACCTTGCGGGGCATCCGGGCGCGCGTCGTGTTGAGGCACTCCCAGAGCTCGGTGCTCACGATCTCGCGGGCGCGGCGGGCGTTCTCGCGGGCGGCGCCGAGCGAGTAGGCGATCGACGCGGGCTCGGCGCGGTCGACGGCGAGGATCTCGAGGATGCTCTGGCGGTTGAGCTCGCGGTCGTCGGGCACCTCGGCGCCCATGACGCTCAGGAGCGAGCGGCACGCCAGGTCTTCCTCGATCCACGGGTCTTCGAGGAGCAGCTGGAGGTGCACATCGAGGATGCGCGCCGTGCCGTCGGAGCGCTCGATGTAGCGGCCGATCCAGAACAGGCTCTCAGCGATGCGGCTCAGCATTCCGAAACCTCGCTCGCTTGTTGCTGCTGCTCCTGCTGGCCGTGGCCGAGCGGGCGCTCGTGCGGGCCGTGATCCTGCTGGGCGGCCTTGAGCATCTCGGGCGTGATGATCGTGATGGCTTCGGTCGCCGCGGCCTGGCCGGCGACGAGGCCCTGGATGCTGTGGCGGCTCACGGTGAGCGGATCCTGTCCGACAACCCACGTGTCTTTCGAGCCGCCGCCCTGCGAGCTGTTGACGACGAGCTCGCCCTCGGGCAGCGCGACGCGCGTGAGGCCGCCGGGCAGCACCCAGATGTCGTCGCCGCTGTTGACGGCGAAGGGCCGCAGATCCGCGTGTCGCGGGCGCATGCCGTCGTCGACGAGAGTCGGGATGGTCGACAGCTGTACGACGGGCTGCGCGATCCATCCGCGGGGGTCGCGCAGGAGGCGCTGCTTGAGTTCTTCGAGCTCGGTCTTGGACGCGGCCGGACCGATGACGAGACCCTTGCCGCCAGAACCGTCGACGGGCTTGACGACGAGCTCGTCGAGACGGTCGAGCACCTCCTCGAGGGCTCCCGGATCTTCGAGACGCCACGTCTGCACGTTCGGCAGGATCGCCTCCTCGCCCAGGTAGTACTTCGTGAGCTCGGGCAGGTACGTGTAGACGAGCTTGTCGTCGGCAACGCCGTTGCCGACCGCGTTCGCGATGGTGACGTTGCCGAGGCGTGCGGCGAGCATGAGTCCGGGGCTGCCGAGCATGGAGTCGGCGCGGAACTGCAGCGGGTCGAGGAACTCGTCGTCGACACGACGGTAGATGACGTCGACGCGCGTGGGACCGGCCGTCGTGCGCATCCAGACCCTGCCGCCGGAGCAGAACAGGTCGCGGCCCTCGACGAGCTCGACGCCCATGAGCCGCGCGAGCAGGGTGTGCTCGAAGTACGCCGAGTTGAAGACACCGGGGGTGAGCACCACGACCGTGGGGTCGTCGACTCCGGGCGGGGCGGAGGCGCGCAGCGCGTGCAGCAGCTTGTGGGGGTAGTCGCCCACCGGGCGCACGCGCATGGAAACGAACAGCTCGGGCAGCGTCTGCGCCATCACCCGGCGGTTCGAGATGACGTAACTGACGCCGGATGGCACGCGCACGTTGTCCTCGAGAACCCGCCAGGCCCCGTTCTCATCGCGGATGAGGTCGATGCCGCTCACCTGCACGCGAACACCGTTGGCGGGCTCGATCCCCGCCGCCTCGCGATGGAAGTGGCTCGAGCTCGTGATGAGCTTCGCGGGGATCACCCCGTCTTTGACGGCGTTCTGCGGCCCGTAGATGTCGGCGAGGAACATCTCGAGCGCCCGCACACGCTGCTTGATACCGGCCTCGACGTTGACCCACTCGGCCTGGTCGATCACGCGCGGCACGGCGTCGAGGGGGAACGGGCGCTCCTCACCCGCGAAGTCGAACGTGACCCCCTGTGCGAGATAACTGCTGGCCAGGGCATCCGTACGACCGCGCAGTTCGTCTTGCGTCATCTGCGCTAGCGCCGCGTGGATCTCCTTGTACGACTGCCGGGCAGAGCCGGGCGTCGCGAACATCTCGTCCCACGCGGGCGTGCCTGTCTTCTTCGTGGCGGTGGCGCCATAGCCATCGAACAGGTCAGCCATACGTGTGAGCATACGGCCGGAGTGTTGCGCGGGTGTTTCAGACCACGAACGGGTCGAGTACGAAGACCTGAATCTGCCGATCCGTCTTCGTCTGGTAGTTCGCGTAGTCGGGCCACGTCTCCACAGCGCGCGCCCACCAGAGGGCGCGCTCGTCACCCTCCGACTCACGGGCGAGGTAGTCCTTCTTCACTGCGCCATCTTGCAGCTCGACGTGCGGGTTGGCCTTGAGGTTGTAGAACCACGTCGGCGGCTGGGGGTCGCCGCCCTTCGACGCCACGACCGCGTAGACGCCGTCCTGCTCGACGCGCATGAGGGCGTTCTTGCGCAGCTTGCCGCTCTTGGCGCCCACGCTCGTCAGGACGATGATGGGCCGGCCGCGCAGCTCGTTGGCCTCCTGACCGTTCGTGGCCTCGAACAGCTCGGCCTGCTTGCGCGCCCATTCCGACGTGCTCGGTTCGTACTCTCCTGTTAGTGGCATGAGTCCATCATGCTCCCGGATGCCCGCGCGGAGGTTCTGGTCCGGTGCGGAGGTTTCGGCCCGCGCATGGGGCGAAAAGCTCCGCATGGGCATCCCGCGCCCACACGCACGGGCGAGCTAGCGCTTGATCTCGTCGAGGTGCAGCATGGCGGCGAGGTTCTTGTCGAGCTCGTCGTCCTGGAAGATCTTCTTCCAGTCATCCTTGATGATCGTCGAGCGGCCGTAGTCCATGGCGATGAGGCACGCGTCACTGAACGGGTTGGAGCCCTTGAGGGTGTTCGCGAGTGCGACCTGGGTGTGGCCGAGCAGGATGCTGCGCGCAGCCTCCCTCGGAACGCCCATCGTGTTCACGGTCTCCTCGAGCGCCTCGGCGAGCAGGGCGCCGATCATGCACGCGACGGTCTCGACGAGGGTGGGCTCGAGCTGCGCGAGCTGCTTGACGGTGACCCAGTGCACGTCGACGACCGGCGAGAAGATGACGCGCACGACGGTCTCGAGCAGCTCCTTCTTGGCGGGGTCGTCAGACTCGATCGCCGCGATCGCGTCCTGGGGGGCCGCGATGCCGCCGAACGTGTCCGCGTACTCCTCGGGGGTGTGGCGCTCCAGGAAGACGGACGGGTGGCACGGGTGCGTCACGCCGCGGATCACGTCGTCGCGCTCGGCGAGGAGGCCGGCGTAGGCGGCGGCCGGGTCGAGCGTGAGGAGGATGGATCCGGACTTCATCTCGCCGATGATCGCTGCCGAGACCGCGCCGAGGGCGAGGTCGGGCACGGCGAGCACGACGACATCCGCATCCTTGACCGCGTCGGAGGTGTCGGTGAGGGTGCGACCGGTTTCGAGAACGCGCTCCTGGCCCGCGGGCGAGTTCTCGCTGTAGAAGACCGTGTGGGCGGTCTTGACGAGGTTGTTGGACACGCGCATGCCCATCTTGCCGCCAGCGCCGATGACGGCGATCGTGATGTTCTCGGTCATGATTCCTTGCTCCTTAGATACGCGATGTTCTGTTCGTTCCACAGGTTTTCGAGCCTGCTGGTCTCCTCGAACGTGCCCTGCCAGGGCAGCCAGTGTTCGATGATGCGGTTGATGCCGTGGATCTCCGGCTGCACTGTCGCGACCAGGTGGTCGTAGTCGAGCAGGCCGGTGCCGAGCGGCGCTCCCTCGAGCGTGAAGCCCACCCATCCGCCGCGGCGCGTGAACGCGAAGTCTTTGACGTGGATGTTCTTGACGTAGGGGGCTGTGCGTTTCACGACATCGCGCGGCAGTTCGAGGGCTGCAACCGAGTTCGCGGGGTCGAGGCAGATGCCGAGGTTGGTGCTGCCGACGGCCTCGATGAGGCCGACCAGATCCGTCGACGACACCTGCTCGTACGTCTCGAGGGCGAGCGTCACGCCCGCAGCCTCATAAGAAGGTACGGATGCTCGCAGCAGAGCTTCGGCCTCGCTCATGCTCGGCCGGTGCTCGGCGGTGTTCACCATGCTGCGCACGACGCCCGCACCCAGCACCTCCGCGAGCGAAAGGAACGTGGACAGGTGCTCCTGCTGAACCCCGCGCGTACCCAGCTCGAGCGTGATGCCGAGCTCGTCGGCGAGGGTGCGCAGGCCGCGCAACTCCGCCGCCGAGTACCCGAGTATCGGCAGGTAGTCGCAGATCTGGAAGACGGTCACACCGAGATCGCGCGTGCGGCGCAGCATGGTGGGTAGCGAGAGCGGTTCGGGCGCCTCGGAGGAGTGCTGCCAGAAGAAGGAGTAGGTGCCGAGGCCGATCATCGTGCCACCGCCTCATCGAGCACGGCGGCGAGCGCCGACACGTCGTGCGCGAAGCGGCCGAGGAACAGGCCATCGACGTCATCGCCGAGCGACGTGAGCAGGCCTGGGCCCGCACTGCCGCCGTAGATGACGATGCCGCGGTCGCCGATCTCTTCGCGCAGTGCGCGAGTGATGGGCCGGATGTAGTCGGCGGGGGCCGGTTCCGCCGCGCCGATAGCCCAGACGGGCTCGTAGGCGACGATGACGCGGCCCTCCGGTGCGCCGGCCAGGGCCGACCTCAGTTGTTCGATGCAGTACTGCGCGGCATCCGGCGACCGCTCGGGTTCGCCGACGCACAGCACGGGTGCGATGCCGTTGCGGAGGGCCGCCGCGGTTTTGAGGGCGACGATCTCATCGGTCTCGCCGAACAGTCGGCGGCGCTCGGCGTGGCCGACCTCCACGACGCCGACGCCCATCTCACTGAGCTCTTTCGCGGAGATCTCGCCGGTGAAGGCGCCGGAATCCTCCCAGAAGACGTCTTGCGCCCCGACAGTCACAGAACCTCCGCGAAAGCGATGAAGGGCGGCGGGGATGGCAAGGAACGACGGGATGACGAACAACTCGACGCCCGGCCGCGCGGGCAGCGCCGCGACGGCAGCAAACCACTGCTGCGCGTGCTCGTGCCCGAAGTACATCTTCAGGCTCACCCCGATCGTCGTCATGTCAGCAGCTGCCGGTGTTCTCGTAGGTGTCGAGCACGGCGACCTTCTCGGCGGAGGCGCTCGACGAGTCGAAGCGGTAGGTGAGCCACTCGCGCACGAGGCGGCGGGCGAGCTCGACACCGATCACGCGCTGGCCGAGGGCCAGCACCTGCGCGTTGTTGCTGAGGATGAGGCGCTCGACCGAGAAGCTGTCGTGGGCGACGGACGCCCGGATGCCCTTGACCTTGCCTGCCGCCATCGCAACACCCATCCCCGTGCCGCAGATGAGGAGCCCGCGGTCTGCCTCGCCGGCGGCGACGAGCTCGCCCACGGCGACCCCGACGCGCGGATAGGCCGTGTGGCCGTCGGCGTCCACGCCCACATCGGTGACGAACTCGACGAGGTCGCTGAGCTCGAGATCCTTCTTGAGGATCTCCTTGTAGTCGAATCCGGCGTCGTCAGAGCCGAGGGCGATCCGAAGCTTGTCCATGGTCAGTTCTCCTTAAGAACGGTGGTGAGGCGCGTCACGATGAGCGCCAGGGAGTGGGCGCCCGCATCGGGCGTGCCCAGGCTCTTCTCCGCGTGGGGCCGCGCACGGCCCATCTTCGGAAGCAGGTGTGCAGTCTCGGCGGCGGCCGTGGTGGAGGCCTCGGCGGCCACGGCCCAGGCGGCGGTGAGGCTCGCCCCGCCGTCGACCTCGCGCGAGAGGGTGTCGGCGAACGGCACGAGCGAGTCGACCATCGTCTTGTCGCCGATGACGGCACCGAACTTCAGGATCGCGTCCTTGGCGGACTGCACCCCCGCGCCGACTGCGGCGGCAGTCACGGCTGAGGTATTGCCGAGCTCGCCCGCGAGCGCCCTGAGGGCTGCGCCCCAGATGGCACCCGAGGTTCCGCCCGCGCGATCGGCCCACGCGTCGCCCGCCCGTTCGAGGAGGGTCTGCGCTCCGGCCCCGGCTTCGAGCATCTCGAGCGCAGCGGCCCGTGCCGCGTGGGATCCGCGCTGCATCCCGATGCCGTGGTCGCCGTCGCCCGCCACGGCGTCGATACGGCCGAGCTCGTCGGCGTTCTCGTCGATGACCGCGGCGATCTGCTCGACCGCGAGGTAGGCGGTCTTGGCTGCGGCCTGAGACTCGGAAGTGGCCTCGGGGATGACCTCGTCGACGCGGGTCTCGACGAACTCGACCACCGCTTGCGCGGCTGCAACCACGGAGCCCTTGCGGTACGCGGGGGTGTCGGCGGGTGCGCGCCAGAATGTCTCGAGTTCGTCATCAAGCCAGAACAGGGTGAGGGATGCCCCCGCCATGTCGAAGCTCGTGACGAGCTCGCCGACCTCGGGCTCGACGACGGTGATCCCCGCCTCGTCGAGGAGTGCGGCGACCCGGCGGTAGACGACGAACAGCTCTTCGTACTTCACCGACCCGAGGCCGTTGAGGATGACCGCCACACGCTGGCCGCGCGCATCCGCGATGCCGTCGGGGAGTTCGGTGAGGAGCTTGCTCACGAAGAGTTCGGCGAGGCCGTTGGCCGTGGGCACATCGGTCTCGTCTATGCCGGGCTCGCCGTGGATGCCGATGCCCACGCCCATGCGGCCTTCGGGCACGGTGAAGAGCGGTGCGTCGGCGCCGGGGAGGGTGCATCCCGTGAAGGCGACGCCGAAGGAGCGCGTGCGCTCGTTGGCGAGGGAGGCCACGCGCACCACCTCGGCGAGGGAGTATCCGGCCTCGGCGGCGGCAGCCGCGGTCTTGAAGACCGTGAGGTCGCCCGCAATGCCGCGGCGCTTGTGCTTCTCGGCGGGCGAAGCGGACGCGACATCGTCGGTGACCGTGACGGTCTGCACGTCGATGCCGGCCTCGCGCAGCTGAGTCTGCGCGGCAGTGAAGTTCAGCACGTCACCGGCGTAGTTGCCGTACGTGAGGAGGATGCCCCCGCCGAGGTCCGCGGCCCTGGCCACGGACTGCACCTGCTGCGCGGAGGGCGAAGCGAAGAGGTTGCCCATCGCGGCCCCGTGGGCGAGGCCCTGGCCGACGATGCCGCCGAACGCGGGGTAGTGGCCGGATCCGCCGCCGATGACGACGGCGACAGTGCCGGGCTCGGAGACCGTGCTGCGCACGACGCCGCCCGTGACACGACGCACCTGGGCGCTGTTCGCGGCGACGAATCCGTCGATCATCTCGTCCGCGAAGGCGGCCGGATCGTTGAAGAGGCGGGTCATCAGGAGCTTTCAGTAGAGGGGGTTCCGTGGCGGCCGCGAATGGGCACGACCGCCACGGAGAGGGGTGTTAGTGAAGGACCGGCTCGGCGGGGGCGTCGAGCGTGACCTTCTTCTTGCGGGACAGGAGCAGCATGAGCACTCCCGAGATGGCCATGAAGCCGCCGACCACGAGCATGGGCAGCTCGTAGTGCGGGGTGTCACCGACCTTGGTCGCGTCGGCCAGGGCACCCGTGATGTACGGGGCCGAGAATCCGGCGAGGTTTCCGATGGTGTTGATGAGCGCGATGCCCGCCGCCGCAGCGGCACCCGTCAGGAACTGCGTGGGCAGGGTCCAGAAGTTGGGCAGCGCGGAGAAGATCGCCATGGCGGTGATCGCGATGATCGCGATGGTGACCGCGGGCGAACCGCCGAACAGGGCGAGCGGGATGCTCACGGCGCCGACGAAGGCGGGGATCACGATGTGCCACGTCTTGAGGCCGCGCTTGGTCGCGTCTCGCGCCCAGAAGTGCAGGGCGATGGCGGCCGGGATGTACGGGATGGCCGTGATGAGGCCCTTCTGGAACACATCGAAGGTCACGCCGAACTGCTCCTGGAAGCCCGCGATGATCGTGGGCAGGAAGAAAGCGAGGGCGTAGAGGCCGTAGATGAAGCCGAAGTAGATGAAGGCCAGAACCCACACGCGTCCGCTCTTGAAAGCGTCACGGATGCGGCCCTTGTTGTTCGCGGCCTCGGTCTTGGTCTTCTCGGCGGCGAGCGCCTCGGTGAGCCAGGTCTTCTCCTCGGCGGTGAGCCACTTGGCGTCGGCCGGGCGGTCCTTCAGATAGAAGAACGCGATGATGCCGACGACGATCGCGGGGATCGCGACACCGAGGAACATGAAGCGCCATCCGTCGAGACCGAAGAACACGCCGTGCTGCTGGATGAGCAGGCCCGCGAAGGGCGCACCGATGACGGTCGTGAGCGGCTGCGCCAGGTAGAAGAGCGCGAGGATCTTCGAGCGGTGGGCGGCCGGCACCCACAGGCTCAGGAAGAGGATCGCACCGGGGAAGAACCCTGCCTCAGCGACACCCAGCAGGAAGCGCAGGCCCACGAGCTGCTCGAAGTTGCCGACGAACGCGAACAGTGCGGCGACGATTCCCCAGCTCACCATGATCCGGGCGAGCCACTTGCGCGCACCGAAGCGGTGCAGCGCGAGGTTGCTGGGCACCTCGAGCAGGATGTAGCCGATGAAGAACACGCCAGAGGCGAAGCCGAACTGAGCAGCCGAGAGGGCGAGGCTGTCGTTCATGCCGTTGGGCGCTGCGAACCCGATAGCTGTGCGGTCGAGGTAGTTGATGAAGAACATGAGTGCCACGAAAGGCACGAGCCGGATGGCGACCTTCTTGATGGCGGATTTCTCCACTGCCGAGGGGGCAGCAGGAGAGGCTGTGGTGGTGTCCACGTTGACTCCTTCTGAGGGGGGAATGGGCTACAACCCCCGCCGTAACCGTCGGTGGTCGCGCGGTCCAGTATTCGCGTCGCGAGGTAACTTGTCAACCGGTTGACCAATCTTGAGGCTCGACGGGCTTGATAACGTGAGCACATGCCTGCCTACCCCAACGACTCCTCAGCCGAGATCGCGGCGTCGATCGGCAGTCTCTCGGGTGGCACACCCGTCTCGGCGATCGCCAAGCGCCTCCTCGAGATCTTCACGAGCGGCGCCATCGAGGCGGGCACGCGCCTACCTCCCGAGCGCCAACTCGCCGCCACCCTTGAGGTGGGTCGCTCCGCCGTGCGCGAGGCACTGGCCGCCCTGGAGATCCTCGGCATCGTCGACGTGCGACCGGGCTCGGGAACCTACCTGCGCGGCAACGCGAGTGAGCTGCTCCCCCAGACGCTGAGCTGGGGGCTCATGATCGGCGAGCCCAAGACCCTCGAACTCATCGAGGTGCGCGGCGCCCTCGAGATCTACGCCGCCCGACTCGCCGCCACCCGTATGACCGACGACGAGCTCGTCAGCCTCGGGCAGCGAGTCGACGAGATGCGGGCCTCCGTGGGTGACTTCAAGCGCTTCGTGGAGGCCGACCTGCAGTTCCACCTCGAGCTCGCCCGCAGCACGGACAACGGCGTTCTGCTCGACCTGCTGCAGAGCATCCGGTCACTCCTGCGCGTGTGGGTGGACCGCGCCGTGCAAGACACCCGTCATGCCGAAGACGCCATTCGCGAGCACGCGGCGGTGCACGCCGCCATCGCCACACGAGACCCGGATGCTGCGGCCTCCGCCATGGCCGTGCACATGAATACCGCCGGCCGGCGCCTCGCCGGAAGCGTCTCGTGATCGCTCCCGGAGCCGAGCTCGAGCTGCTCTGGACCGGCACGGCGTGGGGCGAAGGGCCGGTCTGGTTCCAGAGCTCGCTGGTGTGGAGCGACATCCCGAACAACCGCGTGCTGCAGTACACCGACGGCTCAGTGGCGGTGCGTCACGCCGACGCCGAGTACGCCAACGGCCGCACGCTCGACCGCGGGGGCGCCATCGTGCAGGCGAGCCACGGCCGGCGCGCGATCGAGCGCGAGGTCGACGGGGTACCGACAGTGGTCGTCGACAGGTGGTCCGGCGGGCGCTTCAACTCCCCCAACGACGTGGTGGTCGCGCGTGACGGCTCGATCTGGTTCACCGACCCGCCGTACGGGCTGCACGAGAGCGGTGCGGAGGGGCATCCGGGCACGCAGGACTACGACGGCTGCTACGTGTTCCGATACGCGGATGGCGTGGCGGAGCCCGTGATCACCGACATGGTGCACCCCAACGGGCTGGCATTCTCGCCGGATGAATCGCTGCTCTACGTCGCCGACACCGCCTGGTTCTGGCACCCCGAGGTGCCGCTGGCGATCCGCGTGTACGACACGGCGACCGGGGAAGGACGGCTCTTCGCGACGCCCGACGGGGTTGCCGACGGATTGCGGGTGGACACACTCGGGCGGTTGTGGACCTCGTGCGGGGCATCCGTGCGCGTGTACTCACCGGAGGCCGAGGTGCTGCTCGACATCCCCGTGCCCGAGCGCGTCGGCAACCTGTGCTTCGGCGGACCGGACGGCACCGACCTCTACATCGCGGCGGGCACGAGCCTGTACCGCATCGCGACGACCGTGACAGACGCCGCCCACTGAGCCGCCTGCCCTGCGGAGATCGCGGGGGCCCACGGTCGGGGCCCACAGTCGGGGTCCCCCGCCGAGGTCGAGCCCGCCGCCCGTGAACAACTCAGGCAGGATTGCTGCGCGCGGCAAGCTCAAGCGCTTGACCCGAGGTCGCGGACACGTCCTGCCTGAGTTGTTCACGCCGTTGCGGGCCCGAGGGGGCGGCAGGTCGAGCCAGGGCGGCCGGGCTACTCCGGGTCGGGGCCTAGCGCCGGGGGAATCTCCAGTCCGAGCTCGACGAGCTGGTCGGTCACCACACGGATGGCGTTGAGCGCCTTGGGGAACCCGCAGTACTGGACGGTGTGGATGACCGTCTCGATGATCTCGGTGGGGGTGCATCCGACCCGGATCGCTCCGCGGGTGTGACCGCGCAACTGCGGCTCCAGCCCCCCGATCGTCACGAGGGACGCGAGGGACAGCAGCTCGCGCTGCGCGAGCGTGAGGCCCGGCCGCGAGTAGATGTCGCCGAAGTTGAACTCGATGCCGAAGCGCGCAAGATCCTGCGCTAGGCCCACCTGCATCTCCACGAGTCCGTCGGCCTTGCCCTCGCCGTAGACCTTGTTGAACCAGTGCTTGCCCTTGTCGAGTCTGTCGTTCATGTTGTCCTCTCGGTGACTAGATCGAGTGTCCGCCATCGAGCGGCAGGATGACACCGGTGATGTTGACCGACTCGGGGGCGGCGAAGAATACGACGGTCTGGGCGAGGTGCTGCGGCTCGCCGAGCAGGCGCGTCGGAATCTGGTCGAGCAACGCCGCGCGGCGCTCGGGGGTGTCATTGTCGCGGCCGGGGGTGGCCTGCGCGCCGGGGGCGAGGGCGTTGACGGTGATGCCCTGCTCGGCAACCTCGATGGCGAGCGCCTTGGTGAGGCCGACGACGCCGGCCTTGGCCGCGGCGTAGGCGGTAGCGCCGCGCACGAGGCGTCCGCCCGAGACGGCGGCGATCGAGGCGATATTGATGATGCGTCCGAAGCGCTGGTCGATCATCGACGGCAGCACCGCGCGCGTGACGTTGAACACCGAGGTGAGGTTGCGGTCGAGCTGGGTCTGCCACGTCTCCGGCGTCATCTCGTGGAAGAAGCTCACCGCGCCGCCCCCGGCGCCGTTGAGGAGGATGTCGACGGCTCCCCACTCGGCGATGATCCCGCCCACCGCAGCCTGCACGGCGTCGAAGTCGGTGAGGTCGGCAGTGGCGGAGAGTGCCCGCACGCCGTGCGCGCGCACGAGGTCCGCGGTCTCCTCGAGGCCCGCACCGTTGAGGTCGAGGCCCGCGACGTCGGCCCCCTCCGACGCGAGCGTCTCGGCGATGACCCTACCGAGGGCACCCGCCGCCCCGGTCACGATGGCGCGCTTGCCCTGCAGTCGTCCGGACATCCGGTCTTCCTCCTCGAAGATCTGGGAACGTGATTTGGAACGTTTCAAAGGGGACTGTACCACGGGCCGGATTCCTGTCAGAGGGCGGTCACCGCGCGGCCGGAGGCTCCGGGATACAGCGCCTCGACGGTCGCGCCGGTGAGGGCCACTTCAACCGACCGGCCCTCGGCGAGCGCATCCGTCGCGACAGTGAGCGTGATGAGCCCCGGCTCCACCACCCGGATGCCCGCGCGCGAGATGAGCGAGAACGCAGCCGCCTCGACCCGAACCGAGACTGTTGCAGTGGCCCCGGCGGCCACGTCGATCCGGCCGAAGGCCACGAGCCACCGGACGGGCCGCGTCACCGACGCGACGGGGTCGTGCGCGTACACCTGAACGACCTCGGTGCCGTCGCGGTCGCCCGTGTTGGTGATGTCGAGGGTGAGCTCGACGGTGCCGTCGGTCGCAACGGTGGGCGAGGCGAGCACGGGGGCTCCGTGCGCGAACGTCGTGTACGACATCCCGAAGCCGAACGGGTAGGCGGGCGTCGGGTCGGCCGAACTCATGGGGGTCTTGCCGCCGAGCTGGGGATGGAGGTATCCGGAGGGTTGGAGCGTGGACGCCGCGGGGATACCCACGGGGAGTCGGCCCGACGGGGTCACACGGCCCGAGAGCACCCCCGCGATCGCGGCGGCACCCTCCTGGCCGGGGAGGAACGCCTGCACGACGGCCGTCGAGCGCTCGGCGATGCCGTCGAGGATGTAGGGCCGGCCCGTCACGAGCACGAGCACGACGGGCGTGCCCGTGTCGAGCACCGCCTCCACGAGCTGCTGCTGCACGCCGGGCAGGCGGAGGTCTGCCGTGTCGCATCCCTCGCCGGAGGTGCCCTTGCCGAACATGCCCGACTGGTCGCCGACGACCACCACGGCGACCTCGGCGGCCCGTGCTGCGGCAACCGCTGCCTCGAAACCGGACGTGTCGTCGGACATGACCTCGCAGCCCGGCGCCTCGGCGACCACCTCGAACTCGGCGGCGAGGGCGGCGGCCACCGTCGCGATCTCGACGCCGCTGTCGAAGTCGGGGTGGTGCGGCAGCACGTGGTTGACGAACGAGTAGCAGCCGAGCAGGCCCGAGCTGCGGAACGCGTTGGGGCCGATGACGGCGAGGCGCTTGCCCGCGAGCGGCAGCGTGCCGTCGTTGCGCAGGAGCACGACCGACTGCTCGGCGAGCTCGGCGGCGACCGCCCGGTTGGCGGCACTGTCGAGGTCGATGGGCTCCTCCGCCGGGGCCGCGTCGAACAGCCCGAGCTGCTCCTTCTGCGCCAGCACCCGGATGAGCGCCCGGTCGACGAGCGCCTCATCCACGTCGCCCGACTCCACGAGGGCCGCGAGGGGCTCGAGGTAGGCGGACCCGGTCGGGAGCTCGACGTCGATGCCGGCCGCGAGGGCGAGCGCGGCCGCGTCGCCGAGAGATGCTGCGACCCCGTGCATCCGTTCGAGGAAGGTGACGGCGAAATAGTCGGCGACGACGGTGCCCTCGAAACCCCACTCGTCGCGCAGGATTCCCGTGAGCAGGTCGGGGTCCGCCGCGACCGGAACACCGTCGACCTCCGTGTACGAGTTCATGACCGAGCGTGCGCCGCCCTCGCGGATCGCCAGCTCGAACGGCGGCAGGAACACCTCCGCGAGCTCGCGCCGCCCGATACCGACGGGGCCGTGGTTCTGCCCGCCGCGCGACGCGGAGTACCCCACGAAGTGCTTGAGGGTGGCGACGACGCCCTCCTCTTCGAGGCCCGCGACATAGGCGGTGCCGACGGATGCCACGAGCCACGGGTCCTCGGAGATGCACTCCTCCACCCGACCCCACCGGGCGTCGCGGATCACGTCGAGCACAGGCGCGAGCCCCTGGTGCACGCCGAGCGATCGGAGGTCGCTGCCGATCTGGCGGGACATCCGGTTCACGAGCGAAGGGTTGAAGGCCGCGCCCCAGGCGAGCGGCGTGGGATAGGCGGTCGCTCCCCACGCGAGCACGCCCGTGAGGCACTCCTCGTGCACGAGCGCGCGGATGCCCGTGGTCGAGTGCAGCCACTCCTGCCGCTCGGAGAGCGACCGGCGCCCCTCCTCCGGGGCCACCGGGCGCGTGCCGTAGTGGCGGGTGAACTGCCCGAGCCCGGCTGCCGCGAACTTCTCGAAGTTGACCTGGTCGGCCTGCAGCGTCTCCTGCATGGGCGCCATGGTCTCGCCCGCGCGCTTGGCGGCGGCCCACAACCCCACGAGTTGCGCGAGCTTGCGTCGCAGGGGCATCTCGGCCACGAACTCGGACACCCGGTCGGAGGGGATAATTGGGGGGTGGGGAGAGCGGGGTTCTGACATGGAGCTCCTCCGAATCGGCACAGACGTTGTGCCGGGTCGCAATCTTGATACGTTTCAGTCTATTTGACGGGCAGGACAACAAAACGGTTGTACTTGCTTGACACTGTTGCGATCTTGAGGTTAACATCCACAATTGAAACGTCTCAAAACGGGGCGTCGCACTTCAAGGAGGAATTGTGACCACAGCACACCGTCCCCGCTTCCGGCGTGGACTCTTCACCGTGGCCGGCGCCCTGAGCGTCACGGCCCTCGCCCTCACCGGCTGTGCCGCAGGCGATGCCGGCAACGCCGGCTCCGCCACCGACTCGGCCAAGTTCACCGTTCTGCTGAACGACGAGAACCAGAACGTCCAGCCGGTGCTCGAAGCCCTCTCCACGGGCGAGTGCAAGGCCGAGCAGGCCGCACAGCCGCTCGAGTTCAGCTCGATCCCGCAGGGCGACATGGACGCGAACAACCAGCTCCTCGCGAGCCAAGACGCGCTTCCCAGCATGTTCTCCGCCGGAGGAACGCCGTCTGAGGCCGCCAAGCTCGACAAGGCAGGCAAGCTCGTCAACTTCGACACCGCCCTCAAGGACCTCGACGCTTCGGCCGACGTGCTCCCCTCGGCAAAGGCTGTCATCCAGAAGCTCTACGGCGGCAACTTCGTCATGCTCCCGAGCCAGTACAACATCGAGGGCATCTTCTACAACAAGCAGATCTTCGCCGACCTCGGCATCGACGTTCCCACCACGTGGGACGAGCTGACCGCTGCGGCTGACAAGGTGAAGGCTGCCGGATACACCGCACTCTCCGCCTCGGGCGACCAGGGCTGGCCCCTCACCCGCCTCGTCAGCGGCTACCTGTTCCGCACTGTCGGCCCCGACGCCCTCAAGGCAGTCCAGGACGGCACCGCGAAGCTGACCGACCCCGAGTACGTGGCCGCCGCCCAGGCGATCGCCGACCTCGGTGCTGCCGGCTACTTCGGCTCGAACGTCACCTCGCTCGACTACGACGGCGCGACCAACGAGTTCCTCACCGGCAAGGCCGCGATGATCTACATGGGCAGCTGGCTGCTCGGCAACATCAACGACCCGGCGCAGAACAAGCTGCCCGCCGACTCGGTCGGCTTCATGCCGCTGCCCGCAGTCGACGGCGGCAAGGGTGCCATCGACCAGTACCCGGCCAACGTCGGTGTCGCCATCACCATGAGCTCCTCGACCTTCGGCCCCAACGCCCAGGCCTGGCTCAAGTGCATCGCGGACAACTTCGGAACCGACTCGCTCAAGAACCAGAACACGATCTCCGGTTTCGCAGTGAACACGCCCGTCGACGTTCCCGCCATCACGCAGGAAGTCCTCGACCGCATGGCCGACGGCGGTGAGGGTGTCCTGTGGTTCGAGGCGCTCTTCAACGCCAAGGCCGGCCAGGACTCGTCCGATAACGCACCGCTGCTCGTCACCGGTCAGATCTCGCCGGAGGACTTCATGAAGACCCTCCAGTCCGACCTGGACGCCGGATAGTCTCAGCGCTAGTCCAGTGGTGGCGGCTGGTCCTCGACCCGCCGCCACCACTGTCTTGTTTCCCCCCTCGAAAGGCCAGTAAGAAATGAAGTCAGTCTTCGGAGACCGGCGGGCGATCATCGTCCTCCTGGCCCCGGCGCTCACGGTGTACACGCTCGTGATGCTCGTACCGGTGCTCTGGTCGTTCGTTCTCACCTTCTTCAAGGGCAACGCTCTCGAGGGCTTCCGGTTCGTCGGCGTCGACAACTTCGTGCGCATCGCCTCCGATCCGCAGATCGGCAGCGCCCTGGTCTTCACGCTCAAGTACGCGGTGCTCATGACCGCTGGCCAGATCATCGTCGGCTACGGCCTCGCGCTGCTCTACACCTTCGTGCTGCGCAAGACCTCGACCCTGCTGCGCACGCTCATCTTCTTCCCGAACATCCTGCCGACCGTCGCCATCGCGGTGCTCTACCAGAAGCTGTTCCAGTCGGCGCCCGCCGACGGCGTGGTCAACAGCCTGCTGGTGAACCTCGGCATCCCCTCCATCGACTGGCTGGGTAACGACGGCACGGCGTTCGTCGTGATCATCATCATGGACCTCTGGCGCTCGATGGGCTTCTACGGCGTGCTCCTCTACGCCGGCCTCCTCGACATCCCCGAGGAGATCCTCGAGTCGGCCCGCATCGACGGCGCCAACGGCTGGAACCTCTTCAAGGGCATCGTGCTGCCGATGTCGCTGCCGATCCTGTTCTCGTCGATCATCTTCAGCATCAACGGCACGGTGAAAGTCTTCGACTCGATCTACGCCCTCACGGGCGGCGGACCCGGCAACGGCACGACACCGCTCACGCTCTATATGTACCGAACCGCCTTCGCCTACAGCGACTACGGATACGGCTCGACGATCGCGCTGCTGCTCACCATCATCTGCCTCGTGATCTCGCTCTTCATCTTCCGCTCTTCGCGCCGCGACGTGACCCTCTAGGAGCCCGCCATGACCACCGCAACCGAAGCGCTCCCCACCCGCACTCTTCCGCGGCGCCGTCGCCAGTCGCCGGCCAAGTTCTTCAAGAAGATCCCGATCTGGCTCGTGATCGTGTTCCTGTTCTTCATCGAGCTGTACCCGCTGTTCTGGCTGTTCATGAGCTCGCTCAAGTCGCGTGACGACTACCTCAACAACCCGGCTTGGAGCCTGCCCACCGAGATCGTCTGGAGCAACTACGCCTCGGCGTGGATCGACGGCAACCTCGCCGTGACCATCCGCAACAGCATGCTCGCGACCCTGCCCTCCCTGTTCTTCATCATCGTGCTGGGTGTCGCGGCCGGCTTTGCGCTCGAGATCCTCGTGTTCCGCGGGCGCAACGCGATCCTGCTCACGATCCTCGCGGGCATCATGATCCCCGGCCAGATGATCCTGCTGCCGCTGTTCACTATCTACTCGCAGCTGCACATCACGGGAACGCTGTGGCCGCTCATCCTGACCTACACCGCAACTGGCCTCCCCCTCACTGTCTTCATGATGGCCACCTACTTCCGCGCGATCCCGAAAGAGATCTTCGAGGCTGCCACGATCGACGGCGCGAGCATGCTGCGCGCGTTCTTCTCGATCGGATTCCCGATGGTGCGCAACGCCGTCGTGACCGTGGCCCTCGTGCAGTTCTTCCTCATCTGGAACGACCTGCTGCTGGCCATCACCTTCGCCAACAGCAAGCAACTGCAGACCGTCCAGGCGGGCCTTCTCACCTTCAGCGGCCAGTTCGGCTCGCTCGACTACGGACCCCTGTTCGCCGCGATCTGCATCACCACGGGCGGCCTGCTGATCATCTACCTGTTCCTCAACCAGCGCATCATGAAGGGCCTCACGGCCGGGTCGCTCAAGGGCTAGCAGTGCAGACCACCGTCGTTACCCTCGGCGCCGCCTTTCTGGGCGAGCGCGCGGGTGCCGACGACCTCGCAGACGCCCTGCTCGCAAGTCCGTACGCCGTCGACACCTCGAACATCTACACGCGCGGGCTCAGCGAGCAGCTCCTGGGTGCCGCGGGCTCTCGCGCGGGCAGTCTCGGGGTCGTGTACTCGAAGGCCGACCGGTCCGGCGACGTGTTCGACGGCGACCGCGTACAGCGGTCGCTCGACGAGTCGCTGTCCCGGCTCGGCGTCGACTCGCTTCCCCTGTACCAACTGCACGATCCCTACGTCATGAGCTTCGACGAAGCCATGGCACCCGGCGGGGCCGTACCCGCGCTCCTCGAGCTGCGCGAGCAGGGGATCATCGGGGCCATCGGCATCGCGGCGGGACGCACAGCCCTCGTTCACCAGTACGTGATGACGGGGATGTTCGACGTGGTGCTCTCGCACAACCGATTCACCCTGGTGGACCGCGCTGCGAGCGCGACCTTCGCCGCAGCGCACGAGCTCGGGATGACCGTGCTCAATGCGGCGCCGTTCGGCGGGGGCATCCTCGCCGACAGCACCGGGGCGAAGAAACACGTACGGCTACACGAACCGATTCTCGGCCGAGTTCGGTGCCCACCTGCAGAGGCTGCGCGCCCTCGCCGCCGAGTGGAACGTGGACCTCGCTGCCGCCGCGCTGCAGTTCTCGGTGACCTCCCCGCTCGTCGACAGCACGGTCGTCGGCATCTCGTCCCTCGAGCGCCTCGCCGCGCTCGACCACCTGCTCGGCACACCCGTGCCGCCCGACTTCTTCGACGCCGTCGACGCCCTCGGGCCGCCGCCGGCCTCCCCCAACGACTAGGAGCCCCCGATGATGGAACGCTGGATGACCGCCCTCGAGGAGTACGTCCGTACCCATGCGCAGCAGATGACGCGCGAGCCCGCCGGCATCCTGAACCACCCCTACCTCGTGCCGAGCAGCCCGGACTCGCCCTACTACTCGATGGCCCTGTGGGACTGGGACTCGTGGTTCATCAGCGTCGTGCTCGGCCAGGTCGAGGCCGACACCGACTCCCGTGGCACGTTCTTCGCGTGGGAGGAGGGCACCATCCTGAACTTCCTTGAGCACACGGATGCCGACGGCGTCATGCCGATCCGCCTCAGCCACCTCGACTCGCTCGAGCACGGACCGATGGGCCGCGACGGCGACTTCTCGCAGAACATGCACAAGCCCGTACTGGCCCAGCAGGCCGCGATGCTCGCGCAGCGCCGGGGTGACGCGTCGTTCCTCGCTCCGCACATGGACACCCTCGGGCTGTTCCTGAACCGGTATCTGACCAGCCACATCCATGCGGAGACCGGCCTCGCCTACTGGCAGACTGACTTCGCCGTGGGCGTCGACAACGACCCGTCGGTGTTCTACCGCCCGGCCAAGAGCACGGCATCCATCTACCTCAACAGCCTGCTCTACCGCGAGCTCATCGCCTACGGCTACCTGCTCGAGGAGCTCGGCGACCTGCCCTCCGCGAACGTGTGGCGCGGCAAGGCGCAGGACCTCGCCGATGCCATCAACACCCACCTGTGGGACGAGCGCGACGGCACCTTCTACAGCGCCGACCTCGCGCTGAACGCCATCGACGAGGACGACTGGCTGCACCGCGGTGCTCCGCGCACGTGGTCGTCGCTGCTGCTGCGCGTCGACAACTGGTCGAGCTTCCTGCCCCTGTGGGCCGGATTCGCGACCCAGGAGCAGGCGCAGCGCATGGTCGAGCGGCTCGTCGACACCCGCACGTTCAACTCGAACTACGGCGTGCGCACGCTGTCGCGGCTGGAGAAGCAGTACAACCTGCGCGCCTCAAACAACCCGTCGAACTGGCTCGGACCCATCTGGGGCATCAGCAACTACCTCGTGTTCCGCGGGCTGCAGAAGTACGGCTTCGACGCCGAGGCCCGTGAGCTCGCCGAGAAGACCGTGCGCCTGTTCGGTCAGGATCTCGAGCTCAACGGAAGTCTGCACGAGTACTACAACCCCGACAGTGGCGAGCCGATCATGACCAAGGGGTTCCAGAACTGGAACTTCCTCGTGCTCACCATGATCGCCTACCTGCGCGGCACCCCCATGGTCACGGAGTACTAGGGGCTCAGGCGGGGAGGTTGTCTCGCCAGAGGTGCTCGGCGGCGAAGCCGAGCATCCGCTGCGCCTTGTCTGTGCTCATGAGCGACTCGAACTCTCCGAGCGGCTTCGTGACGGGCGTGCCGGGGAACCAGCTGGCGGCGAGCTCGGCCGAGGGGATGCTCAGGCCCGAGTCGGGCGCGGCGATGTTGTAGATCTCGAGGCCCGGTGCGGCGTGCTCGAGCGCGAGCGATACGGCGAGGGCTCCGTCGCGGGCATCCACGTAGCTGCCGATGAGGTCGCGGCGGTAGGTCGGATCGCCCGCCCGCGAAAAGGTCTCGTAGCCGTCGGGCGCCACCACGTTCGTGTAGCGCAGGGCGGTGATGCTCGTCTCGGCGTTCCAACGAACGAGCTGAGCGACCATGGCCTCCTCGAGCACCTTGCCCAGACCGTAGGTGTTGTTTGCCGCGGACGCGCTCTCGTCGACGGGCAGGGCCGCCGGCGCCTCCTCGAACGGGAAGCCCATCGCCGTGATGCTCGACGCGTACACGATGGTGCGGATGCCCGCCCGCAGGGCCCCGAACAGCACGTTGAACGACACGGTCATGTTGTTGTGGAAGGTCGCCGCATCCGGAACCAACCCGTTCACGGGTATTGCCGCGAGGTGGACCACGGCATCGAGCCCCTCGTGCCGCGCGGTCACCCCGAGGAACGCGTCGAGCGTCTGGCCGTAGTCGGTGAAGTCGACGCGCGTGAAGCCCTGGCCCGCGGCACCCGCGATGTCGAAGCCGATGACGTCGTGCCCGTCGGCGCGGAGGCGTTCGACGGCGGCCCGGCCGAGGAGTCCTGAGGAGCCGGTTACTGCGATGCGCATGTCGTTACCTTAGGGGGAAGTCGTCGGGCAGCGGCTGCGCGGGCACGTCGTGAGCGATGCCGTCGATGTGGCCAGAACGACCGCCGTCGGCGAGCCCCGCTGACGTGAAGAAGCCCCGCACCGACTCGTAGACCTCGAGGAAGTCGTGCGCGTCACCGCGCTGCGTGAGCACGATGTCGCCGGCCTGTACGTAGCGCTCAGCGCCGTCGACGAGGATGCGACCCTTGCCCTCGATGATGAACCACAGTTCGTCCTCGTCGTGGTGGTGACGCTCGAAGCGACCGCCCTCGAGGGGGATGGCGAAGCGGCCCGCGGTGGTGAACGATGTCCAGTCGGGCCGGGTCTCGGCGTGCAGCCAGCTGCCCGGTTCGATGATCGGCACTATCGGGCCTGGCTCCAGGTCGGGGCGATTCCGGCATCGAGGATGCGCGCATCCGGCAGCCCGTCGAGGCCCGTCTCTGCGCCGCCGGGGGTGTACACGACGACGAGCCGCAGGGGGCTCCACGTGGTGTTGTAGGTGGAGTGGAGGGTGTCGCGCGGGATGTAGATCGCGTCGCCCTCGGCGATGTCGAACGCCTCGCCGTCGCCGACGGTCTGCGAGCCCTTGCCGGAGATCACGTAGATGACCTCCTCCTCGCCGGGATGCTGGTGCGGCGCGTGGCCCTGGCCGGGGTAGATGATGACCTCGCCCGTCGTGAGGCCCGCACCCTCGTCGAGGTGCGGCGTGACGAGCCACTTGATGGTCCCCCAGTCGAAGACTCGGGTCTGGACGTCGTCGGGCTTGCGGGTCATGATTCCTCCGTAAATGTGATGGCCTTGAAGTCTTCGATCTGCTTCGTGATGGCGCGCTCGGTCGGCAGACGTTCGGCGGATGAGGCGCCGAAGAATCCCGCGACGCCCGTGGTGTGCTGCAGGATGTACGCCGCGTCGGCGGGCTCAGCGATGGGTCCGCCGTGGCAGATGACGAGGACGTCCGGATTCACCGCGGCCGCGGCATCCCGGATCTCCTGCACTCGATGCGCCGACTCGTCGAGCGTGAGGGCCGTGTGGGCGCCGATGGTGCCCGCGGTGGTGAGTCCCATGTGCGCGACGATGATGTCGGCCCCCGCCTGGGTCATGACCGTGGCCTCGTCGGTCGAGAAGACGTAGGGCGTGGTGAGCAGGTCACGCTCGGCGGCGAGGCGGATCATGTCGACCTCGAGGTCGTAGCCCATGCCGGTCTCCTCGAGGTTGACCCGGAAGTTGCCGTCGAAGAGACCGACGGTCGGGAAGTTCTG
Source organism: Rhodoglobus sp. (assembly GCA_965227655.1). Taxonomy (GTDB): domain Bacteria; phylum Actinomycetota; class Actinomycetes; order Actinomycetales; family Microbacteriaceae; genus Rhodoglobus. Next base: position 2,055,180 of record OZ245765.1, on the reverse strand, counting down.
CACCCCGGTGAAGCCCATCCGCTTCAGGTCGTCGAGGAAGTACTCCATGATGCGGAACGGGTCGGTTCCGTTCACTCCCGCGAGCACAGGGGTGTCGCGCACGATCGGCAGCACCTCGCGGCTCATCTCGACGACCACCTGGTTGGCGTCGCCGTAGGCGAGGAGGCCGCTGAGCGAGCCGCGTCCCGCCATCCGGTAGCGACCGGAGTTGTAGATGATGATCATGTCGACGCCGCCGGCCTCTGCCGATTTGGCCGAGATGCCGGTGCCGGCTCCCGCGCCGATGAGGGGCTTGCCTGCCGCGACCTGCGCGCGGAACCGTGCGAGCGCTGTGCTGCGGTCGATCACTGGGGTGCTCCGATCAGGTCGTGGAGGGCATCCGCCGCGCGTCGGGCGAGGTCGGGATCGTTGATGTTCGCGGGGTCGTCGATGACGGTGACGGATGGCGCAGCCGCAAGCACAGCGTCGAAGAGTGCGGCGTCGGCCGCCTCATCACGGAACGGCATGCCCTCGGCGTCGAGGGCGGACACTCCCCCGCGCGGGATCACGAGCACCGTGCGCGCGGCACCGGCGATCTTCTCCCCGACGATCCGCCCGAGCGACGCGTTCTCCGCGGCTGTCGTGCGCATGAGGGTGACCGTCGCGTTGTGCACGAAGAACTGCCGGTCGGCGAACCGGGCCGGCACGGTCGCCTCGGGTCCGAAGTTGACCATGTCGAGCGCGCCGAGGCTCACGACCTGCGGAACTCCGGATGCCCCGGCCGCCGTCAACCGGTCGGGGCCGGCGGTGAGCACCCCGCCCACGAGCTCGTCGGCGAGCTCGGTGGTCGTCAGGTCGAGCACTCCCGCGAGCATTCCGGACCGCGTGAGCGCCTCCAGGGCCTTGCCGCCGGATCCCGTGGCATGGAACACGAGCACCTCGTACCCGAGCTCCTCGAGCCGTTCGCGTGCGGCATCCACCGCGGGGGTCGTCACGCCGAACATCGAGGCCCCGATGAGCGGACGGTCGTCGACGCCGGGCGCGCGAACAGCGTGCGCGTGGGCCATCCCGGCGATCGCCGCCGCGGCGTTGCCGAGAACTGCTCGCGAGACCTGGTTGATGCCGGCGATGTCGACGACCGAGTACATGAGGGTGACATCCGTCGCCCCGATGTAGGGCGAGACGTCACCGGAGGCCATCGTGGAGACGAGGAGTTTGGGGAGGCCGACCGGGAGGTCGCGCACGGCGCGGGCCGCTATCGACGACCCGCCGCTACCGCCCAGGGCGAGCACCCCGTCGAGCCGGCCCTGAGCGAGGAGGCGGGCGGACACCACCGCCGCCCCCTCGCCCATGGTGCTGACGGCAACTCCTCTGTCGTTGCCCTCGCTGAGAGTGTTGATACTGCTGCCTGCCGCCTCAGCTACGGAAGTATGGGGAAACTCGATGGGCCCGGTGAAACCGTGCGGCGGGCGGATGCCCGTGTCGACGATCACGACGGCGACACCCTGCTCGGCCAGCCGGTCGGCCATCCACTGGTACTCGGCGCCCTTCGTGTCGAGGGTGCCGATGAGTGCCACGGTCGGCGGTGTCTGTGCCATCGCTGGGTCTCTCCGTTGAATCGTCGCGAGGTGTACTGCTTCGTCGAGGTCATCCTGATTCACAAATTGAAACGAGTCAAGTGCTCGCGTGAAACAGTCGCTCCGGCCTTGATTCGTAGTATACGATCACTTTTGAAACGTGTCAGTTGACACCCGCGCCATGATGGTGCCGGAGAACTTCGAGAGGACAGTGCCCAACGATGGTCACACCGGGAACACCGCGCTTCGAGCACCACCGCGCGGCGCTCGGAATCGGCGAATCGCAGCCGCGCCTCTCGTGGAAGACCACGGCGGAGCCCGGTTGGACCCAGGTGGCCTACGAGGTCGAGATCACCCGCGACGGGCAGGTCACCACGAGCGGCCGCATCGAGTCGGATGAATCGGTGCTCGTGCCCTGGCCCGCCCCTGCACTCGCCTCCCGCGAGCGCGCCAACGTGCGCGTGCGCCTCTGGGGCACCAGCGGCGACTCCGGCTGGAGCGAGAGCGCCACGGTCGAGACCGGCCTCCTCTCCCCGAGCGACTGGCTCGCGAAGCCCGTGACGGGCAGCTGGCCCGAAGACCCCGAGTCCGACACGCGCCGCCCGCCCCTGGTGCGCCGCGACTTCAGCACGAGCGGCCGCCCCGTCTCCGCCCGTCTCTACGCGAGCGCGCACGGCGTCTACGAGGTCGAGATCAACGGCGTGCGCGTGGGCGACGACGTGCTCTCCCCCGGCTGGACGGTCTACGGCGAGCGCCTGCGCTACTACACATACGACGTCACCGACCTCGTGCGCGAGGGCGACAACGCCATCGGCGGCTGGATCGGCGACGGCTGGTACCGCGGCCGCCTCGGCTGGCGCGGCGGCTTCCGCAACCTCTTCGGGTCGGATGCCTCGCTCATCGCGCAGCTCGAACTGACCTACGCCGACGGCAGCACCCAGACGGTGTCCACCGACTCGTCGTGGAGTGCCGCGACCGGGCCGATCATCGCTTCCGGAATCTACGACGGCGAGACCTACGACGCCCGCCTCGAGCGCCGCGGGTGGTCATCCCCCGGCTACGACGCCTCCGACTGGACTCCCGTGGCCGTCGGCACACGTGACCCCGCGACCTTCGTGGCGCCGCAGGGTCCGCCCGTGCGCTGCACGGAGGAGGTCGTCCCGATCGCCGTGCTGACCACACCCTCGGGCAAGCGGATCGTCGACCTCGGACAGAACCTTGCCGGTCGCATGCGCATCCGCGTCTCGGGTGCAGCGGGCGACACCGTGACCATCCGCACCGCCGAGGTCATGCAAGACGGCGAGCTCTACACGCGCCCGCTGCGCGAGGCCAAGTCGACGGACGTCTACGTGCTCTCGGGCGAGGGCACCGAGGAGTGGGAGCCGCGGTTCACCTTCCACGGGTTCCGCTACGCGGAGATCGACGGCTGGCCCGGCGACCTCGATGCGGCTGTGGCCGCCGGCGATGTCGTCGCGCGCGTGCTGCACACCGACATGGAGCGCACCGGATGGTTCGACTCGTCGAACCCGCTCGTGAACCGCCTGCACGAGAACGTGCTGTGGGGAATGCGCAGCAACTTCCTCGACATCCCCACCGACTGCCCGCAGCGCGACGAGCGTGTGGGCTGGACTGGCGACATCCAGGTCTTCGCGCCGACGGCGTCGTTCCTCTACGACGTGTCCGGCATGCTGTCGAGCTGGCTGAAGGATGTCGCCGTCGAGCAGCTGCCCGACGGCACCGTGCCCTGGTACGTGCCCGTGATCCCGGCCCACGAGCGGTGGACGCCCATCCGCCCCGGTGCCGTCTGGGGCGACGCCGCGGTGCTCACGCCGTGGGTGCTCTACCAGCGCTTCGGCGACAAGGGAGTGCTCGCCGCCCAGTACGACAGTGCGAAGATGTGGGTAGACCTCATCGAGCGCCTCTCTGGCGACGACCACCTGTGGAACGACGGCTTCCAGCTGGGCGACTGGCTCGACCCCACGGCTCCTCCCCACGACCCGATCGACGCCAAGACCGACAAATACCTCGTCGCCACCGCCTACGCGGCCTGGTCGACGCAGCACCTGGGCCTCATGGCGGAGGTGCTCGGCAACGAGGCAGACGCCGCGCACTACTTCGCCCTCGCCGCGGCGATCCGTGACGCGTTTGCGGGCGAATACCTGCAGGCCGACGGCATCATGACGAGTGACGGCCAGACGGCATATTCGCTCGCGATCACCTTCGACCTCATCCCCGACACCGCGCGACGGGATGCCGCGGGCCACCGCCTCACGCAGCTCGTCGTCGAGGCGCAGAACCGTATCGCCACCGGTTTTGCGGGCGTCAACCTCGTCTCCGACGCCCTCACTCTCGCCGGATCGCTCGACACCGCGTACGACCTGCTGCTCGAGACGGAGTCGCCATCGTGGCTCTACGCCGTCACGCAGGGCGCGACGACCATCTGGGAGCGCTGGGACAGCCTGCTCCCCGATGGCACGGTCAACCCCGGCAGCATGACGTCGTTCAACCACTACGCGCTGGGCGCCGTCGCCGACTGGATGCACCGCGTCGTCGCGGGCCTCGCCCCCGCCGAGCCCGGCTACCGCACGGTGCTTTTCCGCCCGCAGCCGGGCGGCGGCTTCACCCACGCTTCGGCACGGCACGAGACGCCGTACGGCCTCGCGTCGATCCGCTGGGAGTTGCAGGAGGGCGAGCTCGTCGTCGACATCGCCGTGCCCACCGGGTCGACGGGCATCGTCGAGCTTCCGGGCGCGGATGCGGTGACCGTGGGCAGCGGAGCACACACGTTCCGCGTGCCGGCGCTGCTAGCTGCGCGTTGAGGCCCTGACCACGAGCTCGGGCTGGAAGACGAGCTGCCGCGGTGACTCGGCGGGCTGCTCGGACATCTGACTCACGAGAAGGTCGACGGCGGCGAATCCGAAGCCCTCGTGAGGCGCGCGCACCGAGGTGAGCGGGATGATCGACGACTCCCCGTACTCGATGTCGTCGTAGCCGACCAGAGCGAGGTCGTGCGGCACTCGGATGCCACTCGCCACGATCACCTGCAGCAGGCCGAGCGCGAGCAGGTCGTTGACGGCGAAGATCGCGTCAGGGCGGGAGGCCTGCGGGCGGGCGACGAGGGCGCGCGCGATCTCCCGGCCGTCGGCGATGGTGCGGTTGGTGACGTTGAGCACCTCGAGGGTGACATCCCCGGCCTCGCGCACGGCGTTGCCCGCGCCCTCGAGGCGGTCGGCGACCTGGCGGATGCCGAGCGGCCCGCCCACGAAGGCTATGCGCTTGCGGCCGAGCTCGATGAGGTGCCGCATGGCCATGTAGCCGCCCGCGACGTCGTCCACCGAGACCGAGGGCTGCAGGGGCGAGATGGCGCGCTGGCCGACCAGAACAGACGGTATGCCCCTCGACCGGATCTGCGTCAGGCGGTCCTCGATGGGGTCGTGTGAGGCCACGAGCATCCCCTGCACCTGCTGTGCTTCGAACATGTCGAGGTAGGCGTCCTCGCGCGCACGGCTGCGGTTGGAGTTGGAGATGAAGACCGCGAGGTTGTGGGTCGCCGCGCGCTGCTCGACACCCTCGGCGATGGTGGAGAAGAACGGGTTGCTGACATCGGGGGCGATGTAGGCGATGGTGCCGCTGCGGCCGAGGCGAAGTTGCCAGGCCGCGTTGTTGCGCACGAAGCCGAGCTGGTCGATGGCCTTCTTGATGCGCTCGCGCTTCTCGGGCGAGACGCGGTCGGGGTGGTTGAGGTAGTGCGAGACTGTGCCGTTCGACACCTCTGCGAGCGTTGCGACCTCGCGAATTCCTACCCGTGCCACGCTGTTCCTTCCGACCAGCCGAGACTACCGTTCACGGTCGGGGTACGTCTTACGCCAACCGGGGTTCATCCGTCATGTAAGCGCTTGTGACTAGGCCACACTGGGTTGATGGATGACGAGATACGAAACGCCCTCGCTATCACCCCCGCCTCCAGTGCGTGGGAGCGCACTGTCGAGATCACCACCACGGGGGGCCGCAGCGGACTTCCCCGCCGCATCGAGATCTGGTTCTACCGCGCGGGCGATACCAACTACCTGAGCGGGCTGCCGAGCCCCACGCCCGACTGGTTCCGCAATCTGGAGGCCAACCCGCGCTTCCTGTTCCACCTCAAGCACGGCGTCACCGCTACCCTCAACGCCACGGCGAGGCCCGTTACCGATCCGGATGAGCGCCGCCGGGTCTTCACGGAACTGGTAGCCGACCTCAACCAGCCGTCGAACCCAGGCCGTCTCACCGCACCCACGCGCGTCGAGGACTGGATGAAGGGCAGCGTGCTCGTGGAGATCCAGTTCGACGACTAGCAGTGCTCGTACACGTAGTCCGCTGAGCCCTCGGGAGTGAGGTCGCGGTCGCGCAGGATCGTGCTCGACGGCGTTGCCGCATCGGCGCACACCTCGTCGAACGGGCGCCTCAGCTCGTCGGTGTACTCGATGTCGATGACCCGCTCGCCGTAGACGTCGGTGAAGCTCGCGCACTCCTCGAACTGATCGCACTCCTCGACTACCGCGAAGTCGAAGCCGATGTCGTCGCGGCCGCGGGTGCCGAGCTCGCCGGTGTTCTTCTGTCCGGCGGCGAGGCCCTCGGCGTGAGCTCTGTCGACGAGCAGCGTGGCGAAGGCCACGGCATCGTCGAGCGTGAGCACTCCGCCCGACCTCGTGTACGAGTCGAGGTTGTCGAACTCGACGGCGTCGAAGCCCTTGTCGCCGCATCCGTCGATCGCGGGGAACAGCCGCTCGGCAGCCTGCGAGCGCTTCTCGGCTGTCGAGATGTCGATGATGTTCTCGTCGGGCCAGTTCGGGTCGACCACGCGGTCGCCCGCCGCGTCGAGCACGACGAGGTCGTCTGGCCAGTCCGCGCCCGGCTGCGTCTGGAACCCGTTGACGTAGCAGATCGAGTACAGCCCGGATGCGGGCGCCTCGAGGCTGTCGCGCGTGACCACGGTCACCCCCGCGGGCGGAGGGTACGCGCCGCCCAGCTGGTAGTCGGCGACCGCCCCAGCGGGGAACGCGGCCGGACCGCCCTGGGGAGCCGCGCACGCCGTGAGGGCGAGCGTCAGGACCACGAGCGCCGCAAGCTTCATCCCGCCACCTTACGTGGCGCCTAGTGACCCGCCGCGGGATGCTGGGGCTGCGTCGAGGCCCGCACGACGAGCTCGGGCCTGAACACGGTCTGGCGCGGGATCATGCTCGGGTCGTTCGCCTCCTCGAGAAGCACGCGGAGGGCGGTCTGGCCGATCATCCGGCTGGGCTGGCGCACCGACGAGAGGGGCACGGCAGCGGCGCCCGCGAACGAGATGTCGTCGAAGCCGATGAGGGAGATCTCGTTGGGCACGAGGAGCTTGCCGTCGACGATGAGCGACTGCAGAAGCCCGAGGGCAAGCAGGTCGTTGGCGGCGAAGAGCGCATCAGGCCGTGACGCCCTCGGGCGCGTGAGCAGCCTCTGGCCGGCGAGCACACCCTCCGCGACGGTGAGCGCGCTCGTGGCGATCACCTCGATCTCGGCGTCGACCTCGCTGTTGTCGACGGCGACGCGCGCGCCCTCGAGGCGGTCGCGCACCTGCCGGATGTCGAACGGGCCACCCACGAAGGCGATGCGGCGGCGACCGGTGTCGATGAGGTGCTGAGCGGCGATCTGGCCACCCGCGACGCTGTCCACGGCGACGGAGCTGAACTTGCCGTCGACGTTGATGCGGTCGACGAGCACGGCGGGGATGTCGCGCGACTTGAGCTGCTGCAGGCGGCTGTTGATGTCGCCGTACGGGGAGATGAGCACGCCGCGCACGCGCTGCTCCTCGAAGAGGTCGAGGTACATGCCCTCTCGGCGGGAATCCTCGTCGGTGTTGCCCACCAGCACGGCGATGCCGTTCTTGGATGCCTCGTCTTCGGCGCCGCGAACGACCTCGTTGAAGAACGGGTTCTGGCCGTCGAGCACGACGAACCCGACTGTCGAGCTGACGCCTGCGCGCAGCCGGCGGGCGGCGTCGTTGCGGATGTAGCCCAGCTGGTCGATAGCGGCCTGAACTCGGGCTATCGACTCTGCGGAGACCTCATCCGGCTTGTTGAGAACGTTGGAGACCGTGCCCACGGAGACGCCAGCAAGCTGCGCGACATCGCGAATGCTCGTTGTTGCCATGGCTGCCCCTCAGGACGGATCGGATGGTGGGACGTGCGCGGCCCGACCGGAAAACCGGCCGGGCCGCCACTCATTATCGGGACTTTAGAAGTTGAAGTCCGCGATGTTGTCCTTGTTGAACGTGAACGGGTCACCCAGAAGCACGGTGCCGTCCTTGCCAACGGTGTAGCTGCCGAGCTTGCCGGCGTCGAACTTGTCGCCCTCAGCGCCCGTGATGGTGCCCTCGATGAGCGCCTTCGCCGCGTAGGCAGCGAGGTAGCCGAGGTCGGCCGGGTTCCACAGCGCGAACGCCGTGACGGTGCCGTCGTTGACATAGTCGCGCATCTGGTTCGGCGTGCCGAGACCGGTCAGCTGGACCTTGCCCTTGAACTCAGACGTCTGCAGGTAGCGCGCAGCTGCCGAGATACCGACGGTCGTGGGCGAGATGATGCCCTTGAGGTCGGGGTAGGTCTGCAGCAGTGCCGCGGTCTTGTCGAACGAGGTCTGGTCGTCGTCGTCGCCGTACACGACATCGACGAGCTCGATGTTCGGGTGGTTGGCGGCGAGGTCGGCCTTCATGAGCTCGATCCAGGCGTTCTGGTTGGTGGCGTTCGCGGTGGCGGAGAGGATGGCGACCTTGCCAGCGTCACCGATCTGCTCGGCGATCAGGTCGACCTGCACCTTGGCGATGCCTGCGGCCTCGGCCTGGTTGATGAACAGGTCGCGGCAGTCCTTGTTGGTGTCGGCATCGAAGGTGACGACCTTCACTCCGGCGTCACGGGCTTCCTTGATCGCGTCGCACAACGCGTCGGGGTCGTTGGCCGAGAGCGCGATGGCGCCAACACCCTGCTGGGTGAGGGTGTTGATGTAGCTGACCTGGCCGTCGGGCGAACCGGTGGCGGGGCCGACCTCGGCGTAGGTGCCGCCGAACTCCTTGATGGCGTCTGCGCCGCCCTTGTCGGAGGTGTCGAAGTACGCGTTGCCAAGGTTCTTCGGCAGGAACGTGATCGCCAGGTTGCCGGTGTCTCCACCCTCACCCGATCCGCTGTCACCCGTGGCGGCACATCCGGTCGCGACGAGCGCGATGCTCACGGCGAGCGCGGCGAAAGCGCCGACGCGCGCGGTGCGAGTCTTTCCAAACATCATTGTTCTCCCTGTTGTTGTTGATCGAGCCGATGTGATTGCACCGACGGTGGAATCGGAACCTAGCCCTTGGCGGCGGCTGGGATCCCTGACTTGCTTCCCCCCGGTCGGGCCCGCTTGGTGCGGAGCCAGGCCAGGAAGCTCGTGGCCACCACGGACGCGACGAGCAGCGTTCCCGTGATGATGTTGATCACATCGGATGTCACGTTCGCGAGGCGCAGGGCGCTCGCGAGGACTCCGATGAGGACGGCGCCGGCGAGAGGCCCGAGGGTTGAACCCCGGCCGCCGAAGATGGAGACCCCGCCGAGGAGCACTGCCGCGATGACCGACAGCTCGAGCCCCGTGGCGTTGTCGCCGCGGGCGCTCGAGAAGCGCAGCGTGTAGTAGATCCCGGCGAGGGCCGAGATGAGGCCGCTCAGCATGAAGAGGATGAATTTGGTGCGCTCGACCTTGATGCCGGAGAAGCGCGCGGCCTCCGCGCTCAGGCCTATCGCGTAGACGCCGCGGCCGAAGGGCGTGAGGTGCAGCAGCACCCCGAAGATGACGGCGAGGATGACGATCGGGATGACCACACTCGGGATCGCCGTCGCGCCGATCTTCGACTTCGCGAGGTCGGTCCAGAACTCCGTGAACTTCGTCACGGCGGTCGTGCCGAGGAGTCCGACGGCGAGCCCGCGGTACAGCGCGAGCGTGCCGATCGTGACGGCGAGGGAGGGCAGCCCGACGATCGTGATGAGGAAGCCGTTGATCGCCCCCGCCACGACACCGACGAGCAGCGCGACGGCACCCGCGGCCTCGATGGGCATGCCGTTCTGGTGCAGCACCCCGAGCGTCACGGACGAGAGCCCGACGATGCTCGCGACCGAGAGGTCGATCTCGCCCGTGATGATGATGAGCGTCATGGGTAGCGCGATGAGGAGGATGGGCGCGATGTCGAGAAGCAGGTAGGTGGCCGTGATCGGCTTCGCGAACGCGCGAACGCTGACGCTCGCGACGACGATGACGAGCAGGGCACCGAGGATGACCGCCGCTTCACGAGACAGGAGGATCCGGCGCCACAGCGGCTGCGTGTGGTCCTTGTACGTGCGGTTGGCGGGCGCGAGCGCCCGGATGAGGTTGGTCACAGTGAGTCGCCTCTCGCTTCCATGAGTCGTTTCGCCTGGCGCAGGGCCAGCACGCGATCGAGGACGATCGCGCCGATGATGAGGGCACCGACCACCGCGCGCTGCCAGAAGTCCTGCACACCGAGGATCGGCAGGGCGCGGTTGATGGTGAGAAGCAGGTAGGCGCCGATGGCAGCACCCCAGACGGATCCGCTGCCGCCGAAGATCGCGACCCCGCCGATGACCGCCGCGCCGACTGCCGAGAGCTCGAAGCCGTTGCCGGCCTGCGAGTTGACCGTGCCGTAGCGGGCGGCGTAGAGGACTCCGGCAAGGCCCGCGAGCGCACCGCAGAGCACGAAGGCGGCGAGCACGCGCTGCGTGACCTTGAGGCCGTAGAGGTTGGCCGCCGCGGGGTCGGAGCCGATCGCGTACAGCTCACGGCCGCCGCGCTGGTTGCGCAGGTACCAGGCCGCGACGATGAGCACCACGAGCGCGATGATCGTGAGGATCGGTATGTAGAGGATCGACTGCGTGCCGAGCGCCAGGAACGACGCGGGCATGTCGCTCGAGTTGATCCGGTCGCTGCCCGTCCAGAGCACGTTGATGCCGCGGTAGGCGTAGAGGGTGCCGAGTGTGATCACGAGCGCCGGGACCTTCGCGAACGCGACGAGCGCACCGTTGATGAGCCCGAGCAGCCCGCCCGCGACGATGCCGATCAGGAACACCGCGATCACGGGGATGCCGGGCACGTCGATGAACAGGCGGCCGGTCAGGTAGGCGGTCAGGCCGAGCACGGAACCGACCGACAGGTCGACGTTGCGCGTGATGATGACTATCGCTTGGCCGACGGCCACGAGCAGCAGGATCGACGGCGTGAGCAGGAGGTCGCGGAACCCGTCAGAGCTGAAGAGGAACGTCGGGTTCTTCACGGTGGCCGCGACAACGACGAGGATCAGGGCGAGGAGGATGCCCGTCTCACGAGCCTTGACGAGGGCACCCAGACCGTGGCTGATCCGTGAACCCACGGTCGGAGTGGGGCTGAGGGCGGTCATCGTGCGATCTCCGATGCTGCGTGAGTCGCCGCGAACATGACGCTCTCGGCTGTGGCGTCCGCGCGGGTGATCTCGGCGGTGATGTGACCCTCGCGAACCACCAGGACGCGGTCGGCCATACCGAGCACCTCGGGTAGTTCTGAGGAGATCATGAGAATGGCGAGACCCTGCCCGGCGAGCTGCGACAGCAGGCGGTGCACCTCTGCCTTCGTGCCGACGTCGATGCCGCGCGTGGGCTCGTCGACGATGAGCACCGTCGGCTCGGTGGCGAGCCACTTCGCGAGCACGACCTTCTGCTGGTTGCCACCGCTCAGCGTGCCGACCTCGGTGTCGAGCGAGAACGTCTTCACCTCGAGGCGGCTCGCCCACTCGCGCGCCGCGGCATTCTCGGGCCGGGCGAACAGCAGGCCGAGCTTGGTGAGCTGGTTGCGGATGGCCATGGTCGCATTGCGGGCGACGGATGTCTCGAGCACGAGTCCCTGCTTGCGGCGGTCCTCGGGCACGAGTGCCAGCCCGAGCTTCATCGCCGCAGCAGGATTGCGCCGCGGCACAGCCACGCCGCCGATACTCACGCGCCCCGAGCTGTACGGATCGACGCCGAACACGGCGCGGGCGATCTCGCTGCGGCCCGCTCCCACGAGGCCCGCGAGCGCCACGATCTCGCCCGACTTGACCGTGAAGGAGACATCCGTGAAGACGCCGGGCTCGGTGAGTCCCTCGACGACGAGCACGTCGCCGCCGATCACGGCGTCCTGTTTGGGGAAGAGTGCGGAGACATCGCGGCCGACCATCTGGCGCACGATCTCCTCGACTGTGGTCTCGGCGATGGGGCTCGTCGCGATGTACGCGCCGTCACGCATGACGGTCACGGTGTCACACAGGTCGAACACCTCGTCGAAGCGGTGAGAGATGAAGAGCAGGGCGCGGCCCTCGTCGCGCAGGCTGCGAGCCACGGCGAAGAGCCGCTCGACCTCGACGCCCGAGAGAGCTGCCGTGGGCTCATCCATGACCAAGACCTTCGCATCGAGCGAGATGGCCTTGGCGATCTCGATGAGCTGCTGGTCGGCGATGGAGAGGCCGAGGGTGGGGCGGTCGGGGTCAATGCGCACACCCAGGCGGGCGAACAGGCCGAGGGCCTCCTCGTGCATGAGCTTGCGGTCGATGCGGCCGAACGACTTGGTGGGCTGACGCCCCATGAAGATGTTCTCGGTGACCGACAGGTCGGGGAAGAGCGTGGGCTCCTGATAGATGACCGCGATGCCGGCGGCCTTCGACTGGGCGGTGGAGGTGAAGTCGACGGATTCGCCGCCGAGCGTGAAGTCGCCGGAGTCGCGCTGGTAGAGCCCCGCGATGATCTTCACGAGGGTGGACTTGCCGGCGCCGTTCTCGCCCACGAGAGCGTGGATCGAGCCCGAGTGGAGGGCGAGCGTGCCGTTGGTGAGGGCGATCACCGCCCCGAAGGCCTTGGCTATGCGGGAGAGCTCGAGAGCGGGCGTGCTCGTCTCTGTGCCGTTCGACATCGTCGTCTACCTCTAGGTCGTGAACTGTACCTGAATCGATTCAGGTGCGTGTTCAGACACGATAGGCGCGGGGCCGCCCAGCCGTCAAGTCACAGTTGTGAGACGACGGAGTCAGCGACGGGTGGAGTCGCGCACGACGAGCTCGGGCTGGAACTGCACCTGCCGCGGCGCGATCGACGCGTCGTCGGCCTCCTCGAGCAGGATCTGCACGGCCGTGGCGCCGATAAGCGCACTCGGCTGCCGGATCGACGACAGCGGCACGACCGCGGCGGCCGCGAAGTCGATGTCGTCGTAGCCGATGATCGCGATGTCCTCCGGCACGCGCACCGCCGAGCCCTGCATCATGAGCGCCTGCAGCAGCCCCATCGAGACGAGGTCGTTGGCGGCGAAGATCGCGTCTGGTCGCTCGTGTGCCGGCCGGTCGACGAAGGCGGCACCGGCGCGGCGACCCTCGAGCACGGTCGACGCCGCGATCTCGACGACCTCGAGCGAGGCATCCGGATGCTCCACCATGGCCTGGCGCGCCCCGGCAAGCCTGTCCACCATCTGGCGGATTGCGAGGGGCCCGCCCACGAAGGCGATGCGGCTGCGGCCCTGCGCGAGGAGGTGTGAGACGGCGAGTGCTCCCCCCACGACGTCGTCGACCGAGACCGAGCTGAACGAGGCATCCGGACTCGTGCGGTCGACGAGCACGGCGCGGATGCCGCGCTCTCGAAGCGCACGCAGCCGCGGCGTGATGTCGGCGTACGGGGAGATGAGGATGCCGTGCACCCGCTGCTGCTCGAACAGGTCGAGGTAGGTCGACTCACGCTGGGTGTTCTCGTCGCTGTTGCCCAGCGTGACCGCGAGGCCGGCCTCAGCGGCACGGTCTTCGGCCCCGCGCGCGATATCGGTGAAGAACGGGTTGCGCACGTCGAGCACGACGAGGCCGATCGTCTTGCTGCGGCCGTCACGCAGCTGGCGAGCGGCATCGTTGCGGATGAAGCCCAGCTCGTCGATCGCGGCCTGCACCCGCGCGACCGTATCGGCCGCAACCTTGTGCGGGTGGTTCATGACGTTGGAGACGGTGCCGACGGACACGCCCGCGCGCCGCGCCACATCCTTCACGCTCACTACAGCCATGCCGCCTCCAGTTGAACCGTTCAATAGTGTGGCACGCACGCGGCGCTTGACGTTCCGGTGGCGGGATGGTTATCCTCAGTGCCGGAGTTAAAACGATTCAATGCCTCATGCATTCAATGACGAAAGGGCGGGTGGACCGATGGAACGCGTGTGCTTCCAACTCCAGGTGAAGCCCGATCGTCTCGCCGAGTACCGCGAGCGCCACGCCGCCGTCTGGCCGGACATGCTCCGGGCCATCGCCGATTCGGGCCGCCACAACTACTCGCTCTACCTCCGCGACGACGGCCAGCTCACCGGGTACTACGAGACCGAGAACGACGCCGCATCCCAGGCCGCCCTCGCCGCCGACCCGCGGACAGCCGCATGGGAGGCCGATATGGCCGACTTCTTCGTCGCTCTCGACGGCCGCCCCGACCAAAACTCCGTCCGTCTCACCGAGATCTTCAACCTCGAACACCAGCTACTCGTGAATGAACACAGTAAGGAACAATCGTGACCACCTTCGAGTCCATCGCCCCGCAACTCGCGGAGCAGGCCATCGAGCTGCCCTCGTGGGCGTTCGGCAACTCCGGCACGCGCTTCAAGGTGTTCGGCACTCCCGGCACCCCGCGCACCCCGCAGGAGAAGATCGCCGACGCCGCGCAGGTCAACAAGTACACGCTGCTGGCGCCCTCGGTCGCACTGCACATCCCGTGGGACAAGGTCGACGACTACTCGGCGCTCTCCGCATTCGCGCAGGACCACGGCGTGAAGCTCGGCACGGTCAACTCGAACACCTTCCAGGACGACGACTACAAGTTCGGCTCCCTCACCCACACCGACGCGGCAGTGCGCCAGAAGGCCATCGACCACCACTTCGAGTGCATAGACATCATGCACAAGACCGGATCCCGCGACCTGAAGATCTGGCTCGCCGACGGCACCAATTACCCGGGCCAGGGCGACATCCGCGGCCGCCAAGACCGCCTGAACGACTCGCTCCAGAAGATCTACGCGCGGATCGGTGAGAACCAGCGCCTCGTTCTCGAGTACAAGTTCTTCGAGCCGGCGTTCTACCACACCGATGTTCCCGACTGGGGAACCAGCTACGCGCAGGTCGCCTCGCTCGGCGACAAGGCTCTCGTGTGCCTCGACACCGGCCACCACGCGCCCGGTACCAACATCGAGTTCATCGTCATGCAGCTGCTGCGCCTCGGCAAGCTCGGCTCGTTCGACTTCAACTCGCGCTTCTACGCCGACGACGACCTGATCGTGGGCGCTGCCGACCCGTTCCAGCTGTTCCGCATCCTCTTCGAGGTTGTGCGCGGCGGCGGCTTCAACAACCCCGACGTGGCTTTCATGCTCGATCAGTGCCACAACGTTGAGGACAAGATCCCCGGCCAGATCCGCTCCGTGCTCAACGTGCAGGAGATGGCGGCGCGCGCGCTGCTCGTCGACTCCGTCGCCCTCAAGGCCGCCCAGGACGCGGGCGATGTGCTCGGCGCCAACGGCATCCTCATGGACGCCTTCTACACCGATGTCCGTGCAGACCTCGCCGCGTGGCGCGAGTCGCGCGGGCTGAATGGCGACCCGATGGCTGCGTACGCGGCATCCGGCTACCAGCAGCAGATCGCAGCGGATCGCGTCGGCGGCGTGCAGGCGGGCTGGGGCGCGTAATCCACACCATCGGGTGATTCTGAACTACACTCGTCATAGGTTCATTGAACGGCAATGACGATGGTGGGCAGGATCACTCGATGGCGAACATCCGCGATGTCGCGCGTGTGGCGGGAGTATCCGCGGGGACTGTCAGCAACGTACTGAACCGCCCGAGCTACGTCAACGCCGAGACCCGCCAGAAGGTTCTCGACGCGATAGCCGAACTCGACTTCGTGCCCACGACGACGGCGCGCCAGTACCGACCGGGGCGCGAGCGCACGCTCGGCCTCGCCCTCGCCGACATGGGCAACCCGTTCTTCGTCGACGTGGCCCTCGGCGCCGAATCCGCAGCCAAGGAGCTCGGCGTCGGGGTGCTCATCGTGCACAACGGGGAGGACTCCTCGCGCGAGGAACAGAACCTCGACCTGCTCGTGCAGCAGCGCGTGCACGGCATCATGATCACCCCTGTCGACGAGCGCAACCCGCGCCTCGAGTCGCTCGTCGAGCGCGGTGTGCCCGTCGTGTACGTCGACCGCATCTCGGGCGACCGACCGTGCTGCTGGCTCGCCACCGACGACCTCGCGGGGGGTCGTCTCGCGGGCGAGCACCTGCTCGAGCGGGGCCACCGGCGCATCGCCTTCATCGGCGACGAGTCGATCTCGCGCCAGGTGCGCGATCGCTACAACGGCCTACTCGGCGCGGTCACGGATGCGGGCATCCTCGCCTCCGCAGTCGAGCTCATCCCCGCCCCCGCGTGGAAGATCCGTGAGGGTCGCGCCGTGGGCCTCGCCCTCGCCGAACGCGCGGCGGCGGACCGCCCTACCGCGGTGTTCTGCGCCAACGACATGCTCGCGCTCGGCCTCCTGCAGGAGCTCGTGCTGCACGGCGTGCGCGTGCCGGAAGACATCGCCATCGTCGGCTTCGACGACCTCGAGTGGGCGAGCGTCGCGACGGTTCCACTCTCGTCGGTGCGCCAGCCCCGCGAGCTGCTCGGACGCACGGCCGTACGCATGATCCTCGACGAGATCGAGCAGGGCGCCGCCCACGTGCATGAGCACCAGAGCTTCGCCCCCGAACTCATCGTGCGGGAGTCGAGCTCTCTCACGCGCGGCTAGTCGACGTCGACCCAGTTCCGCGATCGGGCGGAGTGCTCGATCGCCTCGATGACCTTCTCGATCTCCCACCCCTCGCGGAAGTCGGGCAGCACCCGCGTGCCCGTGACGATGGCCTCGATGAACGCACGCACCTCGAAGATCTTGAGCTCGTGCAGCCCGATGTTGATCCCGGACATGGGCCACAGCCTGCCGAACTCGCCGTGGCCGGGCCCGAGTTCGATCGTGCGGAAACCGTGGCTGTCGAGGCCGTCGGACGCGAGCGACACCTCGAGGATGTGGCTGTCCTGCTGGCTGAACCTGATCGCGCCCTTCGTGCCGGTGAGGGTGAACGACACCTCGAACGACCGTCCCGTGAGCACGCGGCTGGCCTGCAGCGAGCCCGTCACGCCGTTCTCGAACTCGACCATGGCGAGCGCGTGATCGTCGTTATCCACCGCGCGACGGGCGCCCGCAGCATCCGTGCGCTCAGGCACGACTATTCGCGTCATACCGCTTACGCGCGCGACGTCGCCGACGAGGTAGCGCGCGATCGAGACGAGGTGCGAACCGAGGTCACCGAGCGCCCCGCCTCCCGCGCGCGACCGGTCGGTGCGCCACGTGAACGGCACGGCCGGGTCGATCATCGTGTCGGCGCTGAAGAACGCCGTGAAGGAGAAGAGCTCCCCGAGCTCGCCCGCGTCGATGAGGCGCTTCGCGAGGGCGAGTCCGGGGTTCTGCAGGTAGGTGAAGCCGACGAGCGTGCTCACGCCCGCCGCCTCGGCCGCCTCTGTCATCTCCCACGACTCCGCAGACGTGAGCGCGAGCGGCTTCTCGCACCAGATGTGCTTGCCCGCTCTCGCTGCCGCAATCGCGACCTCCTTGTGGAACGCATTCGGGGTGACGATGTCCACGACATCGACCTCCGGATCGGCGACCGCCTCCTCCCATGAGGTGGCCGACCGTTCGAAGCCGTACTGGGCGGCTGCTGCGGCCGCCCGCTCCGGATCCGGATGCACGATCACGACGAGTCTCGGAGACACGGGCACGTCGCCGTACACGGCCTGCACGCTGCGCCACGCCATGGAGTGCTCTTTGGCCATGAGTCCGTCGCCTATGACGGCGATGCCCAGCTGCTTCACGGTGTTCTCCTTCGTCAACCGCCGAAGGCGGACCCGCGCCACAGCACGGGTCCGCCGGTTCGCGGGGTGAATCCTTATTACATGGCGGGCTTGAGCGAGTCGACGTTGCTGCTGTCGACGACGGTGTTCTCGAGCGGAACCATCTCGTCCACCTTCTCGCCCTTCATCACCTTGATGAGGGTCTCGATGGCGAGCTCGCCGTTGCGGTACGGCGGCTGCAGGATCGTGCTGAACTGCTTACCCGCCTTGATGTTGTCGAAGGCACCGGCTTCACCGTTGATGCCCACGACGAACGGCGTGATGGCGAGACCGCTCTCCTCGAGCGCCTGCAGGAAGCCCTTCGCCATCGTGTCGTCCTCGGCGTAGACGCCCTTGATCTTGTCCCCGAACTTGGTGATGAGGTCGCGGGAGGCCACGAGCGCCTTCTGCTGGTCGAAGTCGGCGTTGACGGTGGCGAGCACCTCGAGCTTGGAGCCGCTCGACTCGAGTTCGTCGTTGAAGCCGCCCGTGCGGGCGATCTCGGTGCCGTTGCCAGCCTGGCCCGCGATGATGACGATGCCGCCCTCGCCGCCGAGCGCCTTGTCGAGCTGCTGGGCGCTGATCTTGCCCTGGTCGTACTTGTCGGCGCCGACGAACGACGCGACGAGCTTCATCGACTCGTCACCCGCGCGGGTGTCGATCGCGACGACGGGGATACCCGCCTGCTGGGCCTTGAGCAGGCCAGGCAGGTAGCTGTTCTCGTCGGCCGGCCAGAACAGGATGCCGTCGACCTTGCGCGACACGCAGGTGTTGAGCTGCTCGGCACCGGTCTGCGCCGAGAACTCCTCGCTCACGATGGTGAGCTTGACGCCGGCGGCGTCCGCAGCGGCCTGCGCGCCCTCGTTGGCGGGGGTGACGTACGGGTGCGAGTTGGCGAGGGTGACGTAGCAGATTTCCTTGCCCTCGACACTGCCGGCGGCTGCGTCGCCGCCCGTGCCCGTCGTTGCGCCGGTCGAGCAACTGGCGACCGCGAGCAGCACCGCTGCTGCTGCGGACGCGACGAAGATGTTGCGTCGTGCGTTCATGCGATTCCTCCTTAGGAATTACTTGGTGTTGTGGGAGCAACCCGTGCGCTTCTGTGCGTTCGGGAAGTTGTCGTGCCATCTCCGCTGACCAGCCGGTCGAGGGTGATGAGCAGGATGAGCAGGAGGCCGGTGTAGACCGCCTGGGTGTACGAGGGCACGCCGTTGTACTCGAGAAGGGCAGTGAGCGCACCGAGCGCGATGACGCCGCCGAAGGTCGCGAGCGACGAGCCACGCCCACCCTCGAGTCGCGTTCCGCCGATTACTACGGCCGTGATCGCGGGGATGAGCATGACGGCCCCGGCGACGGGCGAACCGGCCGCTGTGCTGAGCGACTGGAGCACTCCCGCGGCGCCGGCGCAGAATCCCGAGATCACGAAGCTCGTGAACAGGTACGCAGTGGCGTTGATGCCCGCGGATGTGGCTGCCGGAGCATTGCTGCCGACCGCGTAGAGGTTCCGACCGCTCGGGGTCGCCTTGAGCCACACGAACATCAGCACGGCGGCGATCACGAAGATGAGCGAACGGGGCGTGAAGATGCCGAGCAGGTTGGATGTCAGAGGGATTCCGAAGATCGGGTCCTGCGAGCTCAGCGGATAGGAGTTGGTCACGAGCAGCGCGAGCGACGCGAAGATCAGCAGAGTCGCAAGCGTTGCCACGAGCGAGTTGATCTTGAAGACCACGACGATGATGCCGTTGATCACACCGATGAGCACTCCCACGGCGAGCCCGGCGATGGCGGCGGGCACGTTGCCGATCACCTGTTGGAGGAAGATCGTCGTGATTCCCGCCATCGACAGTGCCGACCCGATGGAGAGGTCGATCTGACCCGCGATGAGCACGGGGGTCAGCCCGAGCGCGAGGAATCCGACGATCGTCGCCCTGTCGAGCACCGACTGGAGGGTATCGACGGTGAGGAAGTCGTTGACGCTCACGGCACCGAAGATGGCCACGGCGGCGAGCATGATGAGCAACCGGTACTGCACTACCCGGGATCCGGCTGAACGGAACGTCACGCGCGTCATTCGCGGCCTGCCTTACGTCGGAAGTACGCATCGATGCCCACCGCGACCAGCACGATCGCACCGGTGATGAGGCCCGTCGACTGGGTGGGGAACCCGATGAGGATGATGAGGTTGCCGATGAGGGCGGTGATGAGCACACCACCGACGGTGCGGATGATGCTCCCGCGCCCTCCGAAGAGACTCGAGCCGCCGATCACGACAGCGGTGATCGCCACGAACTCGTACCCGGTGCCGATGATCGGCCTGGCCTGCCCGTTACTGAGGGCCAGGAGTACGCCGCACAGCCCCGACAGGAAGCCCGTCAGAACGAATGCCATGCCCTTCGTGAAGCGCACGGGGACGGCACTCGCCGCGGCCGCCGCGTAGTTTCCGCCGACCGCGAGGTTCCAGCGCCCGAAGGCCGTGCGCGACAGCACGGGCTGCAGGATGAGGGCGACGATGACGAAGATCCAGACGAAGATCGGCACGCCGAGCGCCGAACCGGAGACGAAGTCGGCTATCGAGCTCGGCTGCCCGTAGACGATTCCACCCCCGATGACGAGCTGGCTGAGACCGAGCAAGACGGAGCCCGTTCCGAGGGTCGCGATAATTGGGTTGATGCGCAGGTAGCCCACGAGG
This sequence comes from Rhodoglobus sp., assembly GCA_965227655.1. Taxonomy (GTDB): domain Bacteria; phylum Actinomycetota; class Actinomycetes; order Actinomycetales; family Microbacteriaceae; genus Rhodoglobus. The sequence goes on along the minus strand of OZ245765.1, from coordinate 2,034,965 downwards.
AATCCGTTGACCACACCGCCGAGGGTCGCGACCAGCAGTCCGAGGACGGCCGCGGGCACGGCTCCAACGGCGGGCTGGGCGCCGAGGGCGATGAGCCCGCCCATCGCGACATTCGCGGGCACCGACAGGTCGGCGAGGCCACCGCACACGGCCACGAAAGTCATGCCCAGAGCGATGAGTCCCACTGTCGAGTTGGCGTTGAGCACGTTGAGCAGGTTCGACGGGGTGAGGAACTGCGGCGAGGTGAGAGCACCGATCACCACGAGCACCACGATCGCGATCGGGATGCTGATGCGGCCGAGTATCGGGCCCGTGCCTTGGCGGACGCCGACGACGCCCGGAACCTTGAGGTCGGTCATGCTGCCACCTGCCCTGTCGCCGCGCGCATGACCGACTCCTCGTCGGCTGTCGTGCGCGGGATCTCGGCCACGAGGTTTCCCTCGTGGAGTACGAATATGCGGTCGCACACGGCGAGCAACTCGGGCAGTTCGGAGCTGATCATGAGAACTCCGCCGCCGCCCTTGGCGAACTCGCCGATGATCTCGTGGATGTCTGCCTTGGCTCCCACGTCGACGCCGCGCGTCGGCTCATCGAGGATGAGCACCGTCGGCTCGGAGAGCAGCCACTTGCCGAGCACCACCTTCTGCTGGTTACCGCCGCTGAACACGTTGAGCGGACGCTCGATTTGGGGCGGGTTGACCTTGAGCCGCTCCACGAGCCCGTTGACGATCCCGCGCTCACGACGCGCGAGGATCAGCAGCGCGTTGGTGATGCGCGTGATGACGGGAAGCGTGAAGTTCTCGCGCACCGAGAGGGCGGGGATGATGCCCTGCGACTTGCGGTCCTCGGGCACGAGGGCGATCCCGGCGGCGACGCCCTGACGCGGACTGCCAATCTTCACGGCCTTGCCCTTCACCCGGATCTCACCGCCGTCGATCTTGTCGAGGCCGAAGATCGCACGGGCGACCTCGGTGCGGCCCGATCCGACGAGGCCCGCGAGACCGACGATCTCGTTGGCCCGCACGTCGAGGGTGATGTCGTCGAACGCTCCAGCGCGCGAGATTCCCGAGACGGTGAGCACGGGCTCCCCGAGCTCGAGGTCGAGCTTCGGGAACATCTCGCTCAGGTCGCGCCCGACCATGAGGCGCACCATCTGGTCGGGCGTGATGCCCTTCACGTCGCGTGTCTCGATGTGGCGTCCGTCGCGCAGAACCGTCACGCGGTCGCCGATCTCCATGACCTCCTGCAGCCGGTGGCTGATGTAGATGATGGCGATACCGGATGCCCGCATCCGGCCGATCACGTCGAAGAGGATGCGCGTCTCCTTGTCACCGAGCGACGAGGTCGGCTCATCGAGAACGACGATGCTCGGACGCTTGGCGACGACCTTGGCGATCTCGACGAGCTGCTGCTGCGAGATGGAGAGGTTGCCGAGCCGCGTGCCCGGGTCGATGTCGGCGTCGAGCTCATCGAGCACGCGCTTGGCGATCGCCGTGACTTCCTTGTAGTCGACGAACGGTCCGCGCTTCGGCATGACGCCGAGGCTGATGTTCTCGGCGACGGAGAGATCTGGCACGAGGTTGAGCTCCTGGTAGATCATGCCGATGCCGCTCTTCTGGGCCTCGCGCGGGGTCCAGTGCCCCACGAGCTCGCCGGCGATCTCGATCTCGCCTTCGTCGGGCTGGTAGAAGCCCGCGAGGATCTTCATGAGGGTCGACTTGCCGGCTCCGTTCTCACCGACGATGGCGTGCACCTCTCCCCGGCGAACCTCGAGGCTCACCTCCTGGAGCGCCTTGACGCCGGGGAACGATTTCGAGATTCCTGTCATGCGCAGTGCCGTGGCCTGCGGTGTCTCACTCATGCTCTGTCCCTTCGCGGTCGGGCGCGATCGAGGGCTCGACGCGCCGCAGGCGGAACTCCAGGCTGTAGCTGACGCTCTCCCCCGACGCGATGACCGGAAGCGCCCCTGCGGCGCGCGCGGCGGCGCGGCCGAAGTGGGCTGAGTTGGCGGGTTCGACGCCCAGCACGTAGTGACCCTGCCCCACCATCTTCCACTGGTGGAGGTACGGCAGCTCGACGCCGGAGAACGTGAGAGTGAACTCGAGGCCGCGCGTGGGGTTCGTCACCGTGACGGTGGTCGGGGCATCCGTACCGAGTTCGTGCACGTAGACCTGCTCGCGGAAGCCTGCGACGGGCGCTCCCAGGCGGGTCCGATCCGCCTCGCCCGAGACGGCATCCGCGTCGCGCGAGGTGACCGAATCGGCCGGCACGTCGATCGTGGTCTCGTCGTCGACGAGCGGCCAGCCGAGGTTCATGTGGTACAGGATCAGGTGCGGCTGCTCGGCGAACGACTCGTTGGTGACAGTGTCGTCGATGCGCACGGTGTCCGAGCCCGCGGCTGTCGAGATGCGGCGACGCAGCACGAGGTTCTCGCCGAATACCGACGCCTGGCGGATGACCGCTTCGACCACGATGCCGTCGGCCGTGGCATCCGCGCGCACGATCGTGGCCTTCTGGGTGCCGATGCGACCGTGCTGGCCGAGCACCTGCCCCGCGTCCTCGGACGGCGGACCGAACGTGTCGAGGCCGCACGTCGCGAGCAGTCCCCCGCCGAACGTGCGCAGCCAGCCGTTGCCCTGCGGCTCGTAGGCCTCGGGAGCGGTGATGGTCGTGGGCGAGATCCATCCGACGGGAATGCCGTCGACGGTGACCTGCCCGATGTCGAGCGCGCGGTCGGGGTGCAGTTCGATCTCGAGGCCGCCGCCGTTCACGAGGCGCAGGCGACGGGCGCCGCGCGCGGGCCCCTCCGCCTCGACGAAGCTGTCGACGCGGACGACCTGGGCGAGCGTCCCCACGCGCTCGCGCAGGGCCTCGCCGGATGCTCCGAATACCTTAGACATGCAGGCCGAGCTCCGCGTTCTCCGGGCCGAAGTGCTTGAGGATGACGAGGTCGTCGGTCGCACTGCGGTTGGTGATCGTGACGCCGGCGCGGGCCGCGGACTCCGAGACGAAGAACTCGTCCTGGCTCAGCTGGCCGAAGCGGATGAGCGTCGCCGCGGCGACCTCGTGCGAGCCGAGGGTTCCCGTGCCCTGCACGACGATGGTGCCGTAGGCGTCCTGATCGGTGATCGTGACGGTCTGGCCGGGCCTGACCGTGAGCTCCTTCGCGCTGAAGTGCGGGGAGCGGAACACTATCCACTTCTCCACATACGCCTTCTCGCCGTCGGCCTTCGACTGCTCGGTCGAGTACGGCACCATGAAGCGGTTGGCCACGAAGTGCGGGTCAACGTTGAGCTCCCACTCGAGGAGGCTGATCACGAAGTCGAGGTCGCCGTGCTTGTCTGCGGGGACGTCCTTCCACAGCAGCTCCTCCGCAACCTCGCGGTTGTTGCTCCACGACTCGCACATGCAGAACACGTCGCACGCGGCCTGCGGCTCGTAGGTGGCGATGCTCGCGGGAGCGTGCAGAACGCCGGAGGGGATGTCCCATCCGGTGCCGAGCTGCGTGCGGTAGCCGAGCGCGAGGTCGGTGATGCGGTTGTCGCCACCCTCGGAGAAGCGGGAGAGGCGCTCGCGCACCTGCTCCTTCGTGACATCCGGCTGGAATCCGAAGAACGAGATGGGCTGGTCGCCGAGGTGGTTGTTCATGTGGGGCGAGTAGTAGTACGCCTCGGGCTTGCCGGGCTTGTCGACGAGCGCGGCCTTCTCGTCGGTGTGGTGCACGTGGAAGGGCAGCGCCTGCTGGTTGTCGAAGAACTTCGAGTACATCGGCCACTTGGCGTGCTTCTGGAACAGCCGGTCGCCGATGAGCTCGCCCTTGTGGTGCGCAACGAAGTCGTCGAAGGGCAGCAGGTCTTTGCCGTCGGGGTCGACGACGAGGCTCAGACCCTCGTAGGCACCGGTGAGCGGTCCGTTGTCCGCGCGGACCGCGGAGGCCAGCCAGCGCTCGTCGATGCCGCCGCGGGTCTGGACGAAGGGGAAGTAGTCGTCCGGGTGGAGACGGATGCGGCGACCGGGGGTGCAGAACGCGCGAGGAACCCACGCCGGCGCGAACCTCACGATGCCGCCGCCGGCCTCCATCGCCCGATCCATACCAGACGCCGTGGACGCTACGTTCTCGTAGGCTCCGTCAACCATGTGCCGCTCTTTCTCCTGGGTAGCCCGTGGCCGCGCCGGAGAGGGCGGAGGCCGCGTTGCCTTGGTAATCGGGTTCAATGAACCCGCTGTTCAGTGAACCTATCATCGGTGCTCCGACCGTGTCAACGCACAACCCAACTGCCGGAAACGAGCCGGGGCGGGATGCCCGGTCCTGTGCGATTGCGTTGGTTGTAACATGAACGCTCACCACACTCACCGGGGAGACCACATGGCCACGAGCGGCACCCTGCGCGCCGAGGAACGGCGCGCGAGCATCCTCGAAGGCCTCCAGCGCGACGGCGCAGTGCAGCTCGAGCAGGTGGCGTCAGACCTCGGCGTGTCGTCGATGACCGTGCGCCGCGACCTCGACGACCTCGAGGCGGAGGGGCTGCTACGCCGCGTTCGCGGCGGCGCGGTGTCGGTGCTCGGGCCCCGTCCGTTCAGCGAGCGGCGGGCTGTGCGCTCGCGCGCGAAGCAGATCATCGCCGACAAGGCACTCGCACTCATCCCCTCCACGGGCGCCGTGGCTTTCGACGCCTCGACGACGACCGGCACGATCGGCGCGGCAATGGGCCAGCGCTCGGGGCTCACCGTGGCCACGAACTCCTACGACAACTTCGCTGCGTTCCGTCCGCTCACGGGGGTGACCGCCGTGCTGGTGGGCGGCGAGGCCGAGGAGAACACCGACAGCTTCGTCGGGCTCATCGCCTGCCAGGCCGCCGCGTCGATGCTGTACCAGCGCTTCTTCGTCTCGGCGAGCGCCGTCGATGTCGCGCACGGAACCTCGGAGGTCTCCCTCGCCGAGAGCCAGGTCAAGCGTGCGTTCGCCGGGGTCTCGCGCGAGACCGTCCTGTGCATCGACTTCTCCAAGGTCGACCAGCAGTCGGTGGCACTCGGCTTCGGCCTGTCGGAGATCTCGCTGATGATCACCGACCTCGACCCGCGCGACTCCCGTCTCGACGCCTACCGCGGCCTTGTGGAGTTGCTGTGACGTCCGCTTGCGCGGCAATGTCACTTGTTGTTAGGTTTCACATAGACGAACAGACGGTGTGCCCTCCGTCGCAAAGGAGCCCTGGATGACCGAGAACAACGCCGCCGCCGAACTGGTTGCCCGCTCCAACCGCCTGGGTTCCGACCCGCGCGTCACCAACTACGCCGGCGGCAACACGTCCGCCAAGGGAACCGAGACCGACCCCGTGACGGGCGAGCCCGTCGAGCTGCTGTGGGTCAAGGGTTCCGGCGGAGACCTCGGAACGCTCACCGAATCGGGGCTCGCAGTTCTGCGCATGGACCGCATGCGCGCCCTCGTGAACGTGTACCCGGGTGTCGACCGCGAAGACGAGATGGTCGCGGCGTTCGACTACGCGCTGCACGGCAAGGGCGGAGCTGCCCCCTCGATCGACACCGCCATGCACGGACTCGTCGATGCGAAGCACGTCGACCACCTGCATCCGGATTCGGGCATCGCGTTCGCGACCGCCAAGGACGGCGAGAAGCTCACCAAGAAGGCCTTCGGCGACAAGGTCGTGTGGGTACCCTGGCGCCGCCCCGGCTTCCAGCTCGGGCTCGACATCGCGGCGATCAAGGCGGCGAACCCGCAGGCGATCGGATGCATCCTCGGCGGCCACGGCATCACGGCGTGGGGTGAGACCTCCAAGGAGGCCGAGAAGAACAGCCTCTGGATCATCGCGACAGCCGAGGAGTACATCGAGTCGAAGGGCAAGAAGCTGCCCTTCGGCAAGGCCGTGGCGAAGAACGCCGCGCTGCCTGTCGCCGAGCGCCGCGCCAAGGCTGCTGCCCTGGCGGCGACCATCCGCGGCATCGCCTCGCACGACCGCCCGATGGTCGGCCACTTCACCGACTCCGAGGTCGTTCTCGACTTCCTGGCCTCGGCGAACGCGCCCAAGCTCGCGGCGCTCGGCACGAGCTGCCCCGACCACTTCCTGCGCACCAAGGTCAAGCCCATGCTGCTCGACCTGCCGGCGAACGCCCCCGTCGAGAAGATCAAGGCCCGCCTGGCCGAACTGCACGAGGACTACCGCAAGGACTACACGGCCTACTACGACAAGCACGCCGTGGCCGACTCGCCCGCCATCCGCGGCGCCGACCCGCTCATCGTGCTCGTGCCCGGTGTCGGCATGTTCAGCTACGGCGCGAACAAGCAGACCGCGCGCGTGGCTGGCGAGTTCTACGTCAACGCCATCAACGTCATGCGCGGCGCAGAGGCCATCTCGACATATTCGCCCATCAGCGACGCGGAGAAGTTCCGCATCGAGTACTGGGCCCTCGAGGAGGCCAAGCTGGCCCGGATGCCCAAGCCGAAGTCGCACGCGACCCGCATCGCCCTCGTCACCGGCGCGGCCTCCGGCATCGGCAAGGCCATCGCGACGCGCCTCGCGGCCGACGGAGCGTGTGTCATCATCGCGGACCTCGACCTCGCCAAGGCACAGGCCGCCGCGGCCGAGATCGGCACCACCGATGTCGCGATCGGGCTCCAGGTCAACGTCACGGATGCCGCCGCCATCGAGCAGATGGTGCAGGATGCCCTCCTCGCGTTCGGCGGGCTCGACATCGTCGTGAACAACGCCGGCGTCTCGCTCTCGAAGCCCCTGCTCGAGACCACCGAGCAGGACTGGGACTTCCAGCACGACATCATGGCCAAGGGCTCGTTCCTCGTCTCCAAAGCCACCGCCCCCGTGCTCATCGAGCAGCAGATGGGCGGCGACGTCATCTACATCTCGTCGAAGAACTCGGTGTTCGCCGGCCCGAACAACATCGCGTACTCCGCGACGAAGGCCGACCAGGCACACCAGGTGCGACTGCTGGCCGTCGAGCTCGGTGAGCACGGCGTGAAGGTCAACGGCATCAACCCCGATGGTGTGGTGCGGGGATCCGGAATCTTCGCGGCCGGCTGGGGCGCCAACCGCGCCAAGACCTACGGCATCGAGGAAGAAGACCTCGGCAAGTTCTACGCGCAGCGCACCATCCTCAAACGCGAGGTACTGCCGGAGAACGTCGCCAACGCGGTGTCCGTGCTGACGGGCCCCGACCTGTCGCACACGACGGGCCTGCACATCCCCGTTGACGCGGGCGTCGCCGCAGCGTTCCTCCGATGAGCGCAGCGGTCGCCGCGATCGACCTGGGTGCCACGAGCGGCCGGGTCATGCTCGGCCACGTCGGGCACAACGAGCTGAGCGTGCGCCCTGTCGCGCGGTTCCCGAACCAGCCCGTGCGCACGATCGACGGCCTGCACTGGAACATCCTCGAGCTGTATCGCAACGTCGTCGCCGGTCTGGGCGCGGCGGTGCGCGAAGACCCGTCGATCGCGTCGGTGGCCGTCGACTCGTGGGCCGTCGACTACGCGCTCATGCGCGGTGGCCGGATGCTCGGCACCCCGTACCACTACCGCGACGACCGCAACCTGGCCGCAGTGGAGCAGACGCACGCCCTCGTCGGGCCCGACGAGCTGTACGCCGCCAACGGGCTGCAGTTCCTCCCCTTCAACACGCTCTACCAGCTGGCTGCGGATCGCTCCGCCGGGGTGCTGGACCTCGCCGACGGTTTCCTTCTCATCCCCGACCTCATCAACTACTGGCTCACCGGCCGGCAGGTCGCCGAGCAGACCAACGCCTCGACCACGGGCCTGCTCAGCATCGTGTCGGGCGACTGGGACCACGGCCTCATCGGCAGGTTGGGCCTCCCGCGCGCCGTGCTGCCGGAGCTCGTGGCTCCCGGCACTGTTCTCGGGGCCATCCGGCCCGACGTCGATGTGCCGGGCTCCCTCACGGTGACCACCGTGGGCTCCCACGACACGGCTTCGGCTGTCGTGGCCGTGCCCGCGACCGACTCTGACTTCGCTTACATCTCGTGCGGAACCTGGGGCCTCGTGGGCGTTGAGCTCGAGCATCCGGTGCTCACCGAAGCCTCGCGCGCCGCCAACTTCACGAACGAGGGCGGCGTGGACGGCCGCGTGCGGTTCCTGCACAACGTCATGGGCCTGTGGATTCTCAGCGAGTCGGTGCGCGACTGGCAGCGCATCGATCCAACGGTCGAGCTGCCCGCCCTGCTCGCCGCCGCTGCGGCCCTCACCGACCCGGTCTCCGTGTTCGACGCGGACGACCCCACATTCCTGGCTCCGGGCGAGATGCCGGCACGCATAGCGGAGTGGTGCCGCGACCATGGCGTGCCGGCCCCCCGGAGCCCGGTCGAATTCGTGCGGAGCATCATCGAGAGCCTCGCCGTCGCCTTCGTGAACGCGGTGCGCTCGGCGGCGGAGCTCTCGGGCAAGGACGTTCGTGTGATCCACATCGTGGGCGGCGGCTCGCAGAACGAGCTGCTGTGCCAGCTCATCGCGGACCGCTCCGGGATGCCCGTGCTCGCCGGTCCCGTCGAAGCAACAGCCATCGGCAACGTCCTCGTGCAGGCGCGTGCCCACGGTCTCGTCGACGGGTCGCTGGAGTCGCTGCGCTCCCTCGTCGCCGCGGCCTTCTCGCCGAAGCAGTACCTCCCGAACCGCTGATCCTCTCCCGCACGAGAGTGCAGCCCGGCACAGTGCCGAGGTCAGCAACCCTGCCGGGCTGCACTCTCGGCGGACGCTGGCGGAGCGCCGCTCCCGCTCCCGCTCCCGCTCCCCGTTCGTTTCTGCGGAGCTGTGGCTCGAAAACGATCTCCCGCAGCAACTGGTGTGGTTGAAACGATGAAACTCCGCAGAAGCGCTTAGGGACAACTTGGTAGGTCGAGCGGGGGGCCGCACGGATTGTCCGACAATCTGATAGATTGTCTGACAATCCGTCCAGCGTTGAAGGGAAGCCCGTGTCACTCGACAGTCAGCCCGTGCTCCCCGACGCCGTCGCCCAGCAGTTGCGCGCGAGCATCCTCGCCCAGCACGACGCCCCCGGCGCATCCCTCACGGAGTCGGCGGTCGCCCTGCGCTTCGGCGTCGCCCGCCCGACCGCCCGCCTCGCGATCGACAAGCTCGTCGCCGACGGCCTGCTGCGCCGCGAGCCGCACACCGCGGCGCGCGTTCCGGTGCTGAGCCGCGACGACGTCGTCGACCTGTTCGACAACCGCGCCGTCATCGAGTCCGCCGCCATGGCAGCCCTCGCCACCGCCGGAACGATCCCGGCCGAAGCCCTCGCCGCGCACCGCGCCCTCACGGGCAGCGCCGAGTTCGCGGAGCACGACATCGCCTTCCATCGGGCCCTCGTCTCGGGGCAGGCGTCGCCGCGCCTCACCCGGATGCACTCGCTCCTGATGGGCGAGATCGAACTGTGCATCGGCCAGGTGCAGGCCGCCCAGCTCCTCACCTCCGCCGAGGTAGCTCACCAGCACCAGGGCATCCTCGACGCCATCACGGCAGGCGACCCGGATGCCGCGGCATCCCTCACTCGCGACCACATCGCCGGGGCGCGCGACCGCCTCCTCACCCACCTCGACAGCTAGGAAAACCCATGGTCAAGCGTCAAGTCCCGAACCCCGTAGAGCTCGCGAAGCTCATGAAGTTCAAGGCTCCGGAGCTCAACGGCAAGAAGCGCCGCCTCGACTCGGCCCTCACCATCTACGACCTGCGCGACATCGCCAAGCGCCGCACGCCCAAGGCCGCATTCGACTACACGGATGGCTCGGCCGAGGGTGAGCTCTCGCTGGCCCGTGCCCGGCAGGCGTTCGAGGACATCGAGTTCCACCCGTCGATCCTGCGGGATGTCTCCAAGCTCGACACGACGACGACCGTGCTCGGCGGCACCTCCGCGATGCCGTTCGGCATCGCCCCGACCGGATTCACCCGCCTCATGCAGACCGAGGGCGAGATCGCCGGAGCGGGCGCGGCGGGGGCGGCGGGCATTCCGTTCACGCTCTCGACCCTGGGCACCTCGACCATCGAGGACGTGAAGGCCGCGAACCCGAACGGTCGCAACTGGTTCCAGCTCTATGTCATGCGCCAGCGCGAGATCAGCTACGGGCTCGTCGAGCGCGCCGCCGCGGCCGGATTCGACACCCTCATGTTCACTGTCGACACCCCCGTCGCGGGTGCACGCCTGCGCGACAAGCGCAACGGATTCTCCATCCCGCCGCAGCTGACGCTGGGCACGATCATCAACGCGATCCCCCGTCCGTGGTGGTGGTGGGACTTCCTGACCACTCCCCCGCTCGAGTTCGCGTCCCTCGCGACCACCGGCGGCACCGTCGGCGAGCTGCTCGACTCGGCGATGGACCCGTCGATCAACTTCGAAGACCTGAAGATCATCCGCGCCATGTGGCCGGGCAAAATCGTCATCAAGGGCGTACAGAACGTCGAGGACTCGAAGCGCCTCGCCGACCTCGGGGTCGACGGAATCCTGCTGTCGAACCACGGCGGACGCCAGCTCGACCGGGCGCCCATCCCGTTCCACCTCCTGCCGGAGGTCGTGCGCGAGGTCGGCAACGACACCGAGGTCATGGTCGACACGGGCATCATGAACGGGGCGGATGTCGTCGCGTCGATTGCGCTCGGAGCCAAGTTCACCCTCATCGGGCGCGCCTACCTCTACGGCCTCATGGCAGGTGGACGCCAGGGCGTCGACCGCACCATCCAGATCCTCTCCGACCAGGTCGTGCGCACGATGAAGCTGCTCGAGGTCGCCTCGATCGCCGAGCTCGAGCCCAAGCACGTGACGCAGCTGCAGCGGCTCGTGCCGCGCGCGGTCGCACCCGCCGCCGCTTCGGCTGCCGCATCCGTGCGCACACCCGCGGCCCGCAAGGCCGCGCCGGCGAAGGCCTGATCTCTCGAAGGTCGAGTGCTCGCCTTCTGCGCACATTCGGGTTCCTGAGCGCAGAACGCGAGCACTCGGATGGCGGCGCGCCGGGCACCGGGCACCGCAGGCGTGCTACAGCAGGTCGAGCACCGCGGGGGCGAGCAGCAGCACGGTCGGCACCGCGAGCAGCAGCACGGCGGCGGCCACGACGAGCGCCTCGACCGGGCGCGACAGGGGCACCGACGAGAGCCGCGAGAGCCGCGCGCCGAGTTCGGTGACGGATGCCTCACCGCCCCACTCGGCAGTGCCGGGTTCCACGACCGGGCGGTCCTGGCCGGCTCCCACGAGCACGATGGCGCGGGCGAGCACTCCGTCGGGGACTGCGCGCCGGGCGGTGTCGTCCGCGAGCATCTCGACGAGCATCCCGACCTCGCGCTGGGCGCGGAACGCGATCGGGAACCACGGCAGCGACGCGTACCACGCACGGAAGAGCACGAGCACGACGTCGTGCCGCTGCGTGACGTGCGCCTTCTCGTGCTCGATGACGGCCTGCATCTCGCTGTCGTCGAGCAGAGCGATGAGCCCGGCGGTGACGACCGTGATCGAACTCAGGGCACCGGGCAGGCAGTAGGCGACGGGGGCAGGAGTGTCGAGCAGTCGCGCCCCCGACTCGAGCGGGGAGCTCAGTAGGCGAACGAGTTGCTCGTGTCGACGGCGCTGCCGCTCGGAGCGCACGACCGTGAGCACGAGGTTGAGCAGCAGGTGCCCGGTGAGCAGAGCCGCGCCGCAGAGGGCGAGCGCATTCCACGACTCGATGCGCTCGACTCCGCCCGTGACGAGGGTGACGGTCGCCGTCACGGGGTCGGGGCCGAAGGGCGCGAGGCCGAAGGTGAGCAGGGAACCGATCATCGAGAGGCCGCCGGCGAGCGCGATGGCCTGCCAGAGTACGAGCGCGGCGGCCGGGGAGCGGGACGGCCAAGCGGCGCGCGCGAGGAGGAGCGGCACCGGCCACGCCAGCAGCACCGCCAGGGCGGCGAGCGCGATCGGCGCGACCACTAGCTGCCGAGCAGGCGGCGGAGGGTTGCGGCTTCCTCGGGGCTGACCTGGCCGACGAATCGCTCGAGCACGGCCGTGCGGTCGGATGCTCCGCCGAGGACCTCGTGCATGAGGTCAGCCATGTGCTCCTCGCGGCTGGCTGCTGCACGGTAGCGGTGCGGGCGGGCATCCCTTGATCGGGAGACGAAGCCCTTGTTCTCGAGGCGGGACAGCACGGTGAGGATCGTGGTGGAGGCGAGCTTGCGGTCGGAGAGTTCCTCCTGCAGGTCGTACGCCGAGACGCTCTCGTCGTTTGCCCACAGCAGTTCCATGATCGATCGCTCGAGCTCGCCCAGGGTTGCCATGCACACCATTCTACGCACAGTAGAAATTACTTCTACGGTGGTGTAGAAATAGTTCTACAAGCAGTAGAAAAGGACGGGAATCGTGGATCCGCTCGAAATCGCACGCTGGCAGTTCGGCATCACCACGGTCTACCACTTCGTCATGGTGCCGCTCACGCTCGGGCTCGGCCCGCTCGTTGCGATCATGCAGACCCTGTGGGTGCGCACGGGCCAGCAGCGCTACCTCCGGATGACCAAGTTCTGGGGCAAGTTGTACCTCATCAACTTCATCGTCGGAGTGGCGACGGGGCTCGTGCAGGAGTTCCAGTTCGGCATGGCGTGGAGCGAGTACGCGCGGTTCGTCGGCGACGTCTTCGGCGCACCGCTGGCCATGGAGGGCCTGCTCGCGTTCTTCTTCGAGTCGACGTTCCTCGGCCTGTGGATCTTCGGCTGGAACCGCCTGCCCAAGAAACTGCACCTCGCGACCCTGTGGGTCGCCATCGCCGGCAGCATCGCGAGCGCGTTCTTCATCATCGTCGCGAACTCGTGGATGCAGCATCCGGTCGGCGTGGAGCTCGTCGACGGCCGGCCGGTGCTCACCGACATCTGGGCGGTCCTCACGAACAACACCGCCCTCACCGCCTACGCCCACACCCTCATGGGCGCCTTAGCCGTCGGTGCTGCGTTCCTCGTCGGCATCTCGTGGTACCAGCTGTGGCAGCGCCGGCGCGACGGCATCGATACGACGGATGCCCGCGGCAGGGTCATCGTCGGCTCGCGCCCGGCCATCCCGGGCCGCGACGCGATCGACCACTCGGTCTGGATCCGCAGCCTGCGCATCGGCGCCGTCGTCGCGATCCTGGGCTTCGGCGGAGTGGCGATCACGGGAGACGCCCAGGCCAAGCTCATGTTCGAGCAGCAGCCCCTCAAGATGGCCGCGGCCGAGGGCGCCTGCCACGACGGCACCAGCTTCTCGGTGCTCTCGATCGGCAACCTCGGCTCGCAGAACTGCGACGACGTGGTGGCGGTGATCGAGGTGCCGGGCATCCTGTCGTTCCTCGCCCACGGCGACTTCACCACGGAGATCAAGGGCGTCAACACGCTCATCCCCGAGTACCGGGCGAAGTACGGCACGAATCTCCCCGACAACCCGCTCTACGGCGAGCGCGCGGGCCAGGCCATCAACTACCTCCCCATCATGGAGGTGACGTACTGGGGCTTCCGACTCATGATCGGGTTCGGCATCCTCGCCGCCGGTGTCGCCGTGCTCGCGCTCTGGCTCACCCGCAAGGGCACGGTGCCGAAGTCGAAGCTCCTGATGTGGGCCGCGGTGGCCTCGATCTTGGCCCCCTTCGCCGCGAACATCTCGGGCTGGGTCTTCACCGAAATGGGCAGGCAGCCGTTCGTCGTCGCCCCCAACCCCACGCCGGGTGGCGTCGACGGGGTGTTCATGTTCACCGCTGCGGCCGTCTCGCCGGGGGTCACGGGCGGCGAAATCATCTTCTCGCTCGCGGCCTTCGCGCTCGTGTACGCCGCGATCCTCGTGGTCGAGCTGCGGTTGCTCGTGAAGTACGTGCGCGGCGGTGTGGCCTCCGCGATGCCCGAGTTGGCGCATCCGGATGACACCACCGACGACCCCGACAAGCGCGACGACGTTCTCGCGTTCGCCTACTAGGAGCTGACATGGACCTCTTGCCCACCGTGTGGTTCGTCGCGATCGCGGCGCTCTGGATCGGCTACCTCCTGCTGGAGGGCTTCGACCTCGGCGTCGGGATGCTCCTGCTCACGAGCACGCGCGACGACACGCAGCGCCGCCTCATGCTCAACACCATCGGCCCCGTCTGGGACGGCAACGAGGTCTGGTTGATCACGGCGGGAGCCGCCACCTTCGCCGCCTTCCCCCTCTGGTACGCGTCGCTCTTCTCGACCCTCTACATCCCGCTGACGCTCACGCTGCTGGGCCTCATCTTCCGCGCCGTCGCCATCGAGTACCGCGGCAAGGGCTCGTCAGAAACGTGGCGCCGGATGTGGGACCGCGCCCTCGGCATCGGCTCGTTCGTCGCCGCCTTCGGTGTGGGTGCGATGCTCGCGCTGACCACCACGGGCCTGCCGATCGACTCGAACGGGGACCGCGTCGGCGGCCCCTTCGCGTGGTTCACCCCCTACGCGGTGCTCGGCGGCCTGGCCGTCGTCGGCTTCTGCCTCGTGCACGCCTCGGCGTTCCTCGGGCTGAAGACCCTCGGCACCGTGCGCGAACGCAGTCAGCGCTTCCTCGTGCGCTGGGCTCCGCTCGCGCTGCTGCCCATCGTGGGCTGGGTGCTGGTCGTGCAGTTCCGCTCGGGCACGCCGGTCACGTGGGCGCTCGTGGTGGTCGCCGTGATCGCCGCCGTGCTCTTCTGGGTGTCCGCCCGCGCGGGTCGTGAAGGCAGGGCCTTCCTCGGCCTCGCGATCTTCCTCGTGCTGGGCGCCGCGTCGATCTTCGCCGCCGCCTACCCCGTGGTGCTCCCCTCGACCCTCGACTCCGCGTTCGACCTCACTGTCTCGAACGCATCGAGCGGCGATTACACGCTCGGCGTGATGAGCGTCGTGACCGCCTTCGGGCTGCCCCTCGTGCTGCTCTACCAGGGCTGGACGTACTGGGTGTTCCGCCAGCGGCTCGGCGAGCGCCACCTACCCGAGGCGCACGCGGTACTCCCGGCAGTCAAGTGAAACTCGACGCGAAGCCCGCGCAGCTCTTCACATTCGGGCTGCTCGCCGCCCTCAAGGCGGCCTCACTCGTGGGCATCGCGCAGGCGGTGGCGATAGGCCTGACCGGCTCGCCGCGGGAGGCGATACTGCTCGGCGTGGGGTCGGGGATCCTCCGCGCGGTCGTCACGTGGGCCACGCCCGTGTACGCCGCGCGCGCGGCAGCCGGTCGCAAGGAGGCGCTTCGCCACGACCTCGCGGTGCGGTTGATGAGGGGCGGGGGCATCCGGATCGGAGGCGCGGCGGTCACGGGGACCGTGGGCCTCGACGAGCTCGACACGTACTACCGCTCGGTGATCCCGGCGGTCGTCACGGCCGCGGTCGTGCCGCTGCTCATCGGCACGCGCATCCTGTTCGCCGACTGGGTGAGCGCGCTCGTCATCGTCATCACGGTGCCACTCGTTCCCGTGTTCATGTCGCTCGTCGGGCTGCACACCAAGGAGCGCGCCGACGCCGCGTCCACGGCGCTGCAGCGGCTCTCCGACCACCTCGTCGAACTCGCGCGAGGCCTGCCGGTGCTCGTGGGACTCGGCAGGGTCGACGACCAGGCCGAGGCCCTCCGCGCCGTCTCCGAGGAGCACCGCACGCGTACCGTCGCGACCCTTCGCAGCGCGTTCCTCTCCTCGCTCGTGCTCGAACTGATCTCGACGATCTCGGTGGCGGTCGTCGCCGTGTTCGTGGGGCTGCGGCTAGTGAACGGAGACCTACCGCTCTCGATCGGGCTCATCGCGCTCGTGCTCGCGCCCGAGTGCTTCGCTCCCTTCCGAGAGCTGGGGTCCGCATTCCACGCGTCGCAGAACGGGCTCGCAGCCCTGCGCCGCGTCACCGAGATCACGGAGACGCCCGTGCCGGCGAGCATCCGGATGCCCGGCCAGCGCCTGCGCATCGAGAACCTCGTCGTTCACTACTCCGACCGCGCGCTGCCCGCCGTCGCAGGCCTCGACCTCGTGGTCGACCGCGGATCGATGGTCTCGCTCGAGGGGCCGTCCGGCTCCGGCAAGTCCACGGTGCTCGGAGTGCTCGCGGGAATCGTGGAGGCGCAGGGCGGCTCGGTGGTCGGCGTCGATGCAGCCCGCGTGGCCTGGGTTCCGCAGCATCCGGCGACCGTCGCCGACACCGTTCTCGGCGAGCTCGAACTGTACGCGGATGCCCCCGCCGACGCCCGCCGCGCCCTCGAGCAGCTCGGGCTCACGAGCGTCGCACGCTCCGACCCCCAGCAGCTCAGCCCCGGAGAGCTGCGGCGCCTGGCCGTCGCACGCGGACTGGTCCGCGTCTGCGCTGGCGCGGACCTCCTGCTGCTCGATGAGCCGACCGCGCACCTCGACCCCGCTCACGCGCGCCTCGTGGAGAACGCGATCGACGAGCTGCGCGGACGCGTGACTGTCGTGTTCGCGTCGCACGAGGCCGGGATGACACGGCTCGCCGACCGCCGGGTGCTGCTCGGAGCGCAGGGCGGCGCGCGCGAGGTCGAGCCCGAGACCCCTGCCCTGCCGAAAACGCAGGAGATCCCGGTCGCAGAAGCGCTTGACGGTGCCGTCTGGCCCGAGTTCCGCGCGATTCTCCTGAGTTTTCGGCACCGGCTGCCCGCGGCCATCCTGCTCGGGGCCGCAGCCACCCTGTTCGCCGTCGCCCTCACTGCCCTCTCGGGCTGGCTCATCGTGCGCGCGAGCGAGCAGCCGCCCATCATGTACCTGACGATGGCGATCGTCGGGGTGCGCTTCTTCGGCATCGGCCGCGCGGCGCTCCGTTACGCCGAACGGCTCGTCACCCACGATGGCGTGCTCGCGGCGCTCACCGACCTGCGGCTGCGGCTGTGGTCCGGGCTCGCGAGCCGAGGGGTGGCATCCCGCTCCCTTGCGACCGGAGCGGTAGCGCTCGACTACCTCGTGTCGGCGGCGGACCGCGTGCGCGACCTCGTGCCCCGCGTCATCATCCCGCCGGCCTCTGCACTGCTGACCGCCCTCGCGAGCCTCGTCGCCGTGACACTTCTGCACCCCGCGGCGCTGCCGATCCTCGCAGGAGTGCTCGTCGTCGGCCTCCTCGCGGCACCGCTCCTCGCCCTGGCCGCCGACCGCACGGCATCCCGTCGCGCGGGCGACGCTCAGTCCCTCGTGCTGCGTCGCTTCACCGCCGCCATCGCCGCAGCCGACGACCTCCGAGCGAACAGCACGGCGGGCCGGATGCTCGCGCGCCTGTCCGCGGACGACGCAGCCGCTGCTGCCGCCACTCGCCGCGCAACGCTCGCGCTGGGCCTCGGCCACGCGCTCGTGGTGCTCGCCGGGACCACGGGCGCCATGCTCATGCTGACCTCCACCGACGTTCCGCTGACGGTGCTCGCGATCCTCGTCCTCCTGCCGATCGCCCTCATCGACGCCATGCTCGGCACTGTCGATGCCGTGCAGCAGTGGCCGGCACTCCGGGCAGCGCTCGCGAAGGTGAGGAGCGTGACCGCGCCCTCCCCCGCGCGCCGGACCGGGCAGGGTAGCGCGCTGGAACTGCGCGACCTCAGGGTGGGGTGGCCCGGCGGGCAGGCCTTCGGTCCGCTCTCGGTGACGGCCCGGCGGGGCGACTGGATCGTGATCGAAGGGCCCTCGGGCTCCGGGAAGTCGACACTGCTCGCGACGCTCATGGGGTTCTTGCCGCCCGCATCCGGAGCCCTCGCTGCTCCGAGCAGCATCGCGTGGTGCCCGCAGGAGGGCCACCTGTTCGACTCGACGATCCGCGGCAACCTGCTCATCGCTCGCGCCCGCGATGACCGGCCGGATGACGCGCAGCTGCTCGACGTGCTCGAGGTCGCCGGCCTCGGACCCCTGGTCGCGGGTCTCCCCGACGGGCTCGACACCCGCGTCGGACCCGGAGGATCGCATCTCTCGGGCGGGGAGCGCCAGCGCCTCGCGGTCGCGCGGACCCTGCTCGCACGCGGCGACGTCGTGCTGCTCGACGAGCCGACCGCCCACTTGGATGCTCGCAACGCCGAACTCCTGATGACGAACCTGCGCGGCGCGCTGGCCGACCGGATCGTGGTGCTCGTGACCCACGACGGCGGCGAGCTAGGCGAGCGGCCCCAGCAGGTTGGTGGCGACAGTGCCGTGGACCGACTCGGTGTCACTCGGGTGGTAGATGCCCGCGAGTACGTCACGCTGTAGGCGCGCGAGCTCGGAGCTCGAGCGGTAGCCACCCCCTCCCGCCGAGCGCATCGCCTGGTCGACGACGTAGCGCGCGGTCTCGGTGGCGCGGTGCTTGGCACCCGTGAGGTAGCGGAACCAGTCGGCGCCGTGATCGGCGAGGCCGTCGACATCCCCGGCGAGCGACTCCAGCTGGGGGCGCAGGCCGTCGAGCGCGAGGGCGGCATCCGCGATGCGCCAACGGAAGTCCGGGTCTTGGTCGTACGTCGTGCCGGTCTTGAGCGAGGTGCGGCGCTTCACCGCCTCGACGGCGAGCTCGAGCGCGCGGTCGGCGATTCCGGCATACACCGAGCCGATGAGGAGCAGGAAGTTGGAGAAGATGCCGAAGACGAAGGGGTCGGCGCTGGGGCCGACCGGCAGGATCCGCGCGAGGCGCTCGGTGGGGACCACGGCGCCCTCGAGAACGGTCGTGTGGCTCTGTGTGGCGCGCATGCCGAGGGTGTCCCAGTCGTCGAGGGAACGCCATCCGGATGTCTCGCGGGTGATGAAGCCGTGCACGAGCTGGTCTTCGTGCTTGCCGAAGATGCCGAGCCGCGTCCACGCCGGAGAGAGGGACGTGAAGATCTTCGTGCCCGTGAACGAGTACCCGCCGGGCACGGGCACTGCGGTGGTGAGAGAGTCCCACAGCACGAGGTCATTACCCTGCTCGCTGTTGCCGAAGGCGAAGAGCTCGCCCGCGGCGGCCTCGTCGAGCACCCAGTCGAGTGAGGTGTCGCCGCGGTCGTGCAGCACGCGCGCGACACCCACCCAGACGAGGTGCATGTTCACGGCGAGCGCCGTCGCGGGCGCGTACGCCGCGAGCAGCCGCTGGTCACGCGCGGTCTGCAGCAGGCTGCGCGGCGCGAGGTGGCCCGCGGCGGTGAGCTCGGCGAGGTCCTCGAAGGGGAACGCGTTGTCGCGGTCGTAGCCCGCAGCGCGCGACCGGATGCGCTCCAGAAGGTCCGGCGTCAGCATCAGAATCCCGCGAAGACGCACACGGCGACGACGACCGCGAGCAGCAGGATCACGACGTTGGGCACGATCGCCCGCTCACCTCGGCGGAGGTGCGTGACGATCGCGCCAGCCTGCAGCAGCACGATCCCGACCGCGGCCACGCCCGTGACCCACGGCAGGATGCCCGTGAGCCGCGGAAGCACGAGGCCCACCGCGCCGAGCAACTCGGCGACGGCAATGAGCCGGATCTGCCCCTGCGAGAAGTCGCCAGTCCAGGCGAACGGCTCGCCCATGCTCGCGAGCTGCTCCTTCGTGCGGATGAGCTTCATGAGCGCCACCGCGAGGTTGGCGAGAGCGAGGATTCCGATGGCGACCCACAGCGCGATGATCATGGCCTCAGCCTAGAACCGCGGCCCCCGTGCGCCGCTAGTAGCCGAGAAGGCGCGCGACCGCGACGAACGCGGGCAGCACGAGCAGCACGACGTTGAACGCGAGGACGTTGTACTCCTTGCGGCGCACGTGCAGGATGATCGCGAGAATCTGGATCACCGCGAGGCCGATGGCGGCGATGGGGGTGAGGATCGGGGCGATCCCGGTGAGGGCGGGAAGGATGACGCCGAGAGCGCCGAGCACCTCGACGGCACCGATGAACCTCAGGAGGCGAACTCCCGTGACCTCCACGAACGAGAACGTCTCCGGCAGCTTCGCGGCGGGGGTCGTGAGCTTGCGGCCTCCGGCCATGAGGTAGAGAAGGGCGACGAGGCCCGAGACGATCCAGACTGCGATGGTCATGTGTACTCCAATGGTTATGATTAGTTACTAGACCACAAACAGTAACCAACGGTTGACGTGTCTACAAAAGGAACACGGAGGTAACCATGGGTCCCGGACGAATGGGCGCGATGTGCCACTCGGGTCAGGGCGTCGTCGTGCGCGACGCCCTCGAGCGCATCGGCGACAAGTGGACACTCCTCGTCGTCGGGATGCTCGAGGAGAAACCGCTGCGCTTCACCGCGCTGCGCCAGGCAGTTCCCGGCATCTCGCAGCGGATGCTCACCCTCACGCTGCGCCACCTGGAACGCGACGGCATCGTCTCGCGCACCGCGTACGCGGAGGTTCCCCCGCGCGTCGAGTACGCCCTCACTCCCCTCGGCGAGCGCCTGCTGCCGCCCGTGGTCGGCCTCGCGCGCTGGGCGCTCGACAACGAGACCGAGATCCAGCAGAACCGCGCGGAGTTCGACGGGGTCGCTACGAGTTAGCCCAGCCGCGGGGACCGTGCGCCGCGACGAGGGCCACGACGAGCAACGCCACCGTGATCGCCGTCATGAGCAGAGTCACCCCGAGGATGCCGAGACCGGGGGCCGCGAGCGGGGCGAGCAGCACTCCGGCCACCGCGATGACCGTGGCCACGGGCGGGATCGACACGCGCTCGACGAGGGGTGCGTGCAGGAGCCAGAGCAGCAGCAGGAACACCGCGAGGGGTACGGCGAGCGCGTATCCGGCGACGACCTCGCTCACCTCCGCATGGTGGGTGACCACCTTCACGGCAACCTCGAGCCCTGCGCCGATCGCGGCGAGCGACGCGTAGACGCCGTAGTGCCCGTAGCCCCAGATGTATGAGCGGTCGCGGCGCTTCACGAGACCATCCGCGGCGGGCTCGGAGAAGTAGAGCCACCACAGCGCGAAGAGCAGCGCGAGGCCCGCGACCGACACGATCACGAGGGGCGCGCTGAGGCCTTCGGCGAGGCTCTCCTGCACGGCGACCGTGACCGCGAGCACGCTCTCGCCGAGCAGGATTATCGCGAACAGCCCGTAGCGCTCGGCGATATGGTGCGGATGCCACGCGAGATGCCCGGCGCGGTCGGCCCACGGTGAGACGAGCAGTTCGAGCACCGCGAGCACGACGAACCCGGGGATGATGAACTCCGGCGGCACGAAGAACAGCCGCAGCAGCCATCCCACCTGTACGAGCGAGATCCCGATGATGTAGCGCTGCGCGTTGGGCCGCGACTCCGGGTCGTCGATACAGGCTCGGATGAGCATCGCGAGCAACCCGAGCCGCATGATCAGGTAGCCGAGCGTGATGGCGGCGAAGCTCTGCGAGGCAAACGCGGATGGCACGCCGGCGGCAAGCACGAGCACCCCGCCCATCTGCACCATCGTGAACACGCGATACAGCACGTCGTCGTTGTCGTAGGCGCTCGCTAGCCACGTGAATTGGTTCCACGCCCACCAGATCGCGAAGAACACCATGAGGAACGGGGCGACCGTAGACGCCGCATCGCCCTCCGCAATCTTGTGCGCGAGCTGGGCGACGAGCGAACCGACGGCCACCACGAAGGTGAGGTCGAAGAGCAGCTCGAGCGGGCTCGAGACCCGGTGGTTCTCGGTGATGTCGCGCGCCCTGACGCGCGTGCGGATCGCTTTCACAGCAGTGCCCCAATCGTTCGGATGGCGAGGTCGACCTCGGCGAAGCTCGTCGACAGCGGGGACATCCCGAGCCGGATGCCGTTCGGCCGACGGAAGTCGGGAATCACTCCGCGCTGCCACAGCACCGGCATGAGGTCGGCGAAACGATCATGGTCGAGCGTGATGTGTCCACCCCGGCGCGCTGCGTCGCGCGGCGACGCGAGCCGGGCATCCGGCAGCAGTTCGTCGCTCAGGGCGATGGCGAACTCGGTGAGCGCGACCGACTTCTCGCGCACCGACTCGATGCCGACCGAGTCGATGAGGGCAATCATGTCTTGCATGGCGAGCATGCCGACGATGGGCGGGGTTCCGCTGAGGGATCCGCGGATGCCCGCCGCCGGCGTATACCCCTGGCCCATCTCGAACGGGGTCGCACTTCCCAGCCACCCCTGTATCGGCTGGCGCACCACCTCGTGCAGCTCGCGTCGCACGTAGAGGAACGCCGGCGCGCCAGGCCCGCCGTTGAGGTACTTGTAGCCGCAGCCCACGGCGAGGTCGACTCCCCACGCGTCGAGCTGGGTGGGGACAACACCGACCGAGTGCGAGAGGTCCCACAGGGTGAGGGCGCCAGCGGCGTGCACGATGCCCGTGATCCCCTTCACGTCGGCGATGTATCCCGAGCGATACGCGACCGAGCTGAAGAGGGCGAGTGCGGTGTTGGGGCCCACGCGCATGGCGGCGAGGTCGGTGGTGACGCCGCCCGACGGGTCGGTGTCGATCCAGCGGATGGTCAGGCCGCGGTCGGCCGCGATGCCCTCGACCACGTACCTGTCGGTCGGGAAGTTGTCGCGGTCGATCACGATCTCGGTGCGGCCCGGCCGTGCATCGAGCGCCGCGCGCACGAGCTTGTAGAGCAGCACGGTAGTCGAGTCCCCGATGGCGACCTGGCCGGATGCCGCACCGAGCGCCACTCGTCCCAGCTCGTCGCCGATCATGAGCGGCAGGTCGAGCCAGCCCTCGTCCCAGCCGCGGATGAGGCGGCCTCCCCACTGCTCGCGCAGGAAGCTGTCGACCCGCTCCACCGATGCCGCGAGCGGCCTGCCGAGCGAGTTGCCGTCGAGGTAGGCGACGACGCCCGGCGCCTCGAGGAACTTCGCGCGGTGCCCGGCGAGCGGGTCTGCGGCATCGAGCTGCTTCGCGCCGGCGGTCACAGGGCGCCGAGCTGCTTCCGGGCCGAGTCGAGCACCGCCATGATCTCGAGGGTGTCGTCGAGGCTGTGCCACGGCGACTCCGTGAGGCCGTCGGCGACGTGCTGTGCGACGGCGGTGGCCTGGTAGCAGAGGCCCTCGCCCCACTGGAAGCCCGTGGGCTCCGTCCACTCCCGGCGGGTTCCGTCGGCGGCGATGACGCGGAACGAGCCCGGTCCCATGAACGGGCCGGGAAACTCGACGCGCGCGAGCGTGCCGCTGATCGTGCCGGCGAGGGGCGTCTGCACGAGCATGCTCGTCGTGATGACAGCCTGGGCGCCCGACGCGTAGTCGAGGATGACGGCGGCCTGCGCATCCACCCCCGTGCTCGCGAGCGACCCCGTGGCCGTCACCGAGTCGGGGGCGCCGAGCGCGAAGTGGGTGAACCAGGCCGGGTAGACGCCCAGGTCGAGGAGGGCGCCGCCACCGAGCGCCGGGTCGAACCCGCGGCTCGTCGGGTCGAACACGAACTTGGCACCGAAGTCGCCCGTGACCGTGAGCACATCGCCGAGCTCACCGCTCGTGAGCAGCTGATCGACCACCGTCGTCTGCGGCAAGAAGCGCGACCACATGGCCTCCATCGCGAACACCCCGGCGGCGCGCGCCGCCTCGACGATGTCGTGCGCCTCGGCAAGGCTCACGGCAATCGGCTTCTCGATGAGCACGTGCTTACCTGCCGCGATCGCGAGCAGCGCGAGCGCGCGGTGCTCGCTGTGCGGGGCGGCTATGTACACGGCCTCGACCTCGGGGTCGGCCACGAGCTGCTCGTAGGCGCCGTACGCTCGGTCGATGCCGAACTCGGTGGCGAACGCCTGCGCCCGCTCGAGCGAGCGGGATGCCACGGCCACGACGCGCTGGTCGGTGTTCGCGTGCACCGTGCCCACCCACTGGCTCGCGATGCTGCCGGGGGCGAGCACGCCCCAGCGCAGGGTGGGCCCGCCGCGGAGCGGGAAGTTCGTGGGTTCGGGGAGCGAGCTCATGGCTCGAATCTACTGGGCTGCGGGCTCCGTGACAGCAAGCTCCTGCAGCACTGCCTCGAGCTGGTCGACAGCCCAATCGAGGTCCTCCGCGGAGACGACGATCGGCGGGGCGAGCCGGATGGTCGAACCGTGGGTGTCCTTCGCGAGCACCCCTCGGTCCGCCAGCAACTCGCACACCCGCCGACCGGTAGCGAGAGCGGGATCCACGTCGATGCCCGCCCATAGTCCTGCGCCGCGCACGGCGATGATGCCGTGGCCGAGGAGCAGACGCAGTCTGGCCTGCAGCCTCTCTCCGAGCATCCGGGCGCGCTCCTGCATCTCGCCCGTGGCGAGCAGCTCGACGACCGCGGTGCCCACCGCAGCGGCGAGCGGATTGCCGCCGAACGTGGAGCCGTGCTCGCCGGGGCGCAGCACTCCGAGGATGTCGCTGTTGCCCACGACCGCGCTCACCGGGACGATGCCGCCGCCGAGCGCCTTGCCGAGCAGATACAGGTCGGGAACGACGCCCGCGTTGTCGCACTGGAATGTGGCGCCCGTGCGCCCGAGACCCGACTGGATCTCGTCGGCGATGAACAGCACGTTGTTCTCAGTGGTGATCCGACGCACTTCCGGAAGGTACTCGTCAGGCGGCACGATGATGCCCGCCTCGCCCTGGATCGGCTCGAGCAGCACCGCGACGGTCGTCTCGTCGATCGCCGCAGCGATGGCCGCCGCGTCACCGTAGGGCACGCTCACGAATCCGGGGGTGAAGGGGCCGAAATCGGCGCGGGCCTGCTCGTCGTTGGAGAAGCTGATGATCGTCGTCGTGCGACCGTGGAAGTTGCCGTCGGCCACGATGATCGTGGCCCTGTCCGCGGGTACGCCCTTCACGCGGTATCCCCACGCTCGCGCGACCTTGATCGCGGACTCGACGGCCTCGGCGCCCGTGTTCATCGGCAGCACCATGTCTTTGCCCGCGAGCTGCGCAAGAGCTGCCGCGAACGGCTCGAGCTTGTCGCTGTGGAAGGCGCGGCTCGTGAGCGTGATCCGGTCGAGCTGGTCTTTGGCCGCCCGCACGAGCGTCGGATGCCCGTGCCCGAAGTTCACCGCGGAGTACGCGGCGAGGCAGTCGAGGTACCTGCGGCCGGTGACATCCGTCACCCATGCCCCGGAGCCCGACTCGACGGTCACCTCGAGGGGATGGTAGTTGTGCGCGAGGTGGCTCTCCCCGCTCATCGCCGCAGCTCCAGCGTGCAGCACTTCACTCCGCCGCCGCCGAGCAGCAGCTCCGAGAGGTCGAGCCCGTGCGGGGTGAACCCGCGCTCGCGCAGCTGGCGCTCGAAGTCGGTCGCGCGCGACGCGATGATGACGTTCTTGCCGTCGCTGAAGCTGTTGAGGCCGAGAACTGCCGCGTCGTCGTCGTTGACGATGACCGCGTCGGGGAAGCGCTCCTGCAGGATGGCGAGGGATTCGGGGGCGAAAGCCTTCGGCAGGTACGCGACGCTGCCCGGTCCGCCGTTCGAGTCGAGCACCGCGAAGGCCGTGTCCAGATGGTAGAAACTCGGGTTGCTCAGGTGGAGGGTGACGACCTCGCGGCCGTAGATCTCACGCAGCTCGTCGTGGCTCGCGACATCCGTGCGGAAGCCGGTGCCCGCGTAGATCGTGTCGCCGACGAGGAGCATGTCGCCCTCGCCCTCGTTGGTCGCGACGGGCACGCGCACGTCGAAGCCGTTCGCACGGAACCAGTCCATGTACGCGGGACCCTCGGGCTGGCGCTCCGGGTACTCGAAGAGGGCTCCATAGGCGATACCGTCCAGCACGTAGCCGCCGTTCGCCGCGTAGACCATGTCGGGCAAGCCGGGCAGGCCCTCGATGAGGTGCACGTCGTAGCCGAGCTCGAGGTACTTCGCGTAGAGGGTCTCCCACTGGCGCACGGCGAGGCTCGTGTCGGTCGGGTCTTCCGGGTGCATCCAGGGGTTGATCCGGTAGCTCACGGTGAAGTGGGTGGGACGGCACATGAGTACCGAGCGGTGGGTGGCGGTGCGTTCCATCGTCATTGATCCAGTCTCACACGCACCTATCCGCACTGTCAGGGCGTTGAGCGCACCAAACGTGCGCCTTACCCTCGCCTCGCACACGTTTTCGCCATAGGCTCGCGGGATGGACAATCTCGACTACGGCATCATCGACCTGCTGCGCCTCAACGCGCGCGCCGGCTACGGCGACATCGGCGAGGTCATCGGCCTTTCGGCTTCGGCGGTGAAGCGCCGCGTCGACAGGCTTGTCGCGGATGGGGTCATCCGGGGTTTCACGATCCAGGTCGACCCCAACGTCGACGGGCTCGCGACCGAGGCCTACGTCGAGCTGTTCTGCCGTGGAACCGTCGCGCCGGAGGAGCTCAAGCGCATCCTCTCGGGCGTGCCCGAGGTCGTCGACGCGGGAACGGTCACGGGCTCCGCCGACGCGATAGTGCACATGCGCTCGCGCGATATCGCCTCCCTCGAGGTCGCGCTGGAGAAGGTGCGGCTCGCCCCCAACGTCGACCACACGCGCAGCGCCATCGTGCTCTCGCGTCTCATCCACCGCACGCACGACTGATGCCTTTCTCCGTCGACCCAGACTCGAAGGTCACCCTCTACGAGCAGCTGCGCACCCAGATCATCGAGCAGGTGGCGAACGGTGAACTGATCGTCGGCACCAAACTCCCCCCGGTGCGCGTTCTCGCCGCCGAGCTGGGCGTCGCGCCCTACACCGCGGCGCGCGTCTACCGCCTGCTGGAACAGGACGGCTTTCTCGAGACCCGCGGCCGCAACGGCACAGTGGTGTCCGCGCGGTCCGACACAGCGGAGTCCACGCTGCAGCTGGCCGCGACCGAGTACGCCTCACGCGCCGCGGCGTTGGGCATCCCCGCCGACGCCGCCCTTGAGTATGTGAGGCTCGCCCTCAGCGCCTAGGAGGCCTTCTCACCCACGGCACGGCCGAGCCAGCACGACCTGACGCAGGTTCCTTGACGAGCGCCATACATCCGCTCACGCACCGACCGATGTATGGAGTTCGTCAAGGCGATAGTGCGGCGCCGCCGACGGGCCCAGTCGAGACCCGCCGCGGACTCAGTGCCCGTCGTGGTCGGAGTCGACGCCCGCGTCCGGTCCGCCGTCGAGGGTGTCGATCTTGGCCAGGTCGCCGTGGTCGAGCTCGAAGTCGAACACGGCGAGGTTCTGCGCCATACGCGTGCGGTCCGCCGACTTCGGGATGGCCACGAGTCCGTTCTGGATGTGCCAGCGCAGCACGACCTGCGCGGGGGTGCGGTCGTGCTTCTCGGCGACCTCGAGCACGGGCGCGGCATCCAGAACGTTCTTGATGGGAGTCCACGACTCGGTGACGATACCGTGGGCCGCGTTGTAGTCGCGCTGCTCGTGGCGCTGGATGACGGGTGACAGCTGAATCTGGTTGACCGCGGGCACCACCGACGTCTGGGCACGCAGCACATCGAGGTGGGCGGGCTTGAAGTTCGAGACGCCAATAGAGCGCACGAGACCCTCCGCCTGTAGCTTCTCGAAGGTGCGCCAGGTCGAGACGAACTCGCCGCGCGCGGGCAGCGGCCAGTGGATGAGCAGCAGGTCGACGTAGTCCGTGCCGAGCAGGTCGAGCGATCCACGCAGGCCGTCGCGGGCGCGGTCACCGCCCTGGAACTCCCCGTCGAACTTGGTCGTGACGAACAGCTCGTGGCGGGGAATCCCCGAGCGCCGGATGCCCTCGCCCACGCCCTCCTCGTTCTCGTAACGGCGAGCCGAGTCGATGTGGCGGTACCCCACCTCGATCGCCGTGGACACCGCGGCCGCGGCCTCCTCGCCCCGCAACGGCCACGTCCCGAAACCGAGCTGCGGGATGCTGTGGCCGTCGTTGAGCTGCAGTGAGGGGATCATCTCTCCACGCTACAGCGGCAGTCCCGCCATGTCCCGGTCGGGGTTGCCGAAGCGGTGGGCGGTGATGCTCACGGCCTGCTCGCGCAAGAACGGCAGCAGCTCGATGCGCCCGGCGGTGGTCACGGGGCCCGACCAGACCGCGACATCCACGCTGCCCTGCAGGGCCTGCGCGAGGGCGAGCGGATCGCCGCCGATGAGGCGCACGCGCGTCGTGCGCAACTGCCCGACTCGGCCGAGCCACGCGGCATCCGACTCGATGTCGACCGAGCGCACCGACGCCGGCGCGAGCGGATCGCCGAACGACTGCACGAGGGCGGTCGGCAGGGGCACTGCCGAGCTCACGCTCACGCGTGAGCCGGCAAGGGATGCGGCGGCGATGAGGCGCACGAGGTCGCCCATCGACTCCCCCTCCGAGAGACGGATCGTCACGGGGATGGGCAGGTAGCGGAACACGTTGCGCTCGACACCGAGGTCTGAGACATCCCGAGACACACCGAACTCGGCCTGCCACGCGAGCTCGTCGCTCTGCGCGCCGCGGCGCACGCGGTCGAACTCCGGGAAGTCGAGGCCGCCCTGCGCCTTCTTGATGACGGAGGCGACGCGGTCGGAGATGCCGGGCAGCAGGATGTCGTTCTCGGGCTCGTGCTCCACGGCCTTCCAGGAGCCGAGCGTGAGCAGGTAGTTGGGTCCGCCGGCCTTCGCCGAGGTGCCGACCGTCGAGCGCTTCCAGCCGCCGAACGGCTGGCGTCGCACGACCGCGCCGGTGGTTCCGCGGTTCACGTACAGGTTGCCGGCCTCTACCGCGTCGAGCCAGCGCGCGACCTCGGCGGCATCGAGCGAGTGGATGCCCGCCGTCAACCCGTAGGCGACGGCATTCTGCAGAGCGATCGCCTCGTCGAGGGTGGAGGCAGTCATGATGCCGAGCACGGGTCCGAAGTACTCGGTGAGGTGGAACTCGCTTCCGGCGACCACTCCTGCGCGCACTCCGGGAGACCACAGTGTGCCCGACTCGTCGAGCTCGCGCGGGCGCACCAGCCAGTGCTGGCCCTCTTCCAACGTCGTGAGCGCGGCCAGCAGCTTGCCCTGCGCGGGCTCGACGAGCGGGCCGACCTGGCTGAGCGGATTCTGCGGGTAGCCCACGCGCAGCGTGTTCGTGGCGTCGATGAGTTGGCGACGGAACCGCTCGCTCGTACCCACGGACCCGACGAGAATCACGAGGGATGCCGCAGAGCACTTCTGCCCGGCATGCCCGAAGGCGCTGCGCACCACGTCGCCCACGGCGAGGTCGAGGTCGGCGCTGGGCGTGACGATGATCGAGTTCTTGCCGCTCGTCTCCGCGAGCAACGGCAGGTCGGGCCGCCACGACCGGAAGAGGGCAGCCGTTTCGTAGGCACCCGTGAGGATGACGCGATCCACAGTCGGGTGCGAGATGAGTCGACGGCCGAGGTCGCCCTCCGCGATGTCGACGAGGGCGAGCACCTCGCGCGGAACACCCGCCTCCCACAGCGCCTCCACCATGACGGCGCCGCTGCGGCGGGCCTGGGGCGCGGGCTTGATGATG
This sequence comes from Rhodoglobus sp., assembly GCA_965227655.1. Taxonomy (GTDB): domain Bacteria; phylum Actinomycetota; class Actinomycetes; order Actinomycetales; family Microbacteriaceae; genus Rhodoglobus. The sequence continues at coordinate 2,005,753 of OZ245765.1, read as the reverse complement.
ACGGCACTGCCCGCGGCGAGCGCCGACAATACGGAGCCCGCGGGGATGGCCACCGGGAAGTTCCACGGCGGCGTGACGACGGTGAGCCGCGACGGCACGAACGTCGCGTTGTCGACCGAGTCGAGTTCGAGCGCGCGCTCGGCGTAGTAGCGCGCGAAGTCGATGGCCTCGCTCACCTCCACGTCGCCCTCGGCGATCGTCTTGCCCGTCTCGCTCGCCATGACCTCGATGAGGCGGCCGCGGAACGCCCCGAGCACGTCGGCGGCGTCACGCAGGATCTCGGCGCGCTCGGCCGCCGGGCGCGTGCCCCACGCCTCGCCCGCGCGAGCACTCGAGATGATCTGCTGCAGCACCCCGTTCTCGTCGGTGAGACGGGCGGCGCGGATCGCGTCCTCCCCGAGCGACGAGTGCGCGCTGCGCTCGAGTACGGAGTTGGCCCACACCCGGTTCGCCGCGATAGCGGGGTCGGTGTCGGGCTCGTTGTGGAATCGGATGGCCCCGGCTGCGTCATCCGGTCGCACATCGCTCTCGTGGCCGCGGCGCTGCACACGGTGCGACTTCGGCACCTCGGGGTCGAGGTGGGCGAGCGAGTCGAGGAAGCGCTCGGCCTCGCGCGCAAAGACGGCCGGGTCGTCCGCAAGTTCGAAGACGCCCGACATGAAGTTCTCGCTCGCCGCGTTCTCCTCGAGGCGGCGGATGAGGTAGCTGATCGCGGAGTCGAACTCGCCCGGATGCACCACGGGCGTGTAGAGCAGGAGCCCGCCGACGTCCTTCTTCACGGCCTCCGCCTGCCCGGTCGCCATGCCCAGGAGCATCTCGAACTCGACGCGGTTCTCCACCCTGCGCTCTTTCGCCAGCAGCCACGCGAACGCGATGTCGAAGAGGTTGTGGCCCGCGACGCCGATGCGCACGGCGTCCGTGTGCTCGGGCGTGAACGCCCAGTCGAGCACGCGCTTGTAGTTCGTGTCGGTCTCCTGCTTGCTGCCCCACGTGGCCAGCGGCCAGTCATGCATCGTCGCGTCGACGTGCTCCATGGCGAGGTTCGCGCCCTTGACGACGCGCACCTTGATGCCGGCACCGCCTGCGCGCCTGCGTTCGATCGCCCACTTCGTCAGGCCCCGGAGTGCGGAGAGGGCATCCGGCAGATAGGCCTGCAGCACGATGCCGGCCTCGAGGTCGCGCAGGCGCGGCTGCTCAAGCAGCTTCTGGAAGACGGCGACGGTCAGGTCGAGGTCGCGGTACTCCTCCATATCGAGGTTGATGAACTTGGCGGTGGGGGATGCCGCCGCGAGCTCGTACAGCGGAGTCAGGCGCTCCACGACCCGCTCGACCATGTCGTCGAACGCCCACATGCTCAGTTGCGCCGCGACCGACGAGACCTTGATGGACACGTAGTCCACGTCGTCGCGTGCGAGCAGATCACGCGTGCCCGCGAGCCGGTTGTTGGCCTCCTCGTCGCCGAGCACCGCCTCGCCCAGCAGGTTGAGGTTCAACCGGATGCCTCGCTGCCGCAGTGTCACGAGCGTCTTGTCGAGCTTCTCGGGCGTGGCGTCGATGACGAGGTGGCCCACCATCCGGCGCAGCACCCAGCGCGCGATGGGGACGATGGGCCACGGCACGATGGCCGCGAACCCGCCGCCCACGGTGATGGCCCAGCGGAGGTACCACGGCAGGAACGCCGGGACGAGGTGGCTCACACGCTCGAGGTTGCGGCCCGCGACGCGCAGGTCTTCCGGTCGCACCACCTTGTCGACGAAGCCGATGGTGAATTCGAGGCCGCGTGGGTCTTTGAGCACGCCCGCCAGGCGGGCCGCGCTCGGGTCGGCCTTCACGCTCGCGGATTCGGCGAGCCAGCGCCGCACAGTCGCTATGGTCTCATCGGCAAGCTCGGAAAGCATGTATCGAGCTTAGGTGTGACAGTTGCGGCGAGGAGAGGAGTTGCGCGCACGGAACCTGTGTGCGATTGCGCCCGTACGCAGGTTCCGTGCGCGAGAGTCGCTGTGGCGCGGCTACACCGCGGCGAGCGCCGCCTCACGCACCGTACGCAGCGCGCCCGACCACGACTCGACCTGGTCGAGCATCGTGGCAAGTCCCGGCTCGAGGTGCGGCAGCGGCTTGAGGGTCGTGTAGCCCTCGAAATCGGTGATGAGCGACACGGCCACCTGCTGGCGCACGTCCGCGATCTGGAGCTCGCCGACGATGAGACGCAGGTGCTCCACGGCGCGCGTTCCGCCCGCGACGCCGTAGCTCACGAAGCCGGCCGCCTTGTTGTTCCACTCGGCGTAGATGAAGTCGATGGCGTTCTTGAGGGCACCCGAGGTGGAGTGGTTGTACTCGGGGGTGACGAAGACGAATCCGTCGTACCGGGCGATCGCTGCCGCCCAGGCCTTGGTGTGGTCGTTCTCGTAGCGGCCCTGCGAGGCGGAGATGGCCTCATCCAGGTGCGGCAGAGCGAAGTCAGCGAGATCGACGAGCTCGTAGGTGGCCGAGGAGCGCGCCGATGCCTTCTCGAGAACCCACTTCGCCACCTGGTCGCCCTTGCGGCCGGGTCGGGTGCTGCCGAGGATGATGCCGATCGTGAGGTGTGACACGGATGCCCTTTCAGTAGTTGACGTGTCACCCTAACTCTCCCATGGTTGATGCGTCAACTACCGCGTATGATTGGTGCATGACAGCGGAAACCACCGAGACGGAAAGGGAACTGTGGCGTTCCTTCTACGTCATGAGGCGACAGCTCGAACTCACCCTCGAACGCCGGCTGCAGGCCGACGCCGGCATCTCGACTGCCGACTACGAGGTGCTCATCGCCCTCTTCAACAGCCCGTCGAAGCGCCTGCGCGCCGGCCAGATCGGCGACCTCATCGGCTGGGAGAAGAGCCGGGTCTCGCACCAGATCACACGTATGGAGCAGCGCGAGCTGCTCAAGCGCGAGGAGTGCGGCGACGACGCTCGCGGCGTGTGGGTGGTGCTCACCTCTGAAGGCAACCGCGTCGTCCTCGGTGCAGAGCGCGACCGCCGCGACGCCGTGCGCCAGTACTTCTTCGACGTGCTCACCGACGACGAGAAGTCGACGCTCAACGAGATCTCGCGCAAAGTGCTCGACACCATCAAGCCGCCCATCTGCGACGAGATCAACTCCCCTGTCTGAGCACACGGGAACCGACCGCCGTGATGTCGTCATCGTCGGCGGAGGGCACAACGGTCTCGTCGCCGCCACCTACCTCGCCCTGGCGGGCAAGCGTGTCACCGTGCTGGAGCGGCTCGACCACGTGGGCGGAGCTGCCATCTCCGCGCAGGCCTTCGAGGGGGTGGATGCCCGCCTCTCGCGCTACTCGTACCTGGTCTCGCTGCTCCCCGCGAGCATCATCCGCGATCTCGGTCTCGATATCACCCTCGCCCGGCGCCGCTACTCGTCGTACACACCGCGGCCGGGCGCAGACGACGGCCTGCTCGTCGACAACGAGTCCCCCGTCTCCGACGCGTGGAGCTCCTTCTACGCGGGAACCGCGCGATTCGCGCGAGCCGTGTTTCCGACGGTCACCGAGCCGCTGCTCACCCGCACCGAGGCACGACGGGCGGTCGCGGATGACGCGCTGTGGAACTCGCTCGTCGAGGAGCCCATCGGCTCCACCATCCAGCGCACCTTCGACGACGACCTCGTCCGCGGGGTCGTGCTCACCGACGCCCTCATCGGCACTTTCGCCCCCAACATCGACGAGACACTCGCGGGCAACCGCTGCTTCGCGTACCACGTGATCGGCGGCGGTACGGGCGACTGGGACGTACCGGTGGGCGGCATGGGCGCCGTCACGGGGGAGCTCGATCGCGCAGCACGACTCGCCGGCGCCGAGATCATCACGGGCGCGACGGTCACGGGCATCACTCCGGACGGCGAGGTCACGTACCGCCAGCGCGACGACGAGCGCGCGCTCGTGGGCGACTGGGTGCTCGCGAACGTGGCGCCGCAGGTGCTTGACCAGCTCGTCGGGACGACCGCCGGCCCGAGCGCCGAGGGCGCCCAGGTCAAGGTGAACCTGCTCGTCTCCCGCCTCCCGAAGCTGCGTGACACCGCGGTCGACCCCGCGGCGGCCTTCGGCGGAACCTTCCACATCAACGAGAGCTGGTCGCAGCTCTCGCACGCCTACGACACGGCGAGCGCGGGCGGCATCCCCGACCCCCTCCCGTGCGAGATCTACTGCCACTCGCTCACCGATCCGACGATCCTGTCGCCCGAGCTTCGGGCGAGCGGCGCGCAGACGCTGACGGTGTTCGGCCTCCACACCCCCGCGCGCCTCGTGACCGAGGCGAACAACGATGAGATGCGCATCCGGATGCAGGCCGCCGCTGTCGCGTCGCTCAACAGCGTGCTCGCCGAGCCGATCGAAGAACTGCTGCTCACGGACGCCTTCGGCCGCCCCACGATCGAGACGAAGACAACGCTCGACCTCGAGCACGCGCTCGGGATGCCCGGCGGCAATATCTTCCACGGACCGCTCTCGTGGCCCTTCGCGGAAGACGATGCACCCCTGGCCACGGCGGCGCAGCGCTGGGGTGTCGCGACTGAGCACCCGCGCATCCTGCTGTGCGGCGCGGGCGCCCAGCGCGGCGGCGGCGTGAGCGGCCTCGGCGGCCACAACGCGGCCATGGCGGTACTGGAAACCTCCTAGTCGGTAGCACCCGCTAACGTCGGACCATGGCCGACTTCGCTGCTCTTCGTACCGCCATTTCCGGCGCCGTTCTCACCCCGTCAGACGAGGGTTTCGCCGACGAGGCGACGGGCTTCAACCTGTACTTCTCGCACACGCCCGAGGTCGTCGTGGGGGTCACGAGCGTGGCCGACGCGGTTGCCGCAGTCACCTTCGCCCACGAGCACCGGATGCCCGTGCGCATGCTTGCAACGGGCCACGGTTCGCACGCCCGCGTCACCGACGGAATGCTCATCAGCACGAAGCGGCTGGACAGTGTCTCGATCGACGAGTCCACCCGCATCGCGACCATCGGCGCAGGGGTGCGCTGGGGTGCCGTCGTGGCGGCCGCGGCTCCCCTGGGGCTCGCCCCCATCACCGGCTCGTCCACGAACGTCGGCGTCGTCGGCTACCTCATGGGCGGCGGCCTCGGCCCGATGGCGCGCAGCCACGGCTTCTCGAGCGACCACGTGCGCGGGGCGACGGTCGTCCTCGCCTCGGGCGAGGTCGTGCACGCGTCGGCAGAGGAGAATGCCGACCTGTTTTGGGCGCTGCGCGGCGGAAAGGGCGGCTTCGGCCTCGTCCTTTCCGTGGAGCTCGCCCTCGTGCCGATGCCCGAGCTGTACGCGGGCGCGATGGTCTTCGCCGAGGAGCACATCGACGCCGTGTTCCGCGGCTGGATCGACTGGACCGCCTCTGCGCCCGACCACGTCACGACGAGTGTCGCGATCATGCACTTCCCCCCGATCGAACAGATTCCGGAGATCTTCCGCGGCAAGACACTAGCGATGCTGCGGTTCGCGCGCCCCGGCGACGCCGAGACGGGCGCAGCCCTCGCCGCACCCCTGCGCGCGCTCGCCCCGGCCGTCATCGACGCGGTAGCTCCCCTGCCACTGGCAAACGTGGCCACCATTCACAACGACCCGACCGACCCCGGCATGGCGTGGAGCCGCGGGGCACTGCTCGTCGATCTCGACGACTCCTTCGCCACCGTTCTACTGAGCTCCGTCGGCGCCGGCACCTCGGGGCCGGTCATGGTCACCGAAGTACGGCACCTCGGCGGCGCCACTGCCGTCGATGTGCCGGAGGGTTCGAGTGCGGGCGGGCGGGCATCCGGCTACACGCTGTCGATGATCGGCGCCCCTAACCCCGCCCTCTTCGAGACAGTACTGCCCGGCGCGACGGATGCCCTTCTCGCGTCGATCGCCCCGTGGGTGTCGCCCGAGACCAACATCAACTTCGCGGCAGGCTCGGGCCCGGAGTTCGCGAAGGCCTGGCCCGCCGCGACCTTCGCGCGCCTCGCGTCGATCCGGGCCACTCTCGACCCGGATGACACCTTCCCCTTCGGCCCGGCCTAGACCCGCGAGCTACAGCCAGTCGCTCGGCGCTGCGGCGCGGGTGGACGGCAGCTGCACGCTGTTCGCCCAGTCGATCACCCACGGTTCGGGCGTGAGGGTGCTCGTGTCGACGCCCGTCAGTTCGGAAAGCTCGGCGAGACTCACGGTGCCGCCCGTCTTCTTGAGGAACCTGCCGCGCGTCATGGCGCTCGCGTAGATCTCGCCGTTCACGACGAAGCGCTGCTCGACGTACACGGCGCGGTCGTCGTAGCCGACGAGCTTCGTCTCGAGCACGAACCTGGTTCCGTGGGTGAGTGACTTGCGGAAGGTGGCGGTCTCGTTGGCCATGACCGGGTAGTAGCCCTTGTCGAGGAACTTCTTCCACACGCCCGCGCGGATGAGCAGGTCCATGCGGCCGAGGTCCATGAGGGAGAAGTAGACGCCGTTGTTCATGTGGCCGAGCACGTCGAGGTCGGTGAGGACCACGCGCAGGCGCAGGCGGCCCACGTCGTGGATGCCGAGCGGCGGGCGTCGTCGACTGCGGAACATATGGATGAGTGTCCGGAAGATCAGGTGCACCGCGTTAGGTTATTCGAATGCGTACTCTCTACTCCTCCGGGTCAGCCTGGGAGAACAAAATGGGCTACTCCCGTGCCGTGCAGGTTGGAGATTCCCTCTACATCTCGGCGACGTCGGCAGCTGGCCCGGATGGTTCGGTCTCCGGCGACCTCTATGAGCAGACCCGCTTCGCCCTCGAGAAGCTGGGCCCAGTCCTGGCCGAGGCCGGCTTCCACTACGAGGATGTCGTGCAGTCGAAGGTGTACGTGACGAACATCGCCGACTGGGAGAAGGCAGCGACTGCCCACGGCGAGGTCTTCGGCGAGATCCGTCCTGCACTCTCGCTCCTGCACGTGCTGCCATTCCTCGACCCGGCGATGCTCGTCGAGGTGGAACTGGTCGCACATCGCGTCAGCAGCACGGACTAGCCCTCACCAGCGCTCGGCAGGTCTCGGCCTGCCGCCGGGCGACCTCGTCGGAGACGACGAGTCGCGTACCGGGGATCTCGCGGCGCGACCAATGCACGATAGCGTCGGCCCCGAGTCTGGATGCGCCGTAGTTGACGGCGATGTGTATCGGCTCATCGTGGGGAACCGTGCGCCCCTCACGCCACGCCAGCGCACTCACGCACGCAAGCCGACCTCCGGCACTGAGCGCACGGAGGATCACCTGCGGCGTTCCCGAAGAGGCGTACCAGCCCCTTCGAGTCGGAATGATCGTGCGGTACCACAAGCTCAACTTGATGAAGGTCTCATCACACCCGAGGGCGAGTAGCTCCCGCCGGCTGGCGTGTCCGCCGAGGTGCGCGACGGCGTGAGAGGGAAGAGAGAGCATCGCCCCAGCCTGCCCAACGGCGCGGATGGATGCTCATCACCCGGCCAGTTTCGGGAGGACGAGCCTGTGCCTCACCTTGGGGAGGAGCCGCCGCCCGCGAGCGGCCTGGCGCTACGGCCCACCTCTCGCCCACCTCTCGTCGAGCTCCTTGACGAACTCCATACGGCGACGAGTGGCTCTCCTAGGGCTCCTTGACGAACTCCATACGCTGTCGTCGAACGCTCGTGAGTGTATGGAGTTCGTCAAGGACCCCAGGGACGCGGGCGGGCGACTCGATCGGCGAGCTGGGGCACCGCGCTCACGCGTGCTCAGTGCCCGCGGTGGTCCTGCACGGTCATACGGGGGCCGAAGCGCGGCTTCACGAATCCGCTCACCTCGATGAGGCGCATGATGCGCTGGCGGTGGCCCGCCCAGGGAGAGAGGAGTTCGAGCATCCCGTCGTCGTCGACCGGTGTGCCGATGAGGGCCCAGCCCACGAGGGCGGGCAGGTGGTAGTCGCCGACACTGGGTGCGTCGGCGTCGCCGTGGGCGCGCTGGGTGGTTTCGGCGGCCGTCCACACGCCGACGCCGGGGATGCTGCGCAGGGCCCGCTCGACGGCGGGTCCCCCGCGCCCGTGCTCGAGCGTGCGCTCGAGGGACGCCGCGACCACGGCCGCGCGCACCGCCGTGGCCGAGCGATCCGGCCCCACACCAGCACGGTGCCACTCCCACGACGGGATGCGACGCCAGACGTCCGCGGACGGAAAGACTCGCATCCCCTCGGGCGCAGGGCCCGGCGCCGGATCGCCGTATTTGGCGAGCAGCACGCGCCACGAGTGCCGTGCCTCCTTGCCCGTGACCTTCTGCTCGAGGATCGCCGCGAGCATCATCTCGAAGACCTGGCGAGTGCGCAGCAGACGCAGACCCGGATTGCGGCGCAGGGAGTCGGAGAGAAACGGTGAGCCCGAGACATCCAGCGACGACCAGTCGTCGCCCTCCCCCAGAAGCTCCGGCACACCCTCGATCGCCCACGCGGCTCCCTCGCCCCACGCCGACGCGTGGACGCCGTCGGGGTGCAGCGACAGGTGCAGGGTCGCCGGTCCGGCCGGGGTGCGCAGGGTTCGCCAGACACCGGTCGCGTCGGTGCGGAACGTGGGGTCGCCGACGCCGCGGCGCAACGGGCGCAGCGTGAGAGTCAGGCTGACCGGGGCATCCGGTGAGAACACTGTCGACTCCACGAGACGAGAATAGGTGACGTGGCTGTTCCCAAGATCCTGCTCTTCTACGTGTTCAGACCCCTCGCCGACCCCGAGGCGCTGCGGCTGTGGCAGCGCGACCTCGGGGAATCGCTCGGGCTGGGCGGGCGGATCATCCTGTCGAAGGACGGCATCAACGGCACGGTCGGTGGCGAGCTGAAGGCCGTCAAGAAGTACCTCAAGAAGACGCGCGAGTATGCACCGTTCCACGACATGGATGTGAAATGGAGCGAGGGGCAGGGCGACGACTTCCCGCGGCTGAGTGTGCGAGTGCGCGACGAGCTCGTGAGTTTCGGAGCTCCCGGCGAGCTCGTGGTCGATGAGAGCGGGGTCGTCGGCGGGGGCATCCACCTCACGCCATCGGAGCTGCACGAACTCGTCGCCACGAAGGACGTCACGTTCTTCGACGGGCGAAACGCCTTCGAGGCCGAGATCGGGCACTTCAAGAACGCCGTGGTTCCGGATGTCGCCAATACCCGCGACTTCGTCGCCGAACTCGACAGCGGCAAGTACGACCACCTCAAAGACGAGCCCGTGGTGACGTACTGCACGGGAGGCATCCGCTGCGAGGTCCTGAGCGCGCTCATGGTCGCGCGCGGCTTCCGCGAGGTCTACCAACTCGAGGGTGGAATCGCGACATACGGCGAGCAGTACCGCGACACGGGCCTGTGGGAGGGCTCGCTCTACGTGTTCGACAACCGCATGTCCCTACAGTTCAGCGACGAGGCCGCGGTCATCGGGCGCTGCCGAGAGTGCGACTCGCCCACGAGCCGGATGCAGAACTGCAGCGACCTCGCCTGCCGCGAGCAGTTCGTGGTGTGCGACACCTGCGGCGAGCATCCGGTGCACTGCCTGGCACACGCCGCTTAACGACGAAGCGCCCCGGACGAACCGGGGCGCTTCGCGTGATCAGTTGTTACTCACCGCAGGTGATGGTGACGCCGTTGGACTCGTGCACGCCGGGGCCGAGGTCTGCACACTGGCCGGCGAGCGCGGAAACACCGACGATGCCAGCGACGATCGCGATGACGATACCGATCGTGGAGAGCAGGCCGATGACGATGCCCGCGGTGGCGGGACCGTTCTTCAGGCCGGCCTTCTTCGACTGCGAACGCGCGACGGCGCTGACGATGAGGCCGATCGGGCCGCTGAAGAAGCTGAGGATGAGGCCGACGATGCCGAGGGTCTTGCCAGCGTTTGCGGCGGGAGCGGGTGCTGCTGCAGTCATGAGTTCTCCAAGAGATGTAGGGTACGCGCCCCACGATTGGAGCCGCGGCACTGACTCTAGTGGTGCAAAGGCCCTTCGATATACGTATGAAACACCGCGTGCACGGGCAATTCTCCGCATACGTCATGATTGATCCATGGCAATTGGCATCCTCACCAGTGGCGGCGACTGTCCTGGGCTCAACGCGGTCATCCGCGGCGCCGTCCTCAAGGGCACCCAGATCTACAAGCAGGAGTTCGTGGGCTTCCGCGACGGCTGGCGTGGCGTGGTCGAGGGCGACGTCATCCCGCTCGAGCGCAAAGACATCCAGGGCATCGGCAAGCAGGGCGGAACCATCCTCGGCACGTCCCGCACGAACCCCTTCGAGGGCAACGGCGGCGCGGATGTCGTCAAGGCCAACATGGAGCGCCTGGGCGTCGACTCCCTCATCGCGATCGGCGGCGAGGGCACCCTCGCGGCGGCCAAGCGACTGACGGATGCGGGCATCAAGATCGTCGGAGTCCCCAAGACCGTCGACAACGACCTCTCCGCCACCGACTACACGTTCGGCTTCGACACCGCGACCCAGATCGCGACCGACGCCATGGACCGCCTTCGCACCACGGGCGACTCGCACGGCCGCTGCATGGTCGCCGAGGTCATGGGCCGCCACGTCGGCTGGATCGCCCTGCATTCCGGCATGGCCGCGGGCGCGCACGCGATCCTCATCCCCGAGCAGAAGACGAGCATCGAGCAGATCTGTGAATGGGTGGAGTCGGCACGCGCGCGCGGTCGCGCCCCCCTCGTCGTCGTCGCCGAGGGCTTCAAACTGGACACGATGGATGACGCGCACTCCGAGCGCGGACTCGACGCCTTCGGCCGTCCCCGCCTCGGCGGCATCGGCGACCTCCTGGCCCCGGAGATCGAGGCCCGCACGGGCATCGAAACCCGCGCCACCACGCTCGGCCACATCCAGCGCGGCGGAACCCCCACCGCGTACGACCGCGTGCTCGCCACTCGCTACGGAATGGCCGCCGTCGACTCGGTCATCCATGGCCGCTGGGGCCGCATGGTCTCGCTGAGCGGCACATCCATCACGCACGTGGCCTTCGAGGATGCACTCGGCAAGCTCAACACCGTGCCGCAGTCGCGCTACGACGAGGCAGCCATCCTCTTCGGTTAAGGGGCACTGCCGTGCCACACTGGCGGCTATGAACGTCTTCGTCGTACTCGGTTCGGTGTTCGTGGCCATTGCGGCCCTCATCCATGTGCTCATCTTCTTTCTGGAGAGCATCCTGTGGTCGCGTCCCACCACGTGGCGGCGCTTCGGCCTGAAGACCCAGGAGGAGGCCGAGACGGTCAAGCCCATGGCGTTCAACCAAGGGTTCTACAACCTGTTCCTCGCTATCGGCGTGGGCGTGGGCCTCGTGCTGCTCGGCGGTTCGACGACGCTGCAGGCTGGAATCGCGATCTCGCTCTTCGCCGCGCTCAGCATGGTGGCAGCGGCAACCGTGCTCATCACGTCGTCGCCGAAGCTCGCGCGCTCGGCAGCCCTCCAGGGCGTGGCACCACTCATCGGCGTGATCTTCCTCATCATCGCGCTCGCGACGACGACGACCAGCTAGTCCGTCGAGGCGGCCTTGGTCGCGTGCTCGACGAGGGCTGCAACGAGGGAGTCGGCTGAGCGGTCCTCCGCGATGATGTCGACGGTGAGGCCCGCCGCGCGAGCGTCGAACGCCGTGCGCGGACCGATGCACGCCACGAGTGTTCCCTCGGGTAGCGGCGCGAGCTGGGCTGCGATCTGCCGGGCAACGGAACCCGAGCTGACCAAGATGGCGCCGATGCGACCGGATGCCACATCCCCTACGACACTCTCGGCGACGGGCACCCCCACCGTGCGATACGCGGCGATGAACTGCACATCGAGGCCCAGCTTGCCGAGGCCCGTGACGAGGTTCGGCTCGGCGATGTCGGACTGCGGCACGAGCACACGACCGGAGATCTCCGCCTTCGGCCACTCTTTCACCAGACCGCGCGCGGAGTTGTCGGCGACGGGAACGTAATCGACGCGGTATCCGGCGAGCATGAGGGCGGCTGCTGTCGTCTCGCCGACGGCAGCAATCTTCGTCGTTGCCGGAATCTTCGCGCCCTGGCCGACGAACACGTCGACCGTGGTGGCACTCGTGACGACGAGCCAGTCGAACTGGCCGTCTTTGAGTTCGTGCAGCGCGTTGGCCAGGGCTGCACCGTCGTCGGCGCTCGCGAAATTGATCATGGGCGCGATCACGGGTATCGCGCCGTAGCTCCTGAGGGTCGCCGCGACGCCATCCCCCCACTTTCCGCCTCGGGGGACGAGCACGCGCCAACCGCCGAGCGGTTTGGCTGCCATGTGCCTATCCTCCCCGACTGCGCGCGGGGACGCGAATCGTGGAGGTTACGACTCGGTCACTACTCGTCGTCGTTGCTCAGGAGTGCCCACGCGACGACACCGACCACGGCGACCGCGGCAGCCACCCCGCCGATGATCCACGGGAGCGGGTTCTTCTCGTACGACGACTTGGCGAGATCGGTGAGTTCACCCACGCGCTTGGGCACGTTCAGTTTGTCCTCGATGGCGTCGAGGGTTGCTTCGAGATCTGCGCGGGCGCTGGCCACACGGGAGGAGGTGTCGTTCATGAGTTGTCTCGCTTTCCGATGCCCTTGATCGCGCGGACATCCTTCTTGACGCTTTCGATGGTCTTCGTGGGCGCGGGGGGCACGCCCTTCTTGAGGTTGCCGATCCCGATGAGGGCCAGAATCACCGCGATGAGCAGGATGCCCCCGCCGATGATGAGCGCGGCAGCCCACGCGGGCAGAACCGTCGCAAGGCCGAGAACCGCCGCGGCGATGAGGACGAGCAGCGCGAAGAACGCGAACGTCGCGGCCCCCACGAGCAGGCCGATTCCCACACCGGCGTGCTTGAGCTTGCCGATGATCTCCTGCTTGAACGACTCGATCTCGCCACGGACGAGGTCCATGAGGAGGGTCGGGATGTCGGCGATGAGCTTGAACAGCCCCCGCCGCGGAGTCGGATCCGTAACGCCGGTCATCGCCCGGCCTACTTGGTGGTGGTGGACTTCGATGCCGCGGTCGACTTGGACGCCGCGGGCTTGCGCGCAGGAGTCTTCGACCCGGACACCTGCGAGACGACCTTCTTGGCGCCGTCGGACAGGAACTCCGCGACATCCGGAGCCTTGTCTTTCACGAACTCCTCGGCGTTGTTCACTTGCTTCTGCACGCGCGGGTCGTTCCAGAACTTCTGGGCCGATGCCTTCATCTGGTCGTACTTCTCACGGCCTGCGCGCGTGCCGAGTACGTAACCGATGCCGATGCCGACCACCAGCAGGATCTTGCCTCTCATGGTGTTCCCTTTCGTCTGCTTCCAGAGTAGACCGGAGGCCTCTCAGGAAGTTCTGGGTTTCGCGGCAGCACCGGCGCGACTAAGGTTCATCCTCGCGCATTTATACCGAAGGTGGAATACGTCAGGCGGAGGCGGCGGCGCGCGCAGCCGCGGGCAGGGCGTCGAGGATGCGCGAGACCGCGGCGTCATCGTGGGCCGCCGAGACGAACCACGCCTCGAAGACGCTCGGCGGGAGAGAGACTCCTGCGTCGAGCATGGCGTGGAAGAACGGCGGGTAGCGGAACGCGTCTTGTGCCTTGACGTCGGCGTAGTCGCGCGGCGCGGTGTCGCGGAACGACACCGAGAACAGGTTCCCGGCGTGCTGCACGGAGTGTGCAACGCCCTCCGCAGCGAGGGCGTCTGAGAGTGCACGCGAGATCGTGGCCGCTGTCGCGTCGAGGTGCTCGTAGACCGGGGCATCCGTGAGCCGGAGCGTGGCGAGGCCCGCGGCCACCGCCACCGGATTGCCGCTCAGCGTGCCCGCCTGGTAGACGGGACCCAGCGGGGCGAGCAGGTCCATGATGTCGGCGCGACCGCCGAGCGCCGCGAGGGGCAGGCCCCCGCCGATGACCTTGCCGTACGTGACGAGGTCGGGCAGATACGACGTGTCCAGGCCCCACCAGCCCGCGGGCGAGACGCGGAAGCCCGTGAGCACCTCGTCGAGGATCACGAGGGCACCGTGCTCGTGCGCGATGCGGGTGAGTTCTGCGTTGAATCCGGCGCTCGGCGGTACGACGCCCATGTTGGCGGCAGCGGCTTCGACGATGACGGCGGCGATCTCGTTGCTCTCGAACACGGCGCGCACGGCAGCGAGGTCGTTGTAGGGGATCACGATGGTCTGCGCGGCGATGGCCTCGGGCACGCCGGCCGAACCGGGGATGGCGAGCGTCGCGAGCCCGGAGCCGCCCTCGGCGAGGAGGCCGTCGGAGTGACCGTGGTAGTGGCCGGCGAACTTCACGAGCAGGTCGCGGCCGGTCGCCCCGCGCGCGAGACGGATGGCGGTCATCGTGGCTTCCGTGCCCGTCGAGACCAGGCGCACCTTCTCGACGAGGGCGCCGACGCGATCGCGCACGAGCTCGGCGAGTTCGGACTCGCCGGGAGTCGAGGCGCCGAATCCGAGGCCCCTGCTCGCGGCCTCCTGCACGGCGGCAATGACCTCCGGATGCGCGTGCCCCAGTATCGCGGGCCCCCACGCCCCGACGAGGTCGACGTACTCGGTGCCCTCGACGTCGGTCACATACGCTCCGCGGGCGGACACCATCGAGCGCGGCGAGCCCCCCACCGAACCGTAGGCACGCACGGGAGAGTTCACGCCGCCGGGCAGTACCGCCCGCGCTCGCGCGAAGGCTTCGTCGTTGGTGGTCATCGCAGTCCTCTCGCGATCTCGGCGGCGAAGTAGGTGAGAACGGCGTCTGCTCCCGCGCGCTTGATGGAGACGACGGACTCCTCGATGGCGCGGGTGCGGTCGATCCATCCGTTCGCCGCAGCGGCCTCGATCATCGCGTACTCGCCAGAGACTTGGTACGCCCACACCGGCACGGGCGACATCGCGGAGACGTCGGCGAGCACGTCGAGGTAGCTCATGGCCGGCTTCACCATGATCACGTCGGCGCCTTCCGAGATGTCGAGCTCGGCTTCGCGGAGTCCCTCGCGGCGGTTGGCCGGGTCTTGCTGGTAGGTGCGGCGGTCGCCCACGAGCGACGATCCGACAGCCTCGCGGAAGGGTCCGTAGAACGCTGACGCGTACTTCGCGGAGTAACCGAGTATGGGGGTGTCGGTGTATCCGCCACCGTCGAGGGCGTCGCGCACGGCGGCGACCTGGCCGTCCATCATGCCGCTCAGCCCGAGCAGTTGCGAGCCCGCCTCCGCCTGGGCGAGGCCCATGTCTCGGTAGCGTTCGAGCGACGCGTCGTTGTCGACGCGGCCCGCGGAGTCGAGCACACCGCAGTGCCCGTGGTCGGTGAACTCGTCGAGGCACAGGTCGGTCTGCACGACGAGCGCGTCGCCTGCCTCGGCCACCGCGACGCGCGTGGCAACGTTCAGGATGCCGTTCGGGTCGGTGGCGCCGCTGCCGATCGCGTCCTTGTGCTCCGGCACGCCGAAGAGCATGACGCCCCCGAGGCCGAGAGACGCCGCATCCGCGACCGCAGCCTTGAGGCTGTCGAGTGAGTGCTGCACGACGCCCGGCATCGAGGAGATCGGGATGGCATCGCCCACGCCCTCGCGCACGAACATCGGGAGGATCAGGTCGGCCGGGTGCAGGCGCGTCTCCGCGACGAGCCTACGCATCGCGGGGCTCTGGCGCAGTCGACGGGGGCGGTCCATCAGTTCATCAACTCCCGCGCTCCGAGCTCGAAGAGTTCGGTCGACACGCGCGCGGCGAGGTCGCCGGCCGGATCCTTGGTGTCGTCGAGGTAGAGGGCGTGCGAGCTCGTGAGGCGCTCGGATCCGTCGGCCGCGTACACGCGGGCCGACAGGAACAGCATGCCGTCGTCGATGAGGGCGTGCGCCCCGACAGGAGCCGAGCATCCGGCCTCGAGGAGCGCGAGTGTCTGGCGCTCCGCCTCCACGAGCACGCGTGAGCTCTTGTGCTCGAGCGCGCTCGCGAGCTTCTCCTCCCCCGCGCGCACCTCCACGGCAAGTGCGCCCTGGCCGGGAGCCGTGGGCCAGCCGTCGAGTCCGAGATACTCGGTGATCGCGTCGAGCCGGCCGAGCCGATCGAGCCCCGCGGCGGCGAGGATCACGGCGTCGAGCTCCCCCGACGCGACCTTTCCGAGGCGAGTGTCGACGTTGCCGCGGATGTCGACGACCTCGAGGTCGGGCCTGCGGGCCTTCAGCTGGGCCACCCGCCGCGGCGAGCCCGTGCCCACGCGGGATCCGGGCGGCAGCGTGTCCATCGTGAGGTTGTCGCGCGCGCACAGGGCGTCGCGAGCGTCGACGCGCTTGGGCACCGCCGCGATCGAGAGCCCCGGATGCGCGGCCGTCGGTAGATCCTTGAGGGAGTGCACGACCACGTCCACATCCCCGGAGAGCAGCGCCTCGCGCAGGGCTGTGGCGAACACGCCCGTGCCGCCGAGGCTGGACAGTGACTCGGTCGAACGGTCACCCTCCGTCGAGATCGTGACGATCTCGACATCGGCGCCCTTCGCGGCGAGGGCGTTGGCGATGGTTGTCGTCTGCGCGACGGCGAGGGCCGAGCCGCGCGTGCCGATACGGATGGTGCTCACGGCGCGATCCCTGCCAGAGCCGGCTTGAACCCGAGCCGCACGTTCTCGCAGCATCCGGGCCGACACACGTCGTACCAGGGGCCGAGCTCGGTGAGCGCGGGGCGCTCAGCGGTGGGGACGCCGTCACGACGCTCGAGGATGAGGTCGACGAGACCCGTGACGAACGCCGGATGCACCCCCGGAGTGGGAACGCGCACGGCGAACATGCCCCGCTCGGCCGCGGTCTCGAGGGCCTCGGTGTCGAGATCCCACTTCACCTCCATGTGATCGGAGATGAATCCGAGCGGCACGATGACGACGGCCTTGGTGTCCTCGGCGTCGAGCTCGTCGATGCGGTCGTTGATGTCGGGCTCGAGCCACGGCTGCGTGGGCGGGCCGGAGCGCGACTGGTACACGAGGTCCCATCCGAGGTCGGGAGCGACAGCCGCCATCACGACCTCGGCCACGGCAAGGTGCTGCTGCTGGTAGGCGTTCCCGTTCGGGCCGCTGCGCTCGGCATCCTGCGTCGGGATGGAGTGGGTAGCGAAGAGCACGCGGATCTGGTCATCAGGGATGCCGGCGGCACGAGCATCCGCGACGCCCTGTGCCACGCCCTCGAAGAAGGGCTGCACGAAGCCGGGATGGTCGAAGAACTGCCGGACCTTGTCGATCTGGATGACCCCGCCGAGGCCCGTCTCGTCGAGCGCGATCACGTAGTCCTCGCGGTACTGGCGGCAGCTGGAGTACGACGAGTACGCGGAGGTTCCGACGGCGATGAGCTTCGTGAAGCCGCGCTCGTGCGCCTCGGTGAGGGCGTCGCGCAGGTACGGGTCCCAGTTGCGGTTGCCCCACAGCACGGGCAGGTCGATCCCACGGTTCGCCAGTTCGGCCTCGAGGGCTGCCTTCAGCTCGCGGTTTTGGCCGTTGATCGGGCTGATGCCACCGAACGCGCGGTAGTGGTGGGCAACCTCCTCGAGGCGCTCCTCCGGAATCCCGCGGCCGCGCGTCACATTGCGCAGGAACGGGATGACGTCGTCCTGCCCCTCGGGACCACCGAAGCTCGCGAGCAGGATCGCGTCGTACGCGACGGGGGTTTCGATGTGCTCTTCTCCTGAGGCAGCGGCATCCGTAGCCCCCGGAACGAGCCCGTTCGTGATGGTCACTTCAAGATCTCCGCGACCTCGGCGGCGGGGATGCGGCGCCCCGTGTAGAACGGGACCTCTTCGCGCACGTGCCGGCGGGCCTCCGTCTGGCGCAGGTGCCGCATGAGGTCCACCAGGTCGACGAGCTCGGGGGCCTCGAGGGCGAGGATCCACTCGTAGTCGCCCAGTGCGAAGCTCGCCACGGTGTTGGCAAGAACCTGCCGGTACTCGGCGCCCTTGCGGCCGTGGTCGCCGAGCATGGCGCGGCGCTCCTCCTCGGGCAGCAGGTACCAGTCGTACGAGCGCACGAACGGGTAGACGGTGAGCCACGCCTCCGGCTCCTTGTCGCGCATGAAGGCGGGCAGGTGGTTGGCGGTGAACTCGGCGTCGCGGTGTACGCCCATGGCGTTCCACGTGGGCAGCAGGGTGGGCAGCGCTCGACGCAGCTCGCGCAGCGCCCACTGCAGGGTCTCGGGGTTCTCGCCGTGCAGCCAGATCATCAGGTCGGCGTCGGCGCGCAATCCGGAGACGTCATAGAACCCGCGGATCGTCACATCCTTCGCCTCGACCGCGGCGATGGCCGGTTCGAGGTCGACGGCTCCGACCGGAGTATTCGGGTCTCGGCGCAGCACGGCCCAGAGTGCGTAACCGAGAGCTGCGGGCTGGGTCTCAGCGCTGTCGCTCATACCCCTATCCTCCCCCAGTTTCGCTGGGAGTCGGGCCGTGGGCGGTCGCCATCGGTCTGCCCCGTGAACAACTCAGGCAGTTCCGCCCCGGAGGAGTGTTCTGGAGCCCAGCCGAGCGATTCTGCCTGAGTTGTTGACACGCGGCGGCGCACACGTGGGGGCGCAACCGACCCGGAGCGCCGACTCGGGCCCGCTCAGTCGTCGCTGACGTTCAGCCCGAAGGCCCGCGCGATCATGATCGCCTGGTGCTCCGTGATGATCGCGCCGCGCAGCGAGACCGTCGCGGGATCGAAGGCGGAGAGGTCGCTGCCGCGCAGGTCGGCGTTGTCGAAACTGGCCTTCGCGACGGATGCCCCGGAGAGGTCGCACGACAGGAACGTCGAGCCGACGCACTGGGCGCCCGTGAGGTCTGCCTCACGGAGCACGACCCCGTCGAACGTGACTCCCGAGAGCGCTGCGCCGGACATCCCCACGAAGCCCCAGTTGCCTCCGACGACCTTGAGGATGTCGTAGGTGCTGCGCCCGAACGTGCTACCCGTGAGTTTGCAGCGCGTGAAGGTGGCGTCGAAGAAGTTGCAGCCGCGAAACGTGCAGTTCACGAACGCCGAGTCGGTGTGCTGCGAGACATTGAACTTGACGTTGGTGAACGTGCACTCCTCGAAGACCGTGCTCGTCGAGGTGAGTTCCGTCATGTCGACGTCGATGAAGGCGACGCGCGTGAAGGTCTCGCGCTCGAGGTCGCGGGCGTACCAGTCCTGTCCGCGGACCGTCTCGTCGGGCTCGATCATTCGTCAGGCTCCAGCAGGTGCTCGGCGTACGCGGTGGCCTGCGCGATGATCCCGGCGAGCCCAGAGCCCGCGACGGTCTCCCCCACATCGGCGGCCGGTCCAGGGGTCGGGCGGGTCCACTCGACACGCGCGAAGTCGAGCGGCTCGGGCAGATCGACGCCCAGCAGGGCCGAGGCATCGGCGCGGGCGATCTCCGCGAGGTTCGCAGGCTCGTCGTCGTACGACAGCCGCAGCACGTGCGTGCCGTTGGCGCGCTCCCGCAGCCACTCCCATTTCGCTGTCGCATGCGTAAGAGCGCGCGCCCGGATGCCCGCCGCCCCCTGTGCCACGAGAACGCCGGTGCCGCGCGGCGCGGCGTCGAGCTCCACCGCCTCGACGACGAGTGTCGCGAGCACGATCTTCCTCCCCGCGGACGGCGTGAGCGGCACCGCGAGCACAACCGTGCCGTCGAGCTTCTCGCGCGCGCGAACGCGGCGCCCGAGCTGCACGTCGACGCCGTAGGTCTCGAGGTCGGCGGCGAGCTCGACGACCAGACGATTCACTCCGCCCCGGATGCCCGCGACGGCAGACCCCGCCGGCGCCACACCGCGCAGGTCGCGGACCGCGGCGGCGAGCGACCCCTCCCGCGCGAAAGCCCCGCGCAGGCCGGGGTGGGCGCGGTCGAGCTCGAGCTCGTCCGGATGCACGGAGTGCACCCCGTAGACCACTGGCGCCACGAGCCTCTCGAGGAGGGCATCCCCCATGCGTCGGCGCACGAGCCTGCCGAGGGTGAGCGACTCGCGAGCCCGCAGTGCCGGGATCACGGCGTCGAGTTGCGCGCGGAGAGCCCCACGCAGGCCGACCACGGCGATGACGTCGCGTGCGAGCGGGGTGCCGGGGATCCCGAGGATGCTCGTCGCGGGCAGCGGAACCGCTGCGCCCACGGCGGGCTGAAGCCACGCTCCCCCGGCCGACGGCTCGACAATGTCGCTGCCGAGTCCGAGGGCCGTGGCAAGCGACGCCACGGTGCCACCGCGAACGGCGAAACTCTCGGCCCCCGCGTCGAGGTCGATACCGCCCACGAGGTGACGGGCGACCGTGCCGCCCAGCTGATCGGATGCCTCGAGCAACGAGACGCTGCGGCCCGCCATGGCCAGACGACGCGCGACGACCATCCCGGCGATGCCGCCGCCGACGACTACGACGTCACTCATGCACCAGCTCGACGATGCGGGTGAGTACGTCGGGGTCGGTCTCGGGAGGAACGCCGTGGCCGAGGTTCACGACGTGGGCTGGCGCATCCAGGCCGCGCTGCAGGACGTCGCGCACGTGCGCCTCGAGGATGTGCCACGGGGCACCGAGGAGCGCGGGGTCGATGTTGCCCTGCAGCGGGACATCCGGCAATCGGCGGGCGGCCTCGTCGAGGGGCATGCGCCAGTCGATCCCCATCGCGTCGGCTCCGATGCTGTGCATCGCGCCGAGGAACTCTCCGCCACCGAGACCGAAGTGGATCTTGGGAACGTCGAAGCCGCGCAGGTGCGAGAACACGCGCTTGGAGTGCGGGGCGACGCGGCGCACGTACTGCTGCTCACTGAGCGAGCCGACCCAGGAGTCGAACAGCTGGATGGCGGAGGCGCCGGCCTCGACCTGGGCGACCAGGAACTCCCCCGCGATGTCAGCGCACCAGTTGAGCAGCGTGGCCCACACCTGCGGCTCGGAGTACATGAGCGTGCGCGTGCGCAGCTGGTCTTTCGAGGGCCCACCCTCGACGAGGTAGGACGCGAGGGTGAACGGTGCTCCCGCGAAGCCGATGAGGGGAGTGCTCCCGAGCTGCGACACCGTGAGGGCCACGGCCTCGCGGATGGGGTCGAGGGCCGCCGGGTCGAGCGGGCGGAGGGCAGCGACATCCGCCGCCGTACGGATGCGGTTGGCGAAAACTGGGCCCTTACCGGGCACGATCTGCACATCGACCCCCGCCAAGCGGGCCGGGATGACGATGTCGCTGAAGAACACGGCAGCGTCGACCTTGTGGCGGCGCACGGGCTGCAGCGTGATCTCGCTCGCAAGGGAAGGAGTGAGGCACGCGTCGAGCATCTCGTTGCCGACGCGCAGCTCCCGGTACTCCGGGAGCGACCGGCCCGCCTGCCGCATGAACCACACCGGGGTCTTCTCTGGGCGGTCGCCGCGAAGCGCGTGCACGAGCGGTGAGGTGCCGGTACGCCCGTCGAGAAGGGGATGGTCGCTGTTCAGTGGCACGGGGTTAACATTAGGTCGTGCTCCTGTGCCTCAGCTCGAACCATGGCAACGCGAGCTTCGAGCTACTCGAACAACTCTCGTTCGTGGCCTCCGAGGCGACCGCGGCACTCGTCGACTCCACGGCCTTCGTGAGCGGTGCCGTCGTGCTCGCCACATGCAACAGGTTCGAGGCCTACCTCGACATCGACGAGCCCCTCACTGCGGCCGCCGCCGTTGCGGTCGAGACGACCCTCACCTCCCTCAGCGAGGCGAGCGGCATCCCCGCAGCCGAGTTGCGGTCGAGCATCACCGTGCACGAGGGTCCGGATGTCGCAGCCCACCTCTTCGCGGTGACCAGCGGCCTCGAATCCGTGGTCGTCGGCGAAGACGAGATCGCCGGCCAGGTCGGCCGGGCCCTCGATCGGGCGCGGCGGGAGGGCACCACGTCCCGCGACCTCGAACGCCTGTTCCAGCGGGCAACCCACACGAGCCGCGGCGTGAAGAACCTCACGTCGATCGGCGGCGCAGGTCGCTCACTCGTTCGCCTCTCGCTCGAACTCGCGTCCAGCCGCATCGCTGACTGGGCCGAGGCACGAGTGCTGCTCATCGGCACCGGCCAGTACGCGGCGACGACCGTCGCCGCCCTCCGCGACCGGGGTGCCCGCGACATCCGGGTGCTCAGCCGCACGGGCCGCGGCCCCGCCTTCGCCGCGAAGCACGGGCTCGTGCACGACCACTCGTTCGACGTCGACGTCGTCATCGCGTGCACGGCGAACACCGTCATCGGCGTCGAGATGTTCGAGGGCACGCACCGCCGCATCGTCATCGACCTGGGGCTACCCCGAAACATCGACCCCGCGGTCGCCGGCGTCGAGGGCGTCGAGCTGCTCGACCTCGAGACTGTGCGCCTGCACGCGCCGCTCGAACAGTTGTCAGAGCAGGCCCACGAGATCGTCCGGACGGCCGCCGAGGCGTTCACCGCCGAGGCCGAGGCCGAGCCCGCCATCGTCGCGCTGCGTACCCACGTCTTCGAGTTGCTCGACGCCGAGATCGCCCGTGCTCGTGCTCGCGGCGCGGGCGAGGACACCGAGTCGGCACTCCGGCACCTCGCGGGGGTCCTGCTGCACGAACCATCGGTGCGCGCGCGGGAGCTTGCCGCAGAGGGCCGGATCGGCGAGTTTGTCGCTGGCCTCGAGGCGCTGCACGGCATCCGGCCCGCTGCCCCCATCCGCAAGGCCGACACGGCATGACGCCCTGGGAGTACGAGCCGCTCGCCACCGAGCGCCTCGTACTGCGGCTCATGGTCGACGACGATCTCGACGACGTTTACGCGTGGATGTCCGATGAGGCCGTCACGCGCTACCAGCTCTACGACGTGCGCTCGAAAGAGCAGGTCAAGGAGCATATCGACAAGGTCAAGGGCGCCCGCCACATCGAGAACGACGACGACTTCGTCGAGTTTGCGATCGAGCTCGACGGCCGCGTGATCGGCTGCCTGTACTACGTGCTGAAGAGCGCAGAGAACCAGACCGCCGAACTCGGCTGGGCCCTCACCGCCGCCTACCAGGGCAAGGGCTACGCGTTCGAGGCTGCGATGGCGGTGCGCGACCTGGCCTTCGGCACCATGGGCCTGCACCGTGTCACCGCCGAGCTCGACCCGCGCAATGCGCCCTCCATCGCCCTGTGCCTGAAGCTCGGGATGCGCGAAGAAGCGCACTATGTCGAAGACCTCTGGTTCAAGGGAGCCTGGGCCGACACCGGCGTCTACGCCCTCCTCGACCACGAGTGGCGCACGCTCCCCCGCTAGCTCCGCCGCCCCCGCGCGCCCCCGCGCGCGCCCGCGCCCGCCCCTCCTGCCCGCGCCCCCCCTGCCGCGCGCGTGCGTTGTGCAGGAGCATCCGGATGCGCCCCGCGAACGTCCGCTGTCGGCACACCCGTGGGAGCGCTCCACTCCTGCACAACGCACGCGGCGGCGGGCGGCAGGGGGCACGCGGCGGAGGGACGTGGAGCACGGGCCCGCGGCGCGGGGGCGCGGCCCGCGGGCGAGCCGGCGTCCCGCGAATTGTACGGCGTACAACCCAAGTTGTACGTCGTCCAATATGTAACGACAGGTGTTATCACGGGCGCGCCAAATAGGCCCCTGACCAGCACTTATCAGGGTGGGCTAGTGCTTGCGAAACAGCCCTGCGACTCCGCGCACCACGGGATTGTTGGCCACGGCGATGAGGACGCCCACGCGCTTGAGTGAATCGCCGACGCCGGGGAAGCGCATCAGACGGCGCATGGGCATCGACGACACCATCTCGAGAAGGTTCGTGTTCTCGTCTCCCCCGGTGCTCGCCGCGGCCCGCGCGAAGATCGGCCCGGTCACCGGATGATCGAGGAAGTCGGCAACTCGCGAGTCGAGCGTGAGGCGTCCGGGGCGGGGAGCGGGAAGTTCCAGAGGCGCTGAGGCGAGAATGTCGTGCGCGGAACTGCCGATCTCGATCGAGTAGCGCCCTCCGGCGACCACCCAGGCCTTCCTGACGACGTCCCAGTGGCTGAAAGCCCTCGATTCGAGCTCGAAATGCACCCGGATCGCCTCAGCGGGCTCCAGGAGGACCTTCTCGAAGCCCTTCAGCTCGCGCCGCGGCACGGAGATGCCTCCCGTGGGCGCCGAGACGTACAGCTGCACGACCTCCGCGCCCGCACGCGATCCGGTGTTGGTGACCGTCACACTCGCCCCGTCGCGCGAGACCTCGAGGTCGGAGTAGGCGAAGCTCGTGTACGTGAGCCCGAAGCCGAAGGGGTAGCGCACGGGCAGGTCGACGGTCTCGTAGTAGCGGTAGCCGACATGGATGCCCTCGCCGTAGCGCACCGTGTCTCCGTCGCCCGGGAAGTTCAGATAGGAGGGGGTGTCCTGCACGCGCAGCGGGATGCTCTCCGCCAACCGCCCCGACGGCGCAACCCTGCCGAACAGCACATCGGCGAGCGCCGCTCCCCCGGCCTGACCGAGCAGCCACGCCTCCACTATCGCGGGAACGGAGTCGTGCCACGGCTCGAGCGACACCACCCCGCCGTTGGTGAGCACGACGACGGTGCGCGGGTTCACCGCCGCGACCGCCCGGATGAGGCGCACCTGCGTAGCGGGCAAGTCGAGTGTCGCGCGGTCGTAACCCTCCGACTCGTCGCCCGCGGGCAGCCCCACGAACAGCAGCACCGCATCGGAGCGCTGCGCGACGGCGACCGCCTCGGCAATGAGCGGCTCCGGATCAATGCGTTTGTCGAAGCTGTAACCCGGCGCGAACTCTACGGGGGCGACAGACCCGATGGCGTCGAGCGCACTGTCGACGCGCGTGGCGTTCACCTGCGACGACCCGGCACCCTGGATGCGCGGGGTGCGGGCAAACTCGCCGATCACGCCTATCGCCTGCGCGGTGTCGAGGGGGAGCAGCCCGCCCTCGTTGCGCAGCAGCACGAGCGACTCGGCCGCGGCCTCGCGCGCGAGCGCGTGGTGACCGGCGGTCGAGCCTGCTGGGACGAGCGCGCCCGACGACGCCCGCTCCGCCAACGCACGGACCCGTCGCACCGCGGTATCGAGCACGCCCAGGTCCAGCTCACCCGACCGCACGGCGGCGACGACCGCCGCGACACTGTCGCCCTGCGGCCCCGGCATCTCGAGGTCGAGGCCGGCCTTGAGCGCGGGCACGCGATGCTCGACAGCGCCCCAGTCCGACACGACGACCCCACGGAACCCCCACTCGTCGCGCAATACCTGGGTGAGCAGCCAGTGGTTCTCGGCGGCGGCGACCCCGTTGATCCGGTTGTACGAGCACATGACGGTCCACGGCTGCTCCCCCGTGACGACGCGCTCGAAGGCGGGCAGGTAGATCTCGCGCAGCGTGCGCTCGTCAACCTCCGCGCTCACGGTCATCCGGTTGGTCTCCTGGTTATTGGCCGCGAAGTGTTTGAGAGACGCACCCACTCCGCGCGACTGCACGCCGCGCACCCAGGCTGCACCGAGCTCGCCGCTCAGCAACGGGTCTTCCGAGAAGTACTCGAAGTTCCTGCCGCAGAGCGGGGAGCGCTTGATGTTCACGCCGGGGCCGAGCAGCACACCCACACCTTCAGCGCGCGCCTCATCACCGAGGGCGATGCCCACGCGCTCGACGAGGGCGGGATTCCAACTCGACGCGAGACCGGCCGCGGGCGGGAAGCACGTGGCGGGCACGCTGTCGCCGATGCCGAGCGCGTCGCCGCCAGCCCGCTGCAGGCGCACGCCGTGCGGACCATCTGTGACGGTGATCGGGGGGATGCCCGCACCCTCCACGCCGACCGTGGCCCAGAAGCCCGCCCCCACGACGAGCTCGGCCTTCTGCTCGAGCGTGAGGTCTTGCATCCGGCTACTTTACGGCGCGGATCGGCGCGATCAAGCCCGCGCCGATAAGGGCGAACACGGCGCCGGCGAGGAAGAGCGCCGTGTAGTTGCCTCCGCCGCCGATCGCGAGGAACAACGGGGCGAGCGCGGGGGCCACCGACTGGGGGAGTGAGTTGGCGATATTGAAGACGCCCATGTCCTTGGCGGCGGCGTGGTCCTTGTCGGGCAGCACGTCGGTAATGAGGGCGAGGTCGACGGCGAAGTACGCGCCGATCCCGAGGCCCATGACCACCGCTGCCGCGTAGAACATCGGCAGCGTGCTCGTCATCCCGAGGAACGCAAGGCCGATAGCGACGACCGCCGCCGCCCCGAAGACGAAGGGCTTGCGACGGCCCGTGCGATCGGATGCGCGCCCGCACAGCACGGCGCTCACCGTCAGTGACCCGGCGAAGATCAGCAGGGCGATGAGCTGCTGCCCGATGAGCCCACTCGTCGGGACACCGAGCCGGTCGGTGATGAAGTACGGCTGGTACGTCGTATATACCGCGAACCCGAGGATCACGAAGAAGCGCCCGAACCACGTCCAGGCGAAGTCGTAGCGCTTGCCCTTCGAGATCGAGAAGCTCCGGATGAACTCGCCGAACGAGAACGCCCCGACCTCGTCGTGCGGCACATCCCGGATCCGCAGGGCGAGCACGATCATGAGGACCGCGCCGACGACGCCGGGGATGAGCAGCATGTTGCCGATGCCGAGGCCGGCCGCCTGCACCCCGAACGCGAGACCGATTCCGACGACGGGGGAGACCTGCTGGGCTATCCCGAGCACGGCGCTCACCCGCGCGCGCTGCTCGAGTGGCACCTGGTCGGGCAAGAGGGCCTGAAGTGCGGCGAGCACCATGTTGAGGGTGAGCTGTGCGAGGACCCAGCCGATCGCGACGACGGCGAGGGTGGGGGCAAAGCCGACAACGGCGAGGGCGACGACACCGCCGAGCGCTCCGCCGATGATCCACGGGCGACGACGGCCGAGCCGCGAGCGCGTCCTGTCGCTCAGCGCGCCGGTGAGGAGGTTCGACACGATCGCGACGAGGGCCCCGAGCGCCGCGATGAGGCCGAGGCTGGTCTCCTTGCCCGCGGGGTCGAGCTCGGCGATCTTGAGCGCGAGGGTCGTGACGACCGGAGTGATGAGCGCGACGTACGAGCCCACGTACCCGACCGCGTACAGCGCGATGAACCGAGGAGTGGCCACCGGTATCGACGTCGTCGTCATGCACCGAATGTACTGTGTGACCGGCCATTAACGCAGGAGGGCCCGAGTACGAATACTCGGGCCCTCCTGCCAGCGCTGCTGATTACTCAGCCTCGACCTTGCTCTCGCTCCACTTGCGACGGGCGATGAACAGGCCGCCGATGCCGATGAAGACCATTCCGCCCGCCAGACCGAGCTGGCCGATCGAGCCGGAGCCCGTGTAGGCCAGCGTGGTCAGCTCACAGCCGAACGCTGCGGCGGGGAACTTCAGGACAGTCGGGTTCACCCAGGCCGGGTCGAGTCCATTGGCCGGGTTGGTCGGCGCCGCGACGAGAGTCACGTTGCCGGCCGTCGTGACCTTGTAGGTGCCGGCCGTGGCGGCGACGCCATTCACGGTCCAGCTGATCGTGCCGGGGGTCACCTCACCGATCGTGTAGGTGGCCGACGAGGTGCAGGATGCCTGCGTGCTCGAGACCTTGGGGGTCACGATCGCGAGCGTCGGCGGGTTGCACTTCAGGTTGTCCTGCACGAAGAACGTCCAGGCACGGGATGCCGCGGGCTGCAGTTCGTACCCCGTCGCCGCGACCGCGGTCACGATGTACTTGCCGGCGTCCACCTGCGTGTACTGGGCGGTGGGGGTCGTGACGACTCCCGTCACCGTGTTGGTGATCGTGTAGACGACGCGCGGGTCGACCCCGACCTGGATCCAGCTGGTGAGTTTGGTGTTGGGGTCGGTGATGTTGCACTGCGAGGCACTCGGGTCGGTACCGATCGTCACACCGCACTCGGAGGAGACCTCGTCAGCGGTGAGGGGGCGGTGCGTCACGACGGGCGCAGAGGCGACCTCCGCCTGCTCGACCCACTCGAGCTTCGCGGTGTCGAAGACGTAGTCGGTCGTGTAGGTGGTCGTGGTGACCGTCGCGTCGTTCGCAGCGCAGTCGTAGATCGACGTGCTGTCGTCGCGGGTCTTGGGGTCGGGCTTGGTGTACGGCGGGCAGGGGCTCGCGACGAGGTCGAACGTGGCGCCCTCCGCGGTCACCTGGTAGGTGGCGCCGGCGTTGGTGACGTTGGGCAGGTCCACGGTTACCGACTTGCCGGCCGGAACCGTGGTGTCGAACTGCGGGTAGCCCACGACCTGGAAGAGCACTGCCTTGTTGCTCGCGGTGTTGTCGAAGGTCACGGAGAACGCGCGGTCGGTGGCGGTGCCGTCGGCCGTGTAGACGCAGTCTCCGACAACGGCGACCGGGCGGGGCTTCACGTTGCAGTCGTAGGGAACGCCCACGTTGCCGGTGAAGGTGATGACCTGGTCGGCGTCACCCTTGAAGTAGTAGCCGGAGGCCGGGGTCGCCGTGACCGTGTAGTTGCCGGTTGCCGAGTTGAGGTCGGTGACGTACACGACGCCGTCGGTGGTCTTGGCCGTGACGGAGCCCTGGGTGCCGCAGTCGGTGACTTTGACGACATCGGGAGCGACCGGGGTCGCCTCCTTAGGTCCGCAGCCCGCGGGGAACGAGGCGAAGTTGAGGGTCTGGCTGTTGGTCGGCGTGCTGCCGTTCTTGAACCAGCTGACCGTGATGGCCAGGGTGACGGCGGCGTTGCTGGTCACGTGCTGCACGTAGGTCGTGGGCACCGACTTCGTCTTGTCGGAGCTGTAGTAGTAGGGGTTCGCGGGGAGAACCGTGCCCACGGGCACTGCCGCGTTGTTGGACGCAGTCACCTTGCCCTCGAAGTTCTCCGAGTTCATGACGCTCCACGTCACGTCCCAGCCGCCATCGGTCGTACACACCGCGCTGGCTGCCAGGTCGGTGTGGTGCGCCGACGCGGGGGCGGCCACCGCGACGATGGCGAGGCCACCGGCGATGAGCAGCGCGGACGCTACGGCGAGGAACTTCTTGAACACGGTCGATCTCCAGGGTTAGAGGAGTTCGGGCACGGCCGTATGACACCGCGGTTTTCGGATCGCGGTGCTGACTCGGGTACTCGACTGCACCGTTTCGGATACGCGGCGAAATTTTCGGGTTCAGCCGCGTCGGTGCTTGATCAGGTTAGGGTGTCCCCCCTAATGCGGACAAAACCCCAATAAGGGGGGTCCGCACTTTGGGGGACTGTACCCCTCTAGTGCACGTACTCGAGGAGGTCGAAACCGACTGTGCGCATGGCGTCGAGCACGCGCATCCGGGCGGCAAGGCCGTCATCGTTGAACTGTATGGACACCGAGTACGACACCGCCTTGCGGGCGCCGCGCAGGGCACCGGCCTCTGCCCGTACCCCGGTGTCGGTTCCGGTCTTGTTCACGAGCAGGGTCGCGTGGTCCGCACCGCGGTGCGAGAGGGGGTCGAGACCGAAGGCGCTCGCCACCATCGAGAGATCGCTGTTGAGCGAGAGCCATCCCATGACGCGCTGGCTCGTGAGCGGGTCCACTATCTCGTTGCGGGCCAGCGCGCCGAAGAGCCAGCTGAGCTCAGCTGTCGAACCGACGGAGAGCTGCGGCGCGTCATCCGGCCCCCTGCTGTCGCGCACGAGGTCGAGGAGGGCTGTGCGCATGAGGCCGAGGGACTCCGTGCGGGCGCGGACCGCCGTGAGCCCGACCTGGCGCAGCAGCACGTTGGTCGCGAGGTTGTCGCTCGTCGACCCCACGAGAGTCGCGAGGTCGGCGACAGGAAGCGAGGGAGCCTGCAGGTGTTGCCAGATTCCCGAGTCGCCCACGGCGTCGCGCGGGGTCTTGTCGAGAATGCCGAATCCCGAGAAGTCGCGCGAGGTGAGCCGTGCAGACACCTCGATGAGCAGCAGGATCTTGCCGATGCTCGCCGTGGGCAGCACTATGCGATCGTCGATGGCGAGGAGTGTCTTGCCCGAGTTCAGGTCGACAGCACTCGCGGAGACCTGCGCGCCCTCGTAGGCCAGCTTTCCGAGCGCAGCGAAGGTGCTGGAGAAGTTCGCGACTTCTCCAGCTCCAGCGTGTCGAGCAACCCGAGGGGTTCGTACTCTTTCGCTGCGCTCACGGATCCGAGCTGCTTCTACCAAATAGTGACGCGTTCTTTCGGGTCGAGCCAGAGTGAATCAGTTTCGGTTACACCAAATGTCTCATAGAACTCGTCGATGTTGCGGACGATCTGGTTGCAGCGGAACTCGTTGGGGGAGTGCGGGTCGATGGAGATGAGCCGGATGACCTCCTCATCGCGCCCCTTCTGCTGCCAGGCCTGCGCCCACGAGAGGAAGAACCGCTGTGCCCCGGTCAGGCCGTCCACCACGGGCGGCTCCTGCCCTCCGAGGGAGATCAGGTACGCCTTCCACGCGATGGAGAGCCCACCGAGGTCGCCGATGTTCTCGCCGATGGTGAGCGCACCGCTCACGTGGTGGTCGGGAACCTGGCGCGGGGCGAGGGCGTCGTACTGCGCGATGAGGGCGCTCGTGCGCTGCTCGAATGCCTCGCGATCGGCCGGGGTCCACCAGTCGGTGAGCTTGCCGTCGCCGTCGTACTTGCTGCCCTGGTCGTCGAACCCGTGGCCGATCTCGTGGCCGATGACCGCGCCGATCGCGCCGTAGTTGGCCGCAGCATCCCGAGTCTCGTCGAAGAAGGGGAATTGCAGGATTGCCGCGGGGAACACGATCTCGTTGAAACCGGGGTTGTAGTACGCGTTGATGGTCTGCGGCGTCATGAACCACTCGTCGCGGTCGAGCGGCTTGCCGATCTTGCCGAGCTCGCGCTGGAACTCGTACTCGCTCGTCGCGCGCACGTTGCCGAGCAGGTCGGCGGCGTCGATCTCCAGCGCCGAGTAGTCACGCCACTTCACGGGGTACCCGATCTTCGGGGTGAACTTGTCGAGCTTCTCGAGGGCGCGCTTCTTCGTGTCGGCGGTCATCCAGTCGAGCTCGGTGATCGACTGGCGGTAGGCCTCGACGAGGTTGGCGACGAGCACGTCCATGGCGGTCTTGGCCGCTTCCGGGAAGTGCCGCTCGACGTAGATGTGACCGACCGCCTCGCCCAGGGCGCCCTCCACGAGCGAGACGCCGCGTTTCCAGCGGGCACGCAGTTCGGGCGTTCCCGTGAGGGTCTTGCCGTAGAAGCCGAAGTTCGCGTCGACGAAGTCCTGCGAGAGGTAGGCAGCGTTCGAGCGGATGACCTGCCACGCCAGCCAGTCTTTCCAGGCATCGAGCTTGTCGGCGGTGAGCACAGACTCGAGGCCCGACAGGAAGCTCGGCTGGCGCACGACCACCTCGTCGAATGACTTGTCGGGCACCCCGAGCGCGTTCAGCCAGATGTCGAGGTCCACGGCACCGAGCAGGTCGTTGGCTGCCGACCAGAGCATGGGGTTGTAGGTCTTCTCGCTGTCGCGTGTGGCGACGTTGTCCCAGTGGTGGCTCGCGATCTCGGTCTCGAGGGCGAACACGCGGCCGGCGCGGGCGGCGGCGTCATCCAGGCCCGCGAGCGTGAACATCGTCTCGAGGTAGCCCTGATAGGCGGTGCGGATGTCGGCGAACTTCTCCTCGCGGAAGTACGACTCGTCGGGCAAGCCGATGCCGCCCTGCTCGACGAAGACGAGGTATCGCTCGGGCTGGCCGGGGTCGTTGTCGACGAAGATCTGGACGAAGCCACTGGATCCGCCGCGCTCGAGCGTGCCGAGCGTGCTCAGCAGCGACTCCACCGAGCTCACCGCCGCCACCTGTGCGAGCAGCTCCCTGATCGGCTCGGCGCCGAGCGCGTTCACGCGGGCCTCGTCGAGGAAGCTCGCGTACAGGTCGCCGACCTTGCGGCCCTCGGTGCCGGGTGCTGCCGACTGCGACTCGATGATGATGTCGCGCACGGCCTTCTCGGCCTCCTCCGCGAGAACGTGGAACGAGCCGTAGCGGGCCTTGTCACTCGGAATCTCGGTGCGATCGATCCACTTGCCGTTCACGTGCCGGAAGAGGTCGTCCTGTGGCCGGATGGAGGAGTCGAGCTCATCCTGGTCGATTCCCGAAGAGAGAGGTGTGCTCATGCGTGAAAGCCTAGTTCGCGCGGCTGCGAAGCTCCCTCCACTCGTCAAGTACCTGGGGGAGTCTGCGCTGCAGGAATTCGAAGAAGTCGGCCATCTCGAGCATCCGGTCAGCGCCGATCGGGCCGAGCTCGGCAGCCGCCCGCCGCGCGAGCCCCACCATGTGCGAGTACAACTCGTCCTTGCCGATGGAGACCGAGTACCACGGATGCTCCGGCAGCAGGTACACGTACCGCCGGGTGCCCGGCAGCACATGGCGGCGGACCATGCCGATCGTCGTGAGGTAGCGCACCGCACCCGAGATCGCGGCCGGACTGGACTGCGTCCGCTCCGCGAGAGCCTCGGCGGTCAGTTCCGCTTCCTCCGCGGCCATGAGCGCCATGAGCACGGCGGCGGGCAGGCGGGGGAAGCCGCTGTCAGCGAGAACGCTGACGGTGAGGGCGAGGGGGTCGGTCACGCGGTGAGCTCCCGTCGCCGGAGGGCGAGCACGGACAGGGCGACGATGACCGCCGAGGCCGCGACGACCAGGAGGGCGGGGAGCCAGTTCACGTCGGTGCCGGGCACCTGAGGCGTGTGTGCGAAGGGGCTGAGGCCGCGCATCCATTCCGGGATTCCGACGAGCGCACCGAACTGGCCGACGAAGGCACCCACCGCGACGAGCCCCCAGCCCACCGCGACGGTCGCGCGGGGGAGCACCGCGAACACGAGAGTGGTGAGCGCGACGAAGGCGAGGGCGGCGGGGAGCTGCGCGACGCCGGCGACGACGCTCGACCAGAACCGGTCGGGGTCACCCGAACCGGCGAACGAGAGCGCTGCTCCGAGGCCCGCGGCGAGCGCGACGACTGCCGCGGAGACGACGGCGACGAGCACCGTCCCGAGCAGCCACGCGACGCGGCCCACGGGTGCCGCGAGAATCAGCTCGGCGCGCCCGTCGGCCTCGTCGGACCTCGCGCGCATCACCGCCTGCGCGCCCGCGAACGCCGCGAGGATTCCCGCGATACCCACCACCGCGATCACGAGCAGGTCGGTGAGCTGGCCGGTTCCGCCGGGGATGAAGAGGTCGAGGATGTGCTTCACCTGGTCCGTCAGGTTCGCAGCGTTTCCGATCGCCCCGGCCATGGTTCCCGTGAGCGACCCCAGCGCGAGGCCGCCGACCGCCCAGCCGATCACTCCCGGCCACTGCAGCCGCCAGGCGAGCCCGAGGCTCGAATGCAGGCGACCGGATGCCCGCCCGCCGCGTTCCCGCAGCGCGCTCGAGCCGAGATCCCGCTGCGACTGCGCAACCAATGCCCCGGCCGCTGCCACCACGAACAGCCCCACGGACAGCAGCAGGGGAGCCAGATCCGCCCGTCCGAACGCGAACACGTGCTGCCCCCAGCCGATGGGCGAGAGCCAGCTCGGCCACGCACTGGTAACGAAGAGTGCCTCGACGTCGGGGGTGCCCGTGGCATCGCCCACCGCCCGCAGCAGGAACGCGACCCCGACGATCGCGGCCGAGAGCCCGTTGGCACCGCGCGACGTGGGGGAGAGCTGCGCCACGACGGCCGCGACACCCACGAACGCGAGGCCCGTCGCGCCGGCGGCAAGACCGGCGATCCACGAGCCTGCCGCCGGCAGCCCCCCGCCGAGCAGCCCGAGAGCCACGAGTACGCTGAGCGCCGAGTTGGCGATGACGCCCCACGCGATGGTCGCCGCGAGCGGGGTCGCGCGGCCCACCACCGCGGCGCCCACGAGCTCGAGCCGCCCGCGCTCCTCGTCGGCCCGCGAATGGCGCACCACGAGGAAGGTGCTCATGAGTGCAGCCATGATCGCGAGGTAGCAGAAGACCTGAAAGTAGACGTACGACCCGAGGGTGCCGCCATCCGGCAGCCCGCGCAGGGCAAGGAGCGACGGCGTGCTGATCGCGAGCTGGAGCACGGGGACTCGGGCGGCATCCGTGGGCAGCTCGGCCTGCACGCCCGCAGCACCCGCGTAGGCGAGAAGCCCCGTCGCCGCGACCCAGATCGGCACGGTGAGGCGATCCCTGCGGGCTCGGAAGAGGAGCAGGCGCAGCATCAGGAGTCCGCTCCGTAGTGACGCAGGAAGAGTTCTTCGAGCGAGGGTGGGGTCACCGTGAGGGAGTGGACGGGATGCTTCGCCAGCTGCGCGAGGGCTGCGGGGGTGGCATCCGTCTCCATGTCGAAGAGCAGTGCCTCACCGTCGCGGCGCACGTGCAGCACGCCGGGGATCGTCTCGAAGTCGGTGGCGGGAGCGTCGGTGACGGCGCGCACGGCGGTGCTCGTGAGGTGGCGCAGATCGGCGAGCGTCCCGGTCTCGACGGCCCTGCCCTGCCGGATGATCGTGACGCGGTCGCACAACTCCTCCACCTCGCTCAGGATGTGGCTCGAGAGCAGCACTGTTGTACCCTCCGACCGCACGCGCCGCACCTGCTCGCGGAACACCGCCTCCATGACCGGGTCGAGCCCGCTCGTCGGCTCGTCGAGAACGTAGAGTGATGCGCGCCGCGCGAAGGCCGCGATGAGCGCTACCTTCTGCCGGTTGCCCTTCGAGTAGCTGCGGCCCTTCTTGCGCGGGTCGAAGTCGAAGGCGTCGATCAGACTCGCGCGGAGGGCGGCATCCGCGCCGCCGTGCAGGCCCGTGAGCAGGTCGATCGTCTCGCCACCGGAGAGGTTGGGCCACAGGCTCACGTCGCCCGGAACGTACGCGAGCTCGCGGTGAATCGCCTGCGCGTCCGACCAGGGGTTCCTGCCGAGCACGCTCACGCTCCCGCCGCTCGCGCGCATGAGTCCCAGCAGGATGCGGATGGTCGTCGACTTGCCGGCGCCGTTGGGGCCGAGGAATCCGTGCACCTCGCCCGCGCCGACGCTGAGGTCGAGACCGTCGAGGGCGTGCACCCTCCCGAAATTCTTGCGGAGGCCCGAAGCCTCGATCACGGCTGCCATGAGCGCGATGCTACGCCTGATTCACACTGTTGTGAATCCTATGAATGTTGTACGGC
Source organism: Rhodoglobus sp. (assembly GCA_965227655.1). Taxonomy (GTDB): domain Bacteria; phylum Actinomycetota; class Actinomycetes; order Actinomycetales; family Microbacteriaceae; genus Rhodoglobus. The sequence continues at coordinate 1,970,848 of OZ245765.1, read as the reverse complement.
CGCCGTCGTGTTGCCCAGGCGGAACTCGCTCGTGAACGAGCGCGGCACGGGCGACTCGTCGGCGAGCAGCTCGACCACCGCCGTTCCCGCTGCGCGCCCCTTCTCCACCGCCGGCTGCACGAGCGTCGTCAGCTCGTAGGGGGCCGCGCCCTCGATGCGCACGCCGTCGAAACCGACCACGCTCAGCTCTTCGGGTACGCGGATGCCCGCCTCCTCAGCCGCCCGGATCACCCCCAGCGCCAGCAGGTCACTCTGCGCAATGACCGCCGTCGGCCGCACCGCGCGAGCCAGGAGCTCGCGCCCCGCGAGGAGCCCTTCCTCCACGAGGCTGCCCGCCGCGACCACTCCGCCGATCTCCGGGTAGACATCCCGTGCGCCCCGGATGCGCTCCCGCGCGGTGAACGCCGTCGACGAGTCGATCCGTTCCTCCGTGAGCTCGCCCCGCCCGTGCTCGGGCTCGAGGGGCAGGGTCACGAGCGCCACCCGCGTGTGCCCGAGCTCGTGCAGGTGCCGCGCGGCGCGGGCCGTGCCGTCCCGGTTGTCGAGGTCGATGGAGAGCACATCCGCCATGGGCTCGGCCTCGATGGCCACGACGGGCATGCCGCGCTGCCGCAGTATGACGACGGTCTTGTCGAGCGTGGTGCTGCAGCCGACCAGCACCACGGCGTCCATGGGGGCGGAGGCGAGGCTGTCGCGCTCCGTCATCAGCAGCAGGCCGAGGCCCGCGGTGCCGAGGGCGTCGGCGAGTCCGTCGAGCATGGCGACGTTCATCGGGTCACGGAACGCCTCGCGCAGGCGGTCTTCCATGACCACGCCGACGATGCCAGAACGGCCCCGGCGCAGTGACTGCGCGCGCGGATCCGGCCCGCCGTAGTTGAGCTGCTCTGCGGCCTCGAGAACCTTCGCGCGCGTGGCGTCCGAGACCGGTCCGGCGCCGCTGAAGGCGAGGGAGGCCGTCGACGGCGAGACTCCCGCGAGCGCTGCGACAGCGGCGAGATTGGGTCTCGCGGGTTTGTCACTTGCTCCGGCATCCATGTCGCTGTAGCTTAGTCGAATCGAATCGAATCGAATCGATTCGAGAGGACTTCGAGGGGAACCATGAGCACCACCACAGCACTGACGCGCGGCCAGGTCATCGCCTGGCGCAACGCCATCTTCGTCATCTTCGCGCTGCCCGGCATCGCGATCTCCAGCTGGATCTCGCGCCTGCCCGCCGCGCGCGATGCCCTGCACCTCGAACCCGCCCAGGTCGGCTTCCTCATCTTCGGCATCGCGGCGGGCTCCATCATCGGCCTCATCGCCTCGAGCCACGTCGTCGCCAAGCTCGGCGCGACCGCCACCATCGTCATCGGGCTCATCGCCACCTCGATCGGCATCGCGATCGCCGGGGTCGGTGCCACCGTCGGCCCCAGCTTCCCCGTGGCCTTCTTCGGGCTGCTGGTGTTCGGCGCGGCATCCGGCATGACGGATGTCGCCATGAACGTCTCGGGAGCGGCCAACGAGCGCGCGCTCGGGCGAGCGATCATGCCCGTCTTCCACGCCTTCTTCAGCTTCGGCACGATGCTCGGCGCGGGACTCGGCGCCCTCGCCGAGGTCTCGGGCACTCCCATCGCGGTGCACCTCGGTGCCGTCGCGGTGCTCATCATCGCCGCCATGCTGTTCGTGCGCCGCTACCTACAGCCCGAGATCGTCGTCGAGGATGGCGCACCCGCCGCTGCCGACGACCACTCGCAGACCTGGCGCGGCCGCCTCTCGATCTGGCGCGACCGCCGCACCATCCTCATCGGCGTGCTCGTGCTCGCCGCCGCCTTCGCGGAGGGATCGGCCAACGACTGGATCGCCATCGCCTCGGTCGACGGCCACGCCGTCTCGAACGCGACGGGCGCCCTCATCTTCGGCATCTTCGTCACGGCCATGACCGCCGGCCGCCTCGGCGGGATCTTCCTGCTCGACCGCTTCGGCCGCGTGTTCGTGCTGCGCGCGACATTCCTGCTCGCCGCGTTCGGCCTCGTGATCTTCATCTTCGTGCCGATCGTGCCCATCGCCATCGCCGGCGCCGTGCTGTGGGGCCTCGGCGCCTCGCTCGGCTTCCCCGTGGGGATGTCGGCGGCGGCCGACGATCCCAAGACGGCAGCAGCACGGGTGAGTGCCGTGGCGACGATCGGCTACTTCGCCTTCCTCGTCGGCCCCCCGGTCATCGGCCTGCTCGGGCAGCACTTCGGGGTCATCCATTCGCTCATCGTCGTTCTCGTGCTCACGGCCATCGGCGCACTCGTCGCCGGCGCCGCGCGCGAACCCGCGAAGACCGCGGCTGCGCCCGTCGACACGTTCGACGACCCCCAGTCGTAGTGTGAACGGATGCTCGTAGACAACGCCTCATGACCCGCTGGCGCGCTGCAGTCTTCCTGCTCTTTCTCTTCAACGGTGTCGGCACGGGCACGTGGGCCTCGCGCACGCCGGCCATCGCCGACGGGCTCGGCATCGGGATCATCCACATGGGCGGCCTCGTGACGGCCCTGCCCGTCGGATCGATCGTGGCGATCCTCGTGTCGAGCCATGTACTGCACGCCCTTCACGTGCGCGCGACCATGCGGCTCGCACTGCTGGTCTCGTCGCTCGGCCTTGCGAGTGTCGGAGTCGCCGTGGGAGTGGTTCACAGCTATCCGCTCGCCTTCGCGGCGTTCGTCGTGTACGGGTTCGGAAACTCGCTCGCCAACGTGTCGCTCAACGTGGAGGCTGCCGAGATCGACCGGGCGGGCAACCGGACGCTCCTGCCGCTGTTCCACGCGACGTGGTCGATCGGCACCTTCGCGGGGGCAGGGCTCGGTGCCCTTGCGAGCCTCGGATCCCTCGCCCTGCCCGTGCACTTCGCACTGGCGGCGGCGCTCCTGGTCGTCGGCTCCGTGTTCTTCGTGTCGCTGTTCCCCGCGGTCGAGCCGGATGCCCCCCGGCACGCGCCGACCACGTTCGCCGAGCGCACGCGGGTCTGGGTCGAGCCGCGCACCCTGCTGCTCGGCGTCATGGTGCTCGGGGCGGCGTTCACCGAGGGGACCGCGACGAACTGGATAGCCCTGTCGATGGTTGAGGAGCGCGGCTTCTCGGCGAGCGCAGCGGCTGTCTACTTCACCGTCTTCACGGCATCCATGACCGTCGGGCGCCTCGTGGGCGGAGGTGTCGTCGACAGGTTCGGGCGCGTCGCGACCCTGCGCACGTGCTTCGCACTGGCCGGCGTCGGAGTGCTCGTCGTCGTGTTCTTCGCCTCACCCGCGGCAATCGTCGTCGGGGTCGTGCTGTGGGGGCTCGGCTCGAGCCTCGGCTACCCGCTGGGAGTCTCGGCGGCCGCGGACGACCCCGTGAACTCGGCGGCGCGGGTGAGCGCCGTCGCCGCGGTCGCGTCGATCGCCTTCCTCTCCGGGCCGTCGATCATCGGCATCCTCGGCGAGCACGTCGGACTGCTCGGTGCATTCCTGCTCGTGGTTGTGCTGCTGATCGTGGCGCTGTCCGTGTCGCGTGCGGCACGGCGCCCAGCGCTGTCGCCGCCCGCCTAAACTCGCCTAGATCCGCGTTTCGTATTACGATGAGTTCATGAAACGCACCATACAGGGCCACGAAGTCGACGAGACCCAGGTCGACGAGTGGGTCGACGAGGCTGAGGCGGGATACGACGTAGCCCAGCTGCGTGTCCGCTGGGGTCGTGTCCCGCGTGGTGCCGCGCCCGCGCAGGTCGTTCCGGTTCGACTGACGACCGATGAACTTGCCGCCGTCATGGCACGAGCGGAGCGCGAGGGGTTGAATCGCTCTGAGGCGATTCGCGCGGCTCTCGACGCCTGGGCACACGTCGCGTGATCGTTCGGGCATCGGCCCGGAAGCACGGCATCAGTGAGAGGGACGCTCTGGCGGCGGCCGGTACTCCGTTGATAGCCGGACCACTCGATGACGAGAATCCGCAGCGTCAACTGCGAATCGGTTTCGACACGCGGGCACGACTCCTCGAAACAGTCGTCATCGTGTGGGACGACGGCACCGAGGAGATCATCCACGCCATGAAGTGTCGGCCGCAGTACCGTGACCTCCTTGAGTGATCCACCGCTCCGGTAGCCTGAACCCGTGCGTCTCGTCATAGCCCGGTGTTCCGTCGACTACGCGGGCCGGCTGAGCGCGCACCTCCCGCTCGCCACCCGTCTGCTCATGGTGAAGGCCGACGGCAGCCTCCTCGTGCACTCCGACTCGCTGTCGTATAAGCCGCTGAACTGGATGAGCCCGCCGTGCACCCTCACGGTCATGGAGCCCGAGCAGGAGCAGCGCGACGCGGGAGTCATCGAGCTCTGGCGCGTAGCCCAGGCCAAGACCGCCGACCTGCTCGTCGTGTCGATCCACGAGATCCTGCACGACAGCAAGCACGAGCTGGGCATCGATCCTGGCCTGCAGAAGGACGGCGTCGAAGCCCACCTGCAGAAACTGCTCGCCGAGCAGATCGACCTCCTCGGCGACGGACATCGGCTGGTGCGCCGCGAGTACATGACCGCCATCGGCCCTGTCGATATCCTGGCGACGGATGCCTCCGGCGCCTCGGTGGCTGTCGAGATCAAGCGTCGCGGCGACATCGACGGCGTCGAACAGCTGACGCGCTACCTCGAGCTCATGAACCGTGATCCGCTGCTTGCCCCCGTGACGGGCGTCTTCGCCGCGCAGGAGATCAAGCCGCAGGCCCGCACGCTGGCGCAGGATCGCGGCATCCGGTGCCTGCTCCTCGACTACGACGCGATGCGCGGCCTCGACGACGCGGACTCGCGGTTGTTCTAGCCCCCGATGAGCGTCACGTAGCTGTCGTACGCGTTGTTCGAGAGCGCCGTGAACAGCAGCACCGCGACCCCCACGACGATCTGTACCGCGAGCACGACGAGCGGCAGGCGCAGCGAGGCACCCCGGCGGCGGGTGAGCACGAGCAGCACGGCAATGATGACGATGATCACTCCGAGCGACCCGAAGCCGAAGCCGAGGAGTTCGCGCAGGTAGGCGAGTCCGTTGGTGATGTCCACATTCGCGGGATTGGCCGCGAACAAGACGCCCTTCGTGATCGAACTCACGAGGAGGGGGAAGGCGATGAGCAGCGAGCTGGCGACGACCGCGAGGTCGTGCGTCCGGCGCGGTTGTGCGGTCGTCTCTGACATGGTGTCACCGTATTCCGCGCGGCGCCCCCGCGGCTAGGCTTATCCGGTGCCCGAGTTCAGCTGTATCCTCTTCGACCTCGACGGCACGATCGTCGACTCGGCCCCCGGTATCACGGCAACTCTCGCGTACACGTTCGAGCAGTTGGGCCTTCCGGTCCCGACGCCGGCCGAGCTCGTTGCCTACGTGGGGCCGCCCATCCTCGACTCCTTCCGCGATCTCGCCGGATTCACCCCTGAGCAGTCACAGCGTGCGCTCGACATCTACCGAACCCAGTACCTGAAGACCGGCGTCTTCGATGCGGCGGTCTACCCCGGCGTCGCGGAGCTGCTGAAGAAGATCCACGAGAGCGGCATCCCCCTCTCGCTCGCCACCTCGAAGCCCGAGGCTCCGGCGACCCTCATCCTCGAGCACTACGACCTACTCAAGTACTTCGACGTCATCACGGGTGCCTCGGCCGACGAGGTGCGCAGCGCCAAGGCCGATGTCGTGGAGGAGGCCCTCAAGCGGCTCACCCTCTTCGGCGCCGACCTGTCGCGGCCCGTGATGGTGGGCGATCGCCACCACGATGTCGTGGGCGCCGCAGCCCACGACGTGCCCACGATCTTCGTGCGCTGGGGCTACGGCTCACCGGCCGAGGAGGTCGGCACCATCGGCGTCGTCGATGACGCCGCCGAGCTCACGGCGCTGCTGCTCGGCTGAACCCCGCGGTTACGCCGGGCAGTGCATCCTCGTGGAGTGATGGTCTTGGCTGCGCTCGAAGGTGTGGCCGCTCATGGGCTTGCCGCACAGCGGGCACGGCTTCTCGGCGACCGAGGGCAGCGGGGGTTCGTCGAAGGGGCCCAGTTGTGCCGGGCCCATGTAGGGGAAGATCGCCTTGTTGAGGCGCTGCCACCATTTAAGTTTGCTCACAAATAGTTAGTATACTAACTAAATGACGGATGACCTCCTCGCCCTCGACCGACAGGTGTGCTTCGCGCTGGCAGCAGCCTCGCGCAGCGTCATCGGCCTCTACCGGCCGGTGCTCGAACCACTGGGGCTGACGCATCCGCAGTACCTCGTGATGCTCGCGCTGTGGGAACGCAGCCCGCGCACCGTACGCGACATCGGGGAGGCCCTGCACCTCGAGCCAGCCACGCTCTCCCCGCTCCTCAAGAGACTCGAGGGCGCGGGCCTGCTCACACGCGCCCGCAACGCGGCTGATGAGCGCGCCCTAGACGTGGCCCTCACCGATGCGGGCGCTGCCCTGCGCGCGGAGGCGGAGAAGGTCCCCGCCCAGATCGTCTCGCGGCTGGGCATGCCCGTCGCGGAACTCGAGGCCACCCGCGACGCCCTCACTCGCCTGCTCGCCGCCGCGAGCGCCTGAGCTCAGCGCGCGAGCTTCTCGACCACCGACCCGTACAACCCCGGCATCATGCGGGCGAGGGGCACGATCGCCGGCCGTGCGGGCGACGTCGCCGCGAGCACGAGCCGACGCGTGAGCACGCGGAAGTCGCGCGTCGTGCGCCTCCACTGCCGGTCGTAGTCGCCCCCACCGAGGGCGTGCGACACGGCGTGCCGCGCCTGGTCGAACCCGAGCCGAAGCCCTTCGCCCGTGATGGCGTCGACGTATCCGGAGGCATCTCCCACGAGCAGCACCCGCCCACGTGACGGTGCCGTGGCGCGCTGCCGGAACGGCCCCGCACCTTTCAGCCCGCTCACCGAGGTGAGGCCGCCCAGTCGCGCCGCGAGCGCCGGAATCCCGGCTATCGTCTCGTCGAAGTCCGACCGCGGCGCTCCCAGCAGCGACACCCCCACGAGGTCGGGCGCGAGCGGCGTCACGTACACCTCGGCACGCGGTGCCCAGTGGATCTCGATGAGGTCACTCCACGGCGCCACGGCGAAGTGCCGTGTGATCCCGAACCTGCGACGAGCGCGCGGCACCTCCCGCTCGAGCCCCGCGAGCCTGCGCACTGTCGAGTGCAACCCGTCCGCACCGAAGAGCCATGAGCCCCGGATGCCCGCAGCCCACACCCCCGCATCATCCTGTTCGAGCGCATCAACCCGAGCGACAAGCCGCTCGACTCCCAGTTCGACGGCGCGCGCACTCAGGGCGGAATGCAGCACGGTCCGCCGCACCCCTCTCCCCGCGCCCGTGCGAAACACGTGGTCGGCCCGGCTCCTCGGGGTGTTGTAGCTCACGCCGCGTAGGGGCATGCCTGCAGGGTCCACTCCGAGACGCGCGAGCAGCGGCACAGCGCCGGGCATGAGCCCTTCACCGCACGCCTTGTCGATGACACCCTCACGCGGCTCGACGATAGCCACGGTCATCCCGGCGAGCCTCGCCTCGATGGCGGCGGCCAGCCCGACCGGGCCACCGCCCACCACGATGACGTCGACGTCTGTCACACCAGTGCCTTCAGCGCCTTGTCTTCGGTGGGGATACGGAACCCGAGCAGCAAGACGGCGTTGAGCACGGTGAACGCGATCGCGGTGATCCACGCGGTGTGCACGAGCGGCAGCGCGATGCCCTCCACCGCGACGATCACATAGTTCGGGTGCGTCATGACGCGGTACAGGCCGCGGTCGACGACGCGCGCGGCACCGGGGACCACGATCACGCGCGTGTTCCACTGCTGCCCGAGCGAGCGGATGATCCACGCGCGCCCGGCCTGGCAGAGCAGCGCGAGCGCGAGCATCGGCCAGCCGAGCGCGGGGATGAACGGGCGGGCGAGGAACACCACTTCCGCGATGCACGCGAGCAGCAGGCCGGTATGCAGCGCGACCATCCACGGGAAGTGCCGCTGGCCGTGCTCCACTCCTCCACGGGCAAAGGCCGCGGCGGCGTTTCGACGGGAGACGACGAGTTCGTAGATCCGCTCCGCCCCGGTAAGCAGGATGAACGCTATGTACAGCGCGACGCTCACGGCCACTCCAGCAGCACGAACTCGGCGCTCACTCCTGGCCCGAGCGCGAAGAGCAGGCCCTTCGCACCCGCGGGCTGGTCCCACATGTCGGCGAGCACGTGCAGCACCGCGGCAGACGACAGATTGCCCACGCGCTCGAGCGTCGTCCACGAGGGGCTGAACGCCGCGGCCGGCACGTCGAGTGAGCTGGCGAACGCTTCGAGCACGCGAGGCCCGCCCGGATGTGCAACCCACGCCGAGACGTCGGCCACCTGCATCCCGTTGTCACCGAGGAAGGCCTCCACCTCCGCGGGGAAGTGCTTCTCGATCACCTCGGCGACGCCCGCCGTGAGCACGATCTCGAATCCGGTGCCGCCCACGTGCCAACCGATGACATCGGTGGTGTCCGGATAGAAGGAACTCCTGGTGTCGACGATCCGGATTCCCGGCTCCGCACGCTCGTCACCCACGAGCACCACCGCCGCAGCGCCATCGCCGAAGAGCCCGGTCGCCACGAAGTTCGCGATCGTCTCGTCGTCGCGCTGGAGAGTGAGGGAGCACAACTCGACACTCAGCAGCACACCGACCTGATCCGGATGCCCCACCAAGTAGTCGTGCACGCGCGCGAGCCCCGAGGCTCCCGCCACGCACCCGAGCCCGAAGGAGGGCATGCGCTTCACGTCGGGCCGCAGCCCGAGCCGAGAGACCAGCAGCGCGTCAATCGACGGTGCCGCGATCCCGGTCACGGAGGTGAACATGATGAAGTCGACGTCGGGCGCCTCGAGGCCGGCGTCGGCGAGCGCGGTGCGCAGCGCCCTCTCCGCGAGATCGGTGGCCACCTCGATGAAGATGTCGTTCGACTCGCGGAACGTGCCCAGGTCGCGGTAGCGCTCGAGGGGGAGGGCCGTGTGGCGGGTTCCGATGCCGCTCGCAGCGTGCATCCGTTCCAGTACGGCGCGCCTCGACGGCACGGTGGAGATGAGCGGCGCGAGCTCGCGGGTGATCTCGGCCTGGGTGTACGCGAACTCAGGCAGTACTGGTGCTACCGCCGCTATTCGGGTCATTTGCCGACCGTAGCACCGCGAGTTCGACGCTGCCGGGCCTTGACTACGGCGAGACGACCTTGAGCGTGAACTCGAGGGGCTCGATCCCGCCGTCCTTGTTCGTGAGCGTGACGTCGGTCTCGCCTACGGCCTTCGGTTCGAAGCCGGGGTTGAAGCTCGCGCTTCCGTCGTCCTTGCCCTGCACGAACTCGGCAATCGACGAGTCTGTGACCTGGGCGGTGTAGCTGTCCACGGCGAGGTCACCCGTATTGATGACGAGCGTGCTGTTGAGCGGCACCTCGACCGTGCTGCCCTGGATGTCACCGGCGTTCACGACGATCGGCGCCACCACAGGACCGGGCGCGGCGCATCCGGCGAGCCCGACGAGGAGAACGGCGGCCACGGCGGCGGTGCGGAAGCGGTGGAGTCTCATGCGGTCAGTATGGCCCGCTCGGGGTTCGAGCGCGAGGGTGCTCACGCACCGAGTCGCACCCCCGGCGTAGGGCGTCAGGCTAAACGAAGAAAGAGCGCCCCGAGTGGGACGCTCTCTCTCGCGGTGCGCGAGGGGGGACTTGAACCCCCATGCCCTCACGGGCACACGGACCTGAACCGTGCGCGTCTGCCAATTTCGCCACTCGCGCTCACCGGCCGATGGCGTGCCACCGACTGAGCGAGATTATCACAATGCGCAGGGCATCAGAGAAGTACGGTGTCGCCCACGGCCACGGTACCCGGCACGACTATCGACGCGCCGACGGCGAGCTTGCCGCCGCGCTCCCGGTGGATGGTGCGCAGCACGTCCAGGTCTTTCGAGACCTCGCCCGGCTGGGCGCGCGTGACCATGACACAGCGGCCCACCTGCTTGGTGATGTCCACGACCGCGCCGCCCACCGACACGCGCCTGCCGACGAGGTCGTCCTCACCCGAATCCGACAGCAGGATGTTCGACCTGAACCGTCGTCGGTCCCAGCCGCGCAGCGTCCCCTCCGACACGAGCGAGACCACTGTCGCCTCCGAGTCGCGGAACGAGCCTGTCGCCCCCTCGAACGGATTCCAGTCGCCCTCGTTCTCGAAGTCGTCCACGCTCTCATGCCGCCGCACCGCAACCTCGTCAGTGGAGCGCAGGGCAACCTCGCGTCCGAGCCAGGTGCTGAGGGCCGCGTCATCCGCAGCCACAGTTCCGTCGGGGAGTATCACCTCGACGCCGTCCGAGGTGCACCGCGCCGAACCGAACAGCAGTTCGGGAACCTTGCGCGCGGTGAGGCCGAACCCGGTCTCCAGATCGAAGATCGCGAACCGGCGATCGCCCTCGATGCCCTGCGCGCCGAGCGTCGCCGTCTGCAGGAGCTCGCCCTGCAGCGACTTGACGGGGTATCGCCACAGCTCAAGTACGCGCACCACTCAACGGTAGCGTTGTCGGAACCATGGCCTCCCGCACTCGCGGCGTCGCGATCAACGCGACGCTCATCGTCGTCGCCCAGAGCACCCAGGCCATCGCCATCGGTGCGATCGCGCTCTTCCTGCCTCTCATCCGCAGCGATCTGGGCCTGAGCTTCACCCAGGCCGGTCTCCTGGCCGCCGTCGCCACCGGCTCCTACGCCATCATGCAGATCCCCGCGGGAGTTCTCGCCGACCGGATCAGCCCCAAGAAGCTCTTCGCCGTAGGAGTGCTCGGCGCCAACGTGTTCGCCATCCTGTTCGCGGTGAGCGACTCGTTCGGCCTCATGCTCGTACTGCAGGCGGCCGCCGGAATCTTCCGCGCCGCCATGTTCATCCCCGGCCTGCTGCTCATGACCCGCCACTTCTCGCCCGAGCGCCGGGCCACGGCCATGGGCCTGTTCGTGGCGGGCGGGTTCTCCTCGAACATCGTCATCAACCTCGTTGGACCGCTGTTGGTCGGGCCGCTCGGTTGGCAGGGCGTCATCGTGCTCTCGAGCGCCGTCGCGCTCGGAGTTCTCGCGGCGTTCTGGTTCTTGGGCGACGACGTGCCGGCGCACGAGACGGATGCCCCGGCCCCCACCCGCTGGGTCTGGCGCACCAGTGCGTGGTGGCTTCTGGCGGTCATCCAGTTCGCGCGACTGACGGCGGTCTCGGGCTTCGGGCTGTGGTTGCCAGCTTTCCTTATCGAGGAGCGCGGGCTCCCGCTCGCGAGCGCCGGACTGGTCGTCGCCCTCTCCGCCGCGATCACCGCGCCCTCGAACATCGGCGGGGGCATCCTCTCCGACCGGCTCGGCCGTCCCCTGCTCGTGATCGCCGTGTCGCTCGTGGCCCTCACCCTGCTGTTCTCCGTGGTGGGGGAGATCACGAGCATCCCGCTGCTGCTCGTTGTGATCGGGCTCATCGCGGTGTTCATCCAGCTGTACTTCGGACCGCTGTTCGCGATTCCGCGAAGGCTCTTCGGCCCCGGCCTCGCGGGGCTCAGCTCGGGGTTCGGCAACTTCGCGGCGAACCTCGGCGGCTTCCTCTCAGTGCTCGCCCTGGGGGTGCTGAAAGACGCGACGGGTCAGTTCACCGCGGGCTTCTACTACCTCGCCGCCGTGGTGCTCCTCGGAGCCGTGGCTGCGCTTGTGCTGTGGCGACGGCCCCTTCCGAGGCCCACCGGCTAACATTCCTCTTACCGACACAAGCAACTTGGGGAGACCTGTGGGCCTGCTGGACAACTTCGAGAAAGGTCTCGAGCGCGCCGTCAACGGCGCTTTCGCGAAGACCTTCCGGAGCGGGCTGCAGCCTGTGGAGATCACGGCGGCCCTGCGCCGCGAGCTCGACACGAAGGCAGCCGTCGTCGCTCGCGACCGCATCCTCGTGCCCAACAAGTTCACCGTGCGCCTCGCCCGTAGCGACTTCGAGACCATGACGGGCCTCGGCGACACGCTCATCGACGAGCTCACTCAGCTCGTGCAGGCGCATGCCGCAGCGCAGCACTACTCGTTCGCCGGCGGCATCTCGATCTCCCTCTCCGAAGACCCGAGCCTGAGCGCCGGGATGATGGAGATCCAGTCCGTCAACGTGCAGGGCACGGTGGCGTGGACCCCGGTGCTCGAGATCAACGGCACGCGCCATCCGATCCTCCACTCCCACACGGTCATCGGCCGCGGCAGCGACGCCGACATCACCGTTGATGACACCGGGATCTCCCGTCGGCACGTCGAGATCCTGTGGGACGGCACTCGCGCCGAGGTGAACGACCTCGGCTCCACGAACGGCTCGAAGCTCAACGGAAACCCGGTGGCCAAGGCGCCCCTGCCGCCCGACTCCGTTATCGACATCGGGCGCACTCGCATCGTCTTCCGCGTCCTGGCCCAGGCGAGCTGATGGGCGAGCTCACCCTCCTCATCCTCCGCGTCGGCTTCCTCGTCGTCCTGTGGGGCTTCGTCTTCGCCATCGTCTACGCCCTGCGCTCGGATCTCTTCGGCCAGAAGGTGCGCCGGATGCCCACCCCCGCGGCAGCGCCGGCCCCCCAGGTCACCGCTACCGCAGCGCCCCCAGCCCCCGCGCCGCGTGCCGCTGTCCCGCGCTCGGATTCGGGAACGTCCCTCGGCGCACGTCGCCTCGTCATCACGTCCGGTGCGAAGGAGGGGCTGGAGATCGACCTCCCCGAGGAGCTGCTGACCATCGGCCGCTCGAACGAGTCTGGGCTCGTCATCCGGGATGACTACACCTCCACGCACCACGCCCGGCTGCTGCTCTGGGCCGATGGCTGGGTTGTCCAAGACCTAGACTCGACCAACGGCACGTTCCTCGACGGAACGCGCGTCATCGTTCCCACCCAGGTGCCGTTAAACACGCCGGTCAAGATCGGTACCACAAGCTTCGAACTCCGGCGGTAGGTGAATGGCGACTACGGGCACGAGCGCCGCAGCCTCCCACGTCGGGAAGATCCGCGCCAACAACCAGGACAGCGGATACGCCGGGCACTACCTCTTCGTCGTCGCGGATGGCATGGGCGGGCACGCCGGCGGCGACGTCGCCTCCGCCATCGCCGTCAAGCGCATCGCCGAGACCGACAAGGCATACGCCTCACCCAACGACGCGGAGTTCGCGCTGCAGGCCGCGCTCCTCGCCGCGAATTCGCTGCTCGCCGAGACCGTGTTCGAGCACGGTGAGCTCACGGGCATGGGCACGACAGTGAGCGGCCTGCTGCGCGTGGCCGACCATGTCGCGATCGCCCACATCGGCGACTCGCGCATCTACCTGTTCCGGGACGGGGTGCTCAAGCAGATCACCGCCGACCACACCTTCGTGCAGCGCTTGGTGGACAGCGGCAGGATCACCGCGGAGGAAGCGGCGGTCCACCCGCGCCGCTCGGTGCTCATGCGCGTGCTCGGCGACGTTGACGCCTCGCCGGAGATCGACACCACGGTCATGAAGACGCTGCCCGGCGACCGCTGGCTGATCTGCTCCGACGGCCTCAGCAGCTACGTGGCCGAGGAGAAGATCCAGGCCGTGCTCGGCGCGATCCCCGCCTCGCAGGATGCGGCCGACCGCCTCATCAAGGAGAGCCTCGACCAGGGTGCCCCCGACAACGTGACAGTCGTGCTCGTCGGCATTGACGAGACGGGCGACTCCGGTCACCTGCCGCCCGTGACGGTCGGCTCCGCGGCATCGCCGCTCGTGTTCGAGGCCGACAGCGTCCGCCGCCCCATGCGACTGCCAAGCCTGCTGCTGCACCCGCTCAAGACCACCCCCACCGACGACAGCCACTTCGAACCCGAGTCGGACGAGTACTTGGATGCGCTCATCCAGGAGGATCGACGGCGCGCCCGCAAGCGCCGCGTCTCGTGGCTGGCCTTTGTGCTGATCGTCATCGCCGTGATCGTGGCTGCCGGTGTGCTCGGCTACCAGTTCACCCAGCGCCACTACTTCGTGGGCGCGGTCGACGGCAAGGTCGTGATCTTCCAGGGCGTGCAACAAGACATTGGGCCCATCAAGCTCTCGCACGTCTACAAGACGACGACCATCGACATCACCGAACTCTCGCCCTACTACCAGCAGCAGGTGCAGGCGACTCTCAACGCCAATAGCCTCGTCGAGGCACAGGACATAGTGGACCGGCTCTCGGATGCCCGCAAACCCTGAGTCCGCGGCCGCGACCGGCACCCTGTCGACGTTCACGTCGACGATTCGCCTCCGCCTGAAGGTTCCCGCCAAGCTGCGCAACCTGGAGTTCGTGCTGCTGCTCCTTGCGTTCCTCATCGACGAGGCCGCCATCGCTCTCGTGCAGCTGGGTGCACTCGGCCACCTCGAGCTCCACGTGCTGTTCCTGTTTGGGCTGCTCGCGCTGCTCATCATCGGCATGCACATCACGATGCGCGTTGTCGCCCCCGACGCCGACCCGCTCATCCTGCCGATCGTCACCGTGCTCAACGGCCTCGGTATCGCCATGATCTACCGGGTCGACCTGGCCTACGGCCTCTCGGGGTGGGACAACGGCGGCCTGCGCCAGCTCGCCTGGACCGCCATGGCCGTCATCCTCGCGATCGCGGTGCTTCTCATCGTGCGCAACCACCGCGTGCTGCAGCGCTACCGCTACGTCGCGATGCTCGCGGGCATCGTCCTCCTCATCCTCCCGGCCCTGCCGTTCATCGGCAGTGACCTCGGCACGAGCGCGAAGCTCTGGATCGCCGTCGGCCCCTTCTCCTTCCAGCCCGGCGAGCTCGGCAAGGTCGCGCTCGCGATCTTCTTCGCGGGCTACCTCGTGACGGCGCGCGACTCGCTGTCCATGGTGGGCACGCGAATACTCGGGATGCGCTTCCCCCGCGCCCGCGACCTGGGCCCGATCCTCGTGGTGTTCGCGGCATCCATGCTCGTCCTCGTCTTCCAGCGCGACCTCGGCACCGCACTTCTCTACTTCGGACTGTTCCTCGTCATGCTCTACGTGGCCACGGGCCGCTCGAGTTGGATCGTGCTCGGGCTCACGCTGTTCGTGGTGGGCGCCTTCACCGCCTCGCGCCTGCTCAGCTATGTGGGAGGCCGATTCGACGCGTGGCTCGATCCCTTCAACCAAGACATCTACGACGCAACCGGCGGAAGCTACCAACTGGTGCAGGGCCTGTTCGGCCTCGCCGACGGCGGCCTCATCGGCACGGGTCTCGGCCGAGGCAGCCCCGACATCACGCCGCTCGCCGAGAGCGACTACATCATCTCGGCGCTCGGTGAGGAGCTCGGCCTCGTGGGCCTGTTCGCGATCCTCGGCCTCTACCTGCTGTTCGTGTCGCGCGGCTTCCGCATCGGATTCGCCGGTCAGGATGACTTCGGTCGCCTCCTCGGCGTCGGCCTCTCGTTCGTGATCGCCCTGCAGGTCTTCGTCGTCATCGGCGGGGTCACGCGCGTCATCCCCCTCACGGGACTCACGACCCCGTTCCTCGCCGCGGGCGGCTCCTCGCTCGTGGCCAACTGGATCATCGCGGCCCTGCTGCTGCGACTCTCCGATACCGTGCGCAACCAGCCCCGTCTCGTCGTCGATGCGGCTGCCCCGAGTTTGGTGGTGGGTCAGTGACCAAAGAACTGAAGCGCGTGAGCGCCGTGGTGCTGCTCATGTTCCTGAGCCTGTTCCTGTCGAGCACGGTCATCCAGGTGGTCTCCGCCGACGACCTCAAGGCCGACGGTCGCAACGCGCGAACGCTGTACGCGAGCTACTCGGCCGAGCGCGGCCCCATCCTCGTTGACGGCCAGCCCATCGCTTACTCACAGCCCGTGGATGACGACTACAAGTTCCAGCGCGTGTACACCAACGGCCCGCTGTACGCCCCTGTGACCGGATACCTCACGCTCAACCAGGGCAACACCGGCATCGAGAGTGCGCTCAACAGCTACCTGACGGGCACCTCGAACAACCAGTTCTTCGACCAGGTGAACGCCATCCTCACCGGACAGAACCCCAAGGGCGCCTCCGTCGAGCTCACCATCGACCCCGTCGTGCAGCAAGCGGCGTGGGATGCCCTCGGCGACTACCAAGGCGCGGTCATCGCTATCCGGCCGAAGACGGGCGAGATCATCGCCATGGTGTCCAAGCCCACGTTCGACCCCAACGGACTTGCCGTCCACGACACCGACCAGGTCATCGATCTCTACAACCAGCTGCTGAACGATCCGCTCGACCCGCTCATCAACCGCACCCTCGCGGGCGCGCTCGACCCGCCCGGTTCGACGTTCAAGCTCGTGGTCGCGTCCGCGGCTCTCGAGAGTGGCAAGTTCACCGCCGACAGCGCGTTCCCGAACCCCGCGACCCTCACTTTGCCGGAGACCAGCTTCGACATCAGCAACTCCGACGAGGGCACGTGCGGCCCCGGCGAGACGGCGACCATCGCCACGGCCATCCGGCTCTCGTGCAACATCCCCATGGCGGAGCTCGGCGCGCAGCTCGGGTACCGGGCGATTCTCGGTCAGGCCGAGAAATTCGGCTTCAACGACAGCATCGACGTGCCGCTCACCTCGACGGAGAGTGTCTACCCGCAGGTGCTCGACGCCCCCCAGACCATGCTCTCCGCTTTCGGGCAGTCGAATGTGCGGGCCTCCCCGCTCCAGATGGCCATGGTCTCGATGGCCATCGCGAACGGAGGCACGATCATGAAGCCCAACCTCGTCGAGAGTGTCACCTCGTCGAACCTCTCGAGCATCCAGTCGTTCCAGCCCGAGGTGTACAAGCAGGCGATCAGCCGCACCACGGCGGCCGCCATGACCCAG
Source organism: Rhodoglobus sp. (assembly GCA_965227655.1). Taxonomy (GTDB): domain Bacteria; phylum Actinomycetota; class Actinomycetes; order Actinomycetales; family Microbacteriaceae; genus Rhodoglobus. The sequence goes on along the minus strand of OZ245765.1, from coordinate 1,954,068 downwards.
ATGATGGTCGACGCCGTAGCCAACGGCGCAGCGAGTAATGCCACAATAGACGGGGTCACAGTCGCCGGTAAGACCGGTACAGCACAGAATGACGGCGACAATCCGTACACCCTCTGGTTCACGGGGTTCGCCCCCGCGGAGGATCCGGAAGTGGTCGTGGCGGTAGTTGTTCAAAACGGAGGCGGTCTCGGCCAGTCCGGGACTTCGAGTGGGATCTCAGCTCCCATCGGCAGGCAAGTACTAGAGGCGGTGCTAAACAGATGAGACCATCCAGTGGCCTCACGTTCGGGGGCAGGTACCAGCTCTCCAGTCGCGTAGCGATCGGGGGCATGGGCGAGGTCTGGCAGGCTACCGACCTGGTCATCGGCCGCACCGTCGCCATCAAGATTCTCAAGGACGAATACCTCGGCGACCCCGGCTTCCTTGAGCGCTTCCGCGCCGAGGCCCGCCATGCCGCGCTCGTCAACCACGAGGGCATAGCCAACGTCTTCGACTACGGAGAGGAAGACGGCAGCGCCTACCTCGTCATGGAGCTAGTTCCCGGCGAGGCGCTGAGCGCCATCATCGAGCGCGAGCGGGTCCTGCCCGCCGACCGTGTACTCGACATCGTCGCCCAGACGGCGATGGCACTGCAGGCTGCGCATGCCGCGGGCCTCGTGCACCGCGACATCAAGCCCGGCAACCTGCTCATCACGCCCGACGGGCGCGTCAAGATCACCGACTTCGGCATCGCGCGAATCGCGGACCAGGTGCCGCTCACGGCTACCGGCCAGGTCATGGGCACCGTGCAGTACCTGTCGCCGGAACAGGCGAGCGGGCATCCGGCGTCGCCCACCACCGACATATACTCGCTCGGCATCGTTGCGTACGAGTGCCTCGCGGGCCGCCGTCCGTTCACGGGCGAGTCGCAGGTCGCCATTGCCATGGCGCAGATCAACGAGACCCCACCCGAGCTGCCGGCCACCGTCGCCGAGCCCGTGCGCAACCTCGTCTACGCGTGCATCGCGAAGAACCCCGCAGACCGCCCCTCGTCGGCAGCGCACCTTGCGCGCGCCGCCCAGGCACTGCGCCGCGGGGATGTCGCAGCCGCGGCCGCGGCCGTGCCGGGCATTCTCGGAGCAAGCCACGCCGCAACCATCGGCCCCAACTACGGGCAGAGCACGCAAGCAACCCAGCTACTGCCCGCCAACGGACCGGTCTCCACCCCGTCGCTGCCCACCGAGACCAAGCGCCGCAACCCGTGGACCTGGCCGCTTATCGCCCTCGTCTCACTGCTCGCCGTAGTTCTCATCGGCACGATCATCGCTCTCCTCGCCACTCCCGGCGCGGGGCCGGTGAAGCCGACCGACACCAGTACGACGGCGACCAAGCCGACGAGTTCGCCCACGCCCAGCGCAACGGGCGACAAGCGCGTGAACCTGAGTGACTCCGACATCATCGGCCGAACGCAGGATGTCGTCGAGACCTACCTCACGGGGCTCGGTCTCAAGCTCGACGCTCGCGTCGGCACTGCCGCCACCACCGACGACCAGGTCGGGCTCGCCTACAGCGTGAACCCCAAGGGCAACGTCCGCGTGGGCGAGACGATCACCGTCTCGTTCTACGACTCGGTGCCGCCGCCCGCGGAGGCCACCAAGCCCTCGGCGATGACGTATCCGGCAGGTCCGTACCTCGGCGGCGATGTCGTCACCTTCAGCTGGACCAGCTACAACGGATGCCCCGCCGGCCAGTCGCTCGACCACTTCAACATCCAGACTAACGGCGGCCTCGCCGGCGGTCCGAATGTCGGGCCGACGCAGACATCCGTGCAGATCACGCTCCTCCCCGCCGGACAGCCGACCGTCGTCTCGTACTCGGCGATCTGCACCAGCGTCGAGTCGCAAAGCTCCGACCAGGTCTCCGTCACAGGGAACTGATCCGCGTCTGCGGTTACACTGACTGAGGTATTGTCCACAGACGGTGCCGTCGCAAAGGGGTGGTTTCGTGGTCGAAGGCGTTGCACAGGGCGTGCGCCAGCTCGCTGGTCGCTACCAGATCGGTGACCTCATCGGTCGCGGCGGAATGGCCGACGTCCACGTCGGCCAGGACAACCGCCTCGGTCGCCGGGTTGCCATCAAGCTGCTCAAGCCCTCTCTCGCCAACGACCCGGCATTCCGCACTCGGTTCCGCCGCGAGGCACAGGACGCGGCCAAGATGGCGCACCCCACCATCGTGCGCATCTTCGACGCGGGGGAGGAGACGGTTCGCGACGTGAACGGCGTCGAGACGCTCGTCCCGTTCATCGTCATGGAGTACGTCGACGGCCGACTCCTCAAAGACGTCGTTGCCGAGGGTCCCCTCGAGCCCGCCGAGGCGTGCCGCATCATCGAGCAGGTCCTGACCGCTCTCGAGTACTCGCACCGCGCCGGTGTCGTGCACCGCGACATCAAGCCCGGCAACATCATGATCGCCGCCAACGGCCAGGTGAAGGTCATGGACTTCGGTATCGCGCGCGCCATCTCCGACTCCTCGGCCACCATCGCCGAAACCAGCGCCATCGTCGGCACCGCGTCGTACTTCTCTCCGGAGCAGGCGCGCGGCGAGGCCGTGGATGCTCGCACCGACCTCTACTCCACGGGCATCGTGTTGTTCGAGCTCCTGACCGGGCGGGCACCGTTTCGCGGCGACAACCCCGTCGCCGTCGCGTACCAGCACGTCAACTCGGAGGCGGTCCCGCCGAGCTCGCTCAACCCCAAGGTCTCGCCCGCGCTCGACGCCGTCGTGCTGCGCGCCCTCTCGAAAGACCGCTTCGAGCGCTACCAGAGCGCCGGGGAGTTCCGTGCGGACGTCGAGTCCGCCGCCGCCGGTTCCGTCCCGGCGCGCAAGCAGGTCGCGGTCAACGACTTCAACGCGACGCTCTTCGGCGTCAACCCGAGCTCCGTGGCCGGCTCCGAGGCTGCGCTTCGCCAGCTCACCGTCGACGAGGACGAGCGGATCGTGCGCACCCAGAACCGCCCGCCCGTCGCGTGGATCTGGGCGGGCATCGCGAGCATGGTGGTCATCATCCTCGCCGTCGTGTTCTGGACCTTCAACCTCTCCCCCACCCAGCTCGCGCCGAACCTCTCGACGAACGTCCCGAACGTCGTCGGCCAGACCTACGACGACGCGTCGAACGCCCTCGACGATGCCAAGCTTCAGAACACGAGGTTCGACGAGGTGAGTTCCACGGTGCCCGAGGGCGCGGTCATCCGCACCGACCCCGAAGCGGGAACCACCGTTGCACCCGACTTCACGGTGAAGGTCTACGTGTCGTCCGGCGAGCAGGCCGTGACCGTTCCCGATGTGAGCCGGATGTCCGAAGCCGACGCCATCGCCGCCATCGAGGCCGCCAAGCTCAAGTACGGCACCTCCACGGTGACGTATTCGCCCGACTTGGCCCAAGGCTCCGTGATCAGCTCCGACCCCGCCGCGGGAGCGACAGTCGCCAACGGCAAGACGATCCGCCTCGGCGACACGGTCAACCTCACCGTCTCGAACGGGCTCGTGAGCGTTCCGGATGTCACCGGCCAGACCACCGCCGCCGCCAACGCCGCGCTCAGTGCGCTGCAGCTCGTGATCAAGGTGCAGGTCGACAGCAGCTGCTCCGGCGGCACCGTCGCCTCGCAGTCGATCCTCGGCGACCAGCCGCAGAAGTCGACAGTGTCGATTCGGGTGTGTGCTGGCTAGAGCTTGACGAGCGGGGTGAGGCCGCGCGCGGTCTCGGCAGCCTCGGGCAGTCCCGCGACGGCGAGCCAGTTGCCGAGCATCCGGTAGCCGCCCTCGGTGAGCACCGACTCGGGGTGGAACTGCACACCGAAGAGCGGGGCGCTCTCGTGGCGCAGGCCCATGATGACGCCGCCCTGCGTGCGCGACGTGACGATGAGGTCGGCCGGCACCGTGGAGTCCACAACCGCGAGCGAGTGGTATCGCGTGGCGGTGAAGGGCTGGGGAACTCCGTCGTAGAACGCGCTGCCGTCGTGCTCGATGAGCGATGTCTTGCCGTGCATGAGCTCGTCGGCGTGAGTGACGGTCGCGCCGAGCGCTTCGGCGATCGCCTGATGGCCGAGGCAGACCCCGAGTAGCGGCTGGCCCGACGCGAGCGCCGCCGTCACGATCGGGATGCTCACGCCCGCCGCCGCGGGGGTGCCCGGTCCCGGCGAGAGGAGCACGGCGTCGTAGTCCGCGATCACGGAGGCCGCCGCATCCGCACCGAACGCGTCGTTGCGCAGGACGGTGGTCTCCGCGCCGAGCTGGATGAGGTAGCCGTTGAGCGTGTAGACGAAGCTGTCGTAGTTGTCGATCACGAGGATGCGGGTCATGGTTCCTCTACCGTAACGTCCTGCGGAGTGACGAACTGGTCGACGTAAGGGAACACCCACAGCACGAGCGCCGTCACCACGGCGGCCAGAAGCACGAGAAGGATCATCAGCCGCACCCACCAGGGGCCCGGAAGCACTCGCCACAGCGCGCCGTACATCAGCTCGTCTCCGCAGCCACGATCGCGGCGATCTCGGCGGGAGCCCCGCCGGCACGGGGGTACCAGGTGTCGTAGAGACTGTAGACGACGATGCGCTCAGAGGCGGTGTAGACCGGGTTGCAGCTCGTGAGCGTCAGGATGCGGTCGGTCGGCGCGACGCCAGGCACCTGGGGAACCGGTGCGAGCACCCCGACCCCGGTCGGTTGCACGTACTCGAGGCTGCGCACGCTGTATTGGTACCAGCCCGCTTCCGTCTCGATGAAGATGTGGTCGCCGATCTGGAGCTTCTCGATGTCGAAGAAGGGCGAGCCGTGCCCCGTGCGGTGGGCGGCGTATGCCGTGTTGCCGACGGCCCCCGGCATCGCCGTGCCGGGATAGTGCCCGACCCCGTAGCGCAGCACATCGTCGACACCGATGCCTTCGGCGATCGGCCGGATGTAGTCCGCGCCGAACCTCGGGATGATCATGTTGCCGAACTGCACGGCGTTCTCTGGTGCCGTTCCGACGACCGGGGGACCGGGGTCCGGCCGCTCGTTCGTGACGGTCTTCGGCGCTTCGCCCTTGTTCCAGGTCTGACTGAGGGCTACCGAGTCGTTCTTCTGGGCGTTGCCGTCGATGAGGTTGCCCAGCCACACCTGCCAGCCGAGAAACATGAGCACGACGACGCCCGCGGTGATGAACAGCTCCCCGAGAATCCCCACGACACTCACGCGGTGCCGGCGGACCGGCCTACCCGCACGCCTGCGCATGGACTGGGTGGACATAGGGTCGATTCTAGGCCGTGATGCCGCCGGTGTGACCTCCCCCGAACACGGCTGAACCAGCCTCTCTCCAGCGGTTCACGCTAGTATCGTGCCCATGGCCCGTACGTCTGCACGCACCAAGACCGCCCGCCCCGTCGAGACCCGCTCCGGTGAGCAGGCGCCCAACCCGGTCTGGTTCAAGCCGGTCATGTTCGGCTTCATGCTCCTCGGCCTCGTGTGGATCATCGTCTTCTATGTGAGCGGCAGCACGCTGCCCATCCCCACACTCGGCTCGTGGAACATCCTGGTCGGGTTCGGGATCATGTTCATCGGCTTCCTCATGACCACCCGCTGGCGCTGAATCACCCCGAACTACACTGGTGTAGTTATACCCAGTGTGGATAGGCCTGTGGATAACTCTCGCTAGACGAGAGTCGCGACGACCAGCCGCACCGCAGTGAGCGCCACGAGGATCGCCGCGACGAGGGCCACGAGCACCGCTTGCAGCACGCGTTGGCTGCGGTTGCGAGTGCGCAGGTAGACGAAGGCCACAGCGGCTCCGGCAACCAGCCCGCCGACATGCCCCTGCCACGAGATGTTCGTGCCCGGAAAGAACCCGATCGCAAGGTTGAGCACGATGATCACGAGCAACTGCGACGTGTTCCCGCCGAGCTTGCGCTGGATGATGAACACAGCACCCAGTAGCCCGAAGATCGCGCCGGATGCCCCCACCACGGAGCCGCCCGGATTCAGCAGCAGCACGGCGACGGCTCCGCCGAAGGCACTCACCAGGTACAACGCGAGGTAGCGGACCCGCCCGAGGCTGCGCTCGAGCACGGGTCCGAACAGGAAGAGCGAGAGCATGTTGAGCGCGATGTGCGGGAGCCCACCATGCAGGAACGCGTAGGTGATCATGCGCCACGGCTCGCTCGCCGCCCAGGGAAGTGCCGCGATATACGCGAACGCCTGCGTCACCGTGCTGCCGGGAATGATCTGCAGCAGGTAGACGATGACGCAGAGCGCCATGATCGCCCAGGTCACCCAGGGCTGATCACTGCGGGTGATCCCCGCCAGGGGGTTGAATCGAGCGCGGGGCATGCTCGCGCGCCCCTCTTTCACGCACTCGGGGCAATGCACTCCTACCGCGGCCTGAGTCTGGCATTGCGGGCAGATCGTGCGCCCGCAGCGCTGGCACAGGATGTAGCTCTGCCGGTCGGGATGCCGGTAGCAGAAGTTGGCCGAGGAGCTCGGCGCGCTCGTCACCGAGGATCAGACCTCGTCGACGGTGATGCTCTCGATGACCACGTCGCTGAGGGGCTTGTCCCGCGAGTCGGTCTCGACAGCCTCGATCGCGTCGACGACGCGCTTCGACTCTTCGTCGGCGACGACGCCGAAGATGGTGTGCTTGCCCTGCAGCCACTGGGTGGGCACGGTCGTGATGAAGAACTGGGAGCCGTTGGTTCCCTTGCCGCCGCGCGTGCCGGCGTTCGCCATGGCGAGTACATAGGGCTCGTTGAAGTTCAGCTCGCCGTTGATCTCGTCATCGAACTCGTAGCCGGGGCCGCCGATGCCCTGGCCGAGGGGGTCGCCGCCCTGGAGCATGAACTGCTTGATGATGCGGTGGAAGACCACGCCGTTGTACAGCGGGTCGTTCGAGGTCTTGCCCGTGGCCGGGTGCGTCCACTCCTTCGCGCCCGTGGCGAGCCCCGTGAAGTTGTCAACGGTCTTCGGCGCGTGGTTGCCGAAGAGGTTGAGCTTGATGGTTCCGAGGTTGGTCTTCATGGTGGCGACGGCAGTGTGCATGGTGACAATTCTTGCATGCGCATTCTGCAAGAGTCCCGTTATCACCCAGTGGCCTCACAGGCAATGCTTTAGTACGAAACCGGGCACCGTGCCAGTATTGATACACGGATTTGATTCCCCACTGGAGGTTTCCCCATGGCACTATCGCGTAAGCGCCGGAAAGAGCTCAACCGGCTGAAGGGCCAGGCAGAAGATCTGTGGGAGGACCAGAAGGAACTCCTCGATCACGCCTCACGGGTTGTTCGTGATGCGAGCCGGCAGGCCGCACACTACGCCCGCGAAGAAGTGTCGCCCCGCATCCGGGAGACCTTCGAAGACACCGTGAAGCCCGCGGTGAATACCGGGTTGCGCACCGCGCGCTCCGCCGCCGAGTCTGGTCGCGAGCGTCTGGTGAGCGACGTGCTCCCCGCCATGACGTCGGCACTCGGCACGGCGCTTGCCGCCATCGAGGTGGCCAAGAACCGCCAGGTTCGGGATGCGATCAGCAAAGCCACTCGCATCGGAACAGATGTCGGCACGAGCGTCGGCCTGATCAAGCCGAAGCCCGCGGGTCCCGGCCGCTACATCCTCATCGGTGTGGGAGTCGTTGCCTTCGCCGCCGTCGCCTACGCCGCGTGGCAGACGCTGCGCGCCGACGACGACCTGTGGATCGACGACGAGCCGGAGACACCGCTCGCCAACGAGGGCTAGCTCGCACCCTTATGACGTGGACGCCGTCGGGGCACACCCGGCGGCGTTCGTCGTTAACGCACGAGGCGGATCTCGGTACCGCCCATTCCGGTCGGCTGACGCGACCCGTCGGGAACGAACCCGCTCTTCGCGTAGAAGGCTCGAGCTCGTGGATTCTCCTCGAGCACCCACAGGCTGGCCGGCTCGTCTCCGAGCACGTCGTCGAGCAGGGCTTGCCCCGCGCCTGACCCTTGAGCCTCCGCAAGCAAGTAGATGAAGGCGAGCACCCTCGGCCGCACCGGATGCTCGCCCGAGTCATCCTCGGTGTGCGCGATCCCGACCGGATGCCCGTCGACCTCAGCCACCGCAGTGCGCCACCCCGGCCGCCGCTGGCTGCACAGCGCGTTCCATTGCCGCAACCTGCTGGCACGTGCCTCATCGCCCCACGCGCTGGACGGGAATACCGCAGAATACGTCTGCTCCCAGGCACGCACGTGGATGTCGGCGAGGATGTCGGCCTCGTCCGGCCGTGGCGAGCGGATTGTGTAGTTCACGATGTTGTGGAGCCTAGGGGAATCGAACCCCTGACCTCCTGCTTGCAAAGCAGGCGCTCTACCAATTGAGCTAAGGCCCCCTGCAGAAACAGGAATGTGTGAACTTAAGGAACCTCTTGTGGAGGTTCCAGTGGGGATACGAGGACTTGAACCTCGGACCTCTTCGTTATCAGCGAAGCGCTCTAACCGCCTGAGCTATATCCCCTCAGACCAGATAAGAACCTACCCCATCCGGCTGGGTTTGGCGTAATCGCCAGATCTCTCGCGAGACTAGTTGTTGGTGAATCCGACCAGCAGGCCGCCGGTCAGACGCACGCTGAAGTTGTAGAGCATGCTCGCGATGGCGCCGAGGGCGGTACCCACGACGACATTGAGCACAGCGATGATGAACGAGAACAGGGCAACCTGCGGGAGCGAGAAGCTGTTCGTCACGCTGAACGTCGGCTGGCCGAGGATGTCCTTCATGATGTTGTCCAGGTCGCCGAAGATGCCGGTCGAGTTCAGCACGATCCACACGAGGATCGACGCCACGATCAGCACGATGCCGAGCGACACCGCGACCAGGAACGACAGCTTGACTGCCGACCAGAAGTCGACGTAGACCAGCTTGAGACGAACCTGCTTGACCGCTACCTGGCGCTGGGATTTGCGCTGGAGCTTCTCCGCGACACTACTCATCTACTGACTCGTCCTTCCCAGTGGGCTCGAGGTCGTCCTGCTCGGCAGTTTCGTCGAGTTCCTGATTGTCCAAATTGCGCTCGCTGTTCTTCGCAATCGCAATGATCTTGTCGTCTTCGGCGAAGCGAGCGAACACCACACCCATCGTGTCACGGCCCTTGGCCGGAACCTCGGCGACAGACGAGCGTACCACTTTGCCCCCTGCGAGAACCACGAGAACCTCGTCCTCGTCGTCGACGATGAGTGCCCCGGCGAGGTCGCCGCGGGCCTCCGCGAGCTTCGCGACCTTGATGCCGAGGCCGCCACGATTCTGCAGGCGGTACTGGTCGACGGAGGTGCGCTTCGCGTACCCGCCCTCGGTGACGACGAACACGTACCCACTGTCGGAGACGACGCTCGCGCTGAGCAGCTGGTCTTCCTCACGGAAGTGCATACCGATGACACCGGAGGTCGAGCGGCCCATGGCGCGGGCATCCGATGCCGTGAACCTGATCGACATTCCCTTGCGCGACACGAGGAGCACGTCTGACTCCTCCTCGACGAGCATCGCCGCCACCAGCTCGTCGCCCTCGCGCAGGTTGATGGCGATGATGCCGCCCGTGCGGTTCGTGTCGTACTCCGTGAGCTCGGTCTTCTTCACCAGACCGTCGCGCGTCGCGAGCATGAGGTATTTCGCCACCCCATAGTCGCGGATGTCGAGGATCTGCGCGATCTCCTCGCCCGGCTGCATGGCGAGCAGGTTGGCGACGTGCTGGCCCTTCGCATCGCGGCCGGCCTCCTGCAGCTCGTACGCCTTCGCGCGGTACACGCGACCGGTGTTTGTGAAGAACAGCAGCCAGTGGTGCGTGGTCGTGACGAAGAAGTGGTTGACCACGTCATCCGCCCGCAGCTGCGCGCCCTTGACGCCCTTGCCGCCGCGGTGCTGGCTGCGGTAGTTGTCGCTGCGCGTGCGCTTGATGTATCCGCCGCGGGTGACGGTGACAACCATCTCCTCCTCGGGGATGAGGTCTTCGACACTCATGTCGCCGTCGAAGCCGAACATGATCTCGGTGCGGCGGTCGTCGCCGTACTTGGCGATGAGATCGGTGAGCTCTTCGCTCACGATGTCGCGCTGGCGCTGCGGGCTCGCGAGGATCACGCGATACTCGGCGATCTCGGTCTCGATCTCCGCCAGCTCGTCGTTGATCTTCTGGCGCTCGAGCGCCGCGAGACGGCGCAGCTGGAGGTCGAGGATCGCACGGGCCTGCAGCTCGTCGATCTTGAGCAACGACATGAGGCCTTCGCGCGCCTCCTCCACGGTGGGGGAGCGGCGGATGAGCGCGATCACGTCATCAAGGGCATCCAGCGCCTTCACGTACCCGCGCAAGATGTGGGCACGCTCTTCGGCCTTCTTGAGGCGGAACTGGGTGCGCCGAACGATGACCTCGATCTGGTGCTCGGCCCACGCGGTGATGAAACCGTCGAGCGAGAGCGTGCGCGGGATTCCGTCGACGATCGCGAGCATGTTCGCGCCGAAGTTCTCCTGCAGCTGCGTGTGCTTGTAGAGGTTGTTGAGCACGACCTTGGCTACTGCATCGCGCTTGAGCACGATGACGAGGCGCTGGCCGGTGCGGCCGGATGTCTCATCCCGGATGTCCGCGATGCCCGCGAGCTTGCCCTCCTTGACGAGGTCGGCGATCTTGAGCGCGAGGTTGTCGGGGTTGACCTGGTACGGCAGTTCCGTGACCACGAGGCACGTGCGGCCCTGCAGCTCTTCGACGTTGACCACGGCGCGCATCGTGATGGGGCCGCGGCCGGTGCGATAGGCATCCTGGATGCCCTTCATCCCGAGGATCTGCGCGCCCGTGGGGAAGTCGGGGCCCTTCACGCGCTGGATGAGCGCTTCGAGCAGTTCTTCCTGCGAGGCATCCGGGTTGGCGAGGTGCCAGAGGGCGCCCTCACCCACCTCGCGCAGGTTGTGAGGCGGGATGTTCGTGGCCATGCCGACCGCAATGCCCACCGACCCGTTGACGAGCAGGTTGGGGAAACGGCTGGGGAGCACGGTGGGCTCCTGGGTGCGGCCGTCGTAGTTGTCCTGGAAATCGACGGTGTCTTCCTCGATATCCCTGACCATCTCCATGGCCAACGGGGCCATCTTGGTCTCGGTGTACCGATGGGCGGCCGCGCCGTCGTTGCCGGGGGAGCCGAAGTTGCCCTGCCCGAGAGCGAGCGGGTAGCGCAGGCTCCACGGCTGGACGAGTCGCACGAGCGCGTCGTACACCGACGAGTCGCCGTGCGGATGGAACTGCCCCATGACATCGCCGATGACGCGAGTGCACTTCGAGAAACCCTTGTCTGGACGGTAGCCGCCGTCGTACATCGCGTAGATCACACGACGATGCACGGGCTTGAGCCCGTCGCGCACCTCGGGCAGGGCGCGCCCGACGATGACGCTCATCGCGTAGTCGAGGTACGAGCGCTGCATCTCGAGCTGCAGGTCGACCTGTGAGATCTTGTCGTGCGACTCGTCGACGACCTTGTCCGCGAAGGTGGGCTCTTCTGGTTCTGTTACGTCAGCCATGGGTTACCTATCGGTGATCGAGCGAAAGTCGGGGTCGGCGCGGCGACTAGATGTCGAGGAAGCGGACGTCTTTGGCGTTGCGCTGGATGAAGTTGCGGCGAGACTCCACGTCTTCACCCATGAGGGTCGAGAAGATCTCGTCAGCTGCGGCCGCGTCATCGAGAGTCACCTGCAGCAGGGTGCGGGTAGCCGGATCCATCGTGGTCTCCCACAGCTCCTTGTAGTCCATCTCGCCGAGGCCCTTGTAGCGCTGGATGCCATTGTCCTTGGGCATGCGCTTGCCGGACGCGAGGCCCGACTCGACGAGCGCGTCGCGCTCGCGGTCGCTGTACACATACTCGTGCTGCGCGTTACTCCACTTGAGTCGGTAGAGCGGTGGCTGCGCGAGGTACACGTAACCGAGGTCGATGAGCGGGCGCATGTAGCGGAAGAGCAGCGTGAGCAGCAGCGTGGTGATGTGCTGGCCGTCGACATCGGCATCGGCCATGAGCACGATCTTGTGGTACCTGGCCTTGGTCGGGTCGAAGTCTTCGCCGACACCGGCGCCGAACGCCGTGATCATCGACTGCACCTCGTTGTTGCCGAGGGCGCGGTCGAGCCGCGCCTTCTCGACGTTGAGGATCTTGCCGCGCAACGGGAGGATCGCCTGGAACTCGGGGTTACGCCCCTGAACTGCCGAGCCGCCGGCCGAGTCACCCTCGACCATGAAGATCTCGGAGAGCACGGGGTCTTTGCTCGAGCAGTCGCGCAGCTTGCCGGGCATGCCGCTCGACTCTAGGAGCCCCTTGCGACGAGTCTGCTCACGCGCCTTCCGAGCCGCGATGCGTGCCTGCGATGCCTGGATGGCCTTGCGGATGATGTCGCGCGCCTGCGTGGGATTGCGATCGAACCAGTCGCCGAGCTGCTGGCCGGCGATGCGCTGCACGAACGCCTTCGCCTCCGTGTTGCCGAGCTTGGTCTTGGTCTGGCCCTCGAACTGCGGCTCGCCGAGCTTCACCGAGATGACGGCCGTGAGACCCTCGCGAACGTCATCACCGGAGAGGTTCTCGTCTTTCTCCTTGATGATGTTCTTCTCGCGCGCGTACTTGTTGACGAGTGTGGTCAGCGCCGCGCGGAAACCCTCCTCGTGAGTGCCGCCCTCGTGGGTGTTGATCGTGTTCGCGTAGGTGTGGACACTCTCGGTGTATCCGTTGGTCCACTGCATGGCGACCTCGAGCGAGATGCGCTTCTCGGTGTCTTCGGCCTCGAAGGCGATGACATCCGGGTGAATGAGTTCGTTCTTCTTCGCCTTGTTGAGGTACTCGACGTAGTCGGTGAGACCGCGCTCGTACATGTAGCTGTCCGACTGCTCTTCGCCGTCGTCGTTCGTGCGCTCATCCGTGAGTGTGATCCGAAGGCCCTTGTTGAGGAAGGCCATCTGCTGGAAGCGCGCCCGCAGCGTCTCGTAGTCGAACTCGACGGTCTCGAAGATCTCGGGGTTCGGCCAGAACGTCTGCTGCGTGCCGGTCTCCTCGGTGGCCTCGCCCTGGGCGAGGGGAGCAACGGGAACGCCGTTCTCGAAACTCATCCGCCACACGTGGCCCTGGCGGCGCACCTCGGTGTCGACCTCCTTGGAGAGTGCGTTGACCACGGAGATGCCGACACCGTGGAGCCCGCCCGACACCGCGTAGCCGCCACCGCCGAACTTGCCGCCGGCGTGCAGGATGGTCATGACGACTTCGACGGTCGACTTGTTCTCCTGCTTGTTCAGGTCGACCGGGATTCCGCGGCCGTTGTCGCGCACTCGCAGCGACCCGTCTTTGCGGATCCAGACGTTGATGGTGTCGCAGTAGCCGGCAAGTGCCTCATCCACCGAGTTGTCGACGACCTCGTAGACGAGGTGGTGCAGACCGCGCGGACCAGTCGAGCCGATGTACATGCCGGGGCGCTTGCGCACGGCCTCGAGGCCCTCGAGAATCTGGATCTGGTCGGCGCCGTAGTTGTCGGGCGCGACATGACCGTTCGAGATGAGGCCGTGAGCCGAACTATCGTCGGGAACCGCACCCTCGGGAATCGGATCTTCGGATGGGGTCACGTTTTCTGGCTGCACCGATGTCATCTGAAGTTGGGCTCCTGCCGTTGCTCGTCCGGCCATTCGGGGTGAGGTTCTCCACACAGGGAGGGACGCCCGACGGCTCTGTCTATCCTACCAAATGGAGTGAGCCGAAGTCCGGAAATCGGCGATCTGGGGACTTTTCAGGGCTGGGGTGACCAGATTTGCCTGTTTAGCCGTAAGTATCGCGTGGTCCCCGGCCTGGGATCGATCTGGGACCCCGTTTCCACGACGGGGCGTTCGGCCCGTCGAAGCGCACTGACTCGATGCCCGCATCCGGGAACCGCTTCGCGATGGTCGTCGTGACCTGCGACCGCATGAGTCGCAGCTGGGTTGCCCACGCCGTCGAGTCACACCGCACGGCCAGCACGCCCTCCTCGATCGACACGGGTTCCGAGTGCTCGGCCGTCTCCGCACCGACGATGGATGCCCACGAACCCAGCAATTCGGACTTCGCCAGCGACGAGGTCCACCCCATCTTCAGGGCGAGACCGTCCATCACATCGCCAAGCCCGTGGGGGTCTCGACCGACTCCGAAGGGAACAGTTGCGCCCTCCTTCTTGGTCTTGCGCTTGCGGGCCGTCGCCGTGCGGCCCGTGGCGTCACCGAACACCTGGCGGAACCGGAGGTACACAGCCACGTGCTCGTCGCGCTCGATCTCGCCCGACTCACTCATCGTCGACCACCTGCCCTGCCCGGATGCGCACCACGTGTGACGCGAGGGCCTCGGGTACATCATCGAACACGGCGGCCGTAATGAGCACCTGCTCGAAATCGCCGACAGCCGACGCGAGTCGCCCGCGGCGGGACTCGTCGAGCTCCGCGAAGACATCATCGAGGATGAGTACGGGGTCGCCCTGGGCCGCCTCCCGCCGGAGCACTGCCGCCGAGGCGAGCTTGAGGGCGAGGGCGAATGACCAGGATTCGCCGTGGCTGGCATACCCGCGGGCGGGGAGTTGGTTGAGCTCGAGCACGAGGTCGTCGCGATGGGGGCCCGCGAGAGTCACACCGCGATCGAGTTCCGCGCGCCGAAGGCGCGCGAGCGCCGCGCGGAATCCGTCGGCGACCACGGTGAGCTCGAGGGCGCCCGCGCGGGTGGCCGCGGCATCCGGAGCATCGTCTTCGGTTGTGGAGGAGAAGATGCTGAGCTGGCTCGAGAGCCGTGCGGCGTGATCCGCTCCCGCGATCGACGCGTAGGCGCTCGTGACCTCGGGGGTGAGCTCGTCGACGAGCCAACTTCGGGCGATGATGATCTCGGATCCGAGTTGCACGAGCCGGTCATCCCAGATGTCGAGTGTCGAGAGATCTCCGCGAGCGTTGCGGGAGGTCTTGAGCAGGGTGTTGCGCTGACGGAGCACCCGCTCGTAGTCGGCGATGACCGCACTCATGCGCGGGGTGCGCAGGATGAGCAGCTCATCGAGGAACCGCCTGCGACCGGATGGCTCGCCCCGCACGAGTGCGAGGTCTTCCGGGGCGAACAGCACACTCGAGAAGTAGCGCGGAAGCTCGCGCGTCTTGATCGCCGACCGGTTGACCTGAGCACGGTTGGCCCCGGACCTGTTGATCTGCACTTCGGCGAGCACCTCGCGCTCGCCGTGGGAGAGCCTGGCGCGCACGATCGCCGAATCCTGACCCTGTCGGATCATGGCGTGGTCGACCGAGACGCGGTGCGAGCCGAGCGTGCTCAGATAGCCGAGCGCCTCGACGAGGTTGGTCTTGCCCTGGCCATTGCTACCGACGAACAGGTTGGCGCCGGCGTGCAGTTCGACGTCGAGGTGCTCGTAGTTGCGGAAATCCGTGAGAGTGAGATGAGTGACGATCACATCACACGCTCAGCTCTTGCGGACGGCGTGGCCACCAAACTGGTTGCGGAGAGCTGCGACTGCCTTCATGGAGGGGGAGTCCTTCTGGCGCGACACGAAACGCGCGAAGATCGCGGCGCTGATGGTCGGCACCGGAACCGCGAGGTCAAGAGCCTCGTGAACCGTCCAGCGGCCCTCGCCGGAGTCTTCGACGTAGCCCGCGATGTCCTTGAATTCCGGATCCTCCTCGAGGGCCTTCACCAAGAGCTCCAGCAGCCACGAGCGCACGACGGTTCCCCGCTGCCAGGCCTTGAACGATCCGGTGACATTCGTCACGAGATCTTTGCGGCTGTCGAGCAGCTCGTAGCCCTCGGCCCACGCCTGCATGAGCGCGTACTCGATACCGTTGTGAACCATCTTCACGTAATGACCTGCGCCAATGGGTCCCGCGTGTACGAAGCCCTCATCGCGAGGACCCTCGGGACGCAGCGCGTCGAAGATCGGCATGGCGCGCTCGACGTCATCGACATCGCCGCCGGCCATGAGCCCATAGCCGTTCTCGAGGCCCCAGATTCCGCCCGAGACACCGACATCCATGAACTTGAGTCTCTTGGTGGCGAGGAACTCACCGTGAATCGCGTCATCCGTGAATCGCGAGTTTCCGCCGTCGATCACGAGGTCTCCGGGGCTCAACACCTCCGCGACGTTGTGGATGACGTCATCCGTGATCTTGCCCGACGGCACCATCACCCAGACGATGCGCGGCTCGGGGAGTGCGGCCGCGAGGGCTGCGAGCGTGGGGACATCCGTCACGTCGGGGTTCGGGTCGTAGCCGGTGACCTCGACGCCCTTCTCGCGAAGGCGCGCACGCATGTTGTTGCCCATCTTGCCGAGGCCGATGATGCCGATGTGCATCGCGGATGCTCCTTTTATCGTTTAGCGCAGGAGAAGGTTCGGCTGCAGCAGGTATTTGTAGTTGTCGGCGCCGGGCTGGTCTTTCGACGACTGGCTCGTGATGAGCACAGGCCCGGGCTTGTTGGGATTCTCGGTTTTCGTGAAGGAGATACGCACGAACTCCGAGTGCACGGAGGCCAGGCCATCGAGCAGGAACTGCGGCTTGAGTGAGACGACGGTGTCGGTTCCAGTGAGGAACGCATCGATCGACTCGGATGCCTGTGCCTGCTCGGACCCGATCGCTTCCAGTGTCACACCCTCGATGGAGAACGTGAAACGCAGCGCGGCCTCCCGCTCGAGCACGAGCGAGACGCGACGGACAGCTTCGATGAGCTCCGCCGTGTTGATGACGGCGTAGTTGTCGACCACCTCAGGGAACAAGCGCTTGACCGGGGGGAAATTGCCCTTGATCAGAAGCGAGGTGACGGTCTTCTTGTCGGCCTTGAATGCGATGAGCTCGCGGTCGTCAGTACTCGTGATGGCCACGGAGACCGTGCCGCTGTGACCGAAGGTCTTGCCAATCTCGATGAGCGTGCGTGACGGGACGAGAGCCGTTGCAGTCTCGACACCCGAGTTGCCGGCATCCCACGCGATCTCGCGAACGGCCACACGATAGCGGTCGGTCGCGACGAGCGAGAGGCTGTTCTCGGATACCTCGAGTTGAACTCCCGTGATTACCGGAGTCACATCGTCCCGCGAAGCGGCGACGGCGACCTGCGAAATCGCAGCGGCGAAATCTTCCGCCTGGAGCACACCGGTCTGCTCGGACACCTGGGGGAGGGTTGGGTACTCCTCGACCGGCATGCTGAGGAGGGTGAACTGGCCGGCGCCACAGGCGACGGTGATGCGACCTTCGTCGGTGGAGAAGGTGACCGGGGCATTCGGGAGACGGCTGGCGATGTCGGCGAGGAGTCGACCGGAAACGAGAACCCGACCGGGCTCCTCAACCTTTGCTGCGATCTCGGTGCGAGCGGATACCTCGTAGTCGAACGACGAGAGAACGAGACCCTCGTCACTGGCCTCGATGAGCACACCACTCAGGATGGGGAGCGTCGTGCGCTGGGGCAGCAACTTGACGGCGAACGAAACGGCCTCGCTGAAGACGTCGCGATTGACCTGGAACTTCACTTCATTCACCCCTGACACGATCGGTGGTCTGGGCGTTAATACTGGCACAGGCGGGTGAGCCTCGGACCAAAGGTTGTCTAGCTCAAGAATCTGTTCTTTAAAGGGACAACATTCTTAACCGTTGTGGAGACTGTGAGTAACTCGTCTCGACCGGTTCAAGCATTGGGAACTACAACGGTGTGAGTTGTGGGGCGACGCGGGAAACTTCGTGTGGATCACGAGGCGGTTCGAGTGAGGTGGATTCGTTTTCCACAGAAACGACTTTTAACTGAACAGCTTGTCCGGTGTGTCACGGTAGTTATCCACAGGTTGTGCACATTGTGGGAAAACACCTGATCACGAGCTAGCTCTTGTAGCGGTGGTTCTGTTTGATGCGACTCGTGAGCTCGGTGACCTGGTTGTAGATCGACCGGCGCTCCTTCATCAGCTCGGTGATCTTCTTGTTCGCGTACATCACCGTGGTGTGGTCGCGATTTCCGAACAGTTGGCCGATCTTCGGCAGCGACAGGTTGGTCATCTCGCGGCACAGGTACATCGCTATCTGCCTCGCTGTGGCCACGGCCTGCGACCGCGACGAGCCATACAGGTCGTCGACCGTGAGCTTGAAGTACTCGGCAGTGTGGTTGATGATGTCGACCGGCGCGATCACATTGTCTTCGTCGAGCGTGATGAGGTCTTTCAGCACGGTCTGCACGAGAGCCAGGTCGACAGCGGTCTTGTTGAGGCTCGCGAACGCGGTCACCCGGATGAGCGTTCCCTCCAGCTCGCGGATGTTCGACGACACCTTCGTGGCCATGTATTCGAGGATGTCGTTGCCGATCTGCAGCTTCTCGCTCTGCGCCTTCTTCCGGAGGATAGCGATACGCGTTTCCAGGTCGGGAGCCTGCACGTCGGTGATGAGGCCCCACTCGAAGCGTGAGCGCATCCGATCCTCGAAACCGGTGAGGTGCTTCGGCGGCAGGTCGCTCGTGATGACGACTTGCTTGTTGTGGTCGTGGAGCGTGTTGAACGTGTGGAAGAAGGCTTCCTGCGTCGAGTCCTTGCCCTGGAGGAACTGGATGTCGTCGATGAGCAGGATGTCGATCTCGCGGTATCGCGACTGGAACACGGATGCTCGGTTGTTGGCGATCGAGTTGATGAAGTCGTTCGTGAACTCCTCCGAGCTCACATACCGAACCCGGATGCCCGGATAGAGGCTCTCGGCATAGTGACCGATCGCGTGCAGGAGGTGGGTCTTGCCGAGGCCGGACTCGCCATAGATGAAGAGCGGGTTGTACGCCTTGGCGGGAGCCTCGGCCACGGCGACCGCTGCCGCGTGGGCGAACCTGTTGGAGCCGCCGATGACGAAGTTGTCGAAGCTGTACTTCGGGTTGAGTCGTGAGTCGGAGCGGCGGTTCTGGCTGTCGACGGCCGGAACGAGCGTGGGCTCGATGTACTGCTGTTGCTCGGTGTGGTCGGGGGCCTGCTCGAGAACGTCCTGCTGGATGTCCGGGTTGACGACGATCGCGAAGTTCGCGACCTCCTGGTCGTCACTGAGGCCCGAGATCGCGTTGAGCAGGGGCATCCGGATGCGCTGCTCGAGCATGCCGCGGGTGAGTTCGTTCGGCACCTCGAGATAGAGGGTGCCCGCCATCACGCCCTTGGGCTCGACGAGGTTGATGAAGCCCTGCAGCTGAGGGGTGATCCGGTCGTCGGACATCAGGCGCGACAGAACTGACTGCCAGATACCCTTCGTCGTGTCCGGTGTCTCCGACATTGCACATCCTCTTTTTACTGACGTTCCACAGGGTTATCCACCGTTGGGGGTAACGATGAGTGGCCCCTCCGCCCCCCGAAACGGCTGGGATTCACCTTAGTTGTCCACAGGGTGTCGTTACCAACCCAAGTTCCTCACATGTGGATAATGCGAAAGAAGTGCGTCAAAGTTTGACCGGACCGGTTTAACGCCGTACTTTTAATCAGTTGACTTCCAGCCTTCGGGCTTACCCCTTCTTTCCGGCCTTCAGAGCTGGGCTTTGGAGATACCGCTATGAGCAAGAGAACTTTCCAGCCGAACAACCGTCGCCGCGCGAAGGTTCATGGTTTCCGTCTTCGCATGCGCACCCGCGCCGGCCGTAGCATCCTCGCTGCTCGTCGCCGCAAGGGTCGCACCGAACTGTCCGCGTAGTACCTTCGCGTGCTCGCCAAGGCGAACCGGGTAACTCGTGCCGCTGACTTCCGCTCTGCGGTTCGTCGCGGTCGCAGGGTCGGTACGTCTGCGGCAATTCTTCACATCGTCGAACGGCCCGGCCTCGAGCCGAGCCGTTTTGGCTTTATCGTGACGAAAGCCGTGGGGAATGCGGTGACCCGCAACCTGGTCCGCCGCAGGCTTCGTTCGGTGAGCCGCGATGTTCTCGTTCAGATCCCCACGGGTCACGATGTCGTCATGCGCGCCCTACCAGGTTCGGATCAGGTGCCGTGGGTTACCCTGCACGCGGAGATAGCTCGAGGTCTCGGCAGGAGCGTGGCGAAACGATGAACCGGACGATGTCGTTCGTGCTGCTCGCCCCCCGCAACGCCTGCGTCGCGATTCTCAAGGTCTATCGCACCGTCATCTCCCCTCTGTACGGGGATGTGTGCCGGTACTATCCGACCTGCTCTCACTACGCACTTCAGGCCATCCAGCAGCACGGTGTCGTGCGCGGGGTATGGCTTGGCACTCGGCGCATCGCCCGTTGCCACCCGTGGGCTGAGGGCGGCATCGACGATGTGCCCGAACGTTCCCACGACCGATACTCGATTACGCGCTTCGGATTCGTGATCGCGAATCCACACTTTGCCAGTAGCCACGGAAAGGGCTGACCCACATCATGGACTTCCTCGGAACAATTCTCTGGCCCATCAAGTGGGTGATCGAGGCCATCCTCGTCGGCTTCCACTGGTTCTGGACGAACGTCATCGGTCTCGACGGCGGGGCTGGCCTCACCTGGGTGCTGTCGATCGTCGGTCTAGTGCTCATCGTTCGTGCGGCGCTCATCCCGATCTTCGTTCGGCAGATCAAGAGCCAGCGCCGCATGCTCGAGGTGGCGCCTCAGCTCAAGAAGATCCAGGACAAGTACAAGGGCAAGAAGGACCAGTTCTCCCGCGAGGCCATGTCTCGCGAGACGATGGAGATGTACAAGAAGACGGGAACCAACCCGCTGAGCTCATGTCTCCCGCTGCTCATCCAGATGCCGATCTTCTTCAGCCTGTTCTCCGTGCTGCAGGAAGCGAACAAGGGCCAGCAGGGCGTCGGCCTGCTCGAGAAGTCGCTGTCCGAGAACTTCGGCAAGGCATCCCTGTTCGGTATTGCTCCGCTGCATGACTCGATCCAGAGTGCCCTCGCGGCTAACCCCGTCGAGGTCGTCGTCGTGGTCATCGCGCTTGTGATGGTCGTCATCATGACCGCGTCGCAGTTCATCACGCAGCTGCAGATCATGTCGCGCAACCAGTCGGCCGAGATGAAGGCCAGCCCGATGTTCCGCCAGCAGCGCATCCTGCTCTACATCCTCCCGCTGGTCTTCGCCTTCTCCGGCTTCGCATTCCCCATCGGCGTCATGTTCTACTGGCTCACCTCGAACATCTGGACCATGGTTCAGCAGTTCCTCGTCATCCGGAACATGCCCACCCCCGGCAGTGAAGCAGCTCTCGCGCGTGAGGCCCGTCTCGCCAAGCGCGCACAGCGCAAGGGCATCGTCGAGGAGACCCCCGAGGGCGACACGCTCGTTCTCGAGGAGCCCATCAAGCCGCAGCGCCAGCAGCCCGTCAGCAAGAACCGTGCCAAGAAGAAGAGTGGAAACAACAAGCGATGAGTGATGTGACCGAGACCCCGATCGACGCAGACGTCGAGACCGAGCTCACCGAGACGGCCTCAGCCGACGAGGCGCCCACGGCCAGCCAGCTCGAGGAGGAGGGCGACATCGCGGCCGACTACATCGAGGAGCTGCTCGACATCATGGATCTCGATGGCGACATCGAGATCGACGCCCGCGGTGGCCGCTCGTACCTGTCCGTCACAGCCGGCGAGGACGCGAGCCTTCGCGTTCTCTCCCGCCCGGAGACTGTCAACGCCCTGCAGGAGTTGACCCGTATCGCCGTCCAGACGAAGACCGGATCCTTCTCCCGCCTGATCCTCGACATTGGTGGGTCCCGCGAGGCCCGCGTCGCCGAGCTCGGCGTTCTCGTCGGCAAGGCCGTCGAGCGCATCGAGGAGGGCGCGGATTCCGCGGCCCTGCCTCCCATGTCCTCCTACGAGCGCAAGCTCGTGCACGACATCGTCGCCGAGCGCGGATTCTCCTCCGAGTCCGAGGGCGAAGGACGTGACCGCCACACGGTCATCCGCCGCGCATAGTTTCACGTGAAACATTGAGTGACCTGACGCCCGAGCTCGAGGCCGAACCAGACGTAGCCCAGTCGCTGTTCGGCGACCGTATCGGCCTCGCTCGGGCGTACACGGCGGATCTGGCCCGACGCGGTGAGGAGCTCGGCCTGATCGGCCCGCTCGAACTCCCGCGCCTGTGGTCTCGCCACATCATCAACTGCGCGCTCGTCGCGCCCCTGCTTCGACCGGGCATCGTCGGGGACATCGGCAGCGGTGCCGGCCTCCCCGGCCTCGTGCTCGCCATCGCCCGCCCGGACGTGCAGCTCGTCCTCATCGAGCCGATGGAGCGCCGCGTCGACTGGTTGCGGAGCGAGTCCGCCGACCTCGGTCTCGACAACGTCACGGTCGTCCGTGCTCGCGCCGAGGAGGCCAGCCAGGAGTCGCTGGACCAGGTGACGGCGAGGGCGGTCACCGCGTTGACGAAGCTCATCCCCCTCACCGCGCCGCTCCTCAAGCAGGGCGGCGAGATGATCTTCATGAAGGGATCGCGGGTCGACGAGGAGATCTCGGCCTCGCAGAAGGTCATTCGCAAGTTCCACCTGAGTGCCGTGGAGGTGATTGTCCTCGGTGAGGGGATAGCGCCGGAATCGACCCGGGTGTTTCGGGCTACAGTGGACTGACCACGATCGACCCCACGGGCACAGATTCGCCCGAGCCATCCAGAAGGTTTCACGTGAAACATCCCGAAGGCGATCTCGCAGGCTCGGCCACGAGCTTCGACGATTCGACTCCTCTTGCGCGAGAACTCGCCGAGATCACCCGCCGCCGGCAGGCCATCGCCGGTGATGAACTTCCTCTGCCGACAGAGACCCGTATCTTCACGATCGCCAACCAGAAGGGCGGCGTCGGTAAGACCACCACGACGGTGAACCTCGCCGCCGCACTCGCGCGTTCCGGCGCGAAGGTTCTCGTGATCGACCTCGACCCCCAGGGCAACGCCTCCACAGCGCTGGGCGTCGAGCACAGGTCTGAGACCGTCAGCGTGTACGACGTGCTCATCAACGACGAGCCGATGGTCGGTGTCGTGCAGGCGAGCCCGGAGTTCGAGGGCCTCTACTGCCTCCCGGCAACCATCCACCTGGCCGGCGCCGAGATCGAGCTCGTCTCGCTCGTCGCCCGCGAGCAGCGCTTGCGCACGTCGCTCGAGCAGTACCTCGCGCAGAGCGAGG
Source organism: Rhodoglobus sp. (assembly GCA_965227655.1). Classification (GTDB taxonomy): domain Bacteria; phylum Actinomycetota; class Actinomycetes; order Actinomycetales; family Microbacteriaceae; genus Rhodoglobus. Next base: position 1,931,022 of record OZ245765.1, on the reverse strand, counting down.
AGATGTTCCACTACGTCTTCATCGACTGCCCGCCGTCGCTGGGTCTTCTCACGATCAACGCCTTCGTCGCTGCCCGTGAGGTACTCATCCCGATCCAGTGCGAGTACTACGCACTGGAGGGGCTCAGCCAGCTGCTCACGAACATCCAGTTGATCGAGCGCCATCTCAACCCGCGCCTCACGGTGTCCACGATCCTGCTGACGATGTACGACTCCCGCACGAACCTGGCCAACCAGGTCGTGCAGGAGGTGCGCGAGCACTTCCCTAAGGAGGTCCTGAACACGGTCATCCCGCGTTCCGTGCGTATCTCCGAGGCGCCCAGCTACGGCCAGAGCGTCATCAGCTACGACAGCGGCTCGCCCGGCTCCCTCTCGTACCTCGAGGCCGCGAGCGAGATCGCACACCGAGGAGGTCCGCAGTAATGGCCGCTCCCAAGCGCACTGGCCTCGGTCGGGGCATCGGCGCCCTCATCCCGGCGGGTGATGACAGCCAGCGTCCGGTCGACGTCTTCTTCCCGGCGAGCACGGATGCCCCCCAGGGCCTCCTCGCCGTTCCGGGCGCACGTCTCGCGAACCTCTCGCCCGACGACATCGTGCCCAACGCCAAGCAGCCCCGCACGGAGTTCCGCCAGGAGGAGCTCGAGGAACTCATCATCTCCATCCGCGAGATCGGCGTGCTGCAGCCCATCGTCGTGCGCCCCCTCGTCGACGCCGAGCCCGGCGGCCCCCAGTACGAGCTCATCATGGGTGAGCGCCGCCTCCGCGCGACGAAGCACCTCGGCCTCGCCACCATCCCGGCGGTCATCAAGAGCACCGCCGACGAGGACATGCTGCGGGATGCCCTCCTCGAGAACCTCCATCGCGCGAACCTCAACGCGCTGGAGGAGGCGTCCGCCTACCAGCAGCTCCTCGCCGACTTCGGCATCACGCAGGAGCAGCTCGCGGGCCGGATCGGTCGCTCGCGGCCGCAGATCACGAACACCCTGCGCCTGCTCAAGCTGCCCGCGTCCGTGCAGAAGCGCGTCGCTGCCGGAGTGCTGAGCGCCGGCCACGCACGCGCTGTGCTCGCGGCCGGAGATACCGCAGCGATGGAGCGCCTCGCCGACAAGATCGTCAACGAGGACCTGTCGGTGCGTGCCGCCGAGGCCGCGGCCGGTCAGTCCTCGCCGAAGACGACCGCCGCCAAGCCCGCTGCCGGCAAGCGCCAGGGCCAGCTGGATGAGGTTGCAGAGCAGCTCGGCGATCGCCTCAACACTCGCGTCAAGGTGACCCTGGGTGCGAGCAAAGGCCAGATCGTCATCGACTTCGCGACTGTTGGCGACCTCAATCGCATCCTCGCGGAGCTCGGCCAGCCGGGCTTCTCGCGCTAACGATAGCGCAAAAAGTGCTGGTCAAGAGCGCCTTTTAGGAGCGGGACTCCGTGATCGCGGCCTCGGCTAGGGCCGAGTAGACCCAGCCGAGGTCGTGTCCGGCTGCCTCGAGCGCCTGGGGGAGCACCGAGGTTTCGGTGAGGCCGGGCATGACATTGGCCTCGAGGAACCAGGGCGTTCCGGCGCCGTCGATGATGATGTCGACACGGGAGAGATGCCGCAGCCCCAGTGCGGTGTGCGCGGCTAGTGCCGCCTCCGCCGCGCGGGCTGCCGCATCCGGGTCGATGCGTGCGGGGACGTAGAAGCGCGTCTCACCGGCGTTGTAGCGCGCCTCGAAGCTGTACACGCCCGACAGGGGCTCGATCTCGACCGCGGGCAGGGCCACGGGCCCGTCGCCGCTGTCGATGATGCCCACGGCGATCTCGGTGCCGGTGATCTTCTGCTCGATGAGCGCGACATCCCAGTAGGTGTAGGCATCGACCATGGCACGGGGGAGCAGCGACCTGTCGTCGACGATCGTGACGCCCTGCGATGAGCCGCCCTGGCCGGGCTTGACGACCAGCGGGCCGGAGAACTCGTCGGCGATCTCCTCGAGGATGGCGTTCGCCCCGAGCTCTCGGAAGGCGTCGCGGGGGAGCGCTATCGACGAGGGCGTGCGAACACCTGCTCGGGACACGATGGTCTTGGCCGTGGGCTTGTCCCACGCTAGGCGCGCGGCATCGGCGCGCGATCCGACGTAGGGGACACCGATGAAGTCGAGGAGGCCGCGGAGGGCGCCGTCCTCGCCGCTGGCACCGTGCAGCGCCGGCCACACCACATCCGGGCGGCTGGAGCGCAGGTACGACAGGAGAGTCGCATCCGGGTCGCGCAATTCGACCTGCAGGCCGTGCGCGGCCAGGCTGTCGGCGACGCGGCGGCCGGAACGCAGGGAGACGTCGCGCTCGTGTGAGATGCCGCCCGCGAGAACGAGAACCTTCGTGGCGGCCATCAGGAGAGGTTGGCGGGCGGGTTGATGAGCGAGGAGTCGCGCACGACGGGCAGGGGAGCAGTCTGCGAGAACGTCGTCAGCAGTTCGAGTTCCCCGTTGATGACCGTGGAGAGGCGACGGATGCCCTCCCGGATGAACTCCGGGGTCGGGTAGCAGAACGACAGGCGCATCTTGTTTCGCCCGTTGCCATCGGCGTAGAACGCGGTGCCGGGCGTGTAGGCCACGAGTTCCTTCACGGCGCGGGGCAGCATCGACTTGGAGTCGAGGTTCTCGGGGAGGGTTACCCACACGTAGAAGCCGCCGGCGGGGGTGGTCCACGACAGGTCCGGCAGGTAGTCGCCGAGGGCCGCGAGCATGGCGTCGCGCCGCTCTCGGTACACGCCACGGAAGGTGTCGATCTGGCCCTTCCAGTCGGCACCAGACAGGTATTCGTGGATGACGAACTGCGTGAAGGAGCTCGGCGAGAGCACCGCTGCCTCGTTGGCGAGGATGAGCTTCTCGCGGATCGCGTGCGGGGCCAGGGCCCATCCGACCCGGAAACCGGGAGCGAGGGTCTTGGAGAACGTGCCGAGGTACACGACCCCGTCTTCCTCGACGGACCGCATGGCGTGCGGCGGCTGGCCCTCGAAGTAGAGCAGACCGTAGGGGTTGTCCTCGAGGACGAGGATGTCGTTGCTGCGGCAGATCTCGAGGATCTCGAGTCGGCGCTCCCACGTGAGCGTCACGCCGGCGGGGTTGCTGAACGTGGGAATCGTGTACAGGAACTTGATCGGCTTGCCCTCGGCGCGCACGCGCTCGATGGTCTCACGCAGCGACTGGGGGATGAGGCCCTGGTCGTCCATCGCGACGTGCGCGATCTCGGCCTGGAACGATTTGAACACCGTCAGCGCCGTGACATAGCTGGGGGCCTCGGCGAGAACGACGTCTCCGGGGTTGATGAAGAGCTTGGTGATGAGCTCGAGTGCGTGCTGCGAGCCCGTGGTCACGACGATGTCGTCGACTCCGGCGCGGATGCCCTCGAGCGCCATGACGTCGAGGATGTGCTCGCGCAGGGCGGGCATTCCCTGGCCTGATCCGTACTGCAGCGCGGTGGGGCCGTTGTCGCGCATGACACGCTCCATTGCACCTGTGACCAGCTCTTTTGGCAGTGCGGACACGAACGGCATGCCACCGGCAAGGGAGACGACCTCAGGACGGGAGGCGACGGCGAACAGGGCGCGCACTTCGGAGGCGGCGAGGCCCGCCGTGCGGTCGGCGTAGTGGCTGTACCACTGGTCGAGGTTGTTGCCCTGGTTTGTCATGCTGCATCCATTTCAGTCACGAAGCTTAAAGAATATGCGGCGGAACAGAAAAAGCCCCGTCCCACAAAGGGGACGGGGCCAGATCTTGGAAAGTGGACCTAGACCAGGAACTCCGCGAGGTCGGCCTCGATGGCGGGCTTGGGCTTGGCGCCGATGACGGTCTTGACGACCTCGCCACCGCGGAAGACCTTCATCGCCGGGATCGACGTGATCTGGTACTTCATGGCCATCTGGGGGTTGTCGTCGACGTTGAGCTTGACGATCTTGATCTTGTCGGAGTGCTCGGCGGCGATCGCGTCGAGGATGGGGGAGACCGCGCGACACGGGCCGCACCACTCGGCCCAGAAGTCCACCATGATGGTGTCGCTCGAGTTGAGCACCTCGTCGGCGAATGTGGCGTCGGTGACGTCCTTGGCAGATGACATTGTTGTTTCCTTCTCTCGTTAGACGGTGACGGGCTGGGCGTCTGCCCGAGCCAGTAGTTCTTGGGGCAGGGCGGCGAGGTAGTGCTCGGCGTCGAGGGCGGCGACCGTTCCCGAACCGGCAGCCGTGACAGCCTGGCGGTAGGTGGGGTCGATCACGTCACCCGCGGCGAAGACTCCGGGGATGTTCGTGCGCGATGAGCGGCCGTCAACCGCAACAGTTCCCTCGCTGGTCAGGTCGAGCTGGCCGTGTACGAGGTGCGTGCGCGGGTCGGCGCCGATCGCGATGAACAGTCCGCTCAGGTCCAGAGTGCGCTCGGTGCCGTCAACGGTGTTGACGATGCCGATGCCGGTCACGAGTTCGTCGCCGTAGATGTGCGCGACCTCCTGGTTCCAGAGGAATTCGATCTTCGGGTTGGCGAAGGAGCGATCCTGCATGGTCTTCGAGGCGCGCAGGGTGTCTTTGCGGTGGATGACATAGACCTTGTCGGCGAACTTCGTGAGGAAGTTGGCCTCCTCCATCGCCGAGTCCCCTCCGCCGACCACCGCGATGGTCTTCTGGCGGAAGAAGAAGCCGTCGCACGTGGCACACCACGAGACACCGTGGCCGCTCATCCGGTCCTCGTCCTCAAGGCCGAGCTTGCGGTACGCGGAACCGGTCGCGAACACGACGGTGAGTGCCTCGTGCACGTCACCGTTGCCGAGCGTGACGCGCTTGACGTCGCCCTCGAGCTCGAGCTTCACGACATCGTCGAGCACGATCTCGGTGCCGAAACGCTCGGCCTGGCCCTGCATGGCGAGCATGAGCTCCGGACCCTGGATGCCATCGACGAAGCCGGGGTAGTTCTCGACCTCTGTGGTCTTCATGAGCTCGCCGCCCGCCTCGACCGAGCTGGCGATGAGCAGGGGCGAGAGGTTGGCACGCGCCGCATAGATGGCGGCGGTGTAGCCGGCGGGGCCGGAACCGATGATGATGATCTGGCGCACTGGTGTCGCGTCTCCTCAGGTGTTTACTGCCCGGTACAACACATCCTATGCACGTGCTATTCCGCGCGAAGGGGGCTAGTGGGCGCGGCGCAGGCGGCGTAGCAGGGGTTCGCCGAACGACCTGATTTCGGGGTTTCGGGTCACCCACAGCAGCACCGCATAGACCACGGCCATGACGGCGCCCGCGAGCACCATCGACAGGATGCCCCCCAGCCGATTCTCGACGGCGAACGATCCTGCGCCGACGCCTCCGAGAAGAAGCAGCACTCCCGCGCCCACCGCCGCGGCCACGAGCCCGGCGGCGAGGAACCACAGCACCTGCCGCAGCACGCGCCAGGTGTCGAGCGGACCGAGCACGCGCCTCAGGTACAGCGCCGAGAGCGCGGCTTGCAGCGCGACCGCGGCCGAGAGCACGAGGGCGAGGCCTACGGCCGTCCATTCCTTCGGCACGAGTGCTCCGACGAGGAGCGCGCCCGTCACGTAGAACGCGGTCTGGATGACCTGGATGACGAACGCGGCGCGCGTGCGATCAAGGGCGTAGAACACCCGCAGCAGCACGAAGAAGATCGTGAAGGGCACGAGCCCCGTGAGGTACGCGAGGTAGACGCCCGCGATCGAGCTCGTCTCCGAGTAGTCGTTGCCGAACACGGCACTGAACGGGAACGCGAGTACCGCGAGCCCCACGGCGGAGAACACCATGATGAGGAGGATCGTACGCAGCGCCGAGGACAGGTCGTCGCGCAGGTCGCTGAGCTTCGCGTCGCGCACGTGCGAGCTCATACGGGTGAAGTAGGCGGTGACGATCGACACGGTGACTATCGAGTGCGGGAGCATGAACATCGTCCAGGCGATCTTCATGGCGTTGATGGAGGCATCGCCCGTGGCACTCGAGGCCACCCGCGACTCGATAACCCCCGAGACCTGCGTCACGAGGAACATCGCGAACACCCACGACGCCGCGCGACCGGTGTTCGACAGGCCTACGCCCCGCCACTGGAAGTCCGGTCGGAACTTCAGGCCCGCGCGCCGGAGGAAGAAGAAGAGCGAGAACGCCTGCACGGCGATGCCGAGAGTGGCGCTGCCCGCGAGCAGCATGACCTGCGCGGGCGTCCACGCGGACGGATCCTGGTGGTTCTCCTGCGCACCGAACAACGCGATGAAGACCACGAGCCCGCTGATCGCGACGATGTTGTTGAGCACGGGCGCCCACGTGAAGGGGCCGAACACTCCCCGCGCGTTGAGCGTCTCGCCGATGAGGCTGTAGAGCGCGTAGAACAGGATCTGCGGCAGGGTCCAGTAGGCGAGGGCGGTGGCGAGGCCGAGTTCTTCGTCGTTGAATCCGCTGCCGTAGAGCTGCACGAGCAGGGGGGCGCACGCGGTGGCGATGACGGTGACGACGGCGAACACGAGGAGGCCGATCGTGATGACCTTGTTGATGAAGGCGGCCCCGCCATCGGCGTTGAGGCCGGCCTTCACGATCTGCGGAACGATGACGGCGCTCAGGAGGCCGCCCGCGACGAGAGCGTAGATGTTGTTCGGCAGCTGGTTCGCCAGAGCGAACGTGTCGCCCGCCGCGGAGTTCACGCCGATGGCGCTCGCGAGCACGATGACGCTGATGAATCCGAGGATGCGCGACACCAGGGTCCCAGACGCGAGGAAAGCACTCGCACGGCCGATGGTGGAGGGGGCCGCCGCATCCGGCACATCGAGAGTCGAGGCAGCGTCGGTGCCCTCGCGAACGGGATCAGTCATCGGCGCGCACCGTGCGGTCGGCCTTCCGTCGGCGCAGCACGGTTCTCACGAGGCCGAAGCCGAACACGAGGACCACGACGATGGCAAAGGCGACGACGATGGGGGTCTCCCATCCGGCCTGCACGTTGACCTTCGAAGAGATCGGGGCGCCGATCTCAACACCTGCACCGCTGGACAGTGACACGTCGACCTCGACGACGCCATTCGAGAGCGAGTGCACCGGGATGTTCTTCTTGCCCTGGGTGCCCGCGTCGATCGTGATGGCGACGTGCTGGTCGTCGATCGCCAGCAGCGGGGACTGCGACCGGACAGTCACGTAGACGGTGACGGTCTGAGCGAGGCTGTTGTTGACGGTGATCGGGAGGTACTGGTCGTTGTCGGCGATCAGCAGGAAGTTGCTGCTCTCGACGAGGTGAACCGAGTTGCGCAGGGCGATCGAGGCTGTGGTGAAGGCGTCTGCAGCCTCGGGCCAGCCGTCGAGGTTCGCGGTCCACTCGGCGGAGAGCAGGGTGAGCAGCTCGAGCCGGCGCTCAGAGGTGATGGTCGTCGGATCAGCAGCGACGCTCGCGAACGCCCGCTCGGCAGTCTCGCCGGCGATCATCTGGCCCGCGCGGGAGATGCGGTCGGAGGTCTGGGGCTCGTCGACTATCGACGCTTCGGACGGCGCCACCCCGATCGCCTGCGACATCGGAACGAGCTCGACAGTGGGATCGGCGGCGAGCGTGTCGATGAGCTCGCCCAGGCGGTTGCCGCTCGTGGGAATGGCGCGATCGAGGGTCGCGAACAGCGTCGGCGCACCCGACTGCACTCGCGATCCCGCGGAGAGGGCTGTGGAGAGAGCGTCGAGGGAGGCGGTCCAGTCCGCGGGGAGCGCAGCTACGGAGGCGGAACGGAGCGCTGCCGAGACCGCAGCATCCGACACGAGGACGCCGGCCCCATCGACCGTCGAGGAGGGGCCGGATGTGGCATCCCGCGTCACATTGCCGGACGAGAGAATCGTGGTGGTGTAGCCGGAGGCGACGATCTTCACGATATCGCTGGCGACTGCGGTGTCGTCGCGAGGCCACGCGATTCCCGTGAGGGAGTACGGCCACGCGAGGATCTCCTCGCTCGTGGGTGCCTTCGACGCGGCAGGCGAGCCGGGAGGCTGCGGCGTCGATGAGGCGGCGAAGAGGGCAGGTTCGATCGCGAAGTCCAACGACTCGGGCTGGGGAACCGTGGCGCTGCCGGCCTGGGTGGCGAGCGTCACGTCTGCGTCTGCCCACGCGAGCGCGAATGTCTGGTTCGGCGCGGACTGGAGGCGATCGAGCCAGGCCACTGCCGATTGCGGGGCAGCCTTGCCGAGCAGCCGGATGGAGGCGATGATGCGCGGGTCGATCCCCAGTGCCACGGGTCGGCCGTACACGGCGTCGAGTTCTCGTGTGAGCAGCCCCTGGCTCGAGGTGTACTGCGCGAGCACTTCGGCACCGAGGAGTGTGTCAGCGCTCGCGGGCACCACTATCGGTACCGCGATGGCCAGCTTCACTACCGAGTCGTCGTCTGCCGCGCCCGCGGAGACGACGCCAACACCCGCCAGCCCGAGTCCGAGCATGAGGGCAGCGCCCAGAGCTCTCAAAGACAGGGGCTGGCCGGAGGACTTCGACACGGCCAGCATGCCCACGAGTCTATTCACTTGAGCCTGAGAGCCTCGGTGAGGTGTCAAGCTAGATGAATGACCATCGCCGCGGCCATCGACCGACTCTCGACTCTCGCCGAGTCGCCGCGAGTCGCGAAGCTGTCGGCGGCCTTCGCTGCGGCGGGCCACGAGCTCGCCCTCGTCGGCGGTCCCGTGCGCGATGCGTTCCTCGACCGCCCGGTGAGCGACCTCGACTTCGCGACGAGCGCCGACCCCGACGCGATCCTCGCGCTCGTGAAGCCCATCTCCGACGCCCAGTGGGATGTCGGCCGCGACTTCGGCACCATCGCCGCCCGCATTGACGGCCTGACCGTGGAGATCACCACCTATCGGGCCGACTCCTACGATGGCGAGACGCGCAAGCCCGTCGTCGCGTTCGGCGACAGCCTCGAGGGCGACCTGGTGCGCCGCGACTTCACCGTCAACGCCATGGCGCTGCGCCTGCCCGAGCGCGTGCTCGTCGATCCGCATGGCGGACTGCAGGACATCCTCGACAAGCGCATCACCACCCCCGGCCCGCCCGAGGTCTCCTTCGGCGACGATCCGCTCCGGATGCTCCGCGCCGCACGGTTCACGTCGCAACTCGGGTTCACCGTGGATGCCGAGACCGTCCGCGCGATGGGCGACTTCGCCCCGCGGCTGGAGATCGTGAGTGTGGAGCGCATCGCCGACGAGCTGCGCAAACTGCTGCTCACGAGCGACCCGGTTCCGGGCATCCGGTTGCTCGTGGAGACGGGTATCGCCCAGCTGGTGCTTCCGGAGGTTCCCGCGCTGCGGCTGGAGATCGACGAGCACGCGCACCACAAGGACGTGTACGAGCACAGCCTCACCGTACTCAGCCAGGCCATCGAGCTGGAGCGCTCAGAGCAGCCCGACCTCGTGCTGCGCATCGCGGCCCTCCTGCATGACATCGGCAAGCCCGCGACGCGCAGGATCGAGCCCGGCGGGGTCGTCACGTTCCACCATCACGATGTGGTCGGCGCGAAGCTCGCGGGCAAGCGGCTGCGCGCGCTCAAGTTCGACAACGACACCATCTCGGCGGTGTCGAAGCTCATCGAGCTGCACCTTCGCTTCTTCGGCTACACCGAGGGCGCGTGGACCGACTCGGCGGTGCGTCGATATGTGCGGGATGCGGGGCCGCTCCTCGAGCGCCTGCACGTGCTGACCCGTGCCGATGTCACCACGCGCAACCGCAAGAAGGCCGACCGCCTGTCGTTCGCCTACGACGACCTCGAGGAGCGGATCGCCGCGATCGCCGAGGCCGAGGGCATCGCGGCCGTGCGCCCGGATCTCGATGGCGAGCAGATCATGGCCATCCTCGATCTGAAGCCGGGTCGCGACGTGGGCGTCGCCTACAACTTCCTGCTCGAACTGCGACTGGACGAGGGCCCACTCGGTGCCGAGGAAGCGGAGCGCAGGCTCCGCGAGTTCTGGGCAGCACGCCCGTGAAGCGCATCGGGCTGCTCGGCGGCATGAGCTGGCAGAGTTCGGCCCTTTACTATTCGCTCATCAACGAGCTGGTGAACGAGCGGCTCGGCGGATTCCACTCGGCGGACTGCGTGATGGTGTCTGTCGACTTCGCTGAGATCGAGCGGATGCAGCAGGCCGGAGACTGGGCGGCAGCAGGCGACCTGCTCGCGCGAGACGCCGCAGCGCTCGAGCTCGTGGGAGCGGACCTCATCGTGCTGTGTACGAACACCATGCACAAGGTCGCCGATCTCATCGAGGAGTCGATCGCGGTGCCGCTGCTGCACCTCGGCGATGTGACAGCTTCCGCCGTACTCGCCGGTGGAGTCGACACCGTGGGCCTTCTCGGCACGCGCTTCACGATGCAGGAGTCGTTCTACCGGGAGCGCCTGGAGTCGCACGGCCTGACGGTAGTGCTGCCGACGCCCGAGCAGCAGGAGATCGTGAACAGCATCATCTACGAGGAGCTTGTCGCCGGGGTCGTGCTCGACTCGTCGCGCGCGGCGTACCTCGGGGTGATCGACTCGCTCGCCGAGCGCGGCGCTCGCGGGGTCATCCTCGGCTGCACCGAGATCGAGTTGCTCATCAGCCAGGCCGACACGGCACTGCCCGTCTTCCCCACCACGCGCCTTCACGCACAGGCCGCGGTGGATGCCGCACTCGCCTAGTTCGCGGCTATCCACTCCTCGAGCTGCTGGCGGGCGACCGGGTCGGGCAGCTGCTGCGGCGGCGACTTCATGAGGTACGCGGAGGCGGCGACCACGGGACCGCCGAGCCCGGCATCCAGAGCGATCTTCGCCGCACGAACCGCATCGATGACGACACCGGCGGAGTTCGGCGAATCCCACACCTCGAGCTTGTACTCGAGGCTCGTGGGGGCGTTGCCGAAGCCGTGGCCCTCGAGCCGCACGAACGCGAGCTTCTTGTCGTCGAGCCACGGGATGTGGTCGCTCGGGCCGATGTGCACGTCGCGCGCGTTGATCTCGGCGTCGACATTGCTCGTCACCGACTGCGTCTTGGAGATCTTCTTCGACTCGAGGCGCGAGCGCTCGAGCATGTTGCGGAAGTCCATGTTGCCGCCCACGTTCAACTGGTACGTGCGGTCGAGCACGAGCCCGCGCTCCTCGAACAGGCGGGCGAGAACACGGTGTGTGATCGTGGCACCGAGCTGGCTCTTGATGTCGTCGCCCACGATCGGGATGCCCGCCGCCGTGAACTTGGCGGCCCACTCCGGGTCGCTCGCGATGAAGACCGGGAGCGCGTTGACGAAGGCGACGCCCGCGTCGAGGGCGGCCTGGGCGTAGAACTTCGCGGCGAGCTCAGAGCCCACGGGCACGTAGCACACGAGCACCTCCGCCCCGGAGTCGCGGAGCGCTTGCGCCACGTCCACGGCGGGGGCATCCGACTCGTCGACGACCTCGCGGTAGTACTCGCCGAGCCCGTCGAGAGTGGGCCCGCGCTGCACGGTCACTCCGGTGGTGGCGACCTCCGCGAACCGGAAGGTGCTGTTCTGGCTCGCCCAGATCGCCTCGGCCAGGTCGACCCCGACCTTGAGCGCGTCCACATCGAAGGCCGCGACGAACTCGATGTCACCGACGGCGTGCGGGCCGAAGCGGTTGTGCATGAGCCCGGGGATGTTCGCGCCCTCTGCCGCGTCGGCGTAGAAGGTCACGCCTTGGATGAGTGAGTTGGCGCAGTTGCCCACGCCGGCGATGGCGACCCTGACGGTCATGGATGGTGCTCCTTGCAAGAAATGCGTACACTGGGCAGGTTGTCCGGCTTCACCTGAAGCGGCGACAACCGTCAACACCCTCCTGCTGCAGATCGTCTGCAGCCGTTCTAGTCCGAAGGAGGTGGGTTTGTGACGCACCAGTATGAACTCATGGTGATCCTCGATCCAGAGATCGATGAGCGCACCGTGGCACCCAGCCTAGACAAGTTCCTCAACGTCATCCGCAACGATGGTGGCACGATCGACAACGTCGACGTGTGGGGTCGCCGTCGCCTGGCTTACGAGATCAACAAGAAGGCCGAGGGCATCTACGCCGTCGTCAACTTCACGGCGACCTCGACCGCAACCGTCGAGCTCGACCGCCAGCTGAAGCTCAGCGAGGCAGTCATGCGCACCAAGGTGCTGCGCGCTGAGCAGGGCTTCGCCCAGGTCGCCGCTGCCAAGGCGCTCGCCGACGAGAAGGCTGCCCGTAAGGCCGCCAACCCGAAGGCTGCTGCTGCACCGGCTGCCGCCGTCGCCGCCGCGCCTGCTGCACCTGTCGCTTCCGAGGCCCCTGCTACCGCAGAGACCGAGAAGCCCGCCAAGCCGGCTGCCAAGGCCGACAAGGACGCGGAGTAGTCCGTGGCCGGCGAAACCGTCATCACCGTCGTGGGCAACCTCACGAGTGACCCCGAGCTGCGCTACACGCAGAACGGGCTCGCGGTAGCCAACTTCACCATCGCCTCGACCCCGCGCAACTTCGACCGCGCGAGCAACGACTGGAAGGACGGTGAGGCACTCTTCCTGCGCGCGAGCGTATGGCGCGAGTTCGCCGAGCACGTCGCCGGTTCGCTCACGAAGGGTTCGCGAGTCATCGCGACCGGTCGCTTGAAGCAGCGCTCGTACGAGACGAAGGAGGGCGAGAAGCGAACGAGCATCGAGCTCGAGGTCGATGAGATCGGCCCTTCGCTTCGCTACGCCACTGCGCAGGTTACCCGTGCCGCGTCGTCCCGTGAGGGCGGCAACGGCGGCGGAGGAGCCCCTCGTGGCGGTGGCCAGGTCACCGAAGAGCCGTGGGCAGCTTCTGCTCCCGACTCCTCGGGCGGGGACGTGTGGAACACGCCCGGCAGCAACTACTCGGACGAGACGCCCTTCTAGGCGCTCACCAGAATCTCTTAAGGAAAACAACTCATGGCTGGAAAGAGCAGCGGCGATCGCCGCAAGCCCATTCGCAAGGGCAAGGACGGCAAGAACGCCGCCCCCGCCAAGGCGATCCGCGTGGGCGTCATCGACTATAAGGATGTCGCGACGCTTCGCAAGTTCATCTCGGAGCGTGGAAAGATCCGCGCCCGCCGCATCACCGGTGTCTCCGTGCAGGAGCAGCGCCTCATCGCCACGGCCGTCAAGAACGCCCGTGAGATGGCGCTTCTGCCCTACGCCGGCTCGGGCCGTTAAGGAGCATCGACAATGTCCAAGCTGATCCTCACGCACGAGGTCACCGGTCTCGGTGCCCCCGGCGACGTCGTTGACGTCAAGAACGGTTTCGCTCGCAACTACCTCATCCCCCAGGGCTTCGCCGTGGCGTGGACTCGCGGTGGCGAAAAGCAGATCGAGTCCATCAAGGCTGCGCGTACCGCGCGCGAGCACGCCACCCTCGAAGAGGCACAGGACCTGAAGGCTCGCCTCCAGGCCACCACCGTCAAGCTCACCGTCAAGGCGGGCGAGGGCGGACGCCTCTTCGGTTCGGTCAAGACCGCTGACGTGGCAGACGCTGTCGCGGCTGCCGGCCTCGGTTCCGTCGACAAGCGCAAGATCGAGATCACCTCGCCCATCAAGGCGACCGGTGAGCACGAGGCAACCGTGCGCCTGCGCGACGACCTCGTCGCGACGATCACCCTCCAGGTGGTTGCAGCGAAGTAGCACGTGCCCCCTTCGTGGGGGTAGACAGCGGCGGGGTTTTACCCCCGCCGCTGTCGTCGTTAAGCCCGGTTACCCCCATGTTTGTGCACAGGAGCCGGTATATAGGCTCAACCCTCAACCGTGAGTTCAAACATGTTTGTACACACACGGGTGTATAAATAAAAATGCAGGTCAGAGTTCTTTTTCTCGCGAAAACAACCCTAAAGTGCACAGTTGTTTCCACAGGTTGCTCACACGACGCCCGGCGTTTCTCGCTATTTGCTCACAGGGCCATCCACAGGGTCTGTTGTGAGCGTCTCCCGGCCATCCCTATCGTGGGGCAGTCCCGGTCGACGGAGGCGGGCTGAGTGGCCGCCCTGTGACCGGAGTGTCTGCGGGCGGCGCTAGAACTGAGGCGTACCGTCACATCCGGGGAGGAAAGAAATGTCGATCGCGCACCTGGGGCTCGCTGGTGACCAGCGCCAGTCCGGCGACAGCCGATCCGACTCCCGCGGAGACCGGGTTCCTCCACACGACCTCCTCGCCGAGCAGAGCGCCATCGGCGGCATGCTCCTCAGCAAGGATGCGGTTGCCGACGTCATCGAGACGGTCCGCGGTGTCGACTTCTACATCCCGAAGCACGAGACGATCTTCAACGCCGTCATGTCGCTGTACTCACACGGCGAGCCGACAGACGTCATCGCGGTCACCGACGAGCTCACCAAGACCGGCGAGCTGTCGCGCGCCGGCGGCGCCGAGTACCTCCACACCCTCACCGCCCTCGTCCCCACGGCGGCCAACGCAGGCTTCTACTCCACGATCGTCGCCGAGAAGGCGGTGCTGCGGCGCCTCGTCGAGGCGGGCACGCGCATCGTCCAGATGGGCTACGCGAGCGAGGGCGAGGTCGTCGACCTCGTCAACAACGCTCAGGCCGAGATCTACGGAGTGACCGGCGGAGTCGAGAGCGAAGACTACGTCCCGTTGACGGAGGCCGTCACCACGGCCATCGACGAGATCGAGGCTGCCCGCGGTCGCGACGGCCAGATGGTCGGCGTGCCCACGGGCTTCGCCGAGCTGGATGAGCTCACCAACGGCCTGCACCCCGGCCAGCTCATCATCATCGCGGCGCGACCGGCCATCGGTAAGTCGACTCTCGGCCTCGACATCGCGCGGGCCGCGGCGATCAAGCACGACCTCCCCACCATCGTCTTCTCCCTCGAGATGGGGCGCAGCGAGATCGCGATGCGCCTGCTCTCGGCCGAGGCATCCGTCCCCCTGCAGCACATGCGCAAGGGAACCGTGCACGCCAACGACTGGACCACGATCGCCCAGACTCGCGGGCGCATCAACGATGCGCCGCTCTACATCGACGACAGCCCCAACATGACGCTCGTCGAGATTCGCGCCAAGTGCCGCCGCCTCAAGCAGAAGGTCGGCCTCAAGATGGTGATCATCGATTACCTGCAGCTCATGACGAGCGGCAAGAAGGTCGAATCGCGCCAGCAGGAGGTCAGCGAGTTCTCCCGCGCGCTCAAGCTGCTCGCCAAGGAGCTGCAGGTTCCGGTCATCGCCATCTCCCAGCTGAACCGTGGCCCTGAGCAGCGCGCCGACAAGAAACCGGCGATCTCCGACCTGCGCGAGTCGGGCTCGATCGAGCAGGACGCCGACATGGTGATCCTCTTGCACCGCGAGAGCGCCTACGAGGCGGACAACGCGCGGGCCGGTGAGGCCGACCTGATCGTCGCCAAGCACCGCAACGGTCCGACCCGCACGGTGACCGTCGGCTTCCACGGCCACTTCTCCCGGTTCGTCGACCTCCCGCCCGGCTCGTAGACTGATCCGGTGGAAGCCGCAACGCCCTGGTACGTGCCTCTTGCGCGAGCGGTCCCCGCTCTCGCCCTCGCCGTGGTCATCACGTTCTCGGCCGACCACTCCGCACCGCTCGGCCTCGTGACCTTCGGCATCTTCGGCGTCGTCGCCGGCGCGGTGCTCACTGCCTCTGCCCTCCGGCTCGGTTCGAGCGGAGTCGTGCGCACGGTCACCTTTGCGCAGGGCATCCTCACCGTCCTCGCGGGAATCGTGTCGCTGGCACTGCCCGCCGCGGGCCTGCCGTTCTTCGTCTTCCTGCTGACCGCGTTCGCCGCGATCACCGGATTCCTCGAGCTCTACCTGGGCCTGCGCAGCCGCGGTCGCAGCGGCTCCTCGCGCGACTGGGTGTTCGCGGGCGCGCTCACGGCGCTGCTCGCGGTGGTCGTCCTGCTGGTCCCGCCGGGATTCGCGCAGAGCTTCGTCGGCCCCGATGAGGTGCAGCGCGTGCTCACCGCCTCGGTGATCGTGGTGGGTGCCCTCGGTGCCTATTGGGCGATTCTCGGTGTGTACCTGGTGATCGCCGGCCTGTCGTTGCGGTGGGCTGCGACGCCAGCGGCAGTGGAGGACGCGGCCTGATGTCGACTCCCAGTAGGCGCGACCGTTCCCGGCCCGTGGAACTCATCGGGCTCTCGGCAGTGTTCGCCGTGTTCGTCGGACTCGTCGTTCTCATGTCCACGCGCGAGATCGTCCTCGCACTGATCTTCGCGGGCATCGCCTTCATCGTCTCGCTGGTCGTCCTCGCGATGCTCTCGCTCGCCGTCGGCCCCACGGGCGAGGAGAAGGCCGACCTCCGCGAACAGGACGCCGACGAGCAGGACCGCCCGAAGGGCCACTGAGCCGAGCTTGGCTTACGCGTCGAGGTAGTCGACGAGCTGAGAGGCGAGCCCCGCGTAGGTTGCGGGCGTCATGATCCGCAGGCGGTCCTTCGCCTCCTGGCCGATATCGAGGCCGTCGATGAACGCCACGAGGTCGTCGCGCCCGATCCGCTTGCCGCGCGTGAGCTCCTTGAGGATCGCGTAGGGGTCGGCGATCGAGCTGCGCCCGGCGGTGACTTCGGCACGAATGACAGTCTGGATGGCCTCGCCGAGCACCTCCCAGTTGCCGTCGAGATCGGCGGCGAGCCGGTCGAGGTCGAGATCGATCTCCTTGAGTCCACGCTCGATGTTCTCGAAGGCGACCACCGAGTGCCCGAACGCGACGCCGATGTTGCGCTGCGTTGTCGAGTCGGTGAGGTCGCGCTGCAGACGCGAGGTGACGAGGGTCTGGGCGAGGGCCTCGAGCAGTGCGCTCGAGAGCTCGAGGTTGGCCTCGGCGTTCTCGAAGCGGATCGGGTTGATCTTGTGGGGCATGGTTGAAGAGCCGGTGGCCCCCGCCTGCGGGATCTGCCGGAAGTATCCGGTCGAGATGTACGACCAGATGTCTGTGCACAGGTTGTGCAGGATGCGGCACGCGTGGCTCATCGACTGGTAGAGGTCGACCTGCCAGTCGTGTGACTCGATCTGGGTGGTGAGCGGGTTCCACGTAAGGCCGAGGCTCGTGACGAACTCGCGCGAGATCGTGGGCCAGTCTTGCGTGGGGTCGGCGGCGAGGTGGGCGGAGTACGTCCCGGTGGCACCGTTGAATTTGCCCAGAACCTCGACGGCGTCGATCCGGGCGGCGACGCGCTCGAGCCGGTGCACGAAGACGGCGAACTCCTTGCCCATCGTCGTGGGCGTGGCCGGCTGGCCGTGCGTGTGGGCCAGCATCGCCGCATCCCGATGCTCGATCGCGAGAGCGCGCAGGGCGTCGATGACGCCGCGGAACTTGGGCATCCACACTTCGCGCACGGCGGCGTCGATGGTGATCGCGTAGGAGAGGTTGTTGATGTCCTCGCTCGTGGCGGCGAAGTGGGTGAGTTCGGCGATGCCATTGAGGCCGAGCTCCGCGAGCTTGGCGCGCACGAGGTACTCGACGGCCTTGACGTCGTGACGGGTGGTCGCCTCGAGGCGGGCCAGCTCGTCGATCTGCTCCTGGCCGAAGCCGGAGGCGAACTCGCGCAACTGGCGCGCCTGCTCGTGGTCGAGCCGCGTCGAGCCGAAGAGCTCATGGTCGGTCAGGTACAGGAGCCACTCGACCTCCACGCGCACGCGCGCGCGGTTGAGCCCAGCCTCGGAGAGGTGGTCGCCGAGGCCGAGCACCAGGGGGCGGTAGCGGCCGTCGAGCGGGCTGAGCGGTTGTTCGGGCAGTGGACTCATGAGGCTCCCTGTCGGATTCCCGGCGTGATCTGCCGGAATAGTGCTGCGCTGGCGCGCTCGATCATGGTGAGCACCTGATCGAACATCGCCGCATCGGAATAGTACGGGTCGGGGACGTCGCTGAGCGGCGCCTGCTCCGGATCGAAGGACAACAGCAGCTGCACTTTCGAACGATCCTGCTCGGTGGCGGCCCACGTACTGAGGATTCGCTCTTGGCTGCGATCGAAGACCACGACCAAGTCGAGGTTCTCGAACCACACCGGGTCGAACTGTCGACCGCGGTGACCGGATCCGTTGTAGCCGCGAGCCTCGAGCGCGGTGAGTGTGCGCTCGTCGGATGGCTCGCCCACGTGCCAGTCGCCCGTGCCGGCCGACAGCACCGCGACGCTGCCCTCGAGGCCCGCCTTCTTGACGAGGCTCTTGAACACCGTCTCGGCCATGGGCGAGCGGCAGATGTTGCCCGTGCACACGAAGCAGATCCTGAAGAGCGCCGACTCGTCGAAAGTGCGCTCGAAGCTCATGGGTTCATTGTCCCGCAGTTTCTCCTCCCCACCGCGTCTGAGCCTCATTTCACCCACAGTTCACACCGGCCGGGGACGAGGCCCCGGTGCTGCCCGGCAGCATCGGTTCGATGATCGATCCGGATGCCACAACCCCTGTCATGCTCACCGACCAGTTGCGCGAGCTCACCCTCGTGCTCGAGAGGCTCGGTACCGCTCGCGCCGAGCTGGTACCCGCCGCGTCGACCTTCTGGGCGGGCGAGGCGCGCGCGATGTACGACCGCGCTGTCGCACACCTGGCGTCGTCGCTCGACTCTTCGATCGAGGTGGTCGTCCTCGCCCGCCGGGCCACGACCCTTGCGCTCGCGGAGGTGTCGCATGTCTGACACCCTCGACGTCTCGGGAGGCACGACCTCCGTCGCCACGGAAGACCTGGAGATCGCCGTCGAGCAGCTGGGGCGCCTTCTCGATGAGGTGACCGTCCTCGCTCACCGCCTGTCAGCCATCGAGAGCCCCCCGCGGCCGAGTCCCGCCGTGCAGCAGGCCCAGCTCGACATCGAGTTCGCGGCGCGCAGCCTGTCCGATTCGGCCGTGTCGGTCGCAGCGTTGAAGTTCTCGCTCGAGACCTCGGCGCGGGGGTACGAGTACGGGGAGCGCGTCATCGCGTCGCTTATCCACAGTGCGAGCACCGACGGTGCGCATCTCGTCGGCAGCCTGGCACCCGGTCTTGCCTTCAACGCGATGCTGCTCGCCGCACTCTTGGGCAGCGTCTCGCCCCTCCTCCGCCTGCTGGGCGGCGGGGGGACCACGGTCGCCCCGCCAGAGGGGATCCCGAGGGCCCCCTCAGTCGTGCGAGAGAACAATGGCCTGTTGACCAACCGGGGTCTCCCGGCACTGGTGCGACAGCTCACCGAGTCGATCGGGCCGTACGCGGCGGGAAGTCTGGGATTGCCCCGGCTGCCGGGCTCCAGCGGGTATCGGCTGGGCGCCAAGGTTGTCGAGGGCACGGGCCACTCGATCGGGTGGTTCGAGGGAACGCCCGTCCGGCTCGCGGAGACCATCGCCCAGACGGTGACCGCGGCGCCGCAGGGATATGCCGATCGGCTTGACCGGGTGCCGAGTTCGGACGCGCCAGGTGGCCCGCAAGTCGTCATCGAGCGCTACACGGTGCCGGGCGAGCCCGATCGGTTCTCCGTATACGTGGGCGGCACGGTCACGTTCTCGCCGGAGTCGGGCACCGAGCCGTGGGACACGACGAGCAACGTGGCCAACGCTGCCGGCGACCTGAGCGGATCGGTGGCATCGGTCGAGAAGGCGATGGCGGAGGCCGGGATCGGCGCCGACAGCCCCGTCCAGTTGACGGGCTACTCGCAGGGCGGCGGGGTCGTGGCCTGCATTGGCGCGTACGGCGACTACAACCTGCAGGGCATCGTGTCGTTCGGCGGGCCGACCGGCGAGATCCCCCTGCCGCACGATGTGCCGACCGTTCTGGTCGAGCACTCCGACGACCTCGTGCCCGCGCTTGGCGGGGACCAGATGAACCAGGCCGCGGTCCTCGTTCGGCGCGAGGTGTTCGCGGGCGAGGAGATCCCGCAGGACTACGCGGTGCCCGCCCACCATCTCGAGTACTACCTCAGGACGGCGAAGCTCATGGACGGGGCCGGCTCACCTCAGCTCGACGACACCCTCGACACACTGGACGGTTTCACGAAGGGGGCGACGCTCGAGTCGAGCACGGCCTACCGCTACGAGCGGGTTCAGGACTAGCGGGCCTTGGACTTGCCGATGATGGGCCGCAGCAGAATCCCGATGAGCCAGCTGATGAGGCCGAGGACGAGAGCCCCGAGCACTCCCCACCAGAAGGTGTCGACCACGAGGCCGAAGCCGAGGAGGCTCGAGATGCCGCTCACGATCAGCAGGAGCAGGCCGTTGACGAGGAGCGCGATGAGGCCGAGGGTCAGGATGTAGAGCGGAAAGGCGACGATGCGGATCAGGTTGCCGATCACGCCGTTGACGACGCCGAAGATCACGGCAAGCAGCAGGAAGGTGAGCACGGTCTCGAGCGTGCCGCCCGGAGCGTAGGGCACCACGTGCACACCGGAGACGAGGAGGGTAGTCAGCCACAGGGCTACGGCGTTGATCAGGAGGCGCACGACGAGTCTCATGCAGCTAACTATGCCCGGCACCACAAGCCGTCGCAACGACTGCGTCACCGTCACGGTCCTAGGCTTGAGCACGTGACTGCCGAGAGAGTACGACTGCGCCCCGAGATCGCGTCGATGGTGCCCTACCGCCAGGGCCGCACCGCCGCCGAAGATGCCTTCAAGCTGTCCTCGAACGAGAACCCGTACGAACCGCTGCCCGCGGTTCTCGACGCCATCGCCCAGAGCGAGATCAACCGCTACCCCGAGGGGTCGGCGGCGCGGCTGCGCGAGCTGCTCGGCGAGCGGTACGGCGTGTCCGCCGAAAGGCTGCAGGTCGGAGCCGGATCGGTGTCGGTGCTGTCACAGCTCATTACCGCGGCTGCCGCATCCGGCGACGAGGTCGTCTTCTCGTGGCGCAGCTTCGAGGCCTACCCGCTGCTGGTCGGGACGGCGGGGGCCACCCCCGTGCTGGTGCCCAACACCGCGGACCACCGCCACGACCTGCCGGCGATGCTCGCCGCGATCAACGACCGCACGCGGCTCGTCATCGTGTGCAGCCCCAACAACCCCACGAGCACGGTCGTCACCCACTCCGAGTTTGTCGCGTTCATGGCCGAGGTGCCGCCTACGGTGCTCGTCGTACTCGACGAGGCCTACATCGAGTTCGTGACCGATCCGGATGCGGTCCGCGGCGCCGCGCTCATCAACGACTACCCCAACCTCGTCGTGCTCCGCACATTCTCCAAGGCATACGGCCTGGCTGGACTCCGCATCGGCTACGCGGTCGGCGCGGAGTACGTCATGGATGCTGCGCGCGCCGTCGCCATCCCGCTCTCGGTCACCGAGCCGGCGCAGCGTGCCGCCATCGCGTCGCTCGAGAACGAGTCGCAACTCCTCGAGCGCGTGGCGGCGCTCAACCTCGTGCGCGAGAGGATCCGGGCGGGCCTCGCCGAGCAGGGCTGGGACGTGCCCGATCCGCAGGGCAACTTCCTCTGGCTCCCCACGGGCGAGAACACCGTGGCCGCCGCTGAGGTGTTCGCGCGGCATGGGATCGTCGCGCGCGCCCTTATCGACGGGCTCCGGGTGAGCGTCGGCGAGGCCGAGTCTGTGGAGAAACTCCTAAGTGCTTCGGCGGAGGTTGTGCAGATGCAACGAACGGCCGCCCCGACCGCCGCGTTAGATTAGACCAATGTCCTACACCGCCGCGACGGTACAACTCCTCACCACGGAGGGCACGCTCGTCACCAGCGATGCGACGGCCGAGTACCTCCCGTACATCGAGAACCTCGGTGACGACAGACTGCGCGACTTCTACCGCCAGATGTACGTCATCCGGAAGTTCGACCTCGACGCCGCCAACCTGCAGCGTCAGGGGCAGCTCGCCATGTGGATCCCCAGCCTGGGGCAGGAGGCCGCGCAGGTCGGGTCGGGCTATGCGGCCCGACCGCAGGACCACATCTTCCCCTCCTACCGCGAACACGTGGTGGCGCGCATCCGGGGCGTCGACCCCATGCGCATCATCGAGATGCTCCGCGGACTCAGCCACGGCGGCTGGGACCCGAAGGAGCACAACAACTTCCACCTCTACACACTCGTGCTCGGCTCGCAGACCCTGCATGCCGCGGGGTACGCCATGGGAGTGCAGCTCGACGGCGCGAGCGGCAAGGGCAATCCGGAGACGGATGAGGCGGTCATGGTCTACTTCGGCGACGGCTCCACGAGCCAGGGCGATGTGAGCGAGGCCATGGTCTTCGCCGCGAGCTATCAGGCGCCGCTCGTGTTCTTCCTGCAGAACAACCACTGGGCGATCTCGGTGCCGGTGACGCGTCAGTCGCGCACGCCGCTGTACGAGCGTCCGGGCGGCTTCGGTATTCCCGGTATTCAGATCGACGGCAACGACGTGCTCGCGAGCTACGCGGTGACCACTGCCAACCTCGACCGGGCCCGCGCTGGCGAGGGTCCGCAGTTCATCGAGGCGCTCACGTACCGCATGGGTGCGCACACCACGAGCGATGACCCCACGAAGTACCGCGACAACGAGGAACTCGACTTCTGGACCAAGGCCGACGCCATCAGCCGCTACGAGAAGTTCCTGCGGGCCAAGGGTGAGGGCGATGCGTTCTTCGCCGAGGTCGACGCGGAGGCGAACGACCTCACCGCGGATGTCCGTCGCCGTATCGTCGAACTGGGCTCGCCGCCCGCCTCGCAGATGTTCCAGCACGTGTACTCGGAGCCGCATCCGCTCATGGATGCCCAGCTCGAGTGGCTGGCGAACTACGAGGCCTCGTTCGAAGGGGACCAGGCATGAGCGTCGAGAGCCTCAGCATGGCCAAGGCCATCAACCAGGGACTGCGCCAGGCGCTCCTGAACGACCCGAAGGTGCTCCTCATGGGTGAGGACATCGGCCCGCTCGGCGGTGTCTTCCGCGTCACCGAGGGCCTGCACGCCGAGTTCGGCGACACGCGCGTTCTCGACACCCCGCTCGCCGAGTCGGGCATCGTCGGCACCGCGATCGGGCTGGCGATGCGCGGCTACCGTCCGGTGTGCGAGATTCAGTTCGACGGATTCATCTTCCCCGCGTTCGACCAGATCACCACCCAGCTCGCGAAGCTCACGAGCAGGCACCACGGTTCGCTCACCATGCCGGTGGTCATCCGTGTTCCGTTCGGCGGACACATCGGCGCCGTCGAACACCACCAGGAGAGCCCCGAGGCGTACTTCGCGCACACTCCCGGCCTGCGCGTGGTCACGCCGTCGAACCCGCACGACGCCTACTGGATGATCCAGGAGGCCGTCGAGAGCAACGACCCCGTGCTGTTCTTCGAGCCGAAGAGCCGCTACTGGCCCAAGGGCGATGTCGACACCGCCGCGAGCGGATTCCCGCTGCACAAGACCCGCGTCGTGCGCGAGGGCACCGAGGTGACTCTCGTCGGCTATGGCCCGATGGTCACGATGCTGCTGCAGGCCGCCGAGATCGCGGCATCCGAGGGCACGAGCGTGGAGGTCATCGATCTGCGCTCGATCTCACCCATCGACTACGACCCGATCGTCGCTTCCGTACAGAAGACCGGCCGTCTGGTCGTCGCTCACGAAGCTCCAGGTTTCGTCTCGGTCGGCTCGGAGATTGCCGCGACCGTCACCGAGCGCGCCTTCTACTCGCTCGAAGCGCCGGTGCTGCGCGTGGCCGGATTCGACACCCCGTTCCCGCCAGCCAAGCTCGAGACCGTCTATCTGCCCGACGCCGACCGCATCCTCGAAGCGGTCGACCGGGCGATGGCCTACTAGGAGGCACCCGTGGCCAACTCAGATTTCACCCTCCCCGATGTCGGCGAAGGCCTCACCGAGGCCGAGATCGTCTCGTGGAAGGTCAAGGCTGGCGACACCGTCGAGATGAACCAGGTGCTCGTCGAGATCGAGACCGCGAAGTCGCTCGTCGAGCTCCCGTCGCCGTTCGCGGGCACGGTGTCGGCTCTGCTCGTGCAGGAGGGCCAGACCGTGGAGGTCGGGACCCCGATCATCTCCGTGTCATCCGACGGCGCGCTCCCTGCTCCCGAGGCGGAGGAGGCGACCGAGATCGCCGACACCGCAGCGACAGTTGCCGCTGTGGAGGAGAAGCCGCACGCGACACTCGTGGGCTACGGCACCGCGGGGCACGGGGTGTCCCGTCGCCGCGGAGCCGCCGTGCCTGCCGCGGCTACCGCACCGACGAGCGCGCCTGCACGACCGGCTAGTGTCCCGGCGGCTGCGGCCTCCGCGATCATCGCCAAACCGCCCATCCGCAAGCTCGCCAAAGACCTCGGGGTCGACCTCGCCGAGGTGTCGGCGACGGGTCTCGCCGGCGAGATCACTCGGGATGACGTCATCCGGCAGGCCTCGCAGGCGAGCGTGTTCCGCAACATCCAGACTCCCGAGTGGGGCGACCAGCGTGAGGAGCGCATCCCGGTCAAGGGCGTGCGCAAGGCCATCGCCACGGCGATGGTGACGAGCGCCTTCACCGCTCCGCACGTGAGCGTGTTCGTCGACATCGACGCCACCCGCACCATGGAGTTCGTCAAGCGCCTCAAGAACTCGACGGACTTCGCGGGAGTCCGTGTGAGCCCGCTGCTCATCATGGCCAAGGCCGTGATCTGGGCAGTGCGCCGCAACCCCACGGTCAACTCCACGTGGACGGACAAGGAGATCATCGTCCGCCACTATGTGAACCTCGGTATTGCCGCGGCGACACCGCGCGGACTCATCGTTCCGAACGTGAAGGACGCGCAGGAACTCTCGCTGCTCGACCTCGCCAAGAGCCTCGAACAGCTCACGCTCACGGCGCGCGACGGCAAGACGCAGCCCGCCCAGATGTCGGGCGGCACCATCACGATCACCAACATCGGGTCGTACGGAATGGACACGGGCACGCCGATCATCAACCCCGGCGAGGCCGCGATCGTGGCGCTCGGGTCGATCCGCCAGAAGCCGTGGGTCGTCGACGGCCAGGTGCTCCCGCGCTACGTCACAACGGTCGCCGCGAGCTTCGACCACCGCATAGTCGACGGCGATGTGGCGAGCCGGTTCGTCGCCGACCTCGCGAGTGTGCTGGAGGAGCCGGCGCTCCTGCTCGACTGAGGTAGTGGCTGGGCCGCATCCGTCGCGCTGCTGTGTGGCCGCATCCGTCGGGGTGCTGGTGCGAGCCGCGGTGCTTTCTTGCCGACGCGGTGCAAGCTTCTCCAGCGTCGGTATGAAAACACCGCGCTACCAACTGCGGCCGCCGCGCGGTGGCAAGACCACCCGCGACAGCCGATTTGGTCGGCCAGCGTTCGCATGCCACACTATTGATAACGAATCTCATTACAGTTATCGGGCGCGAGCCACATAGGAAGTTTCACCATGAAGAGAATTGCCATCGCCGCGATCACCCTGGTCGCCTTGGCCGGATGCTCCACAGCAGCCCCCGCGCAGGAGGACGACGGCCTCGTCCACATCGTGGCCTCGACGAGCGTCTGGGGCAGCCTGGCCGAGCAGGTCGCGGGCGACCTCGGCTCCGTCACGAGCTTCATCTCGGGACCAGACCTCGACCCCCACAGCTTCGAGGCGTCGGCGCGCGACCAGCTCGCCATCGCCGATGCCGACCTCGTGATCGAGAACGGTGGCGGCTACGACCCGTTCATGGAGGCCCTCGTGGCGGCCGCGGGCTCGAAGGCCCCCGTTCTGAGCGCGTTCGAGGCATCCGGACTCCCCGGTCCCAATGAGCACGTCTGGTACTCGTTCGCCGGCACGGAGAAGGTCGTTGCCGCGATCGTCGACGAGCTCGCCGCCATCGATCCGGCCAACAAGGCGACGTACGAGAGCAACGGCGAGGCGCTCGGCGCGAAAATCGCAGCCCTCGAGGCCCGCGCCACGTCCCTCGCGACGGAGGGCGATGTCGCGGTGACCGAGCCGGTTCCCGTGTACCTCCTCGAGTCCGTGGGGCTCACAAACGTGACTCCTGACGACTTCACCGAGGCGATCGAGGAGGGCAACGACGTTCCGCCGCTCGCCCTTCAGGAGACCCTCGCGCTGCTCACCGACAAGAAGGTGCGCCTGCTCGCCTACA
This sequence comes from Rhodoglobus sp., assembly GCA_965227655.1. Lineage (GTDB taxonomy): Bacteria > Actinomycetota > Actinomycetes > Actinomycetales > Microbacteriaceae > Rhodoglobus. The sequence continues at coordinate 1,905,126 of OZ245765.1, read as the reverse complement.
ACTCGCAGACCGCGAGCCCGGAGACCGAGCGCGTGCGCCAGGCGGCCGAAGACGCGGGGGTTCCCGTGGTCGAGTTCACGGAGACCCTGCCCGAGGGGGCAGACTACGTGTCGTGGATGACCGCGAACCTCGACTCAGTCGAGACAGCCCTCGGCTAGTGAACCCGCTCGAGATCACTGATGCGGCCCTCACTCTCGGGGGTCGCATCCTGTGGAGCGGGCTTAACCTCACCGTGAAGCCGGGGGAGTTCGTCGCCGTCCTGGGCGCGAACGGATCCGGAAAGACCTCCTTGCTGAGGGCGATTCTCGGGCAGCTGCCCCTCGACTCCGGGCAGATACTCGTGCACGGCACACCCGTCACGCGCGGCGACCGGGCGATCGGATACATCCCGCAGCAGCGCATCATGCCCGTGGGCACCGCACTGCGCGGCCGCGACCTCGTGGGGCTCGGCCTCGACGGTCACCGCTGGGGATTGCCCCTTCCCTCGAAGGCGAAGCGCGAGCGCATCGACCAGCTCGTCGCCGCGGTGGGCGCCGAGGGTTACGCGAACCTGCCCGTGGGCGTGCTGTCGGGCGGCGAGCAGCAGCGGCTGCGCGTCGGGCAGGCACTCGCGAGCGATCCGTCGCTCCTACTGTGCGACGAGCCGCTCTCGAGCCTCGATCTGCACCACCAGCGCGGCGTCGCCGAGCTCATCGACCAGGGGCTGCACGAGCGCGGCACGGGCGTGGTCTTCGTGACGCACGACATCAACCCCGTGCTCGACATGGTCGATACCGTGCTGTACCTCGCCAACGGCCGGTTCACGTCCGGGCCGCCCGAGGTCGTGCTCACCTCGGAGGTGCTGAGCGACCTGTACGGCACACCCGTGGAGGTCATCCGCAGCGGTGACCGGGTGTTCGTGGCGGGCATCCCCGAGTTCCCACACCACGAGGTGGCGTCATGAGCGACTTCGGTGCTGGTGACTTCTGGGGCTCCCTCTTCGACTTCAGCGACTACGGGCAGCTGCTCGCACTCGTCGGCAACTCGATAATCGCGGGCGCGGTGCTCGGCGTCGTCGGCGGGCTCATCGGCGTCTTCGTCATGCAGCGCGACATGGCGTTCGCCGTGCACGGCATCAGCGAGCTGTCGTTCGCGGGCGCGGCGGCGGCCCTGCTCTTCGGCGGCAATGTGGTCGCCGGATCCCTCGGCGGCTCGCTCATCGCGGCGCTCATCATCGGCGTCCTCGGGGCGAAAGCGCGCGATCGCAACTCGATCATCGGCGTGCTCATGCCGTTCGGACTGGGACTCGGCATCCTCTTCCTCGCCCTCTACCCCGGCCGCAGCGGCAACCGCTTCGGCCTGCTGACCGGGCAGATCCTGTCTGTCGACATCCCCCAGCTGGGCTCGCTCATCGCGATCAGCGTCGTCGTTCTCGTGGTATTGCTCGTCATCTGGCGTCCGCTCGTCTTCGACAGCATCGATCCGGATGTCGCCATGGCGCGCGGGGTTCCCGCACGCACCCTCTCCATCGTGTTCATGGTGCTGCTCGGGCTCATGGTCGCCGTCTCGGTGCAGATCATCGGCGCACTCCTCGTGCTCGCGCTGCTCGTCACCCCGGCCGCCGCCGCGCTGCGCGTCTCATCGTCGCCCGTGGTGGTGCCGCTGCTGGCCATGCTGTTCGGTTTCGTCTCCGCGGTGGGGGGCATCCTGCTCGCGATCGGCGGCTCGCTGCCCATCAGCCCCTACGTGACGACGATCTCGTTCCTCATCTACCTCGGCTGCCGCCTCGTCGGGCGGGTCAAGGGCCGTAACCTCCGCCGACGGGTGGTGGCCGCATGAAGCGCCATACCTGGCAGCGGGATGCCGTGCGCAACGCCCTCGGAACGCGCGAGAACTTCGTGAGCGCACAAGAGCTGCATGCTGCGCTGCGCGACGCCGGGACAGCCATCGGCCTAGCCACTGTGTATCGGGCGCTCGCCGACCTTGCTGTGGAGGGGGAGGCGGACTCGCTGCAGCAGGAGGGCGAGAGCCTGTACCGCGCGTGCACCACGGGCTCTCACCACCACCACCTGATCTGCCGAAACTGCGGCCTCACTGTCGAGATCGAGGCAGACGCGGTCGAGGAGTGGGCACGGTCGGTCGCCGCCGAGCACGGGTTCAGCGATCCGCACCACATCGTCGATGTCTTCGGGTTGTGTGCGAACTGCGCTAGCGCGTAACATGTTCAGGTTGGCCATTTCCGGCCACATCGTTTGTCTCCCAGCTACGTGAGGGATCAAGACAAGCCGACAAGTGATCTTGGGTAGAAGCTTCGGCCTCTACGGTAACCAGAACAGGAGTAGAACCATGGCAGCAGTTTGCCAGGTGACCGGAGCCGTACCCGGCTTCGGACACAACATCTCGCACTCGCACCGACGCACCAAGCGCCGTTTCGACCCGAACATCCAGAAGAAGAAGTACTTCGTGCCGTCGCTTCGACGTAACGTGACGCTGACCCTGTCCGCCAAGGGCATCAAGGTCATCGACGCTCGTGGCATCGAAGCAGTGGTCAAGGACCTCCTTGCCCGTGGGGAGAAGATCTAATGGCCAAGCAGCAGGACATCCGTCCCATCATCAAGCTCCGTTCGACCGCCGGAACGGGCTACACCTACGTGACGAAGAAGAACCGTCGCAACAACCCCGACCGCCTGGTGCTGAAGAAGTATGACCCGGTCATCCGCCAGCACGTCGAATTCCGCGAGGAGCGCTAACACATGGCCAAGAAGAGCAAGATCGCCAAGAACGACCAGCGCAAGGTCATCGTGGCTCGCTACGCCGCCAAGCGCCTGGAGCTGAAGAAGGCCCTCGTCGACCCGGCCGGTACTGACGAGTCCCGCGAGGCCGCCCGCGTCGGCCTCCAGAAGCTTCCCCGCAACGCCTCGCCCGTTCGCGTGCGCGGCCGTGACGCCATCGATGGACGCCCCCGCGGTTTCCTCAGCAAGTTCGGGGTTTCGCGTGTGCGTTTCCGCGATATGGCTCACCGTGGCGAATTGCCCGGAATTACCAAGTCAAGCTGGTAGATTTCAGGGCGTTTACACGCTTTACCAAAGCTCCACACACAATCTGGCTCTATTCACTAGATGCCCCCGTCCGAGGAGGACACCATGGCTGACAAGTCACTAAACCGTACCGAGTTCGTCGCGGCTGTTGCCGCTGAGTCTGGCCAGAGCCAGGCCGCCGTCAGCACCGTCGTTGACGCCCTGTTCGCCGTTCTGGCGAAGTCGGTCGGCGAGGGCACGAAGGTCTCCATCCCCGGATGGATCGCCGTCGAGCGCACCGCACGTGCAGCACGCACGGGCCGCAACCCCCAGACCGGTGAGACGATCCAGATCAAGGCAAGCAACGGCGTGAAGGTCAGCGCCGGAAGCAAGCTCAAGGCCGCGGCCAAGGGCTAGTCACCACCTCAGTAAAGGGCGGCAACCGAGAGGTTGCCGCCCTTTGCCGTTAATCGCCGGCAGTCGGACTCCCAGCGGGCAACGAATACGATGACATGGTGCCACGACTCGTTCGGATAGCCGGCCCGGCAATCCTCCTCATCACGGCACTCGCCGCGCTCTTCGCGTCCCTCGCCTACGGCGGCGGAGCCGACGCTCCTCCCCTGATCGATCCGGGTGCCGTCGTGCGGTACGGATTGCCCGTCTCGAAGCTCTTCGTGAACCTCGGCGGCGCGGGTGCCGTGGGTGCTCTCGTGTTGGCGTGCTTCGCCCTCGACCACAAGAAGCCGGAGTTCGCGCGGGCGCTCGACGTCGCTGCGGGTTCCGCCGCGGTGTGGGCTGTCGCCGCGGCTGCGACCGGGTTCTACACATTCCTCACCGTGCTCCAGCAGCCCATCCGGTTCGATGACGCCTTTGGCGAGGTGCTCGCCAACTTCCTCACCGGCACCGAGATCGGCCAGGCCTGGCTCGCCACGACCCTGGTCGCCGCGGGCGTTACCGTGCTGTGCTTTGCGGTCCGGAACCAGACCGTGCTCCTCTTCGTCACGGCCTTCGCGGTGCTCGGTCTTCTCCCCATGACCCTGCAGGGCCATCGTGGCGGTACGGCGCAGCACGACTCCGCCACCGCCGCGCTCTTCCTGCACGTGCTCTTCGCCGGCATCTGGCTCGGCGGGCTCGTGACGCTCGCAATCTGCAAGCCGCTCCTCGACAAGGGGCGACTGGGCGTCGTTCTCTCCCGGTACTCGACACTGGCCCTCGTGTGCTTCATCGTGGTTGCGGCATCCGGATACCTCAGTGCGGAGATCCGCGTCGACAACATTGGCAACCTGCTGACCCCGTACGGCATCCTTGTCCTGATCAAGACGGCGACCCTGCTCACCCTGGGGCTGTTCGGCGCCATGCAGCGCCGCTACTTCATCGCACGGATGCAGCGCAGCGAGTCATCCGGTCGGGGCATCTTCTGGTGGGTGATCGCCGCGGAGCTCGGGTTCATGGGTATTGCCGCGGGAGTTGCGGCGGCTCTAGCCAAGACGGCCACCCCCGTTCCGGAGAACCCCGCGTCCGAGCTCGCAGGCTCGACCCCCGCGGAGCTGCTGACCGGCAGCCCGCTGCCGCCGCCCGTATCGTTCGAGCGGCTCTTCACGCTGTGGAACTTCGACCTGATCTGGATCCTGGTCTGCGCGTTCGGCATCTTCTTCTACCTGGCCGGGGTGTGGCGCCTGCGCAAGCGCGGCGACACGTGGCCCGTCTACCGCACGGTGCTCTGGATAGCCGGGATGCTCGCGCTGTTCTACGTGACCAACGGCGGCGTGAACGTCTACGAGCGCTTCCTGTTCTCGCAGCACATGCTCGCGCACATGGTGCTCGGCATGGCGATCCCGGTGCTGCTCGTGCCGGGGGCGCCCATCACGCTCGCCCTGCGGACGATCGCCAAGCGCACCGACGACAGCCGCGGTGCGCGCGAGTGGATCCTTCTCCTGGTGCACTCGCGTTTCTTCGCGTTCCTCGCCAACCCGATCGTCGCGAGTCTGTTGTTCGCGGCGTCGCTCTGGGCGTTCTACTACACGCCCCTGTTCAGCTGGGCGACGACCAACCACATCGGCCACGAGTGGATGGTCGTGCACTTCCTGCTCACGGGCTACCTCTTCGTGTCGGTGCTCATCGGCATCGATCCGTCGCCCGCCCGCCCGCCCTACCCGGTGCGATTCCTCATCCTGTTGGCGACGATGGTGTTCCACGCCTTCTTCGGGCTCGCCCTGCTCTCGGGCAGCGGGCTGCTCCTCGCCGACTGGTACGGCGCGATGGGCAACGGCGTCGACGCCTTGGCCGACCAGCAGGCCGGCGGCGGAATTGCCTGGAGCGTGGGCGAGATCCCCACTGTCGCGCTCGCGGTTGTCGTGGCGTTCATGTGGTCGCGCAGCGACGACCGCGAGTCGAAACGCTACGACCGCAAGGCCGATCGGGATGGCGACGCCGAGCTCGAGGCATACAACCAGATGCTCGCGGCCCGCGCCCGCCGGGACTAGCCCCGGCCCGAGTCGCGCTCAGACCGGGGGACTCGCGCTAGGGTCAGTGCTCGTCGTAGTGGTCGCCGTGCACTGCGTGCTTGTGCTCGCCGTGCACGTAGTCGACGTGGTCGTCGTGCACAACTTCCTCGTGGCCGCACTCCTGGCCGTGCGCGTGATCGGTGACGGTGTGTTCTGCGTGCTTGTCTTCGGTGTCGATGCTCATAAATTCGCACCGTACCTTCGTTCAGCACTCTCGTGTGGAAGTTGTCCACACCCAGCTACTGCCCGCTGATGAGCACCTCGTCATTGGCCAAGAACGTGACGACGTAGCTGGAGCTGAAGGGCACGTCCTCGTCGAACGTGGTCAGGGACCCGTCGAAGAGCGACCGGATCTCGACGACCAAGTGCGCTGCGGCGTCGGTGGGCGGCATGAGCCAGCTGCCGGGCTGGATGCCGGGCTGGAGGCGCACGACGGGGTAGTGGGCTATCGACCACTTCGGCGTGCCGACTATGCGGTTTGCGATCTGCTCGCCGAACGGGCATCCGGTGGGCAGGAGCACTTCCTGGGTGGCGCAGTCGTCCAAGTACTTGTTGAGCTCCTTCTGCACCTGCGCCACGAACGCGTCGGTGGGCTGCAGGTCGACGGCGGCGATGACGGCGGCGCCCGGCTGACTCGCCGTGACCGTCACGGGCTTCGCCTCGAGGTAGAGGGACTTGCTACTGAGCTCGTAGGTACCGGGCGCGAACACGAGGTACGGCGCCGGGACGTCTTGCTCGCCGGCCTCGATGGCGACGCCGTTCGCCGTGAAACTCGTTCCGTGCAGGGGCGAGATCTGGAGCACCGCGAGAGGGCTCGTCTCGAAGCGCCAGGTGGGGAACAGTCCGAAGAGGGTGCCCTGGGGGCGCACGGAGAACGTGGACTGGCCGTCTTTGCCGTCGGCCGTGAACGCGTACACGACGCGGTGCGTGCCTTGGGCATCCGTGCTGTCGCTGATGAGCCGGAGGTTGCTGAGCTCACCGAGCGCGTCAGCCGTCAGCAGCTTCTGGCTGGCGTCACCGGCGGCGACCGTGCCGGCCAGCTGCAGTGCTCCGTCGACGTCGTGCCGCGCGAGGGAGTCGAGGTAGCTGCGCACGAAACCGCCAGCGCTGTACAGCGTGGAGTTGAGCACGAGCACGGTTCCGCCGAACGCCGCGACGACGGCCGCGGCGACGATCGACCAGATGATGATCTCGCGGCGCATGCTCCCCATCCTAAATCGCACATCCTCGGTAGGGCCGAGCGGGCAGCCGGATGCGCGCGGGTACAGTGAAGCGGTGACCGAGCTCGTCCTTGCCCCCGAACAGCAGGCAGTGTTCGACGCCATCGAGACGACCCTCGAGAACCTCTTCGTCACGGGACGCGCCGGCACCGGCAAGTCCACGCTGCTGAACTACCTGTCGGAGAACACGTCGAAGCAGATCGTGATCTGCGCGCCGACGGGTGTGGCGGCCCTCAACGTGGGCGGCCAGACCATCCACTCGCTGTTCCGGCTGCCGATCGGGGTCATCGCCGACAATGACATCGACCAATCTGCCGAGCTGCGCAAGCTCCTGAGCACCATCGACACCCTCGTCATCGATGAGGTCTCCATGGTCAACGCCGACCTACTCGACGCGATCGACAGGTCGCTGCGCCAGGCACGCGGTCGGCGCAACGAGGCGTTCGGCGGGGTGCAGGTCGTGCTGTTCGGCGATCCGTACCAGCTCGCACCCGTTCCGGGCGAGGGCGATGAGCGTGCATACTTCGGCGACCACTACCGGTCGATGTGGTTCTTCGATGCCAAGGTGTGGGACGACACCGACCTCACGATCTACGAGCTCACGAGCATCCACCGCCAGCACGAAGCCGAGTTCAAGTACATGCTCAACGCGGTGCGGCACGGCGGGGTCACCGCCGAGATCGCGGCCCGTCTCAACGAGGTGGGCGCACGCCCGAGGCCGACGGATGGCGCGATAACCCTCGCCTCGACGAACGGCATCGTGACCCGCATCAACGCGACAGAGCTTGCTCGCCTGCCCGGCCGGGTGCTCACCGCCAAGGCCGAGGTGAGTGGAGACTTCGGCGGCCGCGCCTTCCCCGCCGACGAGGCGCTCGAGCTCAAGCTCGGCGCGCGCGTGATGTTCCTGCGCAACGACACCGGCCAAGACGGCGGCCGCTGGGTCAACGGTAGCGTCGGCACGGTCACCAAGATCGACACGACCGTGTGGGTCGAGATCGACGGGGAGAAGCACGAGGTGCGCCCGGCCATCTGGGAGAAGTTCAAGTACAGCTACTCCCCGCTCACCAAGGCGCTGCGCAAAGACGTGGTCGCCGAGTTCACGCAGTTCCCGCTGCGCCTCGCGTGGGCCGTGACCATCCACAAGTCGCAGGGCAAGACCTACGACCGCGCGATAGTCGACCTCGGCCCGCGCTCCTTCGCCCCAGGCCAGACCTACGTGGCGCTCAGTCGCATCAGCTCGCTCGACGGCCTGTACATGACGCGGCCGTTGCGCCCGAGCGACATCATCGTCGACGAGAACGTCGTGCGATTCATGTCGCGCGTGACGGCGATCCCGGCCATTCGCGCGTGAGAGCTACGCGGCGGCCTTCGCGTCGGCGAGGTCGACGAACAGCTCGGTGTTGAACTTGTAGGCCGCGACGACCTCCTCGATGACGCGCTCGCGCTCCGCAGCGTCCCACGAGACGGCGTCGAGCTGGTCGCGGTACGTCTCCTTGAACTCCTTGGGCTTGGCGATCTGGTCGAACAGGTAGAAGCCGACGCCGTTCGTCTCGAAGCCGAACTGCCGCTGCATGAGCGTGCGGATGACCTGCCCACCGGAGAGGTCGCCGAGGTAGCGCGTGTAGTGGTGGGCGATGAAGCCGCCGGCCCAGCCTTCGGCGGCGATCTCGCGCACGCGCGCCGCATAGCGGGCGGTGGTCGGCAGCGGGGTGATCTGCGTGCGCCAGTCTGCGCCGAGGAGGAACTCGAGGTCATCCTCGATGGCGGGCAGTCGCGTGAGCTGCGGCGTGATGAACGCGGCGGCGACCGGATCGTTGGCGAGCTGCTCGGCCGCGGCCTCGATGGCCTCGTAGATGAAGAAGTGCTGCGCGACGAGGGCGACGTAGTCTTCGCGAGTGCCCTTGCCCGTCATGAGGTCCTTCATGAAGTCGGCGCCCTCGCTGTCACCGTGGTTGGTCCACGTGCGCTCGCGAAGGGCCTGGGAGAAGGGGATGACGCTCAAAGGGTGCTCCTAGCGGTGGGCCCTTGGCGTGGCCTAGGGGAAGGTTAGGTGACCCTAAGTGTACGGGACGAACTAGTGCCCGTGCTGCGGAAGATTGAGTACGTAGGGCTCCTCGGTTGAGGTACCGGAGTTCGAGCCGTGGGTGGAGAACAGTCCGGCTTCGGTGGCGGCGAGGGCCGGGGTGGTGAGCCCCGCGACCACGAAGGCGCCGACGGCGAGCCCGAGCAGGTACCGTACGACGCTCGGGAACTTGGGTGCGGCATCCGTATCGCGGTGACGACGCAGGTGAACACCGAGGATGGCGACGGCGAAGAGCTCGAAGAGGCTGGCCACCGCGAGGGGCAGGAAGCCGAAGGATGCGGCGATCTGCGGTGCTTCACCGACGGACGACGTGACCAGCAGGAGAGTCCACGCAATCACCGGCACGAGGGCGACCACGAGGGCTACGCGGGGGGCGACGAGCTTCTCGCGAGCGAAGGTGAGCACGCCCCACCCGAACTCGGTGAGACCGAGCGCGGCAAGCACGAGCCCCAGGGCGAGAGGTGAGCCGATGACGAGCGCGAAATGAATGAGACCGGTGCCGATGGCGGCGAAGGCCAGCCAGGTTCTCGTGATCGTCGGCATGTCAGGCCGTCGCTACCGTGGAGCGCTTGTCGGCGCCGAGGCCGACAGCGAGCAGGATCGCGGCGCTGCCGAAGTGGAGCACATTGTCCGCCACGTTGAGCGCGAGGATGTTCAGGGCGGTGCCGACGAGGAACAGGCCGGCGAGGCCGAGAACGAGGTATGCGGCACCGACGACGGAGTTGACCGTCTTGGCTGCGCGTGCGTGGGAGAGGCCGGCGATGAGCAGGGCTGCACCGATGAGCACGTGGGCGACGTTGTGGAAGATGTTGACCTCGAAGATACCGAGGAGCAGGCCACCACTGGTGGCGAAGAATCCGACGCCTGACGTCACCGTGAAGCCGAGGATTCCCACGAGGATGTAGACCGCACCGAAGATGACACCCAGCACGCGGTTCGGGGACTGTCTCATTGTCTTGCCTCCTTGACGCGAACCCTATGCCCGCGTACAGGTAGGTATTCGTGACCCCATCGTTGCGCGATTGGTCAGTGCGGTCGAGGGGTGATTCCGAGTCGCGCGCATGCGGTGTCGTAGAGCACGACGATCTCGCGTCGGATCTCCGGGCGTTCCGCGATCGTGGTACTCCAGGGAACTGTCAACTCGACCTCGCCCGAGGCGGTCGTCACCTGCCAGGTGCCGCCGTTCTCGTCGAGGCTCGTCATCGTGGAGGCCGTCGCATCCGGGTGGCCGAATGCGCGCGCGATGAGCAGGCTGTCGTCGTTGTGGTCGTCGTTCATGTGGTGGAGCACGGCGGCAATGGTCTCTGCGGGGAATGTTGGCACGAAAACTACGGTAGCCGGTCGTGCCTGTGCACCACGATGGAGGCATGGCGATCACCCCCGACACGAAGAACTGGACCTGGGTTCTCGAGAAGCCCTGCCCCGAGTGCGGGTTCGATGCCACGACATTCGGTGCGCCGGATGTCGCGGCCCTACTCCGCGCGAACGCCGAGGCCTGGCCTGCCGTGTTGGCCGAGCCCGACGTGCGCGTGCGCCCCGACGAGACCACGTGGTCGCCGTTGGAGTACGCAGCCCACGTGCGAGACGTGTTCCGCATCTACGATTACCGGCTCGGACTGATGAGCACCCAGAACGACCCGCTGTTCCCCAACTGGGACCAGGACGAGACGGCAGTGGCCGAGCGCTACAACGAGCAGGACCCGGCAGTGGTCTCCGACGAGCTCGTGGCGGCCGCCGCATCCCTCGCGGAGGGTTTTGATCGGGTTACCGACTGGTCACGACCGGGTCGCCGTAGCGACGGGGTGAACTTCACGATCGAAACCTTCGCGAAGTACTTCATCCACGACCCGATCCACCACCTGCACGACGTGCGCTAGTCGATCAGGTTCGACTCCAGGAACACCGCGGTGCGCGCGAAGGCGAGGGCTGCGGCTTGCAGGTTGAGGCGCGAGGCGACGCTCGCGTTGGCGAAGGCGTGGTGGGTACCCACGTAGCCGTGCTGGGTCACGGGGGTGCCGTGGTCTTTGAGGCGGGCGACGAACGACTCCGGATCTTCGCCCTCATCCCACGAGTCGGTTTCAGCCCACTGCAGCAGTACAGGGCACGGGATCACGCCGTGATCGCGCGGACCGAGGCTCGCGTAGTACGCGACCACGGCGTCCGCGGCGCCGGCCTGCGCGTGCAGGAGGGCGAGCCATCCGCCGAGGGAGAAGCCGACGAGACCCACCTTCTCGGTGCCGGTGAGCTGGGCCCCGACCATCGCGTCGTCGATCTCTGCGAGGGCAGTGCCGATGTCGAGGCCGCCCATGAGCTCGAGAGCGGTGTCGTCATCGATGGTGCACACGCCGTCGTAGAGGTCGGGCACGGCCACGCGGAACCCGCGGCTCGCGATCGCCTGGGCGAACGGCTCGAGCCAGGGCAGCCGGCCGTAGGTGTCGTGGAGCACGACGACCACCGGCTTGCCGGGCTCACCGTAGAACAGCGGCTCGCCCGGCGAGGGGATCGGGACGAGCTGGCTCATGCCGAAAGCCTAGAGCGGAAGGTAGCCTGAGAACATGACCAACGGACGCCGGATACTTGCTGCAGTGCTCGTGGGCATCGGCGCGCTGGTGTACGGCATCTCGCCCATCGACGTGATCCCCGAACTCATCGCCGGGCCGTTCGGCTTCATCGACGACCTCGGTGTGCTCGGTGTCGCCGGATTCGCCATCTACAAGCTGCTCACCGGACGCAGCCCGGGCGGCTCGACCACTCCGCCGCCTGCCGCCTAGGCAGTCACTGTGCAGGCCCGCGGCCTCACGCAGTGACGAGCGAGAGCCGCCGCGTGCGCAGGAATGCGACGAACGGCAGTACCGCGGCGCCCGCGGCGAGGAACAGTGGGATCGGCGCGAGGTCCTGTCCCGTGCCGCGAATCGCGAGCAGAAGGGACTGCAGCGGCACCGATGCCTCGTACGACGCGAGGTTCGCGCCCAAGAGGTACAGGCCGAGCGCGAGTGCCCCGACTATTCCGCTCGCGAGCAGGAGGCCGAGGCTGGGGACGAGGATCCGCCCACCGAGGAACGCCCGCGCCGCGACCACTGCCACGGCCAGCACCGCCACGATGCTGCCGAGCTTGTTGGCCCAGACGAGCAGGCTGTAGCCGAGGGCATCCGGACCGTCTGCGAGTTGTGCCAGGGCGCCCGCGTACAGCACGGCGTCGACCAGCGCGGCGGCGACGGCCACCGCGAGGATCAGGCGCGGAACTGTGAGGTGTGCTGCTGGCATGCCCTCACGGTAGCCACGATGTGCTCGCGGTCGTCAGCCCCAGTGCGGGTAACCCCTGTCTGGGGTTCGGGAGCGAACGCGACGCAATGCCGCGAAAACCCGCACAGACACGGTCCGGCCTCACCCATACCATCAACACATGAAGCGCATTCAGGGTCTCGTCATCGCTGCGGTGGTCGTCGCCGCGCTCGCCGCGTGCACCCCCACAGCCCCGAAGCCCACGACGACACCAGAGGAGAAGCCGACGGTGGCCGCGAGTGCCACCCCCACCCCTACTCCCACGCCGACCCCGGAACCCGCCGAGCTGGTGGTTCCCGGATGCGACGGCCTCCTCACCCTCGAGCAGGCGAAGTCCGACTTCGGCAACGACAAGGTGCAGTTCATCGGCGAGTTCGGGGCTGACGAGTTCGGCGCTGCCGCCGAGGTCGACGTTGCGCGGCATGCCGCAAGTCCCGTGCGCCTGTGCGTGTGGGGCATCCCGAACTCCGACGGCGGCCTCAGCGTGACCGTGGGGGTGCTGGCCGAGGCCGATCGCGGTGCACTCATCTCGAGCCTCACGGCTGCCGGGTACGCGTCGACGACGATGGGCACGGTGACGGGTGTCGAGCGCGCGGGCATCGGGGAGTCCGAGCAGGGTGGCACCCATCTCTTCACGGGTGACGTCTGGATCTTCGTGCCCGGATTCAAGACGAGTTTCACGGGCAACGTCGCGGGCCAGGTTCTCGACGCCATGAGAACGGCCAACCCGACCCTCGGGCTCTAGCCAGAATCTTGTGGAGCGGATGACGGGAATCGAACCCGCGCTATCAGCTTGGGAAGCTGAAGTTCTGCCATTGAACTACATCCGCGAGGAGCAGCCATCCGAGGATACCAGTGCGCAGTTAGTCTTACGGCATGCTGCTTTCCGACCGCGACATCCGTGCCGAACTGTCCGCCGGGCGCATCGCCCTCGAACCGCTCGACCTCGACATGGTGCAACCGTCGAGCATCGATGTGCGGCTCGACAGGTTCTTCCGCCTGTTCGACAACCACAAGTACCCGTTCATCGACCCGGCGGAAGACCAGCCCGACCTCACCCACCTCGTCGAGGTCGACGCCGACCAGCCGTTCATCCTGCACCCCGGCGAGTTCGTGCTCGGCTCGACCTTCGAACTGATCACGCTTCCGGATGACGTCGCCGCCCGCCTCGAGGGCAAGAGCTCGCTCGGCCGCCTGGGCTTGCTGACGCACTCGACGGCCGGCTTCGTGGATCCCGGATTCTCCGGCCACGTGACCCTCGAACTGAGCAACGTCGCCACGCTCCCGATCAAGCTGTGGCCCGGAATGAAGATCGGGCAGCTGTGCTTCATCCGCACCTCGTCGCCCGTCGACAACCCCTACGGCTCTGGCCAGTACCTCAACCGCTACCAGGGGCAGCGCGGGCCGACGGCATCCCGTAGCCACCTCAACTTCCACCGCACCGACGTGCGGTCGACGGATGCGGGCGCCAAGGGCAACTAGCGCAGCTGCTCCAGCTGCCATCCGAGCCACGGGCTGAACGCGTAGGGCGCGGCGAGGGCGGCCGAGCTGAGCGATTCCGGAGTGACCCACGCGAACTCGGAGACCTCGTCGGGGTTGGGCGTGACGTCATCCGTCGTCACCGCCCGGTAGACGGGGCACACCTCGTTCTCGACGATTCCCGAGGCGTCGACGGCGCGGTAGCGGAAGTCGGGAAGCACGACGGTGACGTCGGAGACGGTGATGCCGAGCTCGTGGAGCCCACGGCGGGCGATGGCTGTCTCGAGAGGCTCGCCGGGGGCCGGATGCCCGCAGAACGAGTTGGTCCAGACTCCCGGCCACGTGAGTTTGCCGAGGGCACGGCGGGTCACCAGCACCAAACCTTGAGGGTTGTAAACGTGGCACGAGAAGGCGAGGTGCAGAGCGGTGTCAGCGCCGTGGACGGCCACCTTGTCTGCAACCCCTATCGCAGTGCCGTCATCGTCGACAAGCACGACTTGCTCAACTGTCATCGCGGTAGTCTGCCTCAATGGACGTAGCTAGCCTGCTCGGAGCCTCAGAGGAGAGGCAGGTGCAGGTCGACGCCGTTCTGGCGCGTTTCTTCACACTATCGAAGAACCGGGCTGCGGCCTTCGGACCGCAGTACGTGCAGCTCTGGGAGACCCTCGAGCAGAACACCATCGGCGGCAAGCGGTTCCGCCCCAAGATGGTGCTGTGCGCGTACCAGGCGCTCGGCGGCGAAGACCTCGAAGCCGCTGCCTACATCGGTGCCGCGTTCGAGCTGCTGCACACCGCCCTCATCGTGCACGACGACGTGATCGATCACGATTTCGTGCGCCGGGGGGTCCCCAACATCTCCGGCAGCTATCGGGATGCGGCCACCGCCGCCGGCACGTCGGAGCGCGTTGCCGAGCACAGCGGAATCTCGGCGGCCGTCATCGCGGGCGACCTGGCCCTCTTCAACTCGTACCGGCTCATCGACCGCAGCGGAGTCGCCGATGTGACCCGCGCCCGCCTCCTCGAGGTCATGGATGAGGCGCTCTTCGCCTCGGCGGCGGGCGAGCTCATCGACGTCGACTTCCAGATCGCTGCCGAGGTGCCGCGGGTGGACGACATCCTCACGATGGAACGGCTGAAGACCGCGGTGTACTCGTTCGAGTGCCCGCTGCAGGCCGGGGCCATCCTCGCGGGAGCGTCGGAGCAGGTGGTGCAGACCCTCGGCGACTTCGGCCGCGAGATCGGCATCGCGTACCAGCTCGTCGACGACCTGCTCGGGGTGTTCGGCGTCGAAGCCGAGACCGGCAAGACCACGATCGGCGACCTGCGCGAGGGCAAGCGCACCGTGCTCATCGCCTACGCGACCAGCACCCGCGAATGGGCGGACATCGAGCGGTTCATCGGCAACCCCGAGCTCACCGAGGACGACGCGGAGCGGGTGCGGGCGCTGCTCGTGTCCAGCGGGGCCAAGTCGTTCGCCGAGGGGCTCGCCCGCTACTACGCCAACCGTGCACTGGCCCGGCTGGCGGAGCCGCACATTCCGGCCGCTCTGCGCGCGGAGCTTCATCCGGTCGCCGATGCCGTGCTCGGCAGGGTCAAGTGAGCGGCAGCACCGAGTGAGACAGGCACTGTACGACCGGGTCGCCGAGGAGACCGCGAGCATCGTCATCCGGAGGTACTCGACGTCGTTCGGTCTCGCGTCGCGACTGCTCGGGGCCGGCGTTCGGCAGCATGTCGAGAACATCTACGCGCTCGTGCGGGTTGCCGACGAGATCGTCGACGGCGGAGCCGAGATCGACACGGTCCTGGCCGCCCGCGCCCTGAACGAGCTCGAGGCCGAGACCGACCGGGCCATGGAGATCGGGTTCAGTGCCAATCTCGTGGTGCACGCCTTCGCGCTCACGGCCCGCGACGTCTCGTTCGGCAGCGAACTGACCGCGCCGTTCTTCGAGTCGATGCGCATGGATCTCAGCCAGAAGCAGCACGACCAAGCGAGTTTCGACACCTACGTCTACGGCTCGGCCGAGGTCGTGGGCCTCATGTGCCTGCGCGCGTTCCTGCTGGGGGAGGACGTCACCGATCTGCCGCGCTTCGAAACGGGCGCGCAGGCACTCGGTGCCGCATTCCAGAAGGTCAACTTCCTGCGCGACCTGGCCGCCGATTTCGAGACTCTGGGTCGCAGCTACTTCCCGGATGTAGCGGTCGACAGTTTTGACGAGGAGACCAAAGTGCGCCTTCTGGACGACATCGACGCCGACCTGGCCGTCTCGGCGGCCGTGGTCCCCGACCTGCCCAGAAGCTCCCGCCGCGCGGTTGCCCTCGCCCAGTCGCTCTTCGCGGAACTGTCCGCGCGCCTGCGCGCTACCCCGGCGCGCGAGCTCGTGCGCGCGCGGGTTCGGGTGCCGAATCCGGTGAAGGCGCGGCTAGCGCTCGCCGCGGCGGTGAAGCGATGAGCACGGTCGTCATCATCGGCGGGGGCATCGCGGGTCTCGCGAGTGCTGCGCTGCTCGCGCGCGAGGGGCACACCGTCACGGTGCTCGAGGCGCGGTCGGCCGTGGGCGGTCGTGCGGGGTCGTGGGAGCACGACGGATTCCGCTTCGATACGGGCCCGTCGTGGTACCTCATGCCCGAAGTGTTCGACCACTTCTACAGGCTGCTGGGCACGAGCGCCGAGGAGCAGCTCAAGCTCATCACGCTCGATCCGGGCTATCGCGTGTTCTTCGAGGGCACGGATGCCCCCCTCGACATCTCCGCGGAGGTTGAGGAGAACATCGCCCTGTTCGAGGGCATCGAGAAGGGTGCCGGCGCCAAGCTGCGCACCTACCTCGATTCGGCGGAGGAGGTGTACGACCTCGCGAAGGCGCGGTTCCTCTATACGACGTTCGCCGATTTCCGGCCGCTCCTGAAGAAGGACGTGCTCGGCCAGGCCGCGCGCTTCGTCAAGCTCCTCCTCGAGCCGCTCGCCACCTTCGTGAAGCATCGTTTCAGAGACAACCGGCTGCGGCAGATACTCGGGTACCCCGCCGTGTTCCTCGGCTCATCCCCGTACCTGACGCCGAGCATGTACCACCTCATGAGCCACCTCGACCTGCAGGACGGCGTGCTCTACCCGATGGGCGGCTTCACGCGTGTCATCGAGTCGATAGCCGACCTCGCCCGAGCCGAGGGCGTCACGATCGTCACGCGCGCGGAGGTGACGCGCATCGTCGTGGAGCACGGCGCGACGACGGGCGTCACCTATCTCGACGCCGACCGACACGTGCAGTTCTCCGATGCCGACATCGTCGTGTCGGCCGCCGACCTGCATCACACCGAGACGAAACTGCTCCTGGACGGCGAGCGCACCTACCCTCAGGAGTACTGGGATTCCAAGACCCCCGGCCCCAGCGCGCTCCTGCTCTACCTGGGCGTCGAGGGCGAGTTGCCCGAGTTGGAGCACCACAACCTGCTCTTCACCGAAGACTGGAAGATCGGCTTCGACGCCATCTTCGGCGAGAACCCCTCGGTGCCCGAGCCCGCGTCGCTCTACATCTGCAAGCCCAGTGGGGTTGACCCGGATGTCGCCCCCGAGGGCTTCGAGAACCTCTTCGTGCTCGTCCCCATCCCCGCAGACCCCACGATCGGCCGCGGGGATGTCGACGGCGACGGTGACACCCGAGTGGAAGTGCTGGCAGACAACGTCATCGCGCAGATCGCCGCGTGGACGGGCATCCCGGATCTCGCCTCCCGCGTCACCGTGCGCCGCACGGTCGCCCCCGGCAATTTCGTCGACGACTTGAACTCGTGGCGCGGCACGGCCCTCGGCCCCGCCCACACGCTCGGACAGAGCGCGTTCTTCCGCGCCGGCAACATCTCGAAGAAGGTCAAGGGCCTCTACTACGTGGGCGGGTCGACGATCCCCGGCATCGGCCTGCCGATGTGCCTCATCAGCGCCGAATTGCTCGTGAAGCGCCTGCGCGGGGATGTCTCGACGGGGCCGCTGCCGGAGCCGCTGTGACTCTCCTCTACCTGCTCGCGCTGCTCGTCGCCCTCACGGGGATGGTGGTGCTCGACCGTCGCTTCCGCCTCTTCTTCTGGCGGGATGCCCGGCGTGCGGCGATCGTGCTCGCGACGGGCCTCATCTTCTTCCTCGCGTGGGACCTGCTGGGCGTCGGGCTGGGCATCTTCTTCCGGGGCGAGACTGCGTTCATGACCGGCCTGCAGGTCGCGCCGGAGGTTCCCGTCGAGGAGGTCTTCTTCCTGACGCTGCTCTGCTACCTCACCATGAACGTGTACGGCTGGTTCACACGGAAGGTGCCAGCATGACCTACTGGGGCCTCAACGCGATCTTTCTCGCGGTCATCCTCGTCGTCGGCCTGCTCGCGTTGCGCCGCCTACGCTGGCCCGCCATCGGGCTGACGGCCGCGGTGCTGCTCGTCATGACCGCCGTCTTCGACAACATCATGATCTCCGTGGGGCTCGTCGCCTACAACGAGTCGCTCATCAGCGGCGCGTTCATCGGCGTGGCACCCCTCGAGGACTTCGCCTACGCCGTCGCCGCGATCATCGGCCTGCCGTCGCTGTGGGTGCTGCTGGAGAGGCGGCCCAGTGCTTAGGGCGCTCTTCGTTTCGTCCCGGCCGCTGAGCTGGATCAACACGGCGTTCCCGTTCGCCGCCGCGTACCTGCTCACGACGCGCGAGGTCGATGTAACCCTCATCGTCGGTGCCGTGTACTTCCTCATCCCGTACAACCTCGCCATGTACGGCATCAACGACGTGTTCGACTACGAGTCAGACCTCCGAAACCCACGCAAGGGGGGCGTCGAGGGCGCCCTTCTCGATCGTCGGATGCACCGCCCCACGATCCTCGCCGCGCTCATCACGAACATCCCGTTCCTCGTGTACCTGGTGCTCGTGGGGTCGCCGCTGAGCTGGCTCGTGCTCGGGGTGAGCGTCTTCGCGGTGATCGCCTACTCGGCCAAGGGTCTGCGGTTCAAGGAGAAGCCGTTCCTCGACTCGATCACCTCGAGCACGCACTTCGTGTCGCCCGCGGTCTACGGCCTCGTTCTGGCGGGTGCGACGTTCACGCCGCAATTGTGGGCGCTGCTCGGGGCGTTCTTCCTGTGGGGCGCGGCATCGCACGCGTTCGGAGCTGTGCAGGATGTGATCGCCGACCGCGAGGCCGACATCTCGTCGATCGCGACGGTGATCGGCGCGCGCGCCACAGTTCGGCTCGCCGTGATCGCGTACCTGGCTGGCGGCGTGCTGCTGCTCTTCACGAGCTGGCCGGGCCCGCTCGCGGCTGTGCTCGTCGTGCCCTATGCCGCGGTGTGTGCGCCGTTCTTGAACGTCTCCGACGCCGACTCGGAGCGCGCCAATCGCGGGTGGCGGCGATTTCTGCTGCTCAACTTCATCTCGGGGTTTCTCGTGACGATGCTCATGATCTGGTGGGCATCCCTGACCGCGTAGGTCGCTCGCGCGCGCGTTCGACATCCCGCTATGGTGTCTACCATGTCGAGTGTCTCTCGTTTCTGGCTCGCCCTTCCACTCCTGGCCATGGTCGTCGCGCTCGGCGGGTGCGCCCCTGACTCAGGCGGCGGGTCCAGCTCCGATGGGACGACCGACGGCGGGGGCGGCGGCGCTCAGCATGACGACCCGTTCGGGCCCGAGCCCCCGACCAGCGAGAGCGGCTGGACCGAACGGTACCGTGACATCCCGTGGCTCTCTGATGACCTCGACAACGACGACTTCTTCGTCACCGGGTCGGTCGACGGGCATGACGTTCTGGGGATCTACTGCAACGACGACGGCAACGGCACCGGCAGCATCCTGAGCGTCGATGACAACACGACGGTCCTCGAACTCCAGACCCCGAGCGACTTCGACGTCACGGTGGCCCGTGGGGAGACGTTGACCTACACGGGTATCGGCACCTACGCCCTACCCTCGGACCCGCAGGGGACGCATCCGGTCACCGTCTCGTTCTCGTCGTCGATGGAGTACGACGCCCTGACCGAGCGCGCGTCCGACAGCTCCGCCACCGTCTCCCTCGACATGCTCGGAGTGCCCTATCCGGACGTCTCCACCTGCCGAGCCGAGCAGGACGAACTGTTCTCTTGGGTGTCTAGCGCCGGCGGGCACTGATCTCAGACGCTCGGAAGTTGCTCAGCTACTCCGACCAGCCGAGGTTGCGCGCCATGGTTTCGAGTGCGGCTAGTGTCTCGTCGTACTGCTGCTGAGTGAGTCCCTCGGTCATGAGGGTGCGCTGGGTCGCGACGACCTGCGAGAGGCGGTCGAGCGCGCCCCGGCCGCGGTCGGTGAGGTCGTAACTGCCGGAGTCTGCGGTGACCCATCCGCTGTCGACGAGTTCGGCGAGGTGCTCGGCCGACGACTCGCCCTCCTCTACGACAAAAGGCGCCACCGCAGCATCCAGGGCTTCTCCGCTTGCGCTCCCTGAGGAGAGCACGTTGAGGAGTTGCCACTGGCGCCGGGTGACGCCGTGCTCGTCGAGAGTCGAGGCGAACCGCTCGTCGATCTTGCGGTCGACGAGCTTCAACCAGAATCCAATCGGTCGAGGAGCGGACATGGTCCGCTAGCTCTCGGTGGTGGTGTCGGCAGCGGAACGCTCGTGGTTCACGTCGTGTCCGCCGAAGCGGCGCATCATGCCGGGGTGGCGGTGACCGTGACCGAAGCCATGGTCGTGGTGACCGTGGTGGCCACGGCGGGGGCCGAAGCCGCGCCCGTGGCGCATCTGGTCGCGCTGGGACTCGTCCCACCCGAGGTTGCGGGCCATCTTCTCAAGGGTCGCCATGGTGGTGGCGTAGTCCTCGTCGGAGATTCCCTCTCGGGCGGTGTCGCCAAGCGACTTGCGGTACTCGCGGGCCATCTGGTCTTTGCGGAACTCGATGGCGCGAAGCCAGAAGTTCGGGCGGGCTGTTCTCTTGGTGTCGTTGGGGGTAGTCATTGTGTGATTCCTTCGGTGGTTCGTTATGTATGTCATATGACAACAGTTGTAAGATTACATACATGGTTTCCGAAAGTCAAGACCCGATCGCCTCGATCGAAGCGGCGGTCGTCGCCCTACGGCATTTCCGCCCGCGCGGCGGTCATCGCGACGGCCACGGTGAGGGCCACACTCACGGCGGTCCGCCCTGGACGCAGGGTCGCCCGCAGCACGACAACGGCGCGACCGACCGGATGCCCCAGCTGCGCGGCTACCGCGGGCCTCACGATCGCACCATGGGCGGCGCTGCGCGATTCAGACTATTGGCAGCGCTCCGCGACCGTGACGGCATGAGTGTCTCGGAGATCGCGGACACCATCGGCGTCGATCAGCCTCGAGCCAGCCGGCTCGTCAACGACTCCGCGGAGCGCGGTCTCGTCACGCGCCGCGCTGACGAACGGGATGCCCGCCGTAGCGTCGTCGAGCTCACCGAGGCCGGCCGGGCCGTCCTGACGACGGCCAACGTCACACGCCGCACCGCGGTCACCGATGCCGTGGCCGGGTTCAGCCCCGAGGAGACCGCGCAGTTCGCGGAACTATTCACGCGCTTCGTCGCGGGGTGGACCCGTCACGACAGCGGGCACTGAGGCGCCGCATCCGGATCACATCTCCTCGTGGTGCTCCTCGAGATCCTGCGCGACTCCCCTGATTCCGGATTCCAGGGAGTACTCGAAGCCGAGCTCCGGCGGGTAGTCGCCGAGCGCCGTGAGGTGCGCGGCGGCCGCCTGCAGGTGGGCGAGAGCGAGGCCCAGAGTGTACGGTCCGAAGCTCACGCGGGAGACGCCGAGCTCGGCGAGACGCGCGAGCGGCACCGAGTTCGGTCCGGAGATCGTCGAGACCCGGCCGTCGATGCCGGCGATCGCGCGCTGCACGGCGGCCTCGTCGCTCAGCCCGAGCATGAAGATGACGCTCGCGCCCGCCTCGAGGTAGGCGTTGGCGCGCGTGAGGGCGTCGTCCCAGTCGCTGCCACGAACGAGGGCGTCGACGCGCGCGTTGATGACGAGGGGGACGCCCGAATCGTCGGCGGCGGTGCGGATGGTGCGGATGCGCTGCACCTGTTCGGTCAGAGGATACAGTGGCGCCCTCTCGAGCCCCGTGCTGTCTTCGAAGTTGATGCCGGCGACCCCGGCGGCGATGAGCTGCTTGGTGTGGTCGCGCAAGCGGGCGAGGTTGCGGGTGTATCCGCGCTCGAAGTCGATGGACACGGGCAGGTCGACCGCGGTGGCGATGCTGCGCGCGGCGTCGAGCGCCTGGGCGAAGCTCATCCCCTCGCCGTCGTCGAAGCCGCGCGTGTTGCTCACCGAATGTGACGCGCTCGCGATCGCCTTCACGCCGTCGGCGCCCGCTACCGCACGAGCGCTCAGGGCATCCCAGACGTTGGTGACGATGAGCGGGGTTCCCGGAACGTGGAGCGAATCGAGCAGTGCGGCCTTCTCGGCGGTGGTTGTCATGCCTCAAGCCTGACCGGCGCGGCCGACAAACGCCAGCGAAAAACAGACGTCAGTCGAGGGATCCGGGAAGGCTGTTCGTCGTCGACGCGCGCAGGTCGGGCAGTTTCACCAGCAGCATGAGCACGAGGCCGACGATCAGCACGACGACGATGCCGAGGATGCCCCACAGCTGCATGCCGGCCACCGTCACGAACAAGCCGAACAACGCCGGGGAGATGAAGCTCGCTGCCCGGCCGGTCGTAGCCCACAGCCCGAAGATCTCGCTCTCGCGACCGGCCGGGGTCACCCGCGCCAGAAGTGAACGAGAGGCGGCCTGCGCCGGGCCGACGAAGATCGTCAGCAGGAGACCGCCGATCCAGAAGGCGATCTGGCCGAGTCCCGCGAAGAAGAACACACCGAGGCCGGCGACGATCAGACCGATGAGTGCGGCCAAGACGACCGCGCGCGGGCCGAACCTGTCATCGAACCGTCCCGAGAGGATCGTGCTGAGCCCAGCGATCAGGTTCGCGACGATGCCGAAGATGAGAAGCTGCGACGAGGAGAAGTTGAAGGTTCCGGTCGCGAGGATCGCGCCGAAGGTGAACACGCCAGCCAGCCCGTCGCGGTAGACAGCGCTTGCGACGAGGAACCAGAAGGTGTGGCGGCTCTCCCTGAACAAGCGGGCGATGTCTTTGACCAAGACGACGTAGCTCCTGAAGAACGAGACGCTCTCGCGCTTGACGGTCGGCGGCACCTCGGGCACCTGGAAGAAGATCGGGAGCGAGAAGATGATCGTCCACACCGCGCATCCGACGGCGATGATCCGGTAGATGAGCCCGTTGTCTCCGGGAATTCCGTACCAGTTGAAGACCTGGTCGGAGACGGCGATGATGATCAGCGCGAGAATTCCGCCGATGTAGCCGAGGCCCCAGCCCAGGCCGCTCACACGACCCACGGTCTTGGGAGTGGAGACCTGCACGAGCATCGCGTTGTAGTTGACGCCCGCGATCTCGCTGAACACGCTACCGACGGCCATGAGGCTGATGCCGAGGATGAAGAACGACGGCTGCCCCTGCACGAAGAACAGGGCGAGCATCGAGAGCACGAGAAGGGCCGTCCAGATCCCGAGCCAGAGCTTGCGGCGGCCGGATGCATCCGCCCGC
This sequence comes from Rhodoglobus sp., assembly GCA_965227655.1. GTDB lineage: Bacteria > Actinomycetota > Actinomycetes > Actinomycetales > Microbacteriaceae > Rhodoglobus. The sequence continues at coordinate 1,881,990 of OZ245765.1, read as the reverse complement.
TGGCCGAGCACGGGAGCGAGCAGCGCGATCGCGATACCCGCGAGGGCAACGGCGAGGCTGAACTGGCCGGAGAGGTCGGCAATTCCCGCGGTGTAGGCCGGATCGACGACCGTTGCGCCGTCCTCGGGCTTGAGGGCCGCGACATCCGCGGGAAGGAACCAGTAGTTGATCAGATAGAGCGGCACGAAGACGAAGGTGAGCAGCACCGAGTTGAACGGCTGCGTCGCCCAGTCCCACAGTGCCCAGGCCCGAACCTGCTTCCTCGGTATGACTTTGCCATCCTGCAGGTCGAGGCCGACGGCGAGGATCGCCCCCGTGTTCGCGGCAACGGGAACCTTGCGGGAGGTGGCGCCTTCGTCAGTCATGGTCACACGCTAGTGGCTGGGGGTGAACTGCGGGTGACCTCGGTGAGCCCAGTTTCGCGCCCCGTCTCGAGCCAGCGCGTGAGTCCCAGCTGACCGAGGAACTCGTCATCGTGGCTCACCACGATGAGGGCGCCCTCGTAGGCGCCGAGTGCGTCGACGAGCTGGGCCACGCTCGCGCGATCGAGGCTGTTCGTGGGCTCGTCGAGCAGGAGCAACTGGGGTGCCGGGTCGGCGAGGAGGATGCGCGCGAGAGCCACCCGGAAGCGCTCGCCGCCCGAGAGCTGGCCGACGGGCCGCTCGGCCTTCGTGCCCCGGAACAGGAACCTCGCGAGCTGAGCGCGCACCTCGTTGGGCGAGCGGTCGGGGGCCGCTGCCCGCACGGTGTCGACGACCGTGGCCTCACCCAGATCGTCGATGCGCTGGCGCAGGTAGCCCACCTGCGGTACCCGGAATGTCACGTCGCCGCCATGATCCGCTCGAGCAGGGTCGTCTTGCCGGCACCGTTCGCCCCGGTGAGCGCCACGCGCTCCGGTCCGCGCAGCACGATGCCGTCGAGCTCGAGCACCGTACGTCCCGCCGGGACCGCGGTCTCGGGCAGCTGCACGCGGATGTGGTCGTCGGGCCGCAGCCGCGACTCGGCGGCGTCGAGGGCTGTCGCCGCGGCATCCACTTTCGCAGCGTGCATGCCGCGGTACTTGCCCGCGCTCACCTGCGCGTTCGACTTCCGCTGGCTCATGATGATCTTCGGCATGCGCTTGTTCTCGAAGTCGGTCTGGCCGTAGCGGGCCCGGCGGGCGAGGGTGGTCTCCGCCTCGATCCGCTGCCGCTTCTCGGTCCGCAGGTCGTGCTCGGCCGCGCGGACGAGGCGCTCCGCGGTCTCCTGCTCGGCGGCGAGCTGCTGCAGGTAGGCGCTGAAGTTGCCCCCGAACATCCGGATGCCGCCGTCGTAAAGCTCGGCCGTGTCGTCCATGAGGTCGAGCAGTTCGCGGTCGTGGCTCACGACGACGAGGGTGCCCAACCATGTGCGCACGGCCGAGTACAGCAGCTCACGCGCCCGCCGGTCGAGGTTGTTGGTCGGCTCGTCGAGGAGCGTGACACCGGATCCGCCAAGCCGAAGTCGCGCGAGGCCCGCGAGCACAACCTCCCCACCGGAGAGGGTGCGCACTTCCCGGTCGAGCGACTCCGCAGAGGTGAATCCGAGGGCGGACAGCACAGCCCCCGCCCGCTCCTCGATGTCCCAGTCGTCGCCGACGACGTCGAAGTTCTCGACGGAGGCATCCCCCGCCAGTATCGCGGCGAGAGCAGCGCGAACTGGACCGATGCCGAGCACGTCGGCGAGGGTTTGGTCGCCGTCGAGCGCGAGGTCTTGGCGCAGGTAGCCGATGCCCTCGGGCGCCGTGACCGTTCCGGAGGTGGGAATGAGCTCACCGGCCATGAGGCGCAGGAGCGTCGACTTGCCGGCGCCGTTCGCGCCCGTGAGGCCCGTGCGTCCGGTGCCGAACGTCGCGGTGATGTCGTGAAGGGCTACCGTGCCGTCGGGCCAGGTGAGCGAGAGGTCGTGAAGAAGTAGTGGTGACACGGGGTCTCCGAATCAGGGCTGATGCGCTGACGGAGCACCCTCGAGGGGTCTGCTGGTCAGCGCGCGGGCGCGGAACCGGTGACTGTCTTCACGGAATCGACTGTATACCTTGAGCCACTCCCACTCAACTTTCAGCTCCACGACTTGACAGCGCCATGCCTCGGCCTAAACTTGACATAACGCGACTCAACTTGTTGCGACGCACAGACCTAAAGAGGAGTAAGAGCACATGGCTCGAGCAGTAGGAATCGACCTCGGAACCACCAACTCGGTGGTCTCGGTTCTCGAAGGTGGAGAACCCACGGTCATCGCCAACGCAGAAGGTTTCCGCACGACCCCCTCCGTCGTGGCCTTCACGAAAGACGGGGAGGTGCTCGTCGGTGAGACCGCGAAGCGCCAGGCCGTCACCAACGTCGACCGCACCATCGCTTCGGTGAAGCGTCACATGGGCACCACCTGGACCCAGGAGATCGACGGCAAGAAGTACACGGCGCAGGAGATCTCCGGGCGCATCCTCGCGAAGCTCAAGCGCGACGCCGAGCAGTACCTCGGCGAGCCCGTCACCGACGCCGTCGTGACCGTGCCCGCGTACTTCAACGACGCCGAGCGCCAAGCCACGAAGGAGGCCGGCGAGATCGCGGGCCTCAACGTGCTGCGCATCATCAACGAGCCGACCGCCGCGGCCCTCGCCTACGGCCTCGACAAGGGCAAGGAAGACGAGCTCATCCTCGTCTTCGACCTCGGTGGCGGCACGTTCGACGTCTCCCTCCTCGAGGTGGGCAAGGACGACGACTTCTCCACCATCCAGGTGAAGGCGACATCCGGTGACAACCGCCTCGGCGGCGACGACTGGGACCAGCGCGTCGTCGACTACCTGATCGGCAAGTTCAAAGAGACAACCGGCGTGGATGTCTCGAACGACAAGATCGCGAAGCAGCGCCTCAAGGAGGCCGCCGAGCAGGCCAAGAAGGAGCTGTCGAGCCAGACGAGCACGACCATCCAGCTGCCCTACCTCTCCCTCACGGAGAACGGACCGGCCAACCTCGACGAGACGCTCACGCGCGCCAAGTTCGAGGAGCTCACCGCCGACCTGCTCGAGCGCACCAAGAAGCCGTTCAACGACGTCATCAAGGAGGCCGGCGTCAAGCTCGCCGATGTCTCGCACGTCGTGCTCGTCGGTGGCTCGACCCGCATGCCCGCCGTCGTGGAGCTCGTGAAGACGCTCACGGGCGGCCGGGAGCCCAACAAGGGTGTGAACCCGGATGAGGTTGTCGCCGTCGGTGCCGCGCTGCAGGCCGGTGTTCTCAAGGGTGAGCGCAAGGACGTGCTGCTCATCGACGTCACCCCCCTGAGCCTCGGTATCGAGACCAAGGGCGGCATCATGACCAAGCTCATCGAGCGCAACACGGCAATCCCCACCAAGCGCAGTGAGACCTTCACGACCGCTGACGACAACCAGCCGTCCGTGGCCATCCAGGTGTTCCAGGGTGAGCGCGAGTTCACGAGGGACAACAAGAACCTCGGAACGTTCGAGCTCACCGGCATCGCTCCGGCCCCCCGCGGCATCCCGCAGGTCGAGGTGACCTTCGACATCGACGCCAACGGCATCGTGCACGTGTCTGCCAAGGACAAGGGCACCGGCAAGGAGCAGTCGATGACGATCACCGGCGGCAGCTCGCTGTCGAAGGAGGACATCGAGCGCATGGTGCGCGAGGGCGAGGAGCACGCTGCTGAGGACAAGGCGCGTCGTGAGACCGCCGAGGTGCGCAACACCGCGGAGCAGCTCGCCTACTCGACAGACAAGCTCATCAAGGACAACGACGACAAGCTCCCCGCCGACGTGAAGGCCGATGTGCAGGCCGATGTCGACGCGCTCAAGACGGCGCTCGCCGGAGACGACGAGGCCGCGGTCAAGACCGCGTTCGACAAGCTCAGCGAGAGCCAGCAGAAGCTCGGCCAGGCGATCTACTCCGCTTCGCAGGAGCAGCCCGCCGACGGCCCCGAGCCCACCGAGGAGCCGGCAGCGGAGTCCGACGAAGACATCGTCGACGCCGAGGTTGTCGACGACGAGGAAGAGCCCAAGAAGTAGTGGCCGACAACAACATGACTGGCAAGGAATCGAACGAAGAGCCGATCGAGCCCATCGACGAGACCGAGTCCGAGGGGGCGGCAGCTGAGGCTGGCGCCCCCGAGGGCGACTCGGATGTCGACCTCGAGCTGAGCGACGCCGACCAGGTGCTGCTCGACCAGGCTGCGACCGACCTCGTCGCCGAGATGCGCTCCGACATGCTGCGCGCGCAGGCTGAACTGGTGAACTTCCGCACCCGCGTGGAGCGCGACCGCGCAGCCAATCGCGACGCGGTCATCGCCGAGGTCATCCGGTCGCTCCTTCCCGCACTCGACGACCTCGCCCGCGCCGAGGCGCACGGCGATCTCGTCGAGGGCGCACCCATGACGATCGTGGCGCAGAAGCTGCGGGGGGCCTTCGAGAAGTACGGCCTCAAGCAGGTGGGAGAGAAGGGCGAACCCTTCGACCCCGCCTTCCACGAAGCTGTCGTGCAACTGCCCAACCCGGATGTCACGGTCAACACGATCGCCGACGTGATCGAGCCCGGCTACATTCTCGGCGACCGCCTTGTGCGCGCCGCGAAGGTCGCCGTCTTCGTTCCCGCCGAGTAGCCAGGAGACGCGATGGCCAGCCAGGACTGGTTCGACAAAGACTTCTACGCCGTGCTCGGCGTCTCGAAGACCGTGTCGGAAGCCGAGCTCAAGAAGACCTACCGGAAGCTCGCGCGGCAGTATCACCCCGACTCGAACCAGGGTGATGCGAAGGCCGAGGCGAAGTTCAAGGAGATCAGCGAGGCGCACTCCGTGCTCTCCGATCCCGAGCTTCGCAAGGAGTACGACCAGATCCGCGCCATGGGTTCGGGCGCGCGCTTCCAGGCGGGCGGCCCCCAGGGCGCTGGCTTCGAGGATGTCTTCGGCGGGCTGTTCAACCAGGGCGGCCGCCAGCAGTCGAGCGCGAGCTTCGAGGACCTGTTGGGCGGCATGTTCGGCGGCGGGGGCTTCGGCCAGACATCCGGCGGCTACCGCGGAACGGGCGGGCCCACCAAGGGCCGCGACGTGTCCGCGAGCACCACGCTCGACTTCGTCACGGCGATCCGCGGCGAGACGATCAAGCTGCAGCCCCAGGGCGGCCGCGCGATCAACGTCAAGATTCCCGAGGGCGTGGTCGACGGCCAGAAGATCCGACTCAAGGGCAAGGGCGAGCCGAGCCCCGACGGCGGTGTGGACGGCGACCTCGTGCTGACGGTCTCGGTGCGCAAGCATCCGGTGTTCGAGCGCGACGGGCAGAACCTGCGCGTGGTCGTCCCCGTGACGTTCGCCGAGGCGACGCTGGGTGCGACGATCGAGGTCCCCACCCTCGGGGGCGAGCCCGTGAAGCTGCGTGTCGCCGCCGGGACACCGAGCGGGCGCATCCTGCGCGTGAAGGGTCGTGGCGTCACGTCCGCCAAGGGCGAGGGCGACCTGCTCGCCGAAGTTCAGGTGGCCGTGCCCGCACATCTCACGGCAGACGCGCTCAAGCACCTCGAGGCATTCGCCAAGGCCATGCCCGCCGAGAACCCGCGGGACGACCTGCTGCTGAGGGCCAAGGCCGACCACTGATGGACGAGTACTCGCCGGTCTTCGCGATAGCCGCAGCCGCGGAGCTCGCGGGCATGCATCCGCAGACCCTCCGGCAGTACGACCGACTCGGGCTGGTCAGCCCTGGTCGTACTGCCGGGCAGTCCCGGCGGTATTCCCTGCGCGACGTCGCCCAGCTGCGCGAGATCGCGGCGCTGAGCGCCGAGGGACTCAACCTCGAGGGCATCAAGCGCATCCTCTCGCTTGAGAACCAGGTTTCGGCGCTCTCCGAACGGGTGCGGGAGCTCGAGCACGCGCTCGCCGACGAGCTGCTCGCGCGGCCCGGTCGCCGCGTGTTCGCGGCGGGAACCGCAGGCGAGGTGGTGTCGCTGCGAGCTGGCAGTCGTGCTGAGCGCTCGAACCAGATGGTCGTGTGGCGTCCCCTGCGCCGGGGCGAGTGAGCGGTCATGCGTCCGACACAGACGAATCGAGCTTGGGACATCATCGAGCCGAAGGTGGCTCGGTCGGCCGGGGGAGCGATCAAGGGCTTCGGACTCAAGGTCTATCCGTGACCGCGATAAGAAAGCGAAAGGCCCCCGGGCATTCCCAGAGGCCAGACGCCGATCGAGTATTCCCGATCCACTTGTGTATAGAACTTATCGCACGCGGCTCGTATTCCCCTGGCATTCGACGGAGTGTAGACATCTCAGCATGCGCGGGATTGGGGAGGCGAGGATGATCGACTTCGATGCTCTGCGGCGGTGGCCCGATGTCGAGGCGCCAGAATTGCGGGCGTGGGATGCAGCAGACTCCCTCATCCTCGATGAGGCAGCTGCTCTCCTCCCCGGCTCCGACCCCACGATCATCGGCGACGAGTACGGCGCCCTCACGCTCGGCGCGCTGGATCGTGGAGCGGCCTCCGCCCGCGTGCACACCGACTCTCTCGCGGGTGAGCTCGCGCTCGCCGCCAACGGCGATGGCGCGTACACCTCCCTGCCGCTCTCCCTTGAGCTCGTCGACGGCGCGCACCTCGTACTGCTGCGGCTGCCGCGCTCGCTGGAGGCGCTCGAGCAGATCGCCGCCCTCATCGCCACGCACGCTGCACCGGACGTCGTCGTGGTCGCCGGCGGACGGCTCAAGCACATGACTGTCTCGATGAACGAGGTGCTGCTGAGGCACTTCGGGCAGCTCGACATCTCCCACGCGCGCCAGAAGTCTCGCGTGCTCATCGCGCGGGAGCCCCGTGCCTCGAGCGAGACCGAGCCGCGACGGAAGTTCCACGACGACCTCGGGCTGTGGGTTGTCGCGACCGGCGGCGTGTTCGCCGGCACGTCGGTCGATATCGGCACTCGCGCGCTGCTGTCGGTGCTCGACCGGGTGCCGCCGTACGAGACCGCGGTCGACCTCGGCTGCGGCACGGGCATCCTCGCCGCGGACCTGGCCCGTCGTGCGCCGGGCGCGAGCGTGCTCGCGTCGGACCGGTCGGCCGCGGCGGTGGCGTCCGCGCGGCTGACGATGGAGGCCAACGGACTCCCGGTGCGAGTGACTCGCGATGAGGCGCTCGCGCACGAGCCCGCCGGCAGCGCCGACCTCGTGGTGCTCAACCCTCCGTTTCACAGTGGGGCAGCCGTGCATCCGGGGGTCTCGACCGCCCTGTTCGAGGGTGCCGCCCGCGTGCTGCGCCCCGGCGGCGAGCTCTGGAGCGTCTGGAACTCGCACCTCGCCTACAAGCCCACCCTTGAGCGGATCGTCGGCCCCACGCGGCAGATCCTCCGCACCCCCAAGTTCACCGTGACCGCATCGAAGAAAGGTTCCTGATGGCAAACATGCAGGGAGCTCCCGCAACCGACGACGAACAGAAGACCGCGCTCCAGCGGTACGGCGTCAATCTCACGGACATCGCGCGCGCGGGCAAGCTCGACCCCGTGATCGGTCGCGACTCCGAGATCAGGCGCGTGAGCCAAGTGCTCACGAGGCGCACCAAGAACAACCCCGTACTCATCGGCGAACCGGGCGTCGGCAAGACCGCGGTCGTCGAGGGGCTTGCCCAGCGCATCGTCGCGGGCGATGTTGCCGACTCGCTCAAGGACAAGCAGCTCGTAAGCCTCGACCTCGCGGCGCTCGTCGCGGGGGCGAAGTACCGCGGCGAGTTCGAGGAGCGACTGAAGGCCGTGCTGAAGGAGATCAACGACTCCGACGGGCAGATCATCACGTTCATCGACGAGCTGCACACGCTCATGGGCGCGGGAGGCGGCGAGGGCTCCGTTGCCGCCGCGAACATGCTCAAGCCCATGCTTGCGCGCGGCGAGCTGCGCCTCATCGGCGCGACGACCCTCGACGAGTACCGCCAGTACATCGAGAAGGATGCTGCCCTCGAGCGACGCTTCCAGCAGGTGTTCGTGGGCGAGCCATCCGTCGAAGACACTGTCGCGATCCTGCGCGGACTCAAGGAGCGCTACGAGGCCCACCACAAGGTGGCGATCACGGATGCCGCACTCGTCGCCGCGGCGACCCTCAGCAACCGCTACATCACGGGGCGCAAGCTGCCCGACAAGGCCATCGACCTCATCGACGAGGCGGCCTCCCGCCTGAAGATGGAGATCGACAGCTCGCCCGTCGAGATCGACCAGCTCAAGCGCGCCGTCGACCGCTTACGGATCGAGGAGCTTGCGCTCAAGAAGGAGAAGGACGACGCGTCGAAGGCGCGGCTCGCCAAGCTGCGCGCCGATCTCGCCGAGCGCTCGGGGCAGCTCGAAGGGCTCGAGGCGCGCTGGAAGGCCGAGAAGGCCTCGCTCACGGGTGTCGGCGATCTCAAGATGCAGCTCAACGACGCCCGCATCGAGCTCGACAAGGCCATGCGCGCGGGCGACTACCAGAAGGCGTCGCAGCTCAACTACGAGACGATCCCCGGCATCGAGGCTGCGCTCAAGGCCGCCGAGTCGGCTGACCCGATCGAGAACCGGATGGTCAACGACTCGGTCACGGAGGACGACATCGCCTCCGTCGTGGCCCAGTGGACGGGCATCCCGATCGACAGGCTCACTCAGGGCGAGACGGAGAAGCTCCTGCACCTCGAGGCGGAGCTCGGCAAGCGGCTCATCGGCCAGAAGGACGCTGTGCGCTCCGTCTCCGAGGCCGTGCGCCGCACGCGCGCGGGCATCTCCGACCCCGATCGGCCGACGGGCTCGTTCCTGTTCCTCGGGCCGACCGGTGTCGGCAAGACCGAGCTCGCCAAGGCGCTCGCCGAGTACCTGTTCGACGACGAGAAGGCCCTCGTGCGTATCGACATGAGCGAGTATGGCGAGAAGCACTCCGTGTCGCGGCTCGTGGGTGCTCCTCCCGGCTACGTCGGGTACGAGCAGGGCGGACAGCTGACGGAGGCCGTGCGTCGTCGGCCGTACAGCGTGATCCTGCTCGACGAGGTGGAGAAGGCGCATCCGGAGGTCTTCGACATCCTGCTGCAGGTGCTCGACGACGGCCGCCTGACCGACGGCCAGGGTCGCACCGTCGACTTCCGCAACGTCATCCTGATTCTCACGTCGAACCTCGGCAGCCAGTACATCACCGACCAGGACATCCCGTGGGACGAGCGCAAGGCCGCGGTCAACGACCTCGTGCGCCAGGCGTTCAAGCCCGAGTTCGTGAACCGCCTCGACGACATCGTGGTGTTCGCGCCGCTGTCGACCGACGACCTCGGCTTCATCGTCGAGCTGTACATCGAGCGCCTCGCGAAGCGGCTGGTCGGCCGCCGCCTAGAACTTGCCGTGACCCCGGATGCGCGTGGCTGGCTCGCCGAGCGCGGCTACGACCCCATCTACGGCGCGCGGCCGCTGCGCAGGCTCATGCAGCACGAGATCGACGACACGCTCGCCCGGTCGCTGCTCGCGGGCGAGATCCGCGACGGCGACACCGTGCTCGTCGAGATCGCCGACGACCACGACGGGCTCAGCGTTCGCCGGATGGACGAAGCGGCGTAGGCCCGAGCGTAGGCTCGAAGCATGCGCGCAACCCTCCTCCACGGCGACCACGACATCCGTCTCGAGGAGGTGGACGCTCCCGAGCTCTCGACCGGGGACGACGCGATAGTGCGCATCGTCGCGTCGTGCGTGTGCGGTTCGGACCTGTGGGGATACCGCGGCATCGTGCCCACGAAGCGGCCGCGGCATATCGGCCACGAGTTCGTGGGCATCGTCGAGGCGGTGGGTGAGCGCGTCACCACGGTCACGGTGGGGGACTTCGTGATCGCACCCTTCTACAACTGCGACATGACCTGCATCAACTGCCGCAACGGCGTGAGCACCTCGTGCCTGCACGTCGGCTGGTGGGGCAGCGCTGACGGCTCGGGGACATTCGCGGGCGGCGGCCAGGCGGAGTACGTGCGTGTGCCCCTCGCCGACGGGACGCTCGTCGCGACTCCCGAGCAGCCCGCGCCGGAACTCATCCCGAGTCTGCTCACGCTCTCCGATGTCATGGGCACGGGCCACCACGCTGCACTGTCCGCGGGGGTCACCGAGGGCAGCACAGTTGTCGTCGTGGGTGACGGAGCCGTGGGGCTGTGCGCGGTACTCGCCGCGAAGCGGCTGGGGGCATCCCGGATCGTCGCCATGTCGCGGCACGCTGACCGGCAGGCTGTCGCGCGCGAGTTCGGCGCGACCGACATCGTGGAGGAGCGCGGGCCCGAGGGCATTGCGCGTATCAAGGAGCTGTTCGACGGCATCGGCCCCGACTGCGTTCTCGAGTGTGTGGGCACCAAGGAGTCGATGGACCAGGCGCTCAAGTCTGCACGTCCCGGCGGGATGGTCGGCTACGTGGGGGTTCCCCACGGTGGCTCGGAGTTGCCCATCCGCGAGCTGTTCTACCCGAACGTCGGCGTCAACGGCGGCGTCGCCCCCGTGCGCAACTACATCGAGGAACTCCTACCGGAGGTGCTCTCGGGTGCGATCGATCCTGGCCGCGTGTTCGACCTCGAGCTGCCGCTCGCCGAGGTCGTCGAGGCCTACGCCGCCATGGACGAGCGCCGCGCCATCAAGGTGCTGCTGCGCCCCTAGGGAATCGCCAGGCGCACGAGCCAGGAGCCCAGCAGGAAGAGGGCGACAACGGCGAGGCACGCGACGAGCGGCACCGCGAACGAGATCCGTCGCCGCGCGATGAAGACCACCGACACGACGATGCCCGCGAGAGCGACGGCGACCGTGCCCACAGTCGCGATGAGCGTGCCCGCGCTGATGACGAGGTCGTTGCAGGCCTCCGCGGAGTCGGCGCACGACAGGGTCGCGACGCTGAACCCGAGACCCAGCACGAGGAAGATCCCCGTGAGGACGAGGAGCAGGAAGAGCAGGAACACCGTCAGGAAGAAGTCCCAGCTGCGGGGGGCGGTGCGCTCGGCCTTGACGATGATGTCCTCAGCCATCGGACGGCTCCTGGGGAACCTCGATGTGCGAGAGCAGCTTCATGGCCTCGCGAGCGAGCCGGACGTCGCGAATCCGCACGGCCTCGACGAGGAGCCCCTGCGCGCGGCCGAGCGCTTCGAGGTCGATGTACTCGGGAAGGTGGAGGCTGCCGAGGCGCACGATGTGGACGACGGAGACGATGGCGCGCTGCAGTGCTGCGTTCGTCGAGAGCGCCGGCAGGCGGCTGAAGAACACGAAGTTGGCGGTGGCGATGTTCTGCAGATGGCCCTGCGTGAGGCTCACCAGGAACTGCGCGTGGTCGTCCTCCATCGTCTCGAACACGACCTCGTCGACGGTAGGTACGACCTCCTCGAGCACCGCGCGGTAGAGCGCTAGCCACACGACGTAGGCCTGCGCGGTCTGCTGCGGTGTGACGACCGCCACACGCGTGAACCGGCTGGGGGATGCCTCGACCACGCCGATCTCGCGAAGCCGCTGCAGCGCCTCCCGCACGGGCGTGCGCGACACCCCGAACTGCGCGGCGAGCTCTCCATCGCTGATGCGCTCGCCGGGAAGGAGCGTTCCCTCGTGCACCGCGGCGAGGATCTGCTCGAAGACCGTGGTCACGACTTTGCTCGTGCCCAGTCGCCCCTCGTCCCCGTCAGTCACGCCTCGATCCTAGGGGGATGCGCGAGACTGGGTCGATGGTCGGTGTTCTCACGGGGTTCGCGATCATCGGTGCCATCATCCTCGCCGGCTATATCGTGGGGCGTTCAGGGGTGCTCGGGGAGCACGGAAGGTTCGTGCTCACGCGCATAGCCTTCTACGTTCTGGCACCCTGCCTGCTCTTCACCGTGCTGGCCTCGGCCGACGTACACGTGCTGTTCTCCTCGTTACTTCCCGTGTCGTTCATCGCCGCGGCGGTAGCGGGCGGGGTGTTCGCCCTCGTCGCGCGAGTGGCGTGGAAACGGCCTGTCTCCGAGACGGTTGTCGGCACGCTCGCCTCCGGTTACGTCAACGCGAACAACATCGGGATACCCGTGGCGGTGTATGTGCTGGGGGATCCGGCCTACTCGGCCCCGGTCATCCTGCTCCAGCTGCTCGTCTTCGCGCCCATCGCGCTCACGCTGCTCGACATCCAAGATCGCGGCTCGGTCTCGGTGCGGCGCATCCTCGTGCAGCCCTTCACCAACCCGATCATCATCGCCTCGGCGCTGGGTGTCATCGTCGCCGTGACGGGGCTGCAGATCCCCGATCCGGTCATGGAGCCGTTCCGTCTCGTCGGGGCGGCGATGGTGCCCGTGCTGCTCATCAGCTTCGGGATGTCACTGCACGGGCAGCGCCCGCTCGCCCCCGGCACCTCCCGCCGAGACGTGCTGCTCGCGTCGACGCTCAAGCTCGCCGTCATGCCGCTCGTGGCGTGGGCGGTGGGGCACTTCCTGTTCGGGCTGGAGGGCGAGAAGCTGTTCGCCGTGACGGTGCTCGCGACCCTGCCCGCGGCCCAGAACGTCTTCAACTACGCGCAGCGGTACGAGCGCGGCGAGATCCTCGCGCGTGATGTCGTGCTCATCACGACCCTGTTGTCGCTGCCGGCGCTCGTGATCGTCGCCGCATTGCTGGCGCCGTAGGGCTAGAGGAACATCGGGCGGTCGTCGTCGTCCTCCGTGTCGATGGCGAGATCGACGGTCACGGGAACGTGGTCGCTCGGGGCATCGCCCTTGCGCTCCTCGCGGTGGATCTTCGGCGCGCTCACGAGCTCGTCGAACGCCGCGGAGCCGAGGATGAAGTCGATGCGCATGCCCTCATTGCGCGGGAAGCGCAGCTGCTGGTAGTCCCAGTAGGTGTAGCCCTCGATGCCGCGCGTGCGCAGGGCGTCGATGAGGCCGGCGGCCTCGAAGGCGGCGAACGCGTCGCGCTCGGGCTGGCTCACGTGCGTCTTGCCGCGGAAGAGTTCGATATCCCACACATCGATGTCGAGCGGCGCGATGTTGAAGTCGCCCATGAGGGCGAGCGGCTTGCCCGGATGCGCCGCGATCCACTCCCTCGTCTCCGCCGCCAGGTTGGCGAGCCACTGCAGCTTGTAGGGGTAGTGGGGGTTCTCGATCTCACGGCCGTTGGGCACGTAGAGGCTCCACAGCCGCGTGTCGGCGACCGTGACCCCGAGGGCGCGTGCCTCGATCGGCAGGCTGCCGTCGTCGAGCGGTTTGCCGAAGCCGGGAGCCGTGGGGAACCCGACCGACACATCCTCCAGGGGGAGTCGGCTCGCAAAGGCCACGCCGTTCCACTGGTTGAGTCCGTGCACGACGACGTCGTAGCCCGCCTCGGAGAACGCGTCGAAGGGGAACTGCTCCTCCGTGCACTTGATCTCCTGCATCCCGAGCACATCGATGTCCTCACGAACGAGCCAGTCGACGACCCTGCCCACTCGGGTTCGGATCGAGTTCACATTCCAGGTGCCCACGCGCATGGATTAAAGCTAATCGGTTGCGCCGACGCCCCCGGACCGAGGGCGGAACCACGACCGTCTCTCCCCCTAATGGGGCGGGGACAAAACACTCCTCCCGGTTCTAGGGTGCAGATGTGGCCGAACCCGACGACTTCCTGGATGATGACGCCGCCATGGCCAATCGCCACGACACGCGCAACGCCGTGATCATCACGGTCATCGCCCTGATCTCGGTCGTCGTCGTGAGTGCCCTCGTCGTGGTCGGCGGAGTCACGGCCTGATCACGCCCGGCTCGGTTCAGTAGTCTTTACTGGTGACCGACGCCAAGCAGCAGCTGATCGACTTCATCTCCGCCGACGCGGTATTCCATGGGGACTTCACGCTCACGAGCGGCAAGAAGGCCACCTACTACGTCGACCTGCGCAAGGTCTCGCTCGACCACCGGGTCGCGCCGCTCATCGGCCAGGTCATGCTCGACCTCATCGCCGATGTTCCCGAGGTCAGTGCGGTGGGCGGGATGACCATGGGCGCCGACCCCATCGCCTCGGCGGTCATGCATCAGGGCGCCGTGCGCGGCCTCTCCTACGACGCGTTCGTCGTGCGCAAGGAGCCGAAAGACCACGGCCGCGGCCGCCAGGTGGAGGGTCCCGATCTCGCGGGCAAGCGCGTCATCGTTCTCGAAGACACGTCGACCACGGGTGGCTCACCCCTCGCTGCCATCGAGGCGCTTCTCAAGGTGGGCGCCGAGATCGCCGCCGTCGCCGTGGTCGTCGACCGCAACACGGGTGCGCGCGAGCGCATCGAGGCCGCTGGATACCCCTATCTCGCCGCGATCGGCCTGGACGACCTGGGCCTCTCCTGATGGCCGACGACGACCTCGACCCCGCCGACTGGCTCTCCAGCCAGTTCGGCGGCGAGCCCGAGCCGGAGAAACCCCAGCGCCGTCGCGGGATGCCCGCAGCAGAGCAGCCCGCGCAGCCCGAAGCCCCCTCGGCCCCCTACACGCCGCCCGCGGCGCCATCGCCAGCACCTCCCGCACAGCCATCCGGCGGCGGATTTGCCTGGGGCCTCACCCCCGGTGGAACCACCCCGGAGCCCGTACTCCCGGCGACCCCTGTGCCGCCCGCAATCCCGGCGACCCCCGTGCCCGCTGAGCCTGCACCCGTCGAATCTGCGGCGTGGGATATCCCGACCCAGGCCACACCCGTGCAGCGCTCCGCGGATCCGCCCGCGACCGTGGCGTTCTCAGGGGGCGAGCTCGCACGACAGGAGTTCCCCGGATTCGGCGCGCCGGTGGATTCGGCGCTCGATGGCGTCACGGAGCGGTTCGACGCGCAGCCCGTGGGCATCGGCGTTCCCGCCGACGAGGGGCTCGAGGTCTCGGCGCTCGACTCGCTCTTCGACGAGAGCAGTTTCGTGGAGTACGAGGACTCGATTGTTCCCGTGCTTCCGACGCGGGCCTCCGCCGGCGGTGAGCTCGTCGTCGTGGATCGCCCGAAGGCCACGGGGGAGCGCGCGCCGATCCCGCAACTTCAGAAGGTGCTCATGGCCGTCGCGGGCGGACTCGTCGCGGTGCTCCTGCTCATCGTGCTCTTTCTCGCGGGGCAGAAGATCGCCGCGAACGCACCGGCTCCGGCCGTCGTCGCCGACCCGACCCCGTCGGCGTCGGCAGGACCCGTGGTGGGTCCCGTGGTTCCGGGCGAGTACTCCTGGGACCGCCTGCTCGGCGGCGAGTGTCTCTCGCCGTTCGTGTCGCCGTGGGAAGACACCTTCACCGTCGTGGACTGCGCGCAGTCGCATCCGGCGCAGTTGCTCGCGAAGGGGACGTTCCCCGCGACCGACGACCCGACCTACCCCGGAGTGGATGCGCTGCAGACGCTCGCAGCCTCGCTGTGCGCGGTGCCGACGGTGATCGACTACGCGGCAGCGGCGGCAGCGCCAGACATCCAGATCCTCAGCAGTTTCGCCGCGGACGAGGCCGACTGGGACGGCGGCAACCGCACGTACTACTGCTTCGCGAGCCGCACGGGCGGCGCCGAGTTCACGGGCTCCATCGCGAAGCCGCAGGTGGAGCCGACAGCGGCTCCCTAGTTCTCGGACTCGATCGGCTCAGCGGAGAGCAGGTCGGCGACGCTGTTCAGGATCTCGTCGGGGCGGAACGGGTAGCGGTCGATCTCGGCCTGATCGCTGATGCCCGTGAGCACGAGGATGGTGTGCAGGCCCGCCTCGATGCCCGCGACGATGTCGGTGTCCATGCGGTCGCCGATCATTCCCGTGTTCTCGCTGTGGGCACCGATCTTGTTCATCGCGGAGCGGAACATCATGGGGTTCGGCTTGCCGACGACGTACGGTTCCTTGCCGGTCGCCTTCGTGATGAGGGCCGCGACCGCGCCCGTGGCGGGGAGGGGTCCGTCGGCGCTGGGGCCCGTCGCATCCGGGTTGGTGACGATGAAGCGCGAGCCGGCGCCGATGAGGCGGATGGCCTTCGTGATGGCCTCGAACGAGTAGTTGCGCGTCTCACCGACGACGACGTAGTCGGGGTCACTCTCGGTCATGATGAAGCCGACCTCGTGGAGGGCAGTCGTGATGCCCGCCTCGCCGATGACGAAGGCGCTGCCGCCCGGCATCTGCGACTGCAGGAAGTCTGCGGTGGCGAGCGCGCTCGTCCAGATCGACTCCTCCGGAACGTGCAATCCGGAAGCCTTCAACCGCGCGCTCAGGTCGCGCGGGGTGAAAATCGAGTTGTTGGTGAGCACGAGGTAGGGCTTGCCCTCGTCGCGCCACTGCTGCAGCAGTTCGGAGGCGCCGGGCACGGGATGGTTCTCATGGACGAGCACGCCGTCCATGTCGGTCAGCCAGCACTCGATTTCGCCTCGGTTGCTCATGGGGCAATCGTATCGGCGTCACCCGCCCGATCACTTCTGCGGAGGTTTCTGGCTTCAGTCACTCTGGTAGCTCGTAGCGGGGCGCCGGAGCCGAAACCTCCGCAGAAGTGCACGGGGAGCGGGGGCGCGGGGGCGCAGGCGGGCGGCGCTGGCGGGTCAGGCGAAGTGGGTCGAGGTAGGCAGCCGTTGGCGCATGATCGCGAGGGCATCCGGATTCTGGTCGACAAGCACGAAACGGCGGTCGAGTGCCGCGGCGACGGCGCCCGTCGTGCCACTGCCGGCGAAGAAGTCGAGAACCCAGTCGCCGGGCGCGCTCGACGCCTGCACGATGCGCCGGATGATCCCCTCGGGCTTCTGCGTGGCGTATCCGGTCTTCTCCCGGCCCGTGGGGGAGACGATCGTGTGCCACCAGACATCCGTCGGGAGCTTGCCGCGCTCCGCCTTCTCGGGCGTCACGAGCCCCGGCGCCATGTACGGCTCGCGGTCGACAGCCTCGTTGTCGAAGTAGTAGTTCTTCGGGTTCTTCACGTAGACGAGGATCGTGTCGTGCTTCGACGGCCACTTGCGCGTCGCGCGAGCACCGTAGTCGTAGGCCCAGATGATCTCGTTGAGGAAGCTGTCGCGGCCGAACAGCGCGTCGAGCACGACCTTCGCGTAGTGCGCCTCGCGGTAGTCGAGGTGCAGGTAGAGGGTGCCGCGGTCGTCCAGCAGGCGCCACGCCTCGATCAGGCGCGGCTCGAGAAACTCCCAGTAGTCGGCGAACGTGTCGTCGTAGCGCGTGAGGGTGCCCTTGATGGTCTCGTAGCTGCGGCCCTGGAAACCCGTGCGTGCGCCATCCGTGCTGCGTTTGGTGGTGATCTGCTGTCGTGACTGGGTCCGGCCCGTGTTGAACGGGGGATCGAGGTAGATCAGGCGAAAAGCAGCGTCTGGCAGTGTCGCGAGCACGGCCAAGTTGTCACCGTGGAATACCGTGCTGGGGGCATCCGGGGTCCAGGGCATGTGCCGAGGTTAACAGGCTGTAGCGTTTGCGCATGAACGCGCTTACCATCGGCACTTTCGCCCTTGTCGCGGCGGTCGCTATCGCGACGCCGGGGCCGACTGTGCTGCTGGCGCTCGCGAACGGCTCGCGGTTCGGCGTGCGGCGTGCGGTGTTCGGGATGCTCGGGGCCGTGGCGTCCGACATCGTGCTTGTCGTCGCGGTAGCGCTGGGGCTGGGCGCCCTGCTCGCCGCGAGCGAGGTGCTGTTCACGATCGTCAAGTGGATCGGCGTCGCGTACCTCGTTTACCTCGGCATCATGCTGCTGCGGTCGAAGGGCAAGCTGGGCCACATCGACACCGATGACGTGCGCGGCTCGCGGCGCTCGGTATTCATGAAGAGCTTCCTGGTGGCGGTGACCAACCCCAAGGGGTACCTGTTCGTAGGCGCATTGCTGCCGCAGTTCATCCACACCTCGCAGCCGCAGGTGCCGCAGTACGTCGTGATCGGGCTGGTGTTCGTCGCCATCGACTTCACGATCATGTTCGCCTACGCGGCCCTGGGATCGCAGGCGGTTCGGCTGCTGCGGCGCTCGGGCGCGGTGTGGCTCGACCGGGTGTGTGGGGTCATCCTGCTGGGGCTCGCGGCGTCGCTCACGTTCCTGCGGCGCGCGACGGCATGAGCGCCTCCTATTCGCTCGGCATATCCGATAGTTGCTCGCCCTGACGCTGGATGAACGATGACATCCCGGGAACCGTGAACGCCACGGAGCCCCGCTCACGCGCGTAGATGATGCCCTTGCTGATGAGCCCATGCCGGATGGTACTCAGACCCTGCTGCGAGCTGCCCAGTGCGATCGCCAGATCGGACGTCGTACACTCCCCGCGCGGATGTTCGGACATCGCGACCAGGTAACGACGTTCTGCAGGCGTCGCACGATCCCATCGCGCGGGATAGAAGCCCATATCGAGATCGAGGCGTCCGTCGGCGATGCCTGAGACCGCGTCAGCAAGGTCGATAGTCCGCCCTACCGCGATGTCCCAGGCCTTCATAGCGAAGGTCTGCAGGAAGTAGGGATATCCTTCTGCCGCTTCGACCAACTCATCGAGAGCGTCCGTTGAGAATGTCACGTTCAGTCTCTCCGCCGGACGAACAAGGGCCTCAGTGGCTTCCTGGCGCTCCAAGGCTCCGAGCATTCGGTAGTCGAACAGCCGCTCGGCGTACGACCGCGAAGAACTCAGGATCGCGGGCAGGGACGGAAGGCCCGCGCCGATCACGAAGAACGGCCAGTCATTCTGGCCCGCCTTGTGCTGCACGGTCAGCAAGGCACTGAGGAGCTCGTCGTCGATGTCCTGCATCTCGTCGATGAATATGCCCAAGGCCGTCGAGTTCGCTCTGAGGGCGGGCGCCAGATCCGCGATCATCTCTTCCAAGTCGATCTCGATCTTCCCCGAGTTCGCTCGAGTGGGATTGGGTTCGATTCCGAGACCCACCGACACCCCCGCTATGGAGAGACTGAAAGAGCTAATCGAAGAGAGCGCTTCCGCGACCGCGGACTTCGCGCTCGCGACCCGATTGAACTTGCTGCCCGCGGAGGCGAGAGCCCGGGCGAGTCTCTGTCGAACGGCGAGAGCGCCATCCGCCGTGGCAGTGCCCTCAATCTCGACGATGAGCCAATCGGCGCGCTCGGCCATCTGAGCGAACCGCTTGAGGAGCACTGTTTTACCTACGCCGCGGAGACCGTGCAGCACAATTCCGCGACTGGCGTTCCGTTTTCTTGTTCGCGCGATTGTCAGGTCGAAGGCGTTGATCTCCGCGTCGCGACCGGAGAGCTCGGGTGGTTTCAAGCCAGATCCGGGTGCATACGGGTTGAGTTCAGAGTGCATTTCATCTGACATCGTATATGGCTTTCTAGGACATTTCGCTATAGAGGGCTAGATGATCCCAGACTGCCAGTCGGGGAGGCTGGACCCTGCCATTCCTGCGTGTCTGTGGACACGGTGCCGGGTGTCGAGGCGTGGAGGAGCCGTACGCTCTACTCGTGGATGACGAGACCCCCAACCCGAGCGTCGAGCTCTCCACGAACGGGGTGGGGCCGTGGCGCGGGGAGCTCCCGGTGGGCGACCAGTACGACCCCGAGCTGCTCGCTCGCGGCGACTCGCGCAACGTGATCGACAGGTTCCGCTATTGGACCATCGACGCGATCAAGGCCGAGCTGGATGCGACGCGGCATCCGTTCCACGTCGCCATCGAGAACTGGCAGCACGACATGAACATCGGCTCGATCGTGCGCAGCGCCAACGCGTTCGGGGCGCGCACTGTGCACATCATCGGGCGGCGCCGCTGGAACAAGCGCGGCGCCATGGTGACCGACCGCTACCAGCATGTGCTGCACCATCCGGATGTCGCAGACTTCGTGTCGTGGTGCCGCGAGCAGTCGCTCACCATCGTCGCCGTGGACAACGTGCCGGGCTCCGTGCCGATCGAGACGCACACCATCCCGTCGGAGTGCGTGCTGCTCTTCGGGCAGGAGGGTCCGGGGCTCTCCGCGGAGGCGCTCGCCGCGGCCGACCTGGCTGTCGAGATCACCCAGTTCGGGTCGACGCGCAGTCTCAACGCGTCAGCGGCGGCCGCCGTCGTGATGCACGCGTGGGTGACGCAGCACGTGAGCTTCTAGCCCGCTAGCGGCGACGGGCGCAGCTCGCGCAGGGTGCGGAAGCGCCCCTGCTTGCGGGCGCCGAGCACCGAGATGGCGAGGGCGGCCACGAGCCACACCAGCAGCGGCCAGACGGCACCCCAGAGGGCGTCGCCGCCGTACATGAGCTGGCGCACACCCTCCACGGCGTGGCTCATCGGCAGCGCCTGGTGGAGGAAGGCGAGCGGCGCGGGCAGCGTCTGCCACGGGAACGTTCCGCCTGCGGTGACCAGTTGGATGATCATCAGGAGCAGGCCGAGGAACTGTCCGATGCTGCCGAGCCAGACGTTCAGCGCCATCACGATGGCCGCGAACGTGATCGACACGAGGACCATGAAGGCGAGCATCCCGCCCGCGTTGGCCGGCTGCAGGCCGAGCACACCGACGACGATCGCGAACAGGGCGACCATCTGCAGGGCGCCGAGTGCGGCGGGGGTGGCCCATCCGGCGAGGGTCGTCGTGACGGGGCGACGCACGGCGGTGAGGGCGCGGCGCGAGAGCGGGCGCACGAGCAGGAAGAGCGCGTAGATGCCGATCCAGGCGGCGAGGCTGATGAAGAACGGGGCGAGGCCGGCACCGTAGTTCTGCGCGGCGGTGATGGCCTTCTGGTCGACCGAGACCGGGGCGGCGATGGCGGCGGCGCTCGCCGCGCGCGAAGCTGCCGTGGTGGCGGGCACGTCGGCGACGCCCTGGGCGAGCGAGTCGTCGAGCTTCGTCGCGCCCGTGCTCAACTTCGCGAGCCCGGTGCTGAGATCGTTGGCGCCGGATGCCGCGCTCGCGGCCCCGTCGGCGAGGTTCGACGACCCGGTCGCGGCGCTGTGCACGGCCGCCGCGAGGGCGGGAGCCGAGGCGGCGAGCGTCTGCGCGCCGCTGGACACCTGAGCGGCCCCGCCCGAGACCCGCCCGAGTGCGCCCGACAGGGCGTCGAGTTCGCCGAGGATCGTCGCCTGGTCGGTCGGCGAGACGGTGGAGCCTGCGAACACCGCGGCCAACTGCGACCGGATGCTCGGGCTCAGGTTTGCCGCCTGCGCAGCACCGGCGGCCACGCTCGCGGCGCCCGAGGCGAGCGTCGAGGCCGACCCCGGCAGCGAGCTCGTGCTGGAGTCCAGTGTCGCGAGCCCGTCGCGCAACGACGCCGCGCCGCTGGCGACGCGTGCACTGCCGTCGGCGAGGGTCTGGGCGCCCGTCGCGGCTGTGGTCGCGGCATCCGCGAGCGTGGTGGCCCCGTCGTTCGCGTCGACGAGTCCGCTCCGGATCTGGTCCACCGCGTCGAGCAGTTTCTGCGACGCGTTCTCGCCGACCTTCTCGGTGATCGCGACCTGCACCGCGGCGGCGGCCTGTTTGGCGAGGGTCGTGCTGAGGTAGCTGTTGGTGTCGTTGGTCGTGAGCACGAGCGAGGCCTGGGTGGGGGCCGCGGTGGTCGAGCCCGCCGACTCCAGGTCGTCGGAGAACGACGCCGGGAACGTCAGGCTGAAGTCGTAGGTGCCGTCCGTCACGCCCTTCAGAGCGGCGGCGTCGGAGTCGACGAGCGCCCAGCCGAAGCGCTGGTCGTCGAGGAGCTTCTGCGCCGCATCCGCGCCGTAGGTTCCGGTGTCGTCGACGACGATGGCCGCCGGCACCTTGTCGAGCTTGTTGTAGGGGTCGGCGTTGCCGTACAGGTAGAGGCCGCCGTAGACGACGGGCACGATCATGAGCGCAATGAGGGCGAGCAGGCCCATGCGGCTCGAGGTGAGGCGGGCGAATTCCGAACGGACGAGGGTGACGATTCTCATGAGGCTTCCTGCAGGGTGGCGGCGGTGACCGCATCGGTGACGATGACGATGGTGATGCCGCGGGCAGCGATGGCCGCGATGGCGGGGTACCAGTCGAGCGGCGAGCCGCCGTGGCGTTCGGGGGACGTGATGATGAGCGCCTCGACTCCGGGCCGCAGGAGCGCGAGCTCGCTGAACAGGCGCACGCGGTCGGCGGGCGGCAGCGACCGGATGGGCACCTTTGCGTAGCCGAGCAGCTCGTGCTCTTCGAGGAACTTGCGGATGCCCCCGCGCGAGACGGCGCGGCCGGCGAAGCTGAACTCCTCCGCGACAACGGTCATGAGGCTGACCCCCGGTGTCGGCTCGGCGACCACGGGGGTGTCCACGAGGGCGACGCGCGAGCTGTCAGTCTCCACCTCGCCCGAGTCGGCGTGCAGCCGCCCGCCGAGCAGCAGCGACACGAGCATCGGCCGCTCGGCGGTCTCCACGGCGAGCACGGTGACGCCCGACCCCGCGCTGAAAGTCAGGGGAGGCACGGCAGCCCCGAGACCGGTGCCAATGCTGGCGTTGTCGAGGGTGATGATCACGAGAGCTCCGGATGCGCGTCGATGAGTACTGCGGAATCCGCTGCCGAGAGGCCCACGGTGGAGAGCACCAGCAGCATCACGAGCCTGTGGGCCACCTCCCCGGGCAGCGCGGCGCGGGAGGCCTCCGCGAGGGCCGCGAGCGCGGCATCCTCCACGAGCCTGGCCAGGGTGGGAACGGGGATGTCGCTGCGCACGGTGCCGGATGCGGCACCCTGCGCGATGGCGTTGGCGACGCGCTCGCGCAGCGGTGCGAGTGCCTCGGCGGTCTGGTCCTTGAGTGGACCCCGCACGGCGAACACGGCCATGACCCGGATGTCTTCGACCTCGTGCCACAGGCGCGAGGCGATGAGGGCGAGCCGCACGACGGGGTCGGTGTGGTCGACCGTGGCGACGGAGGCGGCGACGCGCGTGGCTCCGAGGGTGATGACCTCGCGCAGGAGTTCGTCGCGCGTGGCGAAGTGACCGTAGACGGAGCGGCGGGAGAGGCCGGCTCGCGCCGCGATGGCCTCGAGTGAGGCATCCGGGTCGATGTTGAGTTCGAGGCGCGCGGCAGCCAGCAGGGCTGCACGGTTCTCCTCGGCGTCACGTCTCATGATCTCGAGTGTAATAACTTGCACACCGATGTGCAAGATAGGCGGCACGATAAGATGAGGGGCAAGACCCCACCACTTCGAAGGGATCCCCCTCATGCCCGCAATCGTGATCATCGGCGCCCAGTGGGGCGACGAAGGCAAGGGCAAGGCCACCGACCTGCTGAGCGGTCGCATCGACTACGTCGTCAAGTTCAACGGCGGCAACAATGCCGGCCACACCGTCGTCGTCGGCGACCAGAAGTACGCGTTGCACCTGCTGCCCTCTGGCATCCTCACGCCCGGCGTCGTGCCGGTCATCGGCAACGGCGTCGTCGTCGACATCGAGGTGCTCTTCCACGAGCTCACCGCGCTCTCCAGCCGCGGGGTCGATGTCTCGCGCCT
The DNA here is from genome assembly GCA_965227655.1 of Rhodoglobus sp. GTDB lineage: Bacteria > Actinomycetota > Actinomycetes > Actinomycetales > Microbacteriaceae > Rhodoglobus. The sequence continues at coordinate 1,858,718 of OZ245765.1, read as the reverse complement.
GCTCGTGAGTGCCAACGCGCACGTCATAACGCAGTACCACCGCACGCTCGACAAGGTCACCGAGCGCTTCCTCGGCAAGCGCCAGATCGGCACCACCGGCCGTGGGATCGGGCCGGCCTACGCCGACAAGATCAATCGCGTGGGCATCCGCATCCAAGACCTGTTCGACGAGAACATCCTCCGCCAGAAGGTGGAGGGCGCCCTGCACCAGAAGAACCACCTGCTCGTGAAGATCTACAACCGCCGGGCCATCGCCGTGGACGAGGTGGTCGAAGACCTGCTGTCGTACGCCGAGCGCCTGCGGCCCATGGTCGCCGACACCGGGCTGCTGCTCAACCAGGCGCTCGACGCCGGCAAGACGATCGTCTTCGAGGGCGGCCAGGCCACCATGCTCGACGTCGACCACGGCACATATCCGTTCGTCACCTCGTCGAACTCGACGAGCGGCGGCGCGGCAACGGGCTCGGGCGTCGCCCCCGCCCGCCTCACCCGCGTCATCGGCATCGTCAAGGCGTACACGACCCGCGTCGGATCCGGCCCGTTCCCCACCGAGCTGGAAGACGAGTCGGGCGAGTGGCTGCGCGCACGCGGCTTCGAGTTCGGCACCACGACGGGTCGCCCGCGCCGCACGGGCTGGTACGACGCCCCCATCGCGCGCTACTCCGCCCGCATCAACGGCGTCACCGACTACGTGATGACCAAGCTCGACGTGCTCACCGGGCTTAAGACCATCCCCGTGTGCGTCGCCTACGACATCGACGGCGTGCGCGTCGAAGAGGTGCCGGTCTCGCAGTCGGACTTCCACCACGCCGTGCCGATCTACGAGGAGTTCCCCGGCTGGGATGAGGACATCACGGGTGCCCGCACCTTCGAGGACCTGCCGAAGAACGCGCAGGACTACGTTCTCGCGATCGAGGCCATGAGCGGTTCGCGCATCTCCGCGATCGGCGTCGGACCCGACCGCGAGGCGATCATCGTGCGTCACGACCTGATCGACGGCTAGCGGCTCTTAACCCTCGTCTTAACCCCGCCGACACGGCAGGGTTTAGTCCCCATTCGCGCCCCCCCGAGCGGGGGTCCCCCTTTGCGGGGACCTCTAACGTGAACACTGCCGATACCCGCCGGCAGCGCTTACCCCCATGAGCTACCGGTCGGCATACCCGAAAATACCCCGACGACCCGACCGGCAGTCTTCCCGAGTGCCGGTCGGGACGAGGAATGTGACCCGACATGACTCATACTGTCGACCGCGGATACCCGTGGCAGATCGCAGGCGCACCCGGCCTGCAGCTCCACCGCGCTCGCTCCCGACCCACCGACTGGGCTATCGCGTTCTCGCGATACGTCGTCGCTACCGACGGACTCGTCGTGCTCATCGCGACGGCGGCCACGCACCTGCTGTGGTTCGGCCTGCAGCACGTGAACGTTGCGGCTCCCATCAGCCTCGGCATCGACTATCTCTTCATCTCGGCGGCACTGATGGTGGCGTGGATGATCGCGCTGTCGGCATCCGGATCGCGCGACACGCGCATCCTCGGCACCGACGCCACCGAGTATCGCCGTGTCGTGAACTCGACCCTGCTCTTGTTCGGCGCGATCGGAGTGTTCGCGGCGATGACCCAGACCGACCTCGCGCGCGGCTACCTGCTCACGGCGTTCCCGCTCGGCCTCGGCCTCCTGCTTATCTCGCGCTGGGCCTGGCGCCGGTGGCTGCACGTGCGCCGCCGTCGCGGCGAGTTCTCGTTCCGCGTGCTCATCGTGGGCAACTCCGAGAGCGTGCGCGAGCTCGTCATCTCGCTGGCACAGCGGCCGGATGCGGGCTACCGCGTGGTCGGCGCACTGGTCACCGATGGCACCTCGGGCACCATTGAGGGCGTCCCCGCCACACGGGTGACGCGCCACACGCTGTTCGCCCGGCTGGGGGAGTCCCTGCAGGATACCGTCATCGTCGTGGGCTCGGAGGAGCTCTCGTCGAGCAGCATCAACGAGCTCAGCTGGCACCTCGACCCCGGCCAGCAGCTCGTCGTCGCCCCGCAGCTCGTAGGCGTGGCCGGATCCCGCATCCACACGCGCCCGGTCGCCGGCCTGCCCCTCATCCACGTCGAGACGCCGTCGTACGACGGACCCAAGCGGTTCGCGAAGCGCGCATTCGACATCGTCGGATCCGCCCTGCTCCTCATCGCCCTCTCGCCGCTCTTCATCGTCACGGCGGTCATCATCAAGGCCTCATCGGCGGGGCCCGTGTTCTACCGCCAGGAGCGCATCGGTCTGAGCGGCGAGCCGTTCCACATCCTCAAGTTCCGCAGCATGGTCACCAACGCTGACGCGCACCTCGCGGCACTGCTCGCGGCACAGGGCAACGGTGACACCCCGCTGTTCAAGGTGGCGAACGATCCGCGGGTGACACCCATCGGCAGGTTCATCCGGCGCTATTCGATCGACGAGCTGCCGCAGCTGTTCAATGTGTTCTTCGGCGACATGAGCCTCGTGGGCCCCCGCCCGCAGGTCGACGGCGAGGTACGCCTGTACGACTCGAAGGCCAGCCGCCGCCTCGCGGTGAAGCCCGGCATGAGCGGGCTGTGGCAGGTGAGCGGACGCTCGGACCTGTCGTGGGAAGACGCGATCCGCCTCGACCTGTACTACGTGGAGAACTGGTCGATCACGAGCGACCTCGTGATCCTGCTGCGCACGGCGCGCGCCGTGCTGCAGCACGACGGAGCCTACTGACGTGACCTCGCTCGACGTGCGTGCGACCACCGCCCCGACCTCGTCGGGGCGGATCGTCGTGCTGCACGTGGTCGAGAGCTGGGGTGCGGGCGTGCGCGCCGCGACCCTGCGCTACGCGGCAGCGACTCCCGAGTTCGAGCACCACCTGCTGCGCGGCACCACCCGCAGCGAGTTCGCCTCCGAGGGTGAGGGCGTGTTCGCGAGCGTGCGCGAGCTGCCCTCCGGTGCGATGGCGGCCCGCCGCGCCATCCGCCTCGCCGCTCGTGAGCTGCGGCCCGCGGTCGTGCACGCCCAGTCGTCGTACGCGGGCTTCTTCGTGCGCACGACCCTGCGTACCTCGGCCCGACAGCGCCTCGTCTACAGCCCGCACTGCTTCGCCTTCGAGCGCCGCGACCTCTCCGCGCCCGTCCGTCTGGCCGTTCGCGCCGCGGAACTCGTGCTTGCCCGCAACACCGACACGATCGCGGCCTGCTCCCGCGCCGAACTCGCGACGGCGTCGCGGCTCGGGGCGAAGGCCGTCTACGTGCCCAATGTGCCGGCACAGGGAAGTCCGGCGGTGACGACCTCTACCGAGGGGGTCGTCGCCGTCGGACGCATCGGTGCCCAGAAGGGGCCGGGCTTCTACGCGGACGTCGTGTCGCGCCTGCGGCGCCCGGCGTCGGCCACCTGGGTGGGCGACGGCGACCCGGATGCCCGCGCCGAGCTCGAGGCGGCGAACATCCGGGTGACCGGCTGGCTGCCGTCAGCGGCAACCCTGTTCACCGTCGCGGGTGCTGCGGCCTACGTGCACACGGCGCAGTGGGAGGGCTTCCCCCTGGCCATCCTCGAAGCCGTCGAGCTCGGGGTGCCCGTGGTGGCGCGCGAGGTTCCCACCCTGCGCGGTGCGATCGCGACGCCCGGCCTCACGACTCCTGCCGCGGTCGCGGCGGCGGTCGACGACCTTCTCGCGGGCGGATCCGTGGCCCGCGAGCAGAACCTGGCGGCCTGGCGCGCCATGCTCGCCGAGAACACCGCGGAACAGCAGGCCGCGGCGCTGCGGGCGCTGTACGGCGCTCGCCTGACGATCAACGGCAAGTGGCTGGGTTCGCGGCAGAGCGGCATGCAGCGCTACGCGGGCGAGGTGGCCAGGCGCATCCTGTCGCTGCAGCCGTCGGCGCGCGTCATCGCGCCCGCGAATGCCGTGCTGCCCGAGTGGCTGCCGGAGTCGCGCGTGACGCGCTCTCGCCTGAGCGGGGTGCCCTTCGAGCAGCTGTCGCTGCCGCGGCTGTCGCGTGGCTCCACCCTGCTGAACCTCGCGGGCGCGGCCCCGCTCGTGAAGCGCGACCAGCTCGTCGTCATGCACGACGCCACGCCCGCGCGCTTCCCGCAGACCTTCTCGCGCCGCTTCGTGGCGTGGTACTCGATCATGAACCGGGTGCTGTCACGACGGGCTCGCTACCTCGCGACGGTGTCGGAGTTCAGCCGCGGCGAACTCGCGGACGTGCTCGGCGTCGATCGGTTCACTGTCGCGCCCAACGGCCACGAGCACGTGGTGGGGCTCGGATCCGCGCGCTCGAGCACCGGGGACTACGTGCTGTGCATCGGCAACCTCACCCCGAACAAGAACCTCGTTCCCGTGGCCACCGCGCTCGCGGCGGCGGGCATCCGGGTGATCGTCGTCGGTGCTGGCGGCGCGAGCAACGTCTACGCGCAGCAGGCGGGGCTCGACATCCCCGGCGTGGAGCTTGCGGGGCGCGTGAGCGACGACGAGCTGGCCTCCCTGCTGCGGGATGCCACCGCGCTCGTGTTCCCCTCGCTGTACGAGGGCTTCGGGCTCCCCGTCGTCGAGGCCCAGGCACTCGGCTGCCCCGTGATCGCGTCGGACCGCGCATCCATCCCCGAAGTCGCCGGTGATGGCGCGCTCTACTTCGACGCGACGAAGCCCGAGGAGGCTGTTGCGCTCGTGCGGAGCCTCGACGCGGGAACACGCCGCGACCTCGTCGAGCGCGGCCACGCCAACGTGGCCCGCTTCACGTGGGACGCTACTGCCATGACGCTTCTCGACCTCGTGGGTGCCCGATGAGGATCGCCCAGTTCGTCGGCTCCCTCATCGAACCGCTCGGGGGTGCCGAGCAGTACTGCCTCGAACTCGCGCGCTGGCAGCGCGACCAGGGGCACGACGTCACGATTCTCACGGGCTGGGTGTCGCCCGCGATCGAGGAGTCGCTTGCTGCCGAGGGCCTGCCGGTGCGCGTCGTGCGCAGCTGGCGGCCGTACCCGCCCGACCGCAAGGGGTCCAAGCCCGCCGCGGTGCTGTTCCACGCGCTCGACCTCGTCGGCTCGATCCGGATGCCCGCCCCCCTGCGCCGCGTTCTCGACGAGCCGTGGGACCTCGTGCACGTGCACAGGTTCGCGGGTTTCGGCGCAGCACTCCTGCGGTCGGGACGCCCTACCGTCATGACCGTGCACGACTACGGACTCGTCGACACCACCACGACCCTGCTGCGCCACGGCCGCGAGGTCGATACCGCCCCGGCCGTGCAGCGCCTGCGCACTCGGTTGATCAACCGCACTCTGGGCGACGCCCGCCTCGTGTTCCCCACCGAGCGGCTGCGCCAGAAGCACGTGCAGTGGGGGCTCGAGCTGCCTGCCCACACCGACGTGATCCCGCATGGTTGGCGCGGCGCGTCGGCGGCTGGGCCTTCGCCGACGTCCGAGCCCGTGGTGTTCCTGTTCCTCGGCAAGCTCATCTCCACGAAGGGCGTGGAGCTTCTCGTCGAGGCGTGGGGCGAGGGCATCCCCGGAGCCGAGCTGTGGATCGCCGGTGCCGGGGAACTCGAGCCCCTCGTGCGAGCTGCGCCCGTGCGGTTCCTGGGCTGGCTGGACGACACCGGCCGCCGCGCTGCGCTGGCCGCGGCATCCGTGCTCGTGCTGCCCTCGACCTGGCCCGAGAACTTCCCGCTTGCCGCCGCCGAGGGTGTGCTCGCGGGGCTGCCGCTCATCTCGACAACCGTCGCCGCCCCGCCCGTACTGCACGACGGCGTCAACGGCCTGCTGGCCTCCCCGGATGCCCCGGCCCTCCGTGCCGCGCTGCTGCAGCTGCTCGACCCCGCCGAGCGGGAGCGGTTGGCCGCCGGCTCGCGGAACCTCGCCCTCGAGCTCGACTTCGATGCACATGGGCGCCGCATCCAGTCGCTCTACGACGGCCTGCTCGCGGCGGTGCCCGCGTGAGCATCCAGGACCGACTGCTGCGCGGCACCCGCCACCGCGTCGTGGGGCGCCTCGCCTACCTCGCGCTCAAGTCGCTCGGCGTCGAGTTCCCGCGCACCGTGCAGTTCGGGCCGCAGCTCGAACTCGCGCACGGGGCAGTCGGCCTCGTCGTGCACGCCCGCACGCGCATCGGCACCGGTGTAACCCTCATGCCCGGTGTCGTCATCGGGCGCTCCGACTCGTACAACACCGACCAGCCCGGAGCTACCGGATGCGTCGTCATCGGCGACCGCGTGACCGTGGGTGCGGGCGCCAAGGTGCTGTTCAAGGCAGGTCAGGAGCTCGTCGTCGCCGACGGGACCATCGTGGGCGCCAATGCCGTGCTCCTCGAGTCGACGGGCCCGGACGAGATCTGGGCGGGCAACCCCGCGCGGCGGGTCGGCACCAGATGAGCGTGACGATCCTCGGCATCGTGACCCTCGTCGCGATCGTCGGGGTGTGGTTCGCGCGCCGCCACTGGACGCAGTACGTCGTCGGCGCCACGGTCGCGTTCCCGCAGACCGCGGGGGTCATCGTCGCGGGCAACGGCTTCCCCCTGTTCTACCTCGCTGTCGTGGTGCTCGCGGTGCTGTCGTTCCCGAGCATCCTGATGAGGCTCTCGCGTCTCACGGGACGAGGACCGCGCTGGGCACCTGACCTCATTGCCGTGCTGCTCGTGCTGTGGGCCGCGATCATCTCGATCGCCGGCCCCCGCATCTTCACGGGTATGCGCGTGTTCGCGCCCGAGCTCGGCGTCGACGCGCAGGTCAACAACATGGCGCAGCTCGCGCCCTCCCTCGGCAACATCGCGCAGGTCGGGTACGTGGCCATGGGCGTGGCGTTCCTGCTGCTCGCCGGACGGCTCTTCCCCGTGGATGCCCGGCTGTTGGGCGCTGCCCTGTGGGTGGCCGTGGTGGGAGCGGCGATCCGCATCGTCGCCGAGCCGGTGTGGCCGCACGCCCTCCTCCAGAACATGCCCTCGTTCAACTACGCGACCCCCGAACGCCTCAGCGGCACGTTCTACGAACCCTCCGTGCTCGGGCTCTACCTCACCGCCGCCGCCGGATACTTCGGCGCCCGACTGCTCTGGTCGGGGCGCGTCGGCCGGGTTGCCGCGGCCCTCGCGCTCGCCCTCGTCGCTGTCGACTTCGTGCGTAACGGATCGGGCACGGCCCTCCTGGGCCTTGCGATCCTCGTGGCGCTCGCCGCGGTCGTCGCCCTCGTGCGCGTGCTGCGCGCCGGGCGCTTCGCAGTGCGCCCGCTCGTCGTCGTGGGTGTGGGCGTGGTGGTCGCGCTCGGGCTCACGCAGATCCCGGTCATCCTCCAATTCACCGTCGGGTCGGCTACCGACAAGGCCGACTCCGACAGCTTCGTCGCGCGCACCGCCTCCAACGTGCGGTCGTGGCAGATCTTCCTCGAGAGCACGGGCCTCGGCATCGGCCTCGGCGGCAACCGACCCTCGAGCCTGTTCCTGCTGCTGCTCAGCTGCGTGGGGATCATCGGCACCGCCCTGTTCATCGCCCTCGTCGTCATCGCCCTGCGCCGCGCACTGCTGAACCGCGCCATCGAGCCGGCCGGATGGGGCGTCGCGGGCGTGCTCATCGCCGCCGTGGTCGCCGTGCCCGACCTCTCGACCCCCGCGATCTGGATCGGCCTCGCCGCGTGCCTCTACGGGGTGGTGCCCACTGCGCCCGAGCTCCTTCCGGCGGCCGATCTGGCGGCTCCTGTCAACAACTCAGGCAGGAGCGCGTCGCAGCCGCTCGCCAAGCCCACGGCGGGCGGTCCTGCCTGAGTTCTTGACGGCGGGGCGTGAGTGCGGCCGGGCAGCACCGCGGGTACGGGTCGGACGGACTACTCCGCGCGAGAGCCGAGCTCTTGGCGAGCGCGGCGCGTGAGATAGGCACGCTCCACGGGGTTCAGCCCCGTAAGGGAGCCGAGGAACCGCTCGATGAAGGGCTCGAGGGCGGCGCGACCCGCAGGGGAGAGCGGCCCGTCGCGCGTGAAGGCGAGCTCGCGGAACCACGGCGTCTCGCGCGTGCCCCACACGAGGTGCGCGAGCTCCTGGTACGAGCGCTCGAGTACGGGGTCGTAGGCGAGGCTCTCGCGCCAACCCTCCGCGCCGCTCACCTGGCCCTCGATGGTGCGGATGAGCACGGTCGGCCGGGCGAGTCGAACGAGACGGGCACCGTTGGCGGCGGCCCGGAGCCAGAGGTCGAAGTCCTCGGCGATGGCGCCGGCGCGGTATCCGCCCGCCGTGCGCAGGGCGTCGGCTCGCGCCAGCGACGTGGAGTGGGGGTACGGGCAGTCGAGGAGCAGCGCGAGCCTTGCGGCATCCGGGCCGAAGCGGATGGGCGGCACCGGCCGTCGCGCGGCGCCCACGCCGATGCGCTGGTACGTGGAGAAGACGAGGTCGTGCGTGCGCGCCGCGGACAGCTCGGCGCGGAACCTCCCGCGTAGGCACACGTCGTCCGAGTCCATGCGGGCGATGAATTCGCCGGATGCCGCGGCCAGCAGTCGCTCCGCGGCAAGAGCCACGCCGAGGTTCTTCGCCACGCTGTCGACGACGACCCGTGGATCGCCCGTGCTGGACGCGATCTCGAGCGTCCTGTCGCTCGACGCGTCGTCGAGCACGATGAGCTCGGAGTCGCGCGGCATGGCCCGCAGAGTGCTCGTGAGGGCCTCGGCGATGGTGCGCTCCGCGTTGCGGGCGGGCATCAGGACGCTCAGGCGGGGCACGGGACAACTCTCCCATACGACCCCTTAACCCGCGCCTTAACCCTCACACCTATGCCCCCTTTCGGGTGTCCCGCTCTTTAGGGACACGATCTGTACCCCTAGGTTGAATTCGTGAGCCACCCACTCACATACCCGATTCTCGCCAGCGCGTCTTACCCGAGACGAGCAGCACGCGTCCACCCAGCGCGCGCTCCACGGCGAACCCGTAAGGACCCGACATGTTCAGCACCCGCGCTGGCACCACGATGGAGCACCCTGGCGTGCTCATCGGCTGCGACATCCACCCCGTCTTCAATGTCGTCGAGAGCATCGACGTCTTCGGCGAGCGCTACCTCGCGAGGGTTTTCACCCCCGCCGAGCGCGCGGCATGCGGCGAGGCGCCCGAACGCCTCGCCGCACGCTATGCCGCGAAGGAGTCTGTTCTCAAGCTCCTGAAGATCCCCGCGGACGTCGCAGTGCCGTGGACCGACATCGAGGTGGGCGCCGACCCGAACGGCGCCCCCACGGTGGCCCTGCACGGCCGCGCGGCAGAGATCGCCGCCGACCTCGGGGTCACCACCATCGAGCTCACGCTCAGCCACGACGGCGGCATGGCCATGGCGGTCGCCGCCGCGGTCGTCGGTGCTGCTGCGGAAGCGCTCGCCGCGTGACCGCCGTCGACACCGTGCGCCGCGTTCTCGACGCGCACGGCAAGCTCTCCTCGCCCGCCGCGAGTCTCGCCCTCGACGCCGACCTGTACGCAGCGGGCATGACCTCGCACGCGAGCGTCAACGTCATGCTCGCCGTCGAGGACGCGTTCGACATCGAGTTTCCCGACGCACTTCTCACCAAGTCGACCTTCTGCACGATCAGCAGCATCAGCGCCGCCGTCGAGAGCCTCGTGGAGGCAGCAGCATGAGAATGCCCACAGTCATCACGCGCACACCGGATGCCCGCTCCCTCGATGAGCGCGTCACCCACGTCGCCGACGTCGCGGCCCGCTTCGCGGGCGAGGTCGACGCCGCCGCGCGCTTCCCTGCCGAGGCAGTCGACGCCATGCGCACCACCGGACTGCTCGGCGCCAGCCTGCCGACAGCCCTCGGCGGCGAAGGCCTCACGCTCGTGCAGCTCGGCTCCATCGCCGCGCGCCTCGGCGCGGCCTGCTCGTCGACCGGCATGGTCTTCGCGATGCACCACAGCCAGGTGCTGAGCCTCTCGCGCCACCTCGGCGGTTCGCCGTCGCTGGCCGTGCTCGCGGGCCGGATCGCGAGCGAGCAGTTGCTGCTCGCCTCCGCGACAACAGAGCTCGGCATCGGCGGAGACGTGCGCTCGAGCTCGTGCTTCGTCGACCTCCAGGGCGACATGGTGCACCTCGTGAAGAACGCCCCGGTCATCTCCTACGGGTCCGAAGCCGACCTCGTGCTCGTGACCGCCCGCCGCAACGCGGACAGCGCCCCGAGCGACCAGGTGCTCGTCGTGTGCGACGCCTCGCACCTCGCCCTCGAGGCCACGGGCGGATGGGACACCCTGGGTCTGCGCGGCACCTCGAGCATGGGCTACAAGCTCGACGCGCGAGTTCCCGCCGACCGCGTCATCCCGGAGCCCTACGACCAGATCTCCACCGAGACCATGCTGCCCGTGTGCCACGTGCTGTGGGCATCCGTCTGGCTCGGGATGTCGCGCGCTCTCGTCGGGATCTCGCGCGACTATGTGCGCGCCGCAGCCCGCCGCAGTATCGGCAGCGTTCCTCCCGGCGCCACCAAGCTCGTCGACCTGATCGCCGAGCTCGAGCGCTTCGAGTCTCTCGTCGACGGGCTTGCCCGCCGCACGGATGAGCTCGCCGACGACCGCGACGGTCTCGGTGCCATCGGCTACCAGGTGAGCATCAACAACCTCAAGGTCACGGCCTCGGAGCTCGTCGCGCAGATCGCCCTCGCGGCGCTCGCCATCACGGGCATCTCCGGCTACCGCAATGACGGCAAGCACAGCGTCGCCCGCATCTTCCGCGACGCCCAGGGCGCCGCCCTCATGGTCCACAACGATCGCATCATCGCCAACACGGCCAGGCTCCTGCTGGTCCAGAAGGGTTAGTGACATGACCGACGTACTCGTACCCACCAAGCTCGACGAGGCCCGCCTCGCGTTCCGCGACGAGCTGCTCGCCTCGGGCCTGCTCATCGCCACGAGCGTGCCCGGCATCTACGGCCGCTCGGGCGACTTCGAGCGCATAGTCGCGGGCCTCGACCACCTGCTCGGGCAGTCGTTCGCCTCGCTCGGCGCGACGGTGCTGCGCTTCCCGCCCGTGTACCCGCGTGCCGACTTCGAGCGCACCGACTACATCGCCTCGTTTCCCGACCTGAGTGGCATCGTCTCGAGCTTCGAAGACGGCGACCGCGAGCACCGCGAGCTCCTCGCCGCGCGCGAGGACGGCCAGCCCTACGAGGCGTGGCTCACGCCGGCCGATGTCGTGCTCACCAACGCGATCTGCCACCCGCTGTACGCGACCCTCGAGGGTCGCCTGTCCGAGGGCGGCGGGGTCTACGACCTCTCCGGCTACGGTTTCCGCCACGAGCCGTCGAACGACCCCATGCGCCTGCAGTCGTTCCGGATGCGCGAATTCGTGTTCGTGGGAACCCCCGACGATGCCCAGGCCTACCGCGACACGTGGCTCGACGTCTCCGTCGAGCTGCTCGCCTCCCTCGGCCTCGCCGTGGACGCCGTTCCGGCCAACGACCCGTTCTTCGGCCGCGCCGGCAAGATGCTCGTGAGCGCGCAGTTGCGCGAGAACCTCAAGGTGGAGATCATCGTCCCGCTCTACGGCGACCTCCACGAGGGCACGGCCATCGCCTCGGCGAACTGCCAGCGCGACCACCTCACGCACGCGTTCGGCATCCTCACCGCCGACGGCGAGGAGGCGCACGGCGCCTGCGTCGCCTTCGGCATGGAGCGCACCACCCTCGCCCTGGTGCGCACCCACGGCACCGACCTCGAGTCGTGGCCCGTCGACGTGCGAGCCCTTCTGGGTCTGTGATCGCACGATGATGCTCGATACCTGGTTCGGCGATCCCGAGTCGCCGAACCTCGGATTCCTCCACCTCCCCGACGACGGGCAGGCGAGGGGCGGCGTCGTGCTGTGCCCGCCGCTCGGCTATGACCAGGTGATCGGATACCGCGCGCTGCGGTTCGTCGGCCAGGAGCTCGCCGCCCGCGGGCTCGCGGCACTGCGGTTCGACTACGTCGGCGAGGGCGATGCGGCAGGGACATCCGGATCCCAGCACGCCCCAGAGCTCTGGATGTCCAGCGTCGCCCGCGCTGTCGACTACCTGCGCGAGTCGGGCGTCGAGAGCGTCTCGCTCGTGAGCCTCGGCGCGGGATCCCTCATCGCCGCCGCGGCCGCCGCGACGGTGGATGCCTCGGCGCTCGCCCTGTGGGACCCTGAGCTCTCCGGCAAGCGGTTCCTGCGGCGCCAGCGCTCGCTGTTCGAGATGACCGTCGGTGCGCACGTGCAGGGCGACCCGAGCGGGCTGCTCTCCCTCACCCTCCACCCGGACGCCGCCGAGTGGCTGCGCTCGCAGGAGATCACTGCCGAGAGCCTGCCCGTCGGCGTGGACACGCTCATCCTCGGGCGGCGCGCCAACGACGAGAACCCCGGCACGCTGCGGCTCACGTCGAGGCTTCCGGCGCGGGTCGAGTACCGGTCCGTCACGGGGCAGGAGGAGCTGCTCGAGACTCCGGGCTCCCTCGCTGTGCTGCCCCTCGACACCATCGCGGGCATGGCCGACTGGCTTGCCGCGCGCGCGCCCGAGGCGGCGCATCCGGTCAGCCCTGTCGTCACGGCCTCGGCCGTCGTCGGCGAGAGCGCCGATGGCACGCCCGTCGTCGAGAACCTGCGCCGTGTCGGCCCCGACCGGCTGTTCGTCATCGAGACGGTGCGCGAGCACGCCACCGAGCCCGGAGTGGTCGTGCTGCAGCCCGGTGCCGCCGAACACAGGGTCGGCCCCGGCCGGTTCCAGGTGCTCGCCGCGCGCGAGCTCGCCTCTCGCGGCTACCGCGCCATCCGGTTCGACCGCCGCGTCACGGGCGACACGACGGAGGTACGCCCCGGCGAGCCGAGCCTCATCTTCGCCGACGAGTGGGTGGACGACACCGACCAGCTCATCGCCGAACTCGCGAGCGACGACGCCGTCGCCCACGCGGGTCTGTGCGCCGGCGGCTGGGTCGCGGCCCGCATGGCCGAGCGCCGCGACGCCCGCCTCACCGTGCTGTTCAGCCCGAACTACTTCAAGACCGCGCCGCTGCGGGCCGGCGAGTATTCGGACCTCACGCGGTCGGAGAAAGACGGCAGCCGCGACCGCATCATCCGCATCAAGCGCGCGCTGCGCGGGGTCATGCCCGGATGGGCGTGGCCCCTGCTGAGCCGCCTGCAGCTGTTCCACGACCCGGGCGTACTGCTCGAAGCGTCGAGCCGCAACGCGGAGTCCACCGTCGCGCTGCTGATGACCCCCGAGGACCAGGAGAACTTCGCAGCCCATCGCGGGCCCGCCGCAGTGGCACGCCTCCAGGGCCGCGGTGCCGACATCCGTATCACCGACTACCCGTTCGGCGACCACTCGCTGTTCGGCGAGGACGTGCGCGCCGCCATGCTCACCGACCTGCTCGCCCTCGTCGAGGAGACCCTGCCGCGGGCCGCGGCAGTGCCCGTCGAGGCCCGATCATGAAGTTCGGTGCCACCCGGCGGCTGGGGCTCTACGGCGCATCCGTCGTGCTCAACGGCGTCATCAGCCTCATCACCATTCCCATCGTCATCGCAATGGCGGGCGCCGACCCGTGGGCCTCGATGGCGACCGGCCAGTCGATCGGCAACTCGATAGGCGTGCTCGTCGCGTTCGGATGGGGCCTCACGGGCCCCGCGACCATCGCCATGGCGGCAGTGGCCAAGCGGCCGGGGCTGTTCCTCGACTCACTGTTCGCGCGCGCAGCCCTGCTGCTCCCGCTCATCGTCGTGCAGGCGATAGTGACCATCGCGATCGTGCCGCACGCCAAGTTCGTGGCCTTCGTCGCGGGCCTCGCGATGACGCTCGCGGGCGTCTCGGCGAACTGGTACTTCACGGGGGAGAGTCGACCCGGCCGCTTCCTCCTGCTCGACACCGTGCCGCGCGTCGCGGGAACCATCACGGGCCTGCTCCTCGTCGTCCTCACCGACGAGCTGCTGTTCTTCGCCCTCGCTCAGCTCGCGGGGTCGCTGGTGGCCCTCGGGGTCTCCTGCTACTCGATCTTCCGCGGACAGAACCTGGACTTCCGCGAGGCTGCCCGCTGGCGCAACGTCGTGGCCAGACTCTCGGAGCAGCGCCACGGCGTCGTCGCGACGGGCCTCTACGCGGCGCTCACCCCCGCGATCCTCGGCGTGGTCGCCGTCACCGCGCCGCTCTCGCTGCCGCTGTTCGTGCTCGCCGACAGGCTGAGCAAGTTCGTCGGGATGGCCGCCTCCCCGCTCATCCAGGTCTTCCAGGGCTGGGTGCCCGCGGCACAGGGCAAAGAGCTGCTGCGCCGCCTGTCGGTGTCCGCCCGCGTCACCCTCGCCCTCGGACTGCTCGCGGGCGCCGTGTACGCCGCGCTCCTGCCCTGGTTCAGCCAGCTGCTCACCCACGGCCAGGTGGCCGTCGACGTCTCATCCGCGATCGCCTTCGGCATCGTGGCCTCCTCGTGGGTACTCTCGCCGTACCTCACCAACGTGGCGCTCATGGCCGTGGGCCAGGTGCGCGTCATCGCCCTCAGCGCCACGGTCGGTGTGCCCGTCACGCTCGCGTTGCTGGTGAGCGCGGAGCTGCTCGGCCTTGCCGAGTTCGCGCCGTGGGCGATCGTCATCGGCAACACCATGGGAATGGTCTGGATGACCGTGGCGCTGCGCCGCGCGATCGACCGCGGCCTCGAACCCGCGATCGTCTACGCCCAGCCGCTCGAGTCCGTCTCTTAACCCGTTCCTTAACCCTTCATCCTGTCCTCCGTTTGGTGGACTCATCCGGGTGACAACCGTAGTTTTAACGGGAGGCCTCCCTGTACCCGCAGTGAGAGCTCCCCAGGCTTACCCGCCCCTGGGAAATCCCGATACCCGGAAGCCATCCCCCCAATGGACATCCACGAATACCTCGGCGTGCTGCGCCGCGGCTGGGCACTCGTCGTGCTCGGGCTGCTGGTCGGCATCGTCGGCGGCTTCGCTGCCAACGCGGTCCAGCCGCGCACGTATGCGGCGACCTCGCGGGAGATCCTGACCAACAGCGAGGCCACGGGTGACCTCACGCAGTCCCTCCAGGCGTCGAATCTCGCCGAGGGCCGCATCGCCTCCTACGTGCTCGTCGCGACGAGTGGCCTCGTGCTCCAGCCCGTGATCGACGAGCTCAAGCTCGACATGACAGTGCAAGACCTCGCGGGCCACCTCTCGGTGGTCGCGCCCCAGAACACCCTCATCGTGGAGATCACCGCGACCGCCGCGACCCCCGAGCTCGCGAAGTCCATCGCCAACACCGTCTCTGCCGTGTTCAGCGACGTCGTCGAGAACCAGATCGAGAACGCCGTGAGCCCCACCGTCGGTGCCACCACAACCGACACGTCCGGCGACGGGACGACGACCACGACCGCGCCCGTACGCATCGTCAACATCGAGCACGCGTCCCTGCCGACGGCTCCCACCTCGTCGAACGCCGTGCTGCTGCTGGCCGTCGGCGCGATCCTCGGCCTGGCACTCGGGCTCGTGGGCGCGTCGCTGCGCGAATCACTCGACCGGCGCATCCGGGGCCGCAAGGATGTCGCGGCGGTCACCGACCGCCCGGTGCTCGGGCAGATCCGCGCCGACCGCACCGCCAAGAACAGCCCCATGGTCATGCACACGAGCTCGCAGAGCGGCATTGCGGAGTCGTTCCGCGGCCTGCGCGCGAGCGTCGAGCACGTGCGTGCGCGCGACGCCGTCAACGTCTTCGTCGTCACCGCCATGGAGCCACGGCAGGGGGCGTCGCTCATCGCCGCGAACCTCGCGCTCGCGATAGCCGACACCGCCACGACCGTCGTCGTCGTGGACGCGAACCTGCAGGCGCCCCACCAGGCCGAGATCTTCGGCGTCGACGCCGGTCCCGGTCTCACCGACCTGTTGACCACCAAGATCACGCTCGACGAGGTCATCTCGGCGGGCCCCGGCGAGAACATCTGGGTGGTCCCGATCGGCTCGCGCACCTCCCGCTCTGCCGACCTGCTCGCCACACCGCGCATGCGTGCACTCGTGGCATCCCTCTCCGAGCGCTTCGATGTTGTCATCATCGACACCCCCGCCATCAGCACGGCGACGGATGCCGCGGTCCTCGGTTCGTTCGGAGCCGCGACGCTGCTCGTGGTCGCCGAGGGGACCGCCACCCGCCCGCGCCTGTCCGACGCCCTCAGCGCCCTCTCGGCGGGGGGATCGATCCCCGCCGGCGTCGTGCTCAATCAGATCCCGCGCAGCACCCGCGCCCGCCGTCCCGTCACCCCCGCCGTTGCGCGCACGTCGCGCCGCGTCACCGGCACGGCGTCGAAGGCGCCCGCGCCGTCCGCACCCGTACTCGAGGTGCCGCCGCCCGTGCTGCTGCAGCCGCCTGTTGTCGTTGCCGTTCCCGCCCCCGAACCCGTTTCCGAGCCGGAGGTCGTACCCGCGGCCGAGGCTCCCGTAGCTCCCGTGGAGGAGAAGGTGCTCGACATTCCCCCGATCGAGATCGCCCCGCCGGTCATCGAGTCGACATCCGGTCGTGCCGCCGCCCGCGCGGCCCGTGTTGCTGCGAAGGCCGCCGCTCGAGCCGCCGCATCCCGGCCCCAGCAGCCCGTCTCGCGCTTCGCGCCCAAGCCCCCACCCGCGACGGACGCGCTCGAGGCCGCCGCGCTCGCCGAGCGCAAGTCGTGGCCGGCGCCGGTCATCGCGTCCGTTCCCGTGCTTGAGCCCGTGGACGAGAGCTCGAACCCCGTCATCGACATCCCTCGTGGCGACACGGGCGAGCGCGTGACACTGCTCGCCCCCCAGCCCGGCGACCCCACCCCCGAGGACCTCGCCGAGATCGTCGCCAACCAGTTCAAGGATGATGTCGTGTACGAGATCCCCGTCGAGGCGTTCGGCAGTTTCCACATGGTCGACGCTGACGCGTTCGCCGCCATCGACAACGAGCCGACCATCCTGCCGCCGTTCCGCCACACCGAGCCCGAGGTGGCCCCCGGCACCCTCGTGATCGAGCCCGTCGACCCGCTCACCACCGGCAGCTTCACGATCGCCCAGCCGGCGGCAGCCCTCCCTCCGCTCACCGAGGACAACGCCGCCTTCGTCATCGACCTCCTCGCCGATGAGCCCGTCTACAGCCAGCCCCGCTTCGAAGACTGGGCGCTCGCCGGCCAGCCCATCGAGCTGCCCGCCGAGGTCGCCTCCGAGGCTTCGGACGGCGCGGATGACACCGAGCCCGAGTTCGACGCCTCCGTCTACGAGCTCTCCGTGCGCAGCGCTCCCGCGCCCGTCTACGAGATGCCGCTCAGGGAGGACGTCCTCGCGGCCCAGCCCGCGGCCACGCCCTTTGAGTTCGAGGAGCCGTTCGCCTTCGACGAGCCGGCCGCAGCCGAGCTCACGCCCGTCGCTGAGGTCGCGCCTGTCGCTGAGGTTGCGCCTGTCGCCGAATCCGTGCCCACGGTCGAACTCCCGGAGGAGCGCACGGTTCCGCGACCCGCTGCCGAGCAGCCCTGGCCTGCGCCGCGCCTCGTTGAGAACTTCGAGTTCGTGCAGCCGACCGCCGCGTGGCCGCCCGCGCCCGAGTCATCCGTCGCCACGTCCGCAGTTGTCGAGCCCGCGGTCGTTGAGCCCGCGGTCGTTGAGCCCGCGGTTTACGAGATCCCCGTGATCGAGCCCGTCGCCGAGGCTGTGGCTCCCGCTCCCGAGACCGCGGCGCCCGTCGCGGAGGCTGCGGAGCCTGTCGCGGAGCCCGAGCCGCCGCTTGCGCGCGTGACCGCACTTCCTTCCCGCGAGCGTCTCGCGCGCGAGAGCTACCTGCTGAAGTCCCGCGAGCTGGAGCGCGCAGCCCAGGAGCGCCTGCGCTACGAGCAGGAGCGACTCGAGGCGCGCATCCGGGAACAGCTCGAAGCCGACCGCCGCCAGCTCGCCGGCAAGCTCGACGAACTCCTCGAGGAGACCGTCATGATGCCCCGCAAGCTGAGCGACGGCTCCTAGCCCGCGCGCGACGGCGTTCCCTCACTGAGTTCGCCACTTTTGCCCATCGCAGGCAGTTCGCATGGGCAAAACTGGCGAACTCGACGAGAGGGGTGGGCTGCGCGAGCGCCGAGCCGGGGGTCGGGAGCGCCGCCCCGCGGGATTCCGCCGGCTAGGCGGTGCGCGAGTCCTGGTCGAGCAGCCCGAGCTCCGCGGCGACGAGCAGTGCCTCGGTTCGGGTGGAGACGCCGAGCTTGCGGTAGATGCTGCGCAGCTGCGCCTTCACCGTGTTGCTCGCCACGAACAGCTTCTTGGCTACCTGCTCGACGGTGGCGCCGGGGTCCAGTGCCCGCAGCACCACGAGTTCGCGCTCGCTGAGCGCCCCCGCGACGGCCTGGTACGGCGACAGGTAGCTCGTGCCCGTGAGCGCGTGCGCGGCAACGAAGGCGGCGGCATCCGGATGCAGCGCAGCAAGGTTCTCGAGGGTCTCCTGTGGCAGCAGGCGGAACGGAACGATGACCCCGGATTTCTCGGACTGCTTGATCGCCCGCAGCAGTGACGCCGTGGAGTCGGCCTCCCGGCCGAGCGCGAGTTCGGTGGCCGCGCGCAGCACGGCGAGGTCGAGCTGCCCGTAGCGCTCGGTGCGCCCGCGAGCCTGGCCCTCGAGGATGAAGAGGAGCGCGTGCTTGGGGTTCGAGCCGAGCAGCGCGAGGCGGGCGCGGCAGACGGCGATCCACGTGTTGCGCACGGGCGACTTCTCGAGGGCGGTCTCGGCGCGCGAGAGCTGGCCGAGGATGATCGCGAGGTCGGCGGCATCGCTCGTGAGCAGTAGCTGGGCCGTCGAGCCCTCGACGAGCCGGTCTCCGTGCTCCGCCCACGTGCGGTCGAGGTCGGCGTCGGTCTCCACGGGGTCGCCCCAGTACAAGCCGTAGCGGTTCTCGGCGTGGGCCGCGAACGCCCAGAACTCGTCGGTGTCGCGCACGTCGGCCAGCAGCGACAGGCGGTGGCGGGCATCCCGGTCGTCGAGGCGGCCGATCGAGACGAGCGCCTGGGCGACGAGACCCGCGGTACCGACGGGACGAGCCTCGAGACTCGTGAGCCAGTTGGTGGCGTGCTCGGCCTCGCCCTCGAGGGCGCGCACGAGTGCGATGGCCTCGGCGGCGCGGTCGGCGGCGGCGACGGCCGAGTCGGTGGTCCCCTGGGCGAGGCCGTAGCTGCTGCTGAAGCTCTCGCGCGCACCGACGAGGTCGAGGGAGAGCAGGCGGCTGAGGCCGGACTGATAGTGCGCCTCGGCGAGGGTCGCGGCGGGGCGTGCGGCGAGGTCGTCGTCACCGGCGAGCAGCTCGTCGATGCCGCGTGCCGCCTCGAGCGCCGCCTGCAGGTCGCCCTTGAGGCGGTAGACGATGGTCTTGACGATGAGCACGTGCAGCTGGTCCCAGGGCGACATGGTCTTGGGTAGGCGCGCGAAGGTGCCCGCGGCGCGACGAGCCATCGAGACCCACGCCTGCGCGAGGCCCTCGCGGGTCTGCCAACCGAGTTCGAGCGAGAGCGTGAAGCGCGGATTGTCGTCGCGCACCTTGCGGGGCATGGCGAGAATCGCGTTGTGCAGCTGCACGGGCTGCTCGGAGATCATCCGGAACATCACGTCGTCGAGTACCTCAACCACCGAGTCCCAGTCTTCGGCAGTCGCGAAGTGATCGACGGCCTGGAAGGGCTCGTCGTTCTCCGAGAAGTAGCGGCCCACCGAGGCGCTCAATTCGCGGGCGAGCGCCGGATGCCGCAGCCGGAGCTCGGCGAGCAGCAGCCTCCGCACCACCGGGTCCATGCGGTAGCGCGCGCCGGATGCCCCCGGCTCGCGCTGCACGAGGCGTGCCTGGGCGACGCGGTCGAGCTGCAGGCCGCTGTCGGGCGAGACGAGTGCGAGCGTGCGCGAGGTGAGCGTCGCGGGAACGGCGAGGCGCAGGGCCCCCTCGATCGCGGAGTCGCGGCTGCCGCGCAACCGCACCTCGAGCTGGTGCTCGCTCTCCTCGAGGAGGTAGGCGACGGGGTCGTCTTGGTCCTGGATGTCGTCGATGCTGAGCGACGCGATGACCGAGGGCAGCAGGTCGGGGAGACTGAGCGGCGAGTGCGCGAGTGCGGTTGCCTGCTCCGCGGAGAGGGCGAGTCCGAAGATCGCGGCACAGCGGCGCACACCGCCCGCATCGAGCACGAGGTCGGAGGGTGGCACCACGAGGGCGTCGTGGTCTGCGCGACCGAGGCCCTCGAACATCCGGCGTCCTGAGCACAGGGCGGCGAGGGAGAGCTGGGGGGCGTCGGCGAGGAGGCCGAGGAGCTGGGTGTCGAAGAGCGAGGTGACGCCGTGGCCGAGTGCAACGACGAGCAGCATCGGGTAACCGAGCCCCTTCACCGCCTTCTCGACGGCGGGCAGTGCGTCGCCAGCGAGGGCCTTGCCGGATGCCCCGGCCAGCGCGGCGCGGAGGGCGTCCCAGGCCGCGTCGTCCCCCGAAACCTCGCCGAGGTCCACCCACAGGATGTCGCGCGCGGCGGTGTCGCCGGCGAGGACCGAGGCGAGCAGGGCACGCGCGGGGACGAGCGGCAGGTCGGGGATGACGGTGACCCGCTGGTCGGCCGAGGGCGCGACGAGGGCGGTGGGCGCGAGCAGCGCTGACGTCGCGGGGACGCCAAAACGTTGGGGATGCTGCATCCGGACTCCTCGGGGGCACGGTTCATACACGGCCCCAGAAGGCACCGCTGTACTCGGGATAGGCGGGTGAAAGTAGATCGCTCGGAACGACCTACTCCATTAACCCGCCTTTTCACCCGAGGCCGGAACCCCCTGTTGGGGGTACTCGGGTATCCCTTTCGAGGGTCATTCTGTACCCCGGTAGCGCCACTCAGCTGGCGACGGAAGCGAACCAGACACCGGCCACCCAGTAACCGAGCAGCCCGAAGACGAGGGTGATGAGGAGCGCGGCAGCCCAGTGGCCGACGGTCGGCCGGATGGCCCCCTCCGGGTTCGGCGCACCGCGCGAGGTCATCGACGGCCGGGCGCGGGCGCCCTCGTAGAACTGCGAACCGTCGAGCGCATTCTGGCCGAGCAGCACGCGCTGTGCGCTCGCCCGGATCTCGAGTACGAGCGGTACGAGACCCATGATCTCGAACACGAGGCCGAGGATGAGCCCGACGATGTCGCCCGTGCCGAAGAACGCCGCGAGGAACGCGCCGCCGAGGCCGCAGAACAGGATCGGCCACGCCCACGTCGCGAGCGGGGTGGCGAATCCGCGCGCGAGGAACGCGTTGAGCCCCACGGCGATGAGGCCGCCGAAGATGCTGAGCGGCGCGAACAGGGCCACCGCATCCGGACATTCGACGGCGATCTCGTAGGGACCTCCGCTTGCGCACGAGCCGCCGAGCGCCATGACCGAGAAGGTCACCTGGAAGAGCAGCGTGAACGAGAGAACGAAGAGGAACCAGCCCGCGGCCGCACCCACGAAGCGCGCGAGGGGGGAGGTGAGCCAGGAGGACGCGGGCGTGGGGGTCGAGTAGGTCATGGGGAGACTCTAGGGACGCGGCGGCCCGTGCAATAGGGCGATAATTGCCGGGTGCCAGCGACCCGTCCCGACCGCCGTGAGATCATGGGGCGCTTCATCCGCCTCGCCCCCCTCGAGGAGAAGAACCTCCCCGCGCTGTTCCGCGCCATCGGCACGCCCGAGGTGTTCGCGGGCGGCTACGGCGGCGGCCCCGCCGGATACCGCGGCACGGAGGCCGAGTTCATCGACTTCGCGCACGGATACTACGGATGGCTCGCTCACAACGTCTACGGCGTGTGGCTCGGCGACGTGCTCGTGGGCACGAGCACCCTCGGCGATTTCGACGAGACCAACGAGCACGCGCACATCGGCTGGACCGCGTACTCGCCGGAGGTGTGGGGGACCGCCGTCAACCCCGAGGCCAAGCTACTGCTGCTCACGGAGGCGTTCGACAACGGTTTCAATCGGGTCAAGCTGCAGGCCGACGTGCTCAACGACCGCTCGCGCACGGCGATCCTGAAACTCGGCGCCCAGTTCGAGGGAGTCACGCGCCGCACCAATCCGCGCGCCGACGGCACGTGGCGCGACACGGCGGTGTACTCGATCCTCATCGACGAGTGGCCGGCAGTGCGCGCGGGCCTGCAGGAGAGGCTGGAGCGCTTCTAGAAACGCACGCGCACATCGCCCGTGTGCACGCCGTTCCAGTTGGTCATCCGGTGGTTGGCCATGCCCAACAGGGTGTCGTGCAGCTCGTCCGACTCCCGGAAGCTGCGCGCCAGGAGCGCGAAGATCATCGCCTCCGCCGCGCGCGTCGTGCCGTCGTCGCACTTGGTGGCGATGGCGAGCCCGAGTTCGGGGATCGTCGCGACGAACACACCCTCGGCACCCGTCTTGGCGAAGATCCGCCCGGGAGCCAGCGACATGAGCGTCGTGCAGGCACGGCCGGTTCCCGCGACGAAGAACGGTTCTGCCATGCAGGCCCGGATGAGTCGCGCGGAGGCCCGAGCGCGATCGGGCTGCAGGCCCGTGCCGGTCTGCATCTTCGCGAAGCCGTGGGCGAGCGAGCGCAGCGGCACCGCGTACGTGGGGATGGAGCATCCGTCGCTCCCGCAGTTGTCGCTGTCGACTGCAGCCCCGGTCAGGTCGTGCATGACCGCGCGGATCTCCGCCTGCACCGGATGCTCGTACGCGACGTATCCGCGCGGGTCGAGCCCGAGGTGAGAGGCCGTGCAGAGGAAGCCCGCGTGCTTGCCCGAGCAGTTGTTGTACAGCGGGGTCGGCGCGGTGAGAGTGCGGGCCTGGTGGATGAGCGTGCGCTGGTCGAACGACCAGTGCGAGCCGCACTCGAGAGCGGACTCGTCGAACCCCGCCTTGCTGAGCATGCCCGCGGCCGTCGCCACGTGCTCGTCTTCCCCGGAGTGCGAGGCGCACGCGAGGGCGAGCTCGCGGTCGGTGAGCCCGAGCGCATCGGCGGCGCCGCTCTCGATCAACGGCAGTGCCTGCATGGCCTTGGATGCGGAGCGCGGGTACACGGGCGACTCGATGTCGCCCAGCGAGAACACCACCCGGCCGTCGCCGTCGACGATGACGGCACGGCCGCGATGCTCGCTCTCGACGCGGTCGCCGCGCGTGATCTCGACGGTGACGGGGTTGGGCATCGCCCCATTCTTCCGCATCGCGCACACTGCCGTAGATTTGGGGCATGAGCGAGAACGAAGCGTCGGCGGAGCTCACCGGCCTGCGCCAGAGCATCGACAACATCGACGCGGCGGTGATCCACATGCTTGCAGAGCGCTTCAAGTTCACCCAGCAGGTGGGCCGCCTCAAGGCTGCGACGGGCCTGCCGGCGAGCGACCCCGAGCGGGAGGGCGTGCAGATCGCGCGCCTGCGCCAGCTCGCCGAGGAGTCTCACCTCGACCCGGCGTTCGCGGAGAAGTTCCTGAACTTCATCGTTGCCGAGGTCATCCACCACCACGAGCAGATCGCCTCCACCGGCACGATCGACACGGTATGAACTGGGATCCGCGCTCCCTTCCGTCGCAGGAGGGCACCACCGTCGTCGTTACGGGTGCCGGCCGCGGCATCGGTTACTTCGTCGCCGAGCAGCTCGGCGCTGCGGGCGCCCGCGTCATCCTCACCACGCGCGGTGAGACGACGGCGCTCGACCTGCTGCGCTCGCGCGTGCCGGCCGGACAGTTCGAGCAGGTAACCCTCGAGCTCGGCTCGCTGGACTCGGTCCGCGTCGCCGCCGGCTCGCTTGCCGCGCTCGGGCCCATCGACGTGCTCATCAACAACGCGGGCAAGACCGGCGGCTCGCGTCAGCGCGAGGTGACATCCGACGGCCTCGAGATCATGGTCGGCACCAACGCGTACGGGCCGTTCGCGCTCACGGCGCTGCTCTTCCCCGCCATCACGGGCCGGATCGTGAACCTCGGCAGCCTCTCCACGCGGCTCGCGCGCGCCGACCTGTCCGACATCGAGCAGACTCAGGGCAGCTACTCGCTGTCGAAGGCCTACGCGTACTCCAAGCACGGCGTGCACGCCTTTGCCTTCGAGCTCGACCGGCGGCTGCGGGCATCCGGCAGCCCTGTTCGCTCGGTGCTCGCCCACCCCGGATTCGCCCTCGATGGCAGCGCGTCGGCCCGGCCCGGCATCACCGACCGCAACTCGGCGGCGCAGCGCCTCGTCGAGCGCGCCATGCGCCCCGTCGCCCACGGCAAGGACCGCGGTGCGTGGCCCGTGGTGCGAGCGGCAATCGATCCGGATGCCGTCGGCGGGCAGTTCTACGGACCCGCCCACTCTGTCACCGGCCGACCCGTGCTGGTGAAGGCCGTGGCCCAGAGCGCGGATTCGACCTTCGGCGCCGAGTTCTGGCGCCTGGCCGAGGCCGCGACGGGCGTGCCCTTCTCGCTCTAGCCGCCGATGACCGCGCCGAACCGGTCGCTGAGCGTCGCGCGGTGCACGCCGCGAAGCTCCTCGAGCGGGATCGAGAAGTTGTCTTGCACCTCGAGTACTCCGCTGTCTTCCGTGACGCCGATGCGCAGGAACTCGTAGCCGCGCCCCTCGCACAGACCCTGGAAGCGCACGTCGTCTTCGCGCGGCACGCTCACGAGCATCCGGCCACCCGACTCGCTGAACAGCGCAGCCGTTGCGTCGATGCCGTCGCGCTGCATGAGCTCCGTGATCCAGACGCGGGCTCCGACGCCGAAGCGCATGACTGCCTCGGCGAGGGCCTGGCCGAGGCCGCCGTCGGCGAGGTCGTGGGCGGATGCGGCGAGGCTCTGCTCGGCGGCGGCGCTCATGAGCCCGGCCAGGCGCGCCTCGGCGGCGAGGTCGACCTGAGGCGGAACCCCACCGAGGTGGTCGTGCAGGGTGCCCGCCCACGCGGAGCCGTCGAGCTCGTTGCGCGTGGTGCCGAGCAGGTAGATGTTGTTGCCCTCGTCCTGCCATCCGCTCGGGATGCGGCGCGCCACGTCATCGATGACACCCAGCACGGCGACCACGGGGGTCGGGTGGATGGGCACGTCGCCCGTCTGGTTGTAGAACGAGACGTTGCCGCCCGTGACGGGGATCTCGAGTTCGAGGCATCCGTCGGCAAGCCCCTCGACGGCCTTGCTGAACTGCCACATGACCTCGGGGTTCTCGGGAGAGCCGAAGTTCAGGCAGTCGCTCACCGCAACCGGTGTGGCACCCGTGGCCGCAACGTTGCGGAACGCCTCGGCGAGGGCGAGCTGCGCGCCGCGGTACGGGTCGAGGTAGCAGTAGCGGCCGTTGGCGTCGGTCGCGACCGCGAAGCCGAGGCCGCTCTCCTCGTCGACGCGCACCATGCCGCCGTCGTCGGGGAAGCTCAGCGCCGTGTTGCCGAGCACGTACTTGTCGTACTGGTTGGTGATCCAGGTCTTGTCTGCGAGGTTCGGCGAGCCGAGCAGGGTGAGCAGGTCGGCGCGCAGGTCGGTGCTGCGGGGGAGACGGTCGGTGGTGTCGGCCTGCAGCGCGTCGATCCACGTGGGGTAGGCGACGGGGCGGTCGTACACCGGTCCGTCGACGGCGACCGTGCGCGGCTCGACGTTGACGATCTCCTCGCCGCGCCAGTTGATGACCAGGCGGCCGGTGTCGGTGACCTCGCCGAGAACGCTCGTCTCGACATCCCACTTCGTGACCACCGCGAGGAAGCCCTCGAGCTTCTCGGGGGTGACGATCGCCATCATGCGCTCCTGGCTCTCCGACATGAGGATCTCCTCGGCCGTGAGCGTGGGGTCGCGCAGCAGCACCTTCTCGAGGTCGATGAACATGCCGCCGTCGCCGTTGGAGGCGAGCTCGGAGGTTGCGCACGAGATGCCAGCGGCGCCCAGGTCTTGGATGCCCTCCACGAGACCCAGCTGGAACAGCTCGAGGCAGCACTCGATGAGCACCTTCTCGGCGAACGGGTCGCCCACCTGCACCGCGGGGCGCTTGGTGGGTCCGCCGGCGGAGAAGCTATCTGACGCGAGGATGCTCGCGCCGCCGATCCCGTCGCCACCCGTGCGGGCACCGAACAGCACGACCTTGTTGCCCACGCCGCGAGCGTTGGCGAGGTGCAGGTCTTCGTGACGCAGCACGCCCACGGCGAGCGCGTTCACGAGCGGGTTGGCCTGGTACACGGAGTCGAAGTAGGTCTCGCCGCCGATGTTGGGCAGGCCGAGACAGTTGCCGTAGAACGAGATACCCGAGACCACGCCGTGCACGACGCGCGCCGTGTCTGGGTCGTCGATGGCACCGAAGCGCAGGGCATCCATGACCGCCACCGGGCGCGCACCCATGGAGATGATGTCGCGGACGATGCCGCCGACGCCCGTCGCCGCACCCTGGAACGGCTCGATGAAGCTCGGGTGGTTGTGGCTCTCGATCTTGAAGGTGACCGCCCAGCCCTCACCCACGTCGACAACACCGGCGTTCTCACCCATGCCGACCATGAGGTTCTTCTTCATCTTCTCGGAGACCTTCTGGCCGAACTGGCGCAGGTAGGGCTTCGAGCTCTTGTAGGAGCAGTGCTCGCTCCACATGACCGAGTACATCGCGAGCTCGCCGCTCGTGGGACGTCGACCGAGGATCTCCCTGATCTTCAGGTACTCGTCTTCCTTGAGGCCGAGCGCCGCGTAAGGCTGGACCTTCTCGGGAGTGGCCGCGGCGTTCGCGACAGTGTCAGGAATGGGCGCTGCGGGAACGGCGGGGGTGGTGATGGTCACGAGACTCCAAGAAGGGTGGCCGGATTCGCCAATTCTACCGGCAGACGCCGGACGCCGCCGAGCGAGCGACTCAGCGCACCGAGGCCCTAATCGGCTCCCATCGCGACGACGCTGCGGGTTAGCGCGGATGCTCGGCTGCGAAAGTGCGGTCAGGCACAGTCGTGGCGCCGAGCACTGTGCGCAACTGCACCCTCGGGCGCGTGCGGCGCCGCGCCGCTGGGCGCGCTAGGCGGAGAGAAGGGTGGCGAGGGCGCTCGTGAAGAAGCGCAGTCCGTCGGTTCCCGAGCGCATGGCGTCGGCCATGTCGGGCCCGAAGCCCGGCTCGGTGGCGTGCTCAGGATGCGGCATCAGGCCCACGACGTTGCCGCGCTCGTTGGAGACGCCCGCGATGTCGTTCATGGACCCGTTCGGGTTCACCTCCACGTAGCGGAACACGACCTGCCCGTTGCCCTCGATGCGCTTGATCTCTTCCGTCGAGGCGACGAAGCGGCCGTCGGCGTTCTTCAGCGGGATGACGATCTCATCACCCGCGGTGAACTCGTTGGTCCAGGCGGTCGCCGCGTTCTCGACGCGCAGCTTCTGGTCGCGGCGGATGAACTGCTGGTGCGCGTTGCGAGTGTGTGCACCCGGCAGCAGCCGCGCTTCGGCGAGCATCTGGAAGCCGTTGCAGATGCCGAGTATGGGCATCCCCTTGCCTGCTGCGTCGATCACTTCGGCCATGATCGGCGCGTGGCTCGCGATGGCGCCTGCGCGCAGGTAGTCGCCATAGCTGAAGCCGCCGGGCAGCACCACCGCGTCGACACCGTCGAGCGAGTGGTCGCCGTGCCAGAGCGCCACCGGCTCAGCACCCACGAGCCGGATGGCGCGCTGCGCGTCGCGGTCGTCGAGCGAGCCGGGAAAGGTAATGACGCCGATGCGGCTCATCGGGCCTCGCCGACGTAGGTCACGTCTTCGATGACGGTGTTGGCCAGCATGTCTTCGGCGATCTCGCGCACCTCGGCCAGGAGCGCTTCGTCAACGGTGCCGTCGACGGTCAGCTCGAAGCGCTTGCCGATGCGCACGCCGCTGAACTTCTCTTTGCCGAGGCGGGCGAGAGCTCCGGCGACAGCCTTGCCCTGAGGGTCGAGGATTTCGGCCTTGGGCATGACCTCGACGACGATGATGGGCACGGAATGACTCCCGGAAGGTTCGTGGCTGGACACCACCAAGTCTACGCTGGAACCCGTGAGCGACATCCCGGCGAGCATCCAAGCCCGCACGGTCAGGGTTCTCGTCGCCGGACAGATTCTCGCGGGGCTCGGGACCGGCGCATCGCTCTCGGTCGGCGCCATCCTCGCGGTCGCCGTCTCTGGCTCGGAGGCGTGGGCGGGCGCGGGCGCGACGCTCACGACGCTCGGCTCTGCTGCCGCCGCGATCCCCCTCGCGCGGCTGGCCGTCGCGAAGGGACGCAGGCCGGCCCTCTCCCTCGGTGCGCTCACCGCCGCCGTGGGCTCGGTAGTCGCGGTGACGGCAGCGACCATCGGAGCGTTTCCCCTCCTGCTGCTGGGCTTCGCGCTTCTGGGCGTCGGCTCCGCGGTGGGCCTGCAGGCGCGCTTCGCGGCGACGGATGTCGCAGAGCCCACCCGTCGCGGTCGCGACCTGTCGATCGTGGTCTGGTCGACGACGATCGGGGCGATCGTGGGGCCCAACCTGTTCGCGCCGGGAGCCGTCATTGCGCAGGCAGTGGGACTGCCCGACCTCACCGGCCCCTTCCTCATCGCCGTGGTCGCCCAGCTTCTCGCCGCCGCGACGTACTTCGTGCTCCTGCGCCCCGACCCGCTCATCCTCGCTCAGGGCCGCCCGGTGCTGCCCGCCCCGCTCGCCGATGCCGGGATGGTGCGAGGCCGCTCCACCCTCGTCTTCGCGATCGTGGCACTCGGCCTCAGTCACGCGGTCATGGTGTCGGTCATGTCGATGACTCCCGTGCACCTCGCCGACCAGGGCGCGTCTCTCGTGGTCGTCGGTTTCACGATCTCGCTGCACATCGCCGGCATGTATGCGCTGTCGCCGCTGTTCGGGTGGGCGAGTGACAGGCTGGGGCGCATCCCGACCCTGCTCATGGGCCAGCTACTCTTCGTGATCGCGATCTTCGTGGTGGCGCTCGGTTCGGCGAACAACGCTGCCGTCGGGGTCGGCCTCGTGCTGCTCGGCCTCGGCTGGAGCGCCTCGACGGTCTCCGCCTCCGCGCTCGTCTCCGACCTCGTGACGGGGGCGCAGCGCGTGCGCATCCAGGGCCGCAGCGACCTCGTCATGAACATCGCGGGGGCGGTCGGCGGCGCGAGTGCAGGACCCGTGCTGGCGCTCGTCGGCTATGCGGGGCTGGCGTGGATCGTGGGCATTCTCGTGCTCGGCATCATCGGCGGCGCGACGGTCATCGGCCAGCGGGCGCGACTCGCCGCGTAGGCATCCGTTCGGTCGTGTGTGGTGCGGAGTTCATCTCCCGCTGAACTCCAGTCCACGCGGCACTCGTACTTTCGGGGGAGTCCTGAACGACTCGTCGGCGACGTGCCGACACTACGAAAGGTCCATTCGTCATGAACCGCATCACACAGCGCTTGATGGGTGTCGGCACCGCCGCGCTCCTTCTCGCCGGGCTTGCCGCCTGTGCCGGCACCCCCGCCGTCGGCGAGACCGGCGCAGCAGACGCCGGAACGTTCGCCTCGGGCGACGACACGAAGCTCATCTTCGGCGTCGTTCCCGACACCGAGTCGACCCAGAACAACTGGGAGCCGCTCGGCGACTACATCTCGATCATCACGGGCAAGGACGTCGAGTTCTTCGAGGCAGCCGACTACACCGCCCTCATCGAAGCATCCATTGCCGGCAAGATCGATGTCGCCGCGTTCTCGGGCTTCACCTACTACAACGCCGTGAAGAACGGCGCGGAGATCACGCCCTTCGCCGGCCAGCTGACCGGTGACCTCACCGACCCCGGCTACTACTCGGTGGCCATGGCCAACCCGGCGTCGGGCATCAAGACCCTCGCCGACTTCAAGGGCAAGAGCGTCTGCTTCGTCTCCGAGACCTCCACCTCGGGCTACCTCTTCCCGAGCAAGGCGCTCCTCGAGGCGGGCGTCGACCCGGCCAAGGATGTCACCCCGGTGTTCGCGGGCAAGCACGACGCCTCCGCCGAGAAGGTCGCCGCCGGCACCGAGTGCGTCGCCGGTTTCGCCGAGGACGCGGTTGCCGACCCCATGATCGCTGATGGCAAGGTCGTGGAGATCAGCCGCGAGCTGGTCCCCGGCGCGCCGATCGTGTACTCGAACGCCCTTCCGCAGTCGATCAAGGACATCCTCATCGACAAGCTCTCCGAGACGACCATGGACGACATGATCGCCGCCGGCGTCAAGGTCGCCGACCCGACAGCCGCCAAGGAGTGGTTCGCCGGAACCAAGCCCGTCGACGACTCGTACTACGACCAGATCCGGGACCTCTGCAAGGAGCTCCCCTCGGTCGAGTCCTGCCAGTAACAGCGGGAACGGACAACTGAGATGACGGTCAGCGGCACTCCCGTAGTCGAGATCACCGGCCTGGGTAAGAGTTACCCGGGAGCTGTGGATCCGGCCCTCTCGGGGGTGTCGCTGTCCGTCGGTCGCGGCGAGGTCGTCGTGCTCCTGGGCCTCTCCGGCTCCGGCAAATCGACACTCCTGCGGCACATCGACGGGCTCGAGCAGCCCACCACCGGCTCCGTCCGGGCGCTCGGCGAGGAGGTGCCCGCACTGCGCGGTCGCGCACTGCGCAGCCTCCGCGGGCGCATCGGATTCATCTTCCAGCAGTTCGAGCTCGTGGGTCCGCTCACGGTTCTCGAGAACGTGCTGACCGGGTCGCTCGCCACCATTCGCGGTCCGCGTGTGGGCGTGTGGTCCTACCACCGCGACCTCCGGATGAAGGCACTCGGCCACCTCGAGCGCGTGGGGCTCCTCGAGCGCGCGTACCAGCGCGCAGACACCCTCTCCGGCGGCCAGCAGCAGCGCGTCGCCATCGCCCGCGCCCTCATGCAGGACCCGGAGATCCTCCTCGCCGACGAGCCCGTCGCCTCGCTCGACCCCGAGTCGAGCGGGCAGGTGATGGCTCTCATCCGCGAGATCGCCGCCGAGCGCGGCCTGACCGTGGTGTGCAGCCTCCACCAGGTCGATCTCGCCCTTGGCTGGGGCGACCGCATCGTGGGCCTTCGCGCGGGCGAGGTGGTTCTGGATGTCGTCACCGAGGGTCTCTCCCGTGACCAGGTGATGGAGATCTACGGTCGTGTCGCGACGACCACCACCGAGTTGCAGGTCATCGAGCAGGAGCTCTCAGAGGTGCGGGCAGCGATGCTCGCCGAGGAGCGCGAGAAGCAGCCGGACGAGGAGCAGCGGTGACCCTGCTCGAGGAGAGCGCGCTCGCGCAGCGGCTGGCCGCGGTGCGGCGTCCGGCTCCCCGGCCCGCGACTGTCGTCTCGGTCGTGGTACTCCTGGCCCTGCTCGTACTCGGAGTGTGGTCGTTCGCAGGGCTCGGCTTCTCGCTGGCCTCCATGATCGACAGCCTGAGCAACATCCCGCAGTTCGTGGCGAGGACCGTCCCGTTCGCGTGGCCGGGCTGGCACTGGGACCGCGCGAGCGAGACCCTGGTCTCCGACGGCTGGGCTCCCGTGGGGGAGTTCGTGGGTGCCATCGCGATGACCCTCGGCATCGTGATATCCGGAACCTTCTTGGCGTTCCTCGTGTCGATCCCGATCGCCTACGGGGCCGCGCGCAACACCACGCCGAACGCCACGGTCATGGTGATCTGCCGGGCCCTGGGGATCCTCGCGCGCGCGATCCCCGCTGTCGCGTTCGCGAGCATCTTCGTGTTCCTGTTCGCGCTCGGGCCGCTACCGGGCATCCTCGCGTTCTTCTTCCACTCCATCGGGATGATCTCCAAGATGATGGCCGACGCCATCGAGCAGATCGACGAGGGGCCGCGGCTGGCCATCCGCTCCACGGGCGGATCGAAGGCCCAGGAGTTCTGGGCTGGCGTCGTGCCTCAGGCCATGCCCGCGTGGATAGCCGTGGGGCTGCACCGCGCGGACATCAACCTGCGCGAGACCGTGATCCTCGGCTACGTGGGGGTGGCGGGGCTCGGCCTCGAGCTGTCGAACTCGATCCACGCCCTCAACTACCGGCGCGCGTTCCCCATCGCGCTCACGATCATCGTGCTGTGCATCCTGTTCGAGGTCGTGTCGTCGAGTGTGCGCTCGCGACTGCTCGGCGTGCAGCCGGTCGGCAGGGGTGTCGGTGACACTCTCGTGCGCGCGGCGGCGCGGCGCTCGCCGAGACTCGCCGCGGCTCTCGAGAAGCCCGGCTCGACGCCGGATCGGGCACTGGCGATCCAGGCCGCGATGACAAGGCCATGGACGGGCGAGCGCATAGCGTCCCGCATAGCGATCTGGGCAGCGGTGCTCGTCGTCGCGGGCAGCTTCGTCGCCACGCAGGCCCGTTGGAGCGACCTGTTTACCTTCTGGGGAAATCTGCCCATCCTCTTGGCCAAAGACAACCTCTGGCCCCCTACCTTCGGCATCTACCGCGTCGATCAGGTGATGAACGCCGTTCTCGTGACGTTCCAGGTCGCGTTCGCGGCGACGCTCATGTCGGCGGTGCTGTCCATCGTCGTCGGCTCGTTCGCGGCGCGCAACGTGGCCCCCAACCGCTTCGTGCGCAACGGGTTCCGCGGTCTCCTGCTGGTCATCCGGGGCGTACCGGAGCTCATCCTCGCGATCCTGTTCGTGATCATCACGGGTCTCGGTGCGCAGGCGGGAACGCTCGCCCTCGCGATCGGCGGCGTGGGTCTGCTCGGCAAGTTGATCGCCGACTCGCTCGAGGAGGTGCAGCACGGCCCGGAGCGGGCGATCAGCGCCGTCGGCGGGACGCGCACGCAGGTGTACTTCGCCTCGACCCTGCCGATGAGCATCCCGGCGTTCGTCGGCCACCTGCTGTACCTGCTCGAGCAGAACGTCCGCGCGGCGACCCTTCTCGGCATCGTGGGCGGCGGCGGCATCGGCCTCTACCTCTACGACTCGCTACGGGTGTCGAAGTACGACCAGGTGACGGCGTTCTTGCTGCTCATCATCGCCCTCGTGCTGGTGATCGAGGGCATCGCGATCTTCATCCGCCGGGCGCTCAAGTGACCACATACGACCTGGCTGTGGTGGGCGCGGGAATCGTGGGGCTCGCCCACGCCCACGCCGCCCACAAGCGCGGACTGAAGGTCGCCGTGATCGAGCGGTCCACGGCGATCACCGGATCCAGCGTGCGCAACTTCGGCCACGTCGGCACGGGCATGCATGTTGGGGTAGCGCGCGAGTACGCCGACCTGACGCGATCCGCCTGGCTCGAACTCGCCCCACTGGCCGGGTTCTGGCTTCGGCCGAGCGGCGCGCTCCTGATCGCACGGCACGCGGATGAGCTCGCCGTGCTCGAGGAATCCGGGGCAGGAGAGCTGCTCACCGCGACGCAGGTCGACAGCATGGTCCCCGTCGTCGGCGCGGTCGGGGGGCTGCGCAGCGACCCTGACCTGCAGATCGACCCGCGCGAGGCCGCGCCCGCCATCGCCCGCTACCTCGAGGCTGCGGGTGTCGATTTCCTGTGGCGCACATCGGCGCTCGGCGTAGAGACGGGCGTCGTGCACACGAGTCGGGGTGAGGTGAGCGCCGAGGCCGTCGTGGTGGCGACGAACTTCGACGTCGACCAGCTCTACCCCGAACTCGCGGAACGGTATGGGATCGAGCGCTGCGCCCTCGACATGCTCCTCGCCGATGGAGTCGGCCTCGCGCTTCCCGTGCTCACCGGCTCGTCGATGCTGAGGTACTCGGCCTTCGCGACGGCGCCCTCGGCGGCGGCGGTGCGCGAGCGGTTCGGCAGCGAGCATCCGGAGTTCCTGCAGCGCGACATCAACCAGATGTACACCGAGCGTCCGGATGGGACTCTCATCGTGGGCGACACGCACTGGCGCGGCACCGCGGTGGTGCCCTTCCAGGATGAGGAGTCGTTCACCGCGCTCGAGCGCATTACCGAGGAGCTGTTCGGGCGGCCCGTGCGCGTGCGCGAGCGCTGGCAGGGCGTCTACGCCTCGGCGCCGCAGGAGTTCCTCATCGAAACCCCGGTCGACGGCGTGCGCGTCGTGGCCGTCACCACCGGCATCGGGATGACCACGGGCCTCGGCCTCGGTGAGTCCGTTGTCGCCCAGCTGTTCGACAACCCAGGAGGTAGCTCATGACCGCACACTACGAACTCGTCGTGCTCGACATGGCGGGAACGACAGTCGTCGACGACGGTCTCGTCGAGGGCGCATTCGCGCGAGCGTGGGACCGCGTGAAGGCGACCGAGGAGGGCCGCGAGGCGGCCCTCGGGTATGTGCGGGCGACGATGGGGCAGTCGAAGATCGACGTGTTCCGGTTCCTCGCCGACGAGGAGACGGCGCAGGCGCTCAACGTCGCGTTCGAGGAGTCCTTCCGCGAGCTCATCGCCGACGGCCGCTGCGAGGAGGTTCCCGGTGCCCGCGAGGTCATCGAGACGCTGCGCGCTCGCGGCCTGAAGGTCGCCTTCACCACCGGATTCTCGCGGGGCACGGCCGAGGCGATCCTCGAGTCGCTCGGCTGGAGCGGACTCGCCGACGTGCTGTTGACGCCCGCCGACGCGGGCCGGGGCCGCCCCGCACCCGACCTCAACCTCATGGCGCTCATCCGGACGACCACCAGCTCGGTCTCTGCGATGGTCACCGTGGGCGACACCGAGTCCGACGCGACGAGCGGCCGTTCGGCGGGTGCCGGCCTCGTTGTCGGCGTGCTCACGGGCGGACGCCGCGAGGACGACCTGCTCGCCGCCGGGGCCGACGTGGTGCTCACGAGCATCGCCGACCTGCCCGCCGCCCTCCCGTGAGTTCCCCGACCTCGGTGACCGGCCCCATGCACGCCCTGGTGTTCCGGGGCCAGGGCCAGCCGTTCGAGCACATCGCCGTGCCTGCCGTGAGCCTGCGCGAGGGCGAGCTGCTCGTCGAGGTCGAACTTGCCACGATCTGCGGGTCCGACCTGCACACCATCGACGGCGCACGCCACGCCTACACCCCGCTCGTGCTCGGCCATGAGCAGGTCGGCCGTATCGTCGCGCTCGGCCAGGGCCGCGCGCAGCGCAGCGTCGACGGAGTGAAGCTCGCCGTCGGGCAGCGGGTCGTGTGGGGTGTGGCTGTCGACTGCGGCACGTGCCGCTACTGCACGCTGGGCATCCCGCAGAAGTGCCTCAAGCTGCGCAAGTACGGGCACGAGGGCATGCAGCGCGGCTGGGAGCTCGGCGGCGGATTCGCGAGCCACGTGCACCTGCTTGCCCGCACGCCGGTCGTCGTGGTCGATGAGGAGATCCCGTCGGAGGTGCTCGCTCCCGCGTCCTGCGCGACCGCAACGGTGATGGCGGCGCTCGCCGCGGCCGATGACGTGCGCACCATCACTGGTGGGGTCGTCGCCGTGTCCGGATGCGGCATGCTCGGCCTCACCGCCGTCGCCGTCGCCGTGGCGCGCGGAGCAATCGTGGTCGCGAGCGACCCGGACCCGGCGCGGAGGGCCGAGGCACTGGCGTTCGGCGCTCGTGCCGTGGGCGACGGCACCGCCGACGGCTGGCGCGCGGCGTTCGAGAAGGTCCCCGGCGGTCGGTACGGCTACGCGATCGGGCTCGAGCTCTCGGGCGCCCCCCGAGCCGTACAGGTACTCCTCGGCCTCGGCGACATCGGCGCGGTGCTCGTCCTCGTCGGTAGCGTGTTCCCCGCGGCGACAGTCGCCCTCGACCCCGAGCGCGTGGTGCGCCGGATGCTCACCCTCCGTGGCGTGCACAACTACGCCCCCGAGCACCTGGTGGAGGCCGTGAGGTTCCTCGAGGGCGCGGACAGCACGGCCTTCGCCGCGCTCATCGGATCCGTGCACGCCCTGGACGACATCGACGCCGCGGTGGAGGCCGCCCGAGCACGCACGAGCGCGAGGACGGGGCTGGTGCCCGAGTCCCCGCGGGTCGCCGTCACTCCAGCCGGATGACGTGATCCGCCCGAGCGGCGGTTGCCTCGATGAGGAGCGCGTTGCGCTCGTCGGGTCCGAGCGACCAGGCGGCCGCCGCATCCGGCGACTTCCCGAACCGTACGTGTCGCGTGATCAGGCGCTGCACCCTGACGTCGTGGTCGACGTCGACGAAGAAGGTGACGTCGAACAGGGGCCGCACCTCGCCCCAGTGCAGGAGGTAGTTGCCCTCGACGACCACCGTCGACAACTCAGGACCGATCGTGATCTGGTCGGGTACGGCCTCCTCGATTCCGCGGTCGAAGCCGGGGGCCGAGACGTGCGCGCCTGAGTTCTTCACGGCGGCGAGCGTCGCCACGAACCCGTCGACATCGAAGGTGTCTGGTGCGCCCATCCGGTCGCGGCGGCCGAGCTCGACGAGCCGGGCCTGCGGCAGATGGAAGCCGTCCATGGGCAGCAGCGCGGCGCTCGGCAGGGCGGCGACGAGGGCCTCGGCGATCGTGGACTTCCCGGCTCCCGGTGCTCCCGCGATGCCCACGAGAGACCGCTCGGCGGGGATCGCCGCCACGACCTCGTCGAGGGATCGCAGGATCACAGCACCCCCGCGGCCACGGCGTCGTCAACGGCGAAGCGCGCCCAGTCGCGGTAGCCGACCTCGCTCGGGTGGAACAGGTCGCTAGCGAAGAACCCCTCCGTGTACGGCGGCGGGGGCGGCGACATGTGCACGCCGGGGGTGCGTGCGACGATCGCGCGGGCGGCATCCTCGAGGGAGGCGGAGTGCAGGTACAGGTTCCAGCGCAGCGGGTTCGGCAGCAGCTCGAAGCGGAAGAACGCGGGCAGTGACGACACGAGGACGAGCGGGCTGACCTCGCGTAGGCGCGTGAGGAGCGTCCGGATGTCGCGCCCGAACGCCCAGCGCGGCCGCAGCCCGAGCGCGTCGTTGGCCCCGATGCTGAGGAACACGATGTCCCACTGACCGGAGGTGGCCTCGTCGAGGTGGTCCGTGATGAGGTCGCGGGCGGTAGCCCCGTTTCGGCCCGTCGCGCGCCACTGCACCCCGCGGCCGGTGTGCTCCGAGAGCTCGCGCGCGAGGTTGCCCGGCAGCGCCTCCACCTGGGTGGGGGCGCCCACACCCGCGGCGGTCGAGTCGCCGATGACGAGCAGGCGCAGCGGGTCGGGTCCGGGGTGTGATCCGGTCCAGGGCGCCGCGGCATCGGGCAGGCGCGGGGTGTCGCGGCGAAGCCGACGGCCCTGGGCGATGAGCACGGGCGCCGGCGGGATCATGGCGAGTCGGCTCATCCGTCGCAGTGCGCTCATCCGTCGATCGTACGGCCGCGGGGGCGGGCGGGGCGGGAGTGCATCCCGCCGGAGTATCGTCGCGCGCCGCGGCGAGGAGTAACGTCGAAGCGTGCGCATGGTGCTGGAACGACTGACCGCCCTCTCGGCGGTGCTCTTCCTCGCGCTCGCACTCACCACCGAGCCCGCGGCGATCGTCGCGGCAGTGGCGACCGTCGTCCTCATCACGGCAGCGGCGGCTCTCGTCGTGGGCGAACGCGAGATGACGGTCGGCGCACGGGCGCACGCGCACCGCGAGGCCATGACGAGCCTGCCCGCTCCCGCGCATCCGTCCACTGCCGGGCGTCCGCGCACGAGGGCCCCTTCGATGGCGGTTCCGGCCACCTAGTCCGCTCGAAAAGTCGATGCGGCGTGGCCAGATGCCACCCCCATCCCCTATTCGAAGGACTCTTCTGTGGACCTCTTTGCCTTTCCTCCCATCGCTGCCCTCCTGCAGCTCGTTTACTCGCTCGTCAGCGGCCTCGCCGCACTCGCCACCCCCTTTGCCGGTTCCGCGGCGGCGGCCGTGGCGATCGTCGTGCTCACCCTCATCGTGCGCACCCTGCTCATCCCGGTCTCGATCTCACAGGTCAAAGCCGAGTGGCACCGCCGCCGGCTTGCCCCCAAGCTCAAGGCCCTGCAGGACAGGTACAAGAAGAAGCCGGAGCTGCTGCAGCAGAAGACCATGGCGCTCTACAAGGCCGAGAACGTGTCGCCGTTCGCGGGCTTCCTGCCGACCCTCCTGCAGGCACCCGTCGTCTCGCTCGTCTACGCGCTCTTCCTGCATCCCACGATCGCGGACGTGCCCAACACACTCCTCACCGCTCAGCTCGGGTCCGTGACGCTCGGCAGCTCGCTCGTCACCGCGGGTTGGCCGGGGGTGCTCGTGTTCGTCGCCATCCTCGCCGCCATGTCGGTCGTGGCGTGGTTCTCGCGGCGCACGGCACTGCGGCTCGCACTGCCCGGTACGGATGCCTCGTCGCTCCTCCCGCGCATCCTGAGCTGGATGCCGTTCCTGAGCGTCGTCTTCGCCGCCTTCGTTCCCCTCGCGGCAGCCCTCTACCTCGCGACCACCACCGCGTGGACTCTTGCCGAGCGCGCCATCCTGCGCCGTCGCTACTGGGGCGACCGCGGGGTCGCGGGTGCCGTCGTTCCGGTCGCTCGGTAGGCTCTCCGCATGGATACCAGCGGCCTCGACGCCTTCCTCGACGACAACGACTTCACCGGGGTCGTGCTCATCAAAGACGGCAACCGCACGGTCTTCGAGGCCGCGCGGGGGCTCGCGTCGAGGCG
This sequence comes from Rhodoglobus sp., assembly GCA_965227655.1. Taxonomy (GTDB): domain Bacteria; phylum Actinomycetota; class Actinomycetes; order Actinomycetales; family Microbacteriaceae; genus Rhodoglobus. The sequence goes on along the minus strand of OZ245765.1, from coordinate 1,820,414 downwards.
CTGGGACATTCCGAATGCGATGGACACGCGCTTCGACACCGCCTCGATCACCAAGCTCTTCACGAGCGTGGCAGTGCTGCAGCAGGTGGCTAAGGGCAACCTCGACCTCGAGACATCCATCCACCACTACGTCGACCTCGAGGGCACCGCCATCGGCACCGACGTGACCCTGCTGCACCTGCTCACCCACACGAGCGGCATCGCCGACGACGCCGACGAGGAGGCCGGCGAGTCGTACGAGGACCTGTTCATCGAGACGCCCAACTACTCCCTCATCGACACGAAGGACTACCTTCCGCAGTTCGCGTACAAGGAGCCGCTCAGCGCGCCCGGCGTCGACTGCCGCTACTGCAACGTGGGCTACATCCTCGCGGGGCTGGCACTGGAGAAGGTCACCGGGATGCCCTACCGCCAGTACGTGTTCGACGAGGTGTTCACGCGCTCCGGCATGAGCGAGTCGGGTTTCTACGACCGCCGGGACGCCGCCCCCCGCGTCGCCGAGGGCTGGGACCTCGACGAGTCCGGCGCCTGGTTCCAGAACATCTACAGCTACCCGCCCATCGGCAGCCCTTCCGACGGCGCGCAGGTCACGGCGGCCGACCTCGTGCGCTTCCTGCAGGCCGTGCGCGGTGGTGAGCTCCTCGACAGGGAGTTCACCGAGGAGTTCTTCGCGCCACAGGTCGAGCACGACGAGGAGACCATGTACGGGTTCGGCCTCGAGTTCGACATGAACGACGACGGCACCGTGCGCTCGTACTACAAGGACGGCGTGAACGTGGGCGCCTCCGGCATCGTGCGCCACTACCTCGAGGAGGGCCTCGACGTCGTCGTACTCTCGAACAACGAGGATGCGGCCTGGCCGGTCATCCGCGAGATCGACGAGCTGCTCGGCGGCTAGCGCCTAGCCCGCGCGCACCTCGATCTCGCCGTCCGCCGCGCCGAACACGAGGTAGCGGTTCGCGATCTTGTCGGTAAAGAAACGGTCGTGGCTCACGACGATGACGGCGCCGGGGAAGTGCACGAGGGCGCGCTCCATCACCTGCGTGCTCGCCATGTCGAGGTGGTTCGTGGGCTCGTCGAGCACGAGCACGGCGGCCCCCGAGAGCAGGCACTGCGCCATCGCGACGCGGGCGCGCTGGCCGCCCGAGAGGGTGCCGATGCGGCTCTTGAGGTCTGCTTCCGAGAACTGGAACATCGACAGGAAGCGCCCCACCGACTTCCGTGTGGCGGTGAGGGCGAGACTGTTCGGCAGGGCGTTCACGGCGTGGGTGATGGTGTCGTCGTCATCGAGGTCGGCGAGCATCCGGTTGTAGGAGACGACGGATGCCCCCGCCGCCCAGTTCACCTCACCCGAGTCGGGCTTCTCCTCGCCCATGAGAACCCGCAGCAGCGTGCTCTTGCCACTGCCGTTGGCGCCGAGGACGGCAACCCGGTTGCCCCGTCGCAGCTCGAACTGCAGCCCTCGGAACAGCACTTTCTCGCCGTATGACTTGTCGAGCGCCTCGACGCGCGCGAGCACGTCCTTGACGTGCAGGCCGCCGTAGATCTCGGTGATGATCTGGTCGACGGGCCGTGGCGCGCGCGACTTCTTGATGGTGCTGAGCTGCTTGTCGAGCCCGCGGCTCGAGGCCTTGGCGGCCTCGCGACGGTCGGCGATGCCCTCCGCCTCGAAGGCGAGCAGCTCCGATTCGTGCACGAACTGCGCCTCGAGCGTTTTGAGCCGGAACTGCTTCTGCACCACGTACTCCGCGAAGTTGCCGGGGTACTCGTGCAGGTGGAAGTTCTCGAGCTCGATGATGCGCGTGACCACCGTGTCGAGGAAGCGCCTGTCGTGCGACACGATAATGGCGGCGCCCGTGAACGCGCGGAACCAGGCCTCCAGCCACTCCACGCCCGCGACATCGAGGTAGTTGGTGGGCTCGTCGAGCAGGAGTACCTGCGGGTCTTCGAGCACGATCTTGGCGAGGGCCGCGCGGTTGCGCCATCCGCCCGAGAGGTCGTCGATGGGGCACGTGCGGTGCTCCGCGGTGAACCCGAGGGTCGTGAGCGCGGTGTCGATGCGGCGCTGGTAGTCCCAGCCGTCGAGCCTGTCCATCTCGGCGAAGAGGTCGGACTGACGGTGGATGAGCGGGTCGAGGTCATCCGCACCCGCACCGATAGCGGCATCGATGGAGGCGAGCTCGGCCTCGATGCCGCGGATCTCGGTGAACACGCCCTCGAGCACCTCGGTGATGGTGTTCGCGCCATCCAGTTCGGAGAACTGCGAGAAGTAGCCGATCCGCACGCCCGGCTCGACGGTGACGGTTCCGGAGTCGGGCGAGACCTGCTCGAGGATGAGCTTCAGAAGCGTCGACTTGCCCGAGCCGTTGCGGCCGATGAGACCCACGCGGTCGCCGGTCTCGAGCCGGAAGAACGCCTCGCGCAGAACCTGGGCGTTCTCGAAGCGCACGGCAACGTCGTTGAACCTGATGAGACTCATCGGGCTAGCGCGAGCGCTTCCACCCCGCGCGCTCGAGGAACGCGAGGAGGTTCTCCTTCACGCGGCGGCGCTGTGGCATGTGGCCGCGAAGGCCCGTGCGCTTGGCGACGTTGTGGATCCCGCCCGCCTCGAACCTGCGCGGCCCCGTGGGCTGTGCGGGTTTCGTCTCCGAGAGGGTGAAGGTGTGGGCCGCGCCGTCGAGCTGCGCGGTGAGCGAGTACTCCGGGTCGGCGGGGTCTGCCACGAGGATGCTCTCGCCGACGACCGAGTAGCGGTAGGCGGCATCCGGCGCATTGAGGCTGTCGACCCTGGCGAGGAGCTCGGCGAGGGGTGTGGTCATCCGCTCACAGTACTAGTGACCCGGATGAGGTTCGCCCACGGGTCGTCGAAGCTCACCGTGCGCCCGTCGTCGCGGGTCTGGATGCCGTAGTGGGTGAGCCGCTCGGTGAGCGCCGCGACGTCGTCGGGGGTGGGAACGTCGATATCCACCTGCGCGAGCCCGAGGGCGGGCAGCCGGGGGCCGGCGCCGCGGCTGTTCCAGGTGTTCATGGCCATGTGGTGGTGGTAGCCGCCGGCCGACACGAAGACTGCTGATCCGGGGATCTCTACGGTCTTGTCGAAGCCGAGCTTGTCGACATAGAACTCGCTCGCGGTGACGACATCGCCCACCTGGAGGTGCACGTGGCCGACCTGGGCGCCGCCCATGACGGGGTCGGCGACGGCCTCCTCGGTGAGGTTCTCCTGCAGGAACGTGTTGGGGTCGAGGTAGAGCGTGCCCATCTCCAGAGTGCCGTGCACCCAGCTCCAGGCGCTGCGGTCGCGGTCCCAGTAGAGTTCGACGCCGTTGCCCTCGGGGTCGGTGAAATAGAAGGCCTCGCTCACGAGGTGGTCGGAGCTTCCCGTGAACGTGTTCGGGTACTTCTGGGCTACCGAGTACACGGATGCTGCGAGCGCCTCGCGCGTGTCGAAGAGGATCGCGGTGTGGAACAGCCCCGCGTCGCGCGGGCTCGCGTGCTTGAGCTCCGGCGCGTGGCGGAGGATGACGACGGGGGTGGTTCCGCGGCCGAGGGTCACGGTGCCGGCTGACTCGTCGAGCACGCGTAGTGCCACCGCATCGCGGTAGTAGGCGGTCATCGCGTCGAGGTCTCCCACGCTCAACGTGACCGGCCCCATCGCGGTATCTGCCGCGAGCTTCTCGTCGCTCATATGTCCTCCTCGGAGTGCTGCCAAGGATAACTTACTTGTCGCTTCAACTATTCCGAGAGGGCCGAGGCGTGAGGATGGCCCGCCATCTGGGGTGACGGGCCATCCTTAACGTTCGTAGCGATCCCTAAAAAAGTTCGCTCGAGTTGTTCACAGCTTTGTTATTCACAGGCTTGGCGAAGCACAGCGAGTGCGCGGAGTCGGCGTAGTAGCCGAAATTCGGGATGCGCGTATACCCCTCCCGCTCGTAGAACCGCACGGCATCGGGCTGCTGGTCGCCGGTCTCCAGCACGAGGCGGGCGTAGCCGCGGTCCACGGCGAACTGCTCGAGCCGCTCGAGGATGGCGACGGAGACGCCGGTTCCGCGGTGGTCGGGCGACACGAACATGCGCTTGATCTCGGCCTCTGAGGCATCCCGCTCGCGAAGACCGCCGCAGCCCACGGCCACGCCGTGGGAGTAGGCCACGAAGAACACCGTGATGTCGTCGGCGGTGGGGGCGGGGCCCGGCTCGGAGTCGAGGGTGCCGTACCTCATCGCCACCTCGGCGCGCTGCTGAGAGCGCAACTCCACCGAGTCGGGGTGGTTCCAGGAGACTTCGCGCAGGTCGGGGATCACGCCGAGGTAAGCCTTTCGATGAGGTCTCGATAGCGCGCCGCCGTCTGCTCGACGATCTCGCGCGGCAGTTCGGGCGGGGTGCCCGTTCTGTCCCAGTTCGCCGCGAGCCAGTCACGCACGATCTGCTTGTCGAAGCTCACGCCGCGGTCGCCCGCGTCGTACTGGGTCTTGTCCCAGTAGCGGCTGCTGTCGGAGGTGAGCACCTCGTCTGCGAGCGTGAGTGATCCTGTGGACGGGTCGGCGCCGAACTCGAACTTCGTGTCGGCGAGGATCACCCCTCGGGCCTCGGCGATCGCCGAGGCCTTCGAGAACACCCGCAGCGAGGCATCCCGCAGCGCAGTCGCCGCCTCGAGGCCCACGAGCTCGACGGTGCGCTCGAAGGTGATGTTCTCGTCGTGCTCGCCCATCGGGGCCTTCCACGCCGGCGTGTAGATGGACTCCGGGAGTTTGTCGCCGTCACCGAGGCCGGCAGGCAAGGGAACGCCGCACACCGACTGGGTCTCGCGGTACTCGGCCCAGCCGCTGCCCGTGAGGTAGCCGCGCACGACGCACTCGATCGGGTACATCTCGAGGGTCTTCGCGAGCATGGCGCGGCCCTGCACCTCGGCGGGGATCACGCCGTCGACCAGGTGGTTCGCCACGTCGAGCTGGTCGAACCACCACAGGCTTAGCTCGGTGAGCAGAGCGCCCTTTCCGGGGATCCCGGGCGAGAGCACGTGGTCGAAGGCACTGACGCGGTCGCTCGCGACCATGAGCACGACACCCGGATGCTCGGCAGAAGTGTAGAGGTCGCGCACCTTGCCGGAGTAGGTGTGCTCCCACCCAGCGATCGCGCTCACTGGGCGACCCGCAGGGCGATATCGGTGCGGAAGTGTCCGCCCTCCAGCGTGATGATGTCGAGCGCCGCGTAGGCCTTGGCCCGTGCGGCGGAGAAATCTGCTCCCGTCGCGACGACGCTCAGCACGCGGCCGCCCGTGGCGACGAACTCGCCCTTCACGAGGGCGGTGGCGGCGTGTGCGACGGTGACGCCCTCGACGTCGGCGAGGCCCGTGATGGGCCTTCCGGTGATCGGCTGCTCGGGGTATCCCTCGCTCGCCAGCACGACGGTCACCGCCACATCGTCGCTGAACTCCGGGCGGGGTAGGCCGCCGAGACCACCGGTGGCGGCCGCGTAGAGCAGGCCGCTCAGCGGTGTGACGAGACGCGGCAGCACGACCTGCGTCTCCGGGTCGCCGAAGCGGGCGTTGAACTCGATGACACGGATTCCCGCCTCGGTGACGATGAGCCCGCAATACAGCAAGCCGATGAACGGGGTCTGCTCCTCGGCGAGCTTGCGCACCGTGGGGATCGCGATCGTCTGGATGACCTCATCCACGAATCCGTCGGGGAGCCACGGAAGCGGTGAGTACGCGCCCATGCCACCCGTGTTGGGCCCGAGATCGCCGTCGAGAGCGCGTTTGTAGTCCTGGGCGGGGGAGAGCGGGAGCACGGTGTGGCCGTCGCTCAGCAGGAAGAGCGAGACCTCCTGGCCGGCGAGGAATTCCTCGACGAGCACGGCACCGTGGCCGAGCCAATACTCGGCGTGGGCTACTGCGGCGGCGCGGTCGTCGGTGACGAGCACTCCCTTGCCCGCGGCGAGGCCGTCGGCCTTGATCACGTAGGGGGCGCCGTACTCGTCGATGGCCTCGACGGCGTCGGCGAGGGATCCGGCGCGCGTGGCCCGGCCCGTGGGAACGCCGGCCTCGTCCATGATGCGCTTGGCGAACGTCTTGCTGCCCTCGAGCTGGGCTGCGGCCTTGCCCGGTCCGAACACGGCGATGCCGCGCTGGCGCAGGGCGTCGGCGACGCCGGCCACGAGCGGGGCCTCGGGGCCGATGATGACGAGCTCGATGTCGTTGTCGAGTGCGTACTGACTGACCACGTCGGAGCGGGTGGGATCGAGGGCCACGACCGGCACGACCGCCGCGATGCCAGCGTTGCCGGGAGCGGCGGTGATGTCGTGCCGCACGGGCTCGCTGAGGAGCGAGGTGATGATGGCGTGCTCACGCGCACCGGAGCCGAGGACGAGAATTCGCACGGGTCAACCCTAGTTGGGCGTCGCGGCGATCAGGCAGCAGCCTGCTCGAGCACCTGCTCCGCGCGCTCGGGCGTGCCCTCGGCGAGGTCGCGGTCGATGGCCCGGCGGGTGGCGAGCCACATGCCCGCGCCGATTAGGAATACGAGGCCCTCAGACACGGTGAGCGACCAGATGATGCCCGCGAGCCCGAACCACAGGTTCCCGAGCAGCACGATCGGGATGAACAGCACTCCCTGAGACATCGACATCACGATGGCGGGCACCGAGCGGCCGGTGGCCTGGAAGAACGAGGTCAGGAGGCCGGCGAATCCGTTCACGATCATCGCGACGAGTTGCGCGGTCAGGATGGTCACGCCGATCGCGAGCACGGACGGGTCGGAGACGAACGCCGTGAAGATCGGCTCGCGGAACACGAACACCGCTACCGCGAACAGCACCACGATGGCGCCGACCGTGATCCCGGATGCCCGAACCGCACTCATGAGCCGACCCCTGTCGCCCTTGCCGAACGAGTAGGCGAGAAGCGGCAGCACGCCGAGTGTGACTCCCATGACGAGGAACTCGGGGACCTGCGCGATCCGCACTGCCACACCCATGGCGGCGAGCGCGGTGTCGCCGTACGCCACCGCGAGGTTGTTGAGCACGAGCGAGGTGACGATGAGGAACGCCGACTGCAGCAGTTCGCCCATGCCCACGCCGAAGACGGGCTTCAGCACGGCGGGCGACAGCGTGAACCAGCGCGGCGCGAGCGACACGTTCTCGCTGTTGCGCTGCAGCCACACGACGAAGTACACGACCACGCCGAGGTTCGAGAGGCCCATGGCGAGCGCCACGCCCGCGACTCCCCAGTGCAACACGAGGATGAACAGCACATCGAAGACGACGTTCGCGATGGTGGACCCGATGAGACCGATCATGACCTGCCGTGCAGCGCCCTCCGCCCGCACGAGCTGCTCGAGGCAGAACGCGGCAGCGAGCACCGGGACGAAGAGCAGCATGACGGTGACGAACGAGGTGGTGGCCCCGGCCGCTGCGCTGTCGGCGCCGAGCAGGGCCACGAGCGGGTTCAGGAACACGAGGCCGAGGCCGCCCAGCACCGCCCCCGTGATGATCGACCCCCACAGCGCGAAGGAGGAGACGTGCTTGATGTCGCCCGCCTTCGCGGGTTCGTTCTCGGAGGCGCCGAGCAGCCGCGAGATGAGGGCGCCGCCGCCGACCCCGAACACCCCGCCCACGGCCATGACGAGGCCGAGTAGGGGAGTGCCGAACGTGATCGCGGCGAGGAGCACGGGGTCGTGGAGCGAGCCGACGAAGCCCGCGTTGACGACGTTGTAGACGGCGCCGACGATCATCGCCGCGGCCATCGGCACGCACAGGTGGATGAGGGCCCGGATGATCGGGGCGGAGGAGAGGTACCAGCGGTTGGTTTCGGTGGTGTTCATGTGTGACTTCTTTCAGGCGTGTTTGTGGGCGCGCCGACGAGCGCCGGCACGGCGTGAGGGGCGAGAGCGGGCGGGGACTACCGGGTGGGTTGGGGCAGGACCGAGGTGATCTTGGTGAGGAGGGCGTTCAGCGTGGCGCGCTCGGCCTCATCGAGTGGGGCGAGGATCACGTCGTCGGCCGCAGCCATGGCGGCCTCGAATCCGGAGATCAACTCGGCTCCCTCCGCGGTGGCGTAGACGCGCTTGCTGCGCTCGTCGCCGTTCTCCGTGCGACGCTCGACGAGGCCGCGTCGTTCGAGCCCCTGCAGGAGGCTCGACACACTGGCGGCGCTCGTGCGGGTGAGGCTCGCGATGTCGCGCTGGATGGCGCCGGGGTTGGCCTCGACGTACCCGAGCGCGAAGCTCTGCTCGTGTGTGAGCTCGCGCTCGCGGATCCAGTCTTCCCCGGCCTTGCGCTGGGCCCAGCCGATCCAGCGCACGAGGCTGAGCGTGGTGGTGAACTGCGGTTCTTGCATACTCAGAACTCTAACTGTTAGAGATCTAACTGTCAAACATCGAATAAACTGGGCGGATGCCCCCCAAGCGCATCCCGGCCGCCGTCGGCCTCGCCGCCGTGCGCGCGACCGAGCGCGACCGCGAGACCACCGCCACCGCAGTCCGCTGGCTGCTTCAGGTGCTCGCGGAGGCGGCGGACGGCAACACCGTCGAGATCCGCGTGCCCCCGTTCGGCGCTGTGCAGGCCATCGAGGGGCCGCGGCACACGCGCGGCACCCCGCCGAATGTCGTCGAGACGGATGCCGCAACCTGGATCGCTCTCGCGACGGGCGAACTGGCCTGGGCCGATGCCGTAGCGGCAGGCCGTGTCTCGGCTTCCGGCCAGCGTGCCGACCTCACGGCGTACCTGCCTCTCGCGTGGGAGACAATAGAGACGTGAGCAAGCAGACCACCGACGAAGTGACGGTGCGCCGCGCCCCCAAGTTCCCCGCCTTCATGATCGTCGGTGGTGCCCTCGGCGTGATCATCACGCTCGTGCTGACGTCGCTCTACCCGGCAGACCCGTCCGTGGGCTTTGCGGCCCTCTTCGGGTACTTCGCCCTCTACGGCGTGACGGGCGGCGTCGTGCTCGGGGCTGTTCTGGCGATCATCCTCGACCGCGTCTCCACACGCCGCGCCAAGACCGTCACCGTCGAAACCGAGACTGTCGCGCCCGAGGCCGACTAGCGGCACGGGTCTTCCCGCCGACTCGGCGAGGGGCCCCCGTTTCTCGGTGAACAACTCAGGCAGGAGTGGCTGTCGGATTCGAATTGCGCGACCGAGGGGCAATCCAGCCTGAGTTGTTCACGCGAGTGGCCGCGGTCAACGTCGAGCCGACCCATCGCGCGGAGCAATCCCGGCGCGGAGTAGCTAGGAGAGCTGGTTGCGCTCGACCCAGTCGAGGTACTCGGCCGAGACCGTGCCCGTCACGTAGTCGCCGGTGAAGCAGCTCATGTCGAGGCCCGTGACGTTCGACCCCTCGAGGATCGCCGCCTGCATGTCGGCGACCTCCTGGTAGATCAGGTAGTCGGCGCCGAGCTCCGTCGCGATCTCGGGGATCTTGCGGCCGTGAGCCACGAGCTCGTGACGCGAGGGCATGTTGATGCCGTAGACGTGGGGGAAGCGCACGGGCGGTGCCGCCGACGTGAACGTCACCTTGTTGGCGCCCGCCTCGCGGGCCATCTGCACGATCTCCTTGGAGGTGGTGCCGCGCACGATCGAGTCGTCGACGATGAGGATGTTCTTGCCCTTGAACTCGCTGCCCATCGCGTTGAGCTTCTGCTTGACGCTCTTCTTGCGCTCCGCCTGGCCGGGCATGATGAAGGTGCGGCCCACATAGCGGTTCTTGTAGAAGCCCTCGCGGTACTCGACACCGAGCTTCTGAGCCACCTGCATGGCGGCCGGACGCGACGAGTCGGGGATCGGCATGACCACGTCGATGTCGCCCATGGGCGTGTACTTCGCGATCGTATCGGCGAGGCGGTTACCGAGGCGTAGGCGAGCCTCATACACCGAGATGCCGTTCATGATCGAGTCGGGGCGGGCCAGGTACACGTACTCGAAAGAGCACGGCAGCAGCACTGGATTGGCGGCGCACTGGCGGGAGGTCATCTCGCCGTCCGGAGTGATGAACACGGCCTCGCCGGGTGCGATATCGCGAACCAGCTCGTAGCCTGCACTCTCGAGCACGAGGGACTCGGATGCCACGATCCACTCGTCGCCGGTGAATCCGGTCGTCCTGCGGCCGAGCACGAGCGGCCTGATGCCGAACGGGTCGCGGAAGGCGAGCAGCCCGTGGCCCGCGATGAGGGCGATCGCCGCGTAGGAGCCCTCGACGCGCTCGTGCAGGCGCGAGATGGCGCCGAAGACCTGGTCGGGGTCGAGGTCGGTGCCCGAGATCTGCTCCTGTAGCTCGTTCGCGAGCACGTTGACGAGGAGCTCGGTGTCACTGGAGGTGTTGAGGTGACGGCGGTCGATGGTGAACAGCTGCGAGGTCAGCTCGCGCGTGTTCGTGAGGTTGCCGTTGTGGATGAGGGTGATGCCGTAGGGCGCATTTACATAGAACGGCTGCGCCTCCTCCTCGTTGGCGGCGTTGCCCTTCGTGGCGTAGCGCACGTGGCCGAGACCCATGTTGCCGAGGAGGTTGCGCATATCGCGCGTGCGGTAGGCCTCGCGCACCTGCCCCTTCGCCTTCTGCATGTGCAGCGTGCTGCCGTCAGCCGTGGCGATACCCGTCGAGTCTTGGCCGCGGTGCTGCAGAAGCAGGAGCGCGTCGTAGACCTGCTGGTTCACCGGCTGGGATGAGACGATTCCGACGATTCCGCACATGCGTGGTCGAGGCTCCCGAGGTTCAGGGGGAGTACCCGGCGCGGGTACGTTCTAGTTTCGCACACCGCGCGGACGGATGCCGTGGCAGCACCGCCCGGTACGCTTGACGCGTGACTGAAGACTCTTCCGCCAGCTATCGCGCCGCCGGAGTCGACACCGCCGCCGGCGATCTCGCCGTCGAGCTCATGAAGGCCGCCGTGTCGAACACGCACGGCCCTGAGGTGTTCGGGGGCGTTGGCGGATTCGCCGGGCTCTTCGACGTCTCCTTCCTCAAGAGCTTCGACCGACCGCTGCTGGCCACGAGCACGGATGGCGTCGGCACGAAGGTCGCGATCGCCCAGGCGCTCGACAAGCACGACACCATCGGGCAAGACCTGGTCGGCATGGTGGTGGACGACATCGTCGTGGTCGGCGCGCGACCGCTGCTCATGACCGATTACATCGCGTGCGGCAAGGTCGTGCCGGCGCGCATCGCCGACATCGTCGCGGGTATCGCGCGAGCGTGCTCCGAGACGGGAACTGCTCTCGTCGGGGGCGAGACCGCCGAGCATCCTGGGCTCCTCGGCCCTGACGACTACGACGTCGCGGGCGCAGCGGTGGGGGCCGTCGAGGCTGGCGACCTGCTGGGCGCGCACCTCGTCACCGAGGGCGACGTCGTCGTGGCCATGGCCTCGTCGGGAGTGCACAGTAACGGCTTCTCGCTCGTGCGGCACATCCTCGCCCAGCGCGGTGTGAAATATACGGATTCCTCGGCCGAACTGGGCGGCATCGTTGGCGAGATCCTCCTCGAGCCGACGCGCCTCTACACGGCACCGCTGCTCGACGTGCTTCCTGCCGGCGGGGTGCACGCCATCAGCCACGTCACCGGTGGTGGCATCGCCGCGAACCTCGCGCGAGTGCTGCCGAAGGGCTCGTGGGTCGAGCTCGAGCGGTCGACCTGGTCGCCGCCGACGGTGTTCCGTGTGCTGTCGGAGTGGGCCGGATCCACCCTCGAGAGCGCTGAGGGCACCTGGAACCTGGGCGTCGGCATGATCGCCGTCGTCGCCCCGGATGCCGCAGCTCGCGTCATCGCGTCACTCACGGCAGCGGGAATCCCGTCGTGGGAAGCCGGTCGCGTCGTCGTCGGAGCGCTGCCGAACGCCGAGTTCGAGCAGGGTGCCAAGGGTGTGGATGGAGGCGCTGTGCGCCTCACGGGGAGCTACAAGAGCTAGGCGCTCTTCGACTCGTCTTCGTCGTCCTCGTCGGCGTACTGGTCCGCGTATTTATCGACGTACTCGTCGTCGTCAGCGGGAGTTGCCGCGAATTCTGGCCACTTCTCGAGGTCTTCGGCAAGGCGGGGGTCGCCGGGAGTACCCAGCTCCTTGGCAAGAGCACCGTAGTTGGTGTCGGGGCTGAAGTACTTCAGATCGCGAGCGACCTTGGTGTGCTTCGCCTTTTGACGGCCGCGTCCCATGCGAGACCCCCTCAGATATCTGTCCCAGGTGTGTAGCACTGCTCCGGTTGCAGTCAGGGAACGAGCGAACAGGGTGTTTAGAAAACTAGCGAGCAGTTTAGCATGCGGCTCCTGTGCAACTCGGGCCGCCTTCTGCGCCGGACGCCCGCGCCCGCTAACGTTGTCAGGTGGCATCCGCGAACACCGACACCTCCGTTGTCGTGATCGGCGCGGGCCAGGCAGGCCTCTCGGTCTCCTACTACCTCAAGCGCCTCGGTCTCGATCCCGGCAACGACTTCGTGGTGCTCGATCGCGGGCCCGGCACGGGCGGTGCTTGGCAGTTTCGTTGGGATGCTCTGCGCATCGGTTCCGCGCACCGGATCAACGACCTCCCCGGCCTCGACGAGCTGGGACTGAGCTTCGAGACGGCCGACCGGCACGCGCCCGCCAAGGATGTCGTGGCGGACTACTACCGCCAGTACGAGGCCCACTTCGGGCTCCAGGTCGTGCGCCCGTCTGATGTGACATCCGTCGAGAACTGGGGCACCGACCTCGTCGTCAACTTCACGCTCGACGGTGACGAGAAGGAGGTCACGACGGTCGCCGTCGTGAACGCCACCGGCACCTGGGGCGCGCCGTTCATCCCGTGGTACCCCGGCCTCAAGTCGTTCACGGGCAAGCACTTGCACACCAACGACTACGTGAAGGCCGACGACTTCGCGGGCCAGAGCGTCGTCGTCGTGGGCGGCGGCACCTCGGCCATCGGCTTCCTGCTCGAGCTCGAGAACGTCGCGGCCAAGACCACGTGGGTGAGCCGCCGGCCGGTCGACTTCCTGGAAGACGGCGACCTCAACCTCGAGGCCCGCGTCGAGGCCGTGCGCGCCCAGGACGAGGCGGCGCGCGCGGGCCGTGCCCTGCCGAGCATCGTGAGTGGCACGGGAGTGCCCCGCACCCGGCGCATCCAGGCCGGAATCGAGCGTGGCGTGCTCACGCCGCGCCCCATGTTCGAGTCGATCGAACCCGACGGCGTGCGCTGGTCGGACGGCGCATTCCAGCAGGCGGATGCGATCATCTGGTCGACGGGATTCCGCCCGGAGCTTCGGCATCTGGCCCCCCTCAAGCTCCGCGAGAAGGAGGGCGGCGTCGTCGTCGCCCAGGGCGCATCGTGGAAAGATCCGCGTATATTCTTCGCGGGGTATGGACCTCAGGCGTCGACGATCGGCGCCAACCGTGCCGGCCGACTCATTGCGCGACAGGTGATCGCGACGCTCAGCAAACTGCAGGCGAGCCGCTAGGCAGCGAGCTCGGTGTAGCTCACGTCACCCATCATGTCGACGGTGACGCTCACGTGCCCTGGTGCACTGCCATCGCCGCGGTCGACGGTGCAGGGGAACGTCGAGTTCAGGGAGATCATGTCGACGGACGGCCAGCAGTCCACAGTTGCACCCCCGAGATCGGCGCCGATCATCTCGCCCACGAGGGTGGGCATCTCGGAGCTTCGCGCGAGGTCCATCTCCCCGAGATCGTGATCCTGCTCGACGATGACTCCCTTGCCGTACTGTCCCTGCACTCCCGTGACCTCCGCAACGTAGGGCGCCGACTGGGCGATGTAATACGGGATTCCGATGGCAGCCGCCATGGCGCCGAGGATGATCGCGGGGACAACCGTTGCCCCGAGCACGACCCACATCGCGATCCAGGGGCCGCGGGCGGGAGCATCCGCACCCCGCAGTGTCGCGCGTCGTGCGATGAAGTAGGCCAGCGGCGGCAGCAGAAGCATCCACAGTGGGCTGGGTGCCGGATGCCCGAGCCGGCGTAGCGCGCGGCCGTCGAGGTCTGCGAAGACCAGGAGCGGGAGCATCCCGAGCACGATCGCGGCACCGACGATGAGCGGAAGGGTGTCGGGCATCGTGCCGAACAGGGCGAGGCCGACGCCCTCGACGATGCCCGCGGGAATTCCGAAGACGTAGATGCTGAACGCGAGGATCCAGAGCCAGACGGTGCTCGAGGTCGAGGTCGAGGTCGAGACGGGGAGTGCCCCGGAACGCAGCGGTATCGCAGCACCCCAGTCGGCAGCGCGGCGCACGTCGGTGCGCGGGGCGGTCTCGTCGGTCCAGCGCGCACCGCTCCACCAGCGCCACGTCGTGGAGCCGTTCGAGGGGTCGGGATACCAGCCCGGAACTGGCGCGTCGCTCATAGGCTCCCAGCCTAGGAAGGGCACCGGCGGGCGTCGCGCCCCAGTTCGGGCTACTGCACGACGAAGGGCAGCGTGCCGCCGGTGACCTCGCCGTCCGCGCTCACGACGACCTGGCCGCGCTCGCCCGCGAAGACGAGGCCGTCGACGCGAAGGGCACCGGCGACGGACGACGGGGAGATTCCGAGTTCTCCGGCGCGGGCATCCGGTCGCAATCCCAGCACGCTCGAGAGCACGCTCACCGCCGCCGCGGCCGACCACGCCTGGGGGCGGCACGCTGCGGGGTAGGGGATGGGGGCGCTCACCGAGTCGGCGGAGTCGCCCGAGTGCAGCTCGGGCATGCGGTAGTCGAAGCCGGATGCCGCGGCGAGCAGTCCGCGCACGAGCTCGTCGGCCTCGTCGCGGAACCCGTCGCGCGCGAGCCCGGCGATCGCGATCGCCGTGTCATGGGTCCAGACGCTGCCCCCGTGGTAACTGAGCGGCCAGTAGCCGCCCGACTGCGTGGACATGGTGCGCAGCCCGTACCCGGAGCTCATCGTCGGATCGACGAGGCGCCGCGCGATGATCCCAGCCTGCCGCTCGTCGAGGATCCCCGTGCCGAGAACGTGGCCGAGGTTGCTCGTGACGGTGTCGACGGGCTTCTTGTCGGCGTCGAGCGCGATCGCGAGGTAGGCGCCGTCGGCGTCGTCGATCCAGAAGCTCTCGTGGAACTTCTCGCGCAGGCGCCCGGCCCACGCGCGCCACTCGGCGCCCGAGCCGCCGAACGCGTCGAGCAGGTCGGCTCCGTGCATGGCGGCCTCGTAGGCATAGGCCTGCACCTCCACGAGGGCGATGGGCCCGGTAGCGAGCGTTCCGTCGCGCCACTGCACGGAGTCGCCCGAGTCTTTCCAGCCCTGGTTGGAGAGGCCCCGGCCGCTCTTGTCGGCGTACTCGAGCAGGCCGTCGCCGTCGGAGTCGCCGAAGTCGCGCATCCACTCAAGGGCACGCGTGAGGTGCGGGATGAGCGCCGCAACGTCCTCGTCGGGCAACCCCCACGACCAGGCGTCGTGCAGCAGGCACACCCAGAGCGCGGTCGCGTCGACCGTGCCGTAGTACAGCGGCGGAAGGTGGATTCCCTCGCCGGGCATGACGAGCTCGGCACGCCGCAGTTCGTGCATGATCTTGCCGGGCTCCTCGGCGGTGTCTGGCACATCCGCGGTGCCCTGCAGGCCCGCGAGGATGCGCAGAGTGTCGCCCGCGAGACCCGTGCCGAGGGGCAGCATGAAGCGCGCCGCCCACAGCGAGTCGCGGCCGAAGAGGGTGAAGAACCAGGGCGCTCCCGCGGCGAGGAACTGCAGGTCGGGCTCGCGCGTGGTGACGAGGCGCAGGGCGTCGAGATCCTCGATCGCCCGCGAGGTCCAGCGCGAGAGGCGGTCATCGCCCGAGGTGACCTCGGGCGTCGACCAAGGGGCGGGACCTGGGGCTGCAGCTACCACGGCGCGGGCATCCGTCGCCTCGTACGACCACTCGACGACCACCGAGCCGCGTGCGGGAACCGTCACCGACCACGTGAGGGAGTCGCCGGTCATCGTGGCGTCGGTGGCGAGGGTTACCGTCACGTCATCGCCCGCCCACGTGCCGTCGACGACCGTCGCGCCGAGGGCAGGGGCGCCGGACTTCACGGTGTCCATGCCCGTGATGTCGGCGGTGAAGGCCACGCGCACCTCGGCGTCGAGAGGGGTGGCGAGTCGCGAGATGATCTCCAGGCGCTCCCGGATGCCCGTGCCGGTGGCCGTGCGCGTGTGCTCGGCGCGCACGCCGGGGTCGGGGGTCGCGTCGTCGAGCTGACGCACGAGCGCCACGAACGTCACCTCGTCGGCGGATCGCGGCACCGTCGCGATGTGCTCGAGCGGCTGCCCGGCGATGGTGACGGACTGCGCAGAGACGATGCGCACGTCGGAGAAGTAGATGCCGTGGATGGGCTCGCCGCCGATGCTGCCGTCGGCCGCGGACCACGCCTGGGTGGGGGCCCGCAACACGATCGTTTCGCCGTGGAGGAGGGGCTGTCGCAGCGGCTGCTCGGGCTGTTCGTTGGCCATTGTCGATACTCCCCGTTGATTCCTCGACGCAAGCTGGTTGACTTTCGCGCCTGTCGAGGTAACGTAACACCTAAGATTTGATCGTTCAAACTTTCGGGCTTACATTCGAGTTTGATCGTTCAACCTGAGCCAAGGGAGGCGCACGCATGGCACAACTGCCGACAGTCGAAGACGTCGCTCGTGTGGCGAGCGTCTCGCGCCAGACCGTCTCCAACGTGCTCAACTCCCCCGAGATCGTGAAGCCGGCGACGCGTGAGCGGGTCGAATCCGCGATTCTCCAGCTCGGCTACCGGCCCCACGAATCGGCGCGCAGGCTCCGCACCCGCCAATCGTCGACCATCGGCATCCGGCTCGATCCGCTCGTCAACGGCATCTCGGGCTCTGTGCTCGACCGCTATCTGCACGCGCTCACCGAACAGGCCGCCGTGCGCGGGATGCGCATCATGCTGTTCACCGCGACCGATCCGGTCGACGAGATAGAGCAGTACGGCAGGCTGCGCGACGCCGCGGACGTCGACGCCTTCGTCGTGACCGCCACCCGGTACGAAGACCCTCGACTCGAGTGGCTCATCCGCGAGAAGGTCCCGTTCGTGGCGTTCGGCCGCCCGTGGGGCGAGGACCTCGAGAGCCCCGATCGTCTGTGGGTCGATGTCGACGGATTCGCCGGCACCTACGACGCGACGCGCCACCTCATCGGCCGCGGCCTCCGGCAGATCGGGTATCTCGGCTGGCCCGAGGGATCCGGCACAGGAGACGAGCGCCGCAAGGGCTGGGCCGCCGCGATGACCGAGGAGTTCGGCCTCGACGCCGCCCAGCTCGACGCCCTCACCACTCGCACCGAGGAGGGCGTGCCGCAAGCCCGTCGGCTCGTGGAGGAGCTGTTCTCGCGCGAGCACGGCCTCGACGCACTCGTGTGCGTGAGCGACTCGCTCGCCCTCGGCGCCATGATGGCCGTGAACGAGGCAGGGCAGAAGACGTTCCCCGTCATCGGGTTCGACAACACGCCAGTCGCCCAGGCCGTCGGTCTCTCGAGCGTCGAGCAGCAGCTCGACCAGGTCGCCGCCGCGACCCTCGAACTGCTCATGGGCGCGACAGGCCGTCGCGTCCTTCCCCACGGTGAGGCCGGTGCCGAGAGCCACCGCCTCATCACCCCGAAGCTTGTCGTTCGCCGGTCGAGTCACCTGGCGCCCGTCGAGGAAGAGACCGGAGGCACCTTGTCCGGCAATCACAATCGAGAAGAGGAATAACAATGAAGTTCAGAACATGGGGCGCAGCCCTGCTGACCGTCGGCGTCGTCGCCGGCCTGGGAGCGTGTGCAAGCGGTGGCGGTGACTCGACCGAGACGAAGGATCTGAGCATCCTCATCGGGACCAGCGGCGACGCGGAGACGCAGGCCGTTCAGGCCGCCGCGGACGCGTGGGCCAAGGACAACAATGCGAAGGTGGAGGTGGTGGTCGCGAGCGACCTCACCCAGCAGCTGAGCCAGGGCTTCGCCGGTGGCGACGCACCCGATCTCTTCTACATGAGCTGGGACCAGTTCGCCACGTACGCGCAGAACGGCTACCTCGACCCCTACGCTGCCGACCTGCCCAACGCGGGCGACTTCTACCCGGCGCTCACCGACACGTTCACCTACGACGGCACGTTCACGTGCGCGCCGAAGGACTTCTCGACGCTCGGTCTCATCATCAACACCGACAAGTGGGCGGCAGCAGGCCTCACGGATGCCGACATCCCCACCGACTGGGACAGCCTCGAGGCCGCCGCCACGAAGCTCACCACCGCTGACACCGTCGGCCTGTCCTTCGGTCTCGAGTACGCGCGCCTCGGAGTGTTCATGAACCAGGCGGGTGGCACGCTCGTCGACGGCGACAAGGTCACCGCCGACAGCGCCGAGAACCTCGCCGGCCTCACCTACGTGCAGAAGCTGCACGACGAGGGCGTTCTGAAGTGGCCGAGCGAGATCGACGCCGGATGGGGCGGCGAAGCCCTCGGTGCCGGCAAGGCGGCAATGGTGATCGAGGGGCCGTGGATCAAGGGCATCCAGGGCGACTTCCCCGACACCAAGTACGCGTCGTACGAACTGCCCGCCGGTCCCGGCGGAAAGTCCACCTTCACGTTCACCAACTGCTGGGGCATCCCCGCGAACTCCGACACCGCCGACGCGGCAAAGTCGCTCGTGGAGTACCTGACCGCCGACGAGCAGCAGCTCGCCTTCGGTGACGCGTTCGGTGTGCTGCCTTCGACGGAGTCGGCAGCGGCCACCTACGCCGAGCAGCACCCGGAGAACGCCTCGTTCGTCGCCGGCAACGACTACGCCGTGAGCCCCGTGAACTTCGCGGGCTCGGCGACAGCCATCAGCGACTTCAACGCACAGCTCGCGAACCTCGCGGGCGGTGACGCGAAGGCGATCCTCGCGAGCCTCCAGAAGTCGCTTCAGGAAGCGCTCGACGAGGCAAACGGCAACTAGTAGTGAGCGCGAGGGAGACACCATGAGCAAGGGAATCCGCGGGCCGGAAGGCCGCTACGGCTGGCTGTTCGTCACGCCCGCGATCGTGATCATCGGTGTCTTCCTCGTGCTGCCCATCGGGCTCGCGCTGTATGTGAGCCTCAGCAACTGGAACGGGCTCGGGTCGCCGCTCGGCAACTCCAGCTTCGTGGGCGGCGTCAACTACCAGAAGGTGCTGCTCGACTCGGGCCTGGCCCAGCGCGACTTCGGCACCGCCATCCGAAACAACCTCTACTACGTGCTGTTGGTGGTGCCGCTGCAGACCGCGCTCAGCCTCTTCCTCGCCGTGCAGGTGAACCGGCGGCTGCTCAAGGGCCGAGGCTTCTTCCGCACCGCGTTCTACTTCCCGTCGGTGACGAGCTCCATCGCCATCACGACGATCTTCATCTTCCTGTTCACATCGTCGGGCGCCGTCAACCAGGTGATCGGCTGGTTCGGGGTGCAGGGGCCCAACTGGTTCTCCAACCCGTCCGGCATCTTCTCCGCGGTCACCGGCGGCATTCCCGGCGACGGGCCGTTGGGCCTCGACTGGGCGGCGTGGCTGTCGGGCCCGTCGGTGGCGATGTGCGTGCTCATCATCCTCGCGATCTTCACGACCTCGGGCACCTTCATGCTGCTCTTCCTCGCGGCACTGCAGAACGTCGGAGAGGAGATCGAGGATGCCGCATCCGTCGATGGCGCCGGCGCCCTCCGGAAGTTCTTCTCGGTGACCCTGCCGATGCTCAAGCCCACGCTCTTCACCGTGCTGACCCTCGGCCTCATCGGCACGTGGCAGGTGTTCGACCAGATCTACTTGACCGGTGGGGGCGACCCCGGCAAGACCACGCTCACGCCCGCGTTCCTCGCCTACGACACCTCCTTCTACAACCTCAAGTGGGGCCAGGGTGCGGCGATCGCCTTCATCCTGTTCGGCATCATCGTGGGCCTCACGCTGCTGCAGCGCTGGATTCTGCGCGACCGTGATCTGGGGGCATCCGGGGTCAGGCGGCAGAAGCGGGCACTCGCGAGACTCATGCGCGACGCGGCGGCGGGAGCCAAACGATGACCACGACAGAGGCCGCAGCCGCGGTCGCCACCCAGCAGGCACGCCTCCCGCGCCGCCGCCGCACCATCGGTTCGGGCGCCCGTGTAACGATGATCGTCACCTACGTGATCCTCGGCCTGCTCGCCCTCATCTATATCTACCCGTTCCTGATCTCGGTCGCGTCGAGCTTCAAGACCGACGCGGATGCGACCCAGAACCCGCTCTCGCTGCTGCCGCAGACCTGGAGTTTCGCGGCCTACGAGCGACTGTTCACCACCGTTCCTCTGTTGCAGTGGACGGCGAACTCCGCGTTCATCACGATCATCGTCACGGCCTGCCGGGTGTTCTTCGACTCCCTCGCGGGCTACGCGCTCTCGCGGCTCAAGTGGCGCGGACAGACCGTCGTCTTCGCTGGGCTCATCGCGGTCATGGCCGTGCCCAACGTCGTGCTGCTCATCCCGCGGTTCCTCATCCTCAAGCAGCTCGGGCTCTACGACAGCTACGCCGGCATGATCATCCCGATCGTCATCGACGCCGCGGGAATCTTCATCATGAAGCAGTTCTTCGAGTCGATTCCCGTGAGTGTCGAGGAGGCGGCCCGCATCGACGGCGCCGGGGTGTTCCGCACGTACTGGTCGATCGTGCTGCCGATGGCGCGTCCGGCCCTCATCACGCTCTTCATCCTGAGCTTCCAGGGGTCGTGGAATGAGTTCTCGCACTTCCTCATCTCGAGGCAGAGCGCGTCGCTCAACACGCTCACCACCGGTGTGGCCTCCCTCACCTCCGGCCAGCTCGGCAGCGGCAATCAGTACCCGCTGCAACTCGCGGCGGCGGTGCTCATGTCGATCCCCGTGGCCGTCATCTTCTTCATCTTCCAGAAGCGCATCATGTCGACCTCGGAGGGCGGCGAGAAGGGCTAGCTGAAACCGGGCCGTTCGTGAACAACTCAGGCAGAACGTGTTCCCGGCGACGTGAACTCGCCACCCAGCCCCTTCCCGCCTGAGTTGTTCACGCGGCACCTCGCCGCGTGCGCACGAGGCCCCACGTCACGAGGGCCGCAGCGACGACCGTGAGGGCCGTGCCGCCCACCAGAACGACCTCGCGGAACTCGGCGGCTTGGGCTGCACTCCAGTGACCGGTCGCGAGGGTGCCCGTGAACAGCACGGCCAGGATGGTGCCGACGAGCGTGATGCCGACGCCGTTGGAGACCTGCGATGCGGTGTCGACGAGCGCCGAGCCGATCGAGGTGCGGTTCTCCGGCAGCCCGCGCAGAACGTTGGTGCCGGCGACCACCCCGTTGACGCGCAGTCCGGCGGCGACGAGCGCGAGCGCCACGGCCACGAACGCGTACGAGACGGTTCCGAGTGCGGCGTAGACCGCGAGTCCGGCCACGACGGATGCGGCGCTCATCCACGCCGCGCGGTCGAGTCCGACCCGCTCGACGAACCGGCTGACGAACGGCCCAGCGGCGAGCAGGACCACCACCTGCGGCAGCATGCCGATCGCCGCGAGTGCTGGCGGCCAGCCCCAGTACAGCTGCAGTTGCAGGGTCACGAGGTACGTGAGTCCCGCGAGCCCGAGCCCGGTCGCGGCCTTGTAGACGAGCCCGGCCGACACGAGGGGTCGCGCAATCAGGGCGAGGTCGAGCAGCGGATGCGCGGCGGTGCGCATGCGCACCACGAAGAGCACGGCGAACCCGAGTGCTGCCGCAGCCGAAGCCCAGGGCAGCCACGATGCGGCGCCCTCGCTCACGAAGACGGTGGGAGCGACGAGGGCGAGCACGATCGTCGCTGTGCCGAGAAGGGCGCCGGGGATGTCGAGCGGGTCGGGGTGCAGGTCGCCCGGCTGGTCGGCCGCGATGCCGCGCCGGATGAAGACGTACGCGACGAGCGCGACGGGCACGTTCACGAGCAGGAGCACCTGCCAGGGCGCGATGGCGAGCACGAGACCGCCGACCGTCGGGCCGACGGCGAGGCCGACGAGGCCGACCGTCGAGATGAGGTTGATGGCGCGTACGCGAGTGGCGTCATCGCCGAACAGGCGGAAGGCCAGCGCGATCGATCCGGGGGTGGTCATCGCGGCCGCGAGCCCCATGGCGGCCCGGACTGCTACGAGCTGCTCGGCGGTCGTGACGAACGCCGTGGCGAGGCTCGCGAGCGCGAGCAGGACGAGCCCCACGAGCATGATCCGTCGGCGGCCGAACGTGTCGGCTATCGATCCGAAGAGCAGCATGAGGCCGCCGAAGACGACGGCGTAGGCACCAGTCACCCACTGCAGTGAGGTGGTCGAGGCGTGCAGCTCACGGCTGATGGTCGGCAGGGCGACCGTGAGGATCGAGTTGTCGAGCATCTCGAAGAGGAAGACTGCGGAGAGACCGGTGAGTGCGATCCAGGAGTGGCGCAGGGCAGACTGTGGGGAGGACATAGCGACTACATTATGTCACTAAGTTTAGTTGCACAAGAGAGTGAGGCGACATGCCGAGAACATCCGAGCGCGGGGGCCCCGAGACTCGCGCACGTATTCGCGAGGTCGCGAACGGCCTGTTCCTCGAGCGCGGCTACGACACGGTGACCGTCGCCGAGGTGGCGCGCGCGGCTGGGGTGTCTAGCGTGACGGTGTTCAACCATTTCCCGCGCAAGGAGGACCTCTTCCTCGACCGCGCAGACGACGCGGTCGAGCTGCTGCGCTCCGCGGTGCGCGAGGGGGGCGATCCCCTCGCCGCGCTGCGGGCTCTTACGCTCAGGCTCGTTGACGCGCGCCACCCGCTCTCCGGAATCGACGAGCGATCCGTGCCCTTCTTCCGCACGGTCGCGGGCTCGACGGCGCTCATCGCCCGTGCTCGCGAGATCGCCGCCGAGCTGCAGCGCGCCCTTGCCGGCGAACTCGAGCAGGCGGGGTTCCCCGGAGACGCCGGCCTTCTCGCCGCCCTTTTCGTCTCCGGCTACAGCACAGTTCTGGTGGAAACTGCCGCACGGACTCTCGCTGGCGAGTCGTGGGACGCGGTGCTGGGCGACCACCGCGCGCGGTTCGAGCAGCTGTTCGATGTACTCGATCGCGGATTCACGCAGGGATAATGGCTTCATGACCGACGCAGCTCCCCGCCCCTCCCACCGCCTCTACGCGGTGACGATCGGGCTCGCCCTGCTCGTGATCCTCGCCGACCAGGGCAGCAAATTCTGGGCCGAGAGCAACCTCGTCGTAGGGGAGTCGACGCCGGTCATCGGCGACCTCATCCGGTTCCAACTCATCTACAACCCCGGCGCCGCGTTCTCGATCGGCACCGGTTTCACGTGGATCTTCACGATCATCGCCGCGGCCGTCGCCATCGCCATCGCCATCTTCTCGTGGCGCGTCACCTCACGGCCGTGGGCGATCCTGTTCGGGCTGCTTCTCGGCGGGGCTGCTACCCACTTCGGTGACCGGATGTTCCGGGCCCCGAGTCTCGGCCAGGGCCACGTCGTCGACTTCATCGCCTACGGGAACCTGTTCATCGGCAACGTCGCGGACATCGTGATCGTCGGCTGCGGAGTCTTCGGCGTCATCCTCATGGCCCGCGGCGTGAAGTTCCGGCCCGACGCTGTGGAGCCCGCGGCCGCCGAGGCCTAGTCGTGCTCACGACGCTCGCGATCGAGGGCTACCGCTCGCTGCGGCACGTCGTCGTTCCGCTCACGGGCCTGACCGTCATTACGGGCGCCAACGGCACGGGCAAGTCGAGCGTCTATCGTTCGCTGCGGCTGCTCGCGGAGGCGTCGCGCAACGGCGCCAACGCTGCTCTCGCGCGTGAGGGCGGCCTGCCGAGCACGCTGTGGGCGGGTCCGGAGAACGGCACCCGCGAGGGGCATCCGACCCAGGGCACGCGGCGCAAGGGGCCGGTCTCGCTGCGGCTGGGGTTCGCGAGCGACGAGTTCAGCTACGCCATCGACCTCGGCCTGCCCATCCCGAGCGTCAAAACCATGTTCGGGCGTGACCCCGAGATCAAGCTCGAAAGCGTGTGGAGCGGCCCCGTGCTGCGACCCGCGACGCTGCTCACCGAGCGGCACGGGCCGGCAGTGCGCATCCGGGACGCCAACGGCGACTGGACCACGCACGAGCACACCCTGCGTCCCTACGACAGCATGCTGAGCGAGTTCGCCGACCCGCGCACGGCCCCCGAGCTGCTCGCCGTGCGCGAGCAGCTGCGCTCGTGGCGCTTCTACGACCACCTGCGAACGGATGCCTCGGCCCCAGCCCGAGCGTCGGCCGTGGGCACCCGCACCCCCGTGCTCGGCCCGGAGGGTGCCGACCTCGCCGCCGCGCTGCAGACCATCCGCGAACTGGGACCGTCCGGCGCCCTCGACTCCGCAGTCTCTCGCGCCTTCCCCGGAAGCGTGGTCGACATCATCGACCACGACGGGCTGTTCGGCCTCGAGCTGCGACAGCCGGGTCTGCTGCGCGCACTCTCCGCCTCCGAGCTGTCTGACGGCACGCTGCGCTACCTGCTGTGGATAGCTGCCCTTCGCAGCCCACGCCCACCCGCGCTACTGGTGCTCAACGAGCCGGAGACGAGCCTTCATCCGGAGCTCATCGGCCCGCTCGCCGAACTTATCGCCGGCGCCGCCGAGCACTCGCAGGTGATCGTGGTCTCGCACGCTGCCGAGCTCATCGCCGCCCTCCAGGGCCAGGGGGCGAGCCGGATCGAGCTCGAGAAACACTCGGGCGAGACGAGGATCGCCGGCCGGGAGGGCCTGCTCGACGAGCCACTCTGGAAGTGGCCGGCCCGCTAGTCGCGCGAGCGGGTGGGGGGTTCTCTTCCTGAAAGGTATGTCGGACCGACATACATCGCCAGAACGGAACGCCCCACACCGCGGAGCCGCTAGTCGCGCGAGCGCACCTCGATCTGCGCGAGCCGAGGGGCGACGGTCTCGGCGAACTTCTCGACGTAGCCGACCGGGTCGGGGTGGGGCAGGCCGAACTGCATGTGCTCGACGCCCTCGGCCGCGAAGGCCTCGGCGAGGCGAAGGAAACCGTCGGGGTCGGCGACCGGGTCCATGCGGCTGCCTTGCACGGTCTTCTCGATCGAGTCGTAGTCGCGGCCGAGCGTGTCGCAGTGCTCGCGCAACACAGCGAGCTTGAGCTTTGCGGTCTCGGCGTCGGGCACGATGAGGTTCGTCGCGTCGGCGTACTGGGCGACCATGCGCAGCGTCTTCCGCTCGCCGGAGCCGCCGATCACGATGGGCGGATGCGGCTTCTGGATGGTGCTCGGCCGGCTGATCGTCTCGGCGAGCTGGTAGTGCTTGCCCTCGTAGGGGCCCTCGTCGTCGCTCCACATCTGCAGGGCGATCTGCAGTGCCTCCTCGAGGCGCTCGAAGCGCTCCGAGATGGGCGGGTACGGCACGCCGAGGGCGAGGTGCTCGCGCTCGTACCAGGCGGCGCCGAGGCCCAGGAAGGCGCGGCCCTGTGAGAGCACGTCGAGCGTCGTCACGATCTTGGCGAGGAGCGCCGGATGCCGGTACGTCACACCCGTCACGATGGTGCCGAGCTTCATGCGCGAGGTGGCACCGGCGACGAAGCCGAGCGTCGTGTAGCCCTCCAGCATGGGGTCGTGGGCGGTCTGGAAGTGCTCCATTTGGAAGTAGTGGTCCATGACCGAGAACCACGACGCACCCGACTCCTCGGCAGTGATCGCCGACTGACGGATGAGGCCCGCGAGGCTCTCGGGCTCGCCGGGCTGTGTGAAGTCGAGGAAGTGGAATCCGAAGCGCATGCTTCCGACACTACGCCGCAGTGACCGCCACGTAGGCCACCGTCGCAGCCCCCACGCCGAGCACGAGGTTCGCCGCAACGCTCAGGGCCGCGACGCGCCACTTGCCGTCCATCACGAGCTGGATCGTCTCCACGCCGAACGTGCTGAACGTCGTGAGCCCGCCGCAGAAACCACTGAGCAGGATCAGCCGGATGTCCCCACTCGCGACCCCCAACAGCACCCCGCCGAGCGCCGACCCGACAACGTTGACCGCGAGCACCGCCCACACCGCGCGGGAGCCGAACGCGCGCGCGGTCACGAATCGCAGCCCCGCCCCGAGGGCCCCCGCGAGAAGGGTGGCGACGACGATCATTCGTCGAACTCCGGATGCACCGGCGCACGTCTGCCGAGGGCAAGGCCGAGGGCCGCCGAACCGAGGCCGAGGAGCAGTGTGAGCGCGAGGTAGCCGAGGGCGGGCATCCATTCGCCCGCGCGGGACAGTGACACGAGCGACACGGCGAACGCCGAGAACGTCGTGAACGAGCCGAGCAGCCCCGCGCCGAGCCCGGCCTTGAGCCACGACGGTGCTGTGCTCCAGAGGCGGGAGACCAGCACGCCGAGCGCGAACGCGCCGACGCAGTTGATGAGGAGGGTGGAGAGCGGGAAGTCGGTGTCGCCGTGGGCGATCGCGGCGTCGATCGCGAGACGCAGGCCGGTTCCGATGACGCCGCCCACGAGGACGGCGACCAGGTCGCGGCCGAGACTCACTTCTCGGTCGTCTTCTTCGGAGTTGCGGGCTTCCGGGCAGCAGGCTTCTTCGGTGCTGGCTTCTCGGCGGCGGCCTTCGTGGGCTTCTCGACGACGGCAGTCGCCGTCGCTGTCGGCTTCGGCCTCACATGTGCGGCGGCGGGCGGCATCGGTCGGCGCGCGACGGGGCGGCGCGGCTCACCGCGACGGGCGTCGCCGGGCAGCGGGCGGCTGCGGCGACCGTAGATGAGGGTCGAGGAGTCGAGCAGCCACGGCACGAGCGCGATGACGACGCCGTGCACGAGCGCGAGCTTCTGGCGGATGCGACGAGCCTTGTGGTTGTGGAGGAAGTTCTCCCACCAGTGCCCGACGATGTACTGCGGGGTGTAGACCGTGACGACCTCGGAGCCGAACTCCTCGCGGCGGTGCTTGATGTACTTCATGAGGGGCGCGCTGATATCGCGGTACGGCGACTCGAGCACGTTGAGCGGCACCTTGATGTTCTGCTCGACCCAGTCTTGCTCGAGCTTCTCCGTGGCGGCGTCGTCGATGGAGACGTGCACGGCTTCGATCGATTCGTGGCGGGCCGCGATCGCGTAGTCGAGTGCCTTGAGCACGGGCTTCTGCATGCGGCCGACGAGCACGATGGCGTGGTCGCCCTTGGCCCCGAAGCGTGTGGTCGGGTCGGCCTCGATCTCGCGGTCCACATCGCGGTAGTACCGGTTCACGCCGAGCATGAGGGTGAAGAGGATAGGCATGATGATGAAGACGATCCACGCGCCGTGCTGGAACTTCGTCACCGTCACGATGATGAGCACGCTCGCGGTCATCACGGCACCGACGGCGTTGATGGCGAGGCCCCGCCAGACTGCTCCCCGGTCGTCACAGCCGTTGCGGAGCATCCGGAGCCAATGACGCACCATGCCGGTTTGGCCGAGGGTGAAGGAGACGAAGACGCCGATGATGTATAGCTGGATGAGCGTCGTCACGTCGGCCTGGAAGACCACGAGCAGCACCCCGGCGGCGATCGAGAGCGTGATGACGCCGTTGCTGAAGATGAGGCGGTCGCCGCGCGTGGCGAGCGACTTGGGGGCGTAGCGGTCGGTCGCGAGCACGGAGCCGAGCAGGGGGAAGCCGTTGAATGCGGTGTTGGCGGCAAGCAGGAGCACCGCGGCCGTGACGACCTGGATGAGGAAGAACGGGATGCTGTTATTGCCGAACGTCGCCGACGCCATCTGCGCGATGAGGCTGCGCTGCGGGGTGTCGCCGTCGCCGCAGCCGAGGAGGTTAGTGAGGTTCGGGTCTGTGCAGTCGATGTAGTGCACGTTGGCGATGAGGGCCACGGCGACGAGGCCCGAGAACAGCAGGATGGCGGTCGCACCCATGGCCATGAGAGTCTTCTGCGCGTTCTTGATCTTCGGGCGGCGGAAGGCGGGAACGCCGTTCGAGATGGCCTCGACACCCGTGAGCGCGGCGCATCCGCTCGCGAATGCACGCAGCAGAAGCAGGATGAACGCGGCCTTCGAGATGTCTTCCGACTGCACGATGATGCTCGCGCTCTCGGCGACCGGCGCGTCGCCCGACCACGTGCGCACGAGCGCGACGACGATCATGACGGCGATGGAGCCGATAAAGAGGTAGGTGGGAACGGCGAAGGCCTTGCCAGACTCGCGCACGCCGCGGAGGTTGACGGCGGCGAGGAGGATGACGAAGAAGACCGCGATCTCCACGCGGTACGGGTTGAGCGCTGGCACCGCCGAGATGATGTTGTCCACGCCGGAGGCGACAGACACCGCAACGGTCAGGACGTAGTCGACGAGGAGGGCGGAGGCGACGACGAGGCCGGCCTTCTCTCCCAGGTTCTTCGACGCGACCTCGTAGTCGCCGCCGCCGCTGGGGTAGGCCTTGATGAGCTGGCGGTACGAGAGCACGACCACGATGAGCAGGATGACGACGGCCGCAGCGACGCCCGGCGCAAACGAGAGGAACGCGAGCCCGCCGAGCAGCAGGATCATGAGCAGTTCCTGCGGAGCGTACGCGACAGAGGAGAGCGGGTCGCTCGCGAAGATCGGCAGTGCGAGGTGCTTCGGGAGCAGCTGGCCTTCCAGCTTGTCGGAAGCGATAGGTTCGCCGATCAGCCAGCGTTTGGCAGACCGAGCTTCGTTAGTCACGAGGGGCGAGCCTACTCCTCGCGCGGAACGTGTCAACTCACTTGTCCCACCTAGAATTCCCTCATGCCCGAAACCCGTCGCCGCCGTCGTGGGCTGTGGATAGTGGGAGCGGCGCTCGTCGTCGTGCTGGTACCCGTCGCGATCATCGTCGTTCCGATCGTCGCGCACCAGAACCAGGGGCTCTCCCATCAGGACGACGCGGCGGTCGACTGGCCCACGTCGGTCACCGCCACGGGTGACGACGGCCGCACGCGCGAGCTCATGGTCGTGGCCCCGGATCCGGGCGGAGTGCTCGATACGTCGGCCCTCGTGCCCGGCGACAAGCTGGTGGTGAGCGGCACCGGCTACGACGGCTCGCGCGGCATCTACGTGGCGCTGTGCGTGATCCCGGATGATCCGGCCACCAAGCCCGGCCCGTGCATCGGCGGCGTCCCCGACCAGGCGCAGGAGAGCGTCGAGGTCGGCACCGTCCAGTACGCGCCCAGCAACTGGATCAACGACGACTGGGCGTGGAAGCTGTTCGGCGCGCGCAGCTACGACGATGTGGCGGGCGGCACGTTCACGGCGTACATCGTGGCGGGGGATCCGGTCGGCGACGGATTCGATTGCACGAAGCAGGCGTGCGGCCTTTTCACCCGCAACGACCACACCGCGCTCGGCGACCGGGTGCAGGACCTCTACATCCCGGTCGCGTTCAGCGGCTGAGCGAGCCCAGCACCTGCTTCTTGAGCTCGTCGAGTCCCGCGCGCAGCACATCGACGGTCTCGTGCGTGAGCTCGGTGCCGCGCGAGACCGACAGGCGCAGCTCCGACCGCAGTTCCGCCCGGAACTGGTTGATGACGACCTCGGCCTGCGCGAGCTGTCCGCGGCTGCCGGGGTTGCTCTGGTTCGCAGGGTCGAGCTTCACCGAGCGGCCAGCCTCGCGAGCATCGGTGCGGGCATCCCGCGCGGCGGAGGCCAGGTCGGCTCGGAGGGTCCGCATGGCGTCGTTGACGCTCGAGCGCACCTCGTCCGCGAGGCGCCGCACCGAGTCGGTGACGTCGTTCTCGATGCCGTCGAGCTCGGACTCGCGCGCTGCCAGTTCTGCGCGGCCCGCATCCGTGATCATGTAGACGGTCTTGCGGCCGTCGCTGGCCTTGGTGACGAGCGCCTCCTCCTCGAGCTTGGCGAGGCGAGGGTAGATGGTGCCGGCGCTCGGCACGTAGGTGCCGCCGAACCGGTCGGAGAGCGCGGTCATGAGCTCGTAGCCGTGCATGCCCTGTTCGGTGTCGGCGAGCAGGCTCAGCAGATAGAGCCGCAGGTGGCCGTGCGCGAAGACGGGCGGCGTCATGCCGACACCTGGTGCAGCACCGAGATGTTGCCCGACACCGTGTTGGCGCCGAACTCGAGCCACATGGCGCTCAGGTCGCCGTACTTGCCGGTGTAACCGCCCCGGATGCCCGTGATCTCCGAATCGTCGAGCTGCAGTTTGCCGCTCACCGTGTTGATCTTGTACTGCGCGGGCACGCCGTTCTCCAGTCGCACCGTCACGTCGCCGGACACGGTGTTCACCCGCACCAGGTCAGGTACACCCTTGATATCGAGGAATACGTCGCCCGACACGGTGTCGCCCGTGAACTTCATGACTTCGCCCGTGGCGGTGATGTCGCCCGAGATGGTGTGGGCGTTGATCTTGCCGTAGTGGTTGCGGATCGAGACCTCTCCGCTCACCCCGTTGACCTGCAGGTCGCCGTAGAGGCCGTCGACCACCACGTCGCCGCTGACCGTGGAGACCGTGGCATCCTCCGTCAGACCGCTGATGAGGGCGCTCGCCGAGACGACGCCGAACTTGAGGGCGATGTCGCGCGGAACGGCGATGGTGATGTCGACGTGGGCGCTGCCCCGGAACGACTTGAAGACGTCGATGAAGTTGTCCCAGCGCAGTTGCGCGTGGTCGATCTCGAGGGTGTCGCCGTCGAGGCTGACGAGCAGGTCTTTGCCTTTGATCGAGTGCACCTCGATGCGCGCGCCGGGTTCGTCGTGCCCGATGACGCTGACCTGGCCGGCGATGAGGCCGACCTTGAGCTTGCGGACCGAATCGATGTCGATCGTTTTGGGGCCGTCGATGAGCCATTTCTCCTGGGCCACGGTGGCCTCCTCTCTCGCGTTATATCGCGTGTGTGAGAGTCACGTTATATCGCGTCTCGCGGGAAGTCAAGTTATATCGCGAGTTGGCCTCTGTCGGGCACCGGCGTCGGCGTCGGCCCTGTCGTCGCGCCGGACCCGAGTGCTCGCGTTCTGTGCTCCAGCAGCTAGTCCCCGCGCAGAACGCGAGCACTCGAACGGATGAGGACGGCAGGACGGCGGGCGGGTGCCGCCGCGCCGCGCTTGACCTTGACGCTGCGTCAACGTTTAGCGTGGTGAGCATGGACTGGTCGATACAGGAGGTGGCGCGGCTCGCGGGCACGACGTCCCGCACACTGCGGCACTACGGCGAGGTCGGGCTGCTCAAGCCGAGCAGGGTCGGCGATAACGGATACCGCTACTACGACGGGCTCGCGCTCGTGCGTCTGCAGCGCATCTTGATGCTGCGCGAACTGGGCCTGGGCATCCCGGCCATCGCCGAGGTGCTGGCGAAGGGCGACGACGCCGGCGCGCTGGCGAAACACCTCGATTGGCTCCACCAAGAGAAGGAGCGGATCGACAGGCAGATCGCGTCGGTAACGACGACGATCCGGAAGATGGAGGGAGGTGAACAACTGATGGCAGAGGAGATGTTGAACGGATTCGACCACACCCAGTACAAGGGAGAGGTCGAGGAGCTGTGGGGCGCGCAGGCCTATGCCGACAGCGACAGCTGGTGGCGCACGATGACGGCCGACGAGAAGTCGGCCTGGAAGACCCGCGCGGCCGAGCTCGGATTCGACTGGATCGAGGCCGCCGACCGGGGCATCGCTCCGCACAGCGCCGAGGCTCAGGCGCTCGCGAAGCGCCAGGCCGACTGGGTGACCGCGATACCTGGCACCCCCGGTGCCGGCACCGGCGCCCCGCTCAAGGAGTACTACCTGTGGCTGGCCGAGACGTACGTCGCCGACGAGCGCTTCGCGGCGAACTACGGCGGAGTCGAGGGTGCCACCTTCGTGCGCGACGCGATGCGCGTCTACGCGGAGGCTCACCTGTAGCGGGTCGGCACCCTCCGGTGACCGTCGGTGACGACGAGCCGGAGGGTTGCCACCACTCCGACGAGCGCGAGCACGCCCAGAGCGATCATCATGCGGAGACCTCCTGTTTCTGGGGTGACGGGGCCGCCTCGGGCACGCGCAGCAGCGGCAGCGTGATGTTCACCATGGGCCCGATGAGCAGCGCGAACGCGAGAGTGCCGAACCCGACGTTTCCGCCGAGCAGCCATCCGATGGCGAGAACCGTGACCTCTATGGAGGTGCGCACGGCCCAGATCGGCCAGCCGGTGCGACGGTGGATGCCCGTCATGAGGCCGTCGCGCGGGCCGGGGCCGAAGCGGGCGCCGATGTAGAGTCCCGTCGCGATGGCCAGGAGCACGAGCCCGCCGGCGAGCAGCAGGATGCGCGGCACGAGATCGTCCACCTGCGGCAGCATCCACAGCCCCACCTCGATGCTGGGGCCGATGAGCAGCACGTTGACGACGGTGCCGATGCCGGGCTTCTGGCGGATCGGGATCCAGAGCAGCAGAACGAGAGCACCCACGACATTCGTGATGACCGCGTAGTTGAGGCCCGTGTGCAGCACGATGCCCTGGCTGAGCACGTCCCACGGCGAGATGCCGAGTGCGGCGCGGATCATCATGGCGATCGCGAACCCATAGAGGAAGAGACCCACGAGGAGCTGGGTTACGCGGCGGGCCATGGTCGGTGCTGAGGTCATATGGCAATCCAATTCTTTAATTGGACTGGGAACAAGATGCCAATTCCGGTACGGTGGACGGATGAGCACCCTCTCGGCCCGCCAATTGGCCACCCTTCTCGTCGGCTGGCGTGATAGTGGCGTGGCGTACACGGCCTTGGCGGACCGCATCCGGCTCCTGATTCTCGACGGCCGCGTCGCCTCCGGTACTCGCCTTCCCGCCGAGCGCGAGCTCGCCGCCCAGCTCGAGGTGAGCCGCACGACAGTGACCGCTGCCTACGCGGAGCTGCGCGAGGCGGGCTACCTCTCGAGCGTGCGCGGCTCGGGCAGCATGGCGCAGCTGCCCTTCAAGGCGATCCAGGCCTTCGACTCGGCGCCCGGATATCTCGACTTCAGCAAGGCGGCGATGCCGGCGATCCCCGGCCTCGTCGCCGCGGCGCAGCTCGCCGCCGAGCAGCTGCCCGCACACCTGGGGGACTCCGGGTTCGACCTGGTGGGCATCCTCCCGCTGCGTGAAGCACTCGCGGAGAGGTACACGGCGCGCGGCCTGCCGACGAGTCCCGACCAGATCATGGTGACCATCGGCGCTCAGCACGCCATCTCGCTCATCGCCCGCACCGTGGTGGCGCGCGGCGACCGCGCCATGATCGAGAACCCGACGTACCCGCACGCGCTCGAGGCGCTCAAGGTCGCGGGCGCGCGCATCGCCCCCATCTCGGTCACGGCCGAGGAAGGGTGGGACGAGATCGCGCTCGAGCAGGTGATCCAGCGCACGAGCCCGTCGATCGGCTACCTCATGCCCGACAACCACAACCCCACGGGCGCGTCCATGCCCGAGGAGCTGCGCGAGCGCGTACTCGCGCTCGCCTCCCAGCACGGCACCACGATCGTCGCCGACGAGACGATGGCCGACCTGAGCCTCGACGGCCGCCGCGATACCCTGCCGTTCGCGGCCCACGGCAGCGCCATCCTCATCGGCTCGGTCGGCAAGACCGTGTGGGGCGGCGTGCGCATCGGGTGGATCCGGGCGGATCGCACGGTTATCCAGCGCCTCATCCGGTCGCGCGCCTCGGGCGACTTGGGCACGCCCATCCTCGAGCAGTTGCTCGTCAGCAACCTGCTGCGCGACTTCGACGGCATCCTCGACGCGCGCCGCGCCTACCTGCGCGAGGGCCGCGACCGCCTCGAGCGGCTGCTCGCCCAGCGTCTGCCCGAATGGCACATGCCGCACGCGCGGGGTGGGCTCACGGCGTGGGTGAACCTCGGGCATCCGGTCAGTTCGCAGCTCGCGATCGCCGCGCGCAACGAGGGCCTCATCATTGCCGCCGGTCCACGCTTCGGGGTCGACGGCGCCTTCGAGCGCTTCCTGCGCATCCCGTTCTCCTATTCCGCCGACGAGACCGAGCGGGCGGTGGATGCGCTCGCCCGCGCCTGGGCGACCGTCGGCCGTCACCCCATGCCCGAGACCAGTGCAGACCTGACCGCGTCGGTCGTGTAACTAATCCACTCGGAGTACGCCGCCGCAACCTCTCGCGGCGATACTGGGAGGACGCGCCACACACGTCCTCGCAGCAGAGAGTAACCACGTGCACCTTTTCTCCGTCTTCAGCCTGCGCAACCGCGCACTCATCGCCCTCGTGACCGTGGTCATCGGCGTGTTCGGCGGCATCGCGCTGACCTCCCTCAAGCAGGAGCTCATCCCGTCGCTGAACCTGCCGCAGATCTTCATCATCACGAGCTACCCCGGCGCCTCGCCCGCGGTGGTCGACAAGGATGTCTCGACGCCCATCGAGGCGGCAATCCAAGGTGTTGCGGGCCTCGACTCCACGACGGCAACCTCGAGCGCGAACGTGTCGAGTGTGACGGCGGCGTTCGAGTACGGCACGAACATCGCGACCGCCGAGCAGAAGGTCCAGCTCGCCATCAACCGCATCCAGGGTCTGCCCGACAGTGCAGACACCCAGGTGCTCACCTTCAACTTCTCCGACCTGCCGGTCATCCAGATCGCCGTATCGAGCGACCTGTCACCGGATGACCTCAGCGCCAAACTCGAGAGCTCCACGATCGTCGAGCTCAAGAAGCTCGACGACGTGAGCGATGTGAGCCTGCTCGGCACCACGGCCCAGCGCGTCGTGATCACCCCCGACCCGGCGAAGCTGTTCGCCGACGGGCTGTCGAACCAGTCGATCCGCGACGCCCTCGACAACAACGGCGTGCTGCTGCCCGCCGGCCAGATCACCGAAGACGACAAGACCCTCACCGTGCAGGCGGGTACGCGCCTGTCGTCGGCCGACGAGATCTCCACCCTGCCCCTGCTCGGTGGCAATACCGGAACCGTCGTGACCCTCGCGGATGTCGCATCCGTCGCCATCGTCGACGACCCGGTCACGGGCATCTCGCGCGTCAACGGCGAACCCGCCCTCACGATCGCGATCACGAAGACCCCGGCCGGAAACACGGTCTCCGTGTCCCAGGCCGTGCGCGACCTCATCCCGAAGCTCGAGGATGCCCTCGGCAGCAACACGAAGTTCACTATCGCGTTCGACCAGGCGCCGTTCATCGAGGAGTCCATCAACTCGCTCGCGACCGAGGGGCTGCTCGGCCTCGCGTTCGCCGTGATCGTGATCCTGCTCTTCCTGCTCTCGGTGCGCTCGACGTTGGTCACCGCGATCTCGATTCCCGCATCCGTGCTCATCACGTTCATCGGGATGCAGGCGGCGGGCTACACGCTCAACATCATCACGCTCGGTGCGCTCACCATCGCGATCGGTCGTGTGGTTGACGACTCGATCGTCGTCATCGAGAACATCAAGAGACACCTCTCGCTCGGGGAGGAGAAGCTGCCCGCGATCCTCGCCGCGGTGAAGGAGGTCGCGGGTGCCGTCACGGCGTCCACCGCGACAACGGTGGCGGTGTTCCTGCCCATCGCGCTCGTGGGTGACATCACGGGTGAGCTGTTCAGGCCCTTCGCCCTCACGGTGACCATCGCGCTCGCCGCATCCCTCTTCGTGTCGCTCACGATCGTTCCCGTGCTCGCGTACTGGTTCCTCGGCAACAAGACCGTGCACAAGCACGAGCCCGCCGCCGAGGAGGACGAGCTCGAGAAGCCGTCGCGCCTGCAGAAGGGGTACCTGCCCGTCATCAACTGGACCCTCAAGCGCCCGGTCGCGACAATCCTCGTCGCCGTGCTCCTGCTCGGCGCCACGGGCGCGCTCGTGCCGTTCATGAAGACGAACTTCATCGGCGACAGCGGCCAGAACACCCTCACGGTGTCGCAGACCCTCCCGCTCGGCGCCTCCCTCGCTGCCCGCGACGACGCGGCGAAGAAGGTCGAGTCGGCCCTCCTCGACGTCAAGGGCGTCGAGACGGTGCAGCTCTCCA
The DNA here is from genome assembly GCA_965227655.1 of Rhodoglobus sp. Lineage (GTDB taxonomy): Bacteria > Actinomycetota > Actinomycetes > Actinomycetales > Microbacteriaceae > Rhodoglobus. The sequence continues at coordinate 1,784,619 of OZ245765.1, read as the reverse complement.
TCGGCTCGAGCGGCAGCTCGCTGCGCGCCGCCTTCACGGGTGGGGGTGCATCCACCTTCTCGCTCACCACCGACCCCAACGTCGATCAGGTGAAGCTGCAGGCGGAGGTTCGCAAGGCCGTCGAGGGCATCAGCGACGCGGGTGAGGTCACCCTTCAGGCCGCGGGCGGCGGTTTCGCCTCCTCGAACATCGCCATCAACATCACGGCGACGAGCGAGAAGGAGCTGCAGGATGCCACGGACAAGGTCCTGACCGCGGTCAAGGGCCTCGACGTCGTGGCCGAAGCGACGAGCAACCTCGCCTCCGACCTGCCCTTCATCGCGATCAACGTCGACAGGGTCAAGGCTGCTGAGGCTGGCCTGAGCGAGATCGCCGTGGGCGGCATCGTGACCGCGGCGATGAACCCGAGCGCGGTCGGATCCGTCGTCATCGACGAGAAGACCCTCTCGATCTACATCCTCAACGACAGCGCGCCGACGACGATCCAGGAGCTCAAAGACTTCCAGATCCCGACGGCGACCGGCCTCCAGCCGCTGTCGAACATCGCGACCGTGGAGCAGCAGAACGGCCCCGCGAGCATCACGACGATCAAGGGGGTGCGCTCGGCGACGGTCACCGTCACGCCCGGCAGCGACAATGTCGGCACGGCGTCGCTCGACGTGCAGAACGCAGTGGACGATGCGAAGCTGCCCGCCGGCGTCTCCGCCACGCTCGGCGGCGTCACGTCGCAGCAGAGCGACGCGTTCAGCCAGCTCGGGCTCGCGCTGCTCGTGGCGATCCTCATCGTGTACGTCGTCATGGTCGCCACCTTCAAGAGCCTGCGCCAGCCGCTGCTGCTGCTCGTCTCCGTGCCCTTCGCCGCAACCGGTGCCATCGCGCTGCAGGTCATCTCGGGCATCCCGCTCGGCGTCGCCTCGCTCATCGGCGTGCTCATGCTCATCGGCATCGTGGTGACGAACGCCATCGTGCTCGTCGACCTCATCAACCAGTACCGTGTCCGCGGGATGACCGTGCGCGAGGCTATCGTGCACGGTGCGTCCCGACGCCTGCGGCCCATTCTCATGACCGCGACGGCGACGATCTTCGCGCTCCTGCCTCTCGGTATCGGACTCACGGGCAACGGCGGGTTCATCTCGCAACCGCTCGCGATCATCGTGATCGGCGGCCTCGTGTCGTCGACGATCCTCACGCTCATCGTGCTGCCGGTGCTCTACTACCTCGTCGAGGGCGCGTCGGAGCGACGGGCTGTGCGGCGCGCGGCGAAGGCTGCCGTCTGACCTAGAGCGTGAGTTCCATGCACACGCTCGAGGCCGAGTCGACGTACTCGCCGAAACGCGGGATGTGCCGGTAGCCGCGCTTCTCGTACAGCGCGACGGCGGCGTCCGAGCGGTTGCCCGTCTCCAGCCGGATGCTCGCGACCCCGGCTCCGCGGGCGTGCTCCTCGAGGGCATCCAGCAGCGATCCGGCGAACCCCCGCCCGCGCGCCGCGTCGCTCACGAACAGCCGTTTGAGCTCGGCACCGGATTCCGAGACCACGAGCGCCGCCATCCCGAGCGCCACCCCGTCGACGCGCGCGACGAAGACGGTCACGCCCGGCTTCTCGAGCGCTTCGAGCGGCAGGATGAAGTTCTCCTCTGCCGGGTAAAGCGACTCGGCGTAGGCCTCGCCGTCGCGCAGCAGTTCGGCGATCCCGTGCTCGCGGGGCGACTCGATGGCGATCATCCGGTCCAACCTAGTACTTTGCCCAGCGATGCAGTAACGTAGACAGGTCGGCTCAAGACAGCGCTAATTGTTGCGCATGGGTTTGTAAGTCTTGCGGGCCGGATTACCAGGTAAATCCACCTGGTGACATCACACGAATGTATGTGACGGCCTCGGTCAAAGACTGCCCGGGTATCCAGTAAGCCATGTTTTACGGTGGCTCACCTTCATGCGCTCTGTGAACTACAGAACACAGAACCCGGAAAGAACTATGCCTAACTTCAGCAAGCCCTCCAGCGTTGGTAAGACCACCGGAGGCAAGAAGCCCTACAAGTCCGCAGGCGCCCCCAAGGGTGCGCAGCGCGAGGGTCACCGCGGCTACCGCGCTGACGCCGCAACCGAAGCGCCCAAGAAGCGTTGGACCCAGGACGACCGCGCCGCACGCACGGGTGACCGCCCGGCCTACGGCAAGCCCCGCACCGACGACAAGCGCCCCGACTGGAGCCCCCGCGACTCCAAGCCCGCGCAGCGCCCGGCCTACGGCGATCGCCGCCCCGAGCGTCCGTCGTACGGCGACCGCCCGGCCGTCGAGCGTCCCTCCTACGGCGACCGCCCCGCCCGCACCTCGGGTGTCGGCGGCTCGAACAACGAGCGTCCGGCGCGTCCGTCGTATGGCGACCGCACCGAGCGCCCCGCCTACAACGACCGCGCACCGCGCACCGAGCGTCCCGCCTACAACCGCGACGAGCGCCCTGCCCGTGACGACCGCGCTGCCCGTCCCGCGTACAACCGCGACGACCGTCCGGCCCGTTCGTACGACCGCCCGGAGCGCACGGAGCGACCTTCGTACGGAGACCGCAACGACCGTCCGGCCCGCACCGAGCGTCCGGCCTACGGCAACGACCGCCCCGCGCGTTCCTACGACCGTCCGGAGCGACCGTCCTACGACCGTGCGGACCGTCCGGCCCGTCCCGCGTACAACCGCGATGACCGCCCGGCCCGCAGCTACGACCGCCCCGAGCGTCCGAGCTACGACCGCGCCGAGCGTCCGGCCCGTTCGTTCGACCGTGACGACCGCCCGGCGCGTCCCGCGTACAACCGTGACGACCGCGCCCCGCGCTCGTTCGACCGTGACGACCGCCCCGCCAAGCGCGAGAGCGACTTCTACACCCGCGCCACCACCTCCGGTCCCGTCGAGGATGTCGTCCTCGAGCGTCTCGAGGCCGCCGTCATCACCGCGAGTGACGTCGAGGGCGTGACCTTCGGCGACCTCGGTCTCGGCAACAACATCGTGCGCCAGCTCGCGTCGATGGGTGCGGAGGCTCCCTTCGCGATCCAGGCTGCGACCATCCCGGACGTGCTCGCGGGCAAGGACGTGCTCGGCCGCGGCAAGACCGGCTCGGGCAAGACCATCGCCTTCGGCGCCCCCCTCGTGGAGCGCCTCATGGAGAACAACGGAGGCAAGGACCGCCAGATGGGCCGCAAGCCCCGTGCGCTCATCCTCGCCCCCACGCGCGAGCTCGCGCAGCAGATCGACCGCACCGTGCAGCCCATCGCACGCAGCGTCGGCCTGTTCACCACGACCATCGTCGGTGGCGTTCCCCAGTACAAGCAGGTCTCGGCTCTGCAGCGCGGCGTCGACATCGTCATCGCGACCCCCGGCCGCGTCGAGGACCTCATCGAGCAGGGCCGCCTCGACCTCAGCAACGTGATCGTCACCGTGCTCGACGAGGCCGACCACATGTGCGACCTCGGATTCCTCGAGCCCGTGCAGCGCATCCTCAAGGAGACGAGTGTCGGCGGCCAGAAGCTGCTGTTCTCGGCAACCCTCGACAAGGGTGTCGCCACCCTCGTCAACGAGTTCCTCGTCGACCCGGCGGTGCATGAGGTCGCCGGCGAAGACCAGGCCTCCTCCACGATCGACCACCGCGTGCTCCTCATCGAGCAGCGCGACAAGCGGGCCATCATCGAGCAGCTCGCTGCTGGCGACGGCAAGACCCTCATCTTCACGCGCACGCGTGCGTTCGCCGAAGAGATGAGCGACTACTTGGAGGATGCCGGCATCCCCGCCACGAGCCTCCACGGCGACCTCAACCAGTCGCGCCGCACGCGCAACCTGCAGCTGCTCACCAGCGGCCGGGTCAACGTGCTGGTGGCGACGGATGTCGCGGCCCGCGGCATCCACGTCGACGACATCTCGCTCGTCATTCAGGCTGACGCCCCCGAGGAGTACAAGACCTACCTGCACCGCTCGGGCCGCACGGGCCGCGCCGGCAAGCAGGGCACCGTCGTGACCCTCATCAACCGCAACCGCCGTCGCAAGATGGACGAGCTGCTCGGCCGCGCCGAGATCGACGCCAAGAGCGACTACGCCGCTCCCGGCGACGCGCTGCTCGCCGAGCTCGCAGCGCTGTAGCACCTGCCGCATCGAAGGCGCCCATCCCGTCGGGGTGGGCGCCTTCGTCGTTCCCGCGGCAGACGGTGAACAACTCAGGCAGAACCGCCCCAGAACCTCGAGGTGCGACCAGAGGGGCCGGAGTAGCCTGAGTTGTGAACATCACCCGCCGCGTCCTCGCCGTCGCGCTGGCCGCGTACACGGCCTTCGTGCTCTTCGTCACGCTGACGCCGCGGATCCCCGGCACGGGCACTGTCGCGATCCTCGTGAACTCCGTTCTGGGGTACTTCCACGACCGCGGCCTGCTCATCGGGGTCGGATACGACGACATCGAGTTCCTCGCGAACATCGGGATGTTCGTCCCGCTGGGCGTTCTCGCCGCGCTCCTCTGGCGCGGTTGGTGGGTGCTCCTCCTCGGCACGGCGCTCTCAGGGTTCGTCGAGCTCTACCAGGCGCTGCTGCTCCCCGGCCGGGTCGGCGAGTGGCGGGACGTGCTGTCGAACAGCATCGGGTTCCTGCTCGGGGCCGGGATCGTGCTGGCGGTGCGAGCATTGAGGCATGAGCATCCGGTCATTCGTCGCCGCTGACACCGACGCGGTCGTCGCGCTGTGGGAGGCGTGCGGCCTCACGCGCCCGTGGAACGACCCGCGGAAGGACATCGCGCGCAAGCTGTCAGTGCAGCCCGAGCTGTTCCTGGTACTCGACCTCGACGACGTTGTCTCGGGCACCGCCATGGTCGGGTTCGACGGCCACCGCGGCTGGGTCTACTACCTCGCGGTGCTGCCCGAACTGCAGGGCGGCGGACACGGCCGCGAGCTCATGGCCGCAGCGGAGCAGGTGCTGCTCGACCTCGGCTGCCCCAAGTTCAACCTGCAGATTCGCGAGGGCAACGAGCGGGTCATCGGCTTCTACCGCAGCCTCGGCTACGACGTCGACCCGATAGTGAGTATGAGCAAGCGGCTCATCCCCGACTAGTTCTAGTTCGACACCCCGATCTTCCAGTAGCCGCTGAACACGATCGACTTCTTGGCCACTCCTAGCTCGTTGACCAGCCAGCGTCGCGCACCCGTCGCGAGCGCCTGCTCGCCGACGAGGTACCCGGTGGTGGGTTCGGCGGGCTTGGCCCAGCGCTTGACGGCCTCGAGTGCGAGCGCGCCGGGGCGGGCGTGCTCGCCGCGCACAATCCACTCGACCGCGACGCCCTCAGGGGGCGAGAGCTCCTGCACGTCGTCGGAGTGCGGCACCTCGATGACTGCCGCGCCGCGGGCGTCCCGCGGCAGGTCGCGAAGGATGCCGGCCACCGCCGGCAGGCCGGTCTCGTCGGCCGCGAGCAAGTAGTGCCCGACCGCCGGGTCGAACTCGAAGCCCGCGCCCTGGTCGAGGAGCGCGAGAGTGTCGCCGGGCTTGGCCCGCGTGGCGAACCGGGTGGCGAGCCCCTCGTCGCCGTGCACCACGAAGTCGATGTCGAGTTCGAGGGCGTCGGGCCGGAACTCCCGCACCGTGTAGTTGCGCATGGGGGGCCGCGTCTCGGCGGGCATCCGCAGGTACTGGAGGTACCCGCGGGTGTCGACGCGCTTCGGGAGGTCGAAGCTCGTCTCGCCGTCCTCCTGGGGGAGGAACAGGCGGAACCAGTGGTCGTAGCCGTGCTTGGTCATCGCCGCGAGCGACGGCCCGCCTACGGTGACGCGCACGAAGTTCGGGCTGATGCGCTCGGTGCGCACGACCTCGACGAGGCACAGGGTGGTGTTCTTGCGGCCGTTGAAACTCACGGGATCTCCATTCGGGGGGCGAGGATGAACAGGGCAGCGGTGGCCGCCCAGAAGAGCACGAGGAATGCCCAGTCGCGCGGGCGGAACGGCACGATGTGCCGCTCGGTGCGGGTCGGGTGGGCGCCGAAGGCGCGGGCATCCATCGCGAGGGCGACGCGCTCGGCGTGCCGGATCGCGCCCGCCAGCAGGGGCACGACGTAGCCGAGGTACCGCCGGGCTCCGGCGACCGGGCCGCGCCCGCCCGTCATGCCGCGCACGCGGTGGGCCGAGCGGATGACCTCCAGCTCGTGCCCGAAGCGGGGCACGAACCGGAATGCCGCGAGCGCGGTGTAGCCGATGCGGTACGGGACGCGGAGCTGCTGCACCAGGGCGCGGACCAGCTCAGCGCCCGTGCTCGTCGCGCCCGCGAGCAGCCCGAGGACGACCACGGCACCCAGCCGCAGCGCCGTCGAGAACCCCGCGAGCCACATCTCGGAGGTGAAGGCGTAGTCGCCGAGGCTGAAGACGTCAGGACTAGACGGCACCCGGTCCCGGTCGGTCCAGACGCCGAAGCTCACCGACAGGAAGGCCACGGCCAGGGGCAGTGCGACGAAGAGGAGGAGCGCGAGCCTGCCGTCGAGGTGCGCGCCGACGAGCAGCAGCGCCATCCCGAGCAGGATGAGGGCCAGCGGGGTCGCGACGTCGCGCGTGAGGATGACGAGCACCATCGCCGGCAGGGGCGCGAACAGCTTCGAGAGCGGGTTGAGCCGGTGCAGGAACCTGACCGCGCCGTAGTCGGCGCTCTCGGCGTAGGGGTTCACGGCAGATCCCGCAGCCGCGAGATACCGCGCCAGGCGTCGTGCTGCGTGAGAGCGCGCATTGCCTGCCCGAGCGGCGGATGACGCAGGCCGGCGTCCTCCAGGAGGTCGCCGGCGAGCGCGACCGCCGCGGGCTGCTTGGCGAGGAGCCTCCCGCCCCGCATGACCGCGACGGAGGTGGCGTGCTCGGCGACGAGCTGCAGGTCGTGGGAGACGATGAGGACGGTGGTGCCCTCCTCGTTGAGCTGGGTGAGGATGTCGAGCAGCTCGGCCGCCCGCTCCCGGTCCTGTCCGAAGGTGGGTTCGTCGAGCGCGAGGACGGGTGCGCCGGCGATGAGCGCGGTCCCCACCGAGAGCCGGCGCTTCTGCCCGCCCGAGAGCAGGAAGGGATGGAGGTCGCGCAGGCGGGAGAGGCCGAAGCGGTCGAGCATCGAGTCAACGCGCTCGGCGATCGCCTCCGCATCGAGGCGCTGCAGTTCGAGCCCGTGCGCGAGCTCTTCCGCGACGGTGTGGCGGATGAACTGGTGCTCGGGGTTCTGGAACACGAAACCGACGTGGCGGGCGAGGGCGCGGGCGTCGGCTCTCGCCGGGTCCAGTCCGGCGGTGCGGATGCGCCCGCGGGGCGGTGCCACGACCCCGGCGATCGCCTGCAGCAGTGTGGTCTTGCCCGCGCCGTTGGTGCCCACGATGGCGAGCAGCTCGCCGCGGGCGACCTCGAGGGAGACATCCGTGAGTATCTCGGTCTTGCGCCGTGTGATGGTGAGCCCGTCCACGGTGATGACGGAGTCGCCGCCGGGCGCCACCGCAGGGACGGCGGGCGGAGCGGGCAGTTGTACGGCGTCCAATGCCGAAGCGAGCTCGCGGGGGGTGAGCGGCAGCGGATCGAGGTCGACGCCGGCCGCGCGCAGCCGCAGGGCCGCCATCGTCGCCACCGGGATCCACACGCCGAGGGCCCCGAGGAGCTTGGTGCCCTCGCGGAGCACCTGGTCGACAGAGCCGTCGGCGGCGATGCGCCCGTTCCTGTCGATCACCACCACCCGGTCGACGAGGTCGATCGCGGCGTCGAGGTTGTGCTCGACGAGGAGGATCGAGCGCTCGCCGCTCGCGACCACCTCCGCGAGAGCCGCGTAGACCTCTTCGATGCCCGCGGGGTCGAGGTTGGCGGTCGGCTCGTCGAGCATGATCAGCGGTGACTCGAGGGCGAGCGCGCAGGCGATCGCGAGCCGCTGCCGCCCTCCTCCGGAGAGCAGGTCCGGGTTGTCGCCCCGGCGCTCCCAGAGCCCGACGCGGCGAAGAGCGCGCTCGGCCCGGGCGAGCACCTCGTCCAGGGGGACGAGCAGGTTCTCCGGCCCGAAGCACACCTCGTCGAGGAGGGTGCCCGTCACCAGCTGCGAGTCCGGGTCTTGGAAGACCATGCCGACGTGCTCGCTGAGCTGTGCGACAGTCCGGTCGGCGGTGCGCGCGCCGGCGACCGTGATCGCGCCGGAGAGCTCGGCCGGGACCTCGTGGGGGATGAGCCCGTTGAGCGCGAGTGCGAGTGTCGACTTGCCCGAGCCGCTCGGCCCGAGCAGCAGCACGACCTCGCCCGGCCCGATCGCGAAGGTCACGCCGTCGGGCGTCCACGCGTCCGAGCCCTCGTGGCGGATCCGGACGTTCTCGACAGCGATCACGCTGTGGCGGAGGTGACTACCTCACGGCCGCCGAGCCCGGCCTTGCGCAGGCGCCCGGCGATGAGCTGGCCGAGCCAGGTCACCACGAACGACGAGATGACTCCGCCGACGATGGCGATCGCGAGCGCCCACCACGGCACGGCCTCGAACGCGAGGATGACCGACACGGTGTAGATCGCGCTCTGCAGCAGCGCCGATACCGGGTGCGCGACCCAGAAGAAGCGCTTGCTCCAGCGGCGGTACAGGGTGACGGCGAACGGGAGCTCCATGACAATGCCGACCACCACGAAGTTCATCAGCTGCTGCACGCCGAACGGCGTGAAGGCGGCGTTGATGAGCCCCATGATGACCGAGGTGAGAAGAGCGATCCCGGGGCGGCGCAGCAGCGCCTGCGCGACGAAGACCGGAAGGGCCCAGAGGGCGATCGTCGCGGCGTACGCGTAGTACGCGATGGCGCCGGTGAGCACACTGGCCCAGTTGAGGGCGACGACGTAGACGCCGCCGGCGGCACCGAGAGCTGCGGCGCTGAGAAGGACACGGGTCGGGAAGCGGGTAGCCATAGTGAGGACAGCCTAACCTAACTATTTTGATGAAGGAAAGGTGAACTTGCTCCTCCGTCCTCGACTTTCGTCGGGGGCCATGCCTATGGTGGACATGACCCCCGTTGGGGGTACACCCGACGCCTTGTTCTTCCCCCTAGCTCTCATCAGCACACAGAGGAGACCACCGAGTCATGGCACTACAGCGCGTTCCCCGCTCCATCGCAGCCCTTGCGGCAGCAACCGCCCTCGCCCTGGGCTTCACAGCCCTCACCGCCACCGCCGCCAGTGCGGTCGTGGTCACCAACACCATCGCCGACGTGCAGGGTGACGGCGCATCCACGCCGCTCGCCGGCGCGGTAGTCACCGTTCAGGGCGTCGTCACCGGCGACTATCGCAACGCGACGGCGAGCGGATATCGGGGCTTCTACCTTCAAGACCCCTCGGCGGATGTCACGGACAACCGCTCGGACGGAATCTTCGTCTTCTCGGCCAACGCCAACCCGGCGGTCGCCCTCGGCGACCTCGTGACGGTGACGGGCACGGCGGGCGAGTTCAACGGCCAGACGCAGATCACGGCGACCACCGACGCTGCCTACACGGTGGTGACGGCCGGCGCCGGTGTGCCCGCGGCCACCGTGCTGCCCGACAGCGTGGTCGGCAGCGCGCGTGAGGCGTACGAGGGCATGCTCGTCACGCCCGAGAGCGCGTACCTCAGCTCGAGCCACCAACTCTTCAACTTCGGCACGCTGTGGCTCAACGTCGGAAGCCTGGCCGTGAAGGCAACGGAGACGACGGATGCGGGCGACGCAGCCCTCGCGATCGCCGCTGCCAACCGAGCGAACCGCCTGCTCGTGGACGACGGCTACAGCATCCAGATCAGCAACGGCGCCCACCCCGGCGGGCAGCCGTACTTCGACACGAGCACGGTCGTGCGCAACGGCGACAAGTTCGTCGCACCCGCCGGGGGCATGATCCTCGGGTGGGGCTTCGACGACTGGCGCCTGCAGCCGCAGCGCCCGCTGAGCGACACATCCCCCGCGGAGTACGCGGCGTACGAGCCCACGTGGGAGACCCTCAACCCGCGCACGGATGCCCCCGCCGAGGTCGGCGGCGACTTCTCGGTGGGCGCCTTCAACGTCTTCAACTACTTCACGACCTTCGGCGGGGATGCCCGCGGCGCAGATGACGCTGAGCACTTCGCCATCCAGCAGTCGAAGATCGTCGCGGCCATCAACGCCCTCGACGCCGACATCGTGGGTCTCATGGAGATCGAGAACTCCGTGAAGCTCGGTGAGGCACCGGATGAGGCGCTCGGCAACCTCGTCGACGCCCTGAATGCCGCTGCCGGCGCGGGAACCTGGGCCTACGTGCCCACCCCGCAGGTGCTGCTGGATGCGGCGACCACCGACTTCATCACGAACGCGATCATCTACAAGCCTGCCGTCGCGACCCCGGTGGGAGACAGCATCGCCGACAGCGACGAGACCGTGTGGGACATCGCCCGCGAGCCGATCGCGCAGACGTTCGACGTGGACGGCAAGGTGCTCACTGTCGTGGCGAACCACTTCAAGTCCAAGAGCCCACCCACGGGCGGCGGCACCGAGCCGGCCGACCTGCAGGGCTTCTTCAACACCGAGCGGGTCGAGCAGGCCACGAGCCTCCTCGACTTCGTGACGGGCATCCAGGCGGATCCGGCCAAGGGTCCTGACGTCATGCTCGTCGGCGACTTCAACGCGTACCACGAAGAAGACCCGGCCCAGGTGCTGACCGCCGCCGGATTCGTCGACCTCGTGCCCGACAACACTGACGAGTACACCTACACGTTCGACGGCGAGCTCGGCTCGCTCGACCACGCCTTCGCGTCGCCGTCACTCGCGGCGAGCGTCACCGGCACGGATGTCTGGAACATCAACTCGCCCGAGTGGTCGGACCGCGGTTACGAGTTCGGTGCCGCGGAGGCGGGAACCCCGTTCCGCTCGAGCGATCACGACCCGGTGAAGGTCGGGCTGAGCTCGGCGCCGACGCCCGTGGACATCGACCTCGTGAGCGTCAACGACTTCCACGGCCGGCTCGAGGCCGCCCCGCCCATCGCCGGCGCAGCCGTGCTCGGTGGCATGGTCGACTCCTACCGCGCCGCCAACCCGAACACCCTGTTCGTCGGGGCGGGCGACTTCATCGGGGCGTCCACGTTCACCTCGTTCATCCAGAGGGATGAGCCGACCATCGAGGCCCTCAACGCGATAGGCCTCGACACGAGCGCCTTCGGCAACCACGAGTTCGACCAGGGCCGCGATGACGTCGACGGGAGGATCTCCGACCTCGCCGACTGGGACTACCTCGCGGCGAACCTGTACGAGAAAGGCACGCAGACTCCCGCGTTCCAGGAGTACTTCCTCAAGCAGTTCGGTGACGTCACGATCGGCTTCGTCGGTGCGGTCACCGAGGAACTGCCGAGCTTGGTCAGCCCCGACGGCATTGCGACTCTGGATGTCGGACCGGTCGTGCCCGCCGTGAACCGCGTCGCCGACCAGCTCAGCGACGGTGACGAGTCCAACGGCGAGGCCGACGTGATCGTGCTCCTCGTGCACGAGGGAGCGACCACCACGGACATCGCGAGCGCGACTGATGACTCGCCCTTCGGCAAGATCGTCACGGGTGCAGACGCGAACATCGACGCGATAATCTCGGGCCACACGCACCTCGCGTACGACCACGAGATTGCTATCCCCGGCACCGACACGCTGCGCCCGGTCATCTCCTCGGGGCAGTACGGCGAGAAGTACAGCCACATGAGCCTCTCGGTAGACCCCCGGTCGGGCGAATTGCTGAGCATCTCTGCCGAGGTGCTGCCGCTCGCGGGAGCCTTCGCGCCCGACCCCGAGGTTGCGCAGATCGTCGCGGACGCCGTGGCCGTCGCCAAGCAGCTCGGTGCCGTCAAGGTCGGTGAGATCACTGCCGACCTCAACCGCGCGAAGCAGACCGCGGCCGGCTCGGAGAACCGCGGCGGCGAGTCGACGCTCGGCAACTTCGTGGCCGATGTGCAGCTCTCCGCGACCAAGGATGCGGGCTCGCAGATCGCGCTCATGAACCCCGGCGGCCTGCGTGCCGACCTGAAGTTCACGGGCACGGGAGCCACCGACCCGAACGGTAACGTCACGTTCGCGGAGGCCGCAGCAGTGCAGCCCTTCGCCAACACCCTCGTGACCATGGACCTCACGGGCGCCCAGCTCAAGCAGGTGCTCGAGGAGCAGTGGCAGCCCGCAGGGGCGAGCCGTCCGTTCCTCAAGCTCGGGGTCTCGACCGGGTTCGAGTACACCTACGACCCGGCGGGAGCCGCGGGCGACCGCATCGATGCCATCTACCTCGACGGCGAGCTCATCGACCCGGCGGGCAGCTACACGGTGACGGTCAACTCGTTCCTCGCGGCGGGAGGCGACAACTTCCTCACGCTCGCTCAGGGCACCAACAAGGCCGACTCGGGCAAGGTCGACCTGCAGAGCATGGTCGACTACTTCACGGCGAATCCGGTAGCGAGCATCGACTACGCGCAGCGCGCCGTGGGGGTTTCCCTCTCTGCTCCGGATGCCGACGGCTACAGCAGTGGCGATGCGGTGACACTCGGCCTGTCGTCGCTGCTGTTCAGCAATGGCGAGCCGAACGCGGGCACCGCGGTGGTGAGCGCGGGAGACACTGTGCTCGGCGAAGCCGCTATCGACCCCGCGATCGTCGACACGACGGATGAGGTCGGGCGGGCATCCGTCTCGATCACGATTCCGGAGGGCACCCCCGCGGGCACCCTCGTGCTCACGGTGACCGTGCCGCAGACGGGGACCGCGATCGACGTGCCCATCGAGGTGACCTCCACCGAGACGGCCATCGGGAGCGTCACGGCGCCGGTGATCACGGGCCAGGCGCGGGTCGGCGGAACGCTGCGCACGGATGGCGGAACCTGGAGTGTCGGCGACCCGACACTCGCATACCAGTGGAGCCGCAACGGCACCGCTATCGAGGGCGCGACGGCGGCGACGTACAGGCTCGTCGGCGCGGATGCGGGCGCCAAGATCACCGTGACGGTCACGGCGAGCAAGGAGGGCTTCGCGAACGGCGTCGCCACCTGCGCCGAGGTGGATGTGCGCAAGGCGACGAGCGCGACGGTGGCCACGGTGAGCAGAGTGCTCGTGATCGGCAACCAGCCGCTCGACTACCGCGTGACGGTCGTCGGTGCGGGTGGCATCGTGCCGACCGGCGAGGTCGCGATCTACGACGGAAGCCGCAAGATCACGACTGTGCAGCTCGGCGCGGGCGGCAAGGTCACGGTGCCCATCACGGGCCTCGGCCGCGGCATCCATCTGCTGACGGCGAAGTACCTCGGCAACGAGCAGAGTGCCGGCTCCACGAGCTGGCCGAGCCTCGTGCTGAAGTTCTAGTCCACGGATAGGTGGCGGGGCCGACCCGGCGTCGGCCCCGCCACCTACTGTTAAGGCATGACTCCCGCACTCTCCGTTCTCGAGAAGACGTTCGGGTACTCGTCGTTCCGTGGCCAGCAGGCCGACATCATCCAGACCGTCATCGACGGCGGCGACGCACTCGTGCTCATGCCCACGGGCGGCGGCAAGTCATTGTGCTACCAGATCCCGTCGCTCGTGCGCGAGGGCACGGGCGTCGTCATCTCCCCGCTCATCGCACTCATGCAAGATCAGGTGGATGCGCTCTCCGCCGTCGGCGCGCGCGCCGCGTTCCTCAACTCCACACAGTCGGCCGATGAGCGCGCTCGTGTCGAAGCCGCGTTCCTCGCTGGCGAGCTCGACCTGCTGTACCTCGCTCCCGAGCGCCTGCGGTCGGCCGCCGGGATGCTCGATCGCGGCACGATCGCCCTCTTCGCCATCGACGAAGCCCACTGCGTGTCGCAGTGGGGGCACGACTTCCGGCCGGAGTACCTGCAGCTCTCGATGCTGCACGAGCGCTGGCCGACCGTGCCGCGTATCGCCCTCACGGCCACGGCCACCGAGCAGACGCGGCGCGAGATCGCCCAGCGGCTCGACCTCACGGGTGCGAGCCAGTTCGTGTCGAGCTTCGACCGGCCGAACATCCAGTACCGCATCGAGGGCAAGGCGCAGCCGCTGCAGCAGTTGCTCTCGCTGCTGCGCACCGAGCATGCGGGCGACGCGGGCATCGTGTACTGCCTGTCGCGGGCATCAGTGGAGAAGACCGCAGAGTTCCTCATGGAGAACGGCATCCAGGCGCTGCCGTACCACGCCGGCCTCGACGCGGGGGTGCGCTCCCGCAACCAGAGCCGCTTCCTGCGCGAAGACGGCATGGTCATGGTCGCGACGATCGCGTTCGGCATGGGCATCGACAAGCCCGATGTGCGCTTCGTCGCCCACCTCGATCTGCCGAAGAGCGTCGAAGGCTACTACCAGGAGACGGGCCGCGCGGGCCGTGACGGCCTGCCGTCCACAGCCTGGCTCGCGTACGGACTGCAGGATGTCGTGCAGCAGCGGCGCATGATCGACCAGTCCGAGGGTGACCTCGCCCATCGCCGCCGCATGGGCGCCCACCTCGACGCCATGCTCGCGCTGTGCGAGACGGTCGAGTGCCGCCGGGTGCAGTTGCTCGGCTACTTCGGCCAGGTCTCCGAGGCGTGCGGCAACTGCGACACGTGCCTCGCGCCGCCCGAGACGTGGGATGGCACGATCCCTGCGCAGAAGCTGCTCTCCACGATCGTGCGCCTCAAGCGCGAGCGCAACCAGAGCTACGGTGCGGGCCACCTCGTCGACATCCTGCTCGGCAAGCAGACCCCCCGCGTCTCGCAGTACGGCCACGACTCCCTCGCCACGTTCGGCATCGGGCAAGACATCTCCGAGCAGGAGTGGCGGGGAGTCGTGCGGCAGCTGCTCGCCCAGGGGTTGCTCGCGGTCGAGGGGGAGTACGGCATCCTCGTCATTACGGATGCGTCGTCAACTGTGCTTTCGGGGTCGCGCCAGGTGCTGCTGCGCCGCGAGGCGCCGAAGCGCTCGAAGGCCGCGAAGAAGGCTGTCGCCGCGCAGCTGCCCGAGGTGGCCCTGCCGCTGTTCGAGGCCCTGCGTGCGTGGCGCTCGGGCGAGGCGACGGCCCAGGGCGTTCCCGCCTACATCGTCTTCGGCGACGCCACCCTGCGCGGCATCGCCGTCACCAAGCCGTCGTCGCTGGAGGAGCTCGGCACCATCACGGGCGTGGGCGAGAAGAAGCTCGAGCAGTATGGGGAGGCGCTGCTCGGGGTGGTGGCGGCAGCCGCATGATCGCGACCGAGCGTCTGCTGCTGAGGCAGTGGCAGGAGAGCGATCGGGCGCCGTGGGCCGCCATGAACGCCGACCCCGCGGTACGCGAGTTCTTCCCCTCGGTGCTCACGCGCGAGGAGTCCGACGCGGCGTTCGACCGCATCAGCTCGGGCCTCAACGAGCGCGGGTGGGGGCTCTGGGCTGTCGAAGCAGGCGGTGAGTTCCTCGGTTTCACGGGGTTGGCGCAGCCTGACTTCCGCGCCGAGCGGGAGATCGGCTGGCGCTTCGCGCGCGCGGCCTGGGGCAACGGCTACGCCACCGAGGCGGCGCGGGCCGTGCTCGACTATGCGTTCACGACCCTTGCCCTCAGCGAGGTCATCTCGTTCACCGCGGTGGGCAACGCTCCGTCCCGCCGCGTGATGGAGCGCATCGGCATGGTCCGCGACGAGGCCGGTGACTTCGACCACCCCGCGGTCGCGGAGGGGCATCCCCTGCAGCGGCACGTCCTCTACCGCAGCTCTCGCTAGCGCCCCGCGCCGACGGTCAGGCCGCAGCGGTTCGCACAGTGGGCAGCGGCCGCGGCGCGATGCTGAGGATCAGCGAGGCGACGAGGGCCAGTTGCCCCGCCATGGCATACCACGCACGGATATCCGAGCCGCCGCCCACGTAGGGCGGAAGGGTGTCGGAGATGCTCATCCCCAGTGAGAAGCCGGCGATGAACTGGAAGAAGACAGCGCCGGCGATGAGTAGCAGGCCCGCGGCGGCGAACATTCGCGAGGACGGGCGTCCGGCGCGACCCAGCACGACAACCGCTCCGGCGATGTACGCGACGGTGATGAGCGACCAGAACACTATCCAGCCGACGGCGGAGCCGATCCCGACAGCGAGATCGGCGGGAGTCAGCGCCGCCCAGATCTCCTCAAGCGTGTAGCCGGGCGCGATGGCGAGGGGGGACCAGACCAGCAGGTCGAGCCCGCCGATGACGACTGTGGCAACGGCGCCCGCGCCCGTGACCAGCACGGCGAGCCAAGCGACTCGTGGTGCGGGCTCGTTCACGGTACGTCGGGCCTGGATGACGTAGAACACCGCGAGGAGCAGTGCTATTGCGGGAACTCCGACGATCGCGAGCCAGCCACCGAGGCCCGTGAAGAGGAAGAGGAGTGCGGCGAGGAACAAGCCGCCGACGACCAGTGCCGCGATGACGAGCTGTCGTTTCGATCCGGAGACGCGCGGGCTCGTGCTCTCGGCCGCGGGGAGAGAGCCGCTGCCCGCCCACGCTACGAGCCCGACAACGGCTCCCGCGATCCCGAGCAGCAGGCCGACCGGCACCATGAGCACTCCCACAACGGAGCTCTGCGGGATCACCGTGAGCGAGGCGAAGGCTGCCGCGGCCGTCGTGAGGGTCGCAGCCGCTATCCGGGCGAGCGGCGAGGCGAGCAGGGCCGCCCGCCACAGGGCGATGAGGCCGAGAACCGTGGCCGCCGCCGTGAGCCCGCCCCACACGGTCGCCGCGACCGCGAGTGCGCCCCCGCTTCCCGTGCTGAAGCCGCCGGTGAGGAACGACCCAAACGCGAAGACCAGGGCCGACAACAGCAGCGCCGTGCCCCATCGGGCGTGGCGGCGCGCGGCGACGGTCAGGGGCACCCCGAGCACGTCCGGGGTGTCGCGGCGCAGTGTCACGCTGAACAGCACGGCGCCCGCGGCGATGCTCGACGCGTCGATGCCCGCCTCACGGGCGCCTGCAACATCGGCCAGCCATTCCTCGCGGTACCGGTCTTTGACGCCCGCCGGCAGTGACCAGGCAGCGATCCGGATGACCCCCCGAAGCGCGCGGCTCACGCGAGGGCTCCCGTAGCTCCGCCGACGACGGACTGCGCACGAACAGCCTGCCGCGCCGCGCCAGCCCCCTCGGCCGTCAGCTCGTACAGGCGGCGCCGGGGACCTGGCCGGCTCGCGTCGTCGTCCCACTCCGAGGTCACCCATCCGCTGCGCTCGAGTCGTTCGAGGATCGGGTAGACGCTGCCCGCGGGGCGGCCGGACTCCTTGATCACGAGCATCCCCCACGTGGGCGCCGGTGCGGCGAGCAGAGAGGAGAGCACGTCGAGGGTTGCCGGTGTGATGCGGGAGAGGGGCGTCATTCCCGAAGTCTACCTATATAGAGATAGAGGCGGATGTTGTTATCTGATCGACACTAGAGATCGGCGCAGACCCGATACGCTAAACGAGTGAAGATCATATTGCTGGTCGCGGGCGCTACTGTCCTGTTGCTCGCCGGATGCGCGGGCGCCTCGGTCCCGTCGGCTCAGGAGACCTCCACCCCGCGGCCGACGGTGTCCGCAACCCCGTCCGCCTCGGCGACTCCCCGGCCGACGGCCACGACGAACCCCGGTGGCTCATCGAGCGCGCCGGTTGATCCATCCGATCCCATTGCCGCGGCCGTTGTCACGGTCACCGGCAGGGGATTCACCATCGCAGGCGCCGGAGGCGAGTACATCGCCAGCTTCTCCTATTTCTCCGAACCCTCCGCCGTGGTCGCCGCCCTCACTGACGCACTCGGGTTTGCCCCGACCCAGGTCACTCCTCCCGAGGCAAGCTCCATGGTCAACGCGCTCGTCGCCTGGGATTTCGACGGACTCACGGTCATCGAGAACGGCTACCCCGGTCATCGCGGCTGGCTGTATGGCGTCACGACGACCGTATCCTCGGTGCGCGGGGTGTCCATATCATCCCTCGGGGGTGTCGAGGTGGGCGACCCGATCAACAACCCCGCCTTCCCGTATGCGCCGACCATCGGCTACGGGGGAACGGCCAGCGTGAACAACTGGCAGTCGGGAGGTTACTCCGCTGCCAATGCCATGGTCACCTATCTGGCCGAGACCACGACGTCCCCGATCGCGACAATCTACGCACCGGCGGGCGAGTAGCCGCACGACTACGGGCAGGGAGCGCGTAGGTCCACAATCGGCGACCGTCGTCTTTGTAGAGTCTCGCCAATGCGGGGCAGTGGGCCCCCGATGAGGTTTGCACCCTCCGCACTGAGCGTTTTCGTCCTGCGCGTGTCAGACGTACCGTGACGATATGAGCCAGACCGTCGACCGCACCACCAAAGTCCCCGCCACCAAGCCCGCCGCCCCCGTCGTCGACGTAGCGGCACTCGGAGAGCAGCTCATGGGCCAGTGGCGAGACATCCGGCGCACCGCCCGCGCGCTCGCGGCCAAGCCCGAGATCAAGCGCATCGAGGGCCTCTCACTCGAGGAGCACCGCAAGCGCGTCATGGGCCAGCTGCACCTGCTCGTCGCCGAGGGCGCTGTGCACCGCGCGTTCCCGAAGTCGGTGGGCGGCGAGGAGAACCACGGCGGCAACATCGCGGGCTTCGAGGAGCTCGTGCTGGCGGATCCGTCGCTGCAGATCAAGTCGGGTGTGCAGTGGGGCCTGTTCGGCGCCGCTGTCATGCACTTGGGCACCGAGCGCCACCATAAGGAGTTCCTGCCCGGCATCATGAGCCTCGAGATTCCGGGCGCCTTCGCGATGACCGAGACGGGCCACGGGTCGGATGTCGCGGCGGTGGGTACCACGGCGACGTACAACTCCGACACGCAGGAGTTCATCCTGCACACCCCGTTCCGGGCGGCCTGGAAGGACTACCTCGGCAACGCCGCGGTGGACGGCCGCGCGGCTGTGGTCTTCGCGCAGCTCATCACGAAGGGCGTCAACCACGGCGTTCACGCCTTCTACGTGCCGATCCGTGACGACAACGGCTTCCTGCCCGGTATCGGCGGCGAAGACGACGGCCTCAAGGGCGGCCTGAACGGCATCGACAACGGGCGGCTGCACTTCGATAACGTGCGCGTGCCGCGACTCAACCTCCTCAACCGCTACGGCGATGTCGCTGAAGACGGCACCTACAGCTCGCCCATCGCGAGCCCCGGCCGCCGCTTCTTCACGATGCTCGGCACCCTCGTGCAGGGCCGCGTCTCCCTCGACGGCGCGGCGACGGTGGTGAGCAAGCTCGCCCTCACGATCGCCATCTCATACGGCTCGCAGCGGCGCCAGTTCACCGCCGCGAGCGACACCGAGGAAGAGGTCATCCTCGACTATCAGCGCCACCAGCGCCGCCTGCTGCCGCGCCTCGCCACCACCTACGCGATGTCGTTCGCGCACGAGGTATTCCTCGACAAGTTCGACGGCGTCTTCAGCGGTCGCACCGACACGGATGCCGACCGCCAAGACCTCGAGACCCTCGCCGCTGCTCTCAAACCGCTCAGCACCTGGGCCGCTCTCGACATCCTGCAGGAGGCCCGCGAGGCCTGCGGCGGATCCGGATTCCTCGTGGAGAACCGCCTCACGTCGCTGCGCGCAGACATGGACATCTACGCCACCTTCGAGGGCGACAACAACGTGCTGCTGCAGCTCGTGGCCAAGCGACTGCTCACCGACTACTCGCGCAAGTTCGCCCATGCGGATGCCGGCGCGATGGCGCAGTACGTGGCCGACCAGGTGAACGAGGCCGCGGTCAATCGCACGGGCCTGCGCCGCCTCGCTCAGAGCGTCGTCGACTTCGGCTCGACGGCTCGTTCCGTGGGCTACGTGCGCGACTCGAACTCGCAGCGCCAGCTGCTCACCGACCGCGTGCAGTCGATGGTCGCCGAGATTGCCGGGCGCCTCAAGAACGCCTCGAAACTGCCCAAGATGGAGGCCGCGCAGCTCTTCAACAGCAACCAGAACGCGCTCATCGAGGCCGCCCGTGCGCACGGCGAGCTGCTGCAGTGGGAGGCGTTCACTGACGGCGTCGAGGCCATCGAAGACGAGGGCACGCGCCAGGTGATGACGTGGTTGCGCGACCTGTTCGGGCTCGGGCTCATCGAGAAGAATGCCGCCTGGTACCTCATCCACGGCCGCATCTCGACGCAGCGCGCGCAGGCGATCACGGCCTACATCGACGACCGCCTGCTGCCGCGCCTGCGCGAGCACGCCCTCCCGCTCGTCGCCGCATTCGAGTTCACCCCCGAGCACATCGGCGCTCCCATCGCGCTCGGTGCGGAGAAGGAGCGGCAGGATGAGGCGATGCTCTACTACCGCGGGCTCCGCGAGGCCGGCACCGCACCGCTCGACGAGAAGCGCGCGAAGGCGGTAGCCCCGTAGGCTTGCCCGAGTGATCAAGTTCCTCGCGCGGGCGTTCCTCGCCCCCGTGGCACGGCTGGTGTTCCGGCCGAAGGTCACGGGCAAGCAGAACGTGCCGCGCCGCGGCGCGGTGCTGATTGCGAGCAACCATCTGTCGTTCATCGATTCGGTGGTCATCACGCTCGTGGCTCCGCGCTCGGTCTCGTTTCTCGCGAAGTCGGAGTACTTCACCGGCACGGGCTTCAAAGGCCTCGTCTCGCGCCTCTTCTTCACGGGCATCGGGGCCATCGCTGTCGAGCGTTCGGCGGGGCAGGCCGCTCAGGATGCTCTCAACGCTGGCCTCGGAGTGCTCGAGCACGGCGACGCCTTCGCGATCTACCCCGAGGGCACGCGCTCCAGGGATGGCCGCCTCTACCGTGGGCGCACGGGAGTCGCGTGGCTCGCCCTCACCTCGGGCGCCCCAGTGATTCCGGTCGCGCTCACGGGCACCCAGAACATCCAGCCGCCCGGATCGAGCCGCATTCACCTCGCGCGCGTGACCGTCGAGTTCGGGGCCCCCGTGTCGGCGCTCGGCGATGCGGCCTCGGGCAAGGCCCGCCGCGCCGTCACCGACGACATCATGGAGGCCATCCAGCGGATGAGCGGCCAGGAGTTCGCCGACGAGTACAACGAGCCCCCCGCTGCGACCGCCGCGGGCCGGGCCCGCCGCAAGCTACGGGAGCGCATCCGGCGTACCTTCCGTCGCGACGGCCGCCACTAGGTCCCTCGCGCGCGCGGGGCGGGCTACAGCTCTTCGCGGCGGCCCGAGCCGCCGAGGCGCAGGGTCGCGAGGAAGCCGAGGACGAGGAATCCGGCAGCCGAGAACGCCGAGTAGCGGGTGGCGTCGCTGAAGGCCGCGCGCGCGTCGGTTGCCGCGTCGGGAGACTTCGCCTCGAGCGACGGGATGGCCGTGCCCGACGAGTCGACGACGAGCGAGACGATCTGGCTCTGCACCGCGGCGGGGATCTCGCTGCGCTCCTCGAGGCGCGACGTGAGCCCGCTGCCGAGCGAGGTGAAGAGCACGGTGCCGAGGATGGCGATCCCGAGGGCCGAGCCGATCTGCCGAGAGGTGCTCTGAGTGCCGGAGCCCTGGCCGCTCTGCTCGAGCGGGACGTCTTTCAAGACCACCCCCGTGAGCTGGGCGGTCGCGCATCCCACGCCGAATCCATAGACGAACAGGCCGGGCACGATCTGCCACCACTGCGCCGACGGGCTGATGGCGAGGGCGACGATCACGAGGCCGACGATCTCGGCGAGGATGCCCACCCGCACGATGAGCACGGGGGCGATCCGGTTGCCGAACGCGCCAGCGAAACCGCTGGCCACGAACGAGCCGACGGCCAGCGCGAGAATCACGAACCCGGTCTGGAGCGCGTCGTAGCCGAGCACGTTCTGCAGCCACAGCGGCAGGGACAGGATGATGCCGAACTCGCCGAGCGACACGATGAGGGCGGCGATGTTTCCGTTGCGGAACGAGGGGATGCGCAGCAGTCCGAAAGCGAGCATCGTGCTCTCGCCCCGGCGCTGGCGGCGCAGCCCCCATGCGATGAAGGCCGCGAGGGCGAGCAGGGTGATGAGGAACGCGAAGGGGATCGGCGAGACATCCCAGGTCCAGAAGGAGGGCGGGGTGTCGGAGACGAACCAGCCGTAGGTGCGGCCCTCGATGAGGCCGAACACGAGGGAGCCGAAGAGGACGACCGAGAGGAGGGCACCGACCACGTCGACGCGCCCCGAGGAGGACTCCCGCGATTCGACGGCGAAGACGAGCACGCCCACGATGATGATGATGCCGAGCGGCACGTTGATGCCGAACGCCCAGCGCCACGAGAAGTAGGTGGTGAGCCATCCGCCGAGGAGTGGCCCGACCGCGGCCATGCCGCCGATCGTCGATCCCCACACCGCGAAAGCGATGGCCCGCTCGCGACCGCGGAACGTGGCGTTGATGATCGAGAGTGACGTCGGCAGGATCATCGCGCCGCCCACGCCCTGTAGCGTGCGCGCGGCGATCAGCAGCGTGCCGTCGGCCGAGAGGGCGGCGAACACGGAGGCGACGGCGAAGATCGCCACACCGATGAGCAGCAGGCGGCGGCGCCCGAAGCGGTCCGCGAGCGTGCCGAAGACGAGGAGCAGGGATGCGAACACGAGCGTGTACGTCTCCTGCACCCACTGCACCTCGGTGGAGGAGATGTCGAGTTCATCGACTATCGACGGGATCGCCACGTTGACGATCGTGGAGTCGACGATGATGAGGGCGACGGCGATGCTGATGAAGACGAGTCCGACCCAGCGGGTCTTTTCGGTAGCCACTCCCCGACGCTACGCCTGCGGGCGCACGCGCGCGACAGTGGTGACGGCGAGGACCGCGACGAGCGCGAGGATCGCCGTGATCGCGGCCGGCACCGACACGAGCTCGCCCGTGAGCCGGCCGACAGCCACCCACGCGAGACCCCAGCTGAGCGAGAGCGCCGGGGCGATGCGGCCGCGGCTGGCGAGGGCGACGGCCACCCCTAGAACCCCGGCGACGGCGAGCACGATGACCGCCCACAGGTCCGGGCTCAGGCCGAAGCCCGTGAAGCCCGCCGCGACGAGCAGCGCTGTCGCGTTGGCGACTGTCGCGATGGTGACCCAGCCGAGGTAGAGGCCGACCGTGCCATCCGTGATGATCGCGTCGACGGTGCCCGACGGCGGGTAGCGCAGGCACAGCACGAAGGTGCGGGCGAGCACGGCGAGGAGGGCTGCGATGACCGGCAGACTCAACCAGAGCAGGTCGAACTGCACGCTCAAGATCCAGGCGGCGTTGAGGATCAGGGATGCGGCGATCCAGTACCCGAGACGGCGGTGGCGCTCGGCATGGGCCTGCTTCGGGAGGAACTGCCACACGGCATAGGCGAGGAGGCCCAGGTAGATGACGCTCCAGATGGAGAAGGCCGGAACATCCGGAGCAATCGGCGTCGCTGTCGCACTGAGCGCGCCGCCGGATGCATCCTGAATGGGTGTTCCGCCTGCGGCACCCGACCCGATGAACGAGCCGATCACGGCGATGACAGCACTGACGGCGACGACGATCTGGCGGGCAATGTCCTTCATGCCTCGACGCTAATCCGTGGGCCCGTCAAGGTGGGTGCCCTTGACAAACGGGGCCAGTAACGTTGACCCCATGACGTTCAACGACAACGCGAAGATCGACTCGAGCCGTGTCAGCCGTCGTGGCCGCAACACGGGCATCGCGGCGGGCGGCGGCGGCCTGCTGGTCATCGGCCTCTTCATCGTGTCGCAGCTGTTGGGCGTCGATCTCACGGGCCTTGCGGGCGGGGTCGGCGCCGGAACGACCGAGCAGGGCGAGGCGATCAGCCAGTGCGACACCGGCGGCCAGGCCAATGCGAGCATCGACTGCCTCATGGGCGGCGCGTCGGATTCCCTCGACACCTACTGGTCTGCCGAGCTACCGAAGCTGGGCGCGACCTACCGTTCGACGAACATCGTGCTCTTCACCGACGCAACGACCACCGGATGCGGCAACGCGACGAGCGACGTCGGACCGTTCTACTGCCCCGCCGACGAGACCATCTACGTCGACACCGCGTTCTACGACGAGCTCACGAGCCGTTTCGGCGCGGAGGCCGGACCGCTCGCCGAGATGTATGTCGTCGCGCACGAGTGGGGCCATCACATCCAGAACATCACCGGGATCATGAACGGCCTCGACCTGCAGGCGAGCGGCCCGACCTCCGACTCGGTGCGCCTCGAGCTGCAGGCCGACTGCTTCGCCGGCGCGTGGGTGGGCGCGGCACCCACCATCACCGACGACAACGGTGTGCCCTTCCTTGACACCGTGACCCAGGACCAGATCGACAACGCCCTGAGCGCGGCGGCCGCCGTCGGCGACGACCGCATCCAGTCGTCGACGCAGGGCCAGGTCACCCCCGAGACGTGGACCCACGGCTCGAGCGACTCGCGCCAGAAGTGGTTCCTCATCGGTTACAAGGGCGGGCCGGATGCCTGCAACACGTTCCAGGTGGCGACGCCGTAGCGAATGCGACCGATCGGTTCCCTGTGATGGGGAGTGACTAGTGCAGGAAGCTCAGCAGCGGCGGGTACGCGAGGCTGGCGAGCAGCACGAGGCCCGTGAGCGCGACAGCCACGGCCATGGCCGCGAGGGCGAGCTGACCGAGGACGGCGACGACAGCCAGAAACTTCATGGCTCCACCCTACCCGGCGGCTCTGCCACCCCACAGCTGTGAAGTCAACCGCTGTTGTGGAAAGTTCCCGCTGCTTATCGTCGATATGTGGAACGCGTCAACGGGGAGATCGCCACCTCGCAGCGGCTCAGTGATGAGCTCGTCCAGGTGTGCATCGGTGGCACGGTGGTGGGCTTCGTCGAGTCGGCGGGGCCGGTGTTCGTGGCCCTGCACGGCCTGCGCTACGACCGGGCGGTCGAGGTGGCTCAATCCCTCGCGTTCGATGTCGCAGTCGCGGGCCTGCTCGGCCACGTGAGGGTTGTCGAGCAGGTCACCGAAGAACTCGCGAAGCCCGAGGTGGCGTTGGCCCCTCGCGCGCAGGTCGCCTAGTCGCCTCGCCCGCGGCGGGGCGGGCGGGCGCTACGCGTGGCGGAGCACCGCAGCGCTCTCGGGCGAGAGCCGCACGGCAGCGCCGTTGCGCGCGGCCTGCCCGGTGGCCAGCACGAGCGAGCCCGCGGCGGCGGGGATGTCGCGGCTGCTGTCGGCGAAATTGAGGAGCACGCTCACACCCTCCCGGTCGAGACGGAACCAGCGCTCGCTTTCGCTGTACTCGCATGAGACTGTGGAGAAGCGCGGATCGGTGAGGGCGGGCATCCGTCGACGCAGCTCGATGAGCGCGCGGTACAGGTCGAACAGTGCGGCATGGGCGGGCCGCGCGAGCTCTGCCCAGTCGAGCTTCGAGCGCTCGAAGGTCGCGGGGTCTTGAGGGTCGGGAACCGATGCCTCGTCCCATCCCATGCGCGCGAACTCGGCAATGCGGCCTTCGGCTGTCGCGCGCCCCAGCTCGGGCTCGGGGTGCGAAGTGAAGAACTGCCACGGCGTGGACGCTCCCCACTCCTCACCCATGAAGATCATGGGTGTGAACGGCCCGAGGAGGGTGAGCACGGCCTCGAGCGCGAGTCCGTTGGAGGTGAGGGTGGCGGCCAGCCGGTCGCCCGTGGCGCGGTTGCCGATCTGGTCATGGTCCTGCGTGAAGGTGATGAGGCGCCACGTCGGGATGGCGTCGGTGTCGATCGGGACGCCGTGGTTGCGCCCCCGGAACGACGAGTAGGTGCCGTCGTGGAAGAAGCCGCGCTCCATGACTTTCGCGAGGGCGGCGAGCGAGTCGAAGTCCGCGTAGTAGCCGCCGGTCTCGCCGCTCAAGGCGACGTGCGCGGCGTGGTGATAGTCGTCGCTCCACTGGGCCGTGAGCCCGTAGCCGTCCGGACGCGGGGTGATGAGCCGGGGGTCATTGAGGTCCGACTCGGCGATCAGGATCGCGCCGCCCGCCCGCTCCGACAGCTCCTGCAGCAGGTGCTTCTCCGAGTCGTCGACGAGCGCGTGCACGGCGTCGAGGCGCAGCCCGTCGACCCCGTAGTCCTGTAACCACATGAGGGAGTTACGGATGATGTACTCGCGCACCTCGGGAATCGAGAGGTCGATCGTGTCGCCCCAGGTGTTGGAGCTACCCTCGGCGAAGTACGGACCGAACCGCGGCAGGTAGTTGCCGCTCGGTCCGAGGTGGTTGTAGACGACATCCTGGATGACCGCCAGACCCCGCGCATGGCACGCGTCGACGAACCGCTGGTACGCGGCCGGCCCGCCGTAACCCTCATGGACGGTGTACCAGAGCACGCCGTCGTAACCCCAGTTGTGCGGTCCGTTGAACCCGTTGACGGGGAGCAGCTCGACGAAGTCGACCCCGAGGGCGACGAGGTGGTCGAGCTGGGCGACGGCCGAGTCGAGGGTGCCCTCGGGGGTGAAGGTGCCGACGTGCAGCTCGTAGATGACGCCGCCCGCGAGCTCGCGACCGGGCCAGGGCGTGGGGTCAACGGGGGAGTAGGTGCGCGAGAGTCCGTGCACGCCGCCCGGCTGGCGGCGCGACCGCGGGTCGGGTACGGCGGTGCGCTCGCCGTCGAGGAGGTAGCCGTAGTCGGCATCCGGTCGCCACTGCACGTTCGCCGACCACCAGCCGTCGTGCTCGGTCATGGGGTAGCCGACGCCGTCGAGCTGGAGTGCGACGGAGTCGGCGAGCGGTGCCCACACCTCGAACGTCATGAACTCAGCAGCGCCACGGGGTAGTGCCCCAGAAGGTCGGCGACGAGCAGCTCGCCGCCGTCGAACTCGCGGCCCGTGATCACGTCGACCACGGGGCGCTGGGGCAGGAGCACGACGGTGTCTCCCCAGCCGCCGCGAGCGGCGAGGCCCACGGGCAGGCGCGTCGCGAGGGTGACCGCGCCGCCGCGGTCGAACGCGACGAGGTGGTCGGCCGCCTCGCCGAGGGCCGCAAGCGCCGTGTAGCGCGTGAACAGCTCGGGGCTGTCTCGGCGTAGTCGCAACGCGCTGGCCGTGACGAGGAGCTTGGCGGCACCCGTGGAATCTACCTCGGGCTGACCGCCCTGGGCGAGCAGCGCTCGCCGGAGGTCGAAGTCGACGGGTCGCCGGTTGTCGGGGTCGACGAGCGAGTCTTCCCAGAGTTCGCTGCCCTGGTACACGTCGGGGACGCCGGGGGCGGTGAGCTGGATGAGCTTCGCCGCGAGCGAGTTCGACCAGCCGGGACTGGCGATGCGGGTGACGAGCGCCTCGACCTCTGCGACCACGGCCGGGTTGTCGAACGCGGAGTCGATGAGGGCGTGCATCCGGGCCTCGAACTGCTCGTCGGGTGCCGCCCAGCCCGTCGAGTTGCCGGCCTCGCGCGCCGCCTTCTCCGCGTAGGCGTGGAGGCGCTCGCGCGACGCGGGCCACGCTCCGACGAGCGACTCCCACAGCATGTTCTCGAGCGGGCCGTCGCCGAGGGGCGCGAGTTGGCGCAGCCGACCGAGGGTGGAGCGCCACTCATCCGGGATCTCGGAGAGTACGTCGATGCGCGCCCGCACATCTTCGCCGCGCTTGGTGTCGTGCGTGCTGAGCGTCGTGAGCGAGGCGGGGAAGACCGCGTGCCGCGTCTCCTGCCGCGCGTGGAACTCGTCGAGCGTGATCGAGAACTCCGCGGGGTCGCCGCCCACTTCGGTGAGCGACGCGAGCCGCGAGTACCGGTAGAAGGCCGTGTCTTCGACGCCCTTCGCCATGACCATGCCCGTGGTCTGCTGCAAGCGCTGGGCGGCCGGATGCGCGGGGTCGGACAGCACCGGGAACAGCGAGTCGAGCACCCCCACGAGGTCGGGGCGACGCTCGCGGGCGTCAGCGAAAGCGGCCTCCAGGTGCTCGACGCCGTAAGGAAGGTACGACCGATACACGGGGAAGCACGCCGTGAGTTCGGCTATCGCGTCGGCGGTGTCGGGCCCCACCACCCTCGCGATCCGCAGGATCTCCGAGCGCAGGATCCCGTCCGCGATGCCACGGCGGGTGTCGTGGATGAGGTCGTGCCACTCGGGGGCGCGCGGCTCCTCGTGCAGCGCATCCTCGAGCCGATCGAGTCGGGTGCGGCCGCGCGGGTCGACGAGCACCCTGTCGATGTCGCCCAGGGCGTCATAGCCCGTGGTCCCCGCGGCCTGCCAGTGGGCGGGCATCCGCTCGTCGCCCTCGAGGATCTTCTCGACGAGCACGTACGCGGAGCCGGTGGCCGTGGCGAGCCGGTCGAGGTAGCCACCGGGGTCGAGGAGGCCATCCGGATGGTCCACCCGCAGCCCGTCGACGAGCCCCTCGTCGAACCACCGCACGATCTCGGCGTGCGACTCTTCGAACACCCACGGGACCTCGACGCGGATGCCCGCGAGCGAGTTCACCGCGAAGAACCTGCGGTAGTTCAGCTCGGCGTCCGCGCGGTGCCAGTCCACGAGCTCGTAGTGCTGGCGGTCGTGGACCTCGGCGGGGGTGCCTCCGCCCGTTCCGGGAGCGATGGGGAAGCGCATCCCGAAGTAGTCCAGCTGCCCATCGACGATGCTGAGGTCTACCGAGTCGCCGAGCACCGGGATGCGCAGCCGAGGTGAGAACGCCCAGTCGATGTCGAACGCCTCGGCGTAGCGCGACGACTGCCCGTGAAGCAGCACGTCCCACCACCACGCGTTGTGCGCGGGAGTCTGCACGCCCACGTGGTTCGGCACGATGTCGACGAGCACCCCCATGCCCTTCGCACGCGCCGCGGCCGAGAGCGCGGCGAGCCCCGCGGCTCCGCCGCGCGACCGATCGATGCGCGAGTGGTCGGTCACGTCGTACCCGTGGTCGGAGCCCTCCTCGGCCTGCAGCAGGGGGGAGAGGTAGATCCAGTCGACGCCGAGATCGTGCAGGTAGTCGACGATTCCGGCCGTGGCGAACAGGTCGAAAGCCGCGCGCACCTGCACGCGGTAGGTGGAGACGGGGACGCTCACGGGGCCACGAGCACCATCATGGAGCGGCTGACGACGTGCAGGGGCGACCCGGCCGGAACGTGCTCGTCGCTCGCGCCGGCCGCGGTGTCGACGACGATCTCCCACGTGCCGCCGTACTCCTCGGCGGGCAGCTGGAAGTCGACATCGTTCTCCGACGCGTTGAAGTAGAGCAGCACGTTGCTGTCGGTGATGCGCTGGCCACGGGCATCCCGGCCCCTGATGCCCTGCCCGTTGAGGAACACCCCGGCGGCCTTGATGAAGTCGGTGTCCCAGTCGCTGTCGGTCATGGGGGCGCCCTCGATGCCGAGCCACTCGATGTCGGGCAGCGGTTCGCCCGCGCCACGCGTGACCGGCCGGCCGTTGAAGAAGCGCACACGCCGGAACGTCGGATGCTTCGCCCGCAGTCGCGTGAGGCCCGCGGTGAACTCGATGAGGTCGTGGTCGGCGTTCTCCCAGTGGATCCAGCTGAGCTCGGAGTCTTGTGCGTAGGTGTTGTTGTTGCCCGACTGCGAGCGGCCCAGTTCGTCGCCGTGCGCGATCATCGGAACGCCCTGCGAGAGGAGCAGCGTTGCGAGGAAGTTGCGCTGCTGGCGGCGGCGCAGGTCGTTGATCGCCGGGTCGTCGGTGGGGCCCTCCGCGCCGCTGTTCCACGACCTGTTGCTCGACTCGCCATCGTTGCCGTTCTCGCCGTTGGCCTCATTGTGCTTCTCGTTGTACGAGACGAGGTCGAGGAGGGTGAAGCCGTCGTGCGCCGTGACGAAGTTGATGGATGCCACCGGCCGGCGCCCCTCGCCCTCGTACAGGTCCGCCGACCCGCCGAGGCGCTCCGCGAACTCGCCGACGGTCGCGGGCTCGCCGCGCCAGAAGTCGCGGACCGTGTCGCGGAACTTGCCGTTCCACTCCGTCCACTGCGGCGGGAAGTTGCCCACCTGGTAGCCACCGGGTCCGACATCCCACGGCTCGGCGATGAGCTTCACCTGGGAGACGATCGGGTCTTGCTGCACGAGTTCGAAGAACGTCGAGAGCTTGTCCACGTCGAAGAACTCGCGCGCGAGGGTTGCCGCGAGGTCGAAGCGGAAGCCGTCGACGTGCATCTCGGTAACCCAGTATCGCAGCGAGTCCATGATGAGCTGCAGGGAGTGCGGGTGGCGCACGTTGAACGAGTTACCCGTGCCCGTGTAGTCCATGTAGAACTGCTCGTCGTCTTCGACGAGTCGGTAGTACGCGGCGTTGTCGATGCCGCGGAACGAGATCGTGGGCCCGAGGTGGTTGCCCTCGGCGGTGTGGTTGTAGACCACGTCGAGGATCACCTCGATGCCCGCCTCGTGCAGCGCGCGCACCATCGACTTGAACTCGTCGACCTGCGCGCCGCCGCCCTGCGCGGAATACCCGGCGTGCGGGGCGAAGAAGCCGATGGTGTTGTAGCCCCAGTAGTTCGAGAGGCCCTTCTCCTGCAGCGTGGAGTCGTTCACGAACTGGTGCACGGGCATGAGCTCGAGGGCGGTGACTCCGAGGTTCTGCAGGTGGGCGATGATCGCCGGATGCGCGACGCCGCCGTACGTACCGCGCTCGGCCTCCGGCACATCCGGGTGCAGTTCGGTGAGGCCCTTCACGTGGGCCTCGTAGATCACCGTGCGGTTGTACGGGATGCGGGGCAGCGCGTCCCCCGTCCAGTCGAACTCCTGGTCGACGACGACCCCGAGCATCATGTGGCTCGCCGAGTCGTCGTCGTTGCGGGCATCCGGGTCGGCGAAGTCGTAGGAGAAGAGCGACTGGTCCCAGTCGATGTCGCCCGCCGTGGCCTTCGCGTAGGGGTCGAGCAGGAGTTTGTTCGGGTTGGCGCGCTGGCCCTTCGAGGGGTCGTAGGGCCCCGTGACCCGATAGCCGTAGCGCTGGCCCGCAGTCACGCCGGGGAGGTAGGCGTGCCACACGTAGGCGTCGGCCTCGGTGAGGGTCACGCGGGTCTCGGTGCCGTCGTCGTCGAAGAGGCACAGCTCCGCGGTCTCGGCGACCTCGCTGAAGAGCGCGAAGTTGGTGCCGCCGCTGTCGAGTGTCGCCCCGAGGGGGTAAGCGGTGCCGGGCCAGCTCTCGATGGCCACTACTGCGCCGTGAACGACAGTGTGGCGCTCGCGAGCGAGCCGCACCTGTGCACGTCGCCGGGCTGCAGCACGGAGATGACCTCGTACACGTCACCGCGGCGCTCGACGAAGCCCACGACGCAGCGCGAGTCGGTGGCCGGGAAGCGCGAGTCTCGCACGCGCCACTCGGTCATCGAGATGACGTCGAGCTTGATGTCGTCAGCGGTGGGGGCAGGCATCGTGGTGATCACGTGTTCACCCTAGGCACGGTCGGTACCGCGGCGCAGGGGCTTGCGCGGTTACGCCCGCCGCGCTAGCTCGCGGCTCACCCAGAGCGCGTACCGCTCCCACGGGTCGTCGACGCCCGCCGAGAGGTCGGCGATGTGGGCGAGAAGCTCGTCGTGCACGGCGAACCACTCGGTGCGCGGAAAGCGGTGGGCGGCGAACTGCGCGTGCCGCTTCTGCTCGACGCGGCGGTCCCCGCGCTCGAACGCGAGAACCTCGTCGAAGTAGAGGGCCTGAAACCTCCCGCGCGGGTTGCTCGACGTGCCGATCTTGATGCGGTCGCGCTGGCGGATGTAGTACACGACGTCGACCGCAGCCCCGCCCTCGCCTTCCGGAACCTCTCCCACGCGCCACTCGCACGTCGCGCAGATCCAGCCCGACGGATACCGCAGCCCGACCCTGCCGCCGCACGCGAGGCACGGGGAGGGGAGCAGGTCGGCCACGCCGACATCACCCACCACCCAGTCGTGCGCCTCGATGAGGTGCGCGGGACACAGCGCGAGCGGGGCCGCGGGGTCGGCTGCTGCCGAGCATCCGGCGATATCGCACATGGGGCGACCCTACGTCGTGCCCCCGACGAGTCGGGCGGAGCCCGGCGTCAACAACTCAGGCAGAACGACTGGGGCCGGGGTTTTACGGTGCTCCCAGCCCGTTCCTGCCTGAGTTGTTGACGCGGCGCAAGGGGTATCATCGGCCGGATGCCCCTGCCTACACTCGAAACATGGACACGTCAGCGCCCACCACCGTCAGCAGCACAGAGACTCTGTCGGGCACCACATCGGGCCCCGTGACGGTGCTCGACGGCGGATCGCTCACCCTCTCGGGTACCCACGACGGCACCGTCACGCTCAGGGGCGGCGCGACCCTCGTGGTCTCGGGGGTTCTGAACGGCGGTCTCGATGTGGAGAGCCTCGCGACCGCGACGGTCTCGGGCGATGTGCTCGGCGGCGTCATCGTGCGCGTGGCCGGCACCCTCGTGATCGAGGCCGCGGGGCGCGTGGCCGGTCCGATCACGAACCACGGCTCGTTCACGAACCGGGGAACGCGCAACGGCCCTGTCGAAGGCCGCGGGCCGGATGACCAGGAGGGCTCCGTGATCGTGGAACCGCAGCATCCGGGCGTCTACAACTACGTGCTGCCCGCGCGGGACTAGCCCTCCGTCGGCTCCGGTTCGAGCCGCAGGCCGCCTGGTGTGTTCGCCGAGTCGATGAGCTGGTCGAGCCACGCGCGGTTGATCTCCTGGCGGCCCTGGTCGAAGCGGAACTGCAGGGTGGCGTTGGTGCCGATCCAGAGGGTGCTGCGACCGCCCTCGGCGCGGTCGAGGGAGATGGCGAAGCTCTCGTTGCGGCGGAGCTTGGCGAGCGTCACCACCTCGACATGAGCGAGGGTGCGGTCGTCGAGGTCGAACGTCTCGGGCGGGGTTCCGTACAGCAGCTGGCCCATGGTTCGTCCTTCAGGTCGGGGGTCTGTCAAGTGTTTCACGCGGTTGCCCTCCTGAAGGTAGCCTTGCTGGGCACGGGGCCGTAACCCCGGCGGGTTCTAGGAGGATGTGTTCTTGGCGATTGTAAACAGGCTCACCGTCGATGGTCGCGACTACTTCCTCCCCGACCCGGTCACCGACCTGAAGAACAAGATCCTCGAGGCGATCAAGGCTGGCGGCGGCTACGTGAACATCCCGCCGCTGCGCTCCGGCCCCGGCATCGACATCCTCTTCTCGCCGGGCATGCCCGTGGTGTGGACGCAGATCGACGTCGGCGGCGACACGGAGGTCGCTGCCGCAACCGAGCCCGACGCGAGCGTCGACTTCGACGGCCTGTAGGCCGCTCCGCTCCCAGCAGGTTCCCTAGCGGACGAGGTCTTCGAGTTCCGCCCGCGTCATGGGCATTCCGAGCAGGAAGCCCTGCGCCCTGTCGCACTCGAGCTCCCGCACGCGGGCGAGCTGCGCTCCGGTTTCGATGCCCTCGGCGACCACGCGCATCCCGCGCCAGTGCGCCAGTTCCACGACCGCGGTCATGAGGGCGAGTGCCTCGACGCTGTCGTCCTGCACGAGGCTCAGGTCGATCTTGAGCTCGGTGGCCGGCATGCGGTCGAGCTGCTGGAGCGACGAGTATCCGACGCCGTAGTCGTCGATGGAGATGCCGAGCCCTCGGTCGCGCAGGTCGGAGAGCCGCGACGCTATCGACGGGGTGTCGAGGATGGGCTGGCTCTCGGTGATCTCGATAGTCACAGCCTGAGGGGGGAGCCGATAGTGCTCCAGGTCGGCGTCGAGCTTGTCGAAGAACTCCAGGGTCGTGAGTTGGTTGGCCGAGACGTTGACCGAGACTTCGAGCTCGATACCATCTCTGAGCCACGCCGCTGCCGTGGCCAGCACTTGGTCGAGCATGGAGCGCCCGAGAGCGTGGATGAGCTCGCTCTCCTCGGCGATCGGGATGAACACGGCCGGCGAGATCAGGCCCAGCTCCGGATGCCTCCACCGCGCGAGCGCCTCGGCGGCGACGACCCTGCCCGTCGTCAGATCGAGCTGGGGCTGATAATTCGCCACGATCTCGCCGCGCGCCACCGCCCCCCGCAAGTCATGGGCCAGACGTTCTTCACCGACCACCGGTGCTCACCCGTCCTGTCTCTCGTATCGCATGACCCCATTTGACGCCGTTGGCAACCCCGAAATCTACAGCAACATTTTTTGCGTCGAGACACTTATACTCCGGCTAGGAGTTCGCGCCGCCGTTCGACGCTCCCTCAGTTCTGTCGATTCCCCGCACCATCAGGAGACTCCCCGTGTCGACTCCCGTCACGATCGATGTGCTCAAACGAAACAACGTCCACGTTGTCGGCAACCCCGCGGGGCGCGCACTGGTATTCGCTCACGGTTTCGGCTGCAGCCAAGAGATCTGGAAGAACGTGGCGCCGCGGTTCACCGACGACTTCCGGGTGGTCCTGTTCGACCACGTGGGCGCTGGCGGCTCGGATCTCTCCGCCTACAACAAGGGCAAGTACGACTCGATCGACGGGTACGCCGACGACATCCTCGACATCCTCGAAGCGCTTGACCTCACGGATGTCGTCTACGTGGGCCACTCGGTCAGCTCCATGATGGGCGTGGTCGCCTCCGTGAAAGACCCGTCGCGCTTCGGCCAGCTCATCCTCGTCGGTCCCTCACCGCGCTACGTCGACGACGGGCCCTACAAGGGCGGCTTCACGCAGGCAGACATCGACGGCCTGCTCGACTCCCTCGACGCCAACTACCTCGGCTGGTCGGCGACCATGGCGCCCATCATCACCGGCAACCCCGACCGCCCGGAGATCGGCGACGAGCTGACGACTCTGTTCTGCAGCACCGATCCGACGATCGCGCGCCACTTCGCGCGCGTGACCTTCCTCTCCGACAACCGCGACGACCTCGCGCAGGTCACGGTTCCGACCGTCGTCGTGCAGTGCAGCGATGACGTCATCGCTCCCGCGGTGGTGGGCGACTACGTGCACGAGCAGATCAGTGCGAGCACCCTCGTGGTACTGAAGGCGGCGGGCCACCTGCCGAGCCTGTCCGGTCCGGATGAGCTCGCCGACGTCATCCGCGCGGCCGCACGATGACCATCCTCGCGCCGTTCGAGAAGCTGTACCGCGAGGCCCCGTGCGGGCTCCTCGTGATGTCGGCGGCCGGAGTGATCACCGAGGCCAACGATACCCTCCTGCTGTGGCTCGGCCACAGCCGTGAGACGGTGGTGGGCAGCATCTTCGCCGACCATCTCGTGGTCGGCAGCAGGCTGTTCTACGAGACCCGCCATGTGGCCGTGCTCCGGCTCCAGGGCGAGGTGCGCGAGGTGTCTCTCAGCATGATCCGCGCCGACGGCAGCGCCTTCGCGGTGCTCGTCAACTCGATGGTGCGCGGGGATGAGGGCGCCGTGCACATGGCGATCTTCGACGCGAGCGCGCGTGTGGAGTATGAGCGCGAGCTGCTCGTCGCCCGCCGCGTGGCCGAGGAGTCGGAGGTGCGTGTGCGCGTGCTGCAGGCCTCATCGAGCGCGTTCGTCAGCAGCACGAGCGAGGAGCAGATCTGCGGGGCGCTCGCCGCCGCCGCGAGCGAGGCTTTCTCCGCGACCGCCGTGGGGGTCTTCTTTCTCGACGACGACGGCGAGTACGTCCTCATGGCGGGTTCGCACCCGGTCGATGGGCTCATCCCGCCCACCGCACCGCGCGCATCGGATACCGCGCTCATGGAGGCGAAGACGGTCACCGTCCATGCAAACGATGTCGACGGGCCGTACGGCTCCGTCGCGGATGCTCTGCGCACCCGCCGCCTCGACTCGGTGAGCGTCGTCCCGCTGCTGCGCGAAGGGGTGCCCATCGGCGTGCTCGCGTGCTTCTTCGCGCGCCCGCGGACCTTCGACGATTCTGCTGCCGAGCTGCAGGCCGCCCTCTCGCGCCAGGCCTCCCAGGCCATCCTGCGGGTGCGGATGCAGCGCGAACTCGAGCGCCTCGCCCTCCACGACCAGCTCACGGGCCTCGCCAACCGCAAGCTCCTGCTCGAGACGACGAGCGTCGCCATCGAGCGCGCCGACCTCACCCAGCGTCCGCTCTCGATAGTCTTTCTCGACCTCGACGGTTTCAAGGGTATCAATGACCAGCTCGGGCACGCGGCCGGCGACTCCGTGCTGCTGCAGGTGGCGTCGCGAATCCGCGGGGGAGTGCGCCACGACGACGCGGTCGGTCGTTACGGCGGCGACGAGTTCGTCGCCGTATGCGAGGACGCGGATGCCGAGGCCGCAGCATCCATCGCGGAACGCATTCGTGCAGACGTGGGGGCGGCGCTCGACGGTGTGCCGCCCGAGTACGCGGTGTCGGCCAGTGTTGGCATCGTCGTCTACACGCCGTCGACCGGCATGTCGCCGTCAAACGACGAACTGCTCAACCTCGCCGACAGTGCCATGTACCTGTCCAAGAGCGCGGGCAAAGACCGCGTGAGCATCCTCTACCGCTGAGGCGGCTTAGGCTTCTCAAGCACACTGACGAAGGGACTCATTGTGGGAACGCTCACCTACGATTCGAAGCTCACCGCGAGCTTCGACGACCGCGTGCTCGCACACCTGCAGATCGTGATCTGGGCGAAGATCCGTCGCGGCGAGCCCTTCTCCTTCACGTGGACGGAGCCCTCGCGCAACGGGTACGGCCGCACCTCGATCTGGATCAGCCCCAACGTGTCCCTCGCGTTCGAGTACTTCGGGGGCAAGACGCCCACGATCAACAAGAACTGGGTCAACGCGTTGAGCAAGTCGGCGAACTCGCCGGGAGGGCTGCAGCTCATCCCCGAGCCGGAGGATGTCGCGGGCTAGCGCGACACCTGGTTTCGCCCGCCGGCCTTCGCGCGGTACATCGCGGCGTCGGCGAGCTCGATGAGCTCGGGGGCGGTCGAGCCCTCCCGTCCGGCGACGACACCGCACGATGCGGTCACCGTCACTGTGCCCTCGCGCAGCGCTATCGGCCGGCCGATCGACTGGATGACACGCTCGGCCACGGCCTGGGCATCCGTCGCGGCCATGTTCTCGCACACGAGGATGAACTCGTCGCCGCCCAGCCGTGCCACGCGATCCTGTGCGCGCACCTGTGCGACGAGGCGGCGGCCCACCTCGAGGAGCACGGTGTCTCCGGCGTCGTGCCCGTGGGTGTCGTTGATCGATTTGAAGTCGTCGAGGTCGACGAACAGCAGTGACACCTCGGAGCCGCGCGAGAGCACCCGGTCGAGCTCCTCGTGCAGGAACCGCCGGTTCGGCAGGCTCGTGAGCGGGTCGCGCAGGGCGAGCGTCGCGAGCCGCGACTCGTGGCGGCGCCGCAGGGCGTTTTCGAGACCGCCGGCGAAGTCGGCGGCGGCCCCTGCGGCGTCCTCCCACGGCAGCGACATGTCTGTCACGCTCTCGGTCCACGCCGAGAAGGAGACGCGCGGCGAGAGCGGGGTCATCCGGTTGCTCTCCGCGAGGTCGCCGAGCCAGCGCACCGACTGCAGCACCTCGCGGCGGAAGAAGACGACGAAGTCGCCGTCGTCGCCGATGGGGGCCACGAGAACTCCCGCGATGCCGGGCAGGAGGGCGGCGAGGTCGGGCGCGTCCCGTGTGAGGCAGTTCGACTCGAAGGCTCCGCGGGCGGCGGCCGCCTGGATGGCGCGGCGCCCGGGTGCGCCCGGCGTGCTGCGCATCTCGCCCTCGAGTTGGAGCGCCGCGGAGTCGGCGGACACCAGGTCGAGGATGGTCGGCACCCCCACGAGCAGTGTGCCGGTGAGGTCGTCTGTGGCAACCATCTTGCCGAGGAGCAGGGCGCGCAGCTCGCGGCGGCGCACCTCCTCGGCGAGGGCCTCGATGTCGCGCATGGCACCCAGTTGCAGGGCCACCTGGTTGGCGACGACCTCGAGGCTTCGGCGCGCGAGGAAGGGCAGTCGGCGCTCGGTGCGGTGCGCGCACGTGATCATGCCGATGAGCTCGCCGCGGTGGATGAGCGAGAACGACACCGTCGACGCCTGGCCCATGTTGCGCATGAACTGCAGGTGGAACGGCGAGACGCTGCGCAGCTCGGTGACGCTCAGGTCGAGCGTGGCGGGCTCGAGGCCGGGCAACGACAGCAGCCCCGCGGTCGCGCCGCTCGTGCTGACGATCGCGCGGGAGACCTTCGTGAGATACAGCTGGCGAGCCTGCGACGGGATGTCGGAGGCCGGGAAGTGCAGCCCGAGGTAGGGCTCCATCTCCTCGGCGCGCTCATCGGCGACGACCTCGCCATGGCCGTCGGGGTGGAAGTGGTAGACCATGACGCGGTCGAAACCGGTGAGCTTGCGGTACTCGGCAGCGACGGCCGCGAGCAGCACTCCGCGCTCGCTTCCGGTGAGTGCGGAGATGCGGGTGGCTGCGCCGAACACCTGCGCCGCACCGTCGAGCTCGTCGGCATCGGTGCCCGGCTCCAGTTCGACGAAGGTGAGGGGACCGTCGCGGTGCACTATCGCGTCGAGGCGTCGGCCCCGGAAGGTGATGCGCGCCGGGTTTGCCCCCGTGGCGGCGCTCAGCAGCGGCGCGAGCGACTCCTCCCCGAGGAGGTCGTCCGAGGTGCGGCCGAGTAGTTGCTCCACGGGAAGCCCGAGGAACTGCTCGGCGTTCTCGCTCGCCACCACGAGCATCCGGGTCTCGCGGTCGAAGCCGAACAGGGCGCCGTGCGGCTGGATGCTGCCGGGGGTACGGATGGGCTCCTGGGAGCACTCCTCCAGGCGCGAACGCTCGGAGATGGTCGAGGTGTCGTCACTCAACGGGTGGTACTGCCTTTCCGGCGAGAGAAGGGCCACCTCGCGTGATCATCATGCGATATGCCGTACCCCGAGAACAGGGGTTGACAGGTGTCACGTTTCGTTGTGCTGGGCAGTTATAGCTGGCATGAACATCACACTCCGCCGCATACTCCTCAGCGCAACGTCCGGCATCGGCGCGTTCGTGGGGGTCTGGGCCGCACTCTATCCCACGAGTTTCTATTCCGACTTTCCGGGCTTGGGGCTCGGCCCTTGGGTGGGCATCGACGGGCCGTTCAACGAGCACCTCGTGCGCGATGTGGGCGCCCTGTACCTCGCGCTCGCGGGCGCTGGGGTCTACGCGGCGGTGACGGGGAGCATCCACGCTTCGCGCGCCGTCGGAATCGCGTGGATCGTGTTCTCGGTGCCGCACCTCGTCTACCACCTCGGGCACCTGGAGGGTTTCTCCCCCCTCGAGGCCACACTGGAGATCATCAGCCTGTCGAGCACGATCGTGCTCGCACTGCCGCTGCTGGTGGCCGACCGCACGAAGGAGAACAGCAAGTGAAGATCGCAGTTGCCGGGGGAACCGGTGCGGTGGGTGCTCACGTCGTCGAGGTCATCCGGATGCGCGGCCACGAGCCGCTCGTGCTCTCCCGGTCGAACGGAGTCGACCTCGTGTCGGGGGCCGGTCTCGACCTGGCCGGGGTGGACGCGGTCATCGACGTCGCCTCGACCTCCACCCAGTCGGCCCAGGCGTCCGAGTCGTTCTTCGGCGTCGTCACCAGCAACCTGCTCGCCGCCGAGGTGGCGGCGGGGGTGGGCCACCATGTTGCCCTCGGCATCGTCGGGAGCATCGAGGCTCCCTTCGGCTACTACGCGGGGAAGAAGGTGCAGGAGCAGCTCGTGAAGGACGGGCCCGTGCCGTGGACGATCCTGCGGGCCACCCAGTTCCACGAGTTCGCGGGTCAGATCTACGGGAGCATCACGGTCGGGCCGATCATCCTCGTGCCGAAGATGCTGTCGCAGCCGGTGGCGGCGGCGGAGGTCGCGGAGCGGCTCGTGGAGCTCGCTGAGGGCGGACCCGCGGGTCATGTGCCGGATCTCGGCGGCCCGCGCGTGGAGCGCATGCTGCACATGGTGCGGGCCTGGGCGAAGGCGACGGGAGGTCGCGGGCCGATAGTGGAGATCCCGGTGCCCGGCGGTTTCGGGAGGGCCCTGCGCGACGGCACGATCCTGCCGAAAGCGGGAGCGGCGGCCGCCCGGCAGACCTACGCCGAGTGGCTCGCCGCCCGCTGACGGAGCAGAGCTGACGGATCAGAGCCGACGGATCAGTCCTCGAACATGCCCGAGAGGTCGACCCAGCCGCTCACGTCACCCACGACGTCGTTGACGTCGATGATGTCGCTCACCGAGAGGTTCGTGACGTTGTCGACGAGGTCGGACACCGAGGTGCTGACGTCGTTGCCGGTCACGTTGCCGACGGCGGTGGAGTTGCCGTTGCCGAGGGCGGTGTCGTTGCCCGAGAGCACGGGCGCGTCGACGGAGTTGTCCGAGCCGACGGAGTTGCCGTTCAGGATTCCGCCGTTCAGCACGTCCACACTCGGGGCGATGACCGTCGTGGTGTCGGTGTGCTGGGTGTCGGAGCTCGAGAAGTACTTCGAGACGCTGCTGTAGTCGCCAGTGCTGGCCATGGCGGGAGCTGCTGCTCCGGCAACGACGAGGGCTGCGGCTGCGGCGGTGGCACCAAATGCGGTCTTCTTGTTCATGAGCTGACTCCTTGTCTCCGGGTGTTTCCCGGTCGCAGTGGGGGTCCGGAGGGGCGCGGCATCCGGTTTGGGCGCTGCGCCCGCTGGCCCCCGTTCGAGGGTGAGCTGCGGGTGATTTCCTGAGCGCCGGATGCCCGCCATCACGGGCTTCGCGGCATCACCCTCGCCGTCGCCTCCGAGAACGCTGAGTGACACGGGCTCGCTGCGGTGCTACTCGTAGGGACCCAAGTCAACTAAGTTGACTTAAGTCCGCGCCCGGCGCAGAATCGTCCCCAAGAGGCGGGCGACGACGCCCGCGCGAAAGGGAAACGTCATGGCCAAGAAGGACAAGCCGCTCACCGGGAAGTCGTCGATAGGCGACTGGCTGAATCATCCGGTCGGCGGCGAACT
Organism: Rhodoglobus sp.; assembly: GCA_965227655.1. Taxonomy (GTDB): domain Bacteria; phylum Actinomycetota; class Actinomycetes; order Actinomycetales; family Microbacteriaceae; genus Rhodoglobus. Next base: position 1,744,027 of record OZ245765.1, on the reverse strand, counting down.
GCTGCGCGGGCTGCTCGCGGAGGGCGGCCAGACCGAATCGGCGCTCAAGCCCGTTCGCCTCTTCTCGCTGCAGCGCATGGTGGCCCTCAGCCAGGGCCAGTTCACGCAGGAGATGGTCGACGACCTCGTGCGCAAGGCCAACGGCGGCGACATCCCGGCGGATGAGCCGGATGAGCCGGGCGACCCCGCGGCCGCGTGGGTGGAGCGCATCACCGCGGGGCGTTTCGACGGCAAGACCGTCATCGTCACGGGCGCGGGATCGGGCATCGGCCGTGCCGTCGCCACCCGCGTCGCCCTCGAGGGCGGAACGGTCGTGGGCGTCGACATCGCGAAGGATCGCCTCGCCGAACTCGCCGCGGCAGTCCCCGGCATCGTGACCGTGGCCGGCGATATCACCAAGCCCGAGGATGTCGCGGCGATCGTCGCGGCAGCGAACGGCCGCATCGACGGCCTCGCGAACGTCGCGGGGATCATGGACGACATGACGCCCCTGCACGAGGTCACCGACGCGGTCTGGGAGCGCGTGTTCGCCGTGAACGTCGACGGGATGTTCCGCCTCACCCGTGCAGTGCTGCCCGTCATGCTCGAGGCGGGCCGCGGCTCGATCGTCAACGTCGCCAGTGAGGCGGCCCTGCGGGGTTCCGCTGCGGGCCTCGCCTACACGGCGTCCAAGCACGCCGTCGTGGGAATGACGAAGAGCTCGGCGTTCATGTACGCGGGCAAGGGCATCCGCGTGAACGCTGTCGCTCCGGGACCCGTCGCGACGAACATCCAGGCGAATTTCGCCTCCGAGCTCGGCCAGCAGCGCATCGGCGACCTCCTCGCGACCATCCCGCCCGTGGCCGAGGCTGCCCAGCTCGCCGCGTCGATCACGTTCCTGCTGAGCGATGACGGCACCAATGTGTCGGGCGCGATCCTCCCGTCGGACGGCGCCTGGTCGGTGCAGTAGCTAGCTGCGCGGAGTGACGAGCTCCTGCAGCAGCCCGCCGTAGCGGCGGACCAGTTCGCGGTGGTCGGTGGCGAGCAGATGCTCGTCGCCGACCACCCACAGGCTGTAGCAAAGGCCTCCCACGAGGGCGGCGGAGAGGCGCGCGCGCAGCTCCGCGTCCGGGCCGTCGAGCCGGTTGCGCAGCGGGGCGACGAAGAAGTCTTCGTGCGCCTCCTTGAGTCGCGAGCCGACGCCCTCGGTGCCGCTTGCGCGCACGAGTGCGAGGAAGACGCCGCGCACCTGGTCCCCCGACGAGAGCACGTAGTCGATGAAGTGCTCGCCCAGTTCTTCCAGTGGGCCGTCGAGCACGACGTTGTGCTCCTCCTCGAGCCTCATCGTCTCGAGGAACAGGTCCTCCTTGGAGGAGAAGTAGCGGATGATCAGCGCCGGGTCGACGCCAGCCTCACCCGCGATATCCCGCAGCGGGGTGCCCGAGTAGCCGCGCTCGGCGAACATCCGCTGGGCGACAGTGCGGATCGCCTCGCGGGTCGCCTCACGGTCGCGGTTGCTCACGCGTTCGAGCCTAAGCGAGGGCGACCTGCGAGACTTGACGCACCATGCCTCAACATCTCCTACGCGGCTACGTGAGCGACAACGCTGTCGGCGCATCCCCGCAGATCCTGTCCGCCGTGGTGGCTGCCGCGCCCGGCATCGCCTCGCCGTACGGCGGCGACACGCTGTCGGCGAGCGTCTATGAGGCGCTCGGCTCGGTGTTCGAACATCCGGTCGACGTGTTCCCGGTGGGTACGGGCTCGGCCGCGAACGGCATCGCGCTCGCGGCTCTCACGCCGCCGTGGGGCAGCATCCTCGCCCACGCCGACGGTCACATCGACAACGACGAGGCCGGCGCACCCGAGTTCTTCACCAACGGCGCGAAGATCGTGTCGGTTGCGGGCGACAACTCCAAGATCGATCCGGATGCCCTCCGCGCCGCCGTGGCGTACCGCCGGGATGACGTGCACAGCGTGCAGGCCTCGGTGCTGAGCATCACGCAGGCCACGGAGTCGGGCAGTATCTACACGCTCGAGGAGCTGCGCGAGCTCGCTGCCATCGCCCACGACGCGGGCCTGCGCGTGCACATGGACGGCGCCCGATTCGCGAACGCCCTCGTTGCTCTCGACGCGACGCCGGCCGAGATGACGTGGAAGCTCGGCATCGACGTGCTCTCGTTCGGGGCGACCAAGAACGGCGCGATGACCGCCGACGCGATCATCTCGTTCGACCCGTCGCTCGCGACCGAGCTGGGGTTCCGTCACAAGCGCGGTGGGCAGCTCACCTCGAAGATGCGCTTCCAGACCGCGCAGCTCGGCGCCTACCTCCACGACGACCTGTGGCTGCACAACGCGCGGCAGGCCAACGCCATGGCGACGCGCCTGGCTGCGGGCCTGCGGGCCGTGCCGTCGATCACGGTGATCGGCGAGGTGAGCGCGAACATCCTGTTCTGCAGCTTCCCGCCGGCCCTCTCGGCGGCACTTCACGCCGACGGTTTCGAGTTCTACGACGACCGTTGGGCGCCGGACGTCGTGCGGCTCGTCACGTCGTGGGCGCACGGCGAGGCAGACATCGACGCGTTCCTCGCCGCTGTGCACGCGGCATCATGACCACGCTCGGTCCCGTCGTCGTCATGGGTGTCTCCGGCGCCGGGAAGACCACGATCGCCCGGATGCTCGCCGCCCAGCTGCACGTGGACTTCCTCGATGCCGACGACCTGCACAGCGCCGAGGCCCGCGCGACGATGGCCTCGGGCCACCCGCTCACCGACGCGGACCGCCTGCCGTGGCTGCAGCGCGTCGCCGCGGCGGCCCACGACGCGGGCGATGTCGTGGTTGCGTGCTCGGCGCTCAAGCGGCAGTACCGCGATGTGCTGCGGTCGGGAGCGCGCGGCGTGCGGTTCGTCGAGCTCGACGTGTCCAGGTCCGAACTCGAGCGCCGGCTGGCCGCGCGCATCGACCACTTCATGCCGCCGAGCCTGCTCGACTCGCAGTTGGCGACCCTGGAGCCGCTGGGGGCGGATGAGCCGGGCATCCGGGTGGCTGCCGACGAGCATCCGGACGCCGTCGTCGCGACCGCGATCGCGAGCCTCGCATGATCGACAGGCACGGCACCGTCGCCATCAGCCTCGATCTCGGGTACCCCGTGGCGGAGGTCTTCGCGTGCTTCTCCGAGCCCGACCGCCGGGCGAGGTGGTTCCGGATGCCCGGCTCGGGCACCGCACGCACCAACCAGCTCGACTTCCGTGAGGGCGGGGCCGAGGTGCTCCACGGCGAGATCGACATCTTCGGCACCGTGGAGTCGCTCGACTACCGCTCACAGTTTTTCGTCGTGCAGCCCGAGGCGCGCATCGTGTACGCGTCAGAGTTGCACGTGCAGGGCATCCGGCAGTCGGTGTCTCTCGTCGACATCGTGTTCACCGCCACGACCGAGGGCACGCGCGTCGAGTACACGGAGCAGTTCACGATGCTCGGGCCGGATGAGCAGCTCGAGGCCGCCATCCGCGAGAGGCGGGGCGGCCTGAGGCTGCAACTCAACGGGCTCGTCGCGGTGCTGACCGGCCCGTAAGCGCTACCGGAGCGCGACCAGGATGACGCTCGTGAGCACGCTGCTGATAATGAAGAACGGCGCGTTGATCAGCCCGTAGAAGAGCGGCCGCGGCACGTTCGGGTTGATCGCGATCTGGAACGTCATGGCCGTGAGGTAGCCGATGCCAACGATGAGGCCGAACACGATCGCATCAGGGATGGCGGTCACATCGAGGGCGCGCAGCAGCACGGCGCTCGTGAGGATCGTGACGAGCACGCACACGACGGGCCCGACGTTGGCGACGGGCGAGGGGGCGGGCTTCTCGGCACCCTCGCGGCCGAGCGCGACGACGTACGGCTTGGCGATGACGACCGCGAAGTAGAGGCCGGCGAGCACCGCAGAGGCGACGAAGGCGAGGGCGATGGCGATCCAGTTGAGCTGGGTGAGAACGGCGAACATGGTTGCTCCTTCTTGTGGGGAGCTCCACTCTCTCGGCAGAAGCGGTCAGTTCATGACCGGTATTCGAGGGAGAATTGCCGCATGGCAACCTCGTCGCGCATGCTCGTGCTGCTGTCGCTTCTGCAGTCCCGCCGCGATTGGCCGGGCCCAACTCTCGCCGATCGCCTCGACATCAGCGAGCGCACGGTGCGGCGCGATGTCGACCGACTGCGCGAACTGGGGTACCGCATCCGCGCGATCAAGGGGCCGGATGGCGGCTACCGTCTGGATGCCGGATCCGAACTGCCCCCGCTGCTCTTCGACGACGAGCAGGCAGTCGTGCTTGCGGTGGCCCTGCAGAGCGTTGCCGTGGCGGGACTCGAGGATGCCGCCCACCGCGCCCTCACGACCGTGCGGCAGGTGATGCCCGCGCGCCTGCGCCAGCGCATCGATGCCGTGCAGGTCACGCCCGTGTCGTCGGCGCCCGCCGCGCCCGTGGAGGCGGTCGCGACGATCGGCGGCGCCATCCACGCGAGCGAGGTTGTGCGCTTCGACTACCGGTCGGCCCTGCGGCGCGTGGAGCCGCATCACCTCGTCACGCGCTCGGGCCTCTGGTACCTCGTCGGCTGGGATCTCGACCGCGACGACTGGCGCATCTTCCGCGTCGACAGGCTCGCCCTGCGCACCCACACGGGTGGCCGGTTCACCCCGCGCGAGCTGCCGGATGTCGCCGCCTTCGTCTCGGCGAGCTTCAAAGGTTCCACGGGAGCGGACGCGTGGCCGTGCGTGGGCGAGGTGATCGTCTCGGCACCGCTCTCGGAGATCGAGCCGTACATCGATGGGACCGCGGAGTCGGTGGGGGAACGCACGCGCGTCGTGCTCGGGTCGTGGTCGTGGGTGGGCCTCGCCGCGCGCTTCGGCCAGTTCGACGCCGAACTCGAGGTCGTCGGCCCGCCCGCGCTCGCCGACGCCTTCGCGAGGCTCGCCCGCCGCTACCTCAGCGCCTGAGAAGGCTCTCGCCGCTCGCGACTATCGCGTCGTCGGCGGGGCGTGGCGACCAGCCGAGCACCGTGCGCGCCTTCTCGTTCGACGTGCGCTTGCGGTAGTCGAGGTCGGGTGCCACGGGCGTGAACTCGGGGTTGACGAGCGCGGCCAGACGCACCGCGATGTTCGGGATCGACCGGGTCGGCACCTTCGCCGCGGCGTCGCCCAGGCGCGAGCGCAGGAGGGCGGCGATGTGCTTCATCGAGACCGTGTCGCCGTTGGAGAGGAGGAAGCGCTCTCCGGCGGCTTCTGGCGCCGTCATGGCGAGGATGTGCGCCGCCGCGACATCGCGCACGTCCACGATGGGCAGCCAGATGCTGGGGGTTCGGGGCATCGCGCCGGCGAGCATCCGCTCGATGAGGTGGTTCGCGCCGGAGATGTCGTTGCCGAGCACCGGTCCGAGCACGGCCACGGGGAGCATCGTCGTAAGCTCGAGATCGGTGCCCTCGACGAACTCCCACGCCGCGCGCTCGGCGAGCGTCTTGCTCTTGCCATAGGCGTCGACCCCAGGCCCGTCGAGGATCGTCCAGTCCGCTTCCGTGAAGACGTGCCCGTCGTGCGGATGTCCCCAGCTCACGGCGTGGAACGCCGAGGTCAGCACGACTCGCTTCACGCCGGCGTCGCGGGCGGCGCGCAGCACGCGCAGCGCGCCGTCCCGTGCCGGAACGATGAGGTCGTCCTCGTTGGCGACGGCACCCGGATGCACCGGCGACGCGACGTGGAGCACGTAGTCGCAGCCCTGCACCGCGGCGGGCCATCCGTCGTCACTCAGCAGGTCGGCGGCGACGAAGCTCAGGGCATCGCCGTTCACCATTCCTGCGGCGGTGAGCACGGATCGCACGTCCTCTTCGCGGGAGAGCGAGCGCACTGTCGTGCGGACGAGGTGGCCATGCTCGAGCAATTGCAGGATGGTGTGGCCGGCGATGAAGCCTGAGCCACCGGTCACGAGAACGCGTGTCTGGGTCATGGCTCCATGGTGATCGGTGCGCCGTGGGCGAACCAGTGCCCCGCTGAGACTGGGAGTGGCAGGAACAGGGAACTTTCCCCAGCACACCGTGGTTGTATACCGTGGGCATCGAGCCCCAGTGAGGACGTGACAGCATGACTACCACAACAGAGACCGCGATTCTGGCCGGCGGATGTTTCTGGGGAGCGCAGCAACTGCTGCGCCGCCGCCCCGGAGTCATCTCGAGCCAGGTCGGCTACTCGGGTGGAGACACCCCCAACGCCACCTACCGCCACCACGGCGACCACGCCGAGGCCGTCGAGATCGTGTTCGACCCGAGCGTCATCTCGTACCGCGAGCTGCTCGAGTTCTTCTTCCAGATCCACGACCCGTCGACCAAGGACCGCCAGGGCAACGATGTTGGCCGCGCCTACCGCTCGGCGATCTTCTACCTGAACGACGAGCAGAAGCGCGTGGCACTCGACACGATCGCCGACGTCGACGCGTCGGGCCTGTGGCCCGGCAAGGTCGTCACCGAGGTCGAGCCCGCCGGCGACTTCTGGCGCGCGGAGGAGGAGCACCAGGACTACCTGGAGAAGCTCCCGAACGGATACACCTGCCACTACGTGCGGCCGGGCTGGACGCTGCCCCACCGCGAGGAGCAGGCCGTCTAGTCGACCGTCAGCTCACCGATTGACTGCACCCACGATTGCGGCGGCACGGCGCTGATCAGTGCCGTGCCGCTGACGATCCACCGGGCACCCGCGGCCCACGACTCGCGCGCGCGGTCGATCGTCACGCCGCCGTCCACCCCCACCGAGTTGCTGGGGGCCAGGGTGGAGATGCGCTGGGTCGTGTCATCGAGGAACGCGCCGCCGCCCTGACCCGGATGCACGGACATCACGAGCACGGAGACGGAGGGTGGCACGTCCACTCCCGCAAGAGCGGTGCCGGGGGAGATCGCGACGGCGCCCTCACGCCCTGACGCGACGATGCGGTCGAGGGCCTCGCGCCAGCCGCGCGCCTCGACGTGCACGACAACCCGCTCGCAGAATGCGAGCCAGTCGTCGAGCTCGTCGAGCGGATCAGCGAGCATGAGATGGGCCTCGGAGGCGAGGCCCGTCGCCTCCGCGAGCCTGTGGGCCTCGGATGCCATGAACCCGCCCGCGACGCCGAGGGTGCCGTCGGCGCGATCCCAGTGCCAGACCCGCAGCCCCGCGTGCGCGAGGCGCGATGCCTCCCGCTCGAGGTCGTCGGGCGCGACCGACCACAGCGAACCCGCGAGCCGGATGGAGCCCGCCACTATCGCGCGGCCCGTCGGCCGTCGGCGAGCTCCTGGTCTTGCAGGAGCGACTCGGCAACCTCGCGGTCGGTGACGATCCCCGTCACGAGGCCGGCTCTCAGCACGGCGCGCGCGGCCGCACTCTTGCGCAGCCCCGCCGAGACCAGGATCACTCGCGGGATGCGGCGCAGCTGCTCGGCGCTGATCGCGATCGTGCGGTCGGCGAAGTCGGGGGCGACGAGCGTGCCGTCGCGCGAGATGAGGGTGGACGCGACCTCAGCGACGACGCCGCGCGCGATGAGCTCTGCGCGTTCCGCGGCCGGGATGACCTCGGCGAGCTGGGAGTCGAGAGGCTCCCACGAGCCGAGGGCGAGAACGGCAGTCGTCACGTCGTCGAACATCCGGATGGCTTGCGACACGTCCGACTGCTGGCGCAGGGCGTGCGCGGTGGCGGCGTTGTCCACGACCATCGGGGCGAAGATCGGATGCGCGGATCCTCCCGTGGAGAGTGCGATCTTGCGCACGATCTCCACCGGCGACTGGTCGAGGTCGGAGCCGACCGTGCCCGTGAGCTGCACGACGGAGACCCTTGGCAGCGACGGCAGCGACTCGGTCATGGCGCTCAGGGTGCGGCCCCAGCTCATGCCGAGAACCTCGCCCGCGCGCAGTGTGGTGCTGAGAAGCTCGGCCGCGACCCCCGCGACGTGCTGCCGGCGCACGGCGTCGCTGCCTTCCGTGTCGACCACGACGGCCTCGGTGAGTCCGAGCCGCTCCACGAGCGCCCTGCCCAGTTCGGGCAACAGGGTGCCCTGGTCGTGGAGGGTGATGGTGACGATGCCGAGGGCCCGCGCCTGCTCGATCATCCTGGCGACTTTGAAGCGGGAGAGGCCGAGTTCGTCGGCGATCTCGATCTTGCTGCGGTCTTCGAGGTAGAAGCGGCGTGCGACCGTGACGAGCTGGGTGCGCTCGGCAATGGGAACGGCATCAGGACCGATGGCCATCGTTCTCCTTCCCCGTCGTCGAAGCGCTGCCGTGATCGTATCGGTCTGGCACTACTTGCGTGATCGCGAGACTTGTGCGTACTATCAAGGCGATCTAATGAGCAGCATAACCGCTCATTTGAGCGCATGTCAAACAGTACCGGGTCGGCAACGGCCCCCTGCAAGGAGGCAGTACGAAATGCGACGTCGTTCCCCGGAGGAGCTGGGTATCGCTGCGGTGGTGGTGCTGGTTGTCATCATCCTCAGCCTCGTGTCTCCCACGTTCCGCACGTTCGAGAATGCCCAGATCCTGCTGCTCAACGGCGCAGTGATCGCCTTCCTCGCCCTCGGCCAGACCTTCGTCCTGCTCACGGGCGGCATCGACCTCTCCACGGGGTCGAACGTGGCGCTGACCGGGATGATTGCGGCCCTCAGCATGGCCAACGGCCTGCCGTGGTGGCTCGCAGCACTTCTCGCCATCGGTGCTGGCGTGCTCGTGGGATCCATCAACGGCGCGCTCGTGTACTTCCTCAAGCTGCCGCCATTCATCGTGACCTTCGCCGCCTTCGGCGTCGCGGCGAGCATCCCGCTCATCCTCACGGGCGCCAGCTCGGTCAACGTCAAGGACCCGCTGTTCGCGATCATCGGCCGGGGCGGCCTGTTCGGCATCCCCATGCCCGTCGTGCTCGTCGCCGTCGCGGCGATCATCTTCACGATCGTGCTGCGCCTCACCTCGACGGGGGTGCACATATACGCGGTGGGCGGCAACCAGGAGACGAGTCGACTCGCGGGCATCCGGATCGGGCGCACGATCATCCTCGTCTACGCCATCAGCGGCCTGTGCGCGGCGATGGGCGGGCTCATCGTCACGAGCCGGCTCATGGTCGGCTACCCGAGCGCCGGTTCCGGCAACGAGCTGTTCTACTCGATCGCCGCTGCCGTGGTCGGAGGCGTGAGCCTCTTCGGCGGCATCGGCAGCATCCCCGGCGCACTGCTCGGCGCCGTGCTCATCGCGACAGTGTCGAACGGCATGAACGTCGTCGGCGTGCAGAGCTACTGGCAGCCCCTCGTCATCGGCGTGATCATCCTCGCCGGTGTCGTCATCGACACGTATCGGCGACGCTTCTCATTCGCCGACATGATCCGACGGGTCCGAGGACCTCGTCTGGAACCGATCACTGCGACGGGTGCCGTAGCGGCATCCACAGTTGAGGTCGACACCCCCACCGCGACACCACGCGGCGGGCGCACAACCCCACCCTCGAAGAACTGACACCAGGAGGAACACCATGCGAAGAGGCATGATCATGGCTGGCACGGTTGCGGCGCTCGTCGTCGCACTGTCCGGCTGCAACGCCATCGACACCGGCGCCGGCACGACCAACGCGGCTGGCGACGGATCCATCCCCCGCCCCGCAGCCTGCGACGCGGAGACGCCGTACATCGCCGTCGCCCTGCCGAACCTGACCAACCCGTACTACGTCGCCATGCAGGAGGGCTTCACGACCGCAGGCGAGGCCGCAGGCTTCAACGTCGAGGTCCAGATCGCCAACGACGACGACGCGGCACAGCTCGCGCAGGTCCAGGCGATGCTCCAGAAGAAGCCGTGCGCCCTCGCGCTCAACGCCGTCAAGTCCGAGCCGGCAGCCGCGCTCGTCAAGGCAGCGAACGACGCCGGCGTGCCCGTGTTCACGGTCAACGTCACCGTCGACCCCGAGGCACTCACCTCGCAGGGCGCGTCCGTCGTGCAGTACCTCGGAGCCGACAACTCCGCCGGTGGAGCGCAGATGGCCGAGCAGGTCCTCAAGGACTTCGGTGCAGACGCCGACCTGAAGATCGGTTTCGTCACCGAGCCCGATGAGGTCCCCACGCAGATCCGCGACAAGGGCTTCGAAGACACCATCGCGTCCGACAAGAACGCCACGGTCGTCGCCAAGGTCGACGGCAACGTCAAGCCCGACGACAGCCTCGCGGCCACGACGGAGCTGCTCTCGGGCCACCCCGAGATCAACGTGATCTTCGCGAACACGGGTCCCGCCGCCTACGGCGCACTCCAGGCCCTGGCGGGCAAGACGGGCGTCTCGCTCTACGGCTTCTGCGCCTCCGAGGAGCCGCTCACCGACGTCTACCGCGGCTGCGCAGCGCAGGAGCCCGGTCGCTACGGCCAGCTCGTGATCGAGCAGATCAGCAAGTGGCTCGGCGGCGCGACCCCCGAGGCGGAGATCCTCCTGCCGCTGAAGACCTTCGTCACGGGTGACACCCCCGCCGCTGGCGAGGTCGGCTAGCCATGACCGAGACGACGACGGGGACCCCGGCCAGCGGCAGCCTGGAGGTGCGTTCCATACAGAAGCGCTATTCCGGTGTGCCGGTGCTACGAGGGGTCTCCGTCGTCGTCCGTCCCGGCGAGATCGTGGGCCTCGTCGGCCACAACGGCGCCGGCAAGTCGACACTGCTGCGAACGATGTCGGGAGCCATCCGGCCGGATGGCGGCACCATCGTCGTGGACGGGGAGGACCGCTCGTTCTCCTCACCCGCCGACGCGCACGCCGCCGGCATCGCGACCGTCTACCAGGAGCTCTCGCTCCTGCCCAACCTCACGGTCACGCAGAACGTGTTCCTCGGTTCCGAGCTGCGGCGCGGCGGAATCCTCCGCGCCCAGGAGATGCGCGAGGAGACCCTGCGCATCACGAAGCGCTTCGGCCTCGAGGTCGACCCCGACCGCAAGGTGCGCGACTACCCCGTGGCCATCCGGCAGCTACTCGAAGTGGCCATCGCCACGAGTCGGGATGCCCGCTACCTCCTGCTCGACGAACCCACCACGAGCCTCGAGGGCACACAGGTCGACAGGTTCCTCGAGACCGTCCGCGGCCTCGCGTCCGACGGACTCGGAATCGTGCTCGTCGACCACAAACTCGAAGAGCTGTACGCCGTTGCCGACCGCATAGTCGCGCTCGTCGACGGCGAGCTCCGCATCGACGCGCGCGTCGCCGACGTCCCGCGCGACGAGGTCGTCAAGGCCATCGCGGGCCACGCCGTCGAGCACCTGCCCGCTCGCGAGCGCGGCTCCGAATCTCCCGGCGACCCGCTGGCCGCGCCCACCATCAGGGTGTCCGGGCTGCGCACGCGCCACCTCACCTCGATCGACCTCGAAGCGCGCGCGGGCCGGGTGCTCGGCCTCTACGGCCTCGTCGGCTCCGGCCGCACCGAGTTCCTGCGCACGCTGCTCGGGCTCGACCCCATCCTCTCCGGCACCATCGAGGTCGACGGTGCGGCATTCCGTCCGCGTCGACCGGGCCAGGCGCATCGCGCGGGCATCGTCTACGTGACCGAGGAGCGCAAGATCGACGGGATCATCCCCGAACTCGACTCCGGAACCAATGTGATGCTGCCCGTGCTCGAGCAGCATCAGCGTTTCGGGTTCCTCGACCGCCGTGCCATCCGGGCCCGTGCGAGCGCACTCATGGACGAACTGCGCGTGCGCGGCGACAGGTCCAGCCCCGTCGTGCGGCTCTCGGGTGGCAACCAGCAGAAGATCCTGCTCGCGCGCGCCCTCGCCCAGAAGCCCCGCATCCTCCTGCTCGACGAGCCGACCAAGGGCGTCGATCTCGGAGTGAAGTCCGAGATCCACCGGATGATCACCCGCCTCGCTCACGAGGACGGCCTCACGGTCATCGTCGTCTCGAGCGAGGAGGACGAGATCTGCGAAGTCGCCGACGACGTCATCATCTTCGCCAGCGGAACCGCCACGGGCGACGTGCTGCAGACGGAGGGCCTGACGCCCGCCGACCTGCGCGAAGCCGCGTGGGCCGCGGCCTAGCAGTACACACCCGCACACGAACAAAGCACCACCCTAGAGAGGACACCATGGCAGACACCGATGTGGAGGCGACGCTCGAAGCCGCGCGCGAGGCGGTTCGCCTCGAAGCGGCGGGCGTGCTCGGCGTGGCCGATCAGATCGACGAGTCGTTCACGGCAGTCGTCGACCTGATGATGGCGACCACGGGCAAGGTCTTCGTCGTGGGCTCGGGCACCTCGGGCGCCGTCGCGCGCCGCATGGCGCACCTCCTCGCCGTGAGCGGGACGCCCTCGGTGTTCGTGCACCCCATGGACGCGCTGCACGGCACCATGGGTGCGTTCGCGGCGGGCGATGTGCTCGTGGGCATCTCCCGCGGCGGCGAGACCGCCGAGATCAACGACCTCATGGTGCTCGCGCAGAAGCGCGGGCTTCCCGTCGTCGCGCTCACCGCCGAGCCGCTGTCGACGCTCGGCCGCGGTGCCGATATCACGGTCACGCTGAAGACCGCGGAGGGAGGCGATCCGGGCGGTGTCATCGCCATGGGCAGCACCCTCGTGACCGCGGTCTGGGGCGACGCGCTCGCCTATATCCTGATGCGCCGCAAGGCCTACAGTTGGGACCGGGTGCTCGAGACGCATCCCGCCGGCGCGGTCGGAAAGCTCACCGAGCTTCCCGATGAGCTTCCGACCATCTGACCGCCGGCGTTTCGAGGAGGGTCATGCCTGTCGTCGCGGGCGTCGATAGTTCGACGCAATCCTGCACAGTCGAGCTCCGCGATTCCGCCACGGGTGCGTTGCTCGGGTCGGGGCGCTCGCCGCATCCCGTCACGTTCCCGCCCCGTAGCGAGCAGCCCGTTGACGCGTGGTGGACAGCCTTCGTCGCGGCGCTGGCCGCGGCAGTGGCGGATGCGGGAGTCGCCGCGTCCGACATTCGGGCCATCAGCGTCGCAGCCCAGTGTCACGGGCTCGTCATGCTCGACTCCGCGGGTGCGCCGCTGCGCGCCGTCAAACTGTGGAACGACACCACCTCCGCGCCGCAGTCGGAGCGCCTCATCGCCGAGCTCGGCATCGAGGGGTGGGTGCGCGCCGTCGGCTCGAGCCCGCTGCCGGCCTTCACGATCACCAAGCTCGCGTGGGTTGCCGACAATGAGCCGGACCTCCTCGAACGGCTCTCGGGCGTGCTCGTGCCGCACGACTACCTCACCTTTCGTCTCACGGGCCGCCGCGTCACCGACCGCTCCGATGCCTCGGGCACCGGCTACTACGCGAGCAACGAGGGGCGCTGGCGCGTCGATCTGCTCGAGCGGTTCGTGTCGCAGCGTGTCGACTGGGCCTCGGCGCTGCCGACAGTGCTCGGTCCGGATGAGGCGGCGGGCCGCATCCGGCAGTCCGTAGCCGACGAGCTCGGGCTCGACCCGCGCGTCATCGTCGGCCCCGGTGCCGGCGACCAGCACGCGGGGGCGGCTGGACTCGGCATGCGCAACGGCGAGGTCGCCTACAGCCTCGGCACCTCGGGGGTGGTCCTCACTCCCACGCCCGACCCCGTGTTCGACCCGGTGGGCGACGTCAACGGGGTGTCGAACGTGACGGGCGGATACCTCCCGCTCGTGTGCACGCTCAACTCCACGAAGGTCACCGACACGATGGCGCGCTGGCTCGGATGCTCGCTCGACGAGTTGAGCGCTCTGGCCCTCGCCGCGCCCGCGCGCGACGATCGCCCGGTGTTCGCCGCCTATCTGGACGGCGAGCGCTCGCCCAACAGACCGTTCGCCTCGGGCGCTCTCGGGGGCCTCACCAACGAGACCACTCGCGAGGACCTCGCGCTCTCGGCATTCGAGGGCGTGCTGTTCGGGCTCGTGCGCGGCCACGACCGGATCCGCGCGGCCGGAGCTCCCGCCGACGGCGCAGTGCTCGTGATGGGCGGCGGAGCGCGCTCCGCGGCGTACCGGCAGCTGCTCGCCGACCTGACGGGCCGCGAGGTCGAGGTGCGTGACGCCCAGGAGGCCACAGCCCGCGGCGCCGCGATCCAGGCCGCCGCCGTGCTCGAGGGCGCTGCAGTCGCTGACGTGCGTGACGCGTGGAGCCCGCCCGTCGTGAGCCGCGATGCACCGAGGCCGGATCGGCGCTCGGAGGCCGTGCGGGAGCGCTACGCAGCGCTCGCGGCGCAGCGCTAGCTAGGCGCCCAGCATCTGCTCGGCGGTCGCGATGTCGGTCACGATAGTGTCCACGACACCGCCGCGCAGCACCGCCGCGATCGCCGCCGCCTTGCCCGCGCCGCCCGCCACCGCGATGACCTCGGGAACCTTGCGGAGCTCGCCGATCGTGATGCCCAGCGAGCGGGTGAGCGGTGCCGACGTGAGCGGCGAGCCCGTCGTGTCGAAGGCGATGGTGCAGACATCCGCCACCGCGCCGTCGGCGATGATGAGCTCGCGCTCCGCCGGCGAGAACTCGTCGTAGAGCGACGACTTCGGGGGCACCCATGATCCGATGCCGACTAGGGCGACGGTGAGTTGCGAGTAGCGGTCGATGGCCTGGGCGAGGCTCGGGTCGGATCGGAGCTCGCCGGCCATCTCGGCGGTGCGCACGAGTAGCGGCGCGTGCAGGGGGAACGCGAGGCCCTGGGTCTTCTCGGAGAGCCGACGGACGAGCTCGACGCCGCCCGCGCCCATCGTTCCCGTGCGCACGCCGCCCACGAGTTGCACGATGTCCGCGGCGGGTAGGTCGGGCAGGGCGTCCACGGTGGCCGTGAGCGTCGAGCCCCACGAGATGCCGAGGATGTCGCTCTCGGTCAGCACGCTCGCGAGGTAGTTCGCCGCGGCCGAGCCGAGGATCGCCGCGACCGACGACGGGTCGTTGTCGAACGTGCGTACGACTATCGCGCGCTGCACGGCGAACGCGTCCGCGAGCCGCTGCCCCAGGGCGATGTCGATCTCCGCGGGCATGTCTATCGAGATGTGCACGATGCCGCTCGAGCGCGCATCGTCGAGCAGGCGCGCGACCTTGAAGCGCGAGATCCCGAGCTCCTGGGCGATCTCGCTCTTCTGCCGGTCGTCGATGTAGTACCGGCGGGCCACGATAGCCGCCTCCAGCGACACGGATGCGCGGGGCCGCGGCTGCTCGGCGTTGCTCAACGTCATCTCCCCGTGCTGCGGACCGGATGTCGGGCTTTGACGCCCTCACAGGCCTAGTGTACGGTAGCAGATGTGCTCGCATGAGCACATCATGCACATTTGAGCGGAGCTGTGATGTCGACCGACGTTCGAGTCCCCACCACCGGGAACGCTGGTGAAGACGCTGTCGTCCTGGAGTGGAACGTGGCGGTCGGAGCCCAGGTCACCGCGGGCGACATCCTCGTCACCCTCGAGACCGCGAAGGCGACCATGGAGGTCGACGCACCGGCCTCCGGCGTGGTTCTCAAGATCTTGTACAACGAGGGCGACGACGCCCCCGAGCACGGTCTGCTGGCTGTCTTGGGTGAGCCCGGCGAGGTCGTCGACGACGCGCAACAAGCACCGGATGCCCCCGCGGCCCCTGCTGTGGCGCCCGCACCCGAGGCCGCTGCGCCGTCGGCCCGCACCGCCGCATCCCCCAGAGCCCGCGTGATCGCCGAACGCAACGGCATCGACCTCGCGTCGGTGGTGGGCGGCGGACCGGGCGGCCGCATCATCGTCTCCGACGTGCTCAGGCTCAAGCAAGAGACAGCAGTGTCGGCGCCAGTGGCGCAGGCACCCGTGCCGGCCCCCGTCGCCGCTGCGGAGTTCACCGTCATCCCCGTGCGCGGCGCCCGCAAGGTGACGGCCCAGCGCATGCAGGCCTCCCTGCAGAACACCGCGCAACTCACGCTCACGAGGTACGCCGACGCCGGGGCGCTGCTCGCGTACGCCGCACGCCTCAGGTCCGTCGCCGAGCAGGGCGGCGGGCCCCGCATCGGGGTCAACGACCTGCTGCTCTTCGCCACCGCGCGGGCCGTGGTGAAGCATCCGGCCGCCAACTCGTGGTTCGACTGGGACGGCATCAAGCAGTTCAGCGCCGTGAATCTCGGGTTCGCCGTCGACACGGGCCGCGCACTGCTCGTGCCTGTCGTGCGCAACGCCGACACGCTCACGCTCGCGGGGGTCGCAGGCGCAGCGAAAGGCCTCATCGAGCGGGCGCGTGCGGGCACGCTCACGGGCGACGAGATGGACGGCGGGACCTTCACCGTCTCCAACCTCGGCGGCCTCGGCGTGCACTGGTTCACCCCGGTGCTGAACCCGCCGCAGAGCGGCATTCTCGGGGTCGGCGCCGTGCACAGGACCTCGCCCGATACGCCGGCGCTGCTGCCGCTGTCCCTCACCTTCGACCACCGGTCGCTCGACGGCGCCGCCGCCGCGGCACTGCTCGCCGACATCGCGTGGGCCATCGAGAACGTCGACGTGCTCGCGGCCTACTAGCCCGCAGCGGACATCTCTACCTCCAAAGGACACGATCACCATGGCTAAAGAACTGCTCATCGATCCCGCTACCGTTCGCCTGCGATCCGCGCTCTCGCTCGGCTCCATCGAGGTCAACGCCTACGAGCCCAACCTCAAGGCCGAGCGCAAGCTCCACGGCGATCCCGCGCTCGAGCGCATCGGCCGCGACATGCTCCTCGTGCGCGAGTTCGAGCTCATGCTCAACGCCATCAAACGCGAGGGCTCGTACCTCGGTGTCGAGTACGTGCACGCGGGCCCCGCCCACCTCTCGATCGGCCAGGAGGCCGCTGCCGTCGGGCAGGCGTTCCTGCTCGGGGCCGAGGACAAGGTGTTCGGCAGCCACCGCAGCCACGGCGAGGTCGTCGCCAAGGGCCTCTCGGCCATCAGCAAGTCCACTCCTGAGTCGCTGAACGGAGCCCTCGAGGCGTGGTCGGACGGCGCCATCTGGAACGTCGTGAAAGACCGGCTCGCCGATGACGACTTCGAGCAGCAGGCCATCAACTACCTCATGTACGGCATGACGGCCGAGACCTTCGGGCGCCGCACGGGCTTCAACCGCGGCCTCGGCGGCAGCATGCACGCCTTCTTCCCGCCGCTCGGCATCTACCCGAACAATGCGATCGTCGGCGGATCCGCCCCCCTCGCCACGGGCGCGGGCCTCTACAACCGCCTCCAGGGCAAACCGGGAATCGTCGTGGCGAGCATCGGGGACGCCTCGACCGGAACCGGCCCCGTCTGGGAGTCGTTCAACTTCGCGGGCATGGCCCAGCTCAACACCCTCATGGACGAGAAGCACCGCGGCGGCCTGCCCGTCGTGTTCTTCATCGTCAACAACTTCTACGGCATGGGCGGCCAGACCATCGGCGAGACCATGGCGTACGAGCGCCTCGCCCGCATCGGCGCGGGAGTCAACGCCCACAACATGCACGCGCAGACTATCGACGGCAACAACCCGTTCGCCGTCATCGACGCCATGCAGTCGGCCCTCGGTCATATCGAGAAGGGTGAGGGCCCCATCCTGATCGACTGCCAGACGTACCGCCTGTCCGGCCACTCGCCGAGTGATGCATCCTCGTACCGCACGAAGGACGAGGTGGATCTGTGGGCCGCAGTCGACCCGATCGACTCGTACTTCGCCCGCCTCGTCGAGGGCAAGGTGCTGCCCGCCACCCGGCACGCCGAGCTTAAGGAGTGGGCGCAGCAGAAGGTCAAGGCGGCCCTGGAGGTCGCCATCGATCTGACGGTCTCACCCCGCCTCGAGCTGCGCAGCGACCCGCAGGTCATGGCCTCGCTCACGTTCAACAACTCGACGGTTTCCGAGGCGCCCGTGGGCGAGACGACGGTTCCCCTCGCGGAGCTCCCGCACCTGCAGGCGATCGCCAAGAAGTCGCGGTCGGGGCTGGATGCCGACGGCAAGCAGCTGAGCGGCGCCAAGGCCGTCACCTTCCGCGACGCGATCTTCGAGTCGATAGTCTCCGCTACCGCGAAGGATGACCGCATCACGCTGTGGGGCGAGGAGAACCGCGACTGGGGCGGCTCCTTCGGCGTCTACCGTGGTCTCACCGACTTCCTCCCGCGCCGGCGACTGTTCAACTCGCCCATCTCGGAGGCGGCCATCGTCGGGGCGGGAGTCGGGTTCGCCCTGAGCGGCGGCCGCCCCGTGGTCGAGCTCATGTACGCGGACTTCATCGGCCGCGCGGGCGACGAGATCTTCAACCAGATGGCGAAGTGGCAGGCCATGTCGGGCGGCCTCGTGCAGGTGCCCATGGTGCTGCGCGTCTCCGTGGGCGCCAAGTACGGCGCCCAGCACTCGCAGGACTGGAGCTCGATGGTGGCCACGGTCCCCGGTCTCAAGGTTGTCTTCCCGGCGACCGCCCACGACGCGAAGGGCCTCCTGGCCGCGGCTCTCGCGGGCAACGACCCCGTGCTGTACTTCGAGAGCCAGCGCCTGTACGACCTCCCCGAGACCGTGTTCCCCGAGGGTGTGCCCGCGGGCGACTACACGACCCAGATCGGCACGCCGAACATCGTGCGCACCGGCAAGGACCTCACGATCCTCACCGTGGGCGCTGCGCTCTACCGCGCGCTCGAGGCGGCGAAGGATCTGCAGGAGCGCTACGGCATCGACACCGAGGTGATCGATGCCCGCTCACTCGTGCCGTTCGACTACACGGATCTCCTCGCCTCGGTGAAGAAGACCGGGCGCCTCGTGTGCGTGTCCGACGCGAACCTCCGCGGCAGCTGGCTCAACACCGTCGCGGCCAAGGTGAGTGTCGAGGCCTTCGACGACCTCGATGCCCCCGTGACGGTGCTCGGAGCGCGCAACTGGATCGCGCCGCCCGCCGAGCTTGAGTGGGAGTTCTTCGTGACACCGGCCGACATCATCGACGCCGTGCACTCGAGGATCGTGCCACTGCCCGGCCACCAGGTGCAGGACGGCCCCGGGGCCGACGGCACCCTGGCCGAGTCGCAGTGGGGAATCTAGCTCAGCACTCCACGACGTTGACGGCGAGACCGCCCTCGCTCGTCTCCTTGTACTTGGTCGACATGTCGATTCCGGTCTGGCGCATGGTCTCGACGACGGTGTCGAGCGAGACGTAGTGCGATCCGTCGCCGCGCAGCGCGAGCCGCGCGGCAGTGACGGCGGTCGAGGCCGCGATGGCGTTGCGCTCGATGCACGGGATCTGCACCAGCCCGCCCACGGGGTCGCACGTGAGGCCTAGGTGGTGCTCCATCGCGATCTCCGCCGCGTTCTCCACCTGCTGCGGCGTGCCACCCATCACCGCGGTCAGTCCGCCCGCGGCCATCGCGCACGCCGAGCCAACCTCGGCCTGGCATCCACCCTCCGCACCCGAGATCGAGGCGTTCGCCTTGAACAGGGAGCCGAGCGCCGTGGCGGTCAGCAGGAACTCCCGCATGCCGGGGCGCGGGTCATCCGTGTCATTCACGAACTCGACCCAGTAGCGGGCGACAGCCGGCAGGATGCCCGCCGCACCGTTGGTCGGAGCCGTCACCACACGCCCGCCCGCGGCGTTCTCCTCGTTCACCGCGAGGGCGAACGTGCCGAGCCAGTCGCCGGGCAGCGCCTTACCGGACCCCGCCTCGCCGTCCAACTGCTCTCGGATCGCCCCGGCCCGTCGCCGCACCTGCAGGAGCCCCGGCAGCAGTCCGGTGGCGTGCAGGCCCGCGTCGATGCATCCGTCCATGGCGGCCCAGATCGCGTCGAGGGCCGCGTCGACCTCCGCGGCGCTGCGCCGCGACTCCTCGTTGCGCCTCGCGACTCCCGCGATCGAGAGACCGTGCTCGGCGCACACGGCGAGCAGGCCGTCCGCGGTCGCGAACTGCAGCGGGTACTGCTGTGCGCCCGTCGACACCGGGGCGCCCTCGCGGCGGATGAATCCGCCGCCGATCGAGTAGTAGGTCTCGCTCGCGAGTTCGTCGCCGTGCACGGAGTGCGCCACGAGCGTCATGGCGTTCGGATGCTCCGGCAGGCGTGTGAACGGCGCGAAACTGATGTCCTTGCGCGAGAACGCCACGGCGTTCACTCCCGCGAAGGGCAGGGCAGTGCCATCCACCCAGTTCTGCCAGGCGTTGCGCACGTCGTCGGGATGCGCGGTCTCGGGTGCGAGCCCGGAGAGGCCCGCGACTATGGCGTCCGGGGTCCCGTGGCCGATGCCCGTGGCACCGAGGGAGCCGTAGAGCACACACGTCACCCGGTGCACGAGCCCGGGTTCGGGGACGCGCGTGGTGAAGTCGAGCGCAGCGCGCATGGGACCCACGGTGTGGGAGCTCGACGGCCCGACGCCGATGGAGAACAGGTCGAAGGCCGAGACGTACGCGGTCATGGCGCCACGCTACGCCGCAGAATGTTTTTCTGCACAGTTGTCGATTCTCGCGTCCCCCGTTCGACCTGTGTATGAAAAGGTCGAGAAGCGACCTTCGACACACAGGGAGAAACACCATGAGCAAGTACATGCTGATCTGGCGGATGACCGACGAGGGCCTCGCGGCCATGCAGAACGTCGACTTCGCCGTCATGCTGGAGAACGTCGGCAAGTTCAACGACGAGCTCATCCGCGCGGGCGTCCTGCTCGCGGCCGAGGGCCTCGACGACCCGGCCAACGGCGTGGTCATCGACTTCACCGGCGAGACCCCCGTCGTCACCGACGGCCCGTACGGAGAGACGAAGGAGCTGTTCAACGGCTTCTACATCCTCGACGTCGCGTCGAAGGAGGAGGCCATCGAGTGGGCGAAGCGCGTGCCGAGCCAGGAGGGGTCGAAGGTGGAGATCCGCCGCATCCCCACCATCGACGAGTTCCCGCAGGACAACGAGTACGTCCAGCGTGAGCGCGCCTGGCGGGAGCAGACCGGCCAGCTGTGAGTGACGCGAGGCGCGCCGTCGAGGCAGTGTGGCGGAGGGAATCCGCCCGCATCGTCGGCGCGCTCGCGCGCTACACGCGCGACTTCCCCCTCGCGGAGGACCTCGCGCAGGAGGCGCTCGCCGAGGCCCTGGTCGGGTGGGCGACGGCGGGCATCCCGGATGATCCGACCGCGTGGCTGCTCACCGTGGGGCGTCGCCGGGCCATCGACACGTTCCGGCGCCGGGCAGCGCTCGATGAGCGCTACGGGGAGCTCGCCCGCGGACTGGACGAGTCCACCGCCGACACCCTCTTCGACCCCGAGATCATCGACGATGATGTGCTTGCCCTCATGTTCACGGCCTGCCATCCGGCGCTGCCGCGCGAGGCCCGCATAGCCCTCACGCTGCGGGTCGTGGGTGGTCTCACCACCGACGAGATCGCGAAGGCGTTCCTCGTTCCCGTCGCGACCGTGCAGGCGCGCATCACGCGGGCGAAGAAGGTGCTGTCGGGCGAGCAGTTCGCCGTGCCCGAGGCCGCTAATCGGTCGGAGCGCCTTGGCTCGGTGCTGAGCGTCATCTACCTCGTCTTCACGGAGGGCTCCTCGGCCTCGACTGGCGATTCCTGGATACGCACCGAGCTGGCGCAGGAGGCGATTCGGCTCGCCCGCGTGCTCACGCGACTCGCGCCGGAACCCGAGGTGTTCGGCCTTCTCGCGCTCATGGAACTCACCGCCGCGCGCTTCCCCGCACGCGTCGACCCCGCGGGAAAGCCCGTTCTCCTTGAGCACCAAGACCGGGACCGGTGGGATCGCTCGGCCATCCGCCGCGGCAGGGCCGCACTCGAGCAGGCCGCGCAGTCGGGCAGGGGGCTGGGCCCGTACGCACTCCAAGCGTCCATCGCCGAATGCCATGCCGTGGCCGACTCGGTCGCGGCCACCGACTGGCAGCGCATAGTCGCGCTCTACGAGGGGCTCGGGCAGGTCGCGCCGTCGCCCATCGTCGATCTCAACCGCGCGGTCGCGGTGTCGATGGCGTCGGGTCCCGAGGCGGCCCTCACCATCGTCGACTCCCTCGACCTGCCCGGCAGCTATCTGCTCCCGGCGGTGCGGGCGGGGCTGCTCTCGCGCCTCGGCAGGCCCGAGGCGCGCGAGGAGTACCTGAGGGCGGCGGCCCTGTGCGGGAACGCCGTCGAGCGCGCGGTGCTGGAGGAGAAGGCGCGAGCCCTCTAGGTGTCGCCCACCAGGCGGGGATCCGTGAACCGACTGGTGAGCAACATCGACAAGGTACCGCGCGGCCAGATTCGGTCCCGAATAGGTCAACCGGTTGTTATGAGAATGTGATTGAGACTCAGATCTGATCTACACTGCCGCGTAGAGCCCCTCAAGCGCCTGGTCGATCGACTCGAAATTGCCCATGGTGCGGGCGTTCTCGTTCTTGAGGCGGAAACCGCCCGCCGTGCGCAGGATGGTGCCCGCGAGAATATCCGTAATCTGGTGCCGGATGGTCCACCGGCCGTGCCCGTCTTCGACGAGGTAGAAGTGCTCTGTGTAGGTCACCGGGCAATGCTGCCGTATGGCGGTGACATCCGGGTGAACACGCGCGGAGGAGTTGCGTGTTCAGGCCTCGCCTAGGCTGAAGTATGGCCAACGACGTCACCCTCTCGACCGGACGGATCCGCGGAAGTTCGAGCGGGGGCGTCGGGCGCTGGGTCGGTATCCCCTATGCCGCGGCTCCCGTCGGGACGCGACGGTTCGCGCTGCCCGAGCCCCCCGAACCGTGGGACGGGGTGCGGGATGCCACGGCGATGGGTGCCACGGCACCGCAGGCCGCATACTCCGGTGGCATCGAGACACTGCTGCCGACCGTGGTCGTGCCGGGCGACGAGTACCTGAACGTCAACGTGTGGGCCCCGGCGGGGGCATCCGGCCTGCCCGTCATGGTGTGGGTGCACGGCGGCTCGCTCGCGCACGGCGCCAACGCGCTCGACGCCTACGACGGCACCACGTTCGCGCGCGACGGCGTGGTCTTCGTCGCGCTCAACTACCGCGTGGGCGCCGAGGGCTTCTCGGTGCTCGAGGGTGCGCCGCTCAACCTCGGACTCGCCGACGTCGTCGAGGCCCTGCGCTGGGTGCAGCGCGAGATCGCGGCCTTCGGGGGCAACCCTGCGCGCGTGACCGTGTTCGGCCAGTCGGCGGGCGCCATCCTGCTCGGGGCCCTCGTCGCCAACCCGTCGGGCCTGTTCGCGCAGGCGATCCTCATGAGCGGCCCGCCCTCGGCTGCCCCGCGAGACAAGGCAGGCCGGATCACCCGGCTCATGGCGACGTCGTTGCGAGTGCCCCAGACCCGTGCGGCGTTCGAGACGCTGTCACCCGACGAGCTCGTGGCGGCGCAGGTGGCCGCGACCGCCGGATCCACTCCGATCACCGGCGGCGCGGGCTTCTCGCTGGCGATCGGTGACGCCCTCGTACCTCGGGACCCGCTCACCGGCATTCTCGCGGGCGGCGGAGCGGGCATCCCGCTCATGCTCGGTTCGACGACCGACGAGTACCGGCTGTGGTTCGTGCCGACCGGACTCATGGATCGCATCAGCCCCGTGCTCTTCGCCGCGGCACGGCTGAAGTTCCGCATCGGGCGGCGCATCCTGAGCGTGTATCGCGCGAACCGTCCGGGTGGCACCCGCGCCGAGCTGTTCGGCGCGCTGGCGACCGACCTGCTGGCCCGCCTGCCGTACAACCGCATTGCGGATGCCCGCCTCGGCGGTCCGGCATCCACCCACTTCTACGAGTTCGCGTGGCCGAGCCCCGTGCAGTCCCTCGGGGCCGCGCACGCCGTGGAACTCGGCTTCGTCTTCGACCGGCTCAGCTCGCCCGACTCGGTGGCGCTCGCGGGACCGGATGCCCCCCAGCAGGTCGCGAACGATATGCACTCGGCCTGGGTTCGCTTCGCGACCACGGGTGACCCCGGCTGGCCGGCGTGGGACGCCACACGCCCCGTGCAGGTGTTCGACGCCCCTGTGAGTGCGATAGTGCACGCCCCGCGCGAGGATGAGCGCTCGGCCTGGCGTAACTGACGAGGGCCCGGTCTCGCGACCGGGCCCTCGACGTGCTGTGCTGCTGTGGCTAGAAGATCGGCAGGTACGGCACCGCGGCGGCGATGACGACCGCGACGACGAAGATCACGACGCCGACACCGCCCATGATGAGCTTGATGCGGAACGCCGAGACGACCGCGGCAATACCGAGGAGGAACAGGGAGACCGCCATGATGACCGTGGCGAGGGTGAGCCTGTCGCCCAGGGTGTTTGCCACGTCGCCCTCGGCGAGCTTCGCGAGCGCCTCATCGCTCTTGTCGGAGTAGGTGCCGAACAGGCTGGCCTGGTAGGCCTCGTCATTGCTCGGGTCGACGTAGAAGTCGGGGTTCGCCGCGTTCTCGGCGTCCGCACGCTCGATGGCCCCACCGAAGTCGTCGGACACCGACTGGAAGTAGATGGTGTCGTACTTGATCTGGGCGGCTGCCGAGATGGCGGGGTCGGGGTTCGCGATATCGAGGCGCAGCTCCGTGAGCGTCTGCCACAGCTGCGAGTCCTGCACGTACTGCTGGTTGCCCTCGAGGTAGAGGGACTCGGCTTCGGTCGAGAGGTTGGTGCCCTGGGTGTAGGCCTGTGCCTGCTGGCCGCCGTAGAGCGAGCTCTGGAACGAGGCATACGCCGTGGCGATCGAGACGATGCCGAGGAGGATCGCGATGATCACCTCGGTGTTCTTGCGCAGGAAGGCGAAGCCCTGGGGGGCGTCGATGGTCGCGTCAGGTGATGACACTGGTGCTCCGGTCTATCGGGGATCGGGAAGAGAGCGCCAGTCTAGGGTGATTTATTCGCGGAAACTGGCCTTGGCCGCCTCCACGGTGGTGAAGAAACCGAGGCTCTTCGCGAGCCGCGTGCTAGCTGAAAATCCTTCGCCGGGACCGGCCTCGATCATCCCGGCGAATTCACCGTTCACCTTCCCCACCCAGAGCCCCGCCTGCACGCGTGTCCACTGCACGGTCGAGCGCGCTCCGGATGCTCCGGCCGTCGGTGTGGGGGTGGTCATCGTCATGTCGATCTCCTTCACTTTCGTCACTGAAAGCTGCCAGACACCGGTGCGGGGTGAGGGTAGAACGTGCTGTACCGATGAGTAAACGCCTCGCACCCCGCGTTGTCGAGGGATAGAGGCGAACTCGGAGGAATGTCGGTTGATCGCCCTATCGTTAAAGAAATCGCGCGACACGCCGAACCACTACATGTAGGGGAATGACATCGGTGTCATTCCGGTTATATAGTGAAACACCCGCAGAACGCGGGATAAACTTTTCAGACTTGGGGAGGTCCGACATGGACAACGAAGACAACGTCGGCGGTTACGCAGTTCCGGTCGATCCCATGGATCTTCTGCAGTGCGACAGCTGCCAGTAAGAGTCGACCTGTAGACATCAACTACGCGATTCAGTGGAGCCCCGGTTCGCCGGGGCTTCATTCGTTTAAACTGACCTAGTGCCAGTGAACCCAGAACTCCAGGGCCGCGTGTTTCCCCCCACCGCCCCCTACCTCGTCGGTCGGGAGAAGGTGCGCGAGTTCGCTCGCGCCGTCTTCGCCACGAGCCCGCTCAACTTCGACCCCGAGGCCGCACGCGAGGCCGGGTACGACGATGTCGTCGCACCTCCCACGTTCCCCGTCGTCGTGCAGGAGGCCACGCTGGCCCAGCTGCTCGCCGAGCCCGACGGCGGCATCGACTTCACGCGCGTCGTGCACGGTGAGCAGCAGTTCTCCTACTCACGGCCGATCGTCGCGGGCGACGAGCTCGTCGCCACGCTCGAGGTCACGAGCATCAAGACCCTCGGCGGCAACTCCATGGTCACCGCCGAGTCGACGATCGTGGATGCCCATGGCGCCCACGTCGTCACAGCGACATCGACACTCGTGGTGAGGGGCGAGGCATGAGCTTCGACAAGCACAACGTCGGCGACATCGTTGCGGAGCGCACATTCCACCTGACGCGCGACTCGCTCGTGCGGTACGCGGGGGCATCCGGCGACTTCAACGACATCCACTACCGCGACGACATCGCCGAGTCCGTGGGCCTGCCGGGCGTGCTCGCCCACGGCATGCTCACGATGGGCCTCGCCGTGCAGCCCGTCGTCGACTGGCTCGACAACCGCGGCATCGTGCTCGGCTACGGCGTGCGCTTCACGCGGCCCGTGGTCGTCGACCCCACTGAGGGTGCGACGGTCACTGTCGTCGCGAAGGTGGGGGCGCTCGAGGACTCCGAGACGCGCATTGACCTCACGGTCACGTTCGCCGATGCGACGGTGCTCGGCAAGGCGCAGGTTCGGGTCAGCCTCACCTGATGCTGCCCGCGCTCAGCGAACTCACCACCATGCGCGTGGGCGGCGAGGCCGAGAGGCTCGTCACGGCCACGACGCGGGAGGAACTCGTGGACGCCGCGCTCGAGGCCTGGGCGACCGGCGACGACTGGCTGGTACTCGGCGGCGGCTCCAACGTGGTCGTGAGCGATGCGGGATTCTCGGGGACCGTCATCCGCGTCGCCTCCCGCGGTATCGAGCGGGTCGAGGGCGGCGGCGTCGTGCTGCGCGTGGAGGCCGGCGAACCGTGGGACGCGCTCGTCGAGTACACGGTGGCGCAGGGGTGGTCGGGCATCGAGGCCCTGAGCGGCATCCCCGGCTCGGCCGGTGCAGCGCCGATCCAGAACATCGGTGCGTACGGGCAGGAGCTGTCTGACGTGCTCGTCGCCATCGACTTCCTCGACTACATCACGGGCACGCAGGAGCGCATCGAGGCCGCCGACCTCGGGCTCGGCTACCGCTGGTCGGCCATCAAGGCCGGGCGCGAGGGTGTGGTGCTCGGCATAGAACTGCGCCTACAGGAGTCGTCGGAGGGCGCGATCGCCTACTCCCAGCTCGCGGCGGCGCTTGGCGTCGAGTCGGCGCCGGTGGCGGAGATCCGGGCAGGTGTGCTGAGGCTGCGTGCCTCCAAGGGCATGGTGCTCGATGCATCCGACCCCGACTCGGTCAGCTGCGGATCGTTCTTCACCAACCCGATCGTGAGCGAGAACTTCGCGCGATCCCTGCCCCCAGCGACCCCGCAGTGGCTCGTCGACGACGTGGCCGTGAAGGTGAGTGCCGCGTGGCTCATCGAGGAGGCCGGGGTCACCAAGGGCTTCCGGCTGCCGGGCTCGAACGTCGCGATCTCGTCGAAGCACACCCTCGCGATTACCAACCGCGGGGGTGGCACGGCCGAGGAGGTGGCGCAGCTCGCGCGGTTCATCGAGGCGGTCGTGCTCGCGCGCTTCGGCATCGCACTGCTGCCGGAGCCGATCGCCATCGGCGTGGAGCTATAGCAGCCCCAACTCCATGGCCTTCGTGACGGCGCGCGTGCGGTCACTCACGCCGAGCTTCTCGAACACGTGCAGCAGGTGCGTCTTGACCGTCGCCTCGCTCAGGAAGAGCGCGCGAGCGATGTCCGGATTGCTCGACCCCTGCGCGACGAGTGCGAGCACCTCGGTCTCGCGAGGGCTGAGCGTGATCGCGGGAGTCGCCACGCGCTTGACGAGCATCGCGGCGATCGACGGCGCGAGCGCCACCTCACCGCGTGCTACCGACCGCACTCCCGCAAGGATCTCGTCCTGCGGCGCGGCCTTCAGCAGGTAGCCGCTGGCCCCGGCCTCGATGGCGGTGAGGATGCTCGCGTCCGACTCGTACGTGGTGAGGATCACGACGCGCACTCCCGGTGCAACGGCCACGATTCGCGCTGTCGCCTCATCGCCGTCGAGCCCCGGCATGCGCAGGTCCATGAGCACGACGTCGGGTTCGAGCTCGGCCGCGAGACGAACCGCCTCGAGCCCGTCGGACGCCTCGCCGACGACCTCGAGGTCGTCGGCGGCCCCCAGAAGCGCGACGATGCCGCCGCGCACGATGGGATGGTCGTCCGCGACCAGAACGCGGATCACGCGTGCACCGGCAGCGTCGCGGTGAGCACGGTCCCCGCAGGGGAACTTGAGACGTCGAGAGTTCCGCCGACGAGGGCGAGGCGGTCGCGCATCCCGCCCAGTCCGAACCCGTCGTTCGCGTTCTCGGGATCGAAGCCGTCGCCGTCGTCAGCGATGCGCACTCCCACGGCCCCGGCGTTCGACCACGCATCGAGCGTCACCTCGGAGGCGTTCGCGTGCTTGCGCACGTTCGCGAGGCCCTCCTGCGCGCACCGCAGCAGCACGACCTCGGAGTCGCGGTCGATCGCGCCGAGGTCGACGCGCACGGCCACGCTCACCGAGGTCTCGCGCTC
Organism: Rhodoglobus sp.; assembly: GCA_965227655.1. GTDB lineage: Bacteria > Actinomycetota > Actinomycetes > Actinomycetales > Microbacteriaceae > Rhodoglobus. The sequence goes on along the minus strand of OZ245765.1, from coordinate 1,715,893 downwards.
GAATCTGTCGCCCAGCCGGCGCAGCGCGTCGGCGATGCCGCCACTGGCGAGGGCTACGGGCGCTCCGGATGCCACGAGCGCGCGTGTCTCGGCGAGGGCAGTCCGGGCGCTCTCCTCCAAGAGCTCCAGTGTGCCGGAGGCCGCCCCTCCGGTCGCGAGCTCGCGCTGTGCGCGCTGGGAGAGCATCACGATCCCCGTGAGGTCCTGGGCGATGGTGTCGTGGATCTCCCGAGCCAGGCGCTCCCGCTCGCTCGTGATTCCCGCGTCGCGGTCGAGGACGCTGAGCTTCTCCTGCGCCGCCTGCAGTTCCTCGAGGAGCCGCTTCCGCTCGTGGCTCTGGTCGGCGATGCTCGAGATCCACAGCCCGAGTCCGATGCTGAGGGCGAGTGACACCCCCTCGATCGCGAGCGCCTGCACGAGGGATCCGGTGCTGATGACGGTGCCGATGGCCACGGCCGCCGAGAGGGCGACGCTCGCGATGATGCCGCGCGCCCTGCCCTCGGTGCGCGTCCACAGGAGGGGGTAGGCGACGCACTGCACAGTCGCGAACGACGGGTCGAACGCCGTGCCGACGCCGCTCGCGACGATGAGGAGCGGCACGAAGACCGCACTCGCGACGGGCGAGTCGATGCGGCCCACGAGGAACCAGCCCGCCACGATGACGGCGACGCTTCCCAGTGCGCCGACGACCGCGACGCCGTTCGCGAGGGCGAGCACGCTCAGCAGCACGGCGATCCCCAGGATCGCGACGTGCCACCAGCGCTTCTCCGTCATCTAGCTATCCTTGCGGATCCAGCGGAAGGTGATGCGGGTGACGATGAGGCCCACGACCAGCCAGATTCCGGTCACGATCGCGACGCCCACGAGGTTCCAGCTGCCCCCCGCCTCGATCGACTCGAAGTCGGCGGGCAGGAACACCGAGCGCATGCCCTGGGCCATCCACTTGAGCGGGAACACGCTTGCGATGTTCTGCAGCCACACGGGCAGCTGCGAGAAACCGAGGTAGACGCCCGAGATGAACTGCAGCACGAGCACGATCGGGATGATCACCGCCGTCGCACTCTTACCGCTGCGCGGCAACCCGCTGAGCGCGATCCCCAGGATCGCCGACGTGATGACCCCGAGCAGGAACACCCACGCGAACGTCAGCCACGCCTCGGGCGCCGTCGGCAGGTCCACCTGGAACACGACGCGCGCGACGACGAGCAGCAGCAGGGCCTGCATGGCGCCCGTGACAAGCACCTGCCCGATCTTGCCGATGAAGTAGCTCAGCACGGGCAGCGGTGTGCCTGCGAAGCGCTTGAGCGTGCCATCCGACTTCTCGCCGGCGATGTCGATGGCCATGTTCTGCAGTCCGCTGAGCAGCAGGCCCGCGGCCAGCATGCCGGGCAGGTAGAAGGCTGCGGCACTGATGGGTGCGTCAGGCGGGCCGAAGCTCTGCTCGCTGAACGCGACCGAGAAGATCGTGAGCATGACGAGCGGGAACAGGAAGGTGAAGAACACCGCGTCGCCCTGGCGGAAGTAGGTGGTGACCTCGTACTTGATGCGGCTGAGGCCCAAGCGAAGGGTGCGGCCGGCGGGCAGGGTCTGAACGGTGGTGCTCATGCGTTCACCTCGGTGGTTTCGGTGGTGGTCGAGTGATCGGCCACGAGCTTCAGGTAGATGTCTTCGAGGGAGGGGCGGATGACTTCCAGCCCGTCGGGTTCCCCGAGCCGCGCGACCACAGCGCCGGGGGTGGTGGTGCGCTCCTCGTGGAGCACGCCGTTCTCGCGCCAGCGCACGACCGGGATGCGAGCATCCGGCCCGCCCAGTTCGTCGATGGCCCCGATGTCGATGAGGCGCCCGCCCGCGATCACGCCCGCGCGGTCGCCCAGGTGGGCTGCCTCATCGAGGTAGTGGGTGGTGAGGAGGATTGTCGTGCCCTCACCCTTGAGCTTCTCGATGAGCTCCCAGAACTGCCGTCGCGCCTCGGGGTCGAAGCCCGTCGTGGGCTCGTCGAGGAAGAGCAGCTCGGGGCGGCCGATGATGCCGAGCGCGACATCCACGCGGCGTCGCTGCCCGCCCGAGAGTTTCCGGATGAGCGTCTTCTGCTTGTCTTCGAGCCCCACGGCCGCGATCACTTCGTCGACATTCCGGGCATTCGGGTAGTAACCGGCGAAGTGGGTTAGCTGCTCGCGGATGGTGACGTTGCCGCTCTCGCCCGTGGACTGCAGCACGATCCCGAGCCGCGCCTTCCAGTCGAGGCCGCCCTTGCTCGGGTCGACGCCGAGCACGCTCGCCTCGCCGCCGGAGCGGTCGCGGTAGCCCTCGAGGATCTCGATGGTCGTCGACTTGCCGGCGCCGTTCGGGCCGAGGAGCGCGAACGTCTCGCCGCGCTCGATGTCGAAGCTCACGCCGTCGAGGGCGGTGAAGCTGCCGTAGGTCTTGCGCAGGTCGCGAACGCTCACGACGGGGGGTGCGGATGTCATGACCCCATAGTGCTCGCCCGCGGGCCGCCGCGGGAGCGGTGCACCGGATGAACTCGGGGTCAACCGGTCGGTGGATGCGGCGCGGGCGGCCTAGCGCTCCCGCTGCGCGTGACGGATGGCCGCCAGAACGCCCGCGATGAGCAGTATGCCCCCGCACGCGAGCGCCGCCACGATGCCGGCCGTGCCGGGCGTGAGCGCGAGCATCCAGTCGATGGCGGCCTCGCGACGGGTGTCGCTGACCGCCACCCACAGCGTGAGGGCGGCGACGGTGATCACTATCGCGCCCCACACGAGGGAGCCGGCGCGCACGTGCGGGCGCGGGGCGGGGTCGAGTTCGGTGCTCATGGGGTGGTATCCGTTCTGGTCGAGTCGTCGGTGATCGTGATGGAGCCGTCGCCCTGCCAGATGCGCACGGTGACAGTGGGCGTCTCGCCCGTGCCGTAGGTGGTCGTCGAGCGGTAGGCGCCCTCGACGAGCGTCTGGCCGGTGAGGGGCTTGTACATGTAGTCGGTGTCACTCGAGACCCAGACCTCGCCTCGGCGCGAGACGATCTCGATGCGGGCGGTCATGCCCTCATCGACGTAGACGTTGATCGAGCCGGCACCTTGCCAAACGTCGATCACACCACCGTCGCCGATCGAGGGGTTGAGTGTCACGGTGAGATCGCCTGCGGGTTGGGCGTAGCGGCCGGGCACGGCGTTCGAGAGACCGTAGTTCGGCCACAGGAGCACGGTGCGGTCTGTCGGCAGGGCCGCGCTCACGATGGTGGCGCCCAGCAGCACCACCGAGACGAAGGTCAGGAACCCGGTGCGGCGCCGGATGAGCCCCGCCACGGCAATCGCGAGGCCCACCACGATCGCCGCCACGGCGAGGCCCGCGGTGGCCGGATGCTCCCCCCACGGCGAGACGAGCGCGACGATGCCGCCCGCGAGGGCGGCCGCACCGAGGGCTATCGCACTGTACGCGGCACCCGCTCGCGGATTGGCGGCGTGCCACCGTCGCACCCGTTCAGCACGTTCGGCGGAGGCGGCGGCGCTGCGTGCGCGGGCCTCCTCGGCGCGCAGCCGGGCGGTCTCACGGGCGCTCGCCGCGGCCTCGGCGCGGAACGCGTCACGCTCGGCCTTGAAGGCCGCCTGCTTCTCGCGCCAGGCGGCCACGTCCTCCGCGGGAGCGTCGGACGGGAGGGGCTCGGGCTCGACGAGAGCCGTGGCGGCTACGGGCTGCGGGATGGTCTCGGGCCGGTCATCCGTGGTCGCGGGAACGACTGTCGGCTCTGCGGTGGACGAGCGGCGGGCGATCCAGATCACGAAACCGACGACGAGGCCGAGCACGATGACGGTCCACACCACGCGCCCGAGCGAGTCACCCCACGAGGGCTCGCCCCAGAACAGTGCGCCCGTGTACCAGAAACCCTGGGTGACGGGCAGCAGCGAGAGCAGGATGAGCGCCCCGATGCCGGCGAGCGGCGACTCGATGCGGCCCCGGATGACCTGCTCCAGGTGGATCTTGTCGTTCGAGTCGGGCAGCAGCAGCCAGGCCGCGGCGTACAGCAGGAACGCGGGACCGCCGAGCACGGCGACCACCACGACGATGCCGCGCACGATGAGCGGATCGATGCCGAGCCGGGCCGCGATGCCGGAGCAGACGCCGCCCATCCAGCCGGGCTGGCGGGTGAGGCCGAGGGAGCGCATCCAGAGGAAGAAGCGGTGGGTGGGGGGCGCGGCCCGCGAGGGCTCGGGCTCTACCGGGGGAGCTGTGCGTGTTGGCATGTTCCGATGGTGGCGGGCTGGGGCATCCGGTCGCCATGGGGGACCACCCTGAACGCACCCTGAACCCGGCCGTCGGGGCCGACAAACCTGCTTGGATTCAAGGGTGACCACACTCGCGCTGCGCCCGCCCCTCCTGCGTCCCCGACGCATGGTGCTCGGCGGCGTCTGCGCTGGCCTCGCCGTGCACCTCGGCTGGGGCGTCGGCCGAACGCGCGTGCTCATGGTCGCGCTGACGATCCTGGGTGGTGCCGGCGCACTGCTCTACCTGTGGCTGTGGGCGCTCGTCCCCCTCGAGCATGGCGAGCCGGATGCCCCCGCCGAGGTCAGCCGTACCGTCGCAGTCGCCCCGGTGTTCGTGGCGGCGGCCGCGGCCCTCGTGGCCGTGGTCATCGGGGCCCAGTTCTCGCGAGCGGACTCGACGACCACTCCCGCCCTCCTCGGGGTGACCCTGTTCAGCGGAGCGGCGGTCGCCTGGAGCCTCGGTTTCGACCGCCACGACCCCACGCGCTCGAACGCGTACGGGTTGTGGGTGCGCTCGCTCGCGTCCGCCCTGATGCTCGTCGCGGGTGCCGCGGCGCTCCTCGGCCGCCCCAGCGCGCTCAACGCCGTGCTCGCCGTGGCCGTGGTCGTCGCGGGCATCGCCGTGCTCGCGGCCCCCCGAATCGTCGCGCTGTGGAGCGACCTCATGTCGGAGCGGGCCACGCGTGTGCGGGAGGAGCAGCGCGCCGAGATCGCCGCGCACCTGCACGACTCCGTGCTGCAGACCCTCGCCCTCATCCAGAACCGCGCTGGCGCCTCGAGCGAGGTCGCGCGCATCGCCAGAGCGCAGGAGCGCGAGCTGCGCGACTGGCTGTTCGAGCGCGACATTCCGGTCGCCGACGACCTCTCGGCCGAACTGCGCAGCATTGCCGCGACCATCGAGCTCGACTACCCCGCGCGCATCGAGGTCGTCGCCACGGGGGAGTCTGTGGCGGGCATCCCGTCGCTCGTTGCCGCCTCACGCGAGGCCATGCTCAACGCCGCACGGCACGCGGGCGGGGAGGTGTCCGTGTACCTCGAGACCACGGCCGGGGCGATCGACGTGTTCGTGCGCGACCGAGGACCGGGGGTCGAACTCGACGCCCTGCCGGGAGACCGGCTGGGCATCCGGGAATCGATCATCGGCCGGATGACGCGCGCCGGAGGTACCGCGACCGTGCGGCCCGGCGCGAGCTCCGTGGGCACCGAGGTGCACCTGCATCTGGAGGTACTGCCGTGACGACAGTCATCATCGTGGACGACCACTCGATCTTCCGCTCCGGCCTGCGCGCCGACCTCGACGCCGGCATCGAGGTGCTCGGCGAGGCCGCGGGGGTGGATGATGCCGTCGCGCTCATCGCGACGCTGCGACCCGAGGTCGTGCTGCTGGATGTGCACCTGCCGGGCGGCGAGGGCGGCGGTGGGGCCGAGGTGATCCGCCGCAGTTCCGGGCTGCTGGACACCGTGCGGTTCCTCGCGTTGAGCGTGTCGGATTCCGCGGAAGACGTCGTGGGGGTCATCCGGGCCGGCGCTCGCGGGTACATCACGAAGGCCAGCTCCGGCGTCGACGTGAGCCGCGCTGCCGTGGCGGTCGCGGGCGGCGACGCGGTCTTTTCGCCGCGGCTCGCGGGCTTCGTGCTCGACGCTTTCGGCGCGGTCGCGGGGGAGCAGGCGGAGTCGAGCGACGAGCTCGACAGGCTCTCGGCTCGCGAGCGCGAGGTCATGCGCCTCATCGCGCGCGGATACGCCTACAAGGAGGTCGCGAGCGAGCTCTTCATCTCGATCAAGACCGTCGAGACCCACGTCTCGGCCGTGCTGCGCAAATTGCAGCTCTCGTCGCGCTACGAGCTCACCGTCTGGGCAACGGCCCGCAAGCTGCTCTAGCGCGACGCCCCGCCCGCCGCCGCGCCCGCCGCGCCCCGCCCGCAGCCCCGCCCGCCCCGCCCGCAGCCCATGCGGAGGTTTCGGCCCGATGCGGGGTTCTCGGCGGGCGCATGGCGCCAAAACCTCCGCATGGGCGGGGCCGCGGGCCCGCTACCGCGTCACGAGCAGCATCACGGCGAGCGTGATCATCACCACGGCGATGAGCCCGTCGAGCACACGCCAGGCGATCGGCCGCGCGAACACTGGCGCGAGCAGCCGCGCGCCGAAGCCGAGGAGCGTGAACCACAGCACACTCGCGATGGCCGCGCCCGCACCGAACGCCCAGCGGTTGTCGCCGTGAGTGCTGCCCACGGATCCGAGCAGCACGAGAGTGTCGAGGTACACGTGCGGGTTGAGCCAGGTGAGGGCCAGCACGGTCCCCGCGACCGCGAGCAGGGACGATCCGGATGCCGCAGCCGACGCCTTGAGCGCCCCCGGCTTCCACGCCCTCCGGGCGGCGAGCAGCCCGTACACGAACAGGAACGCCGCGCCCGCCCAACGCACGATGTCGACGAGCCACGGGACCGCGGTGAACACGGCCCCCGCCCCCGCGATGCCGAGCGTGATGAGAGCGATGTCCGAGAGCGCGCAGATCGCGACGACCACGAGCACGTGCTCGCGCAGCAACCCCTGCCGCAGCACGAACGCGTTCTGCGCGCCGATGGCGACGATGAGCGAGAAGCCGAGGCCGAGGCCCGCGAGCGCAGCAGTGATCACCCGCCGAATCTACGGGCTACCGGATGCCCAACTCCAGCTCATCATTCTGTTTCAGCATTAGGATCCCTAATGATGAGACCCCAGCGCGACCAACTCGAAACCCTCGCCGCCGTTATCGACGCGGGAACGTTCGAGGCTGCAGCCCAGCGCCTCGGAGTCACTCCCTCCGCGGTGAGCCAGCGCATCAAGGCCCTCGAGCAGGAGCTCGGGCGGGTGCTCGTGGTGCGCGAGAAGCCGATCCGCGCGACGGACTCCGGCGAGCCGCTCGTGCGCCTCGCGCGGCAGCTCGCCCTCCTCGAGCACGATGCGGCCTCGCAGCTCGGGCTCGAGGGTGGGGCATCCGTCAGCATTCCTATCGCGGTCAACGCCGACTCGATGGCCACGTGGTTGCTGCCCGCCCTCGCGCGCGCCGCCCGCGATCACGGCATCACCGTCGACCTGCACCGCGACGACCAGGAGCACACGGCAGGCCTGCTCGCCTCCGGCGCCGTCATGGCGGCGGTCACCTCGCAGGCGCATCCGGTGCCGGGGTGCACGTCGACGCCGCTCGGCCGGATGACCTACCGCCCCGTCGCGACCCCCGAGTTCGCCGCCCGCTGGTTCCCTCGCGGCACGACCGCTGCGGCGCTCGCCGCCGCTCCCGTCGTCGACTTCGACCGCAAGGACGAGCTACAGGCGCGCTACCTGCGCGCCCTCGCGCCCGAGGCCATTCCGCCGCGTCACTTCGTACCGGCCTCCGCCGACTTCGCGCAGGCCGTGCTGCTCGGCCTCGGCTGGGGAATGCTGCCGGATGCCCAGGCCGTCGGTACGCGGCTGGTCCAGCTCGACCCCGACGCGGCGGTGCACGTCGACCTGTTCTGGCAGCAGTGGAACCTCAGGTCGCCCCTGCTCGACGCGGTGGCCGCCGAGGTCCTCGCGGAGGCGCGGAAGGCGCTCGCCTAGCTGAACAGCTTCTGCAGGCGCTGGATGCCCTCCAGCAGCGGCCCGTCGCCGAGCGCGTACGACAGGCGCAGGTATCCGCTGGGTCCGAACGCCTCGCCGGGGACCACGGCAACCTCGGCCTGGTCGAGGATGAGGTCGGCAAGCTCGAGTGTCGTCGTGGGAGTGACACCGCCCCATTCGCGGCCGAGCAGGCCCGTGACATCCGGGTACACGTAGAAGGCGCCCTCGGGGTTGGGGCAGTGCACGCCGTCGATCTTGTTGAGCTCGGCGACGATGATGTTGCGGCGTCGCTCGAACGACTGGCGCATGACCTCGACCTGGTCCTGCGGGCCGGTGAGGGCCTCGATAGCGGCGCGCTGCGAGATGTTCGAGACGTTGCTCGAGAGGTGCGACTGCAGGTTGCCGGCGGCCTTGATGGCGTCGGCGGGGCCCACCATCCAGCCGAGTCGCCAGCCGGTCATGGCGTAGCTCTTGGCGACGCCGTTGACCAGGATCGTGGTGTCGGCGAGGGCAGGCACCGCTTCGACGATGGAGATGGCGCGCACGCCGTCGTACACGAGGTTCTGGTAGATCTCGTCCGCGATGACCCAGATGCCGTGCTCGAGGGCCCACTCGCCGATGGCCTTGGTTTGCTCGGGGGAGTACACCGAGCCGGTCGGGTTCGAGGGGGAGACGAAGAGCAGCACCTTGGTGCGTTCGGTGCGTGCGGCTTCGAGCTGCTCGACGGTCACGAGGTAGTTCTGGTCCGCACCCGCGAACACGTCGACGGGGATGCCGCCCGCGAGCTTGACGGCCTCCGGGTAGGTGGTCCAGTACGGCGTGGGCAGCAGAACCTCGTCGCCGTCGTCGACGATCGTCGCGAACGACTGGTACACGGCCTGCTTGCCGCCGTTGGTCACGATGACCTGCGACGCGGGGACGGCCCATCCGCTGTCACGCGCGGTCTTCGCGGCAATGGCCTCGCGCAGTTCGGGCAGGCCGGCCGCGGGCGTGTAACGGTAGTTCTTGGGGTCGAGCACGGCTCGGGATGCGGCATCCACGATGTTCTGCGGTGTCGGGAAGTCGGGCTCGCCCGCCGCATAGCTGATGACGGGCCGCCCCTCGGCCTGGAGGGCTTTCGCCTTCGCGTCGACCTTGAGAGTCGCGGACTCGGCGATGGCGGCGATACGGGCGGAGATGCGGTTCTGGGTCACGAGTATCAATCTTAACGAGAATGGGCCGGAGCCGTTCCTCCCCCGAGGATTAGGCTCCGGCCCGGAAAGTGGCCGGAGCCGGGTCCTGGGGGACCGACCGGCTCCGGCCACTGCTACTACCGACTAGTCCGAGGTGAGGGACTTGGTGTGATTGCGTCGGTAGCCTTCTCGCGCCAGGTAGGCACCCGCTGCCAACAGGGCGAGAATGATGGCGATGAGAGTTGCGATGCCGACGCCGGTGTAGGCGAGGCTCGCGGGTCCCGCGCTGCAGTCCGTGAAGCACGGGGGAGGTGTCGGGCCGCAGTTGGTCGTGCACGGGGTGCAGTTGCCGTTGGTGCAGACCGGCGGCACCACGACTGTGGCGTTCGGTCCGACCGACGAGCGAGCCAGGTTGACCTGAGCTGCATCGGAACCCGAGTTCGGCAGAACCGAGACCCGCAGGGCCGTCTGCGAGAACATGTTCCCACCGTCGGTCGGGGTCAGCTCCTGCACATTGGCCTGCACCGACAGCACGTCGTTCAGGATCGTCGAGACGCTGTCGCCGTTGCCGAGGAGGCCGTCGACCGCGGGGTTGACGAGCCCGGTGTTCAGGCTGTCCACGAGCTCCTGCACGCTGCCGTCGTCCCCGAACAGGCCGTCGGCGAGTCCGTCGCCGAGCGACGGGAGGAACGCCTTGGCGTCGAGGCTGACCGGAACTGTGCCGCCGAGCAGCGAGACCGTGAGGTTCGCCGTCGTCGCGCTGCCGCTAATGAGGTCATCCACGGTCCCCACGATGTCGAGCGCCACGGTGCTGTGCAGGTCGGGCAGGAGGTTCTGCACCGTCTCGCACAGGGTGGGCTTGGCCAGCGTGTGGTTCGGCAGGGTGCGTCCGAGCAGTCCGCCGAGGCCACCGCCCAGCCCGCCGCCGCTGCCCGTGAGGGCCCCGGTGATCTGCGAGAGGTCGAGTCCGTCGAGCTGGCTCAGGTTGCTGACGCCCAGGGCGTCGGTGAGCTGGGTCAGCTGCGTCGTGCTGAGCACGTTCGTCAGGTCGCTCAGGTTGGTGACGCCGGGGAGGTTGAGCAGGTCGCCCACGCTTCCCAGGTTGCCGCCGAGGACGTTGCCGAGGATGTCCCCCACGACCGGGAGGTCAACGACGTGACAGACCTGGCTGCTGCCGCCATCCTGCGGAGTCAGCAGGTCGAGCCCGGCGTGCACCGTGACCTTCGCGTTGTGAAGAGCCACGCGCACCTTGTCGACGATCTGGTCGGCGAGGGTCGCCACCGTGTCGGTGATGCCCTCCAGCACCTTGTTGATCACTGGGCCGGAGAGAATCTCCGTGTTGGGTGCGAGGGCGTTGATGTCGCCGCCCAGCAAGGTCTGAAGGTCTACGTAGACCTTGCCCGTCTGGAGGTCGAACGAGACCGCGCCGTTGCCGTACTTGCTGGTGAGCAACTCTTTCACGACGTTCTGGAGGTCGGAGTCGATGTCGACGGTGACGTTCGCGGACGATCCGACGGCACCCAGCACGGGGTCGAGGATCTTGTCGATCGCGTTGCCGAGCTCGCCGTCGTCGCTTCCGATGGCGATGAGGTGCTTGTCGACGCCGTCGAGCGCCGCCGCGACCTTCTCGCTCAGGTTGGCGACCGCGGGGCTCGTAAAGCTCAGCGTCGCGTCAGCGATCGTGTACGCGCCGGATGCGACATTCCCCGTGGCGATCGCCTGCGACGAGATGCCGTCGACGTCGAGCTTGAGGTCGGTCAGAACGTTCGCGAATGCGGAGTTGACGAGGGAGTTGAGCTGGAGCTGCAGGTCGCCGGCCGCGCCGCGGTCGGACTTTCCGACACCGATGCCACCGTCGTTGCCGACCGCGCCCGTGGCGGCCATCGAGTCGCCGTCCTTCTCGGCCTGGGCGTACTGGCCCACGACCCCGGAGTCGAGGAAGTTGCCGAGTGAGAGCTGCAGGCCGTTGGGCAGGTCGATCGGGATCGTGTTGAGCACGTCGACATCCAGCGGGTCGTCCCGCCACTGCATGTCTTGGTTGCCGTTGTTCGCGGCCTCGGCGGGCATGACCTCGACGATGTTGTCGAGGTTGGTGCCCAGCACGGTGCCGGAGAGGAACTGGCCCTGAGCCCAGGCGATCTGGGGGTCGGCCGCATTCGCGGCCGGCGCTCCAGCGAGGGCGAACCCTGCGGCGAGAGCGACGGTGCCGACGGTAGCGCCGACACGGGTGAAAACGGAGTGGGACTTCCCGACTGGGTTTCCAGTGCGCGGGATGTGTTTGGTGAACACGACTGGTACCTTCCTGATCCTTGGTTAGGGGACTCGGAAGCTGTGGTGCGATCTACATCGATCTCAAACTCGGGAACTCTTGAGGTTGACGAATACTGCCTGATCTCAGCTTCGTAATGCCCATTGCTTGGTTAGTGCGCCGCCTGGTTGAGGCGGATCCTGCGATGCGGGTGGTTGGCCCCCATGAGCCGGGATGGTTGGTCCCTGCTTGTACAAAGAGACGGGATGCGCCCCGGTCTATGACGCGAGTAGCCGAAGTTTTTTCGAGGATGGTTCGCCGAGGGCATCCGGAGCCCGCTTTTCGGGTACGCGGACGATGACGTACACTGGTGGAGGTAGTTGAAATCTGCCAAGCTTTTGCGCGCCTTGGAGAGGTATTTCGAGGAGCAAAGCAAAGGGCGGTGGCTCAATTGGTAGAGCAGCGGTCTCCAAAACCGCAGGTTGCAGGTTCAAGTCCTGTCCGCCCTGCTGGATCGTGACCCGGGTCGTGTGTGACACGGGGAGCGGTACACGACAAGAAGGTAGTAACGAGTGGCCAGAAAAGTGATCGACGAGCCCAGCGAGGACGTCGTAGCGAACGCCAAGAAGGACCGCGCACAGCGACGCGGGCCCTTTGCGCGCCTGTCACTGTTCCTGCGCCAGGTGGTGGGTGAGCTCCGCAAGGTGGTCACCCCGACCCGCAAGGAGCTGCTGAGCTACACGGGTGTCGTGCTGGTCTTCGTGGTCATCATGATGCTGCTCGTCTCCGGTCTTGACTTCGGGTTCAGTGCGCTCGTGAGCTTCCTGTTCGGCGACCCGACTATCGCGGGCTAGCGCCCCATATACTCCGTGGCCGCGTGCCGCAGTAGCAACGAAAAGAGATTCAGTGTCTGAGAACCCCCGCGACGATTTCGAGATCGCGACGGCCGCCGAGCAGTCGGCTGAGGACGACGAGGCCCAAACGGGCAACACCCTCGCCGCTGCCGACCGTTCCGAAGACGCGGCAGAGCATGAGGCCATGCACGTCGTCGAAGACGATGAGGATGACGACGACTCCGACCTCGCGGGCCTCCTCGAGGCGCTCGACGCCGCCATCGACCCCGAGGCCGACGCCATCGTCGATGACGCGCTCGATATCGATTCCGTCGACGAGGCAGACGCCTCCGTCGCCGCGACCGACGACGAGGCAGACATCGAGGCTGAGGAAGAGGCCTGCGAGGAGCCCGAGGTCAGCGACTACGTGGGTCCCGACCCCGGCGATGAGCTGGATGCCCTCGAGGCCGACCCGTACGACGAGTTCCGCACCGAGCTGCGCGGCAAGCCGGGCAAGTGGTACGTCATCCACTCCTACGCGGGCTTCGAGAAGCGCGTGAAGCAGAACATCGACAACCGCAAGGTATCCATGGCCATGGAGGACTACGTCTTCGAGGTCCAGGTTCCCATGGAAGACGTCGTCGAGATCAAGAACGGCCAGCGCAAGCTCGTCAACCGCGTGCGTATCCCCGGTTACGTGCTCGTGCGCATGGACCTCAACGAGGACAGCTGGTCGGTAGTTCGCCACACCCCCGGTGTGACGGGCTTCGTCGGCAACTCGCACAACCCGCGTCCGCTTCGCTTCGACGAGGCGTTCAACATGCTCAAGAGCTTGGTGCAGATCGTCGAGGCCCCCGCGGCCAAGGGCTCCGCGACCAAGGGCAAGAGCACCGCGCGCATCATCCCCGCCGAGATCGACTTCGAGATCGGCGAGACCATCACGATCAAGGAGGGTTCGTTCGCGGGCCTTCCCGGCTCCATCAGCGAGATCAAGGCGGAGAGCGGCAAGCTCATCGTGCTCGTCTCGCTCTTCGAGCGTGAGACCCCGGTCGAGCTGTCGTTCGACCAGGTGACAAAGCTGTAGTTACCGGGTAACGTAGCCCAGTTCCCACAACCACCACTGCCGGCATCAGGCCGGTTCGTGGCAGCGCGTCCTTGTGACGCACGAATCAAAGGAAAACAATGGCACCGAAGAAGAAGGTTACGGGTCTGATCAAGCTTCAGATCCAGGCCGGCGCCGCTAACCCCGCACCGCCCATCGGGCCTGCGCTGGGCCAGCACGGCGTGAACATCATGGAGTTCTGCAAGGCGTACAACGCGGCGACCGAGTCGCAGCGCGGCAACGTCATCCCCGTGGAGATCACGGTCTACGAAGACCGCAGCTTCACGTTCATCCTCAAGACCCCGCCCGCCGCTGAGCTCATCAAGAAGGCCGCTGGAGTGGGCAAGGGTTCGCCCACGCCCCACACGGTCAAGGTGGCCAAGCTCACCAAGGACCAGGTTCGCGCGATCGCCGAGCAGAAGATGGTCGACCTCAACGCGAACGACGTCGAGGGTGCAATGAAGATCATCGCGGGCACCGCCCGTTCGATGGGAATCACGGTGGAGGCATAATGTCCAAGAACTCGAAGGCATACCGCGCCGCAGCCGAGAAGATCGAAGAGGGCAAGCTGTACAGCCCCGCCGAGGCCGTCGCCGTCGCGAAGGAGACCGGGTCGAAGAAGTTCGACTCCACGGTCGAGGTCGCGCTCAAGCTCGGCGTCGACCCCCGTAAGGCAGACCAGATGGTCCGCGGCACGGTCATCCTGCCCCACGGCACGGGCAAGACCGCTCGCGTCATCGTCTTCGCGACGGGCCCCGCAGCAGAGGCCGCACTCGCGGCCGGCGCTGACGAGGTCGGTGGCTCCGAGCTCATCGACAAGGTGGCAGCGGGCTACACCGCGTTCGACGCCGCCGTGTCGACCCCTGAGCTCATGGGCCAGGTCGGTCGTCTCGGAAAGGTGCTCGGCCCCCGTGGCCTCATGCCCAACCCGAAGACCGGCACCGTGACGATGGACACCGGCAAGGCCGTGTCCGACATCAAGGGCGGAAAGATCGAGTTCCGCGTCGACAAGCACTCCAACGTGCACTTCGTGGTTGGCAAGGCGGGCTTCTCCGAAGACCAGCTGAGCGAGAACATCAAGGCCGCGATCGACGAGATCGTCCGCTCCAAGCCGAGCTCGTCCAAGGGACGCTACATCACCAAGGGCACGGTCTCCACGACCTTCGGCCCGGGCATCCCACTCGACGTGAACTCGCTCGCGTAGTTCCAGAGTCACAGAAAGGGGTCGACTTCGGTCGGCCCCTTTCTGCATCCCCGCCCATCCCGTAGTCAGGAGCTGACGATGACCGACCCCCTGAAGCGCTCCACTCCTGCATGGGGGACCATCCGCAGGGCGACGGTGGGCGACGCGGAGCTGCTGGCAGCCCTCGCGGCCGAGACCTTCCCGCTCGCGTGCCCGCCGCACACGACGGCGGAGTCGATAGCGGAGTTCATCGCGGCGAACCTCTCCGTCGCCTCGTTCGCCGGATATCTCGCCGACCCCGACCGCGCTCTGTTCGTCGGCGCGTTCGACGGCGAGGCCGCGGGCTACACCATGGTCGTGTTCGGTGAGCCGGGGGATCCGGATGTCGCAGCCACAGTGACCGTGCGCCCCACCGCCGAGCTGAGCAAGGTCTACGTGCGCGAGGGGTTCCACGGCGTGGGTCTTGCGGCAGACCTCGTGGCGATCTCGGTGGACGCGGCACGCGACAGCGGTGCGCTGAGCGTCTGGCTCGGAGTCAACCAAGAGAACGCGCGCGCGAACCGCTTCTACGAGAAGCAGGGGTTCGCCCTCGCGGGCACCAAGCGCTTCCTCGTGGGTGAGCGCTACGAGGATGACTTCGTGCGGGTGCTGCAGCTCTAGCCGGCGTTCAGCACGGCGGACGGCGGCAGGGGCGGGTGGCCGCCGATCTGGCGCATGACGGTGTGCAGGGCGTGTCCGCGGATGCTCGGCGGCGTGGTGGCGACCCCCACTTCGGCGAGCGACTGCGTGCCGGCGTCGAGGTAGCCGAACGAGACCATGTGGGCGTCATACAGCCGCTGGCGCACGTCGCCGTCCGCATACTTCGTCCACGCGGGGGACGCGGGGTCGTCGTTCCAGGGCGAGTGGATGATCGGCTCGTGCCCCGTCACGGGCAGCAGGCTCTGCGCCGCATCGCCTTCGACGTGCAGATGGGTGGCCCCGAACCGTGTCTCGTTCGGGTTGTTGCGGTCGACGCGTCCCCAGCGGGCCTCGAGGTCGCCCACGGCTTCTCCGCTGAATACGTACTGGGCCGCCAGGTCGCTCACGGTGTGCACGGACTTGTCGACGCCCGCCGAGCCCAGCATCACGAACGACCGCACGTCAAGGTCGTCGCGAAGGGCCTTGGCCGCGGTCGTCGCCCCGTAGGAATGCGCGACGATCGCCACCACCGGCTGCTGCCCGCCGCTGCGTGCGGCTCGCAGCCCCAGGATGTCGCGCCGCAGCAGCTCGGCCCCGCGGTCCGCGTAGGCGTCGCGCGTGGCCTCCATCCCCACGGGTGGTGTGCGGTACCCGATCCACGCGACGACGGCATGGCCGGATGCCCCCGCCGCACCCTGCGAGTCGTAGATGTTCTTGGCGGCACGGGTCCACAGCTGCATGTCCGTGCTGTAGGTGCCCATGCCCGGCACGGCGAAGGTCACGAGGCGGGCGGAGTCGAGGTCGCCCACCGCGATCGCGGCGAGGGGTGGCTCGTCGTCGGTGAGCTCGATGAGGAACCGGGGCACCGTCTTCCAGCCGAGGGCGCTCTCGATGGCGCGCAGCGCGGTGAGCTGCTGCGCGGCGACCTCGTCGAACGGGTGGTAGGTCGAGAGCTCGAGTGCTGCCGCGATATCCCGCGCGAGCTGCGTACGGTTGGCCTTGTCTCGGGCCGCGAAACCGACACCCGCGAGGTTGCCGATGATGGCGGGCATTCGGACGGTCAGTCGGTAGCGCGCCGTGTCGGTGAGCGACTGCCACCAGGTGGCCACGACAGCGGGGTCGCGATCGAGGGCTTCAGCGGCCAGACCGTAGTGCGACGCCAGGAAGTCGGGCACGCGCGCCGGCACGAGCTGCTCGGCGAGGATCGCCCTGTCGGTGATGCGGGCGCCATCGGGCGGGGGAGCCAGTGCGGTCAGCGAGACGACGATGACGAGCGCGAGCGTGAGTTGGAGTGCACGCGCGAACCTGACCATGGTGAAGAGAAGGTTATCAAATCGTTACCTAACCGTCGCTAACTTTGAGAACAATCTTTCCGCGGGTGTGGCCGGTCTCGAGGGCGGCATGGGCCTCCGACGCACGGTCGAGCTCGAAGACCTGGTCGACGAAGACGCGCACGTCGCCGGACTCGAGGAGTCGCGAGATCACCGCGAGCGTCGAGCCGTCGGCGGGAACGCGGTAGCCCGACGAGCGCACACCCGCGGCCGCGGCATCCTCCGCGAGGGTCGGCCACGCGCCGGTGGGAACGCTCACGATCAGCCCACCCTGCTTGAGCACGCCCAACGAGCGGGTGCCGGTGTTGTCGAGGGTGTTGCCGATGAGGTCGATGACCACGTCGACGTCGTGCACGACATCCTCGAACCGCGTGGTCGAGTAGTCGATGACCTCGGTGGCGCCGAGCTCGCGCAGCCACTCGGAGTTGCGGGTGGATCCGGTGGTGATCACGCGCGCGCCGAAGAACGTCGCGAACTGGATCGCGAAGTGGCCGACGCCGCCCGCGCCCGCGTGGATGAGCATGCTCTGCCCCTCGTGGGCCTTCGCCACATCGACCACGGCGCCCCATGCGGTCAGGGCGGCCAGTGGCACGCCCGCCGCCTCCACATGAGACAGCGACCGCGGTTTGCGAGAGAGGCAGGTCGCCGGCACCGTGATGTACTCCGCGTACGCACCGCCGAAGCGCGGCACCATCGTCATGCCGTAGACCTCGTCGCCCGGCTTGATCGGGTGCGCGTCATACGACGATTCCACGACGATGCCGCTGAAGTCGTTGCCGAGGATCACGGGGTAGTTCGAGAACGCGGCTGACGCCCCCGCGCCGGATCGCGACTTCGCATCTATCGGGTTCACGCTCGCTGCCACTACTTTGACGAGGAACTCGGCGTTGACTTTCGTCGGCCTCGCCACCTCGGCAATGTGCAGTACGTCGGGCCCGCCCGTCCCCTCAATGACGCTGGCACGCATCGTGGTCATCCTCGGCCTCCCCAGCCTTACGTCCTGACTCAGTAAAGAGCGAAAATGAGTCAGTGTTGTTACGGCGGTGTCACTTCGCTGCAAACTCTCGGGCGCCGATAGGGTTCGAGCATGAAGATGCTGTTCGCCGTCCTGCGCCTCATCGTCGGTGTCGGGGGCTTCGTCGCCATCGTTGCGACATTCCTCGATACCGCGTCGCGCGTGGCCATCAACCCCTTCAACTTCTTCGGGTTCTTCACGACTCAGAGCAACATCCTCACGGCGTTCGTGTTCGTCATGCTCGCGATCAACGGCTTCAGCGGCCGCTCGCCCTCGCTCGCGCTGCGGTTCGGCCATGCCTCCATCACCACGTACATCGTGATCGTCGGGATCGTCTACAACACGCTCCTGACCGGCCTCGAGGGCGGCATCTCGCTCGAGTGGGCGAACACCGTCCTGCACGTGCTCATCCCGATCTACGCCGCCATTGACTGGATCTTCTTCGGCGACCGCTCGCCGCTGCCGTGGAACCGCCTCTGGGTCGTGCTCATCTACCCGCTCGTGTGGCTCGTGGTCGTCATCATCCGGGGCGCGACCGACGGCTGGGTGCCGTACCCGTTCCTCGATCCCGCGCAGGGCTACGGCGTCGTCGCGCTGTACGCGATCGCGATCGCGGTAGCCATCGGCGCGGTGGGGGCGGGCGTCTGGGCGCTGAGCCGCGTCCGGATCCTCAAGCCCTAGTGGGAGCCGAGAACCCGCCCACCTCCAACTCGCGCGTGCGGGTCACGGATGTGCGGCTCCTGAGCGACAACTGGTACAGGCTGCACTCCACGACGTTCGAGTACCTGGGCGACGACGGGCAGTGGAGCTCGCAGTCCCGCGAGACCTACGACCGGGGCAACGGCGCCACGATCCTGCTGTATGACGCCGTTCGGCGCACGGTTCTGTTGACCTCGCAGTTCCGCTACCCCGTCTACGTCAACGGGCATCCGGACGGCATGCTGCTCGAAACCGCCGCCGGACTGCTCGACGACGACGACCCCGAGACCGCGATCAGGCGCGAGGCCATCGAGGAGACCGGCCACGAGATCGGCGAGGTCACCCACGTCTTCGACGTCTACATGAGCCCCGGCTCCGTGACCGAGCGGCTGCACTTCTACGCTGCCCCCTACGATGCCTCGACGCGGCGCACCGACGGGGGCGGCCTCGCGGACGAGGGCGAGCACATCACTGTCGTCGAACTCGGCATCGACGAGGCGCTCGGGATGATCGACTCGGGC
Organism: Rhodoglobus sp.; assembly: GCA_965227655.1. Taxonomy (GTDB): domain Bacteria; phylum Actinomycetota; class Actinomycetes; order Actinomycetales; family Microbacteriaceae; genus Rhodoglobus. The sequence continues at coordinate 1,697,274 of OZ245765.1, read as the reverse complement.
CGTATCGCCGACGCGAAGACGATCATGCTCCTGCAGTGGTCGGTGCTGAGGGGTCCCTTTGCGCAGGGCTGAGCTCGTCGCATCCGTCGGCGGATGCGTTCTCGTCGTCGTCGCCCTCGTCATCATCTGGGCGGCGAAGCTGTCGATCCCGCGCGACCTCTACGTGAGCGAGCTGGGCGCCGAGGGCATGCCCACTGCCCGGTGGTTCGAGGCAGCGCTCCTGCTCATCGTGGTGGGCGGCAGCGCGATCGCCTGGGCGGGCCGGCGCGTGCGGTCGAAGGCGCGGGTGCTGCGCGTGTGGGCACCGGCTGTCTCGCTGTGGGTGGCGTGCGGGCTCTTCCTGTTCGCGTCACAGGTGACGTGTACATCCGGATGCCCCCTGCCCTACGGTGATACCTTCAACCTGCAGGACTTCCTGCACACCCTCGCGGCGGTACTGGCCTTCGCGGCCGCGTGCTGGGCGATGCTGCAGTCGTCGTTCGCACAGAACCACCGCGTGCTCGCGATCTTCTCGCGCGCCACGGGCATCGCCGTGGCGGTGATCGCCGGGACCGGCGGGTTGTTCTCGCTGTTCCGCTACCAGGTCAATTTCGGCAGCAGGCTCGAGTTCGTGGCGACGACGCTCGCCATCGCGTGGCTCGTCGTGTTCGGCGCCGTACTAGCGGCGCGCATCGCCTCTCATGAGCCGCAGGAGCCGGTCGGCTAGTCCCACGAGCACGTGGATCTCGTTGTCGTCGCGCTCGACCCACTGGGTCTTCGGCTCGGGGGCGACGGGCACGAAGTCTTCGTGCTGCTCCCACACCACGAGCGTGCGCTCAGCACCCAGCACGTACTGCTGCCACCACACCTGGCGAAGGTAGGAGCGCGGGATGCTGCGCCACGCGTGCCCCGTCGTCTTGATCTCCGACAGCACGACGACCCCGTCGATAACTGCCACGCCGTCGGGCGTCGCGAGGTGGAACGGCTCGCCGTGCGCGTGGTACAGGGTCGAGCTCGGCTCGATGCGGTGGTTCTTGCGCACCCAGCGGGCGATCTCGGGCTCCCGCGCGCGACCGTGATCGGTGTACGCGTTGCCGCCGAAACCCGAACCCAGCAGCTTGTCCTGCAGCACGGACTGGAGCGCCCGCTCGCTCGAGAGGCGCGCCACATCCGTCGCGGTGACGCCCCGGCTGCGCGCCCGGATCCACGCCACCCGGTCTTCCGACTTCGCGACAACCCGATCGCGATGGTCTGCGGGAGGGAGCTCCCACAGGTCGAGCTCGGGTTGCATGGTCACCTCCCTATTGTGCGCGGCGGCGCGGACATCTCCGTACCGCCGCGCAGCCGGCCCTACTTCTTCTCCGTGACCTTCCCCTGCTTGATGTGCAGGCGACGCTCGGCGCGCTTGGCGACCGCCGAGTCGTGGGTGACGACGATGAGGGTAAGGCCCCGGTCTTTCCAGATGCCCTCGAGGAGATCCATGATCTCGTCGCGGGTCTGCTCGTCGAGGCTGCCGGTCGGCTCGTCTGCCAAGAGCACCTCCGGCTCCTTCACGAGGGCGCGGGCGATAGCGACGCGCTGCTGCTGACCGCCCGAGAGCTCGGCGGGCCGGTGGCTGCCACGGTCGCCGAGACCCACGCTCTCGAGTGCGGCCGCCGCGCGCGCTCGGCGCTCGGCGGTCGGTACGCCGAGGGGCGCGAGGGCGGTCTCCACGTTCTCCTGCGCGGTGAGCGTCGGGATGAGGTTGAAGCCCTGGAAGACGAACCCCACCTCCTTCGCCCGGATGCCCGCCAGTCGCGAATCGGGCAACGTGGAGAGGTCATCCGTGCCGAGGGTGACCGACCCCTTGGTCGGCCGCTCGAGCGCTCCGAGCATCTGCAGGAGGGTGGACTTGCCCCCGCCCGTCGGACCCTGGATCGCTACCATCTGGCCGTCGGGAATCGACAACGAGACGTTGTCGAGCGCCGTCACCTTCCGCTTGGTCTGGTCGTAGGACTTCGTGACGTTCTTCAGTTCGTACATGGTGTCGCTTCCTTCTCTAGGCCACGCTGCGGAGGGCTTCGGCCGGGCGCAGGCGCGCTGCGCGCCATCCGCCGATGGCACCCGCGAGGATTCCGCCCAGGATCGCGAGACCCACGGCGATGAGGATGATCGATCCGGTGACGGGCGCGTGGAGGGCGATGTCCGTGGTCGCCGCGGCGGCCGTTGCACCGGGGCCGCCGACCTGGGGACCGCCAGCTCCGCCCGGTCCGCCGAAGCCGCCGCCGCCGAATCCGGTCGTCCGCTGCACCGTCGCACTCGCGGTGAGTGTGGGAGCGACGAGGTTGATCACGAGCAGGCCGACGAGGCCCACCGCCACACCGAGCACGCCGCCGATCGCGCCCTGCACGAGGCTCTCGCCCGCGACCTGGCCGACTATGCGGTTGTTGCTCCAGCCGATGGCCTTGAGAGTTCCGAACTCTCGCGTGCGTCGGGTGACGCCCGAGATAGTGAACAGGATCGCGATGAGGAAGGCCGCGGCGAGCACCAGGATCGACAGCCACGTGCCGAGGCTCGACACGAGCGACGACGCCGTGGAGAGCGAGCCGGAGACGCTCGACGCGAGGTCGGCCTGCGTGTTGACCGTCGCGTCGGGCAGGGCGGTCTCGATGTCGGACTGGATTTGGCTGATGTCGTTCGACGATGCGGCCTGCACGTAGATCGAGCTCACCTTGCCGTCGAGGCCGGAGAGGCTCTGCGCAACGTCGAGCGGGATGTACGTGTTCGAGGCGGTCGCCGCATCAGACGATCCGGATGTCACGAGCCCGATGACCTCGAAGTCCGTGCCGCCGATCGACAGGGTGTCGCCGACAGCCAGGTCGGAGCTCGTGGCGTACGCGGAGTCGAGCACGACGACGTCGGACCCTACATCGGCCGACGTGAACGAGCGCCCGTCGCTCAGGGTCACCGACGTGAGCGGGCCCACGGCCTCACCCGTCACATCGATGCCCTCGACGGTGAACGAGTCGACGTTGAACGAGCTGCCGCCCGCGCCGTCTGCGCCACCCGTGGGCGGACCCTGCTGCGTGGTCGTGCCATCGGTCGGCGCTGCGCCCCGCTGCGAGAAGTCGGGAATCTGGCCGCTGAAGCTCGTGTTCTGCAGCGAGAGGGTGGCGGTCGCTGCCGAGACGTTCTTCACGGCGAGCACCGAGTCGAGCGCCGAGGAGTCGAACGTCTCGGTGCCGCGCGCCGCATCCAGGCGGGTCTGCGCGAGGCTCGTCGAGCCATCGGTGGTCGAGCCGTCGCCCGAGCCGAAGTTGAAGGCGGGCGGTCCGCCCTGGGCACCGTCGGTGCCCTGGGTCGGTGCGGTGGGCGTCTGGCTCACCGTGATGTCGGTGCCGACGCCGTAGACGCTGGCCAGCACGCTGGCCTGGGCATCCCGGACGCCCGCGGCGACGCCGTTCACGATGATGACGAGCGCTATGGCCAGGGCCATGCCGATGGCGATGATCGCTGTCTGCTTTCGCCTGTTGGTGAGCTCTCGCACGAGGTAGGTGCCGAACATGGTTCTCCTTGGGAAAGGGTTGATGATGGGGCGAAGCTAGGGATGGCGGCTATGGCCGACCCATGGCGAACCTGTGCATTGCATGTGCATGCTTCCTCCACAGGCGGTTCATAGGAAACTCGCAATACTGGAACTCATGACCGATTCGCTGCATACCCCCGCCACCGCCGCCCCGCTCAGGCTCACGCGGGCCGACGGCAGCCCAGTGAGGGCCGTCGTCGTCGACGACGAGGACTCGCTCACCGACCTGCTGTCGATGGCGCTGCGCTACGAGGGGTGGGATGTGCGGCTCGCGTCCGACGGGCAGAAGGCGTTGAGCGTCATCCGCGAGTTCCGTCCCGATGTGGTCGTGCTCGACATCATGCTTCCGGATATCGACGGCCTCACCGTGCTCTCACGCCTGCGGGCCGACGGCATCCAGGTGCCGATCCTGTTCCTCACGGCGAAAGACTCCGTCGACGACCGCGTCGCGGGCCTGACGGTGGGCGGCGACGACTACGTCACGAAGCCGTTCAGCCTCGAGGAGCTCGTGGCGCGCCTGCGCGCGCTCATCCGGCGCTCGTCGCTCACGCTGTCGACCGCCGAAGAGTCGGTCATCGAGGTCGGCGACCTCACTCTTGACGAAGAGAGCTACGAGGTGCGTCGCGGTGGCCAGCTCGTCGAACTCACCGCCACCGAGTTCGAGCTGTTGCGCTTCCTCATGCGCAACCCGCGCCGCGTGCTGAGCAAGGCGCAGATTCTCGATCGCGTCTGGAGCTACGACTTCGGCGGCCGCTCGAGCGTCGTCGAGATCTACATCTCCTACCTGCGCAAGAAGATCGACTCGCTCGGCCCCGCCATGATCCACACGGTGCGCGGGTTCGGGTACGTGCTGAAGCCTGCCGGATGAGCCCCCGCACGCGGCGCAGGCTGACACTGCGGCGCCGGCTCGTCATCGGGATCGCCGCGCTCCTCGCCGCCGTCACCCTCGTGATCGGCGTCGTGAGCGTCGTCGCGCTCAACAGCTTCCTCGTCGGCCGCCTCGACGCGCAGCTCACGTCGGCGACGAACCGCTCGCAGGACGCGTTCGACCAGAACCACTTCGGCGACAGCCCCAACTTCCCGAAGCCGCCCGCGTCGGCCATCCTCGCGCTCGGCGGCCAGCCCGTGGGCACGCTCGGCGTGATCGTGAGCGACGGCGTCATCTTCAACTCCGGCGTGCTCGATACCAACGGCAAGGCGCAGCCGCTCGACGCGGTCGGCCTGAGCGCGCTGCTCGCCATCCGGCCGGGTGACGCACCCGTGACCATCGACCTGGGGGACAGTCTTGGCGAATACCGGGTCATCGCGCGCGAGTCGAAGAACGACGACTACATCGTCATCGGCCTACCCCTCAACGACGTCAAGGCGACCGTGCTGCAGCTCGCCCTGCTCATCGCCGTCATCGGGCTTCTCGGTGTTGCCGCGGCCGCCGTGGTCGGGGTCATCGTCGTTCGAGCGGCCCTGCGTCCGCTCGAACGGGTCGCCGCCACCGCCACGCGTGTCTCCGAGCTCCCGCTCGACAGGGGAGAGGTCGCGCTCGCCGTGCGCGTGCCCGACGCCGACGCCGACCCGTCGACAGAGGTCGGCGCCGTGGGCTCCGCCTTCAACCGGATGCTCGGCCACGTCGCCTCCGCGCTCGAAGCCCGACAGGCCAGCGAGAACAAGGTGCGCACCTTCGTCGCCGATGCCAGTCACGAGCTGCGCACGCCGCTCGCGTCGATTCGCGGATACGCCGAGCTCACGCGCCGCGGCGCTCACGAGCTCCCGGAGGATGTCGTGCACGCGATCGGCCGCGTCGAGTCGGAGTCGGTGCGGATGACCGCCCTCGTCGAAGACCTGCTGCTGCTCGCACGCCTCGACGAGCACAACCACCTGGAGACGCTCGACGTCGACCTCGGCCGCCTGCTCCTCGACGCCGTGAGCGATGCCCGCGCGGCGGGCCCCGACCACACGTGGGCCCTCGACCTCCCCGAGGAGCCCGTGACCGTGCAGGGGGATGCCTCGAAGCTGCACCAGGTGGTCACCAACCTGCTGACCAACGCGCGCACCCACACCCCCGCGGGCACCCTCGTCACCGCCATGCTCTCGCGGCGCGGCGCGGATGCGGTGATCGAGGTGATCGACGGCGGACCGGGCATCGAGCCGGGCCTCGTGCCCACGATCTTCGAGCGCTTCGTGCGCGGCGACAGCTCGCGCTCGCGTGCCAAGGGCAGCACGGGCCTCGGGCTCGCCATCGTCTCGGCGGTCGTCGAGGCACACGGCGGCCGCGCCGAGGTGGAGAGCGCGGCGGGCCGCACGGTGTTCCGCGTCATCCTCCCTGGTGCGACGGGTGGCACACTGGACGCGTGAGGATTCCGGCCGCAGTGACGCTCGCGGCCGTGTTCGTGGCCCTGGGATCGTCCGCGGCATCCGCCTCCGAGGGATCCGTGCCCGCCGAGGTCACCGCGTACGTCGACGCTCCGGATGGCCTCGTGCCCGCGCTCGACGACTTCTTCGGTGTCGGCGCCAACGGCCAGGGCTACGACTTTGACGACACCACCACGACGGGTCCCGTGGACCGCGTCTTCACCTTCACGACCGACTGGCTCGCGGGGGCGACGACCGACACCGCGGTGGGGCTCTCGAACGAGTGGACGGTGCCCGTGAGTATCGCCGACAAGCCCATCGGCGTCGCGATCGTCTGGATCAACCCCGGCACGGTGCGCCCGGAACTCGCCGACTTCGTTCCGGATGTCGCCTTCGCCACAGCCCTCGCCGACGTGCCGGACGGCAGCTATCTCGTGCACGACGCTCCGCGCCAGGCGTGGTTCGTGCTCACTCCGCCCACCCTCACGCCCCTCGCGGCGGGAACCTCAGGCGTCTCTGGTGACACCACCCTCGCGGCGTACCAGGGTCGCGTTGGTGTCGAGGCCCCCGAGCCCGAGGCGGCCACGGGGTTTGCGCCGTCACTGTCCATCGTGATCATCGTGGGGGTGGCACTCGTGGTGATCCTCGTGCTGCTGGTGCCCCTGGCGCGGCGCCGACGGGGTGAGGCGGTCGAGCCGGCGGAGCCGGACGAGGACTGAAGTTGCGGGCATCCGGCCGATCACCTAGTCTTACGGGAGCCAAAGACCGCTGGTTTCCGCAAGGAGCAAATCCCGCGCAGGTGTATGAAGTAGCTTTCACAGTGCTCCGTGCCCTGTGTTTCGAAAGAAACGAGGCCCGGAGCATTATTTATTTGTGCCCGGGTTGTCGATGGCCATGACATCCAACCATTAGGGAGCACCATGGCGAACAAGGAAGCATCGGTCGCCGAGCTTACGGACCTGTTCCGTAACTCGACCGCCGTCCTGCTCACCGAGTACCGCGGTCTCACCGTCGCCCAGCTCAAGACGCTGCGCAAGACGATCAGTGAGAACGCAACGTACGCCGTGGTGAAGAACACGCTGACCAAGATCGCGGCGAACGCTGCGGGTATCTCGTCTTTCGACGAGGAGCTCGTGGGCCCGTCCGCGATGGCATTCGTTCACGGTGACCCTGTCACCGTTGCGAAGAGCCTGCGTGACTTTGCCAAGGCAAACCCTCTGCTCGTGGTGAAGGGCGGTTACTTCGACGGTAACCCGCTCACCGCGGAAGAGGTAACCAAGCTCGCCGACCTCGAGACCAGGGAGGTGCTGCTCGCGAAGTTCGCGGGTGCCGCCAAGGCCTCGCTCTTCGGCGCTGCATACCTGTTCAACGCACCGCTCGCCCAGGCCGTTCGCACGGTCGACGCGCTGCGCGAGAAGCAGTCCAACTAACAAGTTCTACAAGGAGATAAATCATGGCAAAGCTGACCAGTGACCAGCTGATCGAGGCGTTCAAGGAGCTCACGCTCATCGAGCTCAGCGAGTTCGTCAAGAAGTTCGAGGAGACCTTCGAGGTCACCGCTGCTGCCCCCGTGGCCGTTGCGGCTGCCGGTGGCGGCGCTGCTGCCCCCGCCGAAGAGGTCGAGGAGAAGGACTCGTTCGACGTCGTCCTCGAGTCGGCTGGCGAGAAGAAGATCCAGGTCATCAAGGAGGTGCGCGCCCTCACGAGCCTCGGTCTCGGCGAGGCGAAGGCACTCGTTGACGGCGCTCCCGGTGTCGTGCTCGAGGGCGCGAACAAGGAAGCTGCCGAGAAGGCCAAGGCTGTCCTCGAAGAGGCCGGCGCGACGGTTACCCTCAAGTAACTTCAGCACGTAGGAAAGGGGCACCCGGTAACCAATCGGGTGCCCCTTTTGTGTCGCCTGGGCGGTTCGGGATCAGGTCCGAATCGCCGTAGTAAGAGACAGCCCAGCGACGGGTTGCTGCCCACATCCGGGTATGCCGAGGAAAGACTATCGAGTCCCCCCAAAGGCGGACCGAGAGATGAGGGTGATTGCGGGGTGACTCACGGGTGATCTACAACTGCAGGCCGAGTTCCCTGGCCCGCTTCACCGCCGCCTGCCGCGAGCTCACGCCGAGCTTGCGGTAGACGTTCTTCAGGTGCGACTTGACCGTGTTCACGGAGATGAACAGGTCGTCGGCCATCTCGCTCACGGAGCGGTTGCTCAGGAGACACCGCACGATGTCGCGCTCCCGGTCGCTCAGTTGGGCCCCGACATCCCCGTTCTGGATGCCCCAGTCGTCCACGTCCGCGAACAGCGCCCGCACCGACTCCGGCTGCTGGCGCTGGGTCGCGCGCTCGAGCATCATGCGCATGACGTCCGTGGGCACGAGACGGAACGGGATGCGCATGCCGTTGTGAGCCGCGAGCATGAGTGCCCGGTCGAACGACACGTCGGCGATGCCCTGGTGCCCGAGCTTGTAGTTGGCGGCGGCCGTGATGAGGTATACGTCGACGAGCGTGCGGCTCGAGTGTGCCTCGCCGAGGGCCACGCAGTCGGCCAGTGCCGAGAGCGCCCCCACGGCGTCGCCCGTGATGAACCGCAGGTGCGCGATGAAACGGCCGGGGCAGTTGGCGTGGTGCTGCGTGGGCGTGAGCCCGCCCAGGATGTCCCACGCCGTGTCGGTCTGGCCGAGCCGCAGGAGCAGGGTGGCGCGCAGTCCCTCCGAGACGGTGACTATCGCGCCGGGCGGCGACCACTTTCGGTACGACTGCAGGCAGCGCCGCAGCAGGTCGAGCCCCGCAACGTATGCCTCGCTGATGATCGACACGGCCGCGCGCGAGTAGAAGCCGAGCGGCTCCCAGTCGCTGCGCTCGGTCGCGGCGGCCACCACGGGCGAGAGTGCTTCGGCCAGGTCGAGACGGTTGCGCTCGACGGCGATCAACAGCTGGGCCACGAGGGCGGCGGCACCGTAGGGGCTCTGCAGCAGGTCGGAATCGCCGGATGCCTCCCGCGCGAGCTCGACGTACCCCGCCGCGAGTTCGAACTCGCCGAGCGAGTACTCGAGCATCGACAGGGCCGCGTAGCACTCGACGCGCTCGGCGAGGAGCAGGTTCGCCTCCGCGAGCCCTGCCGCCGTGCGCAACTCGGTCTTCGCGGAGTCGTAGTCGCCGAGGTGGTACAGCGCGATGCCGCGCTGCAGCGCCGTCTTGGCGCCGAAGCGGATCCGCCACGCCAAGGGCATCGTCGTATCGGGGACGACGAGGGCTGCTGCGCGCTCTGCGGCGGCGAGGGCATCGTCGAGGCGCCCCAACGACCGCAGCGCGGCCGAGTAGTGCAGGTTGACGCCCACCCGCGCGGCTAGGGGGGTGGCATCCGTGAACAGGGAGAATGCGGCGTCGAAGTAGGGCAGGGCCGCCGAACGGCTGGGGGAGCCGAGACTGCGGTAGGTGGCGCCGTAGGCGCCCACGAGCCACGGATCACGGTCCCACATCTCAGGCGGGAGGCCGTCGATGAGGGAGCGCAGGGCCTCGCCCTCGGTCGCAACGAGGGTGGTCCACGACACTCGCAGGGCCTTCACGAGTCCCTCGACATCGTTCCCGGACGCGGCGGAGGCCAGGAGTTCGTCGATCGACGACTCCTCGCCTGTTCTGTACATCTCGCGGATCTCGAGACTCCTTAGTAGTGCTGCAGGTGACACTACGGGTTCGGAGCAATCTCGGCCACGGTTCAATGCCTGTGTCGCGAGGAAGATGTACCCCGATCGTCCGCCGAATCTGGTTGCGAGAACCCGAAGGCGACCCCCATAATGGGGACTGCCCGCTCTACCCCCGATTGCGCGGGCATACCCGATCGACTTCACGCTGGACCGTCGCGCCCCTACCGCGTCGGCTCACTGGTGGCGTGCAGTTGCTTACCCGAAAGCGGCATACCCGATGCAGCCTTTAATCACCCGACTCCGTTCACTGCGCCGTGAGCGCTTCGATGCGTCGACCGGTCGTCGCCGTCATGGCGGTGTCGCCGTGGCCGCTGGCCTGGCACTCGCCCTCTTCGTGGGCTCGGGCATCGCGGTCGCCGCGGTGTCCTCCGCGTCGGCTCACACGCCCGCCATCAACTCCGACTGCACGGGCGTTCACGTCCAGGCGTGGGACTACAACGCCGCCGAGGTTAACACGGTCACGGTGACCATCGTCGGAGGCAACCCCGACGGCTCAGACCGCGTCGAGAATCGCACGTTCGGCGCCTCGTTCGACGAGTGGTTCCTGTTCCCTGACTCCAGCATCGGCTGGTCGTACTCGGCACTGATCGACGCCCCCGACGGCACGAACGGCACCGAGTGGGACTACGGCTGGTCAGATACGACATCCGGATGCTCGAAGCCCGACATCGGCATCACCGCATCCCAGTGCATCCACCCCGGTGATCTGGCCCAGGTCGACGCCGTGCTCTCACCGCTCGACCCCGCCCGCGCGTACACCGTGCAGCTCACGGGAACCAACGGCTACGTCAGCTCCGTCGATCCCATCCAGACCACCTCCTACCGGTGGACGGATCTCGAGCCCGGATGGGACTACACGGCCACCCTCGTCGACACGACGACAGGGCTCAGCGACTCCGACACCGTGCACGTGATCGGCTGTCCCCAGCCGCCGCTCTTCACCGTCACGATCTCGCAGTGCACGACGGTGGGCGGCAGCGGTGCGTTCAACGCGCAGGTCGCCGGTCTCGTCATCGGCCGCAACTACGTGATCTCCCTCATCAATGAGGCCGGCGGAGCGCCCGTCGATGTGCCCTTCACGGCCACCGACTTCACGTTCTCGTACTCGTTCACGACCGCGCCATCCGGCAAGTACCACGTGACGCTGACGGATGTCGCCGACGGCACCTCGCAGTCGAGCAACTCGTCGACCTACCTGCCGTGCCCCGACACCCCGAAGCTCATCGTCGACCCGACGCAGTGCACGACGGCCGACGGCACCTCCGATGCCTCGATGGTGTCGAGCGCCGAGCAGCTCGTCCCCGGCCGCTCGTACTCGATCACGATCGTGATGGGAGCGACCACGGTGTACTCGGAGACGCTCGCGCCCGCCGCCTCGTCGACCTGGACGAAGACGCTGTACAACCTCGCGCCGGGCGACTACGTGCTCACAGTGACGGACACGACGGATCCCGCAGCCGCCGGATTCAGCGCGACTACGTCGACCACGATCAAGGAGTGCCCGACCCAGCAGGAGGTCGGCTTCGACGTTCTGCAGTGCTCGGTCCCCGGCGGTTCGGGAACGCTGACCGCGACGGTGACCAACTTCACCATCGGTCGCAGCTACACGGTCGCGCTCACGCAGGCCGGTCTCCCCGTCACCGGCCAGCCGGTCTCGGAGAACTTCGACCCGACCGACGCCTCGCCCGGAGTGTTCGTGTACAAAGGCCTCGCCCCCGGTCTGAGCTACCGCGTCATCGTGCAGGACGTGACGGGCACGGCGGCACCACTCGCCGCTGCCGCCGCAGCGCCGGCGGCGACGCTGCCCGTCGCTGCCAACGACATCGTTCTGACGGATTGCCCCGGCAACCCGGGACTCGTCCTCACGCAGCCCACGTGCACGCTCCTGACCACCTCGAAGATCACCGTGGATGTGTCGAAGCTGCTGCCCGGCGAGACCTACACGGTGTCGGTGACCACGACGAACGACGGCCTGCCCGTCGCCGGCGTGCCCGACCAGCAGGTGGCGGGAACGACCCCCACGGCATCCCTCCAGTTCACCGATCTGCCCGTGGGCAGGAACTACACGGTCACCGTCACCAACCTGACGAAGACCCTGACGGCCTCGGAGAAGATGTTCCTCATCCTGTGCGATCTACCCACGCTCGCATACACAGGCGCAAGCACAATGACGCCGACGTTGGCGGGACTCGGGTTCCTGCAGTTCGGTCTCGTGCTTGTCGGGATCAGCCTTGTTCGGCGCCGTTCGGGGGCGCGCAAGGTCTGACCCCTGAGGGCTCGGTCGGCGGACTTTTCGGACCGCCGGCCGAGTCCTCGAATACTCAGGCTGACAGCGGGGCCGTCGTGCTCGAGCGGACTTCCAGCCGCACCGGATAGGGATGCCACGTGCGGGCCGGATGCTCCCGCCCGTCGTTGAGCTCGGTCATCACGAGCTCGACGGCGGAGGTGCCCTGGGCGCCCGGGTCCTGGGCGAGGGTCGTGAGCCCGAACATGGGCGCGAGCTCGTGGCCGTCGATCCCCACCACCGACAGCTGCGCGGGCACGGTGATGCCCAGCTGCCGGGCCGCCACGATCGTGCCGATGGCCACCTCGTCCGATCCGGCGACGACCGCGGTGGGACGCGTGCGGGGGTCGGCGAGCACCGACAGCGCGAGTTCGTAGCCCCCTGACATCGAGAACTCGGTGGGGCGGAAGGCCCCATCGCCCGCCGGGAGCCCCGCCGCCTCCATCGCCTGTCGGAACCCGGCGAGGCGCTGCGAGTGCACGTGGAAGTCCATCTCCTGCGTCTGGTCGCCGCCGAAGTGCATGATGCTTGTGTGGCCGAGGCTGATGAGGTGTTCGGTGACGAGTGCGGCCGCGGCGATGTCGTCGATGCTCAGGGTCGAGATACCGGGGATCGGCCCGCCGATGCCCACGATGGGCTTGGCGAGCGATCCGAGCAGCTCCACCTCGTGCGGCGTGAGCTCGATGCCGACCGCGATGACCGCGTCGACGCGCTTGCGCACGAGGAAGTACTCGAAGACGCGGCGGCGCTCTGCGGCATCCGCGCTCAGCCGGTACAGGGTGAGGTCGTAGCCGGCGGCGATGAGTGCGGACTCGATGCCCTCAAGCACGTCGCCGAAGTACCAGCGGTTGATGTGCGGGATGACCACGCCCACGTTGCGCGTGCGCCCCGTGACGAGGCTCGACGCCGTCGAGGAGACGACGTATCCGATGGCGGCGGCGGCGGAGATGACGCGGTCGCGGGTCTCGGCCGAGACATAGCCGTTGCCGCTGAGGGCTCGGGAGGCCGTGGCTTTGGAAACCTGGGCGATGCGGGCGACGTCGCTGAGCGCGCTCATGCATCTCCCTTCGCCGATGAGTGGACGGTGCACAGCATAGCCCGGAAACGCTTGCTGTGGAAACGGTTCCACATTGTGGGTGTCCCCAACAGGGCCGACTTTGTGAGAGCGCTCCCATTCGGGAAGGTCACGTCTCGGACTCGTTAGGCAGCAGTTCATGCCAAGCGCTTGCATTGACAGTTCCGGTGCCTTAGCTTGTGACGTGGAACCGGTTCCCGAAATGGTGCGGTATCCACCTTGCAACCACCAACCGGGCATCCCTTGCAGGAGCGTCCGGATACCTCAACGAGGAGGAAGTATGAGTTTCACCGTGCACCGCCGAATCACAGCACCACTGGTTCTCATGACCGTCGCCGGACTCGCGCTCGCGGGTTGTTCGGCTGGCGGAGGCAGCGCCTCAGGCCCCGGCGACGCCGGCGAGGCCGATGGCGTCGTCACCGTCTACGGCACCATTCAGGACACCGAGGCAGACCTGCTCGAGAAGTCTTGGGCCGACTGGGAAAAAGCCAACAACATCGATATCCAGTACGAAGGCTCCAAGGAGTTCGAGGCGCAGATCGGTACCCGCGCACAGGGCGGCACCGCACCCGACCTCGCGATCTTCCCGCAGCCCGGCCTCCTCGCCGACCTCGCGTCGCGCGGCTACGTGCAGCCCGCCCCTGAGGGCGTCGCCAAGAACGTCGCGGACAACTGGTCGACCGACTGGGCCGGTTACGCCACTGTTGACGGCACCCTGTACGGCGCGCCGCTCATGGCGAGCGTCAAGGGCTTCGTCTGGTACTCCCCGTCGCAGTTCAAGGAGTGGGGCGTCGAAGTTCCCACGACGTACCAGGAGCTCCTCGACCTGACGAAGACCATCCAGCAGAAGACCGGCAAGGCACCCTGGTGCGCCGGCTTCGGCTCTGACGCGGCAACCGGCTGGCCCGGAACCGACTGGGTGGAAGACCTCGTCCTCCGCCAGGCCGGCCCGGATGTCTACGACCAGTGGGTCAAGCACGAGATCCCGTTCAACGACCCGCAGATCAAGAAGGCCTTCGACGCAGTCGGACAGATCCTCCTGAACCCGGACTACGTGAACGCGGGCTTCGGCGACGTCAAGTCGATCAACACGACCCCGTTCGGTGACCCGGCCCGCGCCCTCGGCGACGGATCGTGCGCACTGCACCACCAGGCGTCGTTCTACGACGGCTTCATCCAGGACCCGGCCAACGGCAACGCCACGGTCGGACCGGATGCAGACATCTGGGCCTTCATCCTTCCGGGTGAGACCGCTGGTGCCCCGGCCGTCACGGGTGGTGGCGAGATCGTCGCCGCCTTCTCGAACGACGCAGACACCATCAAGGTGCAGGAGTACCTCTCGAGCGCAGACTGGGCTAACAGCCGCGTCGCACTCGGTGGTGTCATCTCCGCCAACAAGGGCCTCGACGCCTCCAAGGCCTCGAGCCCCATCCTCCAGGAAGCCATCAAGATCCTGCAGGACCCGAAGACGACCTTCCGCTTCGACGCATCTGACCTGATGCCCGGTGTGGTCGGCGCTGGCTCCTTCTGGACCGGCATGGTCGACTGGGTCAACGGCAAGTCCACGGACGACGTGCTCTCGGGCATCGAAGCCACGTGGCCGTCTGAGTAAGTAGCAAGCAGTAACGAGGGCCGGCGGGATTCGCTTCCCGCCGGCCCTCGCCTTCCCCTAGTCTCGAAAAACAACACGAGTCCACCGTCGTACTCGAAAGGATGTCCATGTCAGGGTTCCTGAAATGGCTCGCCGGTCTTCCCCCCTTCGCGCAGATCCCCCTAGTGCTCCTCGCGTTCTTCGCGGTGGCAGCCCTCGTGATCTTCTTCATCGAGATCGCACCGCGCTCCGGCCGCCGCTATACCGTCATCCGCCTCCTGGTGTGCGTTCTCGCACCGGTCGCGATCTTCTTCGCCCTGGGTTCCATCTGGCCGGCGGCGGCAGCCGCAGCCGTGCTGGGGGCGCTCTTCTTCATCCTCGACTACCGGTCGAAGCAGGGCTCCGGATACCTCTTCCAGCTCATCGGCTTCCTGAGCCCAGCGCTGTTCCTGCTCGCCATCGGACTCGTGTACCCGACGGTCGCGACGTTCTTCAAGGCGTTCATGAACTCGCGCGGCACGCGCTTCGTGGGCTTCGACAACTTCATGTTCGTGTTCGGCCAGGAGAGCAACCGCGTCGCGATCCTCAACACGATCATCTGGGTGCTCGTGGTGCCTGCCCTGTCCACGATCGCGGGCCTCGCCTACGCGGTCTTCGTCGACAAGGCGCGCGGTGAGAAGTTCCTCAAGGCGCTCGTCTTCATGCCGATGGCGATCTCGTTCGTGGGGGCATCCATCATCTGGAAGTTCGTCTACGACGCCAACCAGGCGGGTGAGCCGCAGATCGGCCTGCTCAACGGAATCATCACCTTCTTCGGCGGCCAACCGATCGACTTCATCAACATCGCGCCGTGGAACAACCTGTTCCTCATGGTCATCCTCATCTGGGTGCAGACCGGATTCGCCATGGTGGTGCTCTCGGCGGCGATCAAGGGTGTTCCCGCCGAGCAGATGGAGGCCGCGCAGCTCGACGGCACCAACGCCTGGCAGCGGTTTACGAATGTGACGGTGCCGGGCATCCGGAGCTCGCTGATCGTCGTGCTCACGACGATCTCCATAGCCTCACTCAAGGTCTTCGACATCGTGCAGACCATGACCGGCGGCGCCAATGGCACAAACGTGCTCGCGAACGCCGTCTACGCGCAGAAGCTCGAGGAGGGCCGGGCGTCGGCCTTCGCGGTGATCCTCTTCATCCTCGTGCTGCCGATCATCATCTACAACGTCAGGCAGATGCGTCTGCAGAAGGAGATCCGATGAGTGCCGTCGCCCCGATCGACCTCCCGATCGACAAGTCCACCGAGCGACAGCTCAAGCGCGGCGAGAAGGCCGCGGAGCGCTCGACCATCCGCAAGTCCAAGGAGAAGCTCACCAGCAAGGGCGCGACCATCGCGGCGATCATCATCGCCGTGCTGTGGACGACCCCCACCCTCGGCCTGCTGATCACGTCGTTCCGCCCGCCGCAGGAGATCAACACGAGCGGCTGGTGGTCGATCTTCCAGAACCCCGGATTCACCCTCAGCAACTACGAGGCGGTGCTCAACGGCACGGCGACCACGGTCACACTCGGGCAGTCGTTCATCAACTCGATAGCGATCACCATCCCGGCGTCGATCTTCCCCCTCGTCATCGCGGCCCTCGCCGCGTACGCGTTCGCGTGGATCCCGTTCCGCGGCCGCAACATCCTCTTCATCGGGGTGTTCGCGCTGCAGGTCGTGCCGATCCAGATGGCCCTCGTGCCGCTGCTGAGCCTGTTCTCGCGCGGGCTCAACATCGGCGGCATCGAGGTGTTCGACGGTCTCGGCGCCGGCGGAAACTCCTACGGCCAGATCTGGATCGCCCACACGATCTTCGCCCTGCCGCTCGCGATCTTCCTGCTGCACAACTTCATCTCGGAGATCCCGCACGAGCTCATCGAGGCCGCACGGGTGGACGGAGCCGGCCACGGCCAGACCTTCTTCCGCATCGTGCTCCCGCTCGCCATGCCCGCCATCGCGTCGTTCGCGATCTTCCAGTTCCTCTGGGTGTGGAACGACCTGCTCGTGGCACTCGTCTTCGCGGACGGCGCTGTCGGGCCCATCACGAAGGTGCTGCGCGAGATCACCGGCAACCGTGGTCAGGACTGGTACCTGCTCACTGCGGGGGCCTTCGTGGCCATGATCGTGCCGCTCATCGTGTTCTTCGCGCTGCAGCGGTTCTTCGTGCGTGGCCTTCTCGCGGGTTCCACGAAGGGCTAGTCGTACTCCGGTCGAAGGGGCGTCCCGCGTGGGGCGCCCCTTCGTCGTGTGACGGCCGTCTCGCGTCAACAACTCAGGCAGGATTCACGGGGCGGGCCCGCTGAGGGTCGCGGCGGGGCTTCCTGCCTGAGTTGTTCACGGGCGCGCGGATGCGCGCCCGCAGCGAACGCGGCGGGCTCGGGTCATCCGTGCGTCATAGGGTGAAGCAATGAGCGGAATGCGGGGCGGGGGCGGCGGCGGCCGCCGCATGATGGGCGGCGGGGACGCCGAGGCGCAGAAGGCCGAGAACGCGACGGCGCCGAAGATCCCCGACCTGCTGAAGCGCATCTCGCAGCTCTTCGCGCCGCACCGCAAGGCGCTCACCGTGACCATCATCCTCGTGCTCATCAGCGCGGGCATCAGTGTGCTGCCCCCGCTCATCACGAAGGAGCTCTTCGACAAGGGCCTGTTCCCCGCGGGCGGGCCCAACATCCCCGTGCTCGCCGAGCTCGTCACCGCCATCGTGGTGCTGCTGGTCGTCTCGGCCGCGATGGGCGTCTGGCAGACCTGGCTCACGGCGAACGTGGGCAACAAGGTGATGGGTGCGCTGCGCATCCGGCTGTTCGGCCACCTGCAGGCCATGGAGCTCGCGTTCTTCACGCGCACCAAGACCGGCGTCATCCAGTCGCGGCTGCAGAATGACGTGGGCGGCGTAGCGGGCGTGCTCAGCAACACGATCTCGAGCGTCATCGGCAACACCGTTACCGTCATCGCCGCGTTCGTGAGCATGCTCGTGCTGAGCTGGCAGCTCACCCTCGTGGCTGTCGTGCTGCTGCCCGTGCTCGTCATCGCCCAGCGCCGCGTGGGCCAGGTGCGGGCGCGCATCGCCACCAAGACGCAGGAGTCGCTGAGCGACATGACCGCGATCACGCAGGAGGCGTTGAGCGTCAGCGGCATCCTGCTCGCGAAGAGTTTCAACCAGCAGCAGGCCGAGACCGCTCGCTACGAGGCTGAGAACCGCAACCAGATCGACCTGCAGGTGCGGCAGCAGATGAGCGGCCAGTGGTTCTTCGCGATGGTCAACATCTTCCTGTCGATCATCCCGGCGGTCATCTACATCGTCGCCGCCTACCTGATCCAGGGCGGCGTGGATGTAACCGCCGGCACCATCGTCGCGTTCACGACAGTGCAGGCACGCCTCATGTTCCCGCTGCTCGGCCTGCTGCGGGTCGCCCTCGACCTGCAGACCTCGTCGGCCCTGTTCGCGCGCATCTTCGAGTACCTCGACCTCGTGCCCGCGATCACCGACCGACCCGATGCTCACGCGGTGCGCCCCGAGAAGCTCGGTCGCATCGACTTCGACGACGTCGTCTTCCGCTATCCGGATGCCCCCGCCGACAGCCCCGCGACCCTCAAGGGCGTCTCCTTCACGATCGAGCCGGGGCAGTTCGCCGCGTTCGTCGGCCCCTCGGGTGCTGGCAAGACGACGGTGAGCTACCTCATCCCGCGCCTTCACGATGTGACCTCCGGCCGCGTGCTGTTCGCGGGCGACGACGTGCGCGACCTCGAGTCAGACTCGCTCGTGCGCAACATCGGCATCGTGAGCCAGGAGACGTACCTGTTCCACGCGACCATCGGCGACAACCTGCGGTACGCGAAGCCGGGCGCGACGCCCGAGGAGCTGGAGGCCGCCGCGCGCGCGGCGAACATCCACGACACGATCGTGTCGTTCCCCGACGGCTACGACACCGTCGTGGGGGAGCGCGGCTACCGGCTCTCGGGCGGCGAGAAGCAGCGCATCGCCATCGCGCGCGTGCTCCTGAAAGACCCCGCCGTGCTCATCCTGGATGAGGCGACCAGCGCCCTCGACTCGATAGGCGAGCGCGTGGTGCAGGAGGCGCTCGACACCGCCTCGCGGGGCCGCACGACCATCGCGGTGGCCCACCGGCTCTCGACGGTTGTCGACGCCGACGTGATCTTCGTCGTGGTCGGCGGCGCGCTCGTCGAGCACGGCACGCACTCAGAGCTTCTCGCGGCCGGCGGCATGTACTCCTCCCTCTACGCGCAGCAGGCGCAGTAGGGCAGTGGGCTACGGCTGGCGGGCCGCCAGCATGTCCTGCATGAGGCCGATCTCGCTCGTCTGCGCCTGCACGATGCTCGTGGCGAGGTCGACGACCACGCGGTTGTTGCTACGCGCGAGCACGGCCTCGGCCATCTCCACGCCGCCCTGGTGGTGGGCGATCATGAGGGTGAGGAAGATCCGCTCCGCCTCGACGCCCGTCGCGGCCTTCAACTGCGCGATCTGCTCGGCGGTCGCGAGTCCCGGCATGGCCGAGCCCGGCGTCATGGTCATGGCTTCGTGACCGCCGCTGCCGTCGATCGTGGGCTTGGTCATCCACGTCATGGAGGGCTCGGAGGGAGCCTGTGAGAGCCCCCACGATGCCAGCCAGCCGTACATCTGGCCCGCTTGCTGCCCTTGCGAGGTAGCGATGTCGTAGGCGAGCAGTCGCACCGCGGGATCGTCGGTGAGGTCGCGCACGATGTACGCCAGGTCTACTGCCTGCTGGTGGTGCACCTGCATGTCGCGCGCGAAGCCGGCCTCGACGCTGTGGTCGAGAGGGCGCTCATCCGTGGGGGCGCTCAGGCGGCCGATGACGAGGGATGCCGCCACGAGCAGCAGCGCCGTGATGACCGCGGCGATCGCGAGCCGGGCGCGACGGCCCGGCTCCTCCGCCGCTGCCTCAGGAGATCTTGCCTGGGCCATCGAGGGCGCCGGTGCACGAGGCGCCGGGCTCGGGTGCCGTGGCCGCCTTCCAGTACTTCTGCACGAACTCCTTCAGGCGCGGGTCGTCCACGCCGTCGAGCTGCACCTGAGCCGACCACGCCGAGATGACGACGGGGGCGGGCAGTCCGGGGTAGGGCGAGACGATGCTGTAGGTGCTGGGGGCCTCGCTGCGCAGCGTCGCGACCTGGTCCGCGGTGAGGGCGTCGGGGTCGTAGGTGATCCACACGGCACCGTGCTCGAGCGCGTGCACCGCGTTCTCGTTCTGCTGCGGCTGGTCGTAGACGCCGCAGTTGAGCCACACGGCGTTGTGGTTGCCGCCGGCGGGCGGATCCATCCCGTAATCGGCTTTGTAGTCGACAGCGGTGTCGACGTGCGTCGCGGTGAGGGTGCCGAAGGTCTTGAGACCTTGGATCTCGATGTCGTCGGGGTTCTGCTTGGGCGTGGCACCCGCGATCACGAAAGTGACGACGAGGGCGATCACGAGCACGCCGCCCGTGATTCCCGCGATGAGCCCGATCTTCTGGTTGCGCTTCTGCGCCGCCATCTGCTTCTGCATCGCGGCGACCTTCTCGGCCCTGCGGGCATCGCGCTGCTGCTTGACTGTGGGCTTGGAGGGGTCGGGCACGGCAGTCCTGTCGGCTCGGGGAAAGGTTGTCGCTTCAATAATGGCGGTAGAACGCTCGGAAAGGGGTGTGAAACCCTGCCCCAGTCACACGAACCGCGCCGCTGGTAGATTTGCCGAACCATGAAGTATGCGAACACCGTCATCGACCTCGTCGGCAATACCCCGCTCGTTCGCCTGAATAGGGTGACGGATGGCATCGCCGCGACGGTGCTCGTCAAGGTCGAGTACCTCAACCCGGGCGGCTCGTCGAAAGACCGCATCGCCACGCGCATCATCGACGACGCCGAGGCGAAGGGACTCCTGAAGCCCGGCGGCACGATCGTGGAGCCGACGAGCGGAAACACGGGCATCGGCCTTGCCCTCGTCGCCCAGCAGCGCGGCTATCGCTGCGTCTTCGTGCTGCCCGACAAGGTGGGGGAGGACAAGCGCAACGTGCTCCTGGCCTACGGCGCCGAGATCGTCGTGACGCCCACGGCCGTCGAGCCGTCGAGCCCCGAGTCGTACTACTCGGTATCCGATCGGCTGGCGCGCGAGATCCCCGGTGCCTTCAAGCCCAACCAGTACTCCAACCCCAACGGGCCGCTCAGCCACTACGAGACCACGGGCCCCGAGATCTGGGCAGACACCGAGGGCAAGGTCACTCACTTCGTCGCGGGCGTGGGCACGGGTGGCACCATCAGCGGTGTCGGCAAGTACCTCAAGGAGGTCTCGAACGGATCGGTAGTCGTCATCGGCGCCGACCCCGAGGGCTCCGTCTACTCCGGTGGCACGGGCCGCCCGTACCTCGTCGAGGGCGTGGGGGAAGACTTCTGGCCGACCGCGTACGACCCGTCCGTCGTCGATGAGATCATCGCGAGCTCCGATGCCGAGTCGTTCGACTTCACCCGGCGCCTCGCGCGCGAGGAGGGGCTGCTCGTCGGAGGCTCGAGTGGGTTGGCCGTCGCATCCGGTCTCAAGGCCGCAGCCAAGCTCGGCAAGGACGACGTCATGGTCATCCTGCTTCCGGACGGCGGCCGCGGCTACCTCGGCAAGGTGTTCAACGACAAGTGGATGCGCAGCTACGGGTTCCTGTCGGACGCCGAGGAGCGCACCGTCGGTGACGTCATCAAGACGAAGACCGGCGACCTGCCCGACCTCGTGCACGTGCATCCCACCGACACGGTGCGCGACGCCATCGAGATCATGACCAAGTACGAGGTGTCGCAGATGCCCGTGCTGAGCGCAGAGCCGCCCGTTGTCATGGGCGAGGTCATCGGTGCCATCGATGAGCGGTCGCTGCTTGAGTCGGTGTTCTCGGGCGAGGCACAGATGACCGACGCCATCCGGGAATTCGTCGGCAAGCCCCTCGGTTTGATCGGTGTGCACGAGTCGCTTTCCGCGGCCAAGGCCGCCCTCGCGACCACCGACGCGCTGCTCGTCGTCAATGACGGCAAGCCCGCCGCCGTGCTCACCCGGCACGACCTGCTGACCTACCTCTCCGAATAGAAATGACCTCCGTGAGCGACTTCGCCTTCCCCACCCGCGCCATCCATGCAGGGCAGGAGTTCGACCCGAGCACGGGTGCCGTCGTGCCACCCGTGTACTTCACGTCGACGTTCGTGCAAGACGGGATCGGCAACTTCCGCCGTGGGTACGAGTACAACCGCGGCGGCAACCCCACGCGCGACTCCCTGCAGGAGTTGCTGGCCTCGCTCGAGGGCGGCCTCAAGGCGTTCAGCTTCGCCTCCGGTCTCGCGGGGGAAGACGCGCTGCTGCGCGCCGTGCTGAAGCCCGGCGACCATATCGTCATGGGCAACGACGTCTACGGCGGCACGCACCGTCTCGTGAGCCGCGTGTTCATCCCGTGGGGCATCTCGCTCTCGACAGTCGACATGAGCAACCTCGACGCCGTGCGCGCGGCGATCCGCCCGGATGCCACGAAGGTGCTGTGGATCGAGACCCCGAGCAACCCGCTCATGAAGATCAGCGATATTGCTGCTCTCGTCGAGATCGCCAAGGAGACGGGAATCCTCGTCGTCGTGGACAACACGTTCGCCTCGCCCTACCTGCAGCAGCCCCTCTCGCTCGGTGCCGACGTCGTCGTGCACTCGACGACCAAGTACCTCGGCGGTCACTCCGACGTGCTCGGCGGCGCGGTCATCGTCAACAGCGAGGAGCTGGCCGAGAAGGTCGGCTTCCTGCAGTTCGGCGTGGGGGCCGTCTCTGGAGCGATGGATGCCTGGCTCACCGTGCGCGGGATCAAGACGCTTCCCGTGCGCCTCGACCGGCACTCCTCCAACGCGCAGAGCATCGCGGAGGCCCTCGTCGGCCACCCGAAGCTCGACGCCGTGTACTACCCGGGCCTGCCGGACCACCCCGGTCACGACATCGCCGCGAAGCAGATGACGGCGTTCGGCGGCATGATCTCGGTCGCCGTCAAGGGTGGCGTCGGCCCCGCGAAGCGCTTCGCGGAGAGCATGGAGCTGTTCCAGCTCGCGGAGTCGCTCGGCGGCGTCGAGTCGCTCGTCTGCTACCCGTCGGAGATGACGCACGCGTCGGTGCGCGGCACGGATCTCGAAGTACCGGAGAACGTCGTGCGGCTGTCGGTGGGCATCGAGGATGTCGCGGATCTCACGGCCGACGTGCTCGGCGCGCTCGACCGCCTCTAGCGTCAAGCTGACTCACAGCCAGTGTATGGCTGGCGTTCAGACGGCAGGTCGATAGTCAGCGGAGTGAGTACTCCAGCGGCACTGAGCCTCGATGTGGTCGTGCCCGTCTACAACGAGCAGGATTCGCTCGAGAGCAGCGTGCGCGTGCTGCACGCCACCCTCGCCGAGCAGTTCGAGGCAACCCCGTGGCGCATCACCATCGCCGACAACGCGAGCACTGACGACACGCCCCGTATCGCTTCGAGGCTCGCCGCGGAGCTCACGGGCGTTGCCGTGCTGCGCCTCGACGAGAAGGGCCGCGGTCGCGCCCTCAAGCGTGCATGGCTCGAGTCGAGTGCCGACGTCGTCGCGTACGTCGATGTCGACCTCTCCACAGACCTCAGGGCGCTTCCGCCGCTCGTCGCGCCGCTGCTCTCCGGCCACTCCGACATCGCCATCGGCACGCGCCTCGGCCGCGGCTCGCGCGTCGTGCGCGGCGCCAAGCGCGAGTTCGTCTCCCGCGGCTACAACCTCCTGCTGCGCCGCGTGATGGGCGTGACGTTCACCGACGCGCAGTGCGGCTTCAAGGCCATGCGGCGGGATGTCGCGCAGCGGGTGCTCCCCCTCGTGGAGGACACCGGCTGGTTCTTCGACACCGAGCTGCTGATCATCGGCGAGCGCGCGGGGCTGCGCATCCACGAGGTCCCCGTCGACTGGATCGACGACGAGAACTCGAGCGTCGACATCGTGGCCACGGCAACGGCAGACCTCCGCGGTCTCGTGCGCGTGTGGAGATCGATCCTCACGGGGCGCATCCCGCTCGAGGCCGTGTACGCAGAGCTCGGCCGCGCGCCGTTCGCTCCCCCGCGGCCCCCGAGCTTCTTCGGCCAGGTCATCCGGTTCGGCATCATCGGCGGATTCTCGACTCTCGCCTACGCGGGTCTCTACTTCGCCCTGCAGTTCGTGGTCGCCGAGCAGGCGGCCAACTTCATCGCCCTGCTCGTGACCGCCGTCGCGAACACGTGGGCCAACCGTCGCTTCACCTTCGGGGTGCGCGGCAGGCAGTCGATGCTGCGCCATCACGTGCAGGCACTCGTCGTCTTCGGGGTGGCGTGGGCGATGACCGCGGGCTCGCTCGCCCTGCTGCACGCCTACCTCCCGGATGCGGGGCCGCACCACGAGCTCGCGATACTGACCGCGGCCAACCTCGCCGCCACGGTCATGCGCTTCCTGGCGCTGCGCCTCTGGGTGTTCCGGGGGAGGGCGGCGCATGAGCCCCTCCCGGCCGCCAGTCGCATCGTGACCTCGCGCGATCGCGTGCTCAGCTCGTGACGACGACTCGCTGGTCTGGCCTGTCGCGACCCCTGGTGACCTCCCGGCTGGCCCGATGGACGGTGTCGTGGGAGCGTCCGGCCTTCATCGGCCTGCTCGCCCTCACGGCGGTGCTGTACCTCGTGAACCTGTCGGTGAGCGGCTGGGCCAACTCGTTCTACTCCGCAGCTGTGCAGGCGGGCTCGGTGAACTGGGAGGCGTTCTTCTACGGATCCTCCGACGCCGCCAACTCGATCACTGTCGACAAGCCCCCCGCGAGCCTGTGGCTCATGGCGCTCTCGGTGCGCCTGCTCGGCCTCACGCCGTTCGCCATCCTGCTACCGGAGGCCCTCATGGGCGTCGCGACGGTCGCCGTGCTCTACCTCATCGTGCGCCGTCGGTTCCCCGCGGGCACGGCACTGCTCGCCGGGTTCGCGCTCGCGGTCACCCCCGTCGCCGCGCTCATGTTCCGGTTCAACAATCCGGATGCCCTCCTCGTGCTGCTCCTGACCCTCTCGGTGCTCTTCACGCTGCGGGGGATCGAGAGCGGCCGGCTGCGCTGGGTGCTTCTCGCCGGGGCCATGGTCGGGCTCGGATTCCTCACCAAGCAGTTGCAGGCGTTCCTCATCCTCCCCGTGCTGGCGGGCGTGTACGTGTACGCGTCGCCGCGCAGCCTGCGCGTGAGGTTCGGGCACCTGCTCGCGGCCCTGGGTGCCGTCGTCGTGTCGGCCGGCTGGTGGGTGGCGATAGTCGAACTCGTGCCGTCCGGGATGCGGCCGTACATCGGCGGCTCGCAGGTCGACGACTTCCTCGAGCTCACCTTCGGGTACAACGGCCTGGGCCGACTCACGGGGCAGGAGACGGGCAGCGTCACGAGCGCCAGTACGGGGGCGCACTGGGGCTACACGGGACTCGACAGGCTGTTCAGCGGCGACTTCGCGGCGCAGGCGACCTGGCTCATGTTCGCGGCGCTCGTCGCCCTGGCCGTGACACTGTGGCTCATGCGGCGCCTGCCGCGCACGTCGCCCGCGCGAGCCACGACGATGCTGCTCGGCGGAACCCTCGTCGTCACGGCCCTCGCCTTCAGTTTCATGCAGGGCATCTTCCACGCGTATTACATGGTGGCGCTCGCCCCCGCGCTCGCGGGCACCTTCGCCATCGGCGCGGGAATGCTGTGGTCGCGCCGCCACCACCGCTGGGCGCGCATCCTCATGGCCGTGCTCGTGGCCGGGACTGCGGCGTGGGGCTTCGAGCTGCTGCTGCGATCCGGATGGTGGCTGCCCTGGTTGCGCTGGGTGGTCGTCGCCCTCGGGCTCGTCGCCGCCGTGCTGTTGCTGGTGCGTGGCGGGCGCGCGCGGGCTCGGGGCGTGGCATCCGTCGCCCTGGCCGCCGTGCTCCTCGGACCCGTGGCGTTCACTCTCGTGACGCTCACGGTCGGGCACACCGGATCGGTAGTGACGGCGGGGCCGCAGACCGGCGTGCGCGCCTCGATCGTGGCGGCGAACCCGACGTCGGTGCTGCAGATCCGCGGCGCGACCGGTGGCGGGCTGCTCGACGCCGCGACGGTGAGCCCGACGCTCGCGGCGGCTCTCGCCGCCGATGGCGACAAGTACCGCTGGCTCGCCGCGGCGATGGGCTCCAACCAGGCGGCGGGATACCAGCTCGCCACGGGTCTGCCCGTCATGCCGGTCGGCGGATTCAACGGCAGCGACCCTTCACCGACGCTCGCCCAATTCCAGAAGTACGTCGCCGACGGTGACATCCACTGGTACATCGCGGGCCGGATCGGCAAGGCAAACGGCGGGTCTGACTCATCGGCGCGCATCGCAGGCTGGGTGGTGGGCAACTTCACGCAGGTGACCATGGGCGGCGCTCGGTTCTACGATCTGACGAAGCCGCTCACGTGATCGCGGGCGCTGGCCCGATCTCGTAGGGAGCTGTCCGTTTCTCGCGCGACGGGCGTCGCCGGTGCGCGGGATGATGGCGTGTGACCACGACGCACACCCCACGACTCGGCCTCGGCCAGGCCTCGGCCCTGTACATCGCGGCGGTGCTCGGCACGGGCATTCTTGCGCTTCCGGGTCTCGCCGCCGACGCCGCGGGACCCGCCTCGATCGTCGCGGTGCTCGCGGTGCTCGTGGCGTCCATCCCTCTCGCGGGTACCTTCGCAGCGCTCGCCGCGCGCTACCCCGACGCGGGCGGTGTTGCCACGTTCGTGCGGCTCGCCCTCGGCCCGACAGCCGCCCGGATGAGCGGCTACTGGTTCTTCTTCGGCGTCAGTTTCGGCGCTCCCGTGGTCGCGGTGCTCGGCGGCGAGTACGTCGTCGCAGCTCTCGGCGGCGACAGGTCGTTCGTGCCGTGGGTGGGCCTCGCGTTCCTCGTCGTGCCGCTCATCGTGAACGCGTTCGGACTGCGCCTCACGGGCACCATCCAGCTCGGCCTCACGGCACTGCTGCTCGTCGTCGTCATCGGAGTGGTCGCCGTCTCGGCGCCCGCCGTCTCCGCGTCGAACTTCGAGCCGTTCCTGCCGAACGGCTGGGCGGGCGTGGGGCTCGCGATCAGCCTGTTCGTGTGGGCGTTCGCGGGGTGGGAGGCGGTGACCCATATCGCGGGGGAGTTCCGCAACCCGCGCCGCACCATCCCCATCGCCACGGGCATCGCGATCGTCGTCGTCGGCCTCTCGTACCTGGCCCTGCAGATCGTGACGGTGGGGGTGCTCGGCTCGGGCCGGCCCGACAGCCAGGTGCCGCTCATCGACCTCGTGGCCGTGACCGTGCCGGGTGCGGGCCCGCTCGTCGTCGCCCTCATCGCGGCGGTCGTCGCCGTGGGCGTGCTGAACGCCTACATTCCCGCGTTCGCGAACCTCGCCGCCTCGCTCGGGCGCGACGGCCACCTTCCGCGGTTCTTCGCCAAGGGTGCCGAGGCGGGAGCCGTTCCGCGCCGCGCCCTCGCGCTGTGGGCGGTCGTCGCCCTCGCGTACTTCACGCTCATGGTCGCCACGGGCCTGCACCTCGAGCCGTTCATCCTCATCCACACGAGCTCGATGGTGGCCGTCTACGCCCTCGGTATGGCCGCGGCCGTGCGACTGCTCGAGCGCTTCAGCCTCGGGTGGTGGATGGCCGTGGTCTCCGTCGTCCTCGTCGCGGGGCTCCTCGTGCTTGCGGGCGTGCACCTGCTCATTCCCGCGGTGCTCGCCATCGTGGCTGCCGCGGTGACGGTGGTGCAGCGCATCCGGAGCAGGGCCTCGCAGTAGGGGTGCTCACTAGGATCGGGGCATGAGCGCGGTCACGGGCGGGCAGAAGCCCAACATCCGGCAGGTCGCCGTGCGCGCCGGCGTCTCGCATATGACGGTGTCGCGCGTGCTCAACGATCACCCGAGCATCGCTCCGGCCACGCGCGAGCGTGTGCTCGAGGTCATGCGGGAGCTCAACTACCGACCGAACGGCGCCGCGCGCGCCCTCGCCTCGCGCAAGACGAACCGCATCGGTGTCGTCGTCGACAGCGTCATCGAGTTCGGTCCGAGCAGCACGCTGCGCGCCATCGAGGACGCCGCGCACGACCGGGGCTACACGGTCTCGTCGGTGGCGGTCTCGGCCGACCGCTCGGTGACGCCGCACGACGCGCTCGTGGGGCTCATGGCGATCGGCATCGACGCGCTGTGCCTCATCACCCCGCGCACGTCGTCGATCGACCTGCTGCGCGAGGTCTCGACGGGCATCCCCACTCTCGTCGTCAAGGCCGAGCCGGAGGATGATTTCCTCACCGTCTCCGTCGACCAGCGGGTGGGCGCGGCGCTCGCGGCACAGCACCTCATCGACCTGGGGCACCGCGACATCCTGCACCTGGCGGGGCCCCTCGACTGGCTCGACGCCCGCAGCCGCGAGCAGGAGTGGCACGCCCACCTCGCGCTCGCGGGCCTCCCCGCGCGGGCCTCGGTCGTGGGCGACTGGAGCTCCGACTCGGGCTACGAGTTCGGAAGATCGGTGATTCCCGACTTCACCGCCGTGTTCGCCGCCAACGACCAGATGGCACTGGGGCTCATCCACGCGTTCCATGAGCGGGGCATCCGGGTGCCCGCCGACGTGAGCGTCGTGGGCTTCGACGATGTGCCGGATGCCCGCCACTTCCTGCCCCCGCTGACCACAGTCCGGCAAGACTTCCGCGCGCTCGGAACGCTCAGCGTCGCGACTCTCCTCGCCGAGGTGGAGGGCGACGACGTTCCGCGCAGGACGCTCCTCGAGCCTGAGCTCATCGTGCGGGAGTCCACCGGCCCCGTGCTTGCCACGGGATGATGTGACCGGTAACATCAACCCTCGTGACTAGTTTCAGCCTCGATGTCGAGGCATCGATCGCCCAGGTGCGACGTGATGTGGCAGCCCTGCACGCCGAGCTCGTGCGCTACGGGCTCATCGTCTGGACGGGCGGGAACGTCTCGGGCCGCGTCCCCGGCGCCGACCTCTTCGTCATCAAGCCGTCTGGTGTCTCCTACGACGACCTCGCCCCCGAGAACATGATCCTGTGCGACCTCGACGGCGTCGTGGTTGCGGGTTCCGACGGGTCGGAGCGATCGCCCTCGAGCGACACCGCGGCCCACGCCTACGTCTACCGCGCCATGCCTGACGTCGGTGGCGTCGTGCACACGCACTCCACCTACGCCACCGCGTGGGCCGCGCGCGGGGAGGAGATCCCGTGCGTGATCACGGCCATGGCCGACGAGTTCGGCGGCCCCATCCCCGTGGGGCCGTTCGCGATCATCGGTGACGACTCGATAGGCCGCGGCATCGTCGCGACCCTGACGGGCCACCGCTCCCGCGCCGTCCTCATGCAGAACCACGGTCCCTTCACGATCGGCTCGTCGGCCGAGGACGCCGTCAAGGCGGCGGTCATGGTCGAGGATGTGGCGCGCACGGTGCACCTCGCGCGACAGGCCGGCCCCGTCATCCCGATCCCGCAGGATGCCATCGACCGGCTGTTCGACAGGTACCAGAATGTGTACGGCCAGCCGGAGGCTGAGCTCCCGTGAGCGCCGACGACATCCGGGCCGGCCGCACCTCGCTCGGGATCGAGCTCGGCTCCACCCGCATCAAGGCCTGCCTCGTCGGGCCAGACCCGTCCGTCGTGCTCGCGGTCGGCGAGTTCGAGTGGGAGAACCAGCTCGTCGACGGCCACTGGAGCTATGCGCTCGCGGATGTCTGGACGGGCCTGCAGGCCGCGTACGCAGCCCTCCTCGCGGACGCCGAGGCCAAGCACGGGCAGCTGCCGCACACCTTCGCCGCTCTCGGCGTCTCGGCGATGATGCATGGCTACCTCGCCTTCGACGGCGCGGGCGAGCTGCTCGTGCCGTTCCGCACGTGGCGTGACACGACGACGGGTGCCGCGGCCGCGGAGCTGAGCCGCGAGTTCGGGGTCAACATCCCGCTGCGCTGGTCCGTCGCGCACCGCTACCAGGCCGTGCTCGACGCGGAGCCGCACGTCGCGCAGACCACGTTCATCACGACGCTTGCGGGCTATGTGCACTGGAAGCTCACGGGGCAGCGTGTGCTCGGCGTGGGCGACGCCTCAGGGATGTTCCCCATCGACGACACCACGCGCGGCTACGACGCGGCCATGCTCGCTCGATTCGACGAGCTCGCGGGCGCCGGGACCCTCGCCGACCTGCTGCCCGCCGTGCTCACCGCGGGTCAGGACGCCGGCCGCCTCACCGCCGAGGGCGCGGCCCTCCTCGACCCGACCGGCGCGCTGCAGCCGGGAGTGCTGCTGTGCCCGCCCGAGGGCGACGCGGGCACGGGCATGGTCGCCACCAACTCGGTCGCGCCGCGCGCCGGAAACGTGAGCGCCGGCACGAGCATCTTCGCGATGGTCGTGCTCGAGCGCGCGCTCGCCCGCGTGCACGACGAGCTCGACGTCGTGGCGACGCCCGCGGGCGACCCCGTCGCCATGGTGCATTGCAACAACGGCGCGAGCGAGCTCGCCGCCTGGGTCGCGGTGTTCCGCCGCTTCGCGGAGGCCGCGGGTACCCCGGTCACTGCCGACGCGGCATACTCGGCCCTCCTCCTCGAGGCACTTCAGGGCGAGGCGGACGCGGGCGGGATGCTCGCCTACAACCAGCTCTCCGGCGAGCCGATCGCCGGCCTCGACACCGGGCGACCCCTCGTCGTGCGCACCGACGACAGCCACTTCACGCTCGCCAACTTCATGCGCGCCCAGGTATATGGCGTCTTCGCGACCCTGAGCATCGGCATGTCGGTGCTCGACGAGGAGGGCGTGCGCCTCGACCGGATGTTCGCCCACGGCGGCGTCTTCCGCACGGCCGGAGTCGCCCAGCGCTTCCTCGCGGCAGCGCTCGGCACCCCCGTGTCCATCGCCGAGACCGCCTCAGAGGGCGGACCGTGGGGCATCGCCGTACTAGCCGCCTACGCGGCCTCCGGCGCTGAGCAGCCCCTCGCCGACTACCTCGCGGAACGCGTATTCGCGGGTGCGAGCGTCGCCGTGGAGGCACCGCATCCGGACGACGTCACGGGCTTCGCCGCCTACCTCGAGCGCTACCGCGCCGGCCTTGCCATCGAGCGCGCCGCCGGCCACTCAATCTAAGGAGAAACCATGAGCACGAGCATCATCCCCGACCTGTCGACCAAGGTCGTCTGGTTCCTCACCGGCAGCCAGGACCTCTACGGCGAGGAGACTCTGCGCCAGGTCGCCGAGCAGTCGCAGGAGGTGGCGGCCTCGCTCGCGGCCGCTGCCGAGATCCCCGTGACGATCAAGTGGATGCCCGTGCTCAAGTCGAGCGACGCCATCCGCCGCGCCATGATCGACGCGTCGAGTGACGACTCGGTCATCGGCGTCATCACGTGGATGCACACCTTCAGCCCCTCGAAGATGTGGATCCACGGCCTCGGTGCCCTCACGAAGCCGCTGCTGCACCTGCACACTCAGGCCAACGTCGCGCTGCCGTGGGACGAGATCGACTTCGACTTCATGAATCTCAACCAGGCGGCCCACGGTGACCGCGAGCACGGCTACATCCTGAGCCGCATGGGTGTCGCGCGCAAGACCGTCGTCGGCCACGTGTCGAACCCCGCGGTCGTCGCCCAGATCGCGACGTGGGCCCGCGCCGCCGCCGGATGGGACGCGAGCCGCACCATGAAGCTCGCGCGCTTCGGCGACAACATGCGCTTCGTCGCCGTGACCGAGGGTGACAAGACCGAGGCCGAGATCCGCTTCGGGG
This sequence comes from Rhodoglobus sp., assembly GCA_965227655.1. GTDB lineage: Bacteria > Actinomycetota > Actinomycetes > Actinomycetales > Microbacteriaceae > Rhodoglobus. The sequence goes on along the minus strand of OZ245765.1, from coordinate 1,665,954 downwards.
TGCAGGTCAACACGTGGGGCGTCAACGAACTCGCGGACGCCGTGCACGCCGCCTCGGACGCCGACATCGACGCGCTCGTCGACGAATACATCGAGAGCTACGACGTCGTGCCGGAGCTCCTGAAAGACGGCGCGCGCCACGAGTCGCTGCGCTACGGCGCGGCGATCGAGCTGGGCCTGCGCTCCTTCCTCGAGGGCGGCGGCTTTACGGCCTTCACGACGAGCTTCGAGGATCTGGGCGCGCTCCGGCAGCTCCCCGGCCTTGCCGTGCAGCGGCTCATGGCCGACGGCTACGGCTTCGGCGCCGAGGGCGACTGGAAGACCGCGGTGCTCGTGCGCATCGCCAATGTCATGGGCGCCGGCCTCCCCGGCGGCGCTTCCCTCATGGAGGACTACACGTACCACCTCACCCCCGGCGAGGAGAAGATCCTGGGTGCTCACATGCTCGAGGTGAGCCCCTCGCTGAGCTCCGAGCGCGCGAGCCTCGAGATCCACCCGCTCGGCATCGGCGGCAAGGAAGATCCGGTTCGTCTGGTCTTCACCGCCGACCCCGGCCCCGCCGTCGTCGTCGCGATGAGTGACATGCGCGACCGCTTCCGGCTCGTCGCCAACGTCGTCGAGAATGTGCCTCTGGATGCGCCGCTGCCGAACCTGCCCGTGGGCCGCGCGGTGTGGATCCCGCAGCCCGACTTCGCGACCTCCGCGGCGGCGTGGCTCACCGCGGGTGCCGCGCACCACACGGTCATGACGACCGCGGTCGGGGTAGACGTGTTCCGCGACTTCGCGGAGATGGCCGACACGGAATTGCTGGTCATCGACGAAGAAACTACGCTGCGCGGTTTCCAGAAGGAAGTGCGCTGGAACGCCGCGTACTACCGCCTCGCGCAGGGCCTCTAGGGGTGCATCCGGCCTCGTGAGGGAGGCCGTTCGTTCCGCGCTCCGCCAAATGTGGTGAAGAATGTGACCGTACACAAGCAACGGAGCGCGGGACGGACATCATGGAGCCACAGAATGTTCGTGCGCCCAACATCCGCGATGTCGCGCGTCTTGCCGGGGTGTCGTACCAGACCGTGTCGCGTGTGCTCAACGAGCATCCGAGCATCCGGGAGTCCACAAAGCAGCGCGTGCTGGATGTCATCAGAGAGATCGGGTACCGGCCGAATCAGGCGGCCCGTGCGCTCGTCACGAGCCGTTCGCGCACCATCGGGGTACTGACCTCCCAGAACGTGCACTACGGGCCGAGCACGAGCGTCACCGCGATCGAGCATGCCGCGCGCGACGCCGGGTACCGCATCACCGTCACGAGTCTCGCCTCGAGTGAGGCGCCCTCCATCCGCACCGCCCTCGACCAACTGCAGATGCAGGCCGTCGAGGCGATCGTCGTCATCGCCCCGCAGGTGCGCGTGCTCGAGGCCATCCACGAACTCGACATCACCGTGCCGTACGTGACGCTGCAGAACGCAGACCCGCACCGCGACCACGGGATGTCCATCGACCAGGTCGCGGGCGGCCGGATGGCCACGCAGCACCTCATCGACCTCGGGCACACCGAGATCATGCACCTCTCCGGCCCCCAGGACTGGATCGAGGCCGAGGCGAGGATGCAGGGATACCTCGACGCGATCAACGCGCGCGACCTGCGCACGCGCGCGCCCATCCTCGGTGACTGGACAGCGCACTTCGGCTACTACGCGGGCCTCGAGCTCCTGCGCTTCCGCGACTTCACCGCGCTGTTCGCGGGCAACGACCAGATGGCCCTCGGGTTCATCCACGCGTGCTGGGACTCCGGACTGAGCGTGCCCGGCGACATCAGCGTCGTGGGCTTCGACGACATCCCCGAGGCCGCACACTTCTACCCCCCGCTGACGACCGTGCGGCAGAACTTCGCCGAGATCGGCAGGCGCGCTGTTGCGCTGCTCCTGAGCGAGCTGCAGGGGGGTCCGACGGAGTACGCGCCCATCACCCCCGAGCTCGTCGTACGCAGGTCGTCGGCACCCCCTCGCACCGGATCGTGATCTTTCGGTGATCTGCCCCTTGACAAATGTGACCGTTTCGCGTGTAGGGTGAAGCCGTTCATGTGAAACGGTCACATCCGCTCACATGCTCGGAATGTCAGCCACAGACGATGGAGTCTCATGTCCCACACACGCCAACGATGCGGCGTCACGGCATGAGCGCGCTGAGCCCCGAGACCGAGGTCGCCATCGCTCGCACACGCGAAGAAGTGGCTGCCCTGCACGCCGAACTGGTGCGCAACCAGCTCGTCGTCTGGACGGGCGGCAACGTGTCCGGCCGCGTCCCCGGCGCCGACCTCTTCGTGATCAAGCCGAGCGGTGTCTCCTACGACAACCTCGGTCCCGAGACCATGATCGTGTGCGATCTCGACGGCACGGTGCTCGTCGATACGCCCGGCAGCGACCGTGAACCCTCGAGCGACACCGCGGCGCACGCTTACGTCTACCGGAACATGCAGCACGTCGGGGGCGTCGTGCACACGCACTCTCCGTACGCCACGGCGTGGGCCGCCCGCGGCGAGGCGATCCCGTGCGTCATCACGGCCATGGCCGACGAGTTCGGCGGCGAGGTGCCCGTGGGTCCCTTCGCGATCATCGGCGACGACTCGATCGGGCGGGGCATCGTCGAGACGCTCACCGGTCACCGCTCGCGCGCCGTGCTCATGCAGAACCACGGTCCGTTCACGATCGGCAGGTCCCCCCGCGACGCCGTCAAAGCCGCGGTCATGGTCGAGGATGTCGCGCGCACCGTGCAGCTCGCGCGATCCGCCGGCCCCACCATCCCGATCCCGCAGGACGCGATCGACTCACTCTTTCACCGATACCAGAACGTCTACGGCCAGGCCGCACAGGGGGCCATGCCGTAGGGGTTCACCAAGACTCTCCGGGAGCCTTCCCGGCAAGAGGTCAGGTCTTCATGGACGAGGCCGGACGGAACAGCACCAAAACTGACAATGACGTCCATCATCGAAAGGAAACACAGTGAAGAAGAGAAGCATTCTCTCGCTCGTTGCTGCAGGTGCCATGGTTGTCGGCCTCGCGGCCTGCGCCCCGGCTGCAGACACCGGAAGCGGTGGCGAGGGCGCTGGCGGCCTCATCGGCGTTGCCATGCCCACGAAGTCCTCCGAGCGCTGGATCGCCGACGGCAACGCGCTGAAGGACACGCTTGAGGCCCAGGGCTTCACCGTCGACCTCCAGTACGCAGAGGACGACATCCCCACCCAGGTCAGCCAGGTCGAGAACATGATCACCAAGGGTGCCAAGGCCCTGATCATCGCCGCCATTGACGGCACCACCCTCACCAACGTGCTGCAGGAGGCCGCAGACGGCGACATCCCCGTCATCGCCTACGACCGCCTCATCCGCGACTCGGAGAACGTCAACTACTACGCGACGTTCGACAACTTCCTCGTGGGCCAGCAGCAGGCCTGGGAGCTCCTCAACGGCCTCGGCCTCACCGAGCTCGACGGCACCGCGGTCGCGAACGCGCCCAAGGGCCCGTTCAACATCGAGCTGTTCGCCGGTTCGCCCGACGACAACAACGCCACGTTCTTCTTCAACGGCGCGATGGATGTGCTCCAGCCGCTGATCGATGACGGAACGCTCGTCGTCAAGAGCGGCCAGACCGACTTCACCGCAGTGGCAACGCTGCGCTGGGACGGCGAAGTCGCCCAGAGCCGCATGGAGGACATCCTCACCTCGACGTACTCGGACGGCAGCAAGGTCAACGCTGTTCTCTCCCCGTACGACGGCCTCTCCCGTGGAATCATCTCTGCACTCACCGACGCCGGTTACACGGTCGGCGAGGGCTGGCCGATCATCTCGGGCCAGGACGCTGAGGTCGACTCGGTCAAGGCGATCCTCGCCGGTGAGCAGTACGGCACCATCTTCAAGGACACCCGCGAGCTCGCGAAGGTGGCGGCCGAGATGGCCATCGCCGTCCTCGGTGGCGACAAGCCCGAGATCAACGACACCACCACGTACGACAACGGCAAGCTCGTCGTCCCGTCCTACCTGCTCCAGCCGGTGCAGGTCATCAAGGGCAACGTCAAGGAAGCCCTCGTTGACACGGGCTACTGGACCGCTGCGGAGATCGGCCTCTAAGCCGGTCGCCTAGGCAACCACCAACACCCGCCGGTGGTGGGGAGGGCAACCTCCCCACCACCGGCACCCGTACTACGCTGCCCACAAGCACGTTCGACAAGGAAGCCGGAGATCACCGTGACGACGAACATCCTGGAAATGCGTTCCATCACCAAGACGTTCCCAGGCGTGAAAGCTCTGCAGGATGTGACCCTCGAGGTGGCCCGCGGCGAGATCCACGCCATCTGCGGCGAGAACGGCGCAGGCAAGTCGACCCTCATGAAGGTCTTGTCGGGCGTCTACCCGCACGGATCGTACGAGGGCGACATCGTCTTCGAGAACGAGGTCGTGGGCTTCCGCGACATCCGTGACTCCGAAGCCAAGGGCATCGTCATCATCCACCAGGAGCTGGCACTCAGCCCCTATCTCTCCATCGCGGAGAACATCTTCCTGAACAACGAGGTCAAGGGCGCGTTCGGGCTCATCGACTGGAACAAGGCGAACAGCGAGGCGGCCAAGCTGCTCGCGCGCGTCGGCCTCCGCGAGAACCCCACGACGAAGATCCTCGACATCGGTGTCGGCAAGCAGCAGCTCGTCGAGATCGCCAAGGCCCTCTCCAAGCGCGTGAAGCTGCTCATCCTCGACGAGCCGACCGCGGCCCTCAACGACGAGGACTCCGACCACCTGCTCGACCTGATCCTGCACCTCAAGGAGCAGGGCATCACGTCGATCATCATCAGCCACAAGCTCAACGAGATCAAGAAGATCGCCGACTCGGTGACGATCATCCGGGATGGCCGCACCATCGAGACGATCGCCAAGACGGATGTCACGGAAGAGCGCATCATCAAGGACATGGTCGGCCGCGACCTCGAGCACCGCTACCCGGACCACACGCCCAACATCGGCGACGAGATCCTGCGCGTCGAGAACTGGACTGCCCACCACCCGCAGGACTCCTCGCGGGTCATCGTCGACAACGTCAACCTCACCGTGCGCCGCGGCGAGATCGTCGGCATCGCGGGCCTCATGGGCGCGGGTCGCACCGAGTTCGCGATGAGCCTGTTCGGCCGCAGCTATGGCACGCGCATTAGCGGCCAGGTGTTCAAGAACGGCAAGGAGATCCAGACGCGCAGTGTGGCGGAGGCCATCCAGAACGGACTCGCGTACGCCACGGAAGACCGCAAGCAGTACGGCCTCAACCTCATCGAGGACATCAAGCGCAACATCTCCGCAGCCTCCCTCGGCAAGCTCTCGAAGGCCGGCCTCGTCGACGACAACGAGGAGTACAAGGTCGCCAACGAGTACCGCATGAGCATGAACATCAAGGCGCCGTCTGTGCTCTCGAAGACGGGCAAGCTCTCGGGTGGCAACCAGCAGAAGGTCGTGCTGTCGAAGTGGATCTACTCCGACCCCGACGTGCTGATCCTGGATGAGCCCACACGAGGTATCGACGTGGGTGCCAAGTATGAGATCTACACGATCATCAACAGGCTCGCGGCGGAGGGGAAGGGCATCATCGTCATCTCCTCCGAGCTGCCGGAACTGCTCGGCATCTGCGACCGGATCTACGCCCTCTCCGAGGGTCGCATCACGGGCGAGCTGCCCATCGCCGAGGCCAGCCCCGAGGCCGTCCTCAAACTCATGACCATGGAATCGCCCCGCTAGCGGGCCCGTAACGACGCACAAGGAGCACACACCATGACCAACACAGACAACGAGCTCGTCGAGAAGGTCGGCCCACCCGCCAACCGCGTCACGGGCGCCCTCAGCCACGTCGTCACCGACCTCGGCAAGAACGGCATCTTCCTCGCGCTCATCGCTGTGGTCGTGCTGTTCTCGATCCTGACGCAGGGCATCCTGCTACGGCCGCAGAACATCTCGAACCTCATCGTGCAGAACGGCTACATCCTGATCCTCGCGATCGGCATGGTCATGGTGATCGTCGCGGGCCACATCGACCTCTCGGTCGGCTCGGTCGCGGCGTTCATCGGCGCGGTATCGGGAGTCTTCGCGGTCAAGATGGAGATGCCTTGGTTCGTGGCGATCATCCTGTCGCTGCTCATCGGAGCTCTGGTGGGAGCCTGGCAGGGGTTCTGGATCGCCTACGTGGGCATACCGGCGTTCATCGTGACGCTCGCGGGCATGCTCATCTTCCGCGGTCTCGCCCTCGTCGTGCTCGGCAACGCGAACATCGGCTCGTTCCCGGCCGAATACCGGGCGCTGGGCAACGGATTCCTCACCGACCTGTTGGGCGAGTTCCCGGTCGACCCCGTGACGATGGGCGTGGGCGTCATCGCTGTCGTCGGATTCATCATCCAGCAGGTGCGCAGCCGCCGCGGTCGCCAGGCCTACGGCCAGGACGTCGAGCCCATCGGATGGTTCGTGGGCAAGCTCGTTCTCGTCACCGTCGGTGTAGGAGCTTTCGCCTACGCGCTCGCCAGCTTCAAGGGCATCCCGGTGACGCTCATCATCCTCGCCGTGCTCGTCATGATCTACGGCATCGTCACCAACCGCAGCGTCTTCGGCCGCCACATCTACGCGATCGGCGGCAACCGCCACGCCGCGGAGCTGAGCGGTGTGAAGACCCGCCAGGTCGACTTCTTCATCTTCGTCAACATGGGCGTGCTCGCGGCCCTCGCGGGCCTCGTCTTCACCGCTCGCCTGAACCTCGCCGGTCCGAAGGCGGGTGACGGCTTCGAGCTCGAGGCGATTTCCGCGGCCTTCATCGGTGGCGCGGCCGTGCAGGGCGGCGTCGGCACCATCGGCGGCGCCATCATCGGTGGTCTCATCATCGGTGTGCTCAACAACGGTATGTCGATCCTCGGTATCGGCATCGAGTGGCAGCAGGCGGTCAAGGGCCTCGTGCTCCTGTTCGCCGTCGCCTTCGACGTGTTCAACAAGCGCCGCGCGGGCGGTCGCTAGCAGTTCCTTCACCAAGGCCCGGTCGCATGTGCGACCGGGCCTTCGTGCGTCTCGGGTGCACAATTCAGACTGCACGGCCCCCAGCGCGCTGCGCCGGCGCGTCGCGACAGTTCGTCGACGGCGGTGATGCCCTAGATCATCAATGTGATCCCTCACATGAGCGACCGACCTCCCATGGCGCATCCAAGAACCCCGGAATATCAACGATCTGCGGTGGCCACGTTACTTAATCGTTACCAAAGCGACCTTGCCCTAGTGTGGAATGTGAAGGCTAACATTGGCTGTCACCTGCACTGAGGCAGCGTGGACGCAGGTCGGCTTCGGCCGGGCCCCAGACAAGGAGGTTTAGGGAATGAAGAAGTTTCTGAGCGGTTTCGTGGTTGTGGGGGCCATTGCTCTCACACTGTCCGGTTGCGCCGCGAGCGGCGGCGCGGGCGAAGGCGGCGCCGGGTCTGACCTGATCACGGTCGGATTCGCGCAGACCGGGTCCGAGAGCGGATGGCGCGCGGCGAACACCGAGTCGATGAAGACCGCCTTCTCGGAGGAGAACGGCTTCAAGCTGATCTTCAACGCAGCGGACAACAAGCCCGAGAACCAGATCGCCGCGGTTCACAGCTTCATCAACCAGGGCGTCGACGCGATCGTCATCGCCGCGGTGGTCACCACCGGATGGGACGACGTCCTGCAGGAGGCGAAGGATGCCGGCATCCCCGTCGTCCTCGAGGACCGCACGATCGACGCCGACCCGAGCCTGTACGCCGCTTGGATCGGTGACGACTTCCAGAAGGAGGGGGAGACCGCGGGTGCGTGGGCGGCCAAGACCTTCGGAAACACCCCGACGAACATGGTCGTGCTCGAGGGCACCACCGGCTCGTCGCCCGCCATCGACCGTGCTACCGGATTCACCAAGTCCATCGCGGGCACGGCGATCACGACCCTCGACTCGCAGACGGGCAACTTCACGCGGGCCGACGGCAAGACCGTCATGGAGGGCTTCCTCCAGAAGTACGGCAAGACGATCAACCTCCTGTTCGCCCAGAACGACGACATGGGCCTCGGCGCCCTCGACGCCATCAAGGCCGCCGGTCTGGTTCCCGGCAAGGACATCCAGATCGTCTCGATCGACGCTACGAAGGACGGCATGACGGCCCTCGCTGGCGGCGAGTTCAACTACATCGTGGAGTGCAACCCGCTCCTCGGGGACACCGTCGCGCAGGTCGTGAAGGACGTCATCGCGGGCAAGAGCGTGGAGAAGAAGATCTACGGCGTCGACGGCGAGTTCGACCAGGCTGCCGCCAAGGCCGCACTGCCCGACCGCAAGTACTGATCCCTCGCGGCCCAGGCCGCACGCCGGCGGGGCGATACTCATCGCCCCGCCGGTTCCCCGTTCGTGAGCGGCGCTTCCCGGCCGCGTAGTAGAGAAGATCCGGACAGTGGCCGACAACAGCGTGGTCGTCGAGATGAGCGGCATCTCCATCGAGTTCCCCGGCGTGAAAGCGCTCGACGGCGTGAGCCTCACCCTCCGGGGTGGCGAGATCCACTCCCTCCTCGGCGAGAACGGCGCCGGGAAGTCGACCCTCATCAAGGCGCTGACCGGGGTGTACCCGATCGACGCCGGAACCATCGAGGTCGCTGGCGTGAAGACCACCTTCGCCGGCACTGCCGACGCTCAGGCCGCCGGGGTTGCGACCGTCTACCAAGAGGTCAATCTCTGCGCCAACCTGAGCGTGGGCGAGAACGTCATGCTCGGCAACGAGGTGCGCGGAGCGCTCGGCATCAACTGGCGCGCCACCCACGAGCGGGCTCGCACCTACCTGCGGGAGCTCGGCCTCGACATCGACCCCCGCTCGCCGCTGGCCATCCACTCGCTCGCCGTCCAGCAGCTCGTCGCGATCAGCCGGGCCGTCGTCGTCGACTGCCGCGTGCTGGTTCTGGATGAGCCCACCTCAAGCCTCGACCGGTCAGAGGTCGAGCAGCTCTTCGCGGTCATGCGCAGGCTTCGCGACCGCGGCGTCGCCATCCTCTTCGTGTCGCACTTCCTCGATCAGGTGTACGAGATCTCCGACCGGATGACCGTCCTGCGCAATGGGCGCCTCGAGGGCGAGTACGGGGTGGACGAGCTCAACAGACAGCAGCTCATCTCGAAGATGTTGGGACGCGAGCTCGCCGAGCTCGACTCGATCGGCCGAGCGGCCAATCGCGCTGTGGACCGGTCGGGCGAGCCGATCCTCAAGGTGCTCGCGCTCGGGCGCAAGGGCAGCATCGAGCCCGTCGACCTCGAGGTATTCGACGGCGAGGTGGTGGGACTGGCCGGGCTTCTCGGATCCGGCCGTACCGAGCTCGCCCGCCTGATCTACGGAGCCGACCACGCCGACCACGGCAGCACCCAAGTCCGGGGTGCCATCACGCGCCTCACGAACCCCCGTGCGGCCGTCGACAACCGGATCGCCTTCTCGTCGGAGGACCGTCGGGAGGAGGGCATCATCGGTGACCTGACCGTGGCCGAGAACATCGTGCTCGGGATCCAGGCCAAGCGGGGATGGCTCCGGAAGGTCAGCACAGCTCAGCAAGACAGCATCGTCGCCGGGTACATGGAATCGCTGAGCATCCGGCCCAACAACCCTGCCGCTCTCATCCGCAACCTCTCGGGCGGCAACCAGCAGAAAGTGCTCCTCGCGCGTTGGCTGGCGACCGCACCGCAGTTGCTGATCCTCGATGAACCGACCCGCGGCATCGACATCGGAGCCAAAGCCGAGATCCAGCGGCTGGTGGCCGGGCTCGCGGAGGCGGGCCTGGGGGTGATCTTCATCTCGTCGGAGCTGGACGAGGTGCTGCGGCTGTCTCAGCGCATCGTGGTCATGCGCGACCGACGGAAGATCGCGGAGCTTGACAACACCCCCGAGACCGGGATTGATGACATAGTCGCACTGATCGCCAAGGAGGGCGCAGCATGAGATCGACCCTGAGCAAGGTTCTGAGGAACCGGATCATGTGGCCGCTGGGAGCGCTTGTCGCACTCGTGGCGATCAACTTCATCTCCCGCCCGAGCTTTCTGAGTATCACCGTGCAGAACGGTCAGTTCTACGGTTCGCTCATCGACATCCTGCGCAACAGCGCTCCGCTCATGCTGGTCGCCCTGGGCATGTGCCTGGTGATCGGGACGAGAGGGATCGACCTGTCCGTGGGGGCGCAGATGGCCATCTCGGGCGCCGTGGCCCTCACGATCATCGCCGACTCGCCGAGCCCTGACAGCGTGGGTACCGTGCTCGTCGCCATCCTCGCCGGGGTCGGGCTCACGCTCGTCTTCGGACTGTGGAATGGCTTCCTCGTCGCCGTTCTCGGCATTCAGCCCATCATCGCGACGCTGGTTCTGATGCTCGCCGGGCGCGGAATCGCACTGCTCATCACCGGCGGCTTCATCACCACGATCAACAGCACGCCGTACAAGGCGATCGCGGGCGGCTACATCTTCGGATTCCCGTTCGAGTTCCTCGTCTCCCTGGTCGCCATCGTCGTGGTCAGCCTGATCGTGCGACGCACCGCATTGGGAGTGCTCACCGAGTCGGTGGGGATCAATCCCGCCGCCAGCCGGCTGGCGGGTGTCCGCTCGCGGGGCATCGTGTGGAGCCTCTACGGCCTCAGCGGGCTGCTCGCCGGGGTCGCGGGAGTGCTGTACAGCTCTAACATCATGGCCGCCGACGCCAACGCTGCCGGCGTGAACATCGAACTCGACGCCATTCTCGCGGTCGTGCTGGGCGGCACCTCCCTCGCGGGCGGAAAGTTCACCCTCGCCGGGACGGTGGTGGGCGTGTTCACCATCCAGACCCTGACATCGACGATCACGTTCCTCGGGGTCCCGCCCGCTGTCACGCCCGTGTTCAAGGCGATCGTCGTCATCATCGTGTGCCTCTCCCAGTCCACGAGGGTGCGCGCCTGGCTCGCCGGTCTCCGACCACCCACAAGGCGGGTCCAGGTGTCGGATTCCGCCACGATCGAGCGGACCGCATCATGACCATCACCACCGAGCGCGAAACCCCCGCTGCGCAGGAGGTGGTCCCGGCCTGGCGCCGCGCCGTGATCTCCCGGTTGTCATGGGTGCCGGTCCTGGCCGCCGTAGCGCTTCTCATCATCATGTTCGCCGCGTCGCAGGCGTACTTCGGCCGGTTCGTCACGCCCGGCGTGCTGTCATCCCTGCTCGTCGACAACGCGTACCTCATCGTGCTGGCCGCGGGCATGACCTTCGTCATCCTTTCGGGTGGTATCGACCTGTCCGTCGGTGCCGTGATGGCGTTCACGGGCGTGCTCGCGGCCTCGTTGCTCTCGATAGGGGTGCCCTCGGCGGTCGTGATCCCCCTCATGATCGCGGCGGGCGCGGTGTTCGGCGTGATCATCGGGGTTCTCGTTCAGTACTTCAACGTGCAGCCGTTCATCGCCTCGCTCGTCGGTATGTTCCTCGCCCGCGGCCTCTGCTACGTCCTGGCACCGAGGGCGATCAAGGTGTCCGACGAGTGGGTTCTCGGCCTTCAGTCGACCAAGCTCGGCGGCGGCGGGTGGTACATCACCGCGACGGTCATCATCGCGCTCGCGGTGGTGGTGGTCGCAGCATGGGTGCTCGGCTACACCCGGTTCGGCCGCACCGTGTACGCGGTGGGCGGCAGCGAGCAATCGGCGCGGCTCATGGGCTTGCCCGTCGCGCGCACCAAGGTCCTGGTGTACGTGATCAGCGGTGCCCTGGCCGGTGTCGCCGGGCTGCTCTTCACGTCGTACACCGCCGCCGGATACAGCCTGAACGGCATCGGAACCGAGCTGGACACGATCGCCGCGGTCGTGATCGGCGGCACACTCCTGACCGGCGGAAGCGGGTACGTGGTGGGCTCTCTCGTGGGCGTGCTCGTGTATGGCGTCATCAGGACGGCGATCAGCTTCATGGGCGTCGACCAGTCGTGGACCCGGATCACGATCGGGGTGCTGCTGCTGGCGTTCGTGGTCGTGCAGCGCCTCATCGTGTCCAGAGCGGGCCGCCGCTGAGGCGAGCTACTAGGCTCACTAACGCTCGAGGTCGAGCTCAGGAACGCGAGGTCGCAGATGGACGCTGCTCCGGTAGTCGAGGTTGTGGGTGCGAGCCTTCGCTTCGCCGGCGACACGGCGCTGGACAGCGTGGACTTCCGGATGTTCCCGGGCGAGGTCCACTCCCTGATGGGGGAGAACGGGGCTGGTAAGTCAACCCTGATCAAGGCCCTCACCGGTGCGATCCGGCTCGACTCGGGCATCGTCCGCCTCGGCGGTGAGGGCGTGTCGTTCGCGACTCCCGCCGCTGCTCAGCGGGCCGGGATCAGCACGGTCTACCAGGAGATCGACCTGCTGCCCAACCTGTCGGTGGCCGAGAACATCATGCTGGGCCGGGAGCCGCGACGGTTCGGCACCATCGACTGGCGGCGAACCCGCGCCGCGGCCGCGGCCGCGCTCGATGCGCTCGGAATCTCGGTCGATCCGCGGTCGCCCCTCTCGAGCCACTCTCTCGCGACCCAGCAGCTCGTCGCGATCGCCCGAGCGATCTCGACCGATCTGAAGGTGCTCGTGCTCGACGAGCCGACGTCGAGCCTCGACCAAGACGAGGTGGCTGAGCTGTTCCGGGTCATCCGCGAATTGAAGTCGCAGGGCGTCGCGATCCTCTTCGTGTCGCACTTCCTCGAGCAGGTGTACGAGATCTGCGACCGGATCACGGTACTGCGCAACGGCAAGCGCGTCGGCGAGTATCTGACGACGGAACTGCTCAGGATCGACCTGGTCCAGAAGATGCTGGGCAATGAGTCGGCGGCGCTCGACGTGCTCGAATCACGGCCTGCGGCGGAAGCCGACCCGGCGGGCGCGCGACCCCTCGCCTCCGCGCGCGGGATCGGCAAGCGCGCCCGGCTCCTGCCCACCGACGTCGACGTGTTCGAGGGCGAGCTGCTCGGCGTGGCCGGTCTGCTGGGATCGGGCCGGACCGAGCTCGCCCGGTTGCTCTCCGGGGTGGACCGGCCCGACACCGGGGATCTGGCCATCGACGGCGAGCACGTGCACTTCGCCGACCCGCGCCGCGCCCTGCGCGCGGGTGTCGCCTATTCCTCCGAGAACAGGAAGACGGAGGGGATCATCGGTGAGCTTTCGGTACGCGAGAACATCGTTCTCGCCCTGCAGGCGGAGCGGGGCTGGTTCAGGAAGATCCCGCGCGCCCGGCAGGACGAACTCAGCGCCAGCTGGATCGAGGCCCTCGACATCCGCCCCGCCGATCCGGAGCGGCCCGCCGGCGTGCTGTCGGGCGGCAACCAGCAGAAGGTCATGCTCGCGCGCCTTCTGGCACTGGCGCCGCGCCTGCTCATCCTCGACGAGCCGACCCGCGGCATCGACGTGGGCGCGAAGGTGGAGATCCAGCGCCTGATCACCGAACTGGCCAGCACCGGGATGGCGATCGTGTTCATCTCCGCCGAACTCGAGGAAGTGCTGCGGGTCGGCCAGCGCATCATTGTCCTGAGGGATCGGGAGATCGTCGCTACGCTCGACCCAGATACAGTGACAATCGAGATGCTCCTTGCCATTGTCGCCAGGGCGGACAGCGACGAATGAGGCTAGGAGCACGATGACCAGCGCGGACAAGCCGGCGCGCGTGGCGAACATCTTCGATGTCGCGCGCCTCGCCGGCGTCTCTCACCAGACGGTCTCGCGCGTGCTCAACGACATCCCCAGCGTGCGCCCCGCGACGCGGCTGCGGGTAGAACAGGCGATAACCCAGCTGCGCTACAGCCCCTCGCCGGCGGCGCGGGCCCTCGTCACCAAACGCACCCGGATGATCGGGCTCATCGCCCCCAGCAGTGCGGATTTCGGCCCCTCGTCGATCGCGCTCCACTTCAGCGACGCAGCGAGGGATGCCCGGTACGGCGTCGTGAGCGTGACCTCCGTCAAGGCGGATGCCAGTTCCATCCGCCCCTTCATCGAATCGTTGCTCAGCCAGCGGGTGGAGGCGATCGTGCTGATCGTTGCCGATGTCGCCGTGCTTGACGCCGTGCGCGGTCTCGATACCGGGGTGCCGGTCATCGCCGTCGCGGCGGGGCAGCGTCGCGGCCAGCTCGTGACGTCGATCGACCAGTACCGCGGTGCGCGAGCGGCGGTCCGGCACCTCGTCGAGCTTGGGCACCGGAACATCGCCCACCTGGCTGGCCCGCCGTCGGCTCCCGACGCCATCGAGCGGCTGCGGGGATGGCGCGACGAGCTTGCCGCGGCACAGTTGGTAGCGACGGAGCCCGGTCACGGTGACTGGACTGCCGCGAGCGGGCACCGGTTCGGTATGCAGCTGACCGGCGCGACGGCCGTGTTCGCAGCGAACGACCAGATGGCCCTGGGGCTGGTATCGGCGCTCGGCGAGCGCGGCCTGCTCGTGCCGGCCGACGTGAGCGTCGTGGGATTCGACGACGTGCCCGAGGCCGAGTACTACGTTCCCCCGCTCACCACCGTCTCCCAGGACTTTGCCGCGCTGGGCGCCCTCACGATGCAGCGGGTGCTCATCGCCCTCGAGGAGCCGGATGCGGCCGCCGAATCGACGCCGATCCCCACGCGCCTCATCGTGCGCAGCTCCACTGCTCCTCCGCGCGCGACCTGAGTGGCGGCTGCCTACGCGCGACCGGCTGCAGCGCGCGAGCGCCGCGAGAGGGAGTCGATCACGACGGCGAGAAGGAGCACGGCGCCCGTCACGATGTACTGCACGTAGGACTCGAGGAAGAGCAGCGCGAGCCCCGAGTTGATCGACATGATGACGACGATCCCGAGCACAGCGGAGAACGCCGAGCCACGGCCGCCGAACAGCGACGTGCCGCCGATCACCGCGGCAGCTATCGCGTTGAGGTTCGTGTCGCCTCCGCCGCTCGACGAGTTCGCCGACGCCGCGCGGGCCGCCGCCATGAGTCCGCCGAGGGCCGCGAAGAGCGAGCACAGCACGAACACCGAGATGTAGACGCGGTTGACCCGGATGCCCGCCCGGCGTGCGGCCTCGACGTTGCCGCCGACGGCGTACACCGACCGGCCCCACCGGGTGCGGGTGAGAAAGAAGTGCATGATGACGACGAGCAGCAGGAACAGCGCGAACGGCGCCCCCACCCCGCGCGAGAGGTTCAAGTACCAGACGGCGAGGCCGAGCAGCACGAGCAGGCCGACGCTGCGGGCGACGATGATGCTCACGGACGTCGCGGAGAGGCCCGCGGCTTCCCGGCGGCGCGACAGCGACAGCTGGTTGTACGCGAACACCGCGACCGCGATCGCGACGAGGGTGTAGCTCGCCCAAGCGGGCAGGAACCACTGCTGGCCGAACTCCACGATCACCGAGTCGAACGGGATGTTTATCGACTTGGTCTTGCCGAGTACGAAGAGCTGCAGGCCGAGGATGCCGAGCAGGCCGCCGAGGGTGATGACGAAGCTCGGCACGCCGAACAGCGTGCGCAGAAACCCGAATGCGAGGCCCGCGAGCACGCCCGCGACGAGGGAGGCGAGGAGCACGAGCGGCAGCGGGATGCCCCACTGCACGAAGCCGACAGCGAGGATTGCCGACGAGAGTCCGCTTACCGACCCGACCGAGAGGTCGATCTCGCCGAGCAGCAGCACGAGCACGATGCCGATGGCGATGGTGCCGACTGCGGCGCTCTGGGTCGTGAGGTTCACGAGGTTCGAGCTCGACAGGAACGTGGGGTTGAGGATCTGGAACACCGCCCAGATCACCACGAGTCCGAGGATCACGGGCAGCGAGCCGAGGTCGCCTCCGCGCACACGCATCACGAAGTCGCGTGCAGCGCCGCGCAGTCCCGTGTGGTGGATGAGCCGGTCGTCCTGCTGGTCGAGTGGCCTGGTGCCGTCGGTCATGAGTCGTTCTCTTCCTGCAGGGCAGCACGACGGCTGACCGAGTTGTCGCTGGCGCCGGTGATGGCGGCGATGATCATCTCGCTCGTGACATCCGCGACCCTGAAATCTCCGTTGTTGCGGCCGAGTCGCAGCACGACGATGCGGTCGGCGACGGCCTGCACATCGGCGATGTTGTGACTGATGAGGATCACGCCGAGCCCGCGCTCGCGCAGCCGCTCGATGAGGTTGAGCACTTCGGCGGTCTGCGCCACTCCGAGCGCGGCGGTGGGCTCGTCGAGGATCACGACGCTCGGCTCACCGATGAGCGACCGCGCGATGGCCACGGTCTGTCGCTGCCCGCCCGAGAGTGATGCCACGGGAATCCGCACCGACGGGATGCGCGCGCTTAACTCGCGCAGCAGTGTCCACGACCGTTGCTCCATCTCGACTTCGTCGAGCGCGCCGCTCTTGCGTAGCTCCCTGCCGAGGAAGAGGTTGCTCACGACGTCGAGGTTGTCGCACAGGGAGAGATCCTGGTAGACCGTGGCGATGCCGAGGTCGCGGGAGTCCGTGGGGCTCGGGATGGTCGTGATAGCGCCCCCGAACGAGATGGTGCCCGCATCCTGCGGATGCACGCCCGCGAGGATCTTGACGAGCGTCGACTTGCCCGCGCCGTTGTCGCCCACGATCGCGACGACCTCGCCCGCGTACACGTCGAGGTCGACGCCGCTGAGCGCGCGCACGGCGCCGAAGCGCTTGGTGATCCCGCGCAGCGAGAGCAGCTGTTCTGCCGCACGGGCGCGGGGAGTTGTGGTGGAGAGGGTGGTCATGCGGTCCTAGTGGATTCCCGCCGCTGCACAGGCAGCGGCGTACTCGGGGGTGCAGATTTCGGCGACCGTGTAGATCCCGTCTTTGACAACGGTATCCATGATGTTGTCGATGGTGACGACCACGGCCGAGAGCAGGGTCGCGGGCGTTCCCTCGATTGTCGTTTCGCCCGTGACCGGTTCGCCGTTCGCGAGCTTCACGGCGACCTCGGCGGCGAGCGTCGCCTGGGCCTTCATCGCCTTGTAGATGGTCATGTACTGGTCGCCGGAGACTATGCGCTGGATGCCCGCGAGCTCGGCGTCCTGGCCGGTGACGATGGGCAGCGGGCTCACGTTGGCGGCCTTCAGTGCCGCGATCGCACCTCCGGCGGTACCGTCGTTGGCCGCGTAGACGCCCGCGATGCGGCCGCCGAACTGCGTGATCTGGCCGGCAACCCAGTCCTGGGCCTTGTCGGGACTCCAGTCGGGGGAGTCGAAGTCGGCGAGCACCGGGAAGTCGCTCGACTCGATCTCGCTCAGGGCTCCCGCCTTGAACTGCCCGGCGTTGCCGTCGGTGGGGGATCCGTTGACCATCAGGATGCCGCCGCTCGTGCCCTCCGCCTCGAGCTTGTCCACGAGCGCCTTGCCTTGCAACTCGCCGATGTTCTCGTTGTCGAAGGAGACGTAGTAGGCGAGCTGGCCGCCGTTGACTATGCGGTCGTACGCGATCACGGGAACGCCCTGCGCGTTGGCAGCGGCGACGATACTCGCGGCGGCGGACGAGTCCACGGGGTCGAGCACGAGCACCTTGGCACCGGAGACGAGGGCGGCCTCCGCCTGGGACTGCTGCTTCGCCGCATCCTGGTCGGCATTCGAGTACAAGACCTCGTAGTTGCCGAGTTCGGAGATGCGCTGCTCGAAGAACGGGCGGTCGAATGCCTCGTACCGCGCCGTCTTCGATTCGGGGAGGAGGAGGGCTATCTTGACGGCGTCGCTGCCGGTGGTGCAGGCGGTCAGGGCCGCGGCGATCATCGCGAGCACGGCCAGTGCCGTGATCGTGGACTTCATTCGGGTGCCTCTCACTGGGACCGCCTTCGTTGGTGGCTCGAGTGTTGCTGTGGACAGGACGGGGTTCAACGCTTGGTACTGCGCACGTCGGCCTCGAGGCCGACGTTCTCTATGGCGAGGGCGAGTGCGCCCATGAGTTCGGCGCGCTCGCCGAGTTCGCCCTGGACGATCTCGGGCACGCCCTCCACCCCCGCGAGCGCCGAGCGCTCGAGGGCGTGCCTCATGGGGGCGAGGAGGATCTCGCCGGCCTGGGCCAACTCTCCTCCTATGACGAGTCGTTCGGGGTCGAAGAGGTTGCACAGGCTCGCGGCGGCGATGCCGATGTGGCGGCCCGCATCCGCGATGACGCGTCGCGCGCTCGCGTCACCGGAGTCGGCGCGCACGAGGAGGTCGCGCAGGCGCTGCATTCCGGGGTCGTCGCGGAAGAGTTCGAGAAGTGCGGGGCCGCCCGCGAGGGTGTCGAGGCAGCCGCGGCTGCCGCAGCGGCAGATGGGGCCGTTCTCGTCGATCGTCACGTGGCCGATCTGCCCGGCCTTGCCGGTGACCCCGCGGTAGATGGCCCCGTTGATGATGAGCCCCGCGCTGACCCCGTGGCCGACCCGGATGTAGACGGCCCCGCGCGCCCCGCGGGCGGCACCCGAGCGAACCTCGGCGAGGCCGCCCAGGTTCGCCTCGTTGTCGACGAACGAGGGGACCTCGATCCGGTTGGTCATGACCTCGGCGACGCGCACGTTCTCCCAGCCGCGCAGCAGGCCCGGCGTCGCGATCATGCCCGTTTCGGCGTCGATGGGGGCGGGAAGCCCGATGCCGACGGCGAGGAGGTCGGAGAAGGAGGCATCGACCGACTCGAGCATGTCGCTCAGGAGAAGGGTGGCGCGGTCGAGCTCGCGGTCGTGGCGGTGGTCGAGGGCGAGCGGCACGTGGTTCTCGGCGACGACAGTGCGGCCCACGTCGGAGATGGCGACGCGCAGGTGGCGGCTCGAGAAATGGAGGCCGGCGACGAGGCCCAGACGGCGGGCGAGCGTGACCTCGGTGGCGCGGCGACCGCTGCGGGAGGTGACCGAGGTGTTGAGCACTCCCGAGGCGGAGAGTTCCTTGACGATATTGGAGACCGTCGCGGGGGAGAGGCCCGTGGAGCCCGCGAGTTCCACCTGGGTGAGGTGGCCATGGTGCATGAGCGACTCGACGATACGCGCGCGGTTGGCTTCGCGTAATGAAGTCTGTGAACCCGGCGTTGGGTTGCGGCTTTGCACGAGATAAATGTACACGGATGCCGCATGTTTCCGCGGTTCGCCCGTATTTGTGCGGGAGAGAGACATATCCGAAGGTTTCGGCAAGGTCACGATCTTCCCAGTCTTGTGTTTACTATTTGACGCCAAGCATTCCGAGGATTAGGTTTTGCGATGCAGGTCGCACCAGAAACGCCGGTGCGTATGGATGACGCGGAGGTCACACTGTGGAGTTGGCGAAGAGCCCTGAGCCGATTGATACGGTGCCGACCATCCTGGAGATGCGGTCCATCACCAAGGAGTTCCCGGGAGTCAAGGCCCTCGAGAATGTCACGCTGAAGGTTCGTGCCGGTGAGATCCATGCGATCTGCGGCGAGAACGGCGCTGGCAAGTCGACCCTCATGAAGGTGCTGTCGGGCGTCTACCCCTACGGTTCCTACACGGGCGAGATCATCTACCAGGGCACCGAGTCGCGCTTCAGCAACATCCGCCAGAGCGAGTCCGCCGGCATCGTGATCATCCACCAGGAGCTCGCGCTCATCCCGCTCCTGTCGATCACCGAGAACATCTTCCTCGGCAACGAGCCGACCAAGTTCGGCGCGATCGACTGGATCGCCGCCAAGAACCGCGCGACCGAGCTGCTCGCCCGTGTCGGCCTCGACGACGACCCCGACACCCTGGTGAAGGACATCGGCGTCGGCAAGCAGCAGCTCGTCGAGATCGCCAAGGCGCTCAACAAGTCGGTCAAACTGCTGATCCTGGATGAGCCGACCGCGGCGCTCAACGAGTCGGACTCGCAGCACCTCCTCGACCTGCTGCGCGGTCTCAAGGGCCGCGGCATCACGAGCATCATGATCAGCCACAAGCTCAACGAGATCGAGGCGATCGCCGACGAGATCACGATCCTGCGTGACGGCAAGACCATCGAGACGCTCGACGTGGCCCGTGACGGCGTCGATGAGGACCGGATCATCCGGGGCATGGTCGGTCGTGTGCTCGAGAACCGCTTCCCCGAGCGCAACTCCGACATCGGCGAGAAGTTCTTCGAGATCAAGAACTGGACAGTGCAGCACCCGCACTCTGCCGACCGCATGGTCGTCAAGAACTCGAGCTTCTACGTGCGCCGCGGTGAGGTCGTCGGTTTCGCGGGTCTCATGGGCGCCGGTCGCACCGAGCTCGCGATGAGCATCTTCGGCCGCTCGTACGGCAACTTCATCTCCGGCCAGATCTTCAAGGATGGCAAGGAGATCCGCATCCGCAACGTGGATGAGGCTATCGACCAGGGTCTCGCCTACGTGAGCGAAGACCGCAAGGCGCTCGGTCTCAACCTCCTCGACGACATCAAGACCTCGGTCACGGCGGCGAAGCTCTCCAAGATCTCGAAGCTCGACGTGGTGAACAAGGTCGAGGAGTACAACGTCTCCGAGAAGTACCGCAAGAGCCTGCGGATCAAGACCCCGAGCGTCGACGAGGGTGTCAACAAGCTCTCCGGCGGCAACCAGCAGAAGGTCGTGCTGGCGAAGTGGATGTTCACCGATCCCGACCTGCTCATCCTCGACGAGCCCACGCGCGGCATCGACGTCGGCGCGAAGACCGAGATCTACGGCATCATCCGCGACCTCGCCGCCTCCGGCAAGGGCATCATCATGATCTCCTCCGAGCTTCCGGAGCTCCTCGGAGTCTCCGACCGCATCTACACGATCTTCGAAGGCGCCATCACGAACGAGATGACCGCCGAGCAGGCAAACCCCGAAGCCCTCATGCGCAGCATGACTTCCTCGAACAAGAAAGCCTCCTGAGTATGAGCGACTCCACAACCCCTGAGAAGACTCCGTTCCGCTTCCGCGACCTCGGCAAGATGTTCGGCGGTTCGCAGTCGAGCACGCGCCAGTTCGGCATCCTCGGCGCGCTCGTCGTGATCATCGTGCTCTTCGAGATCCTTACCAAGGGCAAGACCCTCGATCCGGTCAACCTCATCAACCTCGTCAACGGCAACGCGTACGTGCTCGTGCTCGCTGTGGGCATGGTCATGGTCATCGTCGCCGGCCACATCGACCTGTCGGTCGGATCCGTCGCCGCCTTCGTCGGCATCGTCGTCGCGCAGTCGATGTACGTGTGGAACTTCCCGTGGCCGGTGGCCATGCTCCTCGGCCTCGGGGTCGGTGCCGTCGTGGGTGCTTGGCAGGGCTGGTGGGTCGCCTATGTCGGGGTGCCGGCGTTCATCGTGACCCTCGCGGGCATGCTCTTCTTCCGTGGCGCGAACCAGTTCGTGGGCAACTCGACGTCGATCCCCGTGCCCCGCGACTTCACCTTCATCGGCGGTGGCTTCCTTCCCGACTTCGGTCCCGACTTCGGATTCTCCAACCCCACGCTGCTCCTCGGCCTCCTCGTCGCCATCGCGATCGTGTGGCAGGAGCGTCGGCTGCGCAGCAACCAGCGCAAGATGGGTGCGACGCCCGCACCGCTGTGGGTCAGCATCGTCAAGGTCGTCGTGCTGCTGCTCGTCGTCGTCGGCGCCACCTACCTCTTCGCCTCGGGCCGCGTCGGCACGAGCTACCCGATCGCCGGCATCATCCTCGCGGTGCTCGTGCTCGGCTACTCGTTCCTCACCAATAACACGACGATCGGCCGTCACATCTACGCCGTGGGTGGCAACTGGCGGGCCGCGGAGCTCTCCGGTGTGAACATCCGTCGCGTCAACTTCTTCGTGATGGCGAACATGTCGGTCATCGCCGCGATCGCGGGAATGCTCTGGATCGCCCGCTCGGTGGCCTCGGGCCCCGGCGACGGCGTCGGCTGGGAACTCGACGCGATTGCCGCAGTCTTCATCGGTGGCGCCGCGGTCTCGGGCGGCATCGGAACCATCGTCGGGTCGATCGTCGGTGGTCTCGTGATCGCCGTGCTCAACAACGGCCTCCAGCTGCTCTCCGTCGGAGCCGACCGCGTGCAGATGATCAAGGGACTCGTGCTTCTCGTCGCCGTCGGTATCGACGTCTACTCGAAGCGCCAGGGCAAGCCCTCGATCATCGGCCTGCTGACGCGAGGCCGCAAGACCGGCCTCGATGAGACGCCAGTACCTGCGGCCCCGCTAGGTACACAGACTCCCACCCCTTCACAGGGTGGGGCCCAGGAAACCGCTCGCCCACAGGACCTCACTCCTAAGGGCTAAGTACCGCGTGGTTTCCAACTAACCAGATGCACCAGGAAAGAGATTATCAATGAAGAAACTCGTTATCGCGACGGCGAGCTTCGCTGCCATCGCAGCGATGACCCTCGCCGGTTGCTCCGCTCGCACCGACACTGGCTCGGGCGACAGCACTGCTGCCGCCGGTTTCGCCGCTGACGCGACGATCGGTGTCGCACTGCCCGACAAGACCTCGGAGAACTGGGTCCTCGCGGGCCAGCTGTTCACCGACGGCCTGACGGCCGCGGGCTTCACGCCTGACGTGCAGTACGCGCCCGCCAGCAACACGGTCGCCGAGCAGCAGAACCAGATCACCTCCATGGTGACCAACGGTGCCAAGGTCATCATCATCGGTGCCAAGGACGGCTCGCAGCTCTCCTCGCAGGTCGAGGCAGCCCACGATGCCGGCGCTACCGTCATTGCGTACGACCGCCTCATCCTGAACACCCAGGCCGTGGACTACTACCTCGCGTTCGACAACTTCAAGGTGGGCGAGCTCCAGGGCCAGGCCCTCCTCGACGGCCTCAAGGCGAAGTTCCCGGACAAGAAGTCGTACAACATCGAGCTGTTCTCGGGCTCGCCCGACGACAACAACGCCGGAGTCTTCTTCAACGGCGCGATGTCGGTTCTCCAGCCCAAGATCGACGACGGAACCCTCGTCGTCGTCTCCGGCCAGACCGCGGTTGCCCAGACGGCCACGCAGGGTTGGCTCGCCGCCAACGCGCAGAGCCGCATGGACACGCTCCTCGCTGCGAACTACCAGAGCACGGACCTCGATGGCGTTCTTTCCCCGAACGACACCCTGGCTCGCGCGATCATCGAGTCGGTGCGTAGCGCCGGCAAGTCGATCCCGGTCGTGACCGGACAGGACTCGGAAGTTGAGTCCGTCAAGTCGATCGTGGCTGGCGAGCAGTACATGACCATCTACAAGGACACCCGCTCGCTGGTTTCCGCAGCCGTTGACATGGTAAAGGAACTGCAGGCTGGCAAGGCCGTTTCCGAGATCAACGACACCAAGTCTTACGACAACGGTGTCAAGGTCGTTCCCGCCTACCTGCTCGCCCCGGTCGTCGTGACCAAGGACAACGCAGTGGAGGCGTACGCCAACAACCCCGCCCTCGAGGCAGCCGCAAAGGGCTAACTCGTCGACACAGTGAGGCCGGCCGGGGTTCGCCCCGGCCGGCCTTCCTTTATGTTTAGGAACACCATGAGCACCCTCAACGTCGCAATGATTGGCCACGGATTCATGGGCGCTGCCCACTCCCAGGGCTGGCGCGTGGCCCCGCGCTTCTTCGACCTCGATGCGCAGCCCGTCATGGAGCTCATCGTCGGTCGCACAGGCGTAGAGGCCTCTGCCGAGAAGTGGGGCTGGAACTCGTCGACCAGTGACTGGCGTGAGGCGATCGCTCGCGACGACATCGACATCATCGACATCGTGACCCCCGGCGACTCGCACGCCGAGATCGCCATCGCCGCCCTCGACGCGGGCAAGCACGTACTGTGCGAGAAGCCCCTCGCCAACACTGTCGAGGAGGCAGAAGCCATGGCCGACGCCGCCGCGCGCGCGGCATCCCGCGGCGTCTACGCCATGACCGGATTCACCTTCCGCCGTGTTCCCGCGGCCACCTTCGCTCGCGACCTCGTAGCCTCCGGCAAGCTTGGCCGGATCTACCAGGTGCGCGCGAGCTACCTGCAGGACTGGCTCGCCGACCCGAACGCGCCCTACGTCTGGCGCCTCGACAAGAAGCTCGCCGGGTCGGGCGCGCTTGGCGACATCGCCGCGCACGCCGTCGACCTGTCGCAGTTCATCACGGGCTGGAAGCTCACGCAGGTCTCCGGGATCATCGAGACGCTCATCCCCGAGCGCGACGCTCAGCGGGTGACCGTCGACGACATGGCCCTGTTCACGGGTCGGTTCGACTCCGGTGTGCTCGCGAACTACGAGGCCACGCGATTCGCGACGGGCCGCAAGAACGCGCTGCGCATCGAGATCTCCGGATCCGACGGCGCGATCTCCTTCGACCTCGAAGACATGAACTCGCTGCAGTACTACGACGCCACGGCGCCGCAGGAGGAGCGCGGCTTCACGAAGATCATGGTCACGGAGCCGGTGCATCCGTACATCGCCGCGTGGTGGCCGCCCGGCCACGCCCTCGGCTACGAGCACGGCTTCTCGAACCAGGTGAAGGACTTCGTGGACGGCATCACGTCGAATACCCAGCCCACCCCGTCGTTCGCCGATGGCCTGCAGGTGCAGCGCGTGCTCGCCGCGGTCGAGGCGAGCTCAGCGCACGGCAGCGCCTGGTCAGGCGTGTAGCTTCAGGAACTCCACCTGCTTGAGCCAGTGGTGCGCACCGCCGCCCTCGTGGTTGTTGAACTCGTAGACCTCGATCTGCCGCGTTGCGCTCGCGCAGTTGTTGAAGGCCGCGAACACCGATGACGGCATGACTATCGTGTCCATGAGTGCGACCGAGTAGAGGGCGGGCGCCGTGGAGCGGCGGGCGAAGGCGACGCCGTCGAAGTAGGAGAGCGTCGTGAACACCCTCTCCACTTGGTCGCGGTGCACGGAGAGGTATCGCGAGATCTCGGCGAATGGGTTGTCGGGCGTGATCTCCACCGACCGGCGAAAGTGGCACAGGAACGGCACGTCGGGCATGAGGGCCGCGAGGCCGGGGACGAGTCCCGCGACGGCGAGCGTGATGCCGCCGCCCTGGCTGCCCCCCGTGACAGCTATTCGCGCGCTGTCGACGAAGGGCAACTCGCGCGCTGCGTCGACGAGGCGCACAGCATCCGTGAACAGTCGACGGTAGTAGTAGTCGTGGGGGTCGGTGATGCCCCGCGTCATGTAGCCGGGCGTCGCGGGGCCCGAACCGTGCGGGTCGGGGGTGTCGCCACTGCTCCACCAGCTGCCCTGCCCGCGAGTGTCCATGACGATATGCACGTAGCCGGATGCGGCCCAGCGCAGGTGCTCGTGGGCAGGGCCCCGCCCGCCGCCGTAGCCGACGTACTCGATGACCGTGGGCCGGGGTTCGTCGCCGTGCGGCCTGACCACCCACGCGCGGATGGGGTCGCCGGCGAAACCGGGGAACACGAGCTCTTCGACGGACACCTGCGACACCGGGGTGTCTGCGGCGGTGAGGGTGACTGCGCCACCGACCGCGCGCGACTCCGCGAGTGTCGTCGCCCAGAAGTCGTCGAAGTCAGAGGGTTCGGAAACTGAGGGACGGAACTCGCGGAGTTCGGCAAGGGTGAGGTCTGAGTACGGCATGTCACCGCCGAGCGTACTGGCCGGTCACCGTCGTCAGGTGCAGGACGAGCGCTTGCTCGGGCATGAGCAGGGGCAGGACGATCCCGCGCGCCCCGAGAACGGCGCCGGATGCCCTCGCCGAACCCGCACTCCACCACGACGGCGACGTTCCACCGTAGAGAACCGGTCCGCCGCCGAGCGTGACGGGTTCGATGCGGTACTCCAGGGCAGGGTCGAGGCCCGGCAGCAGGTCGGGCGGTGGTATCGATGCTGGCGAACTGCCGAGTGCGGCGATGGTGAAGAGCGCCTCCCGGCGGTCGGCCGAGACCACCCCGCGCACGAAGCGATGTGACTCCGAGTCGCCATTGACGACTGTCCCGGAGTGCAATAGCCCCCGGAACTGCCGGTAACAGGCCGCCCAGTCCGCAAGGGCCTTGTGGTCGGCCGGAGCAAGCGACGCGACATCCCATTCGATGCCGGCGTGGCCGAAGAGCGCCGCCGCGAGGCGGAAGGAGAGCGCGTGCGTGCGCCCCGTCGTGTGGGCCGTGCCCGCCCCGACGTGCGAGCCCAGGTACTCGGGCGGCACCAGGAGAGCCGTCGAGCGTTCGATGATGAAGCGCTCTAGTGGGTCGTTGGTGTCGGATGGCCACACGCGCTGTACGCGCTCGAGGATCCCCGCGTCGATCCGGGCGCCGCCCGACGAGCACGACTCGATCTCGACCTCGGGGTGGGTGGCACGGATGGCGTCGATGACCTCGTACAGCCCGATGACGTGGGCGTGCGTTGAGCCGCCCAGCAGGTCGCGGTTCATGTCCCACTTCAGGTAGCCGATGTCGTAGTCGCTGAGCAGCGAACCGATGGCGTCGATCACATGGGTGCGCACGGCGGGGTTGCCGAAGTCGAGGGTGAGCTGGTGCCGCCAGGGCAGGGGAAGACGGGTCGTGCTCTCCCGCAGGATCCAGTCCGGATGCTCGCGCGCGAGCATCGAGTCGAGCGAGACCATCTCGGGCTCCACCCACAGGCCGAACTGCATCCCGAGATCTGTCACTGCCGACACGATCCCGGCGAGACCGCGCGGCCATTTCGTCGCGTCGACGGTCCAGTCGCCGAGGGCACGGGAGTCGTCGACGCGCCCCGTCATCCAGCCGTCGTCGAGCACGAACCGCTCGACCCCCACCGAGGCGGCGGCCTCCGCGAGAGCGATGAGGCGCCCTTCGTCGTGGTCGAAGTACACGGCCTCCCACGTGTTGAGGGTGAGCGGGCGCGGGCCGCTCGGGTGGGCGTCGAGGGCTCGGAACCAGGCGTGGAAGCGATGAGAGATACCGTCGAGACCCTCGTCGGACCACGCGCCGAGCGTCCACGGCGACTCGTGGCGGGCGCCGGGAGCCAGCCGCACTTCGCCGGGGGAGAGCAGCTCGCCGAGGCCCAGCGCGGTGTGCCCCGTCGCCGTCCCGTCGATCCACGTGCGGGTGTCGCCGCTCCAGGCGAGGTGGGCTGCCCAGACCTCACCGGAGCGGAAGCCGAATCCGGGTGCACCGGCAACAGTCACGAACGAGTCGTCGTGGCCGCCCCGTCCGTGTCGAGACTCCCTGAGCCACGTGCCGTGCTGCAGGGGTGCGCGTTGGGCCTGCCTCTCGTGCGCCCACCGACCGCTGAAGTCGAGGCGCTCGCGCGCGGTTGCGGGCAACGGAAGGGTTGTCGCGAGGGCCATGAGCTCGAAGGGAGTATCGCCGAGGTTCGTCACCGTCGTTCGCGACCGCAACGCTCCCTGCGGGGTGAGCTCGAGTTCGACGAGCACGGCGAGTGTGGCGGTTCCGTCGGCGAGATCGTGGAGGTGCACGTGCACGACGCCGAGGGGCGTGAACTCGACGGAGGCGAGGGTGAGAGCTGGGCGCCGGAGGGCGTGGGCGAGGGCATCCGCGGTGTCATGCCTGCCGTCGAGGCCGGGCTGGCCCGTCCAGCCGTCGGCGAGCAGCGGAACGAGCGTGACGCGCAGGGGCGAGTCGATGGAGCTGGGGCCGACCGGCGGCACACTCTGCTCGGCCAGTTCTTCGAGCCGATCGGTGTCGAGGTCGCCGAGGTCGGCGCCCCAGTGGATGATCGTGGGCACGGCCGCGCCGCGGGCATCCAGCACGAAGCTGGTACCCGCGGCGCGGAGGTGGATGACGCTAATTGTCTGCTAGCCCTTCACGGGAATCGACGCGGCTTTGAGAGCTGCAATCGTCTTATCCTGTCCGGTCTTGAGGGCTTCCGCGAGGGTCCCGTTGCCGGTGAGCACCTGCGAGAAGCCATCAGCGACATCCGTGTAGACCTGCGTCATGGTCGGACCCCAGGTGAAGTTGGGGTTCACCTCGTTCGCGGCGTCGGCAAAGACCTCGTAGATCTTCTGGCCGCCGTAGAAGTCGAGCCCCTCGGAGAACGCCGGAAGATCTGCACCCGCCACGGTAGCCGGGTAGATGTTCGCGGTCTTGTTCATCGCGGTGAGGGCGTCGGCGTCGGTGTTGAGCCACAGCGCGAACTGCGCGGCCTCGTACGGGTGCTTGCTGCCCTTGAGCACGGCAGTCGTGGAGCCACCCCAGTTGCCGGCAGCCTTGTCGCCAGCCGACCACTGCGGCATGGGTGCGACAGCCCACTTGCCCGAGGTGTCGGGAGCGCCGCTGGAGATGGTGTTGGCGCCCCAGACCGCGGAGACCCACGTCCACAGCTCACCCGAGTTGTAGGCGGCGTTCCACTCATCCGTCCACGGCGGGTAGGCCGCGACGAGGTCACCGTCGATGAGGGTCTGCCAGTAGTCGGCGACCTGAGTCGACTCGGCGGAGTCCATGGTCACCGTCCAGTCGGTGCCGTCGTTCTGGAACCACTGACCACCCGCCTGCCATACGAGGCCCGCGAAGGCGTTGATGTCCGACTGCGAGAAGTTGGTGATGTAGCCACCCTGCGCGCGGATCTTCGCCGCGGCAGCCGCATACTCGTCCCACGTGGTCGGCACCGGGATGCCCGCGGCCTCGAAGAGGTCGGCGCGGTAGTACAGCGCCTCGGGGCCCGTGTCCTGCGGGATCGCGTAGACCGCGTTGTCCTCGCCGAACGTCACCTGGCTCCAGGTCCAGTCGATGAACTGGTCCTTGGCGTCCATCACACCGGCGCAGTCGGCGAGGTTGACCAGGCCGTCCTGCACGCGGAAGTTGGGCAGCGCGTCGTACTCGATCTGGCCGAGGTCGGGAGCGTTGCCCGCCGCGATCTGGTTGAAGAAGTTCTTGTAGGTTCCGCCGTTGCCGTTGGGGCCCGTCTGTACCTCGACCTGGATGTCGGGGTTCTCGTCGTTCCAGATCGCGACAGCCTCGTCGATACCTGGGAGCCAACTCGTGAACGTGAGGTTCACCTTGTCGCCGGATGCTGCGGGGGTGCAGGTGCTGCTAGCGGCGTCGGTGCCGCTTCCTGCCGCGCAGCCGGTCAACGCGAGGGCGGTCACTGCGATGAGTGCACCCGCGCGCAGTGCGATGCGTGTGGACATGTGTGCTTCCTTTCGTGCTTCTCTAGTGGTGCTGGGGTTTCCGGTCAGAGTGGGCCGACCGGAAGCTGTGGGGGCGCCCTACTTGAGCCCGCCCGACCCGAGCCCGCTGCGCCAGAAGCGCTGTAGGCCGAGGAAGGCGATGATGAGGGGGACTATCGAGAGCAGTGCGCCGACGATGACGAGCGCTCGGATTTCGGGAATCTGGGAGACCTGGCTGTTCCAGACGTAGAGCCCGAGCGTGACGGGGAACAGGCTCTGATCTCGCAGCATGATGAGCGGCAGGAAGAAGTTGTTCCAGATCGCGACGAACTGGAACAGGAAGATCGTCACCATGGCCGGGGCCATAAGCCGCGTTGCGACGGTGAAGAACGTGCGCACCTCTCCCGATCCATCGATGCGCGCGGCCTCGATGATCTCGTCGGGCACGCTCGAGCTCGCGTAGATACGGGCGAGGTACACGCCGAACGGGCTGACGATGCTCGGCAGGAACACCGACCAGAACGTGTTGGTCGCACCGACCTGGCTGAACAGCAGGAACAACGGCAGGGCCAAGGCAGTCGCCGGAACGAGCACGCCCCCGAGGATGACGTTGAAGATCGTCTCCCGCCCGCGGAATGTGTACTTCGCGAGGGCGTATCCCGCCATGCTCGCGAGGATCGTCGCGAGCGCGGCACCCGCACCGGCGTAGAGGATGCTGTTGAGCATCCAGCGGAAGAAAACGCCGTTGCTGTATGTGGTGAGGTTGCCGATGTTCTCGAAGAGATTGACGTCAGCGAACCACAGGGGCGCCGTGGTGGTGAACTGGCCGCGGTCTTTCGTCGCTGCCACCACGAGCCACCAGATCGGGGTGAGGAAGTAGAACGTGCAGATGAGCATGACGAGCATCGCCGCGGTGCGCGAGAAGAGGCTCTCGCGGGAGGGGGCTGCACGTCGCACAGACAGCGTCGTCATGAGTCGATGCTCCTTCGGGTGAAGCGCAGCACCATGAACGACAGCGCGAAGGTGAAGAGTGCGAGAACCACGGAGAACGCGGCGGCCAGGTACACGTTCGGTACGGCCGCGGTCGAATAGATGGTCAGGTTGGGGGTGAACGTGCTCGACACCGCCGACGTGAAGCTCTTGAACACCTGCGGTTCCGCGAGGAGTTGCAGCGTGCCGATGATCGAGAAGATCGCCGTGAGGGTGATCGCCGGTGTGACGAGCGGAATCTTGATCGACCACGCTATGCGTGCCTGCGATGCGCCATCGAGCCGGGCGGCCTCGTAGATCTCGGTCGGGATGGCGAGCAGAGCCGAGTAGATGATGAGCATGTTGTACCCGACGTAGACCCACGTCACGACGTTCGCGATGGACCACAGCACGAGGTCGCCGCCGAGAAAGTTCACGTTCTGGGTGAGGGCGGTGAAGGGGGAGAGGTTGGGGGAGTAGAGGAAGCCCCACATGATTGCGGCGATCACTCCCGGAACCGCATAGGGCGCGAAGAACGCGAGCCGGAAGAATCGCTTGCCCTTCACGAGTGGCGAGTCGAGCAAGAGCGCCAGGAGCAGCGCGAGACCGAGCATGACCGGAACCTGCACGGCGCCGAACACCAGGACGCGCAGCACGGATGACCAGAAGGGCTCGTTCTGGAACACCTGGATGTACTGCGTGAGCCCGCCGAACACCTCGGTCGCTTTGCCGAACGTTCCCTCGCGCTCGACGGTGAGCAGCGACTGGTAGACCGCGTAGCCGATCGGGGCGACGTAGAAGATGAGGAAGAGCAGCGCGAACGGCCCCACGAAGATCGCGATCGCCCTGCGATGCTGGGCTGCCTTGCCCGGTCGGCGTCGTGGTGGGGGCGCTACCACGGTCGTTGTTGCGCCATCAAGCGTCATTGCTTGTCCTCCCTGATGACTCGAACCAGTCCGGCGCCCACGATGAGCGCGCCGTCGACGGCGGCTCCCGTGATGAGCTCGGTGCCCGTCCCGGCCACCTCGGCGGCACGCTCGGAGTGGTTGATGATGAACGTGAAGGTGTGGGCATCCGTGCTGCGCGTGACGATCTCGACGTCGGGCTGGCCTGTCGTCGTTGCCACGGACGCGACCGACAGCACCTCAGCCATAAGTGCGGCGAACGACTGCTCGGAGAGGGCCGTGGCAAGGTACCACGCGACGCCGTCACCGTGCGCGTTGCGCGTGATCGCGGGCGACCCCGCGACGGGGCCGTCGTCGAAGGTCGCAATGGTGTCGGCCGTGGTCGGGCGTACGAGTTCGCTCCATACGGATGCCGTGCGGCCGCCGCTCACCGCGAGCGACTGGTCGGGAAGCAGGGGGAACAGCTGCTCGGTCCACGAGCCGAGCATCTCGCCGAACGCGCTCGAGCCGACACGGAGACGATCGTTCTCGTCGGCCAGGCCGGAGAAGAAGGTCACGAGTGCGTGGCCGCCCGCGGCGACATAGTCGGAGATGACTGCGGCGTCGGCATCCGTCAGCAGGTACAGGCACGGCACCACGACGAGGGAGTAGTCGTCGAGTGCCGCGCCCGGTTCGAGGAGATCGACGGTGACGCCGTTCGCGAGCAGCGCGTCGTACGCCGCGTGCACCTGCCCGAGATAGGTCACGGCGGATGAGGGGTTCGAGTCGCTCTCGGCAGCCCACCACGACTCCCAGCTGAACACCATCGCCACCGAGGCATCGACACGAGATCCCGCGATCTCGCTGACGCTCTTCAGCATGCGGCCGAGCTCAACGGTCTCGCGCCAGATCGCGGAGTCGGTGCCGGCGTGGGGGAGCATCGCCGAGTGGAACTTCTCGGCGCCCTGCCGCGAGGCCCGCCACTGGAAGAAGCACACCGCATCCGCGCCCCGTGCCACATGGGAGAACGAGTTGCGCAATAGCTCGCCCGGCTGTTTGGCCACGTTGTGGGGCTGCCAGCTCACGGCACTCGTCGACTGCTCCATGAGCATCCAGGGGTTGCCACTCGCGACGCCGCGGGTGAGGTCGGCCGAGAAGGAGAGCTCGCGCGCGGGGTGCGGCAGGCGGTGGTCGAGGTAGTGGTCGTTGGCCACGATGTCGACATCACCGGCCCAAGCCCAGTAGTTCTGCGTCCTGATGTGCGCCGTGATCATGAAGTTCGTCGTGACGGGATGCTCGCCGACGGCCCTGAGCAGGTCGGCTTCGGCGCGGTAGTAGTCGAGGAGTTCATCCGAGCTGAAGCGCGCGAAGTCGAGCCGTTGCGACGGGTTGCCCGCCGACAGGGTGGCGCGCGGAGGCAGGATCTCGTCCCAGGATCCGTACCGCTGGCTCCAGAACGAGGTGCCCCAGGCGTCGTTGAGGTTGTCGATGGTGCCGTAGCGGGTGCTGAGCCATCCGCGGAAGCTCACCGCAGACACGTCGCAGTAGCAGAGCGCATTGTGGCACCCGAGTTCGTTGGAGACGTGCCACAGCGCGAGCGCAGGATGCTCGGAGTAACGCTCAGCCACGGCCGTGAGCAGCGTGAGCGCAGCGGCGCGGAATACCGGAGAACTGGGGCACCAGGCCTGGCGACCGCCGGGCCACCTCGTCGTGCCGTCTGCCATGACGGGCAGGATCTCCGGATGCCGCGTCGTGAGCCACGGCGGCGGTGACGCCGTGCCGGTGCCGAGGTTCACCCTGATCCCGTTCTCGTGCAGCAGGTCCATGATGCGGTCGAGCGACGAGAAGTCGAACTCGCCGGGGCTCGGCTGGATGTCGGCCCATCCGAAGATGTTGAGGGCCACGAGACCGACCCCGGCCTCGCGCATGAGGGCGACGTCGTCGATCCAGGTCGACTCCGGCCACTGCTCCGGGTTGTAGTCGCACCCGAGCACGATGGCATTGCGCTGCCAACCGAGTGTGGAGGGGTGGATCTCGTGCCGGGTCATCCCTAGCCTCCTGGTCATCTGCAGTGATGGACGTTCTGTGAACGTGCACAGAAAAACGAGCAAAATTAAGTGCTGCATTCTCTGGGAACGTTCACAGAGTAAACGGGCGCATGTGCCGTGTCAACCCTGTGCCTGTGTCTGTGCACGTTCCCACCCCTGTATTCAGGCGGCGCGTCGAGGGATAGCATTAGGCCATGGCGCACTCCGACGGACGACCTCGGCGCGCGACGATCTTCGATGTCGCTGCCGAAGCCAACGTCTCGCGAGGCACGGTTTCCCGCGTGCTCAACGGCGAGCCCTACGTGTCGGCGGCTGCCCGCGTGGCCATCGAAGAGGCCATCGCGAAGGTCGGGTACGTGCGCAACATGGCCGCGCGAAACCTCGTGACCCAGCGCACGCGCGCCATCGCCCTCATCGTGCACGAGCCCCACTCGGTGTTCCTCGAAGACCCCAACATCGGGGCGATCTTGCTCGGAACCAACGACCGGTTGTCTGAGGCCGAGTACCAGCTGGTGTGCCTCATCATCGGTTCGGAGCGCGACAGCGCACGGGTCGCCGACTATCTCAGGGGTGGTCTCGTGGACGCGGCCATCATCGTCTCAGCGCGAGAGCACGACCCCATCGCGGCGGCGATCTCGCAGATCGGCCTCCCCGCGGTGTTCATCGGTCATCCGTCGATTCAGCCCGACCTGTTGTGGGTCGGCATCGACAACCGCACGGCCGCGAGGGATGTCACCGCGCGGCTGCTTGCGACGGGTCGCACGAGGGTCGGGATGATCGCCGCAGCACTCGATCGCGATTCGGGAGCCGACCGCCTCGCGGGCTTCAAAGATGCGCTCGGCGATCGCTTCGACCCCGCGCTTGTGGTCGACTACCCGTTGTACTCACGGTCCAATGGTGTGGCGGGGATGCGGGAATTGCTGTCGCGGGCGCCCGACATCGATGGGGTGTTCGCGAGCGCTGACCCGATAGCTGCCGGTGCCATGGATGTCTTGAAGGAGGCCGGCCGTCGCATCCCCCACGACGTGGGAATCGTGGGTTTCGACGACAGCGACTGGGCGCTGCGATGCGATCCGCTCCTGTCGACGGTGCGCCAGCCCGCAGACCTGCTCGGGCGCAGGGCGGCCTCCGTGGTGCTCGACCTGCTCGACGGCGTGCAGCCCAGCAACGCCGACTCGATCTTGCCCACCGAGATCGTCTGGCGCGATTCGGCCTGACGCGCTACGCGCGCGAGTACTGCTCGCGGATGCGCGCCTCGAAGTTCTGCGCGGGCTCCGCGACGAGCGGCACCGACCACGCCGGACGGGTGCCCGTAAGCGCCCAAGCCGCCTGCACCGCGGCACCGAGCGCGACGTACTCGCCCGGCCGGGGGACGACGACGGGCTCGGCGAAGACCTGTGCAGCTATCGCGCTCACCGCGGGATTCTGCGCTGCACCACCGATGAGCAGGATCCGCTGCACCCGCACGCCCTGGTCGCGCAGCGCGTCCAGTCCGTCGGCGAGGCCGCAGAGGAGTCCCTCGATGGCCGCGCGCGCGAGGTTCGGGCGCGTGGTGCTGGCGAGGGTCATCCCGAAGAGTGTGGCCGTGGCGTCCGGAAGGTTGGGGGTGCGCTCGCCCTCGAAGTACGGCTGCAGAACGAGGCCATCGGCGCCGGGAGTGGCGGCGAGGGCGAGGGTGCCGAGCTCGGTGTGGTCGACTCCGAGCAGCTGCGACACCGAGTCGAGCACGCGCGCGGCGTTGAGTGTGGCGACGAGGGGCAAGGCGAGGCCGCTCGCGTCGGCGAATCCGGCGACCGTGCCCGACTCGTCGTGCGTCGCAGACGCGGTGACGGCGAAGACCGTGCCACTCGTGCCGATCGAGACGACGACGTCGCCCTCCACGGCCCCGAGGCCGAGGGCCGCGCCCGCGTTGTCGCCCGCACCCACGCCGACGACGAGCTCGCCGACCACTCCGGCGCGTTCGGCCGGGCCGAGCACGCGGGGCAAGATCGCCGGATGCCCGAGCGCGAGCTCGAACAGTGCGAGGTCGTACTCGCCGGTGGACGGGCTCCAGTACCCCGTGCCGCTCGCGTCTGAGCGATCCGTGGTGAGTGCGTCGAGCCGGGGATTCTCCGGCCCGAACCCGCGCAGGCGCCAGGTCAGCCAGTCGTGGGGGAGTGCCACCGCTGCAACGTTCGCGGCGTTCTGAGGTTCCGCATCCCGCAGCCACCGCAGTTTGGTGGAGGTGAAGCTCGCGACGGGCCGCGAGCCCGTGCGGGCAACGATGTCGGGCACCTCGGCCGCGAGGTCTGCCGCGGCCTGAGCCGAGCGGGTGTCGTTCCACAGCAGGGCGTCACGGATGACCCGGCCCCCGTGGTCGAGCACGACCATGCCGTGCTGCTGGGCGCCGACCGAGATCGCGGCGACATCGCCGAGGCCGCCCGCGTCGGCGATCGCGGCCGTCAGGGCGGTCCACCACGCTTCGGGGTCGACCTCGGTTCCCTCGGGGTGGGTGGCGCGACCGGAGCGCACGATGGCCCCGGTCGCGGCATCCACGATGACGACCTTGCACGACTGGGTCGACGAGTCGACCCCCGCGACAAGGGTCATCGCGCGCCGAGCAGGTGCTCGGTCGCCAGCTGCTGCAGGCGCACGAAGCCGAAGCCCTTGCCGTTGAAGTAGGCCTCGTGGTCGAACTCCTCGTAGGAGGAGCGGTCGGCGAGGAGGTCGTCGTAGGTCTCTCCCTCGGCGAGAGTGGGGACCGAGAGTTCGGGCACGCGCGAGGCCGCGAGCGCCTCCTGCACCTCGGGGTCGGCGCGGAAGGCCGCTGCGCGCTCCTTGAGGAACAGGTAGGTGTCCATGTTGGCCTTGGCGGAGTCCCAGACACCCGTCTCGTCTTCGGTGCGG
This sequence comes from Rhodoglobus sp., assembly GCA_965227655.1. GTDB lineage: Bacteria > Actinomycetota > Actinomycetes > Actinomycetales > Microbacteriaceae > Rhodoglobus. The sequence goes on along the minus strand of OZ245765.1, from coordinate 1,630,257 downwards.
GAGGGCTTGTAGTCGAAGTGGCGCGGGCCCGTGTAGGACTGGCCGCCCTGCGGTCCGCCGTTCTCGAGAAGGTCGACGAGGGCGAAGGCGTTGTGCAGGTCTCCGTGGCCAAAGACGAGGTCCTGGTCATACTTGATGCCGCGCTGGCCGTTGAGGTCGATGTGGAAGAGCTTGCCCTGGTACATCGCCTGAGCGATGCCCGCGGCGAAGTTCAGCCCCGCCATCTGCTCGTGGCCCACCTCGGGGTTGAGGCCGAACAGCTCGGGGCGCTCGAGGGTCTCGATGAACGCCATGGCGTGGCCGACGGTCGGCAGCAGGATGTCGCCGCGGGGCTCGTTGGGCTTGGGCTCGATGGCGAACTTGATGTCGTAGCCCTTGTCGGTCACGTAGTCGCCGAACACGTTGAGCGCCTCGCGGTAGCGCTCGAGCGCCTGGCGGATGTCTTTCGCGGCGTCGTACTCTGCGCCCTCACGGCCGCCCCACATGACGAACGTCTTGGCGCCGAGCTCGACGCCGAGTTCGAGCTGACGCATGGCCTTGCGCATGGCGAAGCGGCGCACACCGCGGTCGTTGGAGGTGAAGCCGCCGTCCTTGAAGACGGGCGCGCTGAACAGGTTCGTGGTGACCATCGGGATGATCAGGCCCGTGTCTTTCAGGGCACCCTTGAGGCGGTCGATCTGCTTCTGGCGCTCTGCGTCCGTCGAGCCGAAGGCGAACAGGTCGTCGTCGTGGAAGGTGAGGCCGTAGGCGCCGAGCTCCGCGAGCTTCTCGACGGCGTGGACCACGTCGAGGGGTGCGCGGGTGGGGCCACCGAACGGGTCGGCACCGTTGTATCCGATCGTCCAGAGCCCGAAGGAGAACTTGTCAGCGGGTGTGGGTGTGGGCACGGTGAGCTCCTTTGCGGCGGCCGGACTGTAACAACGTATAAATGTTGCGAACAACAACCTATAGCGACGGATGCCCGGAGTCAACGCCCTGGTCGCGGCGGCGCCGTGGTCGCGCGTGGCACCAGCCGGGTCGGCAGCAGGATGTGCGTGGTCTCCGGTGTCTCGCCCGCCATGAGGGCCACGACCATGCGCGCGGCCGCGGCGCCGAGCGACTGCATGGGCTGGTGGATGGTGCTCAGCTGCGGAGTCATCTGCGACGCCTCGGGGATGTCGTCGAACCCGATCACCGACAGGTCGCCCGGCACGTCGAGGCCCAACTCGGCGGCCGCGGAGAGCAGGGCGATGCCTGAGAGATCGTTCGCGGCGAACACCGCCGTGGGAGGCCGGGGCGATCGCAGCAGTGCAAGGGCGGGCTCCCGTTCGCGCTGGTAGGTTCCCGACTGCACGAGCGACGGGTCGAACGCGATGCCCGCGTCGGCGAGAGCGCGCCGGTAGCCCGCATCCCGCAGCGCAGCCGATCGCAGGTCGGCGCGGCCGCCGATGAAGCCGATGCGGGTGTGCCCGAGGTCGATGAGGTACTGGGTTGCCTCACGGGCACCGCTGAAGCTGTCCGACTCGACTGTCGGCAGGTCGGCTCGTCCGGTGTGGGGGTCGATGGCGACGATCGGGATGTCTGCAGACGCACTCACGACGGTGGGGGTGACCATGATCGCGCCGTCGATGAGGGTGCCACTCAGTCGCTGGAGCGAGCGCCGCTCCCACCCCGCACCCTCGCCCTGGCGGGAGCCCGCGTAGGCGAGGAGGTCGTAGTGCGAGTCGCGCAGCTCTGCCCCCACGCCCTTCAGGATCTCAGCGCTGAACGGCTCGAAATCGGCGACGAGAACGCCGATGACACCCGTGCGGCGAGAGCGCATGCTGCTCGCCACAAGGCTCGACTCGTACCCGAGTTGCTCGACGACCTTGAGCACTCGGGCCATGGTCTCGGGGGCGATCCCGTACCTGTTGTTCATCGCTTTCGAGACGGTCGCTACCGAGACACCGGCGGCCGCCGCCACGTCGTTTATCGTCGTCCTGCGGCTCATGGGTCGAAATGGTAGTCCGTCGAAAGCGTTTTCGAAAACGTTTGACACGATGCGCGGTCGGCAGTAACACTGGCCCCACTCTGGACACGTTCCGGAGACTCCCCGGTCACGACCGGGGGTACCGCACCGCATACAGCTGCGCCGTGTGGCACGGCGCATCCCCCAGCGACTCACTGACAGAGACGCGACTCAACGAAGAGAACAGGTGGAAATCACATGAAAGCCAAGAGAATCCTCTCGGCCGCGGCAGTCATCGCCGCGGGCGCGCTCGCCCTCAGCGGATGCAGCGGCGGAGGCACGACGTCCGACGACGGCAAGGTCACGATGACCTTCTGGCACAACTCGACCACGGGCGACGGCAAGGCCTACTGGGAGAAGACAGTCGCGGCGTTCGAGGAGAAGTACCCGAACGTCACGATCACCATCCAGGCCATCCAGAACGAGGAGATGGACGGCAAGCTGCAGACCGCTCTCAACTCGGGCGACGCACCCGACATCTTCATGGCGCGCGGTGGCGGCAAGCTCGCCGACGTGGTCAAGGCGAACCAGGTCATGGACCTCACCGACAAGGTGACCCAGGCCACCAAGGATGCCCTGGGCGGCGTGCTCGACGCCTTCGCCGTCGACGGAAAGACCTACGGGATGCCCGTGGCTGTGCTCCCCGAGGGCATCTACTACAGCACCGACCTGTTCACCAAGGCCGGTATCACCGAGGCCCCCACCACGATCGACGAGCTCGAGGCCGCCAACGACAAGCTCAAGGCCGCGGGCATCGCCCCCATCGCGCTCGGGGCGAAGGACGCCTGGCCCGCAGCGCACTGGTACTACAACTTCGCGCTGCGCGCCTGCTCGCAGGATGTCATCAACGAGGCAGCGGCAACCCGCTCGTTCGACGACCCGTGCTTCGAGAAGGCCGGCGACCAGCTCGCCGACTTCATCGCGACGGATCCGTACAACGAGGGCTTCCTCACGACGTCCGCCCAGCAGGGTGCCGGCTCGTCCGCCGGACTGCTGGCGAACCACCAGGCGGCCATGGAGCTCATGGGCGCGTGGGATCCGGGAGTCATCGCCTCGCTCACGCCCGACGGCAAGGCGCTGCCCGACCTCGGCTGGTTCCCGTTCCCCGCGGTGAGCGGCGGCGAGGGTGGCGAGGGCGCCATGATGGGCGGCGTCGACGGCTTCTCCTGCTACGTGGATGCACCATCGGCGTGCCCCGACTTCCTCAACTTCATCGCTGAGAAGGACAACCAGGAGGGCTACGCGACGGCGTTCCAGACCATCCCCGCGAGCAAGGACGCACAGGGAGTCGTCACCGACCCCGCTGCGAAGCTGCTGCTCTCCGCGTACAACGACGCACCGTACGTGACGGTCTGGCTCGACACCCTGTTCGGCCAGAACGTGGGCAACGCGCTCAACGTGGCAGTGGTCAACCTCATGGCGGGCCAGGGCACGGCGAAAGACATCGTGACCGCGGTCAACGACGCCGCAGCGAAGTCATAGGAGAACTCACGCAATGACATCCACGGTGAACGCTCACGTGGATCTCGACGCGGGTGGGGTCGCTGCAACCGCAGCGGCCCCACCCCGTCGCCGGCCGCAAGGCGGCGGGTGGCGCATGCGCCTCGAGATCGCGGCACTGGCAGGACCGGCGCTCGTCGTCTTCGTCCTGTTCGTGATCTTCCCCGTCGCGCTCGCCGCGTACTACGGGTTCTTCAGCTGGGCGGGCTATGGGCCCGCCACCGACTTCATCGGGCTGCGGAACTACATCACGATCCTGCAGGACCAGACCTTCATCGAGGCGCTTAAGCACAACGCGATGATCGCGATTCTGTCGCTCGTCATCCAGGGTCCCATCGCCATCGGCCTTGCGCTGCTGCTCAACCGCAAGATGCGGGGTCAGTCGGTCATCCGGGTGCTCATCTTCGTGCCGTACGTCATCTCCGAGGTCGTCGTCGGCCTCGGCTGGAGCCTCATGCTGCAGTCGAGCGGCGCGCTCAACGGCCTGCTCGCGAAGGTCGGACTCGGGGGCCTCACACAGGACTGGCTCTCCAACCCCAACATCGCGATCTGGTCGCTGCTCATCATCATCACGTGGAAGTACATCGGCTTCGCCGTGATCCTCTTCCTCGCGGGGCTGCAGGGGATCCCCGAGGAGCTGTCCGAGGCCGCATCCATCGACGGGGCCTCCTTCTGGCAGGTGCAGCGGCTCATCGTGCTGCCGTTGCTGGGGCCGACCATCCGGATCTGGGCATTCCTGTCGATCATCGGATCGTTCCAGCTCTTCGACCTCGTCTACATCATCTGGGGCCAGTACGTGGCCTCGACCGCGGGCACCTCGACGATGGCCACCTACATGGTGACCAATGGACGGAACGCCGGCAGCTACGGCTACGGCAACGCCGTGGCCGTCGTCATGTTCCTCATCTCCCTGGCCATCGCACTGCTGTACCAGCGTTTCCTCCTGCGCCGCGACACCCAGGGAGCTATTTCGGGAGGCAAGATCTGATGGCCATCGCACTCGATGTCCGCACGCGCCCACGCAGGCGCACACTCACGGGACCGGCGATCTACTTCGTCGCGCTCGTACTCATCACGCTCATGCTCGTGCCGGTGGGCTACATCATCCTGGGTGGCTTCCGCAGCAACTCCGAGATCACCGTCGATCCGGCGGGCTTGCCGAGCGTGTGGAACTTCGCCAACTACGCGGAGGTGCTCTCGAGCGACGTCTTCTGGCGCGAGGTCGGCAACTCCGCGATCACGGCGACGGTCACGACGTTCTTCGTCGTGGCCCTCGGGCTCATGGCGAGCTTCGTGCTGGCGCGCTACAGCTTCAAGGGCCGCGGATTCATGTACGCGCTGTTCTCGGCGGGACTCATGTTCCCCATGGCCGTCGCGATCACGCCGCTGTATATCCTCGTGCGCACGCTCGGCCTCATGAACTCGCTCGGCGGCGTGATCATCCCGCAGATCGCCTTCGCGCTCCCGGTGACGATCATCATCCTCGTGCCATTCCTGCAGGCCATCCCGAACGAGCTGCAGGAGGCCGCGGCCATCGACGGATGCAGCCGCATCGGCTTCTTCTGGCGCATGGTCATCCCGCTGTCGATGCCCGGAGTCATCACGGTCGGGATCCTCGCGTTCATCGCGAGCTGGAACAGCTACATCCTCCCGCTGTTCATCCTCAACAACGAGGCGTCGTACACGCTGCCGCTCGGGGTGCAGGCGTTCTCGTCGCAGTACTCGGTCGACACGGCGAAGGTTCTCGCGTTCACCTCGCTGTCGATGATCCCCGCGCTCGTCTTCTTCAGCCTGTTCGAACGCCGCATCGTCGGTGGTCTCACCGGGGCGGTGAAGGGATGAGCGGGATGCTCGTATCGCAGCGCGTGCGCGACCTGCACGCACAGATGACCCTCGAGGAGAAGCTCGCCCAGCTCGTGGGCTACTGGGTGGACCAGGGCAACGAGGTGGTCGCACCGATGTCGGGCGAGAAGGTCGCGACCGCGCGCTACGAGACGGTCACAGCCCACGGGCTTGGCCACCTCAGCCGCGTCTACGGCACGCGGCCGGTCGAGCCGATCGAGCGGGCGCAGTGGCTGTGGACGGAGCAGCGTCGGCTGCGCGAGAACTCGCGGCTGGGCATCCCGGCGATCGTGCACGAGGAGTGCCTCACGGGACTCGCCGCGTGGAAGGCCGCCACCTTCCCGACGCCGCTCGCGTGGGGCGCGGCGTTCGACCCCGAACTCGTCCGCGAGATGGGGATGCTCATCGGGGCATCGATGCGCGCGCTCGGCATCCACCAGGGCCTCGCACCCGTGCTCGACGTCATCCGCGATGCCCGCTGGGGCCGCGTCGACGAGTGCATAGCCGAGGATCCGTACGTCGTCGGCACCATCGGCACCGCCTACGTGCAGGGACTGCAGGAGTCGGGCGTGCACGCGACGCTCAAGCACTTCGTCGGCTACTCCGCGTCGCAGGCGGGCCGCAACCACGCGCCCGTGCACGCGGGGCAGCGCGAGATCAACGACGTGCTGCTTCCGCCGTTCGAGATGGCGATCCGCGATGGCGGCGCGCGCTCGGTGATGAACTCGTACGCGGAGATCGACGGCGAGCCCGTGGGTGGCACGCCGCGGTACCTCACCGACATCCTCCGCACGCGCTGGGGGTTCGACGGGGTCGTCGTCTCCGACTACTTCTCCGTGGACTTCCTGCACAGCATGCACGACGTCGCCGCCGACAGCGGGGCAGCGGCAGACCTCGCCCTGCGCGCGGGCATCGACGTGGAGCTGCCCAACGGTGACGCGTTCGCCGGACCCCTCGCGGCGCGCGTGGTGTCAGGCGCGACGGATGTCGCGCTCATCGATCGCGCGGTGCTGCGGGTGCTCGCTCAGAAGGAGGAACTCGGCCTCCTCGACGAGACCTTCGACACGCCACCGACGTCGATCGACCTGGACGCACCCGAGCACCGGGCCGTGGCCCGGCGGCTCGCCGCCGAGTCGGTCGTGCTGCTCACCAACGACGGGGTGCTGCCGCTGGCTCCGACCGCGAGGTCCATCGCCGTCATCGGCCCCAACGCCGACTCGTCGGAGGCCCTCATGGGCTGCTACTCCTTCGCGAACCACGTGCTCGCCTTCCACCCGGAGGTTCCGCTCGGCTTCGAGATCCCCACGATCCTCGATGCGCTGCGCGCCGAGCTTCCCGCCGCCGACATCGTGCACGAGGTCGGATGCGCCGTCGAGGGTAACGACCGCACGGGCATCCCGGCCGCCGTCGCAGCGGCCCAGGGTGCCGAGGTCGCCATCGTGGTCGTCGGTGACCGGGCCGGACTCTTCGGCCGCGGTACCGTGGGCGAGGGCAACGATGTCGAGTCGCTCGAGCTGCCCGGTGTGCAGCGCGAGCTCATCGAGGCGATAGTCGCCACGGGCACGCCCGTCGTCGTCATCGTCGTCACCGGTCGCCCGTATGTTCTCGACTGGGCAACCAGTGGCGCTGTGCTGCAGACCTTCTTCCCCGGTGAAGAGGGCGCGTCGGCGATCGCGGCGATCGTCTCGGGCCGCGAGGCGCCATCCGGTCGTCTGCCGGTCTCGATGCCTCGCTCGGCGGGGGCCCAGCCGTACTCCTACCTGCACCCGCGCCTCGGTGGGCCGTCCGACATCACGAGCGTCGACAGCACTCCCGTGTTCCCGTTCGGCCACGGCCTCACGTACACGACGTTCGAGCGCAACGGGCTCGTCGTCGACGGGCCGGTTGCCGCGGGCCACGGGTTCACCGCCCGCGTGCGCGTGCGCAACACGGGTGAGCGGACGGGCACGGATGTCGTGCAGCTGTACGCGCGCGACGTGGTCGCGACCGTCACACGCCCCCTTGCCCAACTCGTCGCGTACCAGCGCGTCGACCTCGAGCCCGGCGAGGAAGTGACTGTGCAGTTCTCGGTGGCTCCTGCTGCGCTCGCCTTCACGGGGACTGACGGCCACCGACTCGTGGAGGCGGGCGAGGTGCAGCTGTGGGTGGGGCCGTCGTGCGCGACCAAGGAGACCACTGCGACGCTCGTGCTGGAGGGTCCCGACCATGTGCTCTCGGGCGCGGACGCCCGCATCGGCACCGCGGCCGTCGAGCGCGCAGGGGCGAGCGTATGACCGCGAATCCGATCATGCGGGGCATGTATCCCGACCCGAGCGTGTGCCGGGTCGATGGCACGTACTACCTTGTCAACTCGACGTTCGAGTACCTGCCGGGGCTGCCGATCCATGCGAGTACCGACCTAGTCGAATGGCGGTTCGTCGGCCACGCGATCCACGATGCCGACCAGTTCGACTACACGCGGGTCGGCGACTCGCGCGGCATGTTCGCCCCGACCATCCGGCACCACGACGGCCTGTTCTACATCGCGTGCACGAGCATGGAGGGCGGGGGCAACTTCTATGTGACGGCACCGGATGTCGCGGGCCCCTGGTCGCGCCCCGTGCTGCTGCCCGATGCTCGCGGAATCGACCCCTCGCTGTTCTTCCACGAGGGACGCGCGTGGTGGATCGGCTGCCGCGAGGTCGAGCCCCAGAGCTTCGAGGGCGAGACCGAGGTGTGGATGCGCGAACTCGACCTCGAGCGCGGGGAGCTCGTGGGCGACGAACTCGTCATCTGGACCCGCACCGTGGCGCGCGCCGTCTGGGCGGAGGCCCCGCATCTGTACCACCGCAACGGCTGGTTCTACCTCGTGACTGCGGAGGGCGGAACGTCGTTCGAGCACTCGGTGATGATCGCCCGGTCGCGTGACCTGCACGGCCCATACCTGCCGTGCCCGCGCAATCCCGTGCTCACGCACCGCCACCTCGGCCACGGCGTCGAGGTGCAGGATGTGGGCCACGCCGACCTCATCGAGGGCGACGACGGCGAGTGGTCGATGGTCATGCTCGCGACCCGCCCGATCGACGGCCACACCGTCCTGGGTCGCGAGACGCACATCGCGAAGGTCGCCTGGGAGGGTGACTGGCCCGTCGTCAACCCCGGCCTCGGCAGGCTCGAGGCGCCCGTCGCGCGCGAGGGGCACTGGGGTTCCCACGGCGTCCCCTCCGTCGACGACTTCCTCGCCGTGCGCGGCTTTCCCACCTTCGCCGCGGCGACGGATGCGGGCCTCAAGCTGCGCTCGACGGGCGAGCCTCTCGCCTCGGACAAGCCCACGGCTGCACTGCTGCGTCGACTGTCCAGCACCGAGAGCACTGTCTCGGTGACGCTGGACGGCCTCGACCCCGCGGCGGCCGCAGGCCTCGTGCTGCGCCAGTCGTCTGGCACCCACGTGCGAGCGGAGGTGGGGGCATCCGGCGTCCGTCTCGTTGCTCGACAGGGCGACGACACCGTGCTCATGACCGCCCCGTTGCCCGCCGGACCCGTGACGCTCACCGGGCGGGTCTCGCGCGCGGGCGTCGCGTGGAGCGCCTCGACACCGGATGCGCCACCCCACGCCCTCGGGAGCACCCCGCTCAGCGCGCTCAGCACCGAAACGGCGGGCGGTTTCGTCGGAACGACGTTCGGCCCCTGGGTCTCGGGTCCGGAAGGGTCGAGCGTGCTCTTCACCGCGTGGACCCAGGATGACCGCGCCTGAGTGCGCGCTCCTCGGAACCGTGGCGGTATCGTGTGGCTGTGACCGAGGCCGAACCGCTCCTCGCGCGCGGAAGTCGCAACGACTCGGTGCGCCGCGAGAACCTATCGACAGTGGTTGAGCTTGTCCATCGCTCCGGCGGCCTCTCGCGCTCGACGCTCACCACCGCCACGGGGCTGAATCGCTCGACGATCGCGGCCCTCGTGGCCGAGCTCGTGGAGCTCGGGATCGTCGTCGAGACCAGTGCGGACCCCACCAATCGCGTGGGCAGGCCGTCACCACGTGTGCAGCCGGGGGCGTCTCCGGTGACCATCGCCGTCAACCCGGAGGTCGATGCCATAACCCTCGCCGTCGTCGGCCTGTCCGCGCGCGTGGAGCACCGCGTGCGGCACGAGATGGACCATCCGGCGTCCGCGGATGAGGTCGCGCACATCATCGCGGGGCTCATCGCCGGCCTGGGCCACATCCTGGGCCACCGCCGCGTCGTCGGGATCGGCCTCGCCGTGCCGGGCATGGTGCGCTCGCGTGACGGGCTCGTGCGCTGGGCGCCCCACCTCGCGTGGGCTGATGCCCCCATCGCGGCCCTCGTCGAGCAGGCGACAGGCCTGCCCGCGTGGGTGGACAACGATGCGAGCCTCGGCGCGCTCGCCGAGCACAGGTTCGGTGCGGGCCGCGGAGTCGACGACCTCGTGTACCTCAACGGCGGTGCGAGCGGCATCGGCGGTGGCGTCATCATCGGCGGTCGCCCTCTCGCCGGCGCGAGCGGCTACGCGGGCGAGTTCGGCCAGAACCGTCCGGGCGTCGCGAACCCCGCCGACCGCGTGACCGCCGACGGCACCCTCGAGGACGAGGTGAGCCGCGCCAGGCTTCTCCACGCGCTCGGGCTGCACGGCGCGGACGAGGCGACACTCACGAGTGCGCTCCGGGGTGCATCGAGCCCGGCCGTGCGCGACGAGGTGGAGCGCCAGCGCCGCATCCTCGCGGTAGCGCTCAGTAACGCCGTCAACGTGCTGAACCCGTCGCTCGTGGTGCTCGGCGGTTTCCTCACCGACCTGCGCGACGCCGATTCGGCAGCCTTCGACGACAGAGTGGGTAGCCAGGTCGTGTCGGCGGCATGGGCGGATGTGCGCATCCTTTCCGCCGAGCTCGGTGCGGACAGGCTGCTCATCGGCGCCGCAGAGCTCGCCTTCGCGCCACTCGTGGCCGACCCCGCCGGTTCCCGGCAGTAACCTTGATCTGCTGTGACTACTGTCGTTCACCCCGGTGACTCCCTCACGCCCCGCCAGCGCCTCGTTTACGTGCTCGTCCTCGGTGCACTCACGGCGCTCGGCTCGTTCACGATCGACCTGTACCTGCCGGCCTTCCCCGTCATCGAGGGCGACCTCGATGTACCCACGGCGGTCATCCAGCTCACGCTGACGGCGACCACGATCGGCTTCGCCCTCGGGCAGCTGCTCGTCGGCCCGTGGAGCGACCGCGTCGGGCGGCGGATTCCGCTCATCGCGGCCACGAGCATCCATGTCATCGCCAGCATCGGTGTGGCCCTCGCGCCCGGCATCGAGTGGCTGTTCGTGTTCCGTGTGCTGCAGGGCGTCGGCGCCGCGGCGGGCGGTGTGGTGGCCATGGCCATCGTGCGCGACCTGTTCGGCGGGCTGCCCTTGGTGCGGATGCTCTCGCGCCTGTCCCTCGTGAACGGGCTGGCGCCCATCCTCGCCCCCGTCATCGGGTCGCAACTGCTGCTGCTCATGCCGTGGCGCGGAATGTTCCTCTTCCTCGCCGTCTACGGCGGCCTGTCGCTGCTCGCCTCCGTGTTCTTCCTCGTCGAGACGCTGCCCAAGGAACGGCGCATCGACCTCGGACACAGCACCGCCCGCGAGCGCTACGGGTCGCTCTTCTCCGACCGCATATTCGTGGGCGTCGCCATCATCGCGGGATTCACCTTCTCCGGTCTCTTCGCGTACCTGTCGTCGTCGTCCTTCCTGTTCCAGCAGGTCTACGGCCTCGACGCCCAGCAGTTCGGGCTTCTGTTCGCGATCAACTCCATCGGGGTCGTCGCCGGTGTGCAGGCGAGCTCGTTCCTCGCCAGGTTCATCGGGCCGCAGTGGATACTCGCCGGCGCCCTGACGGTCTTGCTGCTCTCGGCGGCCGCGATCGTGGTGCTCGATTCGAACGGGGCCGGCCTGGCGGGCATCCTGGTGCCGCTGTGGTTCTTCATCGCGGCGTGCGGGTTCAGCTTCCCGTGCACGCAGGTGCTCGCTCTCGCCAACCACGGCAGCGAGGCGGGAACCGCGGCCTCGCTCCTCGGTGCCCTCAACTTCGGCCTCGCGGGAGCGATCTCGCCGATCGTCGGCCTCTTCGGCATCGCCAACGCGATCCCCATGGGCGCGATCATGGGATGCACGGCGCTGTTGTCGATCATCGTGCTGTGGACTGTCGTGCGACCGTGGACGGTGCCCGCCCTCAGCAGGTAGCGTCGCACCATGAGAATCCTCCTGGTCGGCGCCGGCGGCGTCGGCGATGCGATCGCCAAGATCGCCGCCCGACGTGACTTCTTCGAGCAGATCGTCGTGAGCGACTACGACATCTCTCGCGCTGAGCGCACCATCGCATGGATCGAGGCGCGCGGTGAGGCGCGCGGCAGGTTCGTCGCGGCCAAGATCGACGCCTCCGACCCCGACAACGTCGCGGCGGTCGCGAAGGAGCACGGATCCACCCACGTCATGAACGCCGTGGAGCCGAAATTCGTGCCCACGATCTTCGCGGGCGCTCTCGCCGCGGGGGCGGACTATCTCGACATGGCGATGAGCCTGTCGGAGCCGCATCCCACCGAGCCGCACAGCGAGACCGGCGTGAAGCTCGGCGACGACCAGTTCGCGCAGGCACCCGACTGGGAGACCGCGGGCCGCCTCGCCCTCGTGGGCATGGGCGTCGAGCCGGGGCTCAGCGATGTATTCGCGCGCTACGCGGCAGACCACCTGTTCAGCGAGATCGACGAGCTCGGCACGCGCGACGGCGCCAACCTGGTGGTGCGGGATGAGGCGGGCAACGAGATCTTCGCTCCCTCGTTCAGCATCTGGACCACCATCGAGGAGTGCTTGAACCCTCCCGTCATCTGGGAGAAAGAGCGCGGCTGGTACACGACGCCGCCTTTCTCGGAACCCGAGGTGTTCGTGTTCCCCGAGGGCATCGGCCCCGTCGAGTGTGTCAACGTCGAGCACGAGGAGGTTCTTCTCATGCCGCGCTGGGTCGACGCCAAGCGCGTCACGTTCAAGTACGGGCTGGGCGACGAGTTCATCGGCATCCTCAAGACGCTGCACCAGCTCGGCCTCGACAAGACAGAGCCGCTGCGCGTGCGTTCGGCAGACGGCCCCGTCATGGTCGCCCCGCGCGATGTCGTGGCGGCGGGCTTGCCCGACCCCGCAACCCTCGGACCGCGGATGACCGGCAAGACGTGCGCGGGCCTCTGGGTCACGGGTACCGGCGTCGACGGCAAACCCCGTGAGGTGTACCTCTACCACGTGAGCGATAACGAGTGGACGATGGCGGAGTACGACGCCCAGTGCGTCGTGTGGCAGACCGCGCTCAACCCCGTCGTCGCGCTCGAGCTCCTCAGCTCCGGCGTGTGGAGCGGCTCGGGAGTGCTCGGCCCCGAGGCTTTCGACGCCAAGCCCTTCCTCGACCTCATGGCGCTGCCGCTCGATGAGGGCGGCTACGGCCAGGCCTGGGGGCTGGAAGACCGCCTGGCGTGATTCGCCAGTACCTCCCTTCCGACCTCGAGACACTGCGCTGGATCTGCCTGCTCACCGGTCGCGCGGGCAGCGACGCGACCGGCCAGTACTCGAACGACGAGCTGCTGCCCGACGTGTTTCTCGAGCCGTACGTGACGCTGGCGCCGGAGACGGCCTGGGTCGTGGATCTCGGATCCGCCCGATCACCGCATCCGGTGGGCTACCTCGTCGCGACGCTCGACAGTGCCGCATTCCTCGAGCGGTGGCGCGGGGAGTGGTCCCCGGAGTTCGCGCGGCGCCATCCCGTCGTCGAGTCTGGCGAGGAGTGGTTGCACGCGTGGCTCCCGTCGGTGGTCGACGGATATCCGGCCCACCTGCACATCGACCTGCTGCCCGAGGCGCAGGGGCACGGCAGCGGTCGCGCCCTGATGCGGGAGCTCGGGCTCGCCGCGCTCGCGGCCGGGGTGCCGGGCATCCACCTCGGGATGTCGCGCGACAACCTGCAAGCCCTCGCGTTCTACGAGCGTCTCGGCTTCACCGAGTTGCCGGGCGACGCCGACGCACTCACGCTCGGGATCGATCCGGCGCGCCTCGTCTAGCCCGCCCCGCCCCCGCGCCACCCCGCCCCGCCCGCGTTCGCTTCTTCGGAGGTTCGGCCTCCCGAACCCCTCGGTGCGGTAACAGGAGTGATCGGGGCCCGGTTTCTCCGCAGAAACGATCGGGAGCACGAACACTCACTGCATAGGCTTGGCCCATGAGTGACGCGGCAGCCCAAGTCGAAGCAGCGAAGAAGGCCCTCGCGGAGGCGGAGGCGGCTCTGGCCGCCGAGCAGTCGGCCGCGCTCCCTGAGGCTCTCGAAGGGCCGACCGGCCCCCTCACCCCCGCCGAAGTGGCAACCATCACAGCCGGTTACACGTTCGACGCCCCCGCCCTGGAAATGGGCGCCCTCGTCAACGGCGACGCTCTCCCCGACGTCCCCGTGCGCATCCCGATCGCCATGGTCAACCGCCACGGCCTCGTCGCGGGCGCCACGGGAACCGGTAAGACGAAGACGCTGCAAGTGCTCGCCGAGCAGCTCTCGGCGAACGGTGTCCCGGTGTTCGCCGCCGATATCAAGGGCGATCTCTCGGGTATCGCCACCGCGGGCCAACCCAACGAGAAACTGCTCGAGCGCACCAAGGGCATCGGGCAGCACTGGGTCGGCACTGCGACCCCGACCGACTACTTCACGCTCGGGGGCGTAGGCACGGGCATCCCGATCCGCGCGACAGTGAGCAGCTTCGGGCCGCTGCTGCTCTCCAAGGTGCTGGGCCTCAACGACACCCAGGAGTCGAGCCTCGGCCTCGTGTTCCACTACGCCGACCAGGCGGGTCTGCCGCTCGTGGGACTCGACGACCTACGCGCCGTGCTGCAGTGGCTCGTGAGCGACGAGGGCAAGCCGGAGCTCAAGAACCTGGGCGGCCTGAGTGGCGCAACCACGGGGGTGATCTTGCGCGAGCTCATCGGGTTCTCCGACCAGGGTGCCGACGTGTTCTTCGGTGAGCCTGAGATCGACACCTCCCTGTTCCTGCGCACCACCGCCGACGGCAGGGGCATCGTGAGTCTGCTCGAGATCCCCGGCATCCAGGATCGCCCAGCGGTGTTCTCCACGTTCCTCATGTGGCTGCTCGCCGACCTGTTCAACGACCTGCCAGAGGTCGGCGACATCGACAAGCCCAAGCTCGTGTTCTTCTTCGACGAGGCGCACCTGCTCTTCAAGGATGCGTCGAAGGACTTCATCGCCTCGATCACCCAGACCGTGCGGCTCATCCGGTCGAAGGGTGTCGGCATCTTCTTCGTCACGCAGACGCCCAAGGACGTGCCGGGCGATGTGCTCGCGCAGCTCGGTTCACGCGTGCAGCACCAACTACGAGCGCACACTCCGGATGACGCGCGCGCCCTCAAGCAGACGGTCTCCACCTACCCGACCTCGGGGTACGACCTCGGCGAAGTGCTGACCGAGCTGGCGATCGGCGAGGCGATCATCACCGTGATGAATGAGAAGGGTGCCCCTTCGCCCGTCGCGTGGACGCGCCTTCGGGCTCCGCAGGGATCTATGTCGCCGACTCCGCCCGATGTCATGGCGGCGACGGTCAACGCGAGCCCGCTGCTGGCGACGTACGGCACACCTGTCGACAGGCAGTCGGCCTACGAGATCCTCTCGGTGAAGATGAACGCCGCCGCCGAGGCCGACCGACAGGCCGATGCCGCCAAGGCCGAGGCGCAGCAGGCCAAGGATGCGAAGAAGAACCAGGCCGAGTACGACCGGATGGTCCGCGAGATGCGCAAGGCCGAGACGCCGTCACGCCCCAAGGCGACGCCCAAGACCACGACGCGCACGAGCACTCGTAAGCCCGACAACCCCCTCGGCGACATCCTGGGCTCCCGTACCGGGCAGACCGTCGTACGCGAGGTGCTGCGCGGGATCTTCTCGACCCTCAAACGGCGCTAGGGCATCTCCGAGATCACGAACAGCGTCCAGACGACGAGCCCGACGACGGCCGTGCCCAGAATGAACACGAGCGCGGCGATGAACGGCCGGCGTTCGAACCAGTAGAGCAGTCCCGGATACTCGTCCCGCAGTTCACGCGTCGACACCTTGTCGTCGCGGCCCTCGCGCGGGACCTCCAGTATCGCGACCACGCGATCCATGCTCTCCCGCGACCAGAATTGGCCGCGCATCCGGATCACCTGCCGGCCCTCCAGATCGCGCACGAACAGCTGCGGGAGGGTCTTCGTGCCCGACGCCTCGAACACGTCGGCGATGAACACCGAGCTGATCTGGGAGGCCTCGACCCGCTTCGTGCGACCGAAGAATCCGATCTCGGTGATGCTCGACCTGTCGACCCAGATGGCCAGACGGAAGTAGGAGAAGGAGGCACCGGTCACCGCGACCGTCGCCAGGATCTGCGTGATCAGCACGGCCTTCCAGGGCCCCGTGGGTACCGTCATGACGTACAGCACGACGAACACGGGGGTCATGAAGGCGATGACAGCGGTGATGCCCTGACGGAAGAGGTCGTTGTGCGGGCGTAGCTTGACACGCTCCTGCTCGACCACTCGTCCCCCACGGGTCACTCGTCTACTGGCGGAGAATGGGGGATTCGAACCCCCGAGGGCTTTCACCCAACACGCTTTCCAAGCGTGCGCCATAGGCCACTAGGCGAATTCTCCTGGCGAGTCTTCGCCGCGGGCGGCAAGAAGACCTCAGGAGATCATAGCGTTAGAATCTAAGTGGCTCCTCGCGTGGCGCCATCCAGGCCAACTCCCCCAGGGCGGAAACGCAGCAAGGGTAACCGGGCTCTGGCGGGTGCGCGAGGAGTCTTTTCCGTAGTCTGGCTGTATGGCCCGTTCCATATACATCACGTCCGTCGAAGGGCATTCGGGCAAGTCGACAGTCGCCCTCGGTGTTCTCGACACCCTGCTGCGCGGCGTCGAGCGGGTCGGGGTGTTCCGGCCGGTCGCGCGGTCCACGGAGGAGCGCGACTTCGTGGTGGAGCTGCTCCTCGCCCACGACGGCGTCACTCTCGACTACGAGGAGTGCGTGGGGGTCACGTACGAAGAGGTGCACGAGAATCCGGATGCCGCCCTCTCCAGGATCGTCGACAGGTTCAAGGCCGTCGAGCGCCAGTGCGACACCGTCGTCATCGTTGGCTCGGACTTCACGGATGTCGCCACCCCCACCGAACTCGCCTACAACGCACGCATCGCCGCCAACCTCGGCGCGCCCGTGCTGCTCGTCCTCACCGGGCGTGAGCCCGACGAGAGCCGTGCGCGGACCGCGGATGAGCTCCGCCAGGTCGCCGAACTGAGCCTGCCCGAGCTCGCTGTCGCACACGCGAGCTTGCTCGCTGTCATCGCGAACCGTGCGGACCCCGAGAAGCTCGACGAGATCATCGCCGCGATCGGGTCTGCCACGCACGTGCCCGCGTGGGCGATCCCCGAAGACCCGTATCTGGTGGCTCCCACCGTGGAGGCCGTCATGGCCGGGGTCGATGGGCACCTCCTGAAGGGGGATCCGGCGCTCCTCGCGCGGGAGGCGCTCGGGGTCGTGATCGCCGCGATGTCGATGGAGAACGTGCTGCCGCGGCTCATGGAGGGCGGGCTCGTGGTGATCCCCGGCGACCGCAGTGAGATGCTGCTTGCCGCTCTTACCGCGCACGCCTCGGCGACGTTCCCGTCGCTCGCCGGCATCGTGCTCAACGGCGGTTTCGAGCTCTCGCCCGTCATCGACAGGCTCATCGGGGGGCTCGACGAGACCCTCCCGATCGTCACGACCGGGCTCGGCACGTACGCCACAGCCCAGCGCATCGGGCAGATCCGCGGGCGGCTCACCGCCACCTCGCAGCGCAAGATCGACACGGCGCTCGCGCTGTTCGAGCGCTACGTCGACGGCGAGCTGCTGTCCACGGAGCTCGGCGCGGGGGAGTCGAGCGCGGTCACGCCGCTCATGTTCGAGTACGCGCTGCTCGAGCGTGCACGCAGCGACCGCAAGCGCATAGTGCTGCCCGAGGGATCCGACGACCGCATCCTTCAGGCTGCCGGAACGCTCCTGAGTCGCGGCGTCGTCGACCTCACGATCCTCGGCGACGAGACGGATGTGCGCTCACGCGCCGCGGGCCTCGGGGTCGACCTCGCGGCGGCGACGGTCACCTCGCCGAACGATCCGGACCTGCGCGAGCAGTTCGCCGCCGAGTACGCGAAGCTGCGCGCCCACAAGGGCATGACCGTCGAGGACGCGCGCGACATCGTCACCGATGTCTCCTACTTCGGCACGATGATGGTGCACCTCGGGCTCGCCGACGGCATGGTCTCGGGTGCCGCGCACACGACTGCGCACACCATCACTCCCGCGCTGCAGTTCATCAAGACTGTCGACGGCGTGAACATCGTCTCGAGCGTGTTCTTCATGGCGCTCGAGACCCAAGTGCTCGTCTACGGCGACTGCGCGATAGTCCCGGATCCCACAGCCGAACAGCTCGCCGACATCGCGATCTCGGCAGCGGCCACGAGCGAGCAGTTCGGCATCGAGCCGCGCATCGCCATGCTGTCGTACTCGACGGGGGAGTCGGGCTCCGGCGCCGATGTCGAGAAGGTGCGCGCGGCGACGGCCCTCGTGCGCGAACGCCGCCCCGACCTGCTCGTCGAGGGCCCCATCCAGTACGACGCGGCGGCCGATGCCGCGGTCGCGAAGGCGAAGATGCCCGAGTCGCAGGTGGCGGGCCGCGCGACGGTGTTCATCTTCCCCGACCTCAACACGGGCAACAACACCTACAAGGCAGTGCAGCGCAGCTCGGGCGCCGTCGCCATCGGGCCCGTGCTGCAGGGTCTCCGCAAGCCCGTCAACGACCTCTCGCGTGGGGCGCTCGTGCGCGACATCGTCAACACCGTGGCCATCACGGCGATCCAGGCGCAGCAGTCGTGACCCTCGTCTTCGTCGTCAACTCCGGGTCGTCGTCCATCAAGTGGGAACTCGTGGAGGCGGAGTCCGGGGAGTCCCGCGGCGGGCTCATCGAGCGTGTCAGCGACCATGGGGCAGCCATGCGCGGGCTGCTCGAGGAACTGGGCGGCGAGCATCCGGCGGTCATCGGCCACCGCGTCGTGCACGGGGGCAGCGTGTTCACGGAGGCGACCCTCGTGACCGACGAGGTGGAGGCCGAGATCGAGCGGCTCTCCGCGCTCGCGCCGCTGCACAACCCGGCGAATCTCGCGGGCATCAGGGCCGCTCGTGCCGCGTTCCCCGGCGTGCCGAATGTGGCGGTGTTCGACACGGCGTTCCACAAGACCCTCGCGCCTGAGGCCTACACGTACGCGATACCGGCCGAGCTGGGCATCCGGCGCTACGGATTCCACGGCACGTCCTACCAGTACGTCTCCCGCGTCGCCGCCCGGATGCTGGGCCGCACCGACGCGAAACTCATCGTCTTCCACCTCGGCAACGGAGCCTCAGTAGCGGCGATCGACTCGGGACGCTCCGTCGAGACCTCGATGGGCATGACGCCCCTCGAGGGCCTCGTCATGGGCACGCGCTCGGGAGACATCGACGCGGGGGTGCTGTTCCACCTCGGCCGCTCGGGCAGCACTCTGCCCGAGCTCGACGAGCTGCTCAACCGCGGCAGCGGGCTGCACGGACTCTCCGGTCGCGCCGACATGCGCGACGTGCAGGAGGCCGCGGCCGCGGGGGATGCCGCAGCGCAACTCGCCCTCGACGTGTACCACCACCGCCTGCGCCACTACCTCGGTGCCTACCTCGCCCACCTCGGCGGGGCCGACGCTGTCGTCTTCACGGCGGGAGTCGGCGAGAACAGCGCGCTCACACGGTCCGCCGCCGTCGAGGGGCTGTTCGGCATCAGGCTCGACGAGTCGCTCAACGTGCAGCGGTCGAAGGACGCGCGGATCGTGTCATCCGGCGATTCGGCGATCACGGTCATGGTCGTGCCCACCAACGAGGAGCTCGAGATAGCCCGTCAGGCCGTGGCCGTCACGGCGCGATGACACAGGTGCCGGAGCCCACGAGCGCCGGCAGTTGGGCTGTCGCACCCGCGACCTGCGAGCCCCACCCGTACTGGTTCGCGGCGACACCCACGTAGGCGGGGCCGCCGAGTAGACCCGTGAGCAGGCCACTGCTGAAGGAGGTGGTGTACTCGCCCGCGACGGGTCCCGTGGTCGTGGTCGACCCGGAGAGCAGGACGACCGTGATGAGGCTCGACGACGAGAACCAGAACGTGGCGGTGGGTGTGGGCGAGGTCGAGTTGTACTTCCACTTGATCGTGACGTTGCCCGAGCCCAGGATGTTGCTCGAGGTGCATCCCGTGATCGTCGGCTTGGGCACCGTGTAGGTCGAGAACGAGCCCGTGCCCTTCTCCGAGTCCGACCACGACGCGAGGGTGGGGCGGGGCGGCGAGACAAGCAGGGTCACGGCGACCGCGAGCACGGCGAGGCCGATGAGGGCGCGCTTCATGCGATCACCCTGCGCCGCAGTCGCGCCGCGAACGCGAGTCCGAGCCCGACGACGAGCGCTCCGAGGGCCGTGCTGAGCGGACCGCGGATGTCGAGGCCCGTGTACGCGATCGCGCCGGGCGTGGTGCCGGCGACGACGGTGCTGCCCGATCCGGACGCGATGATCGACAGGCTCGCGGTCCCCGAGCGCATAGTCGGCGCGTTCGGGACCATCGCGCGGATGAGCAGCCAGAGGTCGTCGTTGGTGGGCATGCTGTCCACGTGCAGGGAGTGGCTGAGCATCCCGGATGCTGCTGTCATGGATCGCACGGAACTCGACCCCGTGGCGCACGTCGTGCCCACCCAGCGCTCGGCGCACGTGTCGATCGACAGCCAGAGCCCTGTGGGGTCGGACACGAGCGCCCCCGTACCCGAAAGCGAGAGGTCGACAGTGCCGGGCTGCACGGGGTGCGCACTCACGCCGATCTGCCACACGACAGGGACACCGGGCTGCAGATCGTCCATGGCGTCGAAGTCGGCGATCGAGACCAGGGTGATGGCCGAGCCGACGATGGTCTGCTCGGTGACGGCGGCGTGTGCGGCCGGCGCGGGGGCGAGAACTGTGGCGCCCGCGGCGATGATCGCGATCGCTGTCGCCGCGTGCCGCATGCCCGCGGACGTATGTGTCGCCCGGCGCCGGGGGCGCAGTCCGCGTTCCTCGCGCGGCCAGAACGCCCACGTGACGATACCCGCGGCACCCACGGTGATGCCGCCGAGCGCTAGCGGGTTGGATGCCGCGGCCACCGCGTAGGCGAGCCCCGGAACCGAGAACAGCACTCGGCGCGCGGTCGTCACGGTGTACGGGGCCGGATCCTCGGAGGGGTTGGCGTCGCCGCGCATCGTGATCGAGACCGCTCCCCCGTCGAGCGGGGTCACCGAGGTCACGCGATGGGTGATCGGCAGGGCATCCGCGCGGTCGACAGTGATGACGTCGCCCACGCGGATGTCGTCGCCGGCCACTTGCTCGACCACCGCGAGCGAGCCGGTCGGGATGGTCGGACTCATCGATCCCGTCTTGAACATGATGAGCGTGATGTGGAAGACCACGGCGAGCACCACGAAGATGATGCACAGCACGCCGCCGATCGCGGCCACGGTCAGCAGCGCGTTACCGACCGCGGCGCCCGGCCGCTTCATCGTCGTGGTCATCGTCATCAGGGCACCGACACCGCTGCGACGTTCCAGGTCACCGTGACCGACTTGCCCTGTAGGAGCGGGTCGGCGCCCGTGGGCAGGTACACATCGAAGCAGTAGCCCACGGGGGCTCCCGCCGAGGCGGTGGCAGCGGGCAGCGTCACGGCGGTGGATCCTGCCGTGGCGAGGGCTGCGTACGCGCTCGACGTTCCCACGATGTAGGTGGGGGTGCCCGTCGAGAACGTCGTGGCGGAGCATCCGGCCGCGCTGATCGAGATGGCCTTGTACTGCAGGGCCGCGCCGAGGAACGGCGAGGTGTCGCTTCCGCCGTTGGTGACGGTGGGGGCGACGAAGCTGATCGTGCCGCCCACCGAGTTCGGCTTGGTGCGGATGAGCACGTAGCCGTAGCGGTGCGTGTCAGGTGACATTCCCGAACCCGAGAAGGTGATGGTTGCGCCGGGCGCGGTGATGTTGTCTGCCCACGTCGAGTTGTCGATGCTCGACTGCGTGTTGAAGGTGCTCGCGGAGAAGCTTCCGGTCGCGAATTCGGTGTCGGTCCACGACGCGAGCGTCATGGTCGCGCCGACGCCCAGCACGAGTGCTCCGGCGAGCACGGCGCGCACCTTGGTCGAGGTGCGCGACCGCGCCGCCGCCTTGTGGCGGGACATCGGCCTAGGAGTTCGAGGTCGCGGTGAACTGCCAGGTCGCCGTCGCCGTCGAGCCCTGCACGAGGGTCGCGTCGGAGGTCACCTGGATGCACAGCACCACGTCGGTGCCCGGCAGCGTGCCGTTGCCCGCCGTGAGTGCGAACGAGGTGGCCCCGGTCGCCGAGCCGAAGGCCGTGGCGGCAGGAACGCGTGTCGTGCCGGTCGCCGTCGGTGTGCAGGCTGCGACGTTCGCCACCTGCACCACCCCGAACGTGAGGTGCGTGGCGGCGGCGCCCGTACCCGTCGATGCCGTGAGGATGCCCGTGCCCGCGACGGTCGTCGCGGCGTCGAGATGCACGACGAACGGTGCGGCCACTGTCGAGCTCTTGCTCAGATTGTTAAATCCCGTGGTGAACGAGAGCGCTGCCGGAACGCCCGGATCGGCCGTGGCGTGCTCGCTGAACGTCGTGCCGTCGGTGCTGCCGACGAGGTTGAAGCTGCCGGCCGTGAACGTGCCGGTGGCGAACTCCTGGTCGGTCCAGGCGGCGAGCGTCATCGCTGCGCCGAGGCCGAGTACGAGACCGCCGGCGAGAACCGCCTTGATGCGCGTGCTGCGCGTGGCCGACGTGATTGCTGAACCCGCGAAAGCGGGCATGGTTGATTGCATTGGAAGAGCCCCCTATTTGGGACCCGGCCCCCCCAGGTCGAATGTTGTCGGATGACCACCTGACGATCACCGAACACCAGCAGGCTACGCCGACCACAAAGCGGGGTACAAGCCTTTGCCCCGTTTTGGGGACAACCGGGGTACGCCCCCATTCGAGCGTCCCGCGCCCCGTCAGCGTCGGTCGCGGCGACTACTGTGGACACGTGGTCGCAGCCCTGTATCGCCGTTATCGGCCGGAGACGTTCGCCGAACTCATCGGCCAGTCGCAGGTGACGGATCCGCTGCGCACAGCCCTTCGCACCGATCGCGTGAACCACGCCTACCTCTTCAGTGGTCCCCGTGGCTGCGGCAAGACCACATCCGCCCGCATCTTGGCGCGCTGCCTCAACTGCGCTGAAGGGCCCACAGATACCCCGTGCGGTGTGTGCCCGTCGTGCGTCGAGCTCTCCCGCGACGGTGGCGGGTCGCTCGATGTCGTCGAGATCGACGCCGCATCCCACAACGGTGTCGACGATGCCCGCGACCTGCGCGAGCGCGCCGTGTTCGCCCCCGCGCGCGACCGCTTCAAGATCTTCATCCTCGATGAGGCGCACATGGTCACGCCCCAGGGCTTCAACGCGCTGCTCAAGATCGTGGAAGAGCCGCCGGAGCACGTGAAGTTCATCTTCGCGACTACCGAGCCCGAGAAGGTTATCGGCACCATTCGCTCGCGCACGCATCACTACCCGTTCCGGCTCGTGCCGCCCGCGCAGATGCTCGACTACGTGCAGCAGCTCTGCACCTCGGAGGGTGTGGAGGTCGAGCCGGGTGTCCTGCCGCTCGTCGTTCGGGCCGGTGGTGGTTCGGTGCGCGACACCCTGTCGCTCCTCGACCAGCTGATCGCCGGATCCGAGACCTCCACCATCGACTACGAGCGTGCTGTCGCGCTCCTCGGGTACACGCACGGTGCGCTGCTCGACGACGTCGTGGAGGCCATCGGCGCTCGCGATGCGGCTGCGGCTTTCGGCTCCGTCGATCGGGTCATCCAGACGGGGCAGGACCCCCGTCGCTTCGTGGAAGACCTGCTCGAGCGCCTGCGCGACCTCATCATCGTCGCGGCGACCTCTGGCAATGCGGCATCCGTGCTGCGCGGTATCCCTCAAGACCAGCTCGACCGCATGGCCAAGCAGGCGTCGACGTTCGGCACTGCCGAGCTCTCGCGTGCGGCGGATGTCGTGAACTCCGCCCTCTCGGAGATGACCGGTGCCACGTCACCGCGCCTGCACCTCGAGCTCATGGTCGCGCGCATCCTCGTTCCCGCCAGTGACGACAGTGAGCGCGGTGCCCTCGCCCGAGTGGAGCGGCTCGAGCGCCGCGTCGGCGTCGACGACGGGTCATCCGGCCGGGCGGTTGGTGCTGCGCCCGCTGCTTCGGCACCGCCTTCTGCTTCGGTACCGCCTACCCGCGAGTCGGTAGTGGCTCCCGCCGCCGCCTCCGCCGCGGTCGAGCCCGCTGCCCCCGCGTCGTCGCCCCAGGTCGCCGCGGTCCCTCCCGCGGTGACCATCCCCGCGGCGACCACGCCCACCGCCCCTGCTACCCCCGCCCCCTCGCGCGAGAAGCCCATCGGACCGATCACCCTCCAGCAGGTGAAGGATTCCTGGCCCGAGATCCTCGAAGCGGTCAAGGAGGCGAAGCTCAACGCGTGGCTCGTCGTCTACACGGCGCAGCCGCTTGAACTGCGCGAGGGAAAGATCCTCGTCCTGTCGTTCCCCAGCCAGAAGGATGTCGACGAACTCAAGAAGCCCGCCTCACCCGGCCAGGGCGTGGGGGAGCTGCTCAAGAAGGCCTTCGTGAAGGTGCTGGGCCTCGAGCCCGCGCTCATCGCGCGCGTCGATGCGAATGCGGCTCCGGCCGCTCGCCCCGTCGACGAGCCCCCGTTCGACGAGGCTCCGCCCGTCGACGAGTTCCCGCCGACAGAGGGCGGATGGGCAGTTGCGGCAATTCCGGACTCGGAGCCCGTCGACGCTCCCGCGCCCGGTCGCGTCCCTGCGCGCAACGCTCCCTCGGCAGCGTCCGAGCCCAGAGCCACCCCGCCCGCCCCGACGCAGGCCGCGTCCCCGCCTGCCAGCGCGCCCGAATCAGCTGGACCGGCATCGGCGTCAGCCGCGGCGTCAGCTCCCGCGCCGTCCGTGGCGACGGCAACAGCGCCGACCAGCCAGCCCGATACGCCACCCCCCACCGCGCCAGCTGCCGCCGCGGCACCCCGTGCCGCCGCCCCCGCGGGCAACGCCCGCTACGGGGAATCCGTGGTCCGCGAACTGCTGGGCGCCAACTTCATCGAGGAGCAGCAGGTTGCTCCCCGGGTCGTTCCCCAGCCGAGAGACGAGTAGCGCGTGTACGACGGCATCGTGCAGGAGCTCATCGACGAACTGGGCCGCCTGCCGGGCATCGGTCCGAAGTCCGCCCAGCGCATCGCTTTCCACATCCTCCAGACGCAGAGCTTCGATGTGACGCGCCTTTCCGAGGTGCTGCGCGATGTTCGCGACAAGGTGCGTTTCTGCTCCATCTGCGGCAACGTCACCGAGCAGGAGACGTGCTCGATCTGCCGTGATCCGCGCCGTTCGCCCGCGACCATCTGCGTCGTCGAGGAGGCGAAGGACGTCGTCGCCATCGAGCGCACGCGCGAGTTCAAGGGTCTGTACCACGTGCTCGGCGGAGCCATCAGCCCCATCGATGGCATCGGCCCCGACGACCTCCGGATGAAGCAGCTCGTCGCCCGTCTCGCCGACGGCACGGTCACCGAGGTCATCATCGCGACCGACCCGAACTTGGAGGGCGAGGCGACGGCCACGTACCTCACGCGCCTGCTCAACTACCCGAACCTGCGCGTCACGCGCCTCGCCTCCGGACTGCCCGTGGGCGGCGACCTGGAGTACGCCGACGAGGTCACTCTCGGTCGCGCGTTCGAGGGCCGCAGACTTGTGGAGAACTAGGCGCTCAACTCCCACTAAACTCGCTGTTTGGGCCTGAACGCCGGGCCGGATAAGCCAGTCCGCAGGAGAACCACGTGAGCCTCATCGTCCAGAAGTTCGGGGGCTCGTCGGTTGCCGACGCTGAGAGCATCAAGCGCGTGGCGAAGCGCATCGTCGAGACCCGCAAGGCGGGCAACGAGGTCGTCGTCGTCGTGTCGGCCATGGGTGACACGACGGACGAGCTCCTCGACCTCGCCGAGCAGGTAGTCCCGCTGCCCTCGGGTCGCGAGCTCGACATGCTCCTCACGGCGGGTGAGCGCATCTCGATGGCTCTCCTTGCCATGGCCATCCGCAGTCTCGGTATCGAGGCGCGCAGCTACACCGGCAGCCAGGCAGGCATGGTCACGGATGCCCAGCACGGGTCGGCGCGTATCGTCGAAGTTTCTCCCAAGCGCGTGCGCGAGGCGCTGGACGACGGTGCCGTCGCCATCGTCGCGGGGTTCCAGGGCTTCAACCGCGGAACCGGTGACATCACCACCCTCGGCCGTGGCGGCTCCGACACCACCGCGGTTGCCCTGGCCGCTGCCCTGGGCGCCGACGTGTGCGAGATCTACACCGACGTCGACGGTATCTTCACGGCGGACCCGCGCGTGGTCCCCGCGGCCCGCAAGCTCGACCGCATCACGAGCGAGGAGATGCTGGAGCTCGCCGCCACGGGAGCGAAGGTTCTCTACATCCGCGCTGTCGAGTACGCGCGGCGTCATGGAGTCACGATCCACGTGCGGTCGTCGTTCAACAACAACGAGGGCACGCTCGTCGTGAACCCGAAGGATGGAGAAATCGTGGAAGAGCCGATCGTCACCGGTGTCGCCGCCGACCTCAGCGAGGCGAAGATCACTGTCGTGGGCGTTCCCGACATGCCGGGTAAGGCCGCGCAGATCTTCACTCTTATCGCGCGCACCAACGTGAACATCGACATGATCGTGCAGAACGTCTCCTCCGCGGCGACCGGTCTCACCGACATTTCCTTCACCCTTCCGAAGTCGGATGCGCAAGCGGCGATGGCAGCCCTCAACGCCGATAAGGAGGACATCGGGTTCGAGTCGCTCCAGCACGACGACCAGATCGCGAAGCTCGCGGTCGTCGGTGCCGGCATGCGCACCAACGCCGGGGTCTCCGCCAAGCTCTTCACCGCTCTGTTCGAGGCCGGTATCAACATCGAGATGATCTCGACCAGCGAGATCCGCATCTCTGTGGTCACTCGGGCCGATACCGTGAATGATGCCGTGCGTGTCGTCCACACCGCGTTCGGTCTCGATGGTGACACCGAGGCCGTCGTGCACGGCGGTACCGGCAGGTAGCTAGACATGGAAGCCAATCCGGTTGCCAGCGCGGTTGTCTTCGGTGTGTTTGGTGTGGTGATCCTCGCCACGGCGGCCGTGTTCCTGTTCCGGAGCGCTCTCGTGCAGGGCCTCTACACACGCTTGGCGCGAACTGGCGGCCCAGCGCCCATGAGGGTGCCCAGCATCGCGGCAATCAGGTTCATGGGAGTGATCGAACTCCTGCTCGCGGCGACCGCGATCTCCGGCTCGGTGTTCTGGCTCACTCGGCTCGGCTAACGCGCGGGCTCACCCGGTCTGCGCCAGCAGCCTCCGCAGCGCCGGGCTCTTCGACCTCAGCGCCCTCGCCGTGCGCGACGGGTCGACAGAGACGGGTGGCACGGCGGCATACCCGTGCCCGTCGTGGACAACCCGCCACCCGTTGTTGTGGAACAGCATGTGATGGAACCGGCACAGCAGCACCCCGTCATCGATGCTCGTACCCCCG
Organism: Rhodoglobus sp.; assembly: GCA_965227655.1. Taxonomy (GTDB): domain Bacteria; phylum Actinomycetota; class Actinomycetes; order Actinomycetales; family Microbacteriaceae; genus Rhodoglobus. Next base: position 1,603,206 of record OZ245765.1, on the reverse strand, counting down.
CCCTCTGACCACGGGACTATGTGGTGTACCTCGCACCACGAGGGTGGCCGATCACACTCGCCCACTAGGCAGCCACCGTCGCGAGCTGCGAGCACCGTGCGCTGCCGCGGGAGGTGGAATCGCTCTTCGCGACCGAGGTCCAACCCTTCACCGTCGTCGCTGAACGAGACGGCTATCACGCCGCTTGTGCACACGTGCCGCTCTGCCGTCGCGACCGACACCGACGTGGACTGACCTTCGAGGAACGCGGGGCCCTCCCGGCGCACGAGGTCGTCGCGCGTGACGAGCACGCGCACCGCCGGGTTGTGTTTGCCGAAGAGCTTGCCCGAGGGGGCTCGAGTGGCCACCGCCACGATGTCGACGAGCGCGTCGACCGTGAGCTGGTCGATAGTGCGGTCGTCGGGCAGAAGCGAGGGTTCGTCCTGCGAGACGAACCGCGGCCCACCCCTCCGCGGCGCGGTTATCGCATCCACGGCACCCACGACGATCGCCGCCGACTCGGGATCGAGCAGCCCCGATACTCGGGTCATGCCGGTCGGCAGCGGAGTGAGTCGCAGGAAACGCTGCCCCCGCATGACCTCCTCGTGTAGTGCGGTTGACGACGCATCGAGCTCGTCACGCACCTCGCGCGCGCGCCGGGCGAGCGCATCCACGTCGAGCGAGGTGGCCTCGGCGGCGAGCTGGGCCACCGCAGGTTCGAGCATCTCGGGGGAGAGGGTGCTTGCGAGCCCCGACCGGATCGCGTCGATCTGCTGCACACCGAGCCCGTCAGCGGGTGCCAGCCACGGTTCGGTAGCTGTGCCCACCCTGACGAGCCGTCGGGCATCCGCGAGGGAACTGCCCGAGAGCAACTGCACGAGCCGCTCGGGAGTGCGAGCCCCGAGGCGTTGTGCGAGTCCCTCGTACCCGAGATCGCGCGAGGAGCGCCGCGCGATCTCCGCCGCGACGCGAGATGCCGCCGACTCGAGGGTGCGAATGGAGGAGGCGAGGGACTTCTGCGCGTCGAGGAGCGCATCATCACCAAGTGCAGCTGGGGCGAGAGCCGCCGCATCCGGAGTGATGAAGACCATACAAAGATCATCGCAGTATCGAACATATGTTCGGCTGGCTGGCAGCAATCTGTGGACAAAGTGGCAGACTTCGCTCCGTACAATTAAGAACCATGAACAGCAGCGGAGTACGTATCGGCGTCGTCGGCGCCACAGGACAGGTCGGCGCCGTCGTGCGCCAGCTTCTCGAGGAGCGCGACTTCCCGATTGCCGAGATTCGCTTCTTCGCGAGCGCGAGGAGCGCGGGCACGACACTCGACTTCAAGGGCACCCCGATCACGGTCGAAGACGCGAGCACCGCCGACCCCACGGGTCTCGATATCGCGATCTTCTCCGCCGGTGCGACCACATCCAAGGCCCAAGCCCCGCGCTTCGCCGAGGCGGGCGTGCTCGTCATCGACAACTCGTCGGGCTGGCGCATGGATCCGGATGTCCCCCTCGTGGTCAGCGAGGTGAACCCGCACGCCATCAAGCAGGCGGTGAAGGGCATCATCGCGAACCCGAACTGCACGACCATGGCAGCAATGCCGGTCTTGAAGGTCCTCGACACCGAGGCGGGACTCGAGCGCCTCATCGTGTCCACGTACCAGGCCGTGTCCGGTGCGGGCCTCAAGGGCGGCGAAGAGCTCATGTCGCAGATCGAGGCGGCGGGGGATGCCCGTGGCCTCGTGCACGACGGCGGTGCGGTATCCATGCCCGCCCCCGAGGCGTTCGCGCGCAACATCGCCTTCAACGTCATCCCGCTCGCCGGCAATCTCATCGACGACGAGACCGACGAGGAGAAGAAGCTACGCAACGAGAGCCGCAAGATCCTCGAGCTGCCCGACCTGCTCGTGAGCGGCATCTGCGTGCGAGTGCCCGTCTTCACAGGCCACTCGCTCGCGATCAACGCCGAGTTCAGGGACTCCCTGAGCGTCGAGCGTGCCAAGGAACTGCTGTCGACTGCGGAGGGTGTTGTTCTGACGGACATCCCCACGCCGCTCGAGGCCGCAGGCACAGACCCGAGTTACGTCGGCCGCATCCGCCAGGATGAGGGCGTGCCGAACAACCGCGGCCTCGCACTGTTCATCAGCAACGACAACCTGCGCAAGGGCGCCGCCCTCAATGCCGTGCAGATCGCGGAGTTGGTGGCGGCCGACCTCGCAGCCCAGGTGGCCTAGATCTCCGCACGGATCGTCACGGCGGCGCTGCTCGGCGTCTACTTGGTGACTCTCGGGGTCATCGCGCTCTCGCCTATCAGCCCGATCCGAGGCGTCGACCTGAGCCAGGAGCTCAACGCGACAGGCCTCGGCTGGGTCACCTACACGCAGCTCGAATCGTTCGCGAACGTGATGCTGTTCGTGCCCTTCGGGCTGCTCATCGCGCTTCTCGTGCCCACGAACTGGTGGTGGCTCGTCGTAGTCGGGCTCATCGCTGCGGCCGCGGGCATCGAGCTGGGGCAGGCACTGTTCCTGCCCGGTCGGGTCGCGAGCTTCGACGACGTGGTCGCCAACAGTACTGGCGGCGTCGCCGGGGTCGTCATAGCGGGGATCATCCGGGGCATCGGATGGGCCATCCGAAGGTCGCGCAGCGCCGAACAACAACCATGAGACTGCTCGCCGTCGCACTCGTGCTCGCCCTGGGAGGATGTACAGCCATGCCCGTCGACGCCCCTCGCGACCCGAACGCCACGCATGTCGCGTTCTACGGCGACTCCTACACGCTGGGCACCGGTGCCTCCGACCCGAGTAAACGCTGGTCGAGCATCATCTGTGCCGAGCGCGGCTGGACGGAGTTCAATCCGAGCGTCAACGGACTCGGCTTCATCAACAACCGCGGAACTTTCGGCGACGGCGACGAGCCCAGCGAGGTCATCGCGAACGACCCAGACATCCTCTTCATCACCATGGGGCTCAACGACAACTTCAGCTACGACCGCGCTGCCGACCGCATCAAGGCCCAGATCACCGACGATTTCACCCGACTGAAAACTGCGCTCCCGGATGCCCGCATCATCGTCGTGGAGCCCTTCTGGTACACCGACCAGCGGCCTGAGAGCGTGCAGATCATCATCGACTGGGTGAAGGATGCCGCGGGCGTCATCGGCGCGGACTACATCCCCGACGCGAGCCACTGGATCGAGGGGCATCCGGAGTGGATGGCGTCCGACGGGCTGCACCCCAACGACGACGGCTACGCGCACATGGCCGTGGAGATGGATGCGGCGCTGACGAAGCTGGGCCTCTGACGTCGTCCGTCCCAGGAACGTTGGGTTGTGATCGTCTGGGTCTGTCGTCAGGCTTGCGGCATGGAGACATCAGACGCGCAGTTCGAGCGCGCCTACGTGCAGTACCTTCCCGCGGTGAGCGGATACCTGTTCCGTCGTGTGCCGAGGCAGGCCGTCGAGGACCTCGCCGCGGACGTGTTCGCGATCGCCTGGCGCAAGCGCGCCTCCGTCGCCGCGGGGGAGGAATTGCCGTGGCTCTACCGGATCGCGGCGAACGTGGTGGCCAACCATCGCCGTAAAGAGGCGTCCGGTTCTGCGTTTCTCGCGTCCCTGCGCCCCGCAGACTCGTCGCCCTCCGCGGAAGACATCGTGGTGGCGGATGCCGCACTCGCGGCAGCGTGGCGGCACCTTCGCCCCGCCGAGCGCGAGGTGCTCGCCCTCGCCCTCGTGGAGGAGCTGGCCCCCGCGGAGCTCGCCATCGCCCTCGGGGTGAGCGTGAACGCCGCGACGATCCGCGTGCACCGGGCGAAGAAGCGCCTGCGTGAGCTTCTGCCCGGCGAAGGAATATCGTCGGCGGATGAAAGAACCGGCGCCGTCGCGACATAACCCAGGTATGAGCGACTTCGACAACGACGTATCCGCCCGACTGCGGCGCAGCCTCCCCTCCTCCCCAGCCCCCGAACTCTCCACAGACATCGTCACCGGTGCCGCCGGACATCCGGCACCCCGGCTGCACAACCCCGGCCGCACCCTGCGGATCGCGGGCGGCGCAGGCCTCGCCGTGGCCGTCGTCACTGTCGGTGCGCTGGTCGTGGCCCCCACGTTCACGCGTCCGCCGCTCTTCACCGCGGCTGCGGCATCCGGTGCGGCAAGCCCCATGGCCGCGGGCGACTCGGTCGCGGGCGAGTCGATGAAGATCGGCTGGTGGGTCGACTACAACTACTCCGCGGGCGCGGGGCTCTCGACCTCCGGCGGCAGCGGCGATGTCTATCAGCTCGTGCTCGACGGCGACCCGCAGGAGCGCGCGGCAGAGATCGCCGGCGTGTTCGGCGTGACGGGCGAGGTCGGCAAGGCGAGCTACGCAGACGAGGGCTACCCCGCTTGGCAGGTCGGCCCTGAAGACGGCTCCGCCCCCTCCGTGAACCTCACGTGGTCGGGCACGGGCGACTGGTGGTACTCCGACCCCGCCGCCAGCTCCTTCTACATCTGCGACCCGACGGTGACTGCCGAGCAGTCGGTGGAGTACGGATGCACCCTCCCCGCGGATGCGCCAGCCAACCTCGCTCCCAGCGAAGACGAGGCCCGCGCCAAGGCCCAAGCGCTGCTGGAGTCCACCGGTTTCACCGTGGATGCAGCGGACATCACGACCAGCTCCGACGACTGGAGCACGACGGCCACGGCCAACCTCGTGGTTGCGGGCGTGAAGACCGCCCTCGAGTGGAGCATCACGTGGTCGAACACGGGCGGCATCTCCTGGGCGTACGGCCACTCGGTCGACGTGCAGTCGCGCGGCAGCTACGGCACGGTCTCCCCCGTCGATGCGGTGGATCGCCTCGAGGACGGCCGCTGGTGGGGCTCGGCCGGCCCCGACTACCAGAGCGGCGCTGCGCTCTATGCCGCTAACGCGAAGGCGGGAGTGGCGACGGATGACGTCGCCCCGGTCGAGCCGACCGCGGAGCCCGCTCCGACCAACACGGGGATCGCGCCCGACCCGTCGCCCACCGAGATCCCGACCGAGCCGGTTCCCGTCGAGCCGGTTCCCGTGGACCCGATGCCCGTCGACCCTATCCCCGCGCCGCAGCCCACCCCCGAGGTCGTCGACGTGACCGTCGACACTGCGGAGGCCACGCTCCTGCTCATGTGGGACGCCGACGGCAACGCCTGGCTCGTGCCCGGCTACGCCATGCAGGTGGCCGACGGCTGGTGGAGCTCGGTGGTGAGCCTCGTGGAGGGCGTCATCGCGCTGCCCGAGCCCATCGCGGTCGAGCCCATGGTCACCGACCCGGAGCTCGTGGGCTGAGTCCTTCGCGGGCCGTCAAGAACCGCGGTTCTTGACGGCCCCCGCGGCGGCTGCTCACAGCGGCCCGAGATTAGACTGAACCAGTGAGTAAACCCATCGACGTCGCACTCATCGGTGGCGGCATCATGAGCGCCACCCTCGGTGCGCTCCTCCGTCAGCTCCAGCCCGACTGGGACATCCAGGTCTTCGAACGTCTGGGCGACCTCGCCCTCGAAAGCTCGAACCCGTGGAACAACGCGGGCACCGGCCACTCGGCCCTGTGCGAGCTCAACTACACGCCGCAGCGCGCCGACGGCTCCATCGACATCGCGAGCGCCGTGAAGGTCAACGAGCAGTTCCAGGTGTCGCGCCAGTTCTGGTCGTACCTCGTCGGCACGGGCGCGCTGCCCGAGCCCGAGTCGTTCATCAACGCGACCCCGCACATGAGCTTCGTGTGGGGCGAGTCGAACGTCGACTACCTGCGCAAGCGCTACGAGGCACTCAAGGACCACCCGCTCTTCCAGGGCATGGAATTCTCGACGGATGCCCGCACGATCCGCTCGTGGGCGCCCCTCATGATTCCCGGCCGACGCAAGAGCGAGCCCATCGCGGCGACGCGTATCGCGGCCGGCACGGATGTCGACTTCGGATCGCTCTCGCACCTCCTCACCCAGAACCTCATCGCCACGGGCGGAACGCTCAACACCGGCGTTCTCGTCAAGAACATCACGCGCCAGCGCGACGGCCTGTGGCGCCTCAGCATGCGCCGCGACATCGGCGGCACGCCCGTCGAGCCGGTCACTGCGCGCTTCGTCTTCGTGGGTGCAGGCGGCTACGCCCTGGGCCTGCTGCAGAAGTCGGGAATCAAGGAGATCCGCGGCTTCGGCGGGTTCCCCGTGAGTGGCGAGTTCCTGCGCACAGACAACCCCGACCTCGTGGCCCGCCACAAGGCGAAGGTCTACGGCAAGGCCGCGGTGGGCTCGCCGCCCATGTCGGTGCCGCACCTCGACCTGCGCGTCGTCGACGGCACGGGCAGCCTCATGTTCGGGCCCTACGCCGGGTTCAGCCCCAAGTTCCTCAAGACCGGGTCGATCCTCGACCTGTTCGCGTCGATCCGCTGGCACAACCTGTTCCCCATGGTCGCCGCGGGCCTCGGCAACCTGAGCCTCGTGAAGTACCTGATCAGCCAGCTCGTCGCCTCCAAAGAGACGAAGTTCGCCGAGCTCAAGCAGTTCTTCCCCGACGCCGACCCGAAGGACTGGTACCAGATCACGGCGGGCCAGCGCGTGCAGGTCATCAAGAAAGACAAGAAGAAGATCGGTGTGTTGCAGTTCGGCACCGAGGTCGTCGCGGCCGCAGACGGCAGCATCGCAGGACTCCTCGGTGCCTCGCCCGGCGCGTCCACGGCCGTGCCGATCATGCTCAGCCTCATCGAGAAGTGCTTCCCCGACCGCATGGGCGCCTGGAAGCCCCACCTCGCGACGATGATCCCGAGCTACGGCACGCAGTTGGCGGATGATCCGGCCCTCGCTGAGAAGACCATCGCGCGCACGGCGAAGGTGCTCCACATCCACGCTTGACCACTGAGCACGTGTTCGCCGCTGGGTCCCTAAGTTCCGGCGGCGAACGGTTCGCTCAGATCGAGCAGCCGGCTGCCCGCGCTGCGGCGAGGGGGAAAGACGGGGGAATCCCGGGTCCCCTCTGCGGCAGGCAGATTATGTTCCAGGTCTGTGGCCCGACGACACCGTCCACCTTCAGCCCGAACGCCTGCTGCAGGTGAATCACGGCTGTGCGGGTCTGTTGCCCGAAGCCGTTGTCGACCGCGATCGGCGGGTTGGAGCCTCTGAAGTAGTTGAGCAGCTGCTGGATGTATCCCACGCAGCTCGAGTACCCACCCAGCCCGTAGTTGTAGTCGACGCAACGGCCCGCTGCCTCGGCTGGAGCTGCGGGCGCGCCAACGGTGGCGGCAGTGACGAGTGCCAGCGCGGATAGCGCTAGAGCGAGGTTGCGCCCTCCTGTGCGAATGGTCATGAGATTCCCTTCTGGGGCGACCCGGTGCCGCCCGAGCTGAGGCTAGATCCGACACCGAAACTCCGCTTCGATTGATTAACATTCGAACATATGTTCTACTCGATACATGCGGTGGAGCGGGCAGCAGCTAACGGCGGAGTCGTCCTCCGTTCTGCCCGGTATGCGCCTCGGCAACCTCGTGCGGTCGGTCACTACACCCGAGTTCGCGGGCATGCGCTTCCACGAAGTCGTCGCCAAGAGCGCGCTCAACCACGTGCCCGGTGACAGCGCAATGCCGTTCAACTGGACCATCAACCCATACCGCGGCTGCAGCCATGCGTGCACCTTCTGCTTCGCCCGCAACACCCACACCTACCTCGACCTCGACGCCGGCAAAGACTTCGACAGCGAGATAGTCGTGAAGGTCAACGTTGCCGAGGTGCTTGCGCGAGAGCTCGCGAAGGCGTCCTGGAGGCACGAGGCGGTGGCGCTTGGCACCAACACCGACCCGTACCAGCGCGCCGAGGGCCGCTACCGGCTCATGCCCGGCATCATCGCCGCACTCGCGCACAGCGGCACGCCGTTCAGCATCCTCACGAAGGGCACACTGCTGCGCCGTGACCTGCCCCTGCTCGTCGAAGCGAGCGAGAGCGTTCCCGTCGACCTGGCCATGACGATCGCGGTGCACGACGACGAACTTCAGAAGTCGGTGGAGCCGGGGGCACCGGCCACCAAGGGCCGCCTCGACACCGTGCGCGCCATCCGCGAGGCCGGTCTCGACTGCACAGTGTTCATGATGCCGATACTCCCGTACCTCACCGACACCCGTGCGCATCTGGAGGAGGCAGTCCGGCAGGTGAGAGACGCGGGCGGGAGTTCCATCATGTACTCGGCCCTGCACCTGCGACCCGGCGCGCGCGAGTGGTTCATGCGGTGGCTGGAGCTGGAGCATCCGGAGCTCGTTCCGCGCTACCTCTCCATGTACGGGCGCAGCGCCTACGCCCCGAAGGACTACCGGCGGTGGCTCGCGGCGAAGATCAAGCCGATCATCCGGATGCACGGCCTCGAGCGCGGCGTCATGAACGCCACGACCCGCTCACTGCGCACGCCCCGCACCGGCTCGCTCATCGCCGAGGAGCTGCCGCCCGGCGCCGCCCAGCCGACACTGTTCTGAGGGCGTGCCCCGTCGTGTACCCCGGAGGTGGGGTACAAAGAGGGGTAGACCGGGTGACATAGTTGCAGCATGAGTGTTGAACCCCTTGCGCCGGCCTATGCGGCCGAGTCGGTAGCGACCGACCGCATCCGGCTCGCGATCCTCGACGACCACGAGGTGCTCCTCGACAGCCTCAGCAGCTGGATCTCGTCCAACGCCCCCGACTTCGACCTCGTGCTGAGCGCGAGCACGTGGCTCCAGCTCGTCCACAGCGACAACTTCCCGACCGACCTGGTCTTCATCGACTTCCAGCTGCGCGAGCCCGTCTCGATTGAGGCGCGCGTGCGCACCTGCCGCGCGGCCGGCGCCAAGGTCATCGTGCTCTCGAGCCTCGACACCCGCGAGTCGCGCGAGCGCGCCCTTGCCGCCGGTGCCGCGGCCTTCCTCTCGAAGTCGCTGCCGATGCGCGAGGTCATGGATGCCGCGCGCACCGTCATGGGCGTCGAACTCGGGCCGAGCTACCAGCGCGACTGGCGCCCGCCGCCCGTGGGTGTTACCGCTCAGGCCCGACCGAAGCTCAGCGCGGGAGAGGTCCAGGCGTTCACCCTGTACGTCTCGGGCCTCAGCACGCCAGAGGTCGCCGAGCGGATGAACGTGCAGTACGAGACCGCCAAGACCTACCTGCGCCGCGTGCGGGAGAAGTACGCGAAGGCCAATCGCCCCGCGAGCAAGAAGGCCGAGCTGATTCGGCGTGCGGCTGAGGACGGCTATCTCGCCTGATAATCTCGCCTGATGAGCAAGCTGTACTTCCGCTATGGCGCGATGAACAGCGGCAAGAGCACGGCGTTGCTCCAGGCCGCGTTCAACTATGAGGAGCGCGGGCAGCAGGTCCTGATCGGCAAGCCCGAGATCGACACCAAGGGCGAGTCGACCATCGTCTCGAGACTCGGGATGACCCGCCCCGTCGACTTCACCGTCGCCCCCGACGAGGACATCTACGAGAAGTTCCAGTCGATCCGCGCGCAGGTGTTCGAGCGCACCGGATCCCCCGTGAGCTGCCTGCTCGTCGACGAAGCCCAGTTCTTCACCGAGGGGCAGGTGGACGACCTGCTGCGGATCGCGATCCTGGAGGGCGTCCCGGTGCTCGCGTACGGCATCCGTACCGACTTCCAGACCGTCGCCTTCCCCGGCAGCCGCAGACTGCTCGAGATCGCGCACTCGCTCGAGGAGCTCAAGACCATCTGCCGCTGCGGTCGCAAAGCGGTGTTCAACGCCCGCAAGGTCGGCGACCGCTACATCTTCGACGGCGACCAGGTCGCCATCGACGGGGTCGACGTCACCTACGAGTCGCTGTGCGGTTCCTGCTACCTCGAGGAGAGCGGCGGGGTGCTCAACAACGGGTACCGCCCGCGCGCCGAGTTCTCGTACGGCAGCGGTCCGGATTCGGACTTCGCCTAGGCGGGCGGGGTCGAACAGTCGACCGGTTAAACGGAGAAGGACCGCCTGAGGCGGCCCTTCTCTTTCACTCTGTCGGGGTAGCGGGATTCGAACCCACGACCTCTTCGTCCCGAACGAAGCGCGCTACCAAGCTGCGCCACACCCCGATCAACTGCGCCTTCCGGCGCGAGCCTCATCAAGAATAGCTGAAATCTCCGGGTGTCAACGTCACGACCACTGCCTCGGGCGGGCAGGCGAACCGCACGGGGGCGAAGATCGACGTTCCGATGCCCGCACTCACCTCGAGGTACGCCGAGCGGCGGGCGTGCTGCCAGACGCTGAGGCCCTGCGCCTGCTCGCGCGGGATGTCGCAATTGGTCACGAGCGCGGGCAGGCCCGGAACGCGAACCTGGCCGCCGTGGGTGTGTCCAGCGAAGATGACTTCGGCGCCGTGGGTGACGAACGAGTCGAGCACCCGGCGGTACGGGGCGTGCGTGACACCGATCGCTATCGCGTCTGGGCCGGCGGGGTCATCCTGCCAGCCGACGTTCTCGCGCATGTCCTCGATGACACCGGGGAGCCTGTCGAGCCGGTCCCACCCGCGGTGCGCGTCGTTCGTGCCGAAGAACTCCAGGCGTGAGCCGCGCACCTCGATGGCACGCGCCGTGTTGTTGAGAGACAGCCATCCGAGCGTGTCCTCGAAGTACCGCTCGAGCCGCTCGACGTCGAGGGCCTCCGGCCTCTCATGGCGCCGGGATGGCCCGCCGAAGTAGGTGAAGGGGTTCTTGAACTGCGGCCCGTAGTAGTCGTTGGAGCCGTGCACGAACACACCGGGAACCCCCGCGAAGACCTGGAGGGCCCGTTCGAGGCCCTCGATGCCGTCCCGGTGGCCGAGGTTGTCACCCGTGTTGACGATGAGGTCAGGCTCGAGCAGGGCGAGGGATCGCACCCACTCCTGCTTGCGCTCCTGCCACGGTGCCATGTGCAGGTCGGAGAGGTGCAGCACCGTCAGGGGCCGCGCGCCGGGGTCGAGCACCGGGACCGTCTCGTGGCGGATGGTGAAGCGGTTGCGCTCCACCAGCGACCCGTACGCGAACGCCGCCGCGCCGACGGCCGCCACCACACCCAGTGCGGTGGCGGCCGAACGCGACGGCGAGCTCGTCAACAGGTGAGCTTCCCCACAGCGAGCTTCACGGCCACCGTCTTGAGGTTGTACGAGCCGGCCGCGGGCGACGACGACTGGACCTTGTCGATGCGCGGGTCGGTGGGCAGTACCGGATCCGTCGGGTTGCCCGAGGTCGGCTTGAGCACGACGCAGGTCTCGGCCACGCTTGCATACCCGGCGCCGTTCAGCGCGCTCTGCGCGCTGGGGAAGTCGTTGACGGTGCCGTCACCGACGACATCCGGGAACGCTGCCTTGTTGCCCTTGCTCGTGTAGACCGTAATGGTCGCGCCCTTGGCTGAGTTGCTGCCTGCCGGTGGGTCGGTGGCGGCGACCTTGCCTGCGGGAACCTCGGAGTCGGTAGGACCGCCGTCGGCGTAGGTGAAGCCGAGGCCCTCGAGGAGCGCCTTGGCCGATTCCGGGCTGAGACCGATGAGGCCGTCAGGCACGGCGAGACCGCCACCGGTAACGAGGGCCGGGTCGGGGGCGGGCCAGTCGTTGCCGCCGTACTTGTTGTCCAGCGCGGTGACCAGCGCGAGTGAGATGTAGTGCCTCAGTCGAATGCCCGACACGCCCGCGTACTCCTGATCGAGGATGCTGACCTTGCCGATGCTGTTACCCACCCAGACAACCGAAGCGCCAGAGGTGGTGCCGCTGGCGACCCAGGTCTGGTCGCCCACGTCAGTGGTGCCCGTCTTGCCGAACAGCGGGATGCCGTCCTCAGGGTTTCCGTAGACCTGGTTGCCCGAGACCATGACGCCCTTGAGCACGTCGATGGCGGTGGCCGCGATGTTCGGCTGGATGGCCTGCTTGCACTCGGGGGTCTGCCCGACCTTCTCCTCGCCATCCGGCCCGACGAAGGAGTCGACGACTATCGGCTTGCACCACTTGCCCAGTGCAGCGACACCCGCATAGGCGGAGGCCATGCTGAGCGGAGTCACCTCGTTGATGCCGATGATGGAGGAGGGGACGGTCTTGAGTTCGGCCCCGTCCGCGCGCTCCACGCCGAGGCTCTTTGCAACGTCGCGGATGTCGCAGAGGTCGAGCTGCTTGGCCATCGAGAAGAACACGCCGTTGACCGAGTTGACGGTTCCGTCGCGCACAGTCCAGATGCCCGACTCGCCAGCGTTGTTCTTGTAGGAGAAGGTTCCGCTGCCCGACGGCTCTCCACACTCCATGAACTTGGAGTACTGAGCGGCCTGGTCGGGGTCACCGCTGACCCTCTCCTCGGTGCCCTTGCCCTTGATGAGCCAGTCGAGGAGGGTGAAGAGCTTGTACGTCGAGCCGGGTTGGATTCCGCTCGAGCCACCGTAGTCGTAGCTCGTGCTGTAGTTGACCGCCGAGGTCGTCGGGCCACCACCCTCCAGCGTGTCGTCGAAGATCTTGTTCTCGGCCATGACGAGCACGCGCCCGGTGCCGGGTTGCACTGTATCGACGGCACTGCCGAGGGCGAACGCCGTCTCGGTGTTGGGCGCGTACGTCCAGACGGCATCCTGGGTCGGGATCTGGATGTCGAGGTCGAGCGTCGTGTACAGCTTGTAGCCGCCGCGCTTCCAGTTGGTGGCGCGCTCCTCTTCCGTGGCGCCGAGGAACGTGAAGTCCTTGACGCTCTTCACCACGTAGTCGCAGAACCAGCGCGCGTAGGCGTACGCGGCCACACAGCCGTTGGAGGGAGCGGACGGCTTGATCGTGGTCTCGTCGACCGGGATGGCCTTGGCCGCGTCGTGCTCGGCCTGTGTGATGTCTCCGGCGCCCAGCATGGCGTCGATGATGTAGTCGCGGCGCTCCTGGTTGGCGGCGAAGTTCTCGGGGTCACCAAGGTTGCGCTGGTTCGGGTACTGCACGATCGCGATGAGGCTGGCAGCCTGCTCGAGCGTCAGGTCTGCCGCGTTCACGCTGTAGTAGCGCTGAGCAGCGGCCTGAATGCCGTAGGTGGCGTTGCCGAAGTTCGCGATGTTCAGGTACGCGGTGAGGATCTCCTTCTTCGTGTACTTCTTCTCGAGGCCGATCGCGAGCTTCATCTCCTTGAGCTTGCGGTCGAACGACGTCGCTGTCGCCTTGATGTACGCCGCGTCTCGCTTCTCCTGGGTGGGCTCGTCGAGTGCCTGCTGCACGAAGATGTTCTTGACGAGTTGCATGGAAAGCGTCGAGGCGCCCGAGTCGATGTCGCCGCCCACGACGTTGCCGACCGCGGCGCGGATCACGGATGCCACATCGACGCCACCGTGCTCGAAGAAGCGCGCATCCTCACCGTCGACTGTCGCGTCGAGCGCGAACTTGGAGATCTGGTCGTACGGGACTTCCTGGCGGTTCTGGTCGTAGATCGTGGCAACGAGCTTCTTGCCGTTGACGTTGCCCTCGCCGGTGTAGGTAGCCCAGATCTCGTTGAGCTCGGGCTGCTGGCCGATCTCGATGTACTCGGGAAGGCTGTCGAAGATGCCGATGGTGCTGGAGGCGGTGATGCCCGTGACGGCGAGGGCTGGCGCCACCATGACTGTCACGAGCAGGCCGGACAGGGCGCTGAAGCCGATGATACCGGCGGCCGCGGAGAAGATGCCTCGACGCGGAGATTTTTGGGCAGACATAGAATCAGGGTACGGGATGAACCCGTCAACCAACCTGAACGGACGCCGCAAATGCCCCAGTGGGAGTACCTCACGACCCCGCTCATGATCCACAACACCGCCGCGATCCTCAACAATTGGGGCTCGGAGGGGTGGGAACTCGTTCAGGTCGTCACCGGCCCCGAGGGTGGACTCGTTGCGTACCTCAAGCGTGAGAAGAAGGAATTCTGATGTCGAAACTCGATGAGCGCCTGGCAGAGCTCGGCATAGCCATCCCGCCGATCGCCAAGCCGGTCGCCGCGTACGTCCCCGCCGTCATCACCGGCAACCTCGTCTTCACGTCGGGCCAGTTGCCCTTCGTCGACGGCGCGCTGCCCGCAACCGGCAAGGTCGGGGCTGGCATCGATCCGGAAGCCGCGAAGCTCATGGCCCGCACGTGCGTGCTCAACGGCCTGGCCGCCGCCCATGGCGTCATCGGCTCCCTCGACCGCATCACGCGAGTAGTGAAGGTCGTCGGGTTCGTGAACTCCGACCCGGCGTTCACGGGTCAGCCCGGAGTCATCAACGGCGCATCCGAACTGCTCGGGGAGATCTTCGGCGAGGCGGGCGCCCACGCGCGCAGCGCCGTCGGCGTCGCGGTGCTCCCGCTCGATGCGCCCGTCGAGATCGAGTTCGTGTTCGAGTTCGCGTGACCGAAGTCTGGTCGGACGGCAAGGCCGGCGAGAGCGCAGTACCGCACGAGCTCGACCTCGGATCGTTTGATCCCGCGCTCGCCGGCATCTCGATCGTCGGCCGCCGGCTCGTCCAGGACACGCGCGAGCTCGAGCCGGGAGACATCTTCGTCGCGCTCGGCAGGCCGGGGGTTCCCGCTTTGCCGTGGGTCGAGGATGCGCTGGCACGGGGTGCGGCGGCGGTCCTCGTCGACGCGGCCGCAGTGGCAGGCACCCCCACACCGGCCGACGTGTACCGCGTTGACCGGTTGGCCGAGGTGCTCGGTCCGATGGCTGCCGAGTTCACGGGGCATCCGTCGGAGAAGCTCACCATGGTGGGTATCACCGGCACCAACGGCAAGACGTCGACGTCGTTCCTGCTGACCCAGTCGTGGCAGGCGCTCGGCGTGATGTCGGCGACCATCGGCACGCTGGGCGCAGGCATCACGGGCGAACCGCGTATCAACATGGGGATGACCACGCCGCAGGTCACGACGCTGCATCAGTACCTCGCCGACTTCGTCGCGCGCGGCGTCGAGCGTGTGGCGATGGAGGTCAGCTCGCACGCCCTCGAACTGGGACGGGTCGCGGGCGTGAGCTACGGCACCGTCGTGTTCACGAACTTCACGCGCGACCACCTCGACTTTCACCTCACCATGGAGAACTACGCGGCGCAGAAGGCGAAGATCTTCGCGCTGCCCGGAGTTGAGACGGCGGTCGTCAACATCGACGACGCCTTCGGGCTCGAGCACTTCGAGAGGCTGCCGCAGTCGATCCGCGCGATCGGGGTGAGCTCTCACGGGCACCCGGCGGCAGTCGTCCACGCAGACGCCGTGCTGCTCACGACCGAGGGACTGGAGTTCGACCTCGTGATCGAGGGGTCGCAGCATCCGGTGCGCAGCAGCCTCATCGGCCGCTTCAACGTCGACAATCTGCTTGCCGCGGCCGCCGTGCTGTGGTCGCAGGGTGTGGAGCCCGCGCGCGTGGCGGAGCTTCTGGGCCCGCTTCAGCCGGTGGTCGGTCGGATGACCCGCATCAAGCCCGACCCCGCGCTGCCGCTCGTGGTCGTCGACGCCGGGCACACGCCCGACGCCATGCGGCAGGCCGTCACGGCGCTTCGGGAGTCTGGGCACGCGCGCATCGTCACGGTCTTCGGCGCTACCGGAAGTCGCGATCGCGGCAAGCGTTCGGAGATGGCCCAGATCATCGAGAGCGGTTCCGACCTCGTGGTCGTGACCGACGACGACGTGCACGACGAGGACGGCGACCAGATCATCGACGACATCCGACGCGGGTTCGAGCATCCGGAGCGCGTCGTGGAGATTCGTGATCGCGCCACCGCCATCGGGTACGCGATCGACGCCGCGGGGCCCGATGACGTCGTGCTGCTGCAGGGCAAGGGGCACGAGCCGTACCAGATCGTCGCGCGCGGCAAGCGGGTGCCCTTCAGCGACCTCGACACCGCCGAGAGGCTGCTGCGCGAGCGCATGTAGGGCCTCGCCCCCGCGGCTGGTTTTCACTTCTGCGGAGGTTTGATGCGACCGGCCGCAGAAACGTGTAACCAGAGTTGCTGGAGCTCGATTCCTCCGCAGAAGTGAACACGGTTTGCGGTCGAGGCAGGGCGGCCGGATGCTCGACCTCAGCGAATTGCCCGGCGGTGGTCACCGCGACCGAGGTGCTCCAGAATCTGTCGCTCGCAGGCAGCCCAGTCGAACATGACCTGGCCATAGTTCAGTCTTATGACGATGTAGCCGCGACTCGCGGCCGCGGTGTCACGACGGTAGTCGCGCGGGCGACCCTTCTCATCATCGTGGCCCGACTTGCCGTCGGTCTCGATAAGAAGAGACCGACCGACGAGGAAGTCGACCTCACCCACTCCGTCGATGACGGGATGAAGGATGAACGGGATATCGCGGTCGATGAGCCACGTCCTCACTATGGACTCGAGCCCCGAGTCAGTCTCGCCGTCGACGAATCGCGACCATCGACGTAGCCGTCGGGGCAGAGCCGCGAAGACTCCCATCACGTCGACGTAGGAGAGGATGCCGGAACGGATCGCGGAGTCGGCGCAAGCGATAGCCGTGAGCCGATCGGCGGAGATGAGAACTTGAGCAAGGGTCTCCTGCGGCGATTCGCGCCACGTGTACGGGCGGTCCGGATCGGAGTCGCGAAGGACGCGCCAGTGGTGCACGACTGTGATGGGCCGAGTGTCGAACACGACCCGTCCCGGTTTGGCGACGTGCCCCGAGTCGGGCCAGCTCACGTGGATGCGCTCATCGAGGCCGTTCCACCAGCCATAGGTTCGCGCAGCCGAGATCGAGCCCAGGCGTCCACCGAGCCGGACGGCCATGGCACAATCCTCCGACACCTCCGGTGTCGCGTAGTGCCCACGCCTGACTCGCACGAGCACTCCCGACCGAACGGCTGCGGTGAGGGTGGGGCCGCGGACGCCCACGGTCTGCAGCTGCGCCCGCGTGGCTACGGGCCCGAACCGGCGCACGAGTGCTGGGAGCGGCGTTAGGTGCATCGGATGATCGTGCGCCACAGGCGAGAACGCTGGTCCGAGCATCCGGCGCTCTGTGGAATGTAGGGACGCGTCGGCCTCGTCGGAGGACTAGCTACCGAACACTTTTGCGGAGGAATGTGGCCGAAGTAACACCGGTAACAGTTTGTGCCGGAGTGTCGGACGATTCCTCCGCAAAAGCGAAAAGTGGAGAGCCGGCTAGTTCAGCTTGTCCGTGATGATCTGCATGACCGACGAGTCGGTGAGCGTCGTGGTGTCGCCGAGTTCGCGGCCCTCTGCGACATCCTGCAGCAGGCGGCGCATGATCTTGCCGGATCGCGTCTTCGGGAGTTCCGCAACGACGAACACCTGGCGCGGCCTCGCGATGGCACCGATCTGCTGGGCGACGTGCGCGCGGAGCAGGGTGGATGCCTCCTCCACGGTCTGCGCCTTCTCCTGGTCTGAGCGCAGGATCACGAACGCGACCACCGCCTGGCCGGTCGCCTCGTCGGCTGCGCCGACGACCGCGGCCTCGGCCACGATCGGGTGCGACACGAGTGCAGACTCGATCTCCTGCGTCGACAGCCGGTGTCCGGAGACGTTCATCACGTCGTCGACGCGGCCGAGCAGCACGATGTCACCGTCGGAGTCGACGTGGGCGCCGTCACCCGCGAAGTACTTCCAGACTCCGTCCTTGCTGAAGCGGCTCCAGTAGGTCTCCTTGAATCGCTCGGGGTCGCCCCAGATCCCGCGCAGCATGGCCGGCCACGGCTCGCTTACGACCAGCAGGCCGCCCTGCGGCGGGTCGACGCGCGTGCCGTCCTCACCCAGGATGTCGATCTTGATTCCGGGGATCGGCACTTGCGCGCTGCCCGGCTTGAGGGTCGTGATGCCGGGCAGGGCCGAGATCATGATGCCGCCGGTCTCGGTCTGCCACCAGGTGTCCACGATCGGGGCGGTGCCGGCGCCGATGACGTCGCGGTACCAGATCCACGCTTCAGGGTTGATCGGTTCGCCCACCGAGCCAAGCACGCGGATCGACGAGAGATCGAAGGCATCCGGAATCTCGCGGCCCAGCTTCATGAACGACCGGATGGCGGTCGGCGCCGTGTAGAAGATGCTGACGCCGTACTTCTGGATGATTTCCCACCAGCGCCCCGGATGCGGCGAGTCTGGGGTGCCCTCGTACATGACCTGCGTCGCACCGTTGGCGAGCGGACCGTAGATGACGTAGCTGTGGCCCGTGATCCAGCCGACGTCGGCAGTGCACCAGTAGACGTCGGTCTCGGGATGCAGGTCGAAGACGTTGCGGTGCGTCGAGGCCACCTGGGTGAGGTAACCGCCGGAGGTGTGCAGGATGCCCTTGGGCTTACCCGTCGTGCCGCTCGTATAGAGGATGAACAGCGGGTTCTCCGCCTCGAAGCCCTCGGCTTCGTGCTCCGGATCTGCCGTCGCCAGCTCCTCGTGCCACCACAGGTCGCGGCCTTCCGTCCACTCCACCTCGTTGTCGCCGCGCTTGACGACGAGCACGTGCTCGACGCTTGAGCCTTCGGCCACGAGCGCGCCGTCGACTGCGGCCTTGAGGGGGAAGACCTTGCCCTTGCGCCATCCGCCGTCCGCCGTGATGACGAGCTTGGCGCTCGCGTCGTCGATGCGGCTGCGCAGGCTCTCGCTACTGAAGCCGCCGAACACCACCGAGTGCACGGCACCGAGGCGTGCGATGGCGAGCATCGCCACTACCGCCTCCGGAACCACGGGCATGTAGACCGCGACGCGGTCGCCCCGGCCGATGCCGAGGCCCGCGAGCACGTTCGCTGCGCGCTTCACCTCTGCGGTGAGCTCCGCATACGTGATGCTGCGGCTGTCGCCCGGCTCGCCCTCCCAGTGGATGGCCACGCGGTCGCCATTGCCCGCGAGCACGTGCCGGTCGAGGCAGTTGTAGGCGACGTTGAGCTCGCCGTCGGCGAACCAGCGCGCGACGGGGGCGTTGCTCCAGTCGAGGGTTTCCGTGAATGGCTTATGCCAGTGCACGAGCTCTCGGGCCTGGTCGGCCCAGAACTCCACACGGTCGGCTTTCGCCTCGTCGTACAGGTCGGGCTTCGCAATCGCCTGGGCCGAGAACTCCGGCGACGGCGGGAAGCGGCGTGATTCGTGAAGCAGGCTGTCAATCGAATTGGTGGACATCAGATCCTCGTCGATCTCGCGGCCTGCCAGGAACCGCGAACTACGTACAGGTGAACCCCTCGATCCTACAGAACCGCCCATTGACCGATCGGTCTGTTGCGATACACTAAGTCCCGTCAAATGCAAATTTGGCTGGCCGTGCTTGTGATTCCCCCCAATCCCGCACGGCTGTGGCGGCGCCTGTTCCCCCCAATAGGCGCCGCCCCTCTTTTTAAGCCTTAGGGCGCCACGGCCGTGGTCGCCGCGGAGACGCGAGCGGTCGAGGTCCAGCCGGTCTTGGTACCGATGACGCGCACGGTGATCGCGGCGCCGACCTGCGTTGCGGTCGGCACGAATGTCGCCGACTCAGCGCCGATGATCGGTGCGCCATCCGCGTACCACTGGAACACGAACGTAGCCGTGGGCGCCCACGTGCCGGGCACGGCCGTTAGCGTCGAACCCTTCTTGGCGACGCCGCTGATCGTTGGTGTGGGTGCCGTCGAGAACGAACCTCGCACTATCGCGCCGCTTCCCACGGAAGAGTGACGCACGACTACCGGATAGCCCGCGGTCGTGCTGGTCACGCGAACCGTGATCGTCTCGCCGAGCTGCGTTGCGGTCGGCACGAAGGTCGCGGACGTTGCCCCTGCGATCGGCACGTCGTCGGAGAACCAGCGGTAGGAGAACGTCGAGCCCGAGTCCCAGCCGGTGGTGTCGGCGGTAAGGGTCGCGCCCACGGCCGCCGCTCCCACGACTGTCGGCTCCGGAGTACCCGCGTAGAGGCCCGCGGCCACGATCAGCGTGGCGGACGATGTCTTAGTTGTGGTCGTGTATCCGAGGGATGCTCCCGCCACTGCGACGGTGATCCGCGCTCCCAGCTGCGCACCCGCCGGCACGAACGTCGAGGACTTCGCCGCGGATATCGCCACCCCGTTCGCGTACCACTGGTAGGTGAAGGTCGCGGTCGGGCTCCAGGTGCCGGGGTCTGCGGTGAGTGCGACTCCGACCTGCGGCGTCCCGACGATGCTTGGCACGGGTGCGGTGGTAAACGCGGTGGCGACTACCGCTGCCGTGGCTGCCGAGGTCCGTGTCGTTGGGGCGTAGGCGGGATTGGCTCCCACGACCCGCACCGTGATGGTCTTGCCGAATTCTGCCGGACCGGGCGTGAACGTCTGGTTCGTGGCATCTGTCACAGGGGCGCCCCCAGCGAGCCACTGGTAGGTGAAGGTCGTGCCGGATGCCCAAGCCCCAGGTGTGGCGGTGAGCACGACGCCAACCTTCGCGGAGCCCGAAACCGTCGGTACCGGCGCGAGCGTCGGCGCACCGGGGCCAACGACGCCCGTAGCGGCCGTGAGAGTCACGGTGGGCAACCGAGTGCTGCGGGTCGCCGTTACCTCGGCTTGCAGGGTGTGCCCGAAGTCCGCGGCGGTCGCGATGTAGGTCGGAGCGATGGCGCCGCTGATGCGCACGCCGTCTCGAAGCCAGGCGTACGTGTACGACGTCGCGGCGGGGGCGTAGCTACCGGCGCCCGCGCTCAGCAACCCACCCACCATCGGAGTGCCGGAGACGGTCGGGGGCAGGGTCACCGCGAGCAGCTCGGGTGTGATCGTGCCTCCCGTGAAGCTCTGCACGCAGGTTCCCGACGTGCAGTCACGGGCTCCCGTGGGCCAGCCGTAGCTGCCCGAGATCGAGTTCGCCGCCCAGTACGTCTCGCGGATGGGCCCCGCGTAGACGACCCAGGTGCCGCCCGCGACCGACGAGTATATAGATCCGTTCGCGTAGTGCTGCAGCGAACCGCCTCCGTTGTTCGGGAACGCCGCGATCACCGAGGTCGAGGCGCCGAGCGGACCTAGGGATCCGCCCGTCGAGGCGTAGAGCGAGGCGATCTGCATGGCGGCGCTCGGCGCGATGGCGGCGGTGGGTGCCGTGAGAGTGACGGCGGGGTAGTTGTAAGTGCGGCTGGCCGTCACCTCCGCGCGGATGACATGGCCCGCATCTGCAGCGACGACTGTGTAGGTCGCCGACGTCGCGCCCGTGATCTTGGTGCCGTCGCGCAGCCACGCATACGTGTAGCCCGAGGCCGAAGGCGTGTAGGTGCCCGCGCTCGCCGTCAGGGAGCCACCCACGATGGCTGAACCAGTCAGGGCCGGGGCCTGTGAGACCGCCAGCTTGGATGCTGTGATCGTTGTACCGCCCGTGAAGATCTGGCTGCAGCTGCCGTCGTCGGCGCACACTCGGTCGCCACCGGGCCAAGCATTCACGCCGTAGATCGAGTTCGCGTTCCAGTACGCGGCCCGGATCGGGTCTGCCCACACAACGCGGTTGCCGCCATAGACCGAGGCGTAGATGGAGCCGCCGGTGAAGTGCTGGATGCTGCCCCCGCCCGACGTGGTCACGGTGGCGATTGCGCTTGTTGCCGCCCCCAGCGCCCCGCTCGCGCCGCCGTGGTAGGCGTACATCGCGGCGATAGCGGTGGCGAACTTGGCGATGGGCACGGTGCCTACGTTGTGGTTCTCCCCTTCGGCCAGCATGAACGGTGCCGTGGTCGTCTTGACGGCGTAGCCCTGGATGCCGCTGTACCAAATGGCGGCGCGATACTCACCCGGCAGAAGGTTCCTGAGCTGAAAGTAGCCGTTGGAGCCGACGAACGACCCGCCGGGGACCGCCACCCAGGGGTCCGACGTCGATGCGCGCGTCTCCACAGTGCCCGACATGTCCTGGCGAGGCCCGAGTACATCATCGGAACAGCCCGCGCACGTGGCCCAACCGTCGACGATGGCGGTGCGCAGGAGCTGCTTGTCAGCCACTACCGACTGGCCGACACCCACTCCGTCGACCTGTATGGAGACGTCGTACTCCGCGCCGAGGACGTTGGAGAAGAACCTGACCGTGTAGTCCCCCGCCGGTAGCCCGGCGAGAAAATACTGTCCCGAGGAATCGGTTGTCGTCGTGTACTGGAACCCCGCGTTGTCATCAGCAGCGTCCCTGTAGTGAGCGGTCGCGAGCACTTGGATGCCCGAGAGGACGTCGTTCTCGCCATTGGTAACGGTGCCCGAGATCGAGGACCCGGGCGCGAGCACGGCATTCGCCGTGGCCGCAGACGACGTCGTCACCGGGATGCTCGCGGCTGTGCGGTGCGAGTACGAGTCGTTCCACCACTCGTCGGCGTACTGATCACCGTTGTAGTCGAACTGCACGACGTACCCGCCGCTGCGAAGGCCGGGCAATGAGTAGGTTCCGTTCACATCCGTCGTGACCGATCCCGATGCCTGGAAGGAATAGTTCGTTACCCCATCCGTCTCATAGCGGACTGTGACCTCGCCCGCGCCGGCGGGCGTTTCTGTCGAACCCAGGTAGACGGTTCCGCTGATGCCACCGCTGAGGGGAAGCGTCACGTCTCGTCCGGTCCAGGTCGTCTGCGCGTTGTTCACGGTGACTATCACGGGTGCGGGGCTCTGGTAGGCGCTTCCCGAGACAAGCGTGTAGGTCAGGGTGTAGACGCCATTGCCGAGCGAGGGGAACGAGTAGTTTCCCGCCGAGTCCGTGAGGGTCGTGGTGGGGATGCTCGAGATGCAGCCGTCTTCGTAACACACCTGCCAGCCGACGCGAACCTGGCCGGCCCCGGCCGACAGCGCGGTGGAGCCCAAGTAAACGTGTCCCGATATCGATCCGTTCGCCGGAATGGTTTGGTTGATGCCGGTCAGCGGCGTGTTCTGCACGGTGACCGCTGTCGACGAGTTCTGCTTGTAGTGGTCCTGGTAGAACTGCGTCTGCCACCCGGCCTGCAGGGGCTGGAAACGGAGCCGCACGTTCACATTGGCGGGCACTGCGATCGTGTAGGCGCCCGAAGCGTCGGTATCGGCTGTCGCGTATGCGGGGGTCGTGTTGAAACTCGTCGTAGTGTCTACCGTGACACGGGCTGTCAGTCCCACCGGATGCGCGCCCTCGGTCCCGAAGCTCACCACGCCGGAGATGGTCGTCGTGGCAGCAGCCTCGGCGGGCGACGTCAACCCCAACACGAGCAGGATCACCGCGAGGGCGGCGACAAACGGACGAATCGTCGAACTGAGGCGGAGGGACATCGTGGCTCCCGGCAGGGTTACAAGCGAGGAAAGCCCACGCTGCCGCTGAAGTTAGCATTCCTCTCCTCTCCGCCACAATCGCGGTGTGACGGTTCACTGCACCGGTCCACTGGTCGTGTGCCGTGGGGCCACAGGGCGGCTTTACGGTCGTCGAATGGATGGTCCCTTCGTGGCTCGACGTGAGGGGCGCGATGCGGGGCGGGCCGTTCATCCGGAATTCGGGATGCTCGCGCGCTACCTGGCCGACCCGGAGGTGACAGACGTGTTCGTGAACGGAGCGCACGAGGTGTGGGTCGATCGCGGCGGTGGGGCGCGGAGGCATCCCGCACCCGGACTCGACGAGGCTCAGGTGCGCGAGCTCGCCGTGCGGCTCGTCGCGCTCGGTGGCCGGCACCTCGACGAGGCAACTCCCGCCGTCGACACGCGCCTTCACGACGGCATCCGCGTACATGCCGTGCTGCCGCCGGTGTCGCCGCGGGGCACGCTGCTCTCCATTCGCGTTCCGCACGAGACGCCCTTCACCGTGCACGAGCTGGCGGCGGCGGGGTTCTTCGACGCGGTGCCCCTCGAGCGAGTACTGGCTCTCGTCGCGTCGCGCGCCAACCTCCTCGTCACGGGGGCCGGCGGCAGCGGCAAGACCACGCTCCTGTCGGCGCTCCTGGGCGAGGCCTCGCACGCCGAACGGATCGTCGCCATCGAGGATGTTGCCGAGCTGCGGGTGCGGCATCCGCACTTCGTCTCGCTCGAGGCGCGGCAGCCCAACCTCGAGGGCGCGGGCGGTATCGGGCTCACGCGGCTCCTGCGCGAGGCGCTGCGCATGCGGCCCGACCGGCTCGTGCTCGGCGAGTGTCGCGGGGAGGAGGTGCGCGACCTGCTCTCCGCCCTCAACACCGGGCACGACGGCGGCGCCGGAACGCTGCACGCGAACTCCCTCGCCGACGTGCCCGCGCGCCTCGAAGCGCTCGGCGCCCTCGCGGGTCTCAGCCCCACTGCCGTCGCACGCCAAGCGGTCAGCGCGATCGGCGCCGTACTTCACCTCGAACGGCGCGGCGGGATGCGCACGCTCGCGCAACTCGGAGCGTTCGAGCTCGACGGCCGCGACCGCCTCACGGTGAGGTCACTCGCATGAGCGCCCGTCCCGAGCTCTCCGAGGTCGCGACGGTCACGCAGCGTCTCGCCGTGCTGCTCGCGGCGGGAGTGGCTCCGGCCTCCGCATGGACCCACGTCGCGGCATCCACGAGATCGAACGTTGCCCGCGCCGTTGCGGCGGGAGAGGATCTCGCGAGCGTCGTCGGCACCACGACCGGCCTCGCCGGAAACGCGTGGCGGGGCCTCGGCGCCGCGTGGTCGGTCGCCACCGAATCGGGCTCCCCGCTGGCCCCGGCGCTTCGCGGCTACGCACTGTCGCTGCGGCAGCTGGGGGAGGTCCAGCGCGACGCGCGGGTGGCGCTCGCCGCCCCGGTCGCGACGGCGCGCATGGTCATGGCGCTGCCCGTGGTGGGCATCCTCTTCGGAGTTGCCCTGGGGTTCAACACCCTCGCGACCCTGTTCACCACTCCGGTGGGCTGGGCGTGCATGATCGTGGGCGGCGGACTGCTCCTGCTCGCTTCGCGCTGGAATCGCCGGCTCGTGCGCTCGGCTGCACCGACGAGCGCGACGCCGGGGCTCGCGTGCGAGCTCATGGCCATCGGTATGGCCGGGGGCGCATCGCTCGACCGCGCGCGGGAGATCGTCGACACCGCCCTGCAGCGGTTCGGCATGGCCGCTGAGGGAGAGGTGGAGACGGTGCTCGAGCTCTCGCGCGCGGCAGGTGTGCCCGCCGCCGAACTGCTGCGCGCCGAGGCCGGTGAGCTGCGGGCCGAAGCGCGGTCGGCCGCCCAGGAGCGTGCGGCGGCGCTCTCGGTGCGCCTCATGCTGCCCCTCGGCGTGTGCGTGCTTCCCGCGTTCCTCGCGCTCGGAGTGCTTCCACTGCTCGCGACAGTGATCGGCTCTACGGTTGTCAGCTTCTAGCGAGGCGCTCTATGGCCTCGGTGAGCACCTCAGGCCCGCACGCGAGGTTGAGTCTGGCGAATCCGGTGCCCTGAGCGCCGAACGAGGGGCCGGGGTTGAGCGCCACCCCCGCCGCGAGGGCCCGCACGCTGGGGTCGTCGCCCCAAGCGGATGCGCCGCGGAAGTCGAGCCAGGCGAGGAAGCTCGCGCTCGGCGGGGTGAACCGCACGCCGGGCAGGTGGGTGGCGACCAGCTCGGTGAGCAACGACGACGACTCTTCGATCGCGGCGACCGCGCCCGCGCGCCAGTCCTCGCCGTGCTCGAAGGCCGCGACACTGGCGTGGAACCCGAGGAGACTCGTGCGGTAGACGACCTCCTCAGGCAGCGTGGCCAGGAGGGCGCGCATCCGGTCGCTGTCGGTGATCATGAGGGCGCACTTGGTGCCCGCGAGGTTCCACGCCTTGCTCGCCGAGGTCACGGCGACGCCGTGCTCGCGCGCGGCTGCCGAGACCGACAGGTACGGGGTGAAGTGGACGCCGGCATGCACGAGCGGGCCGTGGATCTCGTCGCTCACGACGAACGCCCCGTAGTGCTCGGCGAGTTCGGCGACGGCGGCCAGTTCCGCGGTGGTGTGCACGAGGCCGAGGGGGTTGTGCGGGTTGCAGAGCAGGAAGGCCCTGGCTCCCGCGGCGAACGCGCGCTCGATGCCCTCGAGGTCGAGTCGGGAGTCCACGAGCGGGACCTCGACGACCGTGCCGCCGGCCTCGGGCACGAGGTCGAAGAACGGGGGATAGATCGGCGGGGTCACGATGACGCCGTCGCCGGGCCGGAGCATGAGGCGCAGCGTCTCCACGATCGTCACGCTCACGTCGGTCGTCGTCAGTACCGCCGTCGGGTCTAACGTCCACCCCCACGTGCGGTGGGCGAATCCGGCGAAGGCCACGCCGAGGGGCAGCGGCGACGACGCGTACCCGGTGTCTGAGGCCTGCACGCGGTCGATGATCGCCTTCGCGATCGTGGGATCGAGGGGGTAGTCCATCTCGGCGACCCACAGCGGCAGTACCTCGGGCGGGTAGACGGTCCACTTGGCGCTCGTGCGTTCGCGCAGCTGCGCCAGGGGATCCGCGGTCACACGTGTCATGCCCCCAGCTTGCAGCATCCCGCGCCGCTTAGACTTGCCGGGTGAGTGACATCGAGATCGGCCGCGCCAAGCGTGCCCGCCGTGTGTACGCCTTCGACGACATCGCGATCGTCCCCAGCCGTCGTACACGCGACCCGCAGGATGTCTCGGTGAGCTGGACGATCGACGCGTACACGTTCGACATCCCCGTGCTCGCCGCCCCCATGGACTCGGTGGTGAGCCCCACGACCGCCATCGCGATGGGCAAGCTCGGGGGCCTCGGCGTGCTCGACCTCGAGGGCCTCTGGACCCGCTACGACGACCCAGAGCCGTTGCTCAAGGAGATCCGCGAGCTTCCGGCCGGCGGTGCGACCCAGCGCATGCAGGAGATCTACTCGGAGCCCATCAAGCCCGAGCTTGTCACAGCACGACTGGCGGAGATCCGCGCATCCGGCGTTCCCGTGGCCGGTGCCCTCAGCCCGCAGCGCACGCAGGAGCTGTACAAGACCGTGGTCGACGCCGGTGTCGATCTGTTCGTCATCCGCGGCACGACGGTGAGCGCCGAGCACGTCTCGAAGACCGTCGAGCCCCTCAACCTCAAGAAGTTCATCTACGAGCTCGACGTGCCCGTCATCGTCGGCGGCGCCGCCACCTACACCTCGGCCCTGCACCTCATGCGAACGGGCGCCGCCGGTGTGCTCGTCGGGTTCGGCGGTGGTGCGGCGTCAACGACGCGCGCCACACTCGGGATCCACGCCCCCATGGCTACCGCCGTGGCCGATGTCGCGGGCGCTCGCCGGGACTACATGGACGAGTCCGGCGGCCGCTACGTGCACGTCATCGCGGATGGCGGGCTCGGGACATCCGGCGACATCGTCAAGGCCATCTCGGTCGGGGCTGATGCGGTCATGCTCGGCAGCACGCTGGCACGCGCGACGGATGCCCCCGGCGGAGGCTGGCACTGGGGCGCCGAGGCCCACCACTCCGAACTGCCGAGGGGCAACCGCGTCGAGGTCGGTTCGCTCGCACCCCTCAAGGAGATCCTCTACGGACCGTCGACGGTTGCCGATGGCCGCGTGAACCTCATCGGGGCCCTGCGCCGGTCGATGGCGACCACCGGCTACTCCGACCTCAAGGAGTTCCAGCGCGTCGAGGTCGTCGTCGCGCCCTACAACGCCGGCTAGGTCAGCAGCGAGAAGGTCGTCGTCGCGACGAGCGACCCGGCGGTGAGCAGCCCGAAGAGGCTCGCCACCACGATGCCGATGATTGCCCAGCTGCGGCGACGCACGCGCCCGTCGGCGGTTTCGCGCAGCCCGCGGATGCCTGCTCGGATCGCGGCGAAGGCGATAGCGCCCACCACGACGAACTTGACGGCGTCGAGCACGACTGCCGCTTGGAACATCGTGCTGATGTCGGTGATGCTGATGAGCACGCCGAGGGAGGCGGCGGCGAGGAGGGCGTTCGCGACGACCACGAGAGCGCCAAGGCGCAGGCTGCGGGTGGATGCGACGCTCGTCGGGTAAGCGAGAGTCATGACCCCCATACTAGGGACCCCCGTTCGGGGCGCAACCCCCCGAGGTGTCACCCAGGAAGCCGAGCGTAGGGTGTGCGCGTGGAACAAGCCGCCCCCAGACGCACGACGTGGCAGCAATGGGCGCTGGTCGTCGTCGCGCTGCTGTGCGCGCTCGGGATGCGCTATGCCCTTGCCCCGAACGTCAGCGGGGATATCGAGCACGCGGTGCGACCGTGGCTCGACACCATCCGCACAGACGGATTCTCGGCCCTCGGCGGCTCGTTCGCCAACTACAACCCTCCTTATCTCTACCTGTTGTATCTCGGCTCACTGACTCCGCTGAATGACCTCGAGATCATCAAGAGCATCGCGGCGGTCTTCGATCTCGCCCTCGCCGCGGGCGTCGCGGCTATCGCGTTCCGCCTGCGCGGCGGGGTCTTCGTCGCGGCGCTCGCCGGGGTCGGCGTGCTGCTGCTTCCCGAGGTGTTCCTGAACTCCGCGATGTGGGGGCAGGCCGATGGGATCTTCACTGCACTGCTGGTGTGGAGCGCGTGGGGCCTGCTGACCAAGCGGTTCACCCTCGCCTGGGTCCTGTTCGCCCTGGCGTTCTCGGTGAAGCTCCAGGCGATGTTCCTGCTGCCGTGGATCGCTGTCGCGTTCATCGCGCAGCGCCACCGGTGGCGTTCGGTACTCATCGGCGTGGGCGCCCTGCTGGTCACCTATGTGCCGGCCCTGATCGCGGGGCGCTCGATCCCGTCGCTCGCGAACGTCTACCTCCACCAGGTCGGCGAGAAGAAGCTGCTCGCCGTCGGTGTGGCGAACATGTACCAGTGGGTACCGAAGGAGTTCTACCCGACGGTGTTTCCTGCCGGCATCCTCTTTGCCGTCGCCGTCGTCGCGCTCCTCGTCGCGCTGTACCTGCGCCAGCTACCCGCGGCGGAGCTGACCGGACCGTGGCTCCTGCGCGTGGCGGCCGCCATCGGGGTGCTCGTGCCGTTCGTCCTGCCGGCGATGCACGACAGGTACTTCTACGCGGGCGCCGTGCTGACCGCGATCTGCGTGCTGGTGGATCGGCGCTACCTCATCCCGGCGGTGATCCTCCAGTTCACGGCGGTGATGGCGTACGCACCCTTCCTGTGGCATGCCACAGTTCTCCCCTATTGGGTGATCGCGATCCCGCAGCTGGGCGTCGTGCTCTGGGTGGTGTGGCTGTCGCTGCGGCCGGGGTTTGCCTCCGGCGCAACGCCGGACGTCAGCGGCACACGCGCATACACTTGACACATGGTTGACGTCAGGCGTGTGAAGCTCCCCGGAGTCGGTGTGCTGCACACCTTCGTCACGGATGACGGCGGCAAGGTCGGCGTCATCACCCACCGTTCCGGCCACAGCGACCTCATCACGTTCGCCGACGCCGAGGGCGCGTCCGAGAAGAGCAAGGTCTCGCTGCGCCTGGACGAAGACGAGGCGCACACCCTCGCCGAGCTGCTCGGCGGCACCCGCATCACCGAGTCGCTCTCCGCGCTCGAGACCATCCCCGGCCTGTCGATCGACTGGTTCCCCGTCGGATACGAAGACCACATCGCGGGCAAGAAGCTCGGTGACCTCTCCGGCCGCGGCATCGTGGGGCTCACCGTCGTCGCCGTCGTGCGCGGCGAGTCGGCGAATCCGGCCCCCGCTGACGACTTCACCGTCTTCCCCGGCGACACCCTCGTGGTCGCGGGCTCCCCGGAGAAGGTGGCCAAGGCCTTCAACTTCTACCGCACGGGGGAGATGCACAAAGCGCCCGTCGACGCACCCCCCGGCGGGTAGGCAGTGCACGTGGCCGAAGATCTCCTCATCCTCGGTGTCCTGTTCGTCATCGCGTACGCCCTCGGCAGGCTCGGCAAGCTCATCGGCCTCCCGGCCATCCCGATCTACATGCTCGTGGGGCTCATCGCGAGCCCCCACACGACGCTGTTCCCCCTCAACTTCGAGGCCGCCGACGTCGAGTTGATCGCGATCTTCGGGCTCATCATGCTGCTCTTCAGCCTGGGCCTCGAGTTCGACCAAGACGAGTTCTACGGCAACGCCGGCAAGCTCATCATCTCGGGCGGAACGCGCATCGCGATCAACCTCGTCGTCGGCTTCGCCCTCGGCATGTGGATCGGCTGGGGCACGCGCGAGGCACTCATCATCGCGGGCATCACGGCCACGTCGTCGAGCGCCATCATCACGAAGCTGCTCATCGAGCTGCGCCGTCTCGCCAACCGCGAGACGCCGACCATCCTCGGCATCATGGTGCTCGAAGACGTCTTCGTCGCCATCTACCTCGCGATCGTCGGCGTCATCCTGGGCGGGTCGACGGATGTCTGGGCCATAGTCCTGCAGCTGGCTATCTCGTTCACCTTCCTCATCGCCATGTTCGCGCTGGCTCGCTTCGGCGGCAAGGTGGTCTCGCGCCTCATCCAGACCAAGGACGACGAGCTCTTCACGATCCTGTTCTTCGGTCTCGCGGTCGCGTTCGGCGGTATCGGCGAGCTGCTCGGCGTCTCGGACGCCATCGGTGCGTTCCTCATCGGACTCGTGCTCGGGGCATCCCGCTATCGCGCGCGCATCGAGGCCCTCGCGCTGCCGCTGCGCGATGTGTTCGCGGCGTTCTTCTTCGTCAACTTCGGTCTCGCGCTCGATGTCTCGACGTTCGGATCGGTGCTCTGGCCGGTCGTCGCCGCCGTCGTGCTGACCCTCGTCGTGAACACGCTCGGCGGGCAGCTCATCGCGTGGCAGAACGGCCTCACCCAGGCCGAGGGCCTCAACGCGAGTGCCATGCTCCAGAACCGCGGGGAGTTCGCCCTCATCCTCGCGACCCTCGCCACGGGCGCGGGCCTCGACTCGCGCCTCACGCCGTTCGCGGGCCTCTACGTGCTCATCATGGCGATCATCGGCCCGATCCTCGCCGTGAACTCGGAGAAGATGGGCCGCATAGTCTTCCGCACCGCGAAGAAGAAGGCTGTCGAACCCGAGCGCGACCGGATGCGCGCCGAGGAGATAGCCCTCGTCGAGTCGGTCATGGCAGGCAACGACGTGCCCGAGGAGTCGATCCCCGACGACATCATCGAGACCTACCCCCAGGGCGAGGCGGACATCCTCGACCCGATCGAGCGGCAGGCTGCACAGCAGTCTGACGCCTACCCCGAGCGCCAGAGAGATCCCGAGTATTGAGTTCAACAGTGTGGGCTGTCGCCCGGCGGCCGCGATGGATCGCGGCCCTTCTCCTCGCCCTCGCGATCGCGGGCGGGTTCGCGGCGCTGGGCCAGTGGCAGCTCGAGCGCAGCTTCGAGAGCGCGGCGCCCCGCGGCGAGCAGACCGAGGTGGTCGTCCCGCTCGATGACGTCTCGCAGCCTCAGACCTTCGTGCCCGACTCGGCCACCGGCCAGCTCGTGACGGTGGAGGCGACGTTCGTGAGCGGCGACTACACCGTGCTCTCGGACCGCATCAACCTCGCGGCCCCCGGCTTTTGGGTAGTCGGTCACGCGCTCGCCCCGAACGGCGCGAGCCTCGCCGTCGCCCTCGGGTGGGCGGCGACGGCGGATGCGGCGGCCGAGGCCGTGCGCACGCTCGAACAGTCCCCGCCCGACGGGACGTTGACGGGCCGCTACTTGCCCACGGAGTCGCCGCAGGAGAGCGACTTCGAGAAGGGCATCCGGAGCTCGATGGCAGTTCCCGAGCTCATCAACCTGTGGTCGACGGCACCGCACGGCGTCTACGGTGGCTATCTGATCCTCGACAAGGCACCCGCGGGTCTCGACCTCATCGACGCCCCCGCGCCCATCAGTGAGATCGGCCTCAACCTGCTCAACGTGTTCTACGCCGTGGAGTGGGTGATCTTCGCGGGCTTCGCGATCTTCCTCTGGTACCGCCTCGTGAAGGACGCCTGGGAGCTCGAGAATGAGCCGCAGACCGAGCCCGTAGAATAGGGCCATGCCCCTAGGACCCCGGCCAGAAGACGCACCCAGGATCCGCAAGACGGTCTCCGTCTACAAGGTCTCGTCGATCATCACGGGAACGTTCCTGCTGCTGCTCGTGCTCATGATGGTGCTGCGCTACGGCCTCGGTGTCGACATCGAGCTGGGCGGCCCGTTCGGCTTCCTCGCGCTCACCCCGAAAGACCTCATCACGGGCGTGAACCTCTCGACGGCCATCCTCATCGCGCACGGTTGGTTGTACGTGCTCTACCTCGGCACCGACTTCGTGCTGTGGCGCCAGATTCGCTGGTCGTTCGGCAAGTTCCTCTTCATCGCCCTCGGCGGGGTCATCCCGCTGCTCTCCTTCTTCCTCGAGCGCCGCGTTCCGCGCGAGGCGCTCGCGGCCATCGCGCACCTCGAGAAAGTTGACGCATGACGTCGTCCGACACCGAAGCCAGCCCCGTCCTCGTCGTCGACTTCGGCGCGCAGTACGCGCAGCTGATCGCTCGTCGCGTGCGCGAGGCCAGCGTCTACTCCGAGATCGTGCCGCACACCATCACGGCCGCTGAAGTTCAGGCGAAGCATCCGGTCGGCATCGTGCTCAGCGGCGGTCCCTCGAGCGTGTACGAGGCCGGTTCGCCGAGCCTCGACCCCGCGATTCTCGAGCTCGGCATCCCCGTGCTCGGCATCTGCTACGGCTTCCAGGTGATGGCCCAGCAGCTCGGCGGCGAGGTCGCGCAGACCGGTGCCCGCGAATACGGCGCGACGGATGTCACTCTCGCGCCCGGCGAATCGACACTGCTCGGCGGCCAGCCGTCGGAGCAGACGACCTGGATGAGCCACGGCGACTCCGTCTCGAAGGCGCCGGAGGGTTTCACCGTGCTCGCGTCGAGCGCGTCCACCCCCGTCGCGGCCTTCGCCTCCGACGAGCGGCGACTCTACGGCGTGCAGTGGCACCCCGAGGTCAAGCACTCGGAGTTCGGCCAGCGCGTGCTGGAGAACTTCCTGCACACCGCGGCGGGCATCCCGGCCGATTGGAACAGCGCCAACGTCATCGACGAGCAGGTCGCCCGTATTCGCGCCCAGGTCGGCGACGCCAAGGTCATCTGCGGCCTCTCGGGCGGTGTCGACTCGGCAGTCGCCGCCGCCATCGTGCACAAGGCCGTCGGAGACCAGCTGACCTGCATCTTCGTCGACCACGGCCTGCTGCGACAGGATGAGCGCCGCCAGGTCGAGGAGGACTACGTGGCCTCCACCGGTGTCCGCCTCGTGACCGTCGACGCCGTGGACCAGTTCCTCGACGCTCTCGCCGGCGTGACCGACCCCGAGACCAAGCGCAAGATCATCGGCCGCGAGTTCATCCGCTCGTTCGAGGCCGCGGCCGCCGACCTCGTCGCCGAGGCCGCCTCAGACGGGGAGCCCATCAAGTTCCTCGTGCAGGGCACCCTCTACCCCGACGTCGTCGAGTCGGGCGGCGGCACGGGCACCGCGAACATCAAGAGCCACCACAACGTGGGCGGGCTCCCCGAAGACCTGCAGTTCGACCTCGTCGAGCCGCTGCGCACCCTCTTCAAAGACGAGGTGCGCGCCATCGGCCGCGAGCTCGGCCTGCCCGAGGTGATCGTTGCGCGCCAGCCGTTTCCGGGGCCAGGCCTCGGGATCCGCATCGTCGGCGAGGTTACCCGTGAGCGCCTCGATCTGCTCCGCACGGCCGACGCGATCGTCCGTGCCGAGCTGACC
The DNA here is from genome assembly GCA_965227655.1 of Rhodoglobus sp. Lineage (GTDB taxonomy): Bacteria > Actinomycetota > Actinomycetes > Actinomycetales > Microbacteriaceae > Rhodoglobus. Next base: position 1,569,865 of record OZ245765.1, on the reverse strand, counting down.
GCCGCCGGCCAGGATGCGGCGATCTGGCAGTGCCCCGTCGTGCTGCTCGCCGACGTCCGCAGTGTGGGCGTGCAGGGCGATGGCCGCACCTATGGCCACCCCATCGTGCTGCGCCCCGTCTCGTCGGAGGACGCGATGACCGCCGACTGGACGCGCGTGCCCTACGAGGTGCTCGCGAAGATCTCCAACCGCATCACCAACGAGGTGGCCGGGGTGAACCGCGTGGTACTCGACATCACGTCGAAGCCGCCGGGAACCATCGAGTGGGAGTGACGCGCTAGCGGATTGAGTGCGCAGTGACGCGCTAGCGGATGACGTGAACCTCGACCGAGGAGATGGCGAGGGTGCCCCAACTCGTGTCGGCGGTCACGGCGACCCCTCCGATGGCGGCGGCCAGCGCCAAGCAGGAGCGATCCGCCAGCGAGAGGCCGGCGCGCCGGGTGAGGGGCCAGAGGGCTGCGGCCTCGGTGGCGAGGGCGTGGTCGAAGGGCACGACGCCCAGGGTGCTCTTGCGGAGCAGGAGCCCCACCTGCTCGGGATCTCGCCCGGCGTTGGCCGCCTTCTGGAGCACCTCGGCGAAGTTCACGCTCGAGATGAGCGAGCTCGGGAGGCGACTGATCACGTCCTCTGCTCCGGGCTCCTCGTAGATCATGGCCAGCATCGCCGAGGCATCGAGCACGTACATCGCTACTCGAGTTCGCGGAGGAACTCCGCGCGACGTTCGGCGATGAGTTGCTCCGACATCAACATGCCTGGGGGGCGCGGTGCGTCAGCGAACATGGCCTGCAGTTCTCGGATCGCGGACATCGGCGTCGAAAGGGTGACCACCCCGTTCTTGACGACGAAGCTGACCGTGGTGCCCGCCTCGAGCCCCAGTTCCTTCCGGATCGACGCGGGAACGACCACTCGGCCCTGCTTGCCCATGGTGGCGCGTTCGAGAAGTGTCATCATCTCAGAATATGGCACGAATCGAGTATGTGTCACCACCCTGACCGCAGCCCGAACTGCGGCATGCTGGGGGAGTGACTGACTCCGGCTCGGCAGCGCTCAACTCGCTCGAGCGCCTGCGCGCGTCCTTGGCCGACGCGGGACTGAACCTGCCCCTCGAGGGTGCTGCCGCGCAGCGCGAGGCCGCGGCAGCGGCGGTGAGCCAGATCAACGACTACATCCGGCCGCGCCTCGCCGATCTCGATGCGCCGCTGCTCGCTGTGGTCGGGGGCTCGACGGGGTCGGGCAAATCGACCATCGTCAACGCGCTCATCGGCACTCCCACGACGCGGGCGGGGGTCATCCGGCCGACGACGCGGCAGCCGATCCTCGTGCATGCCCCGGTGGATGCTGGCTGGTTCGCGAGCGATCGCATCCTGCCGGGCCTCGCTCGGGTGCGCGGGCGCATCACCGAGCCCGGAACCCCGGCGTCGTCTGCGGGGGATGCCCCCGCCGCGGCCCGCATCAACGAGCTCATGCTGCTCGGCCACGACCGCGTGCCCGCGTCACTGGCCATCATTGACGCGCCCGACATTGACTCCGTGGCGGACGAGAACCGCGCGCTTGCCTCCCAGCTGCTCGCCGCGGCCGACCTCTGGCTCTTCGTCACGACCGCCAACCGTTACGCCGATGCCGTGCCGTGGAAGCTGCTCGACGGTGCGGCAGCGCGCCACATCACCGTCGCGGTGGTGCTCAACCGTGTTCCGCCGGATGCCGCGGCCGAGGTGCTGCCCGACCTGCAGTCGATGCTCGCCGCGCGCGGCCTCGCCGACGCCCCCGTCTTCGTCATCGAGGAGCAGGAACTCGACGAGCTCGGGATGCTCCCCGCCGCGGCGGTGGCGGGGCCCCGCGACTGGCTCACGGCGATAGCCGCGGACCGTGCCGAACGGCTGCGCATCGCCGCCAGGACGTTGCGCGGCGCGATAGTTGACCTCGACATCCGGGTCTCGTCGATCGCGACGGCGCGCCAGCAGCAGCTCGACTGGCTCGACGGTCTCGGCAAGACCGTCGCCTACGAGTACGAGAGCGCGGCGGAGGCCGTGGATGACGCGACTCGCGATGGAGCGTTGCTGCGTGGCGAGGTGCTTGCCCGCTGGCAGGACTTCGTGGGCACATCCGACCTGTTCCGCAGCGTCGAGCGCTGGTTCTCGCGTACGCGCGATGCCGCGACGGCGTGGGTGATGGGTAGGCCGCAGCCGGTCATCGACGTGGAGGTGCGCATCGAGCACGGTCTGCACGCGGTCATCGTCGACCAGGCCGGTCGCGCGGCCGCGGCGGCGTGGTCGACCCTGCAGCGCACGGAGGCGGGCCGTTCGATAGCCCAGTCGCATCCCGAACTCGGGGCCGAGAGCACCGACTTCGGTGACCGTGCCGCGGCGATGATCCGCGAGTGGCAGGGCGCGCTGCTGAGACTCGTGCAGGAGAACGCCGGCTCGAAGCGCATCCAGGCGCGCGTGCTCTCCGCGGGGTTGAACGTCGTCACCGTCGCGCTCATCATCGTCGTGTTCGCCTCCACCGGGGGCCTTACGGGCGGCGAGATCGTGATCGCGGGCGGCTCTGCGGTCGTGGGCCAGAAGCTCCTCGAGACGATCTTCGGCGAGGATGCCGTGCGCCGCCTGGCCGCCGAGGCTCGCAAGGATCTGACGACCCGCGTGAGCGCGCTCTTCGCGACCGAGGCCGCGCGGGTGACTGCCGCTCTCGAAACCGCCCGGTTCGGCTCGTCGCCCGAGTCGCTGCGGCGTGAGTCGGCGACCCTGCTCGAGGATGTCCAGCGCGCGGGTGGCGCGTCGTGAAGGCCGTGCCGCTCGACGCCCGACTCGATGCACTGCGCACCCTGCGGCACACGGGGGAGGGGCGCCTCACCGACGCCGTCGCTCACCAGCTCGACTCGGTTCTCGCACACGCCACCCAGCGTCGCGAGCGCTCGCCCGAGCACACGGTGATCGGCATGTTCGGCGCCACCGGGTCCGGCAAGTCGAGCCTCGTCAACGCCCTCGTCGGCAGCGACGTCGTCGTGACGCACGTGCGCCGCCCGACCACGAGCGAGGCGCACTCGATCGGCTGGGATGCCGACAGCGCGGCGGACCTCCTCGACTGGCTGCGGGTGCGCGAGCGTACGCGGCTGGATGCTCCGCTCGACCCCCGCGCGGGAAAGCTCCTGCTCCTCGACCTACCGGACTTCGACTCCGTCGAGGCGGGCAACCGGGACATCGCCGAACGCCTCGCCGCCCAGGTGGACGCCCTCGTGTGGGTGGTCGACCCCCAGAAGTACGCTGACGAGGTGCTGCACGCCCAGTTCATCGCCCCGCACGCCAAGCACTCGGCAGTCACCCTCATCGTGCTCAACCAGATCGACCTGCTGCGCCCAGCCGAGGTACCCAACGTTGTCGAGTCGCTGCGCGGGATCGTGCAGCGCGACGGCATCCCCAAGGCGCGGGTGATCCCCGTGAGCGCGCGCACCGGCGAGGGCATCCCGGCGCTGCGCACCGCCCTCGGTGACCTCGCCGCCGCCCAGGAGGCTAGGGAGGCCAGGCTCGCCGCCGATGTCTCGACCGCAGCGGCCGCCGTGCCCGAGGCGGGAATCGCCTCGCGTCCCACGGCTCGTGCCACGGATGCCCTCATCGCGACCCTCGGGACCGCGGCTGGTGCGGATGTCGTCGCCGCAGCAGTGGCCCGCTCGTACCGCAAGCGCGCCGGGCAGGCCACGGGCTGGCCGCTCGTCTCGTGGCTGCTGCGCTTCCGTCCGGACCCGCTCGCGCGCCTGGGCCTCGGACCCACGCGCCGCGGCGAGGACCCGTCGATGCACCGCACGAGCATGCCCGCCCTCGACGCGGGCGCGCGGGCACAGGTCTCGCTGGGGGTGCGTGGCTACGCGGATGCCGCGGCCGAAGGCCTCGCGGAGACGTGGCGTATCGGTATGCGCGGCACCGCCGAGCAGGCCATCGCCGCACTGCCGGACGAGCTCGACCTCGCCATCGCCCGCACCCCGCTGCCCGCCAAGGGCTCGTGGTGGTGGGTGATCTTCAGCGTGCTGCAGTGGGTCTCGGTGCTCGCCGCCCTCGTCGGGATCGGTTGGCTGCTCGGGGCCGCGTTCCTGCCGAACTTCGGCCTTCCCGCGTTCGACGTGCCCAAGGTCGAGGGATGGGCGGTGCCCACGCTGCTCATCGCCGGGGGCGTCGTGCTGGGCATCCTGCTCGGGCTACTGGGTGCGGTGTTCGCCGCGGCTGCCGCGGCAGTCCGCCGTCGGCGCACCCGCACGCTGCTGCTCGCGTCGGTGGGGGAGGTGGTGCGGCGTATCGCCGTCGCCCCGATGCTCGCCGACCTCGACCGCGCTCGCGACTACAGCGCCGCCCTGGCGCTCGCGCGCTAGAACGCAAAGAGGCCCGCCGCGGCGAACCGGGCGGGCCTTTCGGACGTGCAGTTAGCGCCGGGCGAGCGCGAACATCCGGAGGATCTCGAGGTACAGCCAGATGACCGTCGCCATGATGCCGAAGGCGCCGGTCCAGCCGTACTTGCGCGGCGCCTTGTTGTTCACGCCGCGCTGGATGAAGTCGAAGTCGAGCACGAGCGAGTATGCGGCCATAAGCACCACGAAGATGCCGAGCACGATGCCGAGCGGGATCCCCGCGATCGTCACGCTGCCGCGCAGTCCGTAAGGGTCGGTCTGCACGCCCGTCACCACGAGGCCGAAGTTGATGAGCGAGAACAGCCCGTACCCGATCATGGCGATGAGGAAGACCTTCGTTGCGCGCTTCGAGGCGCGGATCTTGCCGCTGGCGAACAAGGCGAGAGTTACGCCGATTACGACGAGGGTGGCGATCACCGCCTGGATGACCACGCCGTTCGCGAACGACTCGAAGTACGACGAGATGCCACCGACGAAGATGCCTTCAACCGCGGCGTAGATCAGGATGAGCGGAGCCGACGGCTCCTTCTTGAACGAGTTGACGAGCCCGAGCACGAGCCCGACGATCGCGGCACCGATCCACAGGATGGGGCTTCCGCTGATCCAGCCGACACCGGCACCGACGAGCAGCAACGCGAACGCACCCACGGTCTTGGCGAGGGTGTCTTCGACGGTCATCACGTCGCCCTCGGCGGGAGCTGACGCGCGGTTGTAGATCTCGTCGAGCTGCTGGGTGGAGACCGGCCGCGCGGTGGGACCGTTCTGCGAGAACTCGGGGCTGCGGAATGCGAATTTGGCCATGAGACAAAACTACCCGGACTTGCTGGAGATCGGCAGTGCCGCTGCCGGTGTTCGCGCAGGGCTTGAGGCGAGCATCCGCGCCACCCACGCAGAGGCGACGAAGACGGCCATCGAGATGGAGAGTGCTGCGGGCATGCTCGAGTATTCCGTGAAGAACTGAGGCAGGATCACGCCGTTCGCGAGGGGGAAGAGCACGGTCACGTAGCTGCGAGCCGGACGATGGCGCACGAGGAGCCAGCAGAGGTAGGGCACGACGAGGGTCCACATCGAGAGCGGACCCGTGAGCAGGATCCACATCTGGGCGCTGGCCGGAATCACGGCGACGAGCCTGCGCCATCCGCGCGCGGGCATGATCGACCATCCGATGGCATGCGCGACGGTACCGATGAGCAGCAGGGGCAAGGTGTAGGGGTTCGATCCCTGAAGCTGGATGGCCCCGCCGACGATCAGGAGGAGGCCGATGAGGTAGCGGTCGGTGTAGTTGCCCCAGCGTAGGGGCAGGGCTCGCGTGGGCTCGACGAACCTAGAGGCCACCGGCGAACCTCACGAGCAGCACGATCCCGACGACCAGCCACAGGTAGCCGAGGGCGGTGGCGACGATCGCGAGGGTGCGACCGCGCTCGCCGGTCTGCTTGATCTGGCCGAGTGCGATGTGCCCGAACGCGATGGCAGGGATGCCGCCGATGCACGCGATCACGAGCGCGATGATCGCCACCGGGTTCACGCGCGGCTTGGCCTCGGCGGCGGCGTCGACGACCGCGGTCGGAGTCACCGCGGTGCCGCAGAACACGCAGAACCGCCATTCGGGGCGGAGCTCCCCCGAGCACGTCGCGCACGTCGCCATGATCGAATGCTAGTCGCGCACCGAGCGCCTAGCCTTGAGGCGTGAGCACCGGTCTGCGCCCCCTCGTCATCGGACACCGCGGCGCGAGCGGCTACCGCCCCGAGCACACCCGTGCCGCCTACGAGCTGGCCTTCGCGCTCGGTGCCGATGCCGTCGAGCCCGATATCGTGGCGACGAAAGACCGCGTGCTCGTGCTGAGGCACGAGAACGAGATCTCGGGCACCACCGACGTTGCCGAGCATCCGGAGTTTGCGCACCTGCGCACGAGCAAAGTGATCGACGGGCAACGGCTGACCGGATGGTTCACCGAAGACTTCACGTGGCCAGAGCTCGCCACCCTGCGTGCACGCGAGAGGCTGCCCGCGGTGCGCACGGGCAGCGCCACCTTCGATGATCGGTGGGGAATCCTGCGCCTCACCGACCTCATGCACCTCATCGACGAGCAGTCGCACACGCTCGGCCGCGAGCTCATCATGGTCGCGGAGCTCAAGCACGCCACCTACTTCGCCTCGGTCGGGCTGCCGCTCGACGAGCTGTTCGCCGCGGAGATCGCCGGATGGGCCACCGCAGACAACCTCATCGTCGAGTGCTTCGAGCAGACCGTGCTGGGGCAGGTTAAGCAGCGAGGCATCCCCGGTCGCTACATCTATCTCATCGAGGACGGTGGCAGCCCCGCAGACGGCGGACCCGCCTACGCGCAGACGCTCGCGAACCTCGCCGCGCTCGGTGGTGTGGACGGCGTGAGTGTCGACAAGTCGTTGCTGCTCGCCGAGCCCGGCCTCGTGGATCGCGCCCACGCGGCAGGCCTCCTCATCTACACGTGGACCCTGCGGGGGGAGAACCGCTTCCTGCCGCCGAACCTGCGGCGTGGCCCGGCCGAGCGCGACTACGGCGACTGGCGCGCGGAGTTCCGGACGATCCTCGGCACGGGCGTCGACGGCGTGTTCGCCGACCAGCCCGACCTCGCGCTCGACGCCCTCCAGGGTCAGTAGCCCCCCGTAGAATCGCTGGGCAATGACCTACGTCTTAGAGCCCTCCGATCCCACGCAGCACGGTCGCATCGACGACGCGCTCCTCGAGGGTCTCAACCCCCAGCAGCGCGCGGCAGTCGAGTACCGCGGCCAGTCGCTGCTCATCGTCGCGGGCGCGGGCTCTGGCAAGACGAGCGTGCTCACGCGCCGCATCGCAGGTCTCCTGCAGACGCGCGAAGCGTGGCCGAGCCAGATCCTCGCGATCACGTTCACGAACAAGGCCGCCGCAGAGATGCGCGAGCGCGTGCGCACCCTCGTCGGTGACGACGCCACAGACGGCATGTGGATCTCGACATTCCACTCGGCGTGCACGCGCATCCTGCGCCGCCAAGCCGAGCACATGGGCATGAAGCAGAGCTTCACCATCTACGACACCGCCGACCAGCGCGCGCTCCTCAAGCGCATCATCAAAGACCTCGACGCCGACACCGTGGGCTTCACCCCCGGCGGCGTCTCGAGTCGTATCTCGAAGCTCAAGAACGAGCTCACCGATATCGACGCGTTCGCCCGGTCCGTCAACATGGACGACCCGAAAGAGGCAGGGTTCGTCGAGATCTTCAAGCGCTATACGAGTGCCCTGCGCCGTGCGAACGCCCTCGACTTCGACGACATCATCGCCGAGACCGTCTACCTGTTCCGTGCGTTTCCGGATGTCGCGGCGCTCTACCAGCGCCGCTTCCGTCACGTGCTCGTCGACGAGTACCAAGACACGAACCACGCCCAGTACTCGCTCATCCGCGAGCTCGTGCGCCCGGTGGAGCCCCGCAACGTTCCCGCCGATACCCGCATGAAGCTCGACGGGGGCGGGGGCATCCCGGCGGCCTCTCTCACCGTCGTGGGCGACAGTGACCAGTCGATCTACGCGTTCCGCGGGGCGGACATCCGCAACATCACCGAGTTCGAGCGCGACTTCCCGAACTCCAAGGTGATCCTGCTCGAGCAGAACTACCGTTCGACCCAGAACATCCTCGACGCGGCCAACGGCGTCATCTCGAACAACTTCGACCGCAAGGCGAAGAACCTGTTCACGACCGTCGGCGCGGGCGACAAGATCATCGGCTACACCGGGTACTCCGGTCACGACGAGGCACAGTTCGTCGCCGACGAGATCGACATTCTGCGCAAGGCGGGCTCGAGCCTCAACGACATCGCCGTGTTCGTGCGCACCAACTCGCAGACCCGACCGCTCGAAGAGATCTTCATCCGGTCGGCCATCCCGTACCGCATCCCCGGCGGCACCAAGTTCTACGAGCGCGCCGAGATCAAAGACGCCATGGCGTACCTCATCCAGGTCGCCAATCCCGATGACGACATGGCCCTGCGCCGCGTCATGAACGTGCCCAAGCGCGGCATCGGGCCCGCCACGGAGGCGGCCCTGCAGGCCCATGCCGACCGGATGGGCATGCCGCTGCGCGAGTCGCTCGTCGACGCTCCGCAGCTCGGCCTCGGGCCCAAGGTGACGGCAGCCATCGTCGACCTGGGAGAGCTCCTCAACGAGCTCAGTGCTGTCGCCTCGACGGCGGCGCCGCACGACATCATCACCGACATCCTCACGAAGACGGGGTACTTCGCCTCCCTCAAGAACAGCGGCGATGCGCAAGATGAGGCCCGCGCGGAGAACCTGGAGGAGCTCGTCTCGCAGACGAAGGAGTTCCGCACCACCACGCCCGAGGGCACCCTCATCGACTTCCTCACCAACGTGGCGCTGTTCGCGGCGACGGACGAGATCGACGACGGCGACGGCACGGTCTCGATCATGACGCTGCACACGGCGAAGGGCCTCGAGTACGACTCCGTGTTCCTCACGGGAGTCGAGGAAGACCTGCTGCCGCACCGCATGTCCACGAACGAGCCGGGCGGTCTCGCGGAGGAGCGCCGGCTGTTCTACGTGGGCATCACGCGCGCCCGCAAGCGGCTGTTCCTCTCGCTCGCGGCCTCACGCGCGAGCTTCGGCGAGGTCAACGTGTCGATGCCGAGCCGTTACCTGCAGGAGATCCCGGCAGACCTCATCGAGTGGCGCCAGTCGGGCGGTGGCGGCGGGTTCCGCAGCCAGGGCCAGCTGCGCCAGCGCGCTGCCCCCATGCGCGAGAGCTACGGCTCCCTGCCCCCGGCCCCTCCACGCGTGAAGACCGAGTGGACGAGCGCGGTCACGGGCGCGGTGCGCGACAACGGCGACCTCACGCTCGACGTGGGCGACCGCATCCGGCACAACGATTTCGGTGAGGGCAGGGTCACCGCCGTCACGGGCGAGGGTACGAAGAAGGTCGCTGAAGTGCAGTTCGACGTCGCGGGCCGCAAGCGCCTGCTGATCAAGATCGCCCCCATTGAGAAGCTCTGACCCCTCGGTGAGCGAGCACGACATCCGCGAACGGGTCATCGTTCCGCGCTTCCCGAATCCGCAGAGTCTTCTCGCCGAGACGCTGCGGCAGATCCGCGACGACCTGAAGCTGCCCGAGGCGTTCCCGCCCGAGGTTGAGGCGGAAGCGGCAGAGGTCGCGACGACTGCCGAGCTGCCGGATGCCGACCAGACCGATATCGAGTTCGTCACGATCGACCCCGAGGGTTCGACCGACCTCGACCAGGCCCTGCATCTGGAGCGCTCGGGCGACGGCTACCGCGTGCAGTACGCCATCGCGGATGTCCCGAACTTCGTGCGCGCGGGTGGAGCCATCGACGCGGAGGCGCGCGAGCGCGGGCAGACGCTCTACGCGCCCGACGGCCGCATCCCGCTGCACCCCACGATCCTGAGCGAGCACGCGGTGTCGCTGCTCGAGGGCCAGCTGCGCGGCGCGTACGTGTGGAGCTTCGAACTGGATGCTGCGGGCGAGGTGGTCTCCACGGGGCTCGTGCGCGCGCGCATCCGGTCACGCCACCAGTATTCGTACACGCAGGTGCAGGCCCAGCTCGACGACGGTTCGGCTTCCGAAAGCCTGCAACTGCTGCGCGAGGTCGGCACCAAGCGCACGGCACTGGAGCGCACTCGGGGCGGGGCCTCGCTCAACCGGCCCGACGAGGAGGTCGAGTTCGTCGACGGCCGCTACGAGCTCGTGCGCCGCAGCCCGCTGCCGGTGGAGGAGTGGAACGCACAGCTCTCCCTCATGACCGGGATGGCCGCCGCCACGATCATGCTCGACGGCGGTATCGGCATCCTGCGGACGATGCCCGCGCCCTTCGCGGACACGCTCGAGCACTTCCGCCATCAGGTCGCGGCGCTCGGATGCCCGTGGCCCGCCGAGCAGCCCTACGGCGAGTACCTGCGCGGCCTCGACCGTTCGACAGCTACGGGCCTCGCCGCCATCCACGCTGCGGCGTCACTGTTTCGCGGCGCGGGCTACACGGCCTTCGACGGCGCGCTACCGGAGAACACCACTCAGGCGGCGGTGGCCGCGCCGTACGCCCACGCGACAGCGCCACTGCGCAGGCTCGTCGACAGGTTCGTGCTCGTGACATGCGAGGCGCTCGTCTCCGGCACCCCCGTGCCCGAGTGGGTGCGCGAGGCGCTGCCGACGCTGCCGAAGATCATGGGCCGCTCCGACGGCGTCGCTTCCCGCCTCGAGCACGCGTCGGTCGACGCCATCGAGGCCGCGCTGCTGTCCGACCGCGTCGGGCAGGTGTTCGACGCCGTGGTCATCTCGGCGAAGGAGTCGGGCGGTGTAATACAGCTGGTGGATCCCGTCGTGACCGCGAATGTGGAGGGGGCGGTCGTCGCGGGCGAGGGCATCCGCGCCACGCTCGTGACTGCCGATATCGCTAGCGGAACGACGCTGTTCCGCGCCTAGCTGTGCACGGGAGCGGCGCCCGATCCGACGGCGGGCTACCGTGGGGGTTGTGTCACTGCCGTCGATCCTGCGTCTGATCGCCGTCCTCGTCGTTCTCGTGGGGGTCGGGGTGTTTGCTCTGGCGATAACGACAGGCCTTCCCCTCGGAGTGGAAATGGGTGGGGCCGCCATCCTCGCCGCGGTCATCCTGGTCGTCAGTGCGCGCGTGCTAGAGGGTCTTGGCCGTCGCTGACCTGCGCCGATACTCGCGGAGGTAGTGGCGCATCGGCGCGTGCCGGATGAACAGCGGAAGTCGTGCGTACACGGCGCGCACGAACTGCACGCGGCGGACGAACCGCCGCTCGTCGAACTCCAGCCCGTACGCGGCGCGCAGGTTGTCGTCGAGGAGGCCGGCGGTCAGGAGTCGCACGGTCGGCATGAGCGCGCGCATCCAGAGCGGACCGGCGACCGGATGCAGTAGCGCCCGCGCCACGTCGCGCGCGGGCTGCTCGACCCGCAGCGGCACCGAGGCCCAGTACTGCGCGAACGCCTCGGGAGTCGTCGGCCACTCGGACCTCGGAACGCCGAGCGTCGTTGCCACGGTGGCGGCCTCGTCGAGTAGTTGCTGCCCGTCCACCGGTCCGAGCACGAGCTCGTGCACGCGGATAGCCGTGTCGTGGATCGTCGCGGCGACCCAGACCTGCAGCGCGACATCCCGAGCGTCGTAGCCCTCGCCGGTCACGGGCCGGTGCGCGCGACCGACGTGCTGCGCGATGGCGGCGACCTCGGCGGGGGTGCCGAACCGGATGACGTACAGGTAGGTGAGCGTGCCGTGCAGTCGATCGAGGGGGCGCCGGGCGAAGTCGCTGTGCTCCGCGACACCGCGGCCGACTGCCGGATGCGCGAGCTGCAGCAGGATGGCGCGCGCACCTCCGGCCAGGAGGATGGCCTCGGCGGCGGCATCCTCGGCCCGTGTGCGCATGTGACCATTGTCGCCCGCCCGCACCCCCGCCCCCCCCAATCCGTTCTGCGGAGTTCTCGAGCGACACGCCGGCCGTTCCAGCAACGCCTGTGACCTGGGGGCGGTTTCTCCGCAGAAACGGTTGGGGTTGGGGGGCGGAGGGATCGCCGGCCAGCGAAAGATCGCCCGAAGTTAACCTGCCCTGGCGGGCAACCCGGCGGGAGCGTCCAGCGCGAGCGAGTAGAGTGCTTGATGGTCAAAGTGTCTTGACGTCGAGTTAGTTCGGCGGGCGACCGGGGCCAAATCAATGGAATACCGACGCACGATTGCGAGAGTTACGTGGATCTTTTCGAGTACCAGGCTCGGGACCTTTTCGAATCCTACGGAGTGCCTGTACTTGCCGGCATCGTGGCGGATACCCCCGCCGAGGCGAAGGCCGCGGCGGAGAAGATCGGCGGCACCGTCGTCGTGAAAGCGCAGGTCAAGGCCGGCGGTCGCGGTAAGGCCGGCGGCGTCAAGGTCGTGCACAACGGGGATGACGCGGCGACCGCTGCCGAGGCGATCCTCCAGCTGACCATCAAGGGCCTCCCGGTCAACCGGGTGATGATCGCCCAGGGCGCCAAGATCGCTCAGGAGTTCTACTTCTCCGTGCTGCTCGACCGGGCCAACCGCTCGTACCTCTCGCTGTGCAGCGTCGAGGGCGGTATGGAGATCGAGGAGCTCGCCGTCGAGCGTCCCGAGGCTCTCGCCAAGATCGAGGTCGACCCGATCGCGGGCATCGACCTGGCGGCGGCGAAGGCCATCGCGACCGCCGGCGGCTTCCCCGCCGAGCTGGTCGACAAGGTCGCCCCCGTGATCGTGAAGCTCTACGAGGTCTACAAGGGTGAGGACGCGACGCTCGTCGAGGTCAACCCGCTCGTGCTCACCGAAGACGGCCAGATCCTGGCCCTCGACGGCAAGGTCACGCTCGACGAGAACGCGGCGTTCCGCCACCCGAACCACGAGGCTCTGGAGGACAAGGCCGCGGCCGACCCTCTCGAGGCGAAGGCCAAGGCCAACGACCTCAACTACGTGAAGCTCGACGGCGAGGTCGGCATCATCGGCAACGGCGCGGGGCTGGTCATGTCCACCCTCGACGTCGTGAGCTACGCCGGTGAGCGCCACGGCGGCGTGAAGCCCGCCAACTTCCTGGACATCGGCGGCGGCGCATCCGCGACAGTCATGGCCAACGGCCTCGACGTCATCCTCGGAGACCCGCAGGTGAAGAGCGTGTTCGTGAACGTCTTCGGCGGCATCACCGCGTGCGACGCTGTCGCGAACGGCATCGTGCAGGCGCTCGAGATCCTGGGCGACTCGGCGACGAAGCCGCTGGTCGTGCGACTCGACGGCAACAAGGTCGAGGAGGGCCGCGCCATCCTGCGGGCCGCAAACAACCCGCTGGTCACCCTGGCGGACACCATGGACGAAGGCGCCGACAAGGCCGCCGAGCTCGCGAACGCGTAAGGGAACAGACATGTCGATCTTCCTCAACAAGGACTCCAAGGTCATCGTCCAGGGCATCACCGGCGGCGAGGGCACCAAGCACACGGCGCTCATGCTCAAGGCGGGCACCCAGGTCGTGGGCGGCGTCAACGCCCGCAAGGCCGGCAGCACTGTCGAGCACGACGGCGGCGTCAGCCTTCCCGTCTTCGGCACCGTGAAGGAGGCGATGGATGCCACGGCAGCCGACGTCTCGATCGTGTTCGTTCCTCCGGCCTTCGCCAAAGACGCCGTAGTCGAGGCCATCGAGGCGGAGATCCCCCTCGTCGTGGTCATCACGGAGGGCATCCCCGTGCAGGACTCCGCCGAGTTCTGGGCGCTCGCCAAGGCCAAGGGCGGCAAGACGCAGATCATCGGCCCGAACTGCCCCGGCATCATCACTCCCGGCGAGTCGCTCGTCGGCATCACCCCCGCGACCATCACGGGCAAGGGCCCCATCGGTCTTGTCTCCAAGTCGGGCACCCTGACGTACCAGATGATGTACGAGCTGCGCGACCTCGGCTTCTCCACAGCCATCGGCATCGGCGGCGACCCCATCATCGGTACGACCCACATCGATGCACTCCGCGCCTTCCAGGACGACCCCGAGACCACGGCGATCGTCATGATCGGCGAGATCGGCGGCGACGCCGAGGAGCGTGCTGCCGACTTCATCCGCGAGTACGTCACGAAGCCCGTCGTCGGCTACGTTGCGGGCTTCACGGCACCCGAGGGCAAGACGATGGGCCACGCCGGCGCGATCGTCTCCGCCGGTGCCGGTACCGCCCAGGGCAAGAAGGAGGCCCTCGAGGCCGCCGGTGTCAAGGTCGGCAAGACGCCGAGCGAGACCGCAGCCCTCATGCGTGAGGTGCTCGCGGCGCTCTAGGCTCGACTAGGCGATTACGAGATCGTAAGAACCGTCGGTTCTCTGATCGATGGTCAGGATTTTTCCGGTCATGTTTGTTGCGGCGAAATAGGGCTTCAGATCGCCGATGTGGAGTTCGCTGGTGGCGTTATTCCGAGGGCCTTGCTGCCGGTAGGGGGAGTTCGTAACCTCCATCGGGATAAGGCCTAAGTTGACGCCGTCAATAGTTACATTCATCGGCACAATCGCAGTCTCCTTTGGCCTACCCGTGCTGGTAAGCCCTGCAGTCCATGTCGCCGTGCCAAAAAGAACATTTCTAAAGTAGGTTTGCGTGTCGCCCGCTTTGCCTCGCGTGAGCGTTATCGAACCTCGGTCGTGGCCCTGCGGCCGTCGCTGTGCATTGGATGGATCGAGTCGCTTTGACCACGTCAACGCTGTTGCCGAAATCGTGCTGGGCCTGGTAATCAGCGCTTTGAGCTTTGGAGCATCAACTGGACGTGCTGATGAGGGAAGTGTCGGCCGGGGTACACCGATGATCCGCCTTGCGACGAGGGCGTCCAGATCGGTGGCCGAGTTGATGACCGTCAGTCCTGCGCGGGCCGCGGAGAACCAGTTGTCGACCGCGGACGCGATGGACGCGAGGACCGCCGGGTCATCGCCATCCACTGTGTCTAGGATCAGTCCCGCCTCTACGTGCTGCGCGAGGCCTTTGGGCGTGAGGTTCGCCGAACCGACGTAGGCCGTGGAGGTACCGTCAGTGCGGCTCAAATGGTAGGTCTTCGCGTGGAAGAACGATCCCGAGAACCGTACGACTCCCACCTTGAGACCCGGCCTGTCCGGACCGAGTCGATTCATCAGAGAGACGACGTCGGCCTTGCTCGTCATTCCATCGTTCGAGCCGACAAGGATGGAGATATCGGCTCCCCGGAGGGACAGGTCATCGAGAAGCTTGGCAACGTACGGGAGGGAGCGCTGCGAGAAGAATCCCGCTTGTATACGCAATCCGGTGATCGATGAAACGGGGATGCCACCGAGCCACGCGCCCAGAGTATCTAGGGGATTTCGTGCGCCGCTATCGAGATATCGCATGCCATGATCGTGGCAGCTATCGGGAGGTCTGTGCTACCACCTTCGAAGGTGCTTTCCGATTCATCCGGCGGTTCGAGAGTCGCGTCCAGATGCCGCGCAGGGTCGCGATCTCCGCAGAACTTATGCCAGCGGCTAGCAGGGTCAGGCGGTCGACTTCGTCCAGTGCCTCGTGAAGCTTTCGGTTCCGCACGAGCTGATCGAGTTCATCGAGGGGAAGCGTCGTTCCCGGTCGAGGAACAAGCAGTCCTGCTGCCTCGCTCGGCTCCAGTTCAAGAACGCCCCCTCCGTACGACCGTCCGCGGAGTTCGGAGATAGCGAAGGTGAGTGAGTTGGTGGAGGCCCCTGCGAGCCACAATGGATTGATCCCCTCGCGCACGCGCACTCGATGGACGGTGTCGGTGCTGGTGGCTTCCGCGGTATTGGCGATAATCCGGGGCCCGCCATAGATCTGTCGGAGCATGAAGGCGTCCGGAACATAGTGCGAAGGAACGAACCACCACTCCGGCAGTCGGATTCGAAGCTTGTAGCCCTCGTCGAACTTCCGAGCTTCTCCGGTCTCCACGTAGGCGAGTGCTGATGCTGAGAGACGCTCGCGCGGGGTTCGATCCAATTGCAGCAAAAGGCACTTGGAGTCTGCAGCAAATAGTTCGGACCACTCGGATCTGCTGAGCTCCAGGCCCGGGATTTGCGCTGATCGACCCACAAGCGGGAGGCAGAATTCCGACACACCGAGGGCCTCCGCCTCGGAGGGTCGGAGGACGAAGAACTCGTTGCGCCCGGTGACAATACCAACATTGACGTCGGCGAGCGTCGAGAGCGGGACGAACGCCCCTGATCTCTCGATGTCGCGCACGAGTCCGAGCTCCTGGGCATCCAGGTAGTACCTGGTCCATTTCTCACGACTGTGCTCGAGATCGACGTCCACGCGAGGGGCCTCTTCGAGCAGTCCGGGCCGAAGTTCGAGCTCGTCGTGCAGTTCGATCAACGAGATGGACGGCGTAGCCCCATCCGACGAGCGCACACCAGTAAGTAAGACCGTCTCCTGTTGAATGTCCGGGAAGATGAGCTTTTCGAACGTGATGATGGATATGTCCTTGAGGCTCCTGGCGAGGTAAGCACGAAGTTCAGACGTGTAACCGACCTGCATGATTTCTGCCGGGATAACGAGAGCGAGGCGGCCCCCTGGTCGGAGAGCGCGTGTGGCCAGGACGACGAACGGCACCCACGCATTGGTCAGCCGACTCGGATTCAGCCCGACTTCTCGCATGAGGGCGAAGCCCGCTTCACGATGGGCCTCCAGGAAATTCTGGTACCGGATGAACGGCGGGTTACCTACGACTGCGTCGTACTGCCCGTCCATATCGGAGGAATAATGACCGAACGCGTCCCCGACCCTCACCCTCACGCGCTCGGGGGAGAGTCCCGACACTTGACGAGCCTCTTCGTCGATGAGTTCGATGGCATCGATGCGTGCGCTAGTTGATGCGCGCAGGAGGGCCGCAACTAGCGCGCCATCACCGGCGCTCGGCTCGAGGATGCGGGCGGCCCCATCCTCTACAGCCCATGCTGCAAGGAAGTCGGCAATGGGTGCGGGGGTATAGTAACCGCCGCGGGCCTTCGGATCGAGCCTGTTCGACAAGTTGCATTTCCTTTGCGTCGTGGCACGAGCGTCGTGCTTACGATGTTAGGCACTACGTCCGACT
The DNA here is from genome assembly GCA_965227655.1 of Rhodoglobus sp. Classification (GTDB taxonomy): domain Bacteria; phylum Actinomycetota; class Actinomycetes; order Actinomycetales; family Microbacteriaceae; genus Rhodoglobus. Next base: position 1,552,902 of record OZ245765.1, on the reverse strand, counting down.
TGCTGACCTGCGACGCGCCTGCCGCGTTCGCCGCGGCCGTATTTCGCCTGCAAGAGTCGGCAGAAGAACGCCGTCCCTCTAGTCTGAGCAGGTGAAACGTCGCCGACCCCAGCTTGTTGCCGCCGCGGCGGCCGTCATGGTCGTGCTCGCGGGGTGCCAGTTCTTCCCGGCCCCGCAGCAGTCGAGCGGTCCGCCGCCGAGCGACACCGACGGCTTCTACGCGCAGACGCTCACGTGGAAGACCTGCGGCGATGGCCAGCAGTGCGCCACGGCAAAGGCCCCCATCGACTGGGATGCCCCTGCCGACGGTGCCATCGACCTCGCGCTCGTCAAGCACACGGCCACGGGCACGAAGCAGGGCTCGCTCCTGCTCAACCCCGGCGGCCCCGGTGGCTCGGGCTGGGACTACGTCTACTACTCGGGCGACTCGGTGGCCGGCGCATCCGTCATGGACGCGTTCGACATCGTCGGATGGGACCCTCGCGGTGTCGGCAAGTCGACGGGCGTGCACTGCTACACCGACGACAAGCAGAAGGATGAGCAGCTCTACGGCACCTTCGACAGCCCGTACGACACCCAGGGCTGGATCGACGAACTGACCGTCGAGATGAAGGACTTCGCGAAGGCCTGCGAGACGAACACGGGCGAGCTGCTCGGCAACCTGGATGCCGCGAGCAACGCGAAGGATATGGACATGCTGCGCGCCGTGCTCGGCGACGACAAGCTCAACTACCTCGGGTACTCGTACGGCACCTACTTCGGCGCGGTGTACGCGGAGCTGTTCCCGCAGAACGTGGGGCGGTTCGTCCTCGATGGCGCTGTCGACCCGCAGCAGACCGACTTCGAGGCCCTCAAGTTCCAGATGGCAGGCTTCGACAGCGGACTGCGGGCCTACATGGTCGACTGCCTCGGCAACACCGACTGCCCGTTCACGGGCGATGTCGACACCGCGCTCAGCCAAGTGCGCTCCGCGCTCGACACCGTCGACGCCGAGAAGCTCGTGAACTTCGACGGCCGTGTGCTCGACTCGGCGACCCTCGCGACGGCGATCATTGAGAACCTGTACTCCGAGTCGTACTGGCCCGATCTGACAGACATGTTCACCGATCTGAGGACCGGCGACCCGACTCTCACGTTCACGAGTGCCGACCAGTACAACCAGCGCGGCACGGGCGGCACCTACGACAACAACTCGAACGACGTCTACATCTCGGCGACGTGCGCCGACGGTGACTTCGCGAGCGACCCCGAGTCCACTCTCGACCGCATCGCCGAGATCGATGCGGCGGCGCCCATCCTCGGCAAGTACGCCACGTACGACGACTTCGCGGTTCTCGACACGGCCTGCAACAACTGGCCGTACCCACGCGGAGCGGACCTGCCGACGACGTTCGAGGCGAAGGGCGCCGGCCCTATCCTCGTGATCGGTACGACCAACGACCCCGCGACGCCGTACGCCTCCTCGGTCTCGCTCGCGAAGCAGCTCTCGAGCGGCGTGCTCATCACCCACACGGGTGAGGGCCACACCGTCTACAACCAGGGTGTCGCGTGCATCGACGATGTCGTCGACGACTACTTCGTGAACGGCACGGTTCCGGCCTCAGATCCGATGTGCTGATGCGCAGGGCAACCCGAACCCTCGCAGCCCTCGCGGCGCTCGCGGTGCTGGCCGGATGCTCCCCGACGCCCACCCCGTCGGCCACCGAGTCGGGCGTGCCCGCGGGTTTCGAGGCGATCTATCAGCAGCAGGTCTTCTGGAACGACTGCGGCGAGAGCCCCGGATTCGACTGCACGACGGTGAGCGCCCCCGTCGACTGGTCCGATCCGGAGAGCGACCGCATCCAGCTCGCCGTGGTGCGACAGGAGTCCACGAACACCACGAAGGGCTCGCTGCTCACCAATCCGGGCGGGCCGGGCGGATCCGGCTTTGACTTCGTCTCGTTCGGCTACGCCGTGAGCCCCGCCGTGAGAGCCGACTACGACGTCATAGGGTGGGACCCGCGCGGGGTCGGCAGGTCCACGCGCGTGACGTGCTTCACCGATGCTGCCGACACCGACGCCGTGCTCTACGCCGCCACGGGCGACGCCGAGGCCCAGCGCTTCGCCGATGCGTGCGCCGCGGGATCCGGCGAGCTGCTCGCCCACGTCGACACCGCGAGCAACGCGCGCGACATGGACCTCATCCGTGCTGTGGTCGCCTCCGACAAACTCAACTACGTCGGCTACTCCTACGGCGCCTTCCTCGGCACCGTCTATGCGCAGCTCTTCCCGACGAACGTGGGGGCCATGGTGCTCGACGGACCCTACGACCCGACGCTCAGCCAGTTCGAGCTCTTCAAGGGCCAGTCCGTGGGATACGACGCTGCGCTGCGCTCTTACGTCGAGTCGTGCCTGCGTGACCCCGGATGCCTCTTCACGGGCACCGTCGACAGCGCAGTGGCCCAGGCCGGCGCGCTCATCGCGGGTGCAGACAGCACGGCGCTCGTGAACGCGGACGGCCGGGTGCTCACCAGCGCCACTCTCGCCACGGCTGTCGCGTCATCCCTCTTCTCGGTGCAGTACTGGGATGCCCTCTCCACCCTCCTGCGCGCCGTCTCGCTCGGCGATCCCGGTCCGGCCTTCGCCGCAGCAGACGCTGCCAACGGCCGCTACTCGGACGGCACCTACGGCCTCAACTCGGTCGAGGTCTACACCGCGGTCTCGTGCGACGACTACGCGCGCGACACGGTGCCGCTCGCCGACCGGCTCACGGAGATCGATGCCGCTGCACCGCTCGTGGGGGCACCGTTCGCGCGCGTCGACTACGCGCGAGTCGCCGCCGCCTGCGCGCACTGGCCGAACCCTCCCGCAGCCCTTCCGACGTCCTGGAGTGCGGCCGGTGCGCCGACGATCGTCGTGGTGGGAACAACCAACGATCCCGCGACTCCGTACGCGTGGGCGCAGGCGCTGGTCGGCGAGCTCGCAGATGCCGCGCTCATCACGCGCAACGGCGATGGTCACACCGGCTACAACAAGGGCAACGCGTGCGTCGACTCCGCGGTCGACGCGTTCCTGTTGAGCGGCACCGTCCCCGCCTCCGACCCGAACTGCTGAGTGCCCTGTACCGTAGCCGCATGGGCTTCGGGACGTGGGTGCGGCAACGGCTCGTCGCTCCCGACGCGGTGTACGGCCTCATCTTGTTCTCCGCCCTCATCGGGGCCGTAGACGACGATGATTCGCAGGTGAGCGAGGTGCTCCTCGTCTCGGTTGCGTCGCTCCTGATCTTCTGGGGCGCTCACGTCTTCGCGGGCACCATCACCACCCACGGCGCCGACTACCGGTTGGGAGAGGCGGTCCGCCGGTCGATGTCGCACTCGATGGGGATGCTCTACGCGGCGATCTTCCCGTCACTGGTCCTGCTGCTCGGGCTGTTCCACGTGATGTCTGCCGACGAGGCCGTGACGCTCGCCCTGCTCGTCGCGACGGTCATCCTCGGGGTGCTCGGCTACTCGGCGTTCGCGCAGCGTCGCGCCCATATCGCCATCCGGATTCTCGGCGCCATCGGCACCGCCCTCTTTGGCGCGCTCATGATCGTGCTCAACATCGCGGTGCACTAGTCCACGATGAACCGCCAGCTCACCGCCCTGTTCGCGGCCTTCGAGGCCGTGCTCGTCGCCGCCATCGGCATCGCGATTCCGCTCGTTCCGCTCACGCTGCTGTGGGGCATCCAGTACGGGCTGGCCCTCGACTGGACCGTGTTCTGGCGCGCTGCCGCCGACATCTGGCTGCTCGGCCACGGCGTCGACATCACGATGACGCTCGATCCCACGACGGCAGCGCTGTTCGGGTTCGCCGGTGCGGGCGCCCCGGTCGAGGTCACGATCGCCGCCCTCGGTTTCGCGCTGCTCACGCTGCTGCTGGGCATCCGGGCGGGCCGCCGGGTGGCGGAGACGCGGTACCGGCTCATGGGCCTCATCGTCTCGCTCGCCACGTTCGGGGCCGTGTCGTTCGGTGTGGCTTTCTCGGCGCTGCACGAGTTTGCGCGGCCCTCGCTCGTCCAGGGCACCATCCTGCCGACGCTCGTCTTCGCTGTCGGGACCCTCATCGGGATGCGCAGCACGCGCGTCGTGCACGACGACTCGGGCAGCTCCGTGCGCGACTGGCTGGGTGACAGGTCGATCGCCACGCGCACGATTCTCACCACGGCCCTGCGCGGCGGAGCAGCTGCCGCCGCCGCCGTCATGCTCCTCGCGAGCCTCGTGACCGCCGCGGCCCTCGCCCTCTCGTATGCACGCATCATCACCCTCTACGAGAGCCTGCACACCGAGGTGCTCGGCGGCATCGCCGTCACGCTCGGCGAGCTGGCCTTCCTGCCGAACATGGTCATCTGGTCGGCGAGCTGGCTCATCGGGCCGGGCTTCGCGCTCGGCACGGGCTCCGCGGTCAGCCCCGTCGGCACGCACCTCGGGCCGGTCCCGGCCATCCCCGTGCTCGGCGCGCTGCCGCAGGGCGACTTCACTATGAGCTTCCTCGGTCTGCTGGCCCCGGTCATCGCCGCGTTCCTCGTCGGAGCGATCCTGGGCCCGGATGCGCGCCGCACACTCGAGCGCCGACAGCTCGTGCTGCTCGCCCTCGGCATCGGACTCGTCGGCGGCGTCATCCTCGGTCTCCTCGTGTGGCTCTCGGGCGGATCGGCCGGGCCCGGCCGCCTCATGACCGTGGGGCCGAACCCGTGGGCGGTGGGGGGCTGGGCCGCGGTGGAGCTGGCTGTCGCGTCGTTGGTCGGGCTTCTGGCGAGCATCCGGCGCAGGCCCACCGAGGCGCCCCGACCGCACAGGTAGGCTGTTCGGGTGCTCTCACTCGTGGTCCTGATCTCGGGCGGCGGGTCGAACCTCCGCGCACTGCTCGACGCGTCGCAGGACGCGGAGTTCCCCGCGCGCGTCGTCGCCGTCGGTGCGGATCGCGACGCTGACGGGTTCGCGCACGCCGAGCAGTTCGGCATCCCCACCTTCTCCGTGGCCATGTCGAACTTCGTCGATCGCGACGCGTGGGCCGACGAACTGCTCAGCCAGGTGCAGGGTTGGAACGCCGACCTCGTGGTGCTGAGCGGCTTCATGAAGCTCCTGCCGCCGTCGTTCGTCTCGTCGCTGAGTCCGAACCTCATCAACACGCATCCGGCCTACCTGCCCGAGTTCCCCGGTGCGCACGGTGTGCGCGATGCGCTCGCGGCGGGCGTCACCGAGACGGGGGCGAGCGTCATCGTCGTCGATAACGGGGTCGACAGCGGTCCGATCATCTCCCAGGAGCGCATCCCGGTCCTGGCCGGCGACACCGAGGCGAGCCTGCACGAGCGCATCAAGCCCGTCGAGCGCCGCCTCCTGATTCAGGCGATTCTCGACATCGCCAACTCCCACATCGACCTGAAGGAGCTCCGATGAGCGGCCCCACCCACGACCTCGCCGACTACCGCGAGCGCGATGCCATCCCGATCACGCGCGCCCTCGTCTCGGTGAGCGACAAGACGGGCCTCGTGGAGCTGGCGACCGCGCTCGTCGGTGCCGGCGTCGAGATCGTCTCCACCGGCTCGACCGCGAAGACCATCGCCGCGGCGGGCCTCGCCGTGACCGAGGTGGCGGCAGTCACGGGCTACCCCGAGTCCCTCGACGGGCGCGTGCGTACCCTGCACCCGGCGATCCACGCGGGCCTCCTCGCCGACCTGCGCCTGGAGTCGCACGAGAAGGAGCTCGCCGAGTCGGGCATCCAGCCGTTCCAACTCGTCATCTCGAACCTGTACCCGTTCGTCGCGACCGTCGCCTCGGGCGCCCCCGTGCACGATGTCATCGAGCAGATCGACATCGGTGGCCCCGCCCTCGTGCGCGCCTCGGCGAAGAACCACGCGAATGTCGCGATCGTCACGAGCCCCGACAGCTACCCGCAGGTGATCAAGGCGCTCACCCTCGGCGGCACGACCCTCGCGCAGCGCCAGCGCCTCGCGGGGGAGGCGTTCGCGCACACCGCGGCCTACGACACGGCGGTCGTCAGCTGGTTCGCCGCGAACGTGGGCGTGCGCGCCGAGCACCCCGAGGTCGTCGAGACGCGCACCTACTCCGTCACCCTCAAGCAGACCCTCCGCTATGGCGAGAACTCGCACCAGGCGGCGGCCCTCTACGTCGAGGCCGACGGCGCGGGCATCGCGCAGGCCACGCAGCTCGGCGGCAAGGAGATGTCGTACAACAACTACGTCGACGCGGATGCCGCACTGCGCGCCGCGTACGACTTCGATGAGCCCGCCGTGGCGATCATCAAGCACGCCAACCCGTGCGGCATCGCCGTCGCGCGCGGTTCGGGAGACGCCATCGCCTCTGCCCACGCCCGCGCCCACGCGTGCGACCCGGTGTCCGCTTACGGCGGCGTGATCGCGGCTAACCGCCCGATCACGCGCGCTGCGGCCGAGTCGATCAAAGACATCTTCACCGAGGTGGTCGTGGCGCCCGGCTTCGACGACGATGCGCTGCCCATCCTGCAGGCGAAGAAGAACCTGCGCCTGCTGAAGCTTCCCGCCGGCTACCACCGTGCGAGCGAGGAGTTCCGGCAGGTCTCGGGCGGCGCGCTCATCCAGGCTCCCGACACCTACGAGGACTTCAGCTCGGATGCCTGGACCCTCGTCGCGGGAGCGGAAGCGAGCCCCGCCATCCGAGCCGACCTCGAGTTCGCGTGGCGCGCCGTGCGCTCGGTGAAGTCGAACGCGATCCTCCTCGCGAAGGATGGCGCCTCCGTGGGTGTCGGCATGGGACAGGTCAACCGAGTGGACTCGTGCCAGCTCGCGGTCACGCGCGCGGGCGACCGTGCCGCGGGGAGTGTCGCCGCGAGCGACGCGTTCTTCCCCTTCGCCGACGGGCTCGAGATCCTGCTCGCCGCGGGCGTCACGGCCGTGGTCCAGCCCGGTGGCTCGATCCGCGACGACGAGGTCATCGCGGCGGCGAAGGCTGCCGGCGTGACGATGTACTTCACGGGCGAGCGCCACTTCTTCCACTAGGCCTCGGCCGAGCCCCCTCCCCAGCCCACCCAAAGGTTCGGCCCGATACGGTGTGCACATGACCGTGCTCACGCGACCGCTGCCCACCACCCGCCGCATAGCCGCTGCCCTCGTCGCGGGGTTCGCGGTCGCCGCCGTGACTCACCTCGCGACGGTCCTGTTGTTCTTCACCGTCAACGGCGCCTCCTCGGTGAACCTGCCCGCGATCAGCGACTACTTCACCGCCACGAGCCTCGTGCTGTTCGTGCTCGTCGCGATCGCCGCAGTCTTCGGCCTCCTGCGTCGGTGGCCCATCGCGCTCCTCGTGGGCGTGGTGGCGAGCATCCTCGCGGCGCTGGCCGGCACGTCGTACGGCATCGTCACGACGACCGCCTGGACGGCAGACGCGTTCGGTTTCGTGGTGACGAGCCTCATCGGAACCAACCTGCCGCTGCTCGCCATCGGGACGATCGCCACGGCCACCGTGGGGGTCTGCACGTGGCGCTTCTTCGCTTCGCTCCCCGGTCGGCGGAAGGCGCTCGTGCGCATGCCGTCGTCGCGCCTCGCCGAGGGCCAGGTCACGCACATCGACCGCGTGGCCATCGACGAGGAACTCGCCGACACCCAGTGGGAGGCCTACGTCGCTGCCCTCGAGGCTGAGGGCTTCGAGACCGTCGAGGTCGTGCCGAGCGACGACCACCCCGACTCCGTCTTCGTGGAAGACGCCATCGTCATCTTCGGTGGCACCGCCGTGCTGGCAAGCCCCGACGCCGAGAGCAGGCAGGGCGAGACGGATGCCCTCCGCCCACTGGCTCGCAGGTTCGGCTACACCGTCCGCGAGATCGAGCAGCCCGGCACCCTCGACGGCGGCGACGTGCTCACGGTCGGCACGACCGTGTACGTCGGCCGCGGCGGACGCACCAACGCCGAGGGCATCGCCCAGCTGCGCGACATCGTGTCCCCGCTCGGCTACACCGTGGTCCCCGTGCCGGTCACGAAGGTGCTGCACCTCAAGAGCGCCGTGACCGCACTGCCCGACGGCACGGTCGTGGGCTACGCCAAGCACGTGGATTCCCCTGCCGTGTTCGACAGGTTCCTCGCGCTGCCCGAGCCGGGTGCTGCCGTGGTAGTGCTGTCGGAGGATGCCGTGCTCATGGCCGCATCCGTTCCGAAGTCCATCGCCCTCGTGGAGAGCCTCGGCTACCGCGTCGTCACGGTCGACGTGAGCGAGTTCGAGAAGCTCGAGGGTTGCGTCACGTGCCTGTCGGTGCGCCTGCGCTGACCTGAGCTTGCATCCTGCAGCGGGGCAGGCCTAGTCTGGAAGGCTGCCTCGTGGCGGCCCCCAGTACCGTCACTCTCCCCATAAGGGATGTTCCATGTCGTCATCCACGACCCCCAAAACTGCCACAGCGCAGGGCACGTTCGCTGCTATCCGCAGGCTCTACCCGTACGCGAAACCGGCGATGCCGCGCATCTACCTGGGCATGGTCGCGGCGCTCGCCGCGGGAATCGTGGCGCTGCTGATCCCGCAGGTGCTGCGCTCGCTCGTGGATGGCCCGCTGCAGTCGGGCGATTCCGCCCAGATCTTCCCGGCCTTCGCCATCGTGCTCGGCCTCGGCGTGCTCGAGGCGATCATGGTGTTCCTGCGCCGCACCTTCGTGCTCACGCCCGGCACCCACGTCGAGGCGCGGCTGCGCAACGCCCTCTACGAGAAACTGCAGAACCTGCCGGTGGGCTTCCACGACCGCTGGCCCAGCGGCCAGTTGCTGTCACGCGCCATCAGCGACCTGAACCTCATCCGGCGCTGGATCTCCTTCGGCCTCGTGCTGCTCGTCGTCAACGTGGTGACCATCGTGATCGGCTTCGTCTTCCTCGTGAACATCTCGTGGATGCTCGGCGTGCTGTTCATGGTGTGCTCGATCCCGCTCTGGATCTACGGCTACCTGTTCGAGAACAAGTACTCGGTCGTCGCCAGGCGCAGCCAGGACCAGTCGGGCGACCTCGCGACCGCCGTCGAGGAATCCGTGCACGGCATCCGCGTGCTCAAGGCGTTCGGTCGCGGCAAGCACGCGCTCGAGAACTTCTCCACCCAGGCCGAGGAACTGCGCGGCACCGAGATCGAGAAGGCGCGCGCCATCGCGGGTATCTGGCTGTGGCTGCTGCTGGTTCCGGATGTGACCTTCGCCCTGTGTCTGCTCGGCGGTGTCTGGCTCACCGTCAATGGGCAGCTGACCGTGGGCGAGCTGGTGGCGTTCTTCGCGACCGCCACCGTGCTCCGCTGGCCCGTGGAGTCGATCGGATTCCTGCTCTCGATGACCTTCGACACTCGCACGGCGGCCGACAGGTTCTTCGAGGTCATGGACTCCGAGAACACCATCGTCGACCCCGTCTCGCCGAAGACCGTGACAGACCCGAAGGGCCGTCTCGTCTTCGACGACGTGCACTTCCGCTACCAGGATTCTCCCGAGCAGGTAACCGACCTCATCAACGGCCTCGATCTCGTGATCGAGCCCGGCGAGACGATGGCGCTCGTCGGCCTCACGGGTTCGGGCAAGTCGACGGTCACGGCGCTCACCACGCGCCTCTACGACGTCACGGGCGGGTCGATCTCGGTCGACGGCATCGACATTCGCGACCTGCGGCTGCTCGAGCTGCGCTCCCTGCTCGCGATGGCCTTCGAAGACGCAACCCTGTTCTCCGCGAGCGTGCGCGACAACGTGCTCCTCGGGCGGCCGGATGCCTCAGAAGAAGACCTGGCGGAGGCCCTCGACATCGCCCAGGCGTCGTTCGTGCACGACCTCCCCGAGGGCCTCGACACCAAGGTCGGCGAAGAGGGACTCTCCCTCTCCGGAGGCCAGCGCCAACGTCTCGCCCTCGCCCGCGCGGTCGCCGCGCGCCCCTCGGTGCTCGTGCTCGACGACCCGCTGTCGGCGCTCGACGTCGACACGGAGGCCCTCGTCGAGGCGGCCCTGCGCCGCGTGCTGGCGAGCACGACCGCGCTCATCGTCGCGCACCGGCCCTCCACGGTCATGCTCGCCGACCGCGTCGCGCTCTTGGAGAACGGCAGGGTCACCGCGGTGGGCAAGCACACCGAACTGCTCGCCACGAGTGAGCACTACAGGTTCGTGATCTCGAGCCTCGAAGACGAAGAACGCCGAGAGGAGGCTGTCCGATGAGTGTCACAGGAGTCGAGGGCGAAGAGCGCAACGACTACACCAAGGCCGAGAGCCGCCAGATACGCCAGCGCTCGCTGAGGCTGCTGGGCTCGCTCATCCGGCCCGTCCGCCCCATGGTCGTGCTCACGATGATCGTCGTGGTCATCAGTACCGCAGCGCAGGTCGCGGGTCCCGCGTTCATCGCGTTCGGCATCGACAGGGGCCTGCCCGCGGCGATGAACCAGGACTGGATGCCGCTGTGGCTCACGGTCATCGGCTACCTCGTGACGGGCGGCATCGGCGCCGGGCTCATCGCGTGGTACACCGTGCTCACCGCTCGCGTGAGTCAGGCGATCCTGTTCGACCTGCGCAAGCGGGTATTCCTGCACACCCAGAAGCTCTCGCTCGACTTCCACGAGAGCTACACATCGGGCCGCATCATTGCGCGCCAGACGAGCGACCTCGATGCGATCCGCGAGCTCCTCGACTCGGGCATCAACCAGCTCGTGCAGGGCGCGCTCTACATGCTGTTCATCGCGATAGCGCTGTTCTCGCTCGACTGGGTGAGCGGCCTCGTGCTGCTCGGATCGCTCATCCCGCTCGCCGCGCTCACGCGCTGGTTCCAGGTGCGGTCGCAGCGGTATTTCCGCGACACACGCACGGCCTCGGCCCGCCTCATCGTGCAGTTCGTGGAGACGATGACGGGCATCCGCGCGGTCAAGGCGTTCCGCAAGGAGAAGCGCAACGAGAAGGAGTTCGCGGGGTTCGTCGAGGACTACCGCGCGACCAACTTCCGGGTGATCCAGCTGTTCGGCATCTTCGATCCGGGGCTCGTTCTCATCGGCAACCTCGCCCTCGCGGTGATCTTGCTGGTGGGCGGCCTGCGCGTCGCCGCGGGTGGCCTCGAGATCGGCGCGCTGCTCGCCGCCTTGCTCTACTCGCGGCAGTTCTTCGCGCCCGCGCAGGAGATGGCGATGTTCTACAACTCGTACCAGTCGGCCGCGGCCGCGCTCGAGAAGATCTCCGGGGTGCTCGAGGAGAAGCCATCCGTGCCCGATCCCACCCGCCCGATCGACCTGCGCAAGGCCAGCGGCCGGGTCTCGTTCGACGGCGTGGAGTTCGCGTACAAGGCGGGGCGGGTCATCCTGCCCACCTTCGACCTCGACATCCCCGCGGGCCAGACCATCGCGCTCGTGGGCTCCACCGGTGCCGGCAAGTCGACGCTCGCCAAGCTCATCTCGCGGTTCTACGACCCGACCACGGGAGCCGTGGCCCTCGATGGCGTTGACCTCCGGATGCTGCATCCCAAAGACCTGCGCCGCGCGATAGTCATGGTGACCCAGGAGGCGTACCTGTTCTCCGGCACCGTGGCGGACAACATCGCCCTCGGGAAGCCGGATGCCACGCGCGACGAGATCGTGCGCGCCGCGAAGGCCGTGGGCGCCCACGAGTTCATCGAGTCGCTGCCGAACGGCTACGAGACCGACGTGAACAAGCGCGGCGGCCGCGTCTCGGCGGGCCAGCGGCAGTTGCTCTCGTTCGCGCGAGCGTTCATCGCCGACCCCGTCGTGCTCATCCTCGACGAGGCGACAGCGTCGCTCGACATCCCCTCGGAACGACTCGTGCAGGAGGGCCTGCAGACGCTGCTGGCCGACCGCACGGCCATCATCATCGCGCACCGCCTTTCTACCGTGGCCATTGCGGACCGGGTGCTCGTGATGGAGCATGGGCGCATCGTTGAGGACGGAACGCCCCGCGAACTCATCGCGGGAACGGGCCGCTTCGCGCAGTTGCACGCGGCCTGGAGAGATTCGCTGGTCTAGATGTCGAGGCGTCGGCCTCGGCTCCGACTCACTGTCGAAAGGAGCACGACATGACAACCACCATCACCCCCTTCCTCTGGTTCGACAACAACGCTGAGGAGGCGTTCGCCCTCTACGCGACGCTGTTCCCCGACGTTCGGACGATCGATGAGACCCGCGGCCCGGACGGCGCGTTCATCTTCGGCACGTTCGAGATCCTGGGCCAGCGCATCATGGCCATGAACGCCGGGCCCGCGTTCCCCCACACGGAGGCGTTCTCGCTCTTCGTGATGGTCGACACGCAGGCCGAAGTCGACCGTCTCTGGGATGCGCTCACCGCCGACGGCGGCGCGGAGTCCCAGTGCGGCTGGCTCAAAGACAGGTTCGGCCTCTCGTGGCAGATCGTGCCCGAGGCGCTCATGCGCCTGCAGAAGGGTCCGGATGCCGCAGCCGCCGGCCGCGTCACGCAGGCGATGCTCGGCATGCGCAAGATCATCGTCGCCGACCTCGAGGCCGCCTACGCGGGCTAGTCGCCTCCGCGCTACGGGGTGTGGCGTGCCGCCGTGAGGTCGACGCGGTACACGGTCCCGTCGCGGCTCCACGCGAGCGGCGTGCCCTCGGCGCGGTAGTACTCGAGGGCGCGCTGCTCGTGATCGATCGGCGGATGCCCGCTCGCCCGCACCACGCGCCACCAGGGCTGGTCCGATCCGTAGTGCGACATCACGGTGCCGACGGCGCGTGCCGCGCGGGAGCCGATGGCTGCCGCGACGTCCGAGTAGGCCATCACCTTGCCGGACGGTATCGATTCGACGACACCGAGGACCGCCGTGATGAAGTCCTCGGGGGGTCTACGCACTGAGCTTGAGCTCGCCGATGTTCTCGCCGTACTGCGTCTCGCCCACGATGCTGAAGCCGACGCGGAGGAAGAACTGCTCCGGGCCGTCCTCTCCGGGTTCCCACAGCGCGGTGAGGCGCTCGAAGCCGCGGGTGCGGGCCTCGTCGGCGAGCGCCCAGACTGCGAACTTGCCAACACCGGACCCCTGGGCATCCGACGCGACGGTCACCCGCCACACGCAGCTGCGGAATTCGGCCTGCAGGGCGTCCGGATCGAAGTTGCCGCGGATGAATCCGACGACCTTGTCGCCTTCGAGCACGACGCGCGGCCACGACGTAATCGGGTTGAGGAAGCTGTCCGCGATGGCGTACGACGGAGGTGTCACGAACTGTTCCTGGCCGCGGCGCAGTGTGAGGTTGTTGGCCGCGACGATGGTCTTCGCGGAGAGTTCTTCCAGTCGCAGTTCAGCCATGCACTCAGGCTAACGGTGAAGTCTGACGGTGGCCAAGATATCTTGATATCAAGATACTTCTGGGAGCGAGTATGCTGTTCTCGGCCCAAAAGACTAAGGAGTTCAGTTGTCCAAGATCAAGGTAGAAGGCACCGTCGTCGAGCTCGACGGCGACGAGATGACCCGCATCATCTGGCAGAAGATCAAGGACACGCTGATCCACCCGTACCTCGACATCAACCTCGAGTACTACGACCTCGGCATCGAGCACCGGGATGCCACAGACGATCAGGTCACGATCGACGCGGCGCACGCCATCCAGAAGCACGGCGTCGGCGTCAAGTGCGCGACCATCACGCCCGACGAGGCGCGCGTCGAGGAGTTCGGCCTCAAGAAGATGTGGAAGAGCCCGAACGGCACGATCCGCAACATCCTCGGCGGCGTCATCTTCCGCGAGCCGATCATCATCTCGAACATCCCGCGTCTGGTTCCCGGATGGAACAAGCCGATCATCATCGGCCGCCACGCGTTCGGCGACCAGTACCGCGCCACCGACTTCCGTTTCGCCGGTAAGGGCAAGCTGACCGTCGAGTTCACTCCCGAGGACGGATCCGAGCCGCTCAAGTTTGAGGTCTACGACGCCCCCGGCGACGGCGTCGCCCAGGTGCAGTACAACCTCGACGAGTCGATCATCGACTTCGCGCGCGCTTCGCTCAACTACGGCCTTGCCCGCAACTACCCGGTATACCTCTCGACGAAGAACACGATCCTGAAGGCCTACGACGGTCGCTTCAAGGACATCTTCGAGGAGATCTTCCAGAGCGAGTTCAAGGAGAAGTTCGAGGCTGCCGGCCTCACCTACGAGCACCGCCTCATCGACGACATGGTCGCCTCGGCCATGAAGTGGGAGGGCGGCTACGTCTGGGCCTGCAAGAACTACGACGGCGACGTGCAGTCCGACACCGTGGCGCAGGGCTTCGGATCGCTCGGGCTCATGACCTCGGTGCTGTCCGTTCCCGACGGCTCGGTCGTCGAGGCCGAGGCCGCCCACGGCACGGTCACGCGCCACTACCGCATGCACCAGCAGGGCAAGCCCACCTCCACGAACCCGATCGCGTCGATCTACGCGTGGACCCGCGGCCTGTCGCACCGCGCCAAGCTCGATGGCAACCCCGAGCTCGCGACCTTCGCCGAGACTCTCGAGGACGTCGTCATCAAGTCGGTCGAGGCCGGCCACATGACCAAGGACCTCGCGGCCCTCGTCGGCCCGGACCAGAAGTGGGAGACCACCGAGGAGTTCCTCGACACGCTCGACAAGAACCTCGCGGCGCGTCTCGCGTAGTAGCTACACCACGAAGGGCCGAGACGGATGTCTCGGCCCTTCGTCTTGGGGACTACTCCGCGGCGACCGCCGGGGCGGCACCAGCCACGACGACCTTGCGCGGCTTGGCCTTCTCCGCCACGGGCAGGGTCACGGTGAGCACGCCGTCGGCGTAGTCGGCCGCGATGCTCTCGGTGTCGATGCTCTCGCCAAGGCGCAGCTTGCGCACGACCGCACCGCTCTGGCGCTCGCGTGAGAGCCATGTCGCGCCCTCGACGACGGGGGCGGTGCGCTGCGCGCGCACGGTCAGGATGCGGCCGTCGACGCCGACGTCGATGGAGCCCGCGTCGACTCCGGGGAGATCGACGGTCAGCACGACGCTGTCGTCAGTGCGGTACAGGTCGACCGCGGCGAGGCGGGTCGAGGAGGGGGTGAAGGCGACGCGGCGAGCGTCGCGGTAGGGGGTGTAGGCGACAGTCATGTGATGCTCCTGGTCTAGATCAGAACTTGAGTCAGTCCGACTCAACTATTCATATGTAAGCATGCGGAGCTTGCGAATATTGCCGCGTTCGCCAGGGGCGAAGCGCTGGGGCTGCCGTCGGCGCTCAGGGTGTGGGTTGTCGTCTGGGCGATGTATGTCGGTCCGACATAGATCCCGCAGGCGCACCCCTCCCGACACGGCCGGGGCAAAGCGCTCGAGCTTTAGCGTTCCTTCTGCGGGTACACGGTCTCGCCCCGCGACAGTTGGTCGACGAACATCGCGATCTTGCGGGCTCGGGTCTCCGCGCGCTTGACGTTGCCGATGCGGAACAGCACGGCGAAACGGTTCTGCGAGCTCAGCTTCTCGAAGAAGGCTGCGGCCGCGGGGACCGCGTAGAGGGCGGCGCGGAGGTCATCCGGAACAGGGTGGTCTTTCTGGCGATAGGCGGCCTCCCAGCGGCCGTCGGCCTTCGCGCGGTCGATCTCGAGCTGGCCCGCGGGGCGCATGCGGCCTTGCGCGATGAGGGCCTCGACGTAGTCGCGGTTGACCTGCGACCACGTGCTGCGCGCGCGGCGCGGGCTGTACGCCTGCAAGAAGTAGTCGTCGTCGAGACCGTTGCGCTGCCCGTCGATCCATCCGAAGCACAGCGCCACCTGGAGCGCGTCGGCGACGAGGATTCCCGGCTTGGTCGACGTGATCTTGCGTACACGCAGCCGCACGCCGTGCTCGTGCGTCTCGCCTTCGAGATAGCGCTCCCACTCATCGATGTGGTCGAACTCGAGGATGGGCTTGTCGGACACGGCGGCCATGGGCAGAGGCTACCGGCAGCCCCCGTCAGTACCCCGAGAAGTAGTCGGAGTGCACGCGCCGCGCCCCCTGCGACTTCAGCGCGGAGCGCAGGTCGGAGACGAGCGCGGGCGGCCCGGAGACGAACGCTCGGCGCTTCGCGGCATCCGGCACCGCGGCGATGAGGCGGTCACCGGTGACGCGCCCCTCACCCCCGTGCTCCCATCCGGCGGGCAGCGTTTCCGGCGCCGGGCCGAACAGCACGACGCGCGCGCCCGACTCCTCGAGCAGGGTCGCGTAGGGCAGTGGCCCGGCCGCGCTCGTCGCGTAGACCACGACGACGTCGCGCTTCTCCCCACGCTGCGTCGCGTGCGCGAGCTGGGAGGCGAACGGGGTGATGCCGATACCCCCGGCGACGAGCAGCAGGGGCTCCGAGGCATCCTTCGGCAGCGCGAAATCGCCGCCGACACCCGTGCCGTGAATGACAGCGCCGGGGGCGAGATCGAGGAGAGCCTGCTTGAAGCTGCTCGACTTCGAGGGCACCGTGATCGCGAACGTCAGGCGTTCGGAGTTCGGCGCCGACGCGATGCTGAAGTAGCGCCGACTGCCGCGGAAATCGGCCTTGCGGTGCGGGATGGTGAGCTCCATGTACTGGCCCGGCAGGAACGTGACCGGCCGCGACGGCGTGAACGCGAGCTCCCACGTCGATGCCCCGAGCTGCTGCTTGCCGAGATACGTGAGCCGGATGCCCCGCCGTTGTCCGAACGCAAAAGCGAGCAGGTTGCCCACCAGCAGTGCGAACAGGGGGCTGTTCGACACGGGTCCGATCGGCAGCGGTACGACGAACAGGAACGCGACGAGCGCGGCCTCCACGAGCTGCTGCCAGCGGCGCGGCGGCAGGGTGAGGGGCTCGCTGAACATGAACCCGGCGAAGAAGATCGTGGGGTACTGCAGGAGCGTGCGGATGACGGCGGCGCCAGCATCCTGCCCAACCACCAGGTTGTAGCCCGCGACGAAGACGAGGGCCAGGGCGATGAAGGCGATGCCGACGGTGAGACGCTGCGTGCGGTACAGCACGAGGAACGCGCCGATCGCCGTGAGGGGGATGAGCAGCGGGGTAGCCACCCACCAGGCACCGAAGCTCATGCCAGAGATCAGGCCCGTGAACACGAGGAGCGTCGGCACGATGGCGCCGAGCGCCGCGGGGTTGAAGATATGGCGACCGCGCACGGCGATGAGGGTCTTCGAGAGGCCCGCGACGGCCCCCGCGATCGCGATGCCCGAAAGGCCGAGCAGATCGAGCTTCGGCTGCATGATCGAGAACACAAGCAGTGCCGTGATGAACGACGAGACGAGGTGCGGCTGCACCTTCAGGAGCCTGCCGCCCACCCAACTGAACGCGAGGGTGAACGCGAACGCGACGAGCGCAGAGGCGAGCAGCGCGAGGGGCGTGTACGAGAGCTGGCCGATCAGCGACAAAACGAGGGCGTTGAGCCCGATCGCGATGAGGACGAACAGCACGAGCTTGTACATGGTCAGCATGCCGGTCATCCGGTCGAGCCATCGCTTCATGTGAACAACTCTCCGTCGAAGGTTGGCGAGAACTCTACCCGCCCGGTCGCGTGCATACGCACGTAGGTGAAATCGAAGGTTTCGGCAAGCCGGGCGGGGTCTGCGAAGAACAGGGCGGTGGCCAGTCCGTCGGCCTCGAGGGCGGTGTCGGCAACGGCCCATGTGGCGATGATCCCGCGGGTCGGCAGGCCGGTCGTGGCGTCGATGACGTGGTGCAGGCCGTCGCCCCACGCGCGCCGGTTGGTGGCCGACGAACAGATCGCGCCGTCTCGCACGTTCGCGATGCCGATGGCCATGCTCGTGTCGAGCGGGTGCTCGAGCCCCACGCGCATGACCGTCGGGCCATGGTGGCGGATGTCCCCGCTCCCGTCGACGATGAACTCCTCGTGCCCGGCCTCCAGCAGGAGCGCGCTCACGATGTCGACGAGGTAGCCCTTCCCCGCGGCACCCACGTCGAGGTATACGGGCCGCACCGTCGTGAGGGCGCGGCCGTCCCACGCGAGGGCGTCCTCCCACGCCGGAACCGGGGCTGGAGTGGCTGAGGCGCGCAGGGTGTACGCCCTGTCGTACCCCAGGGACTCGAGGGTTCTGCCGACGAGGGGGCTCACGCGGGCATCCGTCGCGTCGTACAGCCTGCGGTAGAGCTCGAACAGTGCGGGCGCGTCGTCGGGGAAGTCGTAGACGCCCGCCGTGGTCGCGATGCGGGTGACAAGCGAGTCGTCCCTGAATCGCGACCACGTGCGGTCGAAGGTCTCGATGCGGGCCAGGATCGCTCGCTCGAGTTCCGCCGAGACGGGCTCGGCGGTGTCGAGCTGCCAGCCCGTCCCGATCGCGTCGAAGGCGAGGCTGTGCGGCCGCGCGCTAAGAGGCAGCGTCGGCCTTGATGAGGTCGATGGCGGCGTTGAATCCGCTGCTCGTGAGGGAGGAGCCGCCGACCTTGTCGACCTGGATGTCGTCGATGCTCTTGCCGACGACGACAGCGGCGATGCCGCTCGCGAACTCGCCCTGGTGCACCTTGGCCTGGGGGTCGGTGGCGTGGCCGGCGACCTCGACCGAGGTGATGACGTCGTCCGCGAGAGTGACCGTGACGTCGATGGTCTCGGTGCCGCTGGGCGCCTGGTAGTCGGCACTCTCGGTGTACGTGCCGTCGGTGTATGCGCCCGCGGCGGTGCCCGTTCCGCTCTCCGAGGGGGTCGTGGTGGCCTCCTTGGTGGGGGCCGTCGTGGGGTCTGTCGTCGTCGCGGCGGGGGTGGAGCATCCGGCGAGGGCACCTGCCAGAGCGAGGCCTCCCAGCAGTGCGACGGCGGCCTTGTTCTTGTCGAGCGTGCGCATGAAACTCCCTGGTCGAGAAACGGTTGTTCCTACAAGCATGTCGTACTCCTCAGCGTTTTCCTTGGGGTCGGCTGGGTATCCGCCCTGAACGAGTTTTTCGTTCTACCCCCTATCGGGGGCCAATCCGGGATATGGTCGAAAGTGCGCAGGCCCGAACTGCCTCCCAGCAATCCCCTTTCACGAGAAGGAAATCCCTGTGAGCAATCCCCGCGGGCGCACCATGCTGCGCCGTTCTCTCAAGTCCATCCTTGCCCTCGCCGCTGGTGCGTCGGTCGTCGCGACGGGGCTCATCGCAGCTCCCGCCATGGCGGCGACGGATCCAGCGGGCGGGCCCCTCCCCGGCGATGGCCAGACGAGTTTCGACCCCGGTCGGTACATCGTCACCCTCGTCGACGACTCGGTCGCCACCTACGACGGCGGTGTTCCCGGATACCCCGGCACCCAGCCCGACGAGGGCGATCAGCTCAACGCGCGCACGGCCCCCGTGCTCGACTACAGCGACTACCTCACCGACAAGCAGGACGAGGTCGCAGCGGCCGCGGGCGTCACCATCGACGTGTCGTACACGCTCGCGCTCAATGCCTTCTCGGCCGAGCTGAGTTCCGATCAGGCCTCTACGCTGCTCGCGAATAAGGATGTTCTCGCGGTCACGCCCGACGAGCTCAAACACGTGACCGCCGTGCCCTCGACGGCCTTCCTCGGGCTCGAGGGCCCCGGCGGCGTGTGGGAGTCGATCGGCGGAGCAGACCAGGCCGGAGATGGCGTGGTGCTCGGCGTGCTCGACACGGGCATCGCGCCCGAGAACCCGGCGTTCGCGGGCGATCCGCTCGCAGGCTCCTCGAACCCCACGACCGATGGAACCACGATCACGTTCGACAAGAGCGATGGCGGCGTGTTCCACGGTGTGTGCGAGACGGGGGAGCAGTTCACTGCCGACGACTGCTCGACCAAGATCATCGGCGCGCGCTACTACCTCAACGGTTTCGGGGCGGGCAACATCGGCAACGCCTCGACGGGAACGGGCGAGTTCGTCTCCCCCCGCGACGGCGACGGCCACGGATCCCACACCTCGAGCACCGCGGCGGGCAACGTCGCGACGCCCGCTACCGTGGGCGGCATCGACTTCGGCACCATCACGGGTGTCGCGCCGGCCGCCAAGATCGCGGTCTACAAGGTGTGCTGGTCGGGACCGGATCCCAGTGTCCAGACCGATGACGGCTGCACCACGACCGACCTCCTCTCCGGCATCAACCAGGCCGTCGAGGACGGCGTGGACGTGATCAACTACTCCATCGGCGGCGGCTCGGCCCAGACCACGTACTCGGCAACCGATGACGCGTTCCTCGGTGCGGCATCCGCCGGCATCTTCGTGGCGGCGTCCGCCGGAAACGACGGGCCGGGGGCGTCCACCCTCGATAACGCCTCGCCGTGGATCACGACCGTGGCCGCCGCGACCATCCCCTCCTACGAGGCGACCGCGACGCTGGGGGACGGGCAGGCGTTCGCCGGGGCATCCATCACCGTCGACATGGACCCTGCGGCCGAGCCCCTCACGGGCCCGCTCGTGAACTCGACGGCGGTGGCCGTTGAGGGTGCGGATGCCGCGAAGTGCGCCCCCGGATCGCTCACCGAAGCAGCCGCCGGCAAGATCATCGTGTGTGAGCGCGGTGTCTACGATCGGGTTGCGAAGTCGGCTGAGGTCGCCCGTGTGGGCGGCATCGGGATGATCCTCGTCAACGTGACTCCCGGATCCATCGACACCGACTTCCACTCGGTCCCCACGGTGCACCTCGACTCCACGTACCACGACGCCGTCGTGGCGTACGCGGCGACCGAGGGCGCGACCGCCACGTTCACGACCGGCAACTCGACGAGCTACTCGCCTCCGACCCCGCAGGTCGCCGGCTTCTCGTCTCGCGGCCCCGTGCTCGCCGACGGCAGCGACCTGCTGAAGCCCGACATCGCGGCGCCCGGCGTCTCGATTCTCGCGGCGGGCCCCAACCAGGAGGGCACAGACCCCACCTACGAGTTCCTCAGCGGAACCTCGATGGCGGCCCCGCACATCGCGGGCCTCGCGGCTCTCTACCTCGGTGAGCGTCCCAACGCCACCCCGGCGGAGATCAAGTCGGCGATGATGACCACGGCGTACGACACCCTCGACGCCGCGGGCAACACGGTCACCGACCCGTTCGCGCAGGGCGCCGGCCACGTCGATCCGACGCGGTTCTTCGAGCCTGGCCTGCTGTACCTCAACGGCACGCCGGACTGGTACGCCTACCTGCAGGGCCTCGGTTATGACGCGGGGGTCGATCCCATCGACGCCAGCAACCTCAACCTCGCATCCATCTCGATCGGTGCGCTGACTGCCCCGGAGACCATCACGAGAACCGTGACCTCCACGCAGGCCGGCACGTTCGAAGCGTCGATCGAGGGACTCGCGGGCATCGATGCCGTCGTCTCGCCCGCATCCCTGAGCTTCGGCGGTGCGGGGGAGTCGCAGAGCTTCACCGTCACGTTCATGCGCACGGATGCAGCGCTCGACGAGTTCGCCACCGGTTCGCTCACGTGGACCTCGGGTGACACGACGGTGCGCAGCCCCATCGCCGTGCAGCCCGTCACCATCGTGGCGCCTGCCTCGGCGGAGGGCACGGGAGTGACCGGCTCGGTCGCTGTGGAGGTCACGCCGGGAGGTGACGGCGAGATCCCGCTGTCCACCTCCGGGCTCTCCGCGGGCGTGCTGCTGGGCAACGGCTCGGGTGTTACCGGCGATACCGCCGAGTACACGACATCCGTGCCCGACGGCGCAGCGTACGCGCGGTTCGACCTGGATGCGCTCGATGACACGACCGACCTCGACCTGACCGTCTACCTGCTCGACGCCGATGGCAACCGTGTCGCGGGCTGGCAGTCGGCAACGGGCTCGGCTGACGAACGCGTCAACCTGGTCGCCCCGGATGCCGGCACCTACCTCGTGCTCGTCGACGTGTTCAGCGCGCCCGACGGCGTGGAGTGGAACGCCACGGCCACGTCGGTAGTGGCAGGCGGAGCCCCGCTCGCGCTCGACCCGGCGGTGCTCACCGCAACGCAGGGTGTGCCGGTCAGCTACACGGCATCGTGGGCAGACCTCGCGCCGCAGAGCACCTACCTCGGTCTCGTCAACTACGGCGACACGGGCGTGTTCACGGTCGTGTCTGTGGCGACGGGGGATGCCCCTGAGCCCGGTGCCCCGGTCAACACCGTCCCGCCCGCCATCTCGGGCACGCCGGAGGTCGGCAAGAAGCTGACTGTCACGCCGGGGGAGTGGGACACCGAGGGCCTCGCCTTCGCGTACCAGTGGCAGGCCGACGGGGTGGATATCCCGGGCGCGGCGTCCGCGACGTACAAGGTGAAGCCCGCCGACCAGGGCAAGGCCCTCACGGTGGTCGTGACAGCGACGAAGGGTGACCTGCCTCCCGGCACCGCCACCTCGGAGCCCGTGACGATCAAGTACGCCGCGACGATCGCGCTCTCGCTCAGCCGCCAGGTGTTCTTCTCGTGGCAGAGCTCGACAGCGACCATCAAGGTCGACAGCCCGGCGGACGCGCCGGTCACCGGCACCGTGACCCTCAAGGTCAACGGCAAGACGGTGACGGGAACCCTCGTCGACGGCGTCGTGAAGATCAAGCTCCCCACACTGCGGGGCGGGATCTACTCGGTGACCGCCAGCTACGCGGGTGACGCCTCCACCACGGGCGCGTCGACGCAGAAGCTCATCTGGGTAGTGTTCTAGGCCCGGATGCTCGACGACTGCCCGGACCGCCGCCGTGGTCCGGGCAGTTCTCTGTGCGGGCCGAAGTAACTGTCACGTTAACGCGAGAAGAAACTCTTGCAGTTAATTTGTTCGTAAGGTTTACTAACAAACATGACGACGGGCTACACCACCGGCCGGGCACTGCGGCCCACCACCAAAGTGCTGCCCGAGCACGCGCGTGGCCACAACCGCTCGCTCGTGCTCCAGACCCTGTACCGCGCCGGCCAGCAGAGCCGCGCCGACATCGCCCGCGAGACGGGCCTCACGCGCGTCACGGTCTCCGACCTCGTCGCCGAGCTCATCGGCGAGGGCCTTGTCATGGAGACCGGCCAGCGTGAGGATGCCCGCCCCGGCAAGCCCGCCACCCTCCTCGACCTCGACCGCTCGGCGTTCCAGATCATCGGCATCGACCTGAGCGAGTACGCCATCTTCCGCGGGGCGGTCCTCGACCTCGACGGGCAGATCCTGCACCGCGCAGAGCTGCCGCTCGCGGCGGCGACGGGCCCGGATGCCACGGCTCTCGTCATCCGCCTCGCCGAGTCGCTCGTGGCCGCGGCCACCCTCCCGATCCTGGGGCTCGGCGTCGGATCCCCCGGTGTCGTCGACCTCGCGGGCGTCGTCTTGAGCGCCCCCAACCTCGGGTGGTCAGGGGAAGACCTGCAGGGCATCCTCGCCGCCCGGTTCGGACTGCCCGTCGTCGTCGCCAACGACGCCAACGCGGCAGCGCTCGCCGAGCACAGCTTCGGCGACGCCGACAGCGACATGATGCTCATCAAGGTCGGCCACGGTGTCGGCGCCGGCCTGCTGCTCGACGGCACCCCGCTCTTCGGCAGCCGTTTCGCCGCGGGCGAGATCGGACACGTCGTGGTCGGCACAGATGGCGGGCTCGAGTGCGTGTGCGGCAAGCACGGCTGCCTCGAGACCTGGCTCGCCACCCCCCGCCTGGAGAAGGCCATCGCGGCCTCCCCGGAGAAGCGGGACGAGATTCTCACGGAAGCAGGGCAGCGCCTCGGCATCGCCCTCGCCCCCGTGGTCGGAGCGCTCAACCTCGCCGAGGTCGTGCTGAGCGGACCGACTCCACTACTTGATGGACCGCTTGCCCAAGCGACCATCGAGACCCTCCGCAGCAGGACGATGGCCGAGTTCCACGGCGATCTCACTCTGCGGATGACAACGCTCGGCGAGGACATCGTCATGCGCGGCGCTGCCGTGATGGTCCTCTCCGCTCAACTCGGGGTTTCCTGACCCAGAGGCACCACCCTTGCACCAACCCCCACTCCAAAGAAGGAAGACACAATGAAGCGAAAGATCGGACTGGTCGCAGCTGCGACAGCCGCACTCGTCGTTCTCGCCGGGTGCTCCACTCCGGCTCCGGCCGAGGAATCCGCAGATGGACAGAACATCACCCTGTGGCTCATGGGCGGTGACACCCCGGATACGCTGCGCGACTACCTTAAGACAGAGTACGCAGACGCAACCGGGGGCACCCTTACCATTGAGCAGCAGGACTGGGCCGATGCCCTTTCGAAGCTGACCACAGCGCTACCCGATGCCGAGAATACTCCGGACGTGACCGAGATCGGCAACACGTGGTCGCCGACCTTCACCACCGTGGGCGCCTTCAGCGACATCAGTGACATGTACGACGAGCTCGGCGGCAGCAAGCTGCTGCAGTCGTTCGTCGACGTCGGTGCGGTCGACGGCGCCAACTACGCGCTGCCGTACTACTTCGGCTCGCGCTACATCTTCTTCCGCAAGGACATCTGGGCCGCAGCCGGCCTCGAGGTCCCGACGACCCTCGCGCAGTTCAACGAGGACGCCGCGAAGCTCAAGACTGCAACGCAGTCGGGCTTCTACATCGGTGGAGAAGACTGGCGCAACGGCATCTCGTGGATCTTCGCCAACGGCGGAGAACTCGCCGCGAAGGATGGCGACACCTGGAAGTCGACCCTCTCCGACCCCAAGACGATCGAGGGCCTGACGCAGCTGCAGAAGCTGTTCGCCGACTCCTCGCTCGCTCCGGTCACCGAGGCCGACAGCACCCCGTGGGTCAACATCAACAACAACGCCGCCACCGGTGCTCCTGAGGCCGCGACGATCATTGCTCCCGGATGGGCGCACTGGTCCATCGGCGACCTGACGCCCGACCCCAAGGACAGCACGAAGACCGTCGCGACGTGGAACGACGCGACCTTCGGCAACTTCGTCCTCCCGGGTGTGGACGGCGGCGCAGCTCCCGTCTTCGCGGGTGGCTCCAACATCGCGATCTCGGCGGCCAGCAAGAACCAGGCCGGCGCTCGCGAGCTCATGAAGATCATCTTCTCGAAGGACTACCAGGAGATGCTCGGCAAGAACGGCCTGGGCCCGGCGAACCTGGACTACGCGTCCTCGCTCGGTGACGACCAGTTCGCGAAGGCTCTCTCGGAGTCGGCAGCCAACTCGAAGCTCACCCCCGCCGCTCCCGGCTGGGCTGCGGTCGAGGGCTCGGGCCTGCTCGAAGAGTTCTTCGGCAAGGTCAACGGCGGTGGCGACATCACGGCCCTCGCCAAGGAATACGACACCAAGATCGACGCACTGATCAACGGTTAGTAGCCCGTAGTACCCCGGCTGGGCGACGTGCCAGCGTCGCCCAGCCGGCACCCCCGCTTCGAGAACCTCAGCGACCGAACGAAAGGAGGAACAGCCATGTCCATCACCACTACTCGCCGCGGCATCCGCGCCCCACATGTCCTGATCCTCCCCGCCATTGTCATCCTCGTGCTCGGCATGGGGTACCCGATGGTGTGGCAGGTCATGACCTCGTTCCAGAAGTACGGACTGCAGCAGCAGTTCGGCAAGCCCGCACCCTTCGTGTGGTTCGACAACTACGTCAAGCTCGCGACCGACCCGCAGTTGTGGCTGGTCGTCGGCAAGTCCCTCGCCTTCTGCCTCATCACGGCCGCCGTCACCCTCGCCATCGGCACCCTGCTCGCGCTTCTGATGTCGGCGATCACGAAGACCGCGCGTCTCGTGCTGCAGATCGCCCTCCTGCTCGCCTGGTCGATGCCCGTGGTCTCGGCCATGACGGTCTGGATCTGGCTGTTCGACCGCCGCCGCGGCGCCATCAATTACCTGCTCGACATGATCCCCGGCGTGAACATGAACAGGTTCGACTGGCTCTCGACGCCGCTGACCTTCCTGCTCGTCGCGTGCATCATCGTCGTCTGGATGAGCGTGCCCTTCGTCGCGTTCTCGATCTACGCGGGCCTCACCCAGGTGAGCGACGAGGTCATGGAGGCCGCGCAGCTGGACGGCGCCAACGGCTGGCAGCGCTTCTGGGGGATCATCCTGCCGATGATCCGCCCGGTGGTCTCCATCGTGCTGCTGCTCCAGCTCATCTGGGACCTGCGCGTCTTCACGCAGATCAAGCTCCTGCAGGATGCGGGGTCGAAGTCGGGCGACTACGACCTGCTCGGCACCTACATCTACAAGCTCGGCACGAGCGCGCAGGACTTCGGGATGGCCTCGGCGGTCTCGATCCTCGTGCTCGGCATCACCATCGCGCTGAGCTGGTTCTACATCCGCAGCCTGCTGAAGGAGGACGAGGCATGAGACGCCTGCGCCTGCCCAAGGTTCTGCTGAGCATCCTCGCGATCGTCGTCGCGATCGTGTGGGCATTCCCCGTGTACTGGATGGTGAGCTCGTCGTTCATCCCGACGGCCGTGCTGCAGTCGTTCATCCCCACGTTCTTCCCCACGAATCCGACGTTCTCCAACTTCACGGGCGCGGTCGCCGATGGGTCGTTCTTCAGCGCCCTCGGCATGAGCGTGGCCATCACGCTCACCGTCGTGGTGTTCTGCATCCTGTTCGCGTTCCTCGCGGCGGTCGCCATCAGTCGCTTCCGCTTCCGCGGTCGCCGCAGCTTCCTCATTGCCGTGCTCATCGTGCAGATGCTGCCGGCCGAGGGCCTGTTCATCGCGCAGTACAAGATGGTCGCGAGCGTGCACCTGCTCGACTCGGTGATCGGCGTGAGCGTCATCTACATCGCGGCAGTCGTGCCCTTCACGATCTGGATGCTGCGCGGATTCGTCGCGGGCGTGCCGGCCGACCTCGAGGAGGCGGCGATGGTCGACGGGCTGTCGCGCTTCGGGGCCTTCATGCGCATCACGTTCCCGCTGCTCGCACCGGGGCTCGTTGCATCCGGTGTCTACGCCTTCTTGCAGGCCTGGAACGAGTTCACCGTCGCGCTCGTGCTGCTGCCCTCGGAGGCCGCGCAGACCCTGCCGCTGTGGCTGCGCGGGTTCGTGCAGGCCTCGGCCACGCGCGAGACCGACTGGGGCCAGGTGATGGCGGCGTCGACCCTCGTGGCCGTGCCCGTCATCATCTTCTTCCTCATCGTGCAGGGTCGGCTCACGTCGGGCCTCGTGAGCGGGGCGGTGAAGGGATGACCCTCCTCGACTCCACCACCAGCACGCTGCGCGTCGGCATCGACATCGGCGGCACCAAGACCGACGCCGTGGCCGTCACCGCGTCGGGCGAGGTCGTGCAGCAGCTGCGCCTGCCGACGGGCTTCGGTCCGGATGCCGTACTCGAGTCGGCGGTATCCGCCGTCACCCAGCTCGCCGCGCTCACGCGAACCGAGGTCAGGGGATTCTCGTCGATCGGCATCGGTATCCCCGGCGCCGTGGACCCGTCCACCGGCCGCGTCACGCACGCCGTGAACCTGGGGCTCGAGGGGCTCGAGCTGGGCGCCGAACTGTCGCGCCGCCTCGGTCGCCCGGTGCGCATCGACAACGACGTGAACGCCGCGGCGCTCGGCGCGTTCCACCTGCTCGAGAAGACCCAGTCGATGGCCTACCTCAACCTCGGCACGGGCCTCGCCGCGGGCATCATCATCGACGGCGCCGTGTGGCGCGGGTCGCGCGGCACGGCCGGCGAGATCGGCCACATCCCGGTCGACCCGAACGGCCCGGAGTGCCCGTGCGGCCAGCGCGGCTGCCTCGAGATGCTCGCCTCGGGCTCGGCCATCGCGCGCCAGTGGCCCACCGACGACCCCAAGCCCGCGCGGGCCCTCTTCGCTGCAGCGTCGGCGGGCGATCCGCACGCCCTCGAGGTGAAGCAGCGTTTCGTCGAGAACGTGGCCGCCGCCGTGCGCATCCTCGTGCTGACTGTCGACGTTGACAGCGTCGTGATCGGCGGCGGGCTGTCGTCGCTCGGCCCTGTGCTCCTCGATGACGTGCGTGCCGTGCTCGCCTCGTGGGAGGCCGCCTCGGCCTTCCTCGCCTCGACGCACCTGAGCGAGCGCGTCGCCATCGTGCCCGTCGACTTCCCCGCGGCCGCGGTGGGTGCCGCCCTCGTGGGGGTGAGCCAGTAGTGGCCGAGGTCGTCATCGTCGAGTCGGCGGATGCGGCCGGCGAGGTGGCCGCGGACGCCATCGAGCACCTCGTCCGCACGACACCGGACGCGGTGCTGGGGCTCGCGACCGGATCCACGCCGCTCACCACCTGGCGGGCACTCGCGGCGCGTGGGCTCGACCTCTCGCAGGTGCGGGGGTTCGCGCTCGATGAGTACGTGGGGCTGCCGGC
Source organism: Rhodoglobus sp. (assembly GCA_965227655.1). Lineage (GTDB taxonomy): Bacteria > Actinomycetota > Actinomycetes > Actinomycetales > Microbacteriaceae > Rhodoglobus. The sequence continues at coordinate 1,524,819 of OZ245765.1, read as the reverse complement.
GGGGCATCCGGAGTCGTACCGGTCCGTCATCACGCGCGAGGTGGTGGAGCCTCTGGGCCTCACGCCGTCGCTCGTGCGCGTGCCCGCGGACAGCGGGCCCATCGAGACCGCGGGCGCCGACTATGAGGCCGCGATCGAGGCCGCGGGAGGCGTCGACCTGCAGATTCTCGGGATCGGGCGCACGGGCCACATCGGGTTCAACGAGCCCGGTTCGTCATTCGCCTCGCTCACGCGAGTCAAGACGCTCACCGAGCAGACCCGCCTCGACAACGCGCGCTTCTTCGACTCACCCGCCGACGTTCCGATGCACTGCGTGACGCAGGGCCTGGGAACGATACTGCGTGCCCGTCACCTCGTGCTGCTCGCCTTCGGGGAGGCGAAGGCCGACGCGCTTGCCGGTGCCGTGGAGGGACCGCTCACCGCCTCCCTGCCCGGATCCGCCATCCAACTGCACGCCAGGGTCACGGTCATCGTCGACGAGGCCGCCGCCTCCCGTCTCCGGCACGCCGACTACTACCGGTACGCCTGGGCTAACCGGCTGGACTGGGAGCGCCTGTAGGCGCTGCGCGGTGGAGGTGGAGGCAGGGATGGTCTCCGTGCCGAGATACCGGGCCGTGACTGTTCCGGATGCGCCCATCGACAGGATCGACACCGTGCCGCCGGCGAGCGTTCGCGTCGCCACGAGGACTCCGTCGAGGTAGAGCTCCACGGAACCCGGTGGTGCGGTCATCCCGGTCACCGTCACGGTCACCGTCGACGAGAACGTGCCGTGCGGCTGCGTCGTGACCACGAGGGTCGTCGTCGACCGCGGCTGGAGCGCGGCGAGGTGCGCGCGGTAGGTGGTGCCGTTGGGGGCCTTGGGCGAGAAGTCGGGGTTGATGAGCGCATAGATGCTGTTGCCGCGATCCTCGGCGAGCTGCACGTCCCACCACGCCCAGGGCATGTAGCCGATGCCGTGCGCGTCTGCCCATGTCATGAAGCCGTCCATGTAGCCCGCATTCGCGGTGCTCGAGTTCTGGCCGAACTCCGTCGCCACGACCGGGACGACGGCAGCGACGGGGGCGATCTGGCTGTTCCAGCAGGCAAGGGTGTCGCAACCCTGACCGATGTAGTTGTGCCAGGAGGCGACGAGCTGGCCGTCCGCGGGGCGGTGGGCGAGCCATCCGGTCAGGTCGTTGCTGTAGTTGAGACCGCCGAGCCACACGGGTTGGGCGGCGCCCGCGCCGCGTACCGCCGCGACGAGTGCCGTCATGCCGGTCACGGTGTAGGTGGCGCTCGTGAGGGGCTGGGTGTCGTCGACGGCCGGGGCGGAGCATCCGCCGGACTGCCAGCAGTCCCACGTGAGCTGGAACGCCCACGAGTTCGTGGCGTCGTTCCAGCGCGAGTATGGCTCGTTGAACAGGTCGAACATCACCGAGGGGTTGCTAGTGAACGTGCCGGCGACGCTGCTCCAGAACGTCACGGACTGCGCGTCGGCCATCGCCCGCTGGCCGTTCGCCGCAACCCCCGCGGGTGCCGACCAATGCAGGTCGAGAAGCACGGCGACGCCCGCTGCGTTCAGCTGGCCGACCCACGACTGCACCGCCGCGCGGTAGCCCGTGGCGTTGCCATAGGCGGTGCCCGGCAGCCCGAGCCAGCAGCTCTGGTTGAGGGGGAGGCGGATGACGTTGATGCCCCAGCTCGCGATGGCTGCCGCCTCCGCGGGCGAGAACGAGCCGGAGTAGCCCCAGCCCTGGGTGCACGCGTACTCGAAGCCCGGCCAGTTTGCGCCGTGCGGCGTGAACACCGTGTTCGTGCGCGAGTCGATGAGCTGGTTACCGACCACGACGGGGGTGGGCGCGGTCGCCGTCGCGGCGTTTGCGGGGGCGGGCAGGAGCACGGCGCAGAGCACCACTGCCGCGATTGCCGCCCAGACCCGCATGCCTGCAGGATACCGACCTGTCTACCCCGTGGCTACGCCCCGATCGGGGCGCGCTGCCTAGATCCGGATGCCCGCGGCCCAGACCTGGGTGACGTGGAACTCGTGGTCGAGCAGCACGGCGTCAGCGGCGAAGCCCGGCGCGAGCATCCCGAGTCGGTGGTCGAGTCCGAGGGCGCGTGCTGGGGTGCGCGTGAGCGCCTCGATAGCGACGGTCGGGGCCACGCCCACGTCGCGCATGGCCTGCCGGAAGGCGGAGTCCTGGGTGACTGTCGAGCCCGCGATGGTTGTCGTGCCGCGCAGCATCGCGAGGCCGTCGCGCACGGCGACGTTGAGCGAGCCGAGCGTGTAGTCGCCGTCCTCGGAACCGGCCGCGGCCATCGCGTCGGTCACGAGGGCGATGCGCCCCGGCGCGGCCGTGAACGCGAGCTTCACGACCTTCGGGTTCACGTGCTTGCCGTCCATGATGAGTTCGAGCGTCACGCGGTCGTCGTCGAACACGGCAACGACCGGTCCGGGAGCGCGGTGGTGGATGCCCGGCATCGCGTTGAACGCATGGGTGAGGATGCGCGCCCCGCGGTCGAACGCGGCCCGCGCCGTGTCGAGGTCGGCGGTGGTGTGCCCCACGGCGACGGACACCCGCGCCTCGACGAGCACGTCGATAGCTTCGAGCGCACCGGGCAGTTCGGGCGCGATCGTGAGTTGGCGCAGGGTGCCGCGCGCGGCGTGCAGCAGCTCGTCGACGAGGGCGGGCGTGGGCTCGAGCAGGAACGACGGATTGTGCGCCCCGCGCTGCTCGGGCGCGAGGAACGGCCCCTCCAGGTGAGCGCCGAGGATGAGCGGGTCGGCGGCCGCGAGCTCGGCGATGACGCCGAGGGACGCCGTGAGCGTCTCGAGCGGGTTCGCGACGAGGCTGATGACCGAGCGCGTGGTGCCGTGCGCACGGTGGGTGGCGACGGCGGCGAGCAGCTCGTCCGCGCCGTCGTCGTAGGCGTGGCCGCCGCCCCCGTGGCCGTGGAGGTCGATGAAGCCGGGGGTGAGCCAGTGTCCGCCGACGTCGACGGTGGTGTCGGCATCCGGATGCTGCGGCCCGCTGCCCACGGAGACGATCGTGTCGCCCTCGACGAGCATCCAGAAGCTGTCGACCTCCCCGGCCGCGTCGAGTTTGCGGGCGGAGTGGAAGAGGGTGCTCACGGTTCTCAGCCTACTGAGCGGGCGCCCTGCAGCCGGGAGAACGCGACCATGGCGAGGCCCGTGAACAGCAGCAGGAACGCGACGAGCGGCGGGCCGGGCGTGAGTTCCACGCCCGTGACCGCGAGGGCGGGATGCCACTCGACCGCGCCCATGTCGACGACCTGGTAGACGCGGGCCTGGCCCCGCTGGTCTAACAGCCCGGCACCCGTGAAGGCGGGGTTGCCCGCGTTGTAGGCGGGGGATCCGGGGGAGACGAGGCGCGTCAGCGTGGTGCCGCCGTTGTTGGCGAGCGGGCCGAGCTTGGGGTCGACGCCGGTGAGGTTGCCACTACCCGCAGGGATGACCGTGCCCGCGCGCGGGTTCTGCACGAGGCTGTATGTGAGCGTGAAGGTCGGGCTCGGGTCGAGGTCGTCGGGTGTGTTGCCGTTGTTCGTGGAGCCGCCCGAGAGGATCGAGTTCTCGATCGTCAGCGTGTGGTCCCCGGCATTCGCCGCGACACCGGCAGAGGTGTGCGCCGAGTTGTCGGCGATCGTGGAGTGGCTGATGACGGTGTTGAGCAGGTCCGGTCCGGGGATGTAGGGCACTCCCGGTCCGCCGAACAGGCCGTACTGCCCTGCCGCCGTGTCGACGCCACCGCCCAGCTGCGCGTCATTGCCCGACACCGTGGTGTTGAGGATCGTCACGACAGCGAGAGCGCCGTTCGACGTACGCCTGACATGGATGCCGCCGCCGCCGTACGGCGTCGTATTGTTCGATACCGTGCTGCTGTCGATGAGCACTGTCGGCTGGCCGGTCGTCTCTGCACCCGGGTCGTTGATGGCGATGCCGCCGCCGTAGCCGTTCGCCGTGTTGCCGTCCACAGTGGTGCGCACGATCGTCGCGGTCGCTGTACTCGTACCGCTCCCGATGCGCAGCAGGTAGACGCCGGCGCCGAGGTCGCCCGAGGTGTTGCCCATCACCGAGGAGTCACTGAGGGTGAACGACGACCCGTCATCCTGCACGTCCACGATCTGGAGGCCGCCACCGTCGTCGGCCGCCGTGTTGCCGCTGATCGTGCTCGACGAGACGCTCACGGCTGCTCCGGACCGGACTCCCTCGACATCGATGCCCCCGCCGCCGGAGACCGCAGGGGGGCCAGCGAGGGCGTTGGAGGTGTTGCCCGTGATGGTCGACCCAGTCACGGTGACCGTGGTTCCGGCATCCTCGACGTCCCGGAGGGCGATTCCACCTCCGTTGTGCGTTGCGGTGTTGCCTGTGACGGTCGTGCGCATCACAGCCACGGTCGAGCCGGTGTCGGCGTAGAGCAGATAGACGCCACCGCCGTCATTAGTCGCGGTGTTGTCGCTGACGGTGACGTCGCTGATCGTGATGACAGAGCTGTCGGTCGCGTCGCCAACGTAGATGCCCCCGCCGTTCTGGGCTGTGTTGTCGTGGGAATCGGCGCCGCTCAGGTGGATCGTCGAGTTGTCGGCGTACAGCTCGATGCCCGAGCCGCCGCCGCCGCAACCGCAGCCGGGGACGAGGCCGTTGTCGTGCGACTCGACGTCCGACACCGTCACGGTGCTGTCCGGGGTGCGGAAGACAATCCCCGAGTCGTCGCTCCTCGAGACCCGGAGGGTCGTCGCGGTGATGTCCGACGCGGCCAGGGCCGTGACGAACAGGCCGATCCCCGCGGTGTCGGTGACCTGCACGTCGGTGAGGGTGATGTCGGAGTTTTGGGCGACGACCTTCACACCGCCCTTGGTCCGTGCGGTGGTCATCTGGTTCACGACGAACGTCGATCCGCCGTCGTCGCCGATGACGATCCCGCCGCCATCGCTCGCCGAGATGCTGTAGAGGCTGACCGTTCCCCCGCCCCCGCCGACGCCGATGCCGGCTTGGGCGGTGAAGGTAGCGGTGACGCGGGTGAACGTGACGGGGCCGTCCAGGGCCTGCGCGGCGATCCCGTAGTCGGAGGGATGCGCGAGGGTGCCGCCGACAGCCACATCGGTGAGGTCGAGGGACTGCGAGCCGACCTGGTCCCAGAAGAATACGTTCGTGTCGAAGTGGCGCACCGTGACGTCGGTGAGGGAGAGACTGCCGTCCAGCACGGAGATACCCTGGGTGAGGCCGCCGGACATCGGCGCGGTGTCGGACACGATGTCGATGCCGGTCATGGTGAGGGCGGCCCCGGAGACGTTCAGGCTGCCCGCCGCGTTCATGACGAGAACGGGCCGCGTCGCCGCGGAGCTCGTGATCACGACGTCGTCGAAGATGGTCGGGAAGCCCGCGGTCGGCCCCGTGATGGTGCCGCCCACAGTGATGTCGATCGTGTTGACGACGCCAGAGTCGAGCTGGCCGAGCTCGTAGCTCAGAGTGCCCGCCGAACCGTCGTCGACGGCCTTCGTGACGGTGAGCGCGGCGGCCTGGGCGGGGGCCGCGACCACGAGGGCACTTCCGAGGCCGAGTCCGAGCGCGACGAGGCCCGCGAGGCTACGGCGCAGAGCGGGCATGGGGGAGTCCCTGGGTAAGGGGGAGGGGGTAGCTCAGTATATTGGCGCGGCGGGGCGCGCGGTCATCCTTCTATTTGAAGATGATGGTGCGCGCACCGTCGAGCAGCACGCGGCGCTCGGCGAACCACTTCACGGCCTGCGTGAGGGTGCGGGATTCCTCGTCCTGCCCGATGGCGACGAGCTCTTGCCAGCTGCGGGAGTGGTCGACCCGCACGACGTTCTGCTCGATGATCGGGCCCTCATCCAGGTCGCTCGTCACGAAGTGCGCGGTGGCACCGATGAGCTTGACGCCGCGCGCGTGCGCCTGCTTGTAGGGGTTCGCGCCCTTGAAGCCCGGAAGGAACGAGTGGTGGATGTTGATGACCTTGCCGCTCAGGGCCTCGCACAGTTCAGGGGAGAGGATCTGCATGTACCGCGCGAGCACGACGAGCTCGATGTCGTGCTCCTCGACGACCTCGAGCACGCGCTGCTCGAAGGCGAGCTTCTGGCCGGGGCTCGTCACGGGGTGCTGCTCGAACGGCACGTCGTAGAACTGCGCGAGGCCCGCGAGGTCGCCGTGGTTGCTCATGACGAGGGGCAGGGCGGCGGAGAGCTGGCCCGCGCGCTCGCGGTAGAGGAGGTCGTTGAGGCAGTGCCCGGCCTTGGAGACGAGCACGAGGGTGCGCAGGGGTCGCCCCACGACGTCGAGTTCCCACGTCATCCCGTACTTCTCGGTGACGGGCGTGAGCGCACCCTCGAAGGCGTCGCGGGATGCCGCCGACTCCACCTGTAGGCGCATGAAGAAGCGGCCCGTGTCGTCGCTGGAGAACTGCTGCGACTCGGTGATATTGCCCTCGGCCTGCACTATCGCGCCGCTGATGGCGTGCACGATCCCCGGTCGGTCCTCGCACACGAGGGTCAGGATCCAGTGGGTGGTCGTGTCGGTCACAGCTAAAGCGTAGGGCTTAAGCTGAAGCCGATGAATCAGGGCACCACCGCGACGAAGCCGTTTCCATGGACCGGACTCTTCGTCCTCTCCGCCCTCATCTTCACTTCGGTGACGAGCGAGTTTCTCCCCACGGGTCTGCTGCCCGACATCGCTCGCGACCTGAAGGTCAGCGAGTCGCAGGTGGGCCTTCTCATCACCCTCTTCGCGGCGACGGTCGTGGTCTCCGCCGCGCCCCTCACGGCTCTCACCCGGCGCTTCCCGCGCAAGTACCTCGTGATCACCGTGCTGTTGGTCTTCATCCTCGCCAACGTGGGCGCGGCCCTCGCCCCCACCTATGAGCTGCTCGCCGCGGCGCGTGTGCTCGGCGGTCTCGCGCACGGACTGTTCTGGGCCGTCGTGAGCGGCTACACCGCCTACCTCGTGCCCAAGAAGCAGCTCGGGCGGGCCGTGGCCATCACGGCGGGCGGTGGCACCGCCGCGTTCATCCTCGGCGTGCCCGTGGGTACTGCGCTGGGCCACGCGGTCGGATGGCGGCTCGCGTTCGCTGCCATCGCGGTCATCATCCTCGCGCTCACGATCGTGGCGGCCCGGCTGCTGCCGCACGTCGACAACACGGTCACGCTCTCCACGGGCGAGATCGCCCTCCCGCTGCGCCGCGACAAGACGATCCCCGGCGTCGTTCTCATCTGCGTGACGGTCATCCTGCTCATGCTCGGCCACAACATCTTCTACACGTACATCGCGCCGTTCCTGCTCTCCCCGGTGGGTATCGATCCGTCGGCCATCGCGGGAGTGCTGTTCCTCTACGGGGGCGCCGGTGCCGTGGGTCTCGCGCTCGCCGGGTTCTTCGCCGACCGCTTCCCGCGCGCGGGGCTCGTCGCCGCTCTGGCGTTGGTGGCGGCATCCGTGCTCGTCATCGCGCTCGTGCCCACGCAGCCTGTCGTGGTCATCGCCACGATGGTGATCTGGAGCATCGCGTTCGGCGGCGCCCCGGCCATGCTGCAGACCCGGATGCTGCACACGGCGTCACCGCGCATCCGCGATGTGGCATCCGCCTACCTGACGACGTCGTTCAACATCGCGATCGGCGGAGGGGCGCTCGTCGGCGGCATTCTGCTCGACCGCACGAGCATCCTCGTGCTGCCGTTCGTTGATGTCGGGATCACCCTGCTCGCGATCGTGGTGTTTCTCATCGGCGACGCGATAGTGCGGCGCAAGTTGGCCGCGCGCTAGTACTTCAGCGGTGCGCGATGCCGAGCTCATCGAGCATCGCGACGAAGCGCTCGAGCCGCGGTGCGAACGATGTGAAGTCCCGCGGGCCCGCGGGTGACCACGCGATCTCGGCGATGGCGGCGATGCGGGGGAACGCCAGATACTCCACGTCGTCGATGCTGGTCGAGGTCTCCGTCCACATCGGCGCCTCGACGCCGAGCAACTGCGCGTCGCCGACGCCGGGGATGATCGCCGCCGGGTCCCACTCGTACGACTCCGGAACCGACGTGGGCCCGTTCGCCCACGCGAGTCCGAGCGCCGTGTCGGCATCGTACTTGTGGTCGATGTAGGCCACGTCTGCCGGCGACATGATGATGCGCCCGCCCTGCTCCACGAACGAGAGGGTGTGCTCGGCGGCACCCTCCTGCGGGGTTGTGTAGCTCCAGTACTGGCCGACGGTGCTCGACGGGAGTTCCGACGAACGGCCCATCTCGTGCCATCCGATCAGGGTCTTGCCGTGCCGGGCCGCGATGGCGGTCGCGCGCGCGATGAAGTAGCGGAAGTCGTCATCCGTCGTCGTCAGCGACTCGTCGCCGCCGAGGTGCAGGTAGGGACCGGGCGTCATGGCGGCGAGTTCGCGCACGACGTCGTCGACGAACCGGTAGGTGGTCTCGCTGCGAATCGCGAGGGAGCTGAAGCCGACCTCGATGCCCTCGTACGGCTGCACGGGGATGTCGCTCAGCTCCGGATACGCCACCGAGGCCGCGTTCGTGTGGCCGGGCATGTCGATCTCGGGAACGACGGTGATGAACTTCGACGCGGCGTACCCGACGATCTGCGCGTAGTCGGCCTTCGTGAAGAAGCCGCCGCCGCGCCCGCCGATCTCGGTAGTCGCCCCGGCCTTGGTCAGCTCTGGCCACGAGTCGATCTGGATGCGCCACCCCTGGTCGTCGGTGAGGTGCAGGTGCAGGTGGTTGAACTTGAGCAGCGCGATGTCGTCGATGTAGCGCTTCACGTCGGCGACGCCGAAGAAATGGCGGGCGACGTCGAGCATGGCGCCGCGATAGGCGAAACGCGGGTGGTCGGCGATGCTGACGAACGGAACGCGGCCGTCGACGGCCAGCTGGCGCAGTGTCTGCTCGGCGTAGAACATCCCGGCATCGTCTGCCGCTTCGATCCGGATGCCCGCCTCGTCGACCTCGAGCGAATAGCTCTCAGCCACGCCGGATCCGATGACACGCTGCGGCTCGTCGAGGCCGCGCCACCCGTCGTGCTCGACGAGGGACACGGGAGCGGGGATCACCATTGCACACCTTTTGTCAGGAGTCCTAACTAATTACACGCACCATTCTGCCAGAGCTACACTGGTCCTGTCGCGACTGGCGTTGAGATGGGCAACCATCGGGGAGCGACTGACATCGAGTAGGGCCGTACGCCTGGGCCCACCGGATACCTTTGTTCTATCCGTCTGAATGTCAGGAGCGCGCCATGTCATCGTTCAACGAACCCCTTTCCGCGGTCGATCCCGAGATCGCCGCCGTTCTCGAGCAGGAGCTCGGCCGCCAGCGCGGAACCCTCGAGATGATCGCGAGCGAGAACTTCGTTCCCCGCGCCGTGCTCGAGGCCCAGGGATCCGTGCTCACCAACAAGTACGCCGAGGGTTACCCCGGCCGCCGCTACTACGGCGGCTGCGAGTTCGTCGACATCGCCGAGTCGCTCGCCATCTCCCGCGCGAAGGAGCTCTTCGGCTCCGCCTACGCGAACGTGCAGCCGCACTCCGGTGCCTCCGCGAACGCCGCGGTTCTCGCCGCCATCGCCGAGCCGGGCGACCGGATACTCGGACTCGAGCTCGCGCACGGTGGGCACCTCACCCACGGCATGAAGCTCAACTTCTCGGGCAAGCTCTACGAGGCGCACGCCTACGGCGTCGACCCGGAGACCTTCCTCGTCGACATGGATGTCGTGCGCGCGAAGGCCCTCGAGGTGAAGCCGCACGTGCTCATCGCCGGATGGTCGGCCTACCCGCGCCAGCTCGACTTCGAGGCGTTCCGCGCCATCGCCGACGAGGTGGGTGCGAAGCTCTGGGTCGACATGGCGCACTTCGCCGGCCTCGTGGCTGCAGGGCTTCATCCGTCGCCCGTGCCGTTCGCGCACGTCACCTCTTCTACAGTGCACAAGACCATCGGCGGTCCCCGCTCGGGCTTCATCCTCACCAACGACCTCGAGCTTCAGAAGAAGATCAACTCGAACGTGTTCCCCGGCCAGCAGGGCGGTCCGCTCATGCACGTCATCGCCGCCAAGGCGACGGCGTTCAAGCTCGCCGGTGAGCCCGAGTTCAAGGACCGTCAGGAGCGCACGCTGCGCGGCGCGCGCATCCTCGCCGAACGCCTGACCGCGGCGGATGCGACCGCCGCCGGCATCGACGTGCTCACGGGCGGCACCGATGTGCACCTCGTGCTCGTCGACTTGCGCAACGCCGCGATCCACGGCCAGGAGGCCGAGGACGTGCTGCACGCGGTCGGCATCACGGTCAACCGCAACTCCGTGCCGTTCGACCCGCGCCCGCCGATGACCCCCTCGGGCGTGCGCATCGGAACCCCCGCCCTCGCCACGCGCGGCTTCGGCGACACCGAGTTCACAGAGGTTGCCGACATCATCGCGCTCGCCCTCCAGCCGAACCCGGATGTCGCGGGCCTGCGTGATCGCGTACTGAAGCTCACCGACGGCTTCCCGCTGTACCCGGGCCTCACGTCGCCGGGGTCCTGGAACTAGTCGCACCATGACCGCAACCAAGCTCGACGGCGTCGCCACCGCCACCGCCGTCAAGAACGAGCTCGCCCAGCGCATCACCGCGCTGCGCGAGCGGGGGATCGTCCCCGGTCTCGGAACACTCCTCGTGGGCGACGACCCCGGCTCGCTCTCCTACGTCGCGGGCAAGCACCGTGACTGTGCAGAGGTGGGGATCGAGTCGATCCGCGTCGACCTGCCGGCCGAGGCATCCGCCGACGATGTTCGCGCAGCGATTGCCGACCTCAACGCCAACCCGGCGGTGACCGGCTACATCGTGCAACTGCCGCTGCCGGCGGGCCTCGACGAGAACGCGATGCTCGAGCTCATGGACCCGGACAAGGACGCCGACGGCCTGCACCCCACCAACCTCGGCCGCCTCGTGCTCGGGGTGGGCGGCGAGATCAACTCGCCGTTGCCGTGCACCCCCGCGGGCATCGTCGAGATGCTGCAGCGCTACGGCGTCCCGATCTCGGGCAAGCACGTCGTGGTCGTGGGCCGCGGGCTCACCGTCGGCCGCCCGCTCGGGCTGCTGCTCACCCGCAAGGGCCTCGACGCGACGGTGACGCTGACGCACTCCCGCACCCAGGACCTCGAGAGCTACGTGCGCCGCGCCGACATCCTCGTCGCCGCCGTGGGTGTGGCCGGGCTCATCCAGCCGTCGTGGATCAAGCCGGGTGCCGCGGTGCTCGATGTGGGCATCACCCGCGTCGTCAACCCGGAGACCGGCAAGGCCCGCCTCGTGGGCGACGTCGACCACGGGGCATCCGAGGTCGCAGGGTTCCTCTCGCCCGTGCCCGGCGGCGTCGGGCCGATGACCCGCGCGATGTTGCTCAAGAACGTCGTCGACGCGGCGGAGCGGCTCTAGCGGTCGCAGCGGTCGTCGTGGCCGTGGCGCTGGGATAGCGTCCGACGCTGAGAGTGCAGTTTGAGTGGGTGAGCTCGCGTGGCGACCCCGTCAATCTGCACTCTCGACGGGGTTGCCGTGCGGCCCGGCGGCGCGAGACCGGTAGCCTGATCGACGTGAGTGCGAGGAAGCGGTTCCCCTGGGCGAGGCTCTGGGTCGGGGTGGGCAGCGTCGTTGCCGTCGCGCTCGCGGTCTGGTTCGTGCTTAAGGTGTTCGCGGGGCTCTAGTCGCGGCCGGCGCCGTCGCTCGCGGTGACCGTGAACGTGGTCGGCTGCGAGAAGCCGTGCTCGGCGAAGGCGCCGTCGATGGCGACCTGGATGCGCGAGATGCCGTCAGACGGAACAAGGGCGATCGCGGCCCCGCCGAAACCGCCGCCGGTCATCCTGGCACCGATGGCGCCGTTGGCCTGCGCGGTCTCGACGGCCAGGTCGAGCTCGGGGACCGAGATCTCGAAGTCGTCGCGCATGGAGATGTGCGACGCGTCGAGGAGGTCGCCGATGGCGAGCGGCCCAGACTCACGCAGCACGCGCACGGTGTCGAGCACGCGCTGGTTCTCGGTGATGACGTGGCGCACGCGGCGGAACGTCTCGTCGTCGAGCACCTCGCGCGCGCGCGGTAGGTCGTCGACGCTGAGGTCGCGCAGCGAGGGAACGCCCAGGAGTGCTGCACCCCGCTCGCACGATTCGCGCCGGGCCGCATAGCCGCCCGTGGCGTGGTCGTGCGAGACGCCCGTGTCGATGACGAGCAGCTCGAGCCCGGCCTCCGCGAAGCCGAGCGGCACGAGCTGCGATTCGAGCGAGCGGCAGTCGAGGAACACGGCATGGTCGTGGCGGCCGAGCAGCGAAGCCGACTGGTCCATGATGCCCGTGGGGGCGCCCACTGCCTTGTTCTCGGCGAGCTGGCCGACGCGCGCGAGTGTCTCGCGGTCGAGGCCGAGCTGCCATACGTCGTTGAGGGCCACCGCGACGGCGCTCTCGATGGCCGCCGAGGAGCTGAGGCCGGCACCCACGGGCACTGTCGATTCGAGGTAGAGGTCGACGCCGGGCACCGCGCTGAGGTCGGCACCGAACTGGCCGAGCGCCCAGGCCACGCCGAGCGGGTAGGCCGACCAGTCGCGCAGACGCTCTGGTGCGAGGTCGGCGAGAGCGATCTCGGCAACCTCGTCGGCGTAGGCCGAGGCAACGCGCACCGTGCTGTCTTCGCGGGCGCCGAGGGCGACGACCGTGCGGCGGTTGATGGCGAAGGGCAGCACGAATCCCTGGTTGTAGTCGGTGTGCTCGCCGATGAGGTTGACGCGGCCTGGCGCCGACCAGATGCCGAGCGGCGCGCTCCCGTAGATCTCCTCGAAGCCGGCGGCGACCTCGTCGCGGATGTCGGCGCTGTTGCCGGTACTAGGCACGTGCAATCCCTTCACGGATGAACTGGGCGGCCTGCTCCGGGGGGATGTCGCCGATCCATGCCCCCATGGCGCTTTCCGAGCCCGCGAGGTACTTCAGTTTAGATTCAGCTCGGCGGGGCGAGGTCACCTGCAGCATGAGCCGGATGTCCCCCCGCGAGGCCACGACGGGTGCCTGGTGCCAGGCCGCGATGTACGGGGTGGGGGTGCTGTAGAGCGCGTCGAGTCCGCGCAGCAGCCGCAGGTACATCCCGGACAGTTCCTCGCGCTCCTCGCCCGACGTCGCCGCGAAATCGGGGATGTGACGGTGGGGGAGCATGTGCACTTCGAGGGGCCAGCGCGCGGCGAAGGGTACGTAGGCGGTCCAGTGCTCGCCGCTCAGCACTACCCGCTCGGAGGCGCGCTCGAACTGCAGGATGTCCTCGAAGAGGGTTGGTCCGTGCTGGTGCAGCGACGCGATGAGGCGCTGCGTGCGCGGGGTCACGTAGGGGTAGCTGTAGATCTGCCCGTGCGGGTGGTGCAACGTGACGCCGATGGCCTCGCCGCGGTTCTCGAACGGGAACACCTGCGCGACGCCGGGCAGCGCGGACAAGAACGACGTGCGATCGGCCCACGCCTCGATGACGGTGCGCGCGCGAGAGACGGAGAGCGACCCGAACGAGCCCTCGTGCTCGGGGCTGAAGCACACGACCTCGCAGCGACCGTGGGAGGGGGCCGTGCGACCGAGCCCGAGACCCGACAGCTCGAGCGCGCCGAGGGCCGGCCCGAAGGAGGGGGAGCGGTTCTCGAACACCGCGACGTCGTAGTTGCTCGGCACCTCCGACGGGTTCGACGCGGTGGCGGGCGCGAGCGGGTCTTGGTCGGCGGGCGGCAGGAACACGCGGTTCTGGCGGGAGGCGGCGATCGAGATCCACTCGCCCGTGAGCGGGTCCTGTCGCATGGTCGCCGTGGCGGGGCGCGGATCGAGGGTGCGCGCGTCGATCGCCCTCTCGGAGGTCAACGCCGTGTCAGCGTCGTCGTAGTAGATGAGGTCGCGGCCGTCGGCGAGCGTGGTCTCGTGCTTGGTGATCCCTGCCGTGAGCATGGGATTACGATATCGAAAGACATGGTTACGAATACGAAGGATTTCGAAAGCGCCGAGCCCCGCCGACGGCACCTTGCGCGCCTCGTCGCCGAGCGCGGATTCCTGCGGGTCGTCGACGCGTCGCTCGAGCTCGGAGTGAGCGAGGTGACGGTCCGCGGCGACCTCACGGCGCTCGAGGGCCAGGGCTCAGTGCTGCGGGTGCACGGCGGGGCGATGCCTGTGATCCCCGCGAGCGAGTCGTCGCTCGAGTCATCCCTCGACCGGGATGCGGCGGCCAAGCGTGCCATCGGATCCGCAGCGGCTCGGCTCGTGACATCCGGCCAGGGCATCTACGTCGACGCGGGGAGCACGGCCATGGCCCTCGCGCGGGCTCTCGTCGAGCGCCACGACCTGCGGGATGTCACGGTCGTCACGTGCGGGCTCACCATCGCCCTCGCGCTGGAGGCCGCGCAGCCGCGCATCACCGTGATCGTCACAGGAGGCACGCTGCGGCCGCTCCAGCACTCGCTCGTGAGCCCGTTCGCCATGCCCATGCTCGACTCGCTTCACCTCGATCTCGCCTTCATCGGCTGCAACGGAATCCATCCGACGGGCGGCGTCACGAACGTCAACCTGCCCGAGGCCGAGATCAAGACGCGCGTGGTCTCGCGCTCCGCCCGCTCGGTGCTCATCGCCGACGGCACCAAGCTCGATCGCACCGACCTGGCCGTCATCGGCCCGGTCTCCGACTTCGACACCCTCGTCACCGCGGGCGAGGTCGACGACGGCGCTGTCGCGCAGCTTCAAGCGGTCGGCCTCACCGTGGATAGGGTTGACGCGTGAACCACCCCACCATCGAGCCCACGGGCACCCAGTACACCCTCACGCACGGCGATGTGCGCGCCGTCATCACCGAGGTCGCCGCATCCATTCGCGCGCTCTCCGTCGCCGGCGTCGACATCGTGCAGCCTTACGCGGAGCTGTCGTCTCCGCCGTTCGCCTCGGGCATCATCCTCATGCCGTGGCCGAACCGTGTGGCCGACGGCACGTGGGTTCTCGACGGCGTCACCCAGCAGCTCGACCTCACCGAGCCGGCTCGCCACAACGCGCTGCACGGCCTGCTGCGCTTCACGGGCTACCGCGTCATCGAGAAGTCGGAGTCGGCACTCACGCTCGGCGCGACGGTGTTCCCGCAGCACGGCTACCCGTTCCACCTCGAGACGACCGTGCGCTACGAGCTCGGCGACGAGGGCCTGAACGTCACGCACGAGGTGAACAACCTCTCGAGCGACAAGGCCCCGGTCGGCATCGGGGCGCACCCCTTCCTCACCATCGGCGACGTTCCCACGGAAGAGCTGATCCTCACCGTGCACGCCTCGACCTACTTCGACGTGGATGACCGCCTCCTGCCCCTGGGGGAGCCCGTCGTCGACGGCACCAAGTACGACCTGCGGCTCGGCGCCCGCGTCGGCAACCTCGAGCTCGACACGGCGTTCGGCGGACTCATCACTCAGAACGGCGTCGCCGCTGCCCTGCGGGCCCCGGACGGCCGCGAGGTGCGGCTCGTTCAGGACGAGGCTCACCCCTACGTGCAGGTCTTCACGACGCGCGAGTACCCGAAGCCCACCGGCCCCGGCATGGCCGTGGCCGTGGAGCCCATGACTGCAGCTCCGGATGCGCTCAACTCGGGTCTCGGCCTGCACTGGGTCGAGCCCGGCGACACCTGGAACGTCAGCTGGGGCATCCACTACTCACGATGACCGAGCCCACAGCAGCTGCCGTCCGCCGCTGGCGGAAGTACCTCGCCGCCGAGCGCGCGGAGGCCGCCGTGTATCGCGACCTCGCCTCCCGCCGCACGGGTGAGGAGCGCGAGATCCTGCTCGCGCTCGCCGACGCCGAGGGGCGCCACGAGCAGCACTGGCTCGATCTGCTGGGCGACCGGGTGGGCAGGCCGCGGCGCAACGTGGGCACTGTGGTTCTCGGGTTCCTCGCCCGTCGCTTCGGCTCGGTGTTCGTGCTCGCCCTCGCGCAGCGGGCCGAGTCACGGTCGCCGTACGACGACGACGCCGACGCGACCGAGACCATGGCTGCCGACGAGCGCATCCACGAGGAGGTCGTGCGTGCGCTCGCGGCCCGCGGTCGGCAGCGGCTGTCCGGCACGTTCCGAGCCGCGGTGTTCGGCGCCAACGACGGGCTCGTGAGCAATCTCGCCCTCGTACTCGGGGTGAGCGCATCCGGTATCGACACCCGCATCGTGCTGCTCACGGGCATCGCGGGCCTCCTGGCCGGCGCCCTCTCGATGGGTGCAGGCGAGTTCGTGTCGGTGCGGTCGCAGCGCGAGCTGCTGGATGCCACGACCCCCAACTCGAACGGCAGCGAATCGCTCGCCGCCCTCGACGTCAACGCCAACGAGCTCGCCCTCGTCTACCGCGCGCGGGGGATGTCGGCGGAAGAGGCCCAGGCGCACGCCGACGAGATCATCTCGGGGCGCGAGAAGATGCCGTCCGGTGACTCCGACAACCACGAGACCGTGGGCAGCGCGCTGGGGGCAGCGGTCTCGAGCTTCTGCTTCTTCGCCTCGGGCGCGATCATCCCCGTGCTCCCGTACCTGTTCGGCGCGCAGGGGATTACGGCCGTGATCATCGCCGCCGTGCTCGTCGGCATCGCGCTCCTCGCCACGGGATCGATCGTTGGCCTGCTGTCGGGCACGTCGCCTCTCGGCCGCGCACTGCGCCAGCTCGCGATCGGCTTCGGCGCTGCGGGTGCCACGTACCTGCTCGGCCTCCTGTTCGGAGTCTCGGCGGGCTGAGCGCGGTCTCGTCTTACAGCCGCGCCCGAACGTTCTACCGCGTCCGTGAGAATCACCCGCGCGGGGCGCTCGCTAGACAGCCGTGAGCCCGGCGCATACTGGAGGGATGATCTCCACCGTGCTCGCGAGGGCCCTGCGCGATTCCGGTCTCGTGTGGCGCCCGCGCGCGGGGGATGCCTTTCGTATCGACATCATCGAGGCCGAGGAGGAGGTCTTCGTGCTGAGCGACATGACGGTCGAGGCCCACGATTTCGGCACGGGAACGGTGCTCGGCTTCAACGGAACCACGGAGTGGGCGCTCGACTCGGTGGCAATCGACGAGGCGCTGTGGCATCCACACGAGCACCAGTTGCGGGAAGCGCTCGGACCCGCCTTCGTCTCGCTAACCGCCATGGACGGTTACACCGTCACCGCAATTATTGACAACGTGACCAGCACTTTCTCTGCGGATGTCGCCACCGACGCGTACGCGAAAGCGCTACTGCACCTGCTCGACTCTCTCGTCGCCTAGACCGCGGGGTGGGGGTACGACCACATCGCGGTGCGTGGGCGCGGCGGTGGAACCCGCTCCGCGTGGCCTCCTGACGTTCACGCTGGGTTCGTTTGGCTCAGGCACACTCGGGTGCATGCTTGCCATGACGGGTACCCTGCGCTTCGATTCGATGCGCGCCCTCGGTGAGCTCGCGCGCCGTCTGTGCAGCTATCACTCCGTCAGGGTCTCGGACAGTGAGCGCGTGGTCCTCGTGCCGCCGATCGGCTCGTTCCTCGTCGACTGGGACGCCTCGGGCGTGCGCCTGCACGTTGTCGCGTCCGCGAAGGTCGACCTCGACGAGATCATGAACCAGCTCGACCGCGAGGTGCGCAAGGTCGGCGCGAATGCGGCGATCATCTGGACGTCGTCGGCAGCGGTACCCGTTCCGCTCAGATAGCGCTTTCCCGGCTTGCTACGCTGACGGCATGTCCACAGTCGTCATCGCCCCCGATTCCTTCAAGGGGTCGCTCTCGGCCCTCGAGGTTGCCGAGGCGATCGCGGCCGGATGGCACGCAGAACGCCCCGACGACGAACTGGTACTCGTCCCGCAGGCCGACGGGGGCGAGGGCACGCTCGACGCCGTGGAGGCATCCGTCGCGGGGGCAGTGCGTTGCGACGCTGGACCAGTCACGGGACCGGACGGCCGCCCCACGCGCGGCGAGTGGCTCCAGTTGCCCGACGGCACCGCGGTCGTCGAACTCGCGCAGGCGAGCGGCCTGCCCCTCATGCCGCGGCTGGACCCACTGGGCGCCACGACGCGCGGCCTCGGCGAGGTCATCCGTGCCGCGCTCGACGGCGGGGCCACCTCGCTCGTCATAGGGCTCGGCGGGTCGGCGTCGACGGATGGCGCGGCCGGCGCCCTCGCGGCCCTCGGCCTCGAGCTGCTCGACGAGCAGGGCGAACTGCTGCCCGACGGCGGCCGCGCGCTCGCTGACCTCGTCGACGTGCGCCGCGACCGGCTCGTGCCGCCGCCCGCGGGCGGGGTGACCCTCCTGACCGACGTCACGGCCCCGCTGCTGGGCCCGACGGGAGCCGCCGCCGTGTTCGGCCCGCAGAAGGGAGCGACGCCCGAGCAGGTGCGGCTGCTGGATGCCTCGCTGAGCCACTTCGCCGACCTTCTGGGCGGCGACCGCAACGGACAGGGCGCAGGAGCTGCCGGGGGCGCCGGGTACGGCTTCGCCGCAGCCTGGGGAGGCCGGATGGTCTCCGGCGCCGACCATCTCGCCGAACTCACGGGCCTCGACGCGGTCGTGGCGCGGGCCGACGTGCTGCTTTCGGGTGAGGGGCGGTTCGACGAGCAATCCCTCACGGGAAAGGTCGTGGGCCAGCTGCTGCAGCGCGCGGCGCGACACGGTGTTCGCTCAGGGGTGATCGCCGGGCAGGTGGCGGTTCAGGGTGGCGTCTGGAGCGCATCCCTCACGGAGCTCGCCGGATCCGTGGAGGCGGCCATGGCCGACACCGCGACGTGGCTGCGGGTGGCAGGGGCCAAGGCCGCGCGCGAGCTCAGCTGACCTCTTCGCCCGCCAGGGTGCGCTCCACGCTCTCCTTCTCGGCGAGGCTCGACCGCACGAGCGGCAGGGCGCGTGTGATCGCCTTGTCGATGCGCTCGGTCAGCTGCTCGTTGGAGATCGCGTAGTCGGTGAAGTCTGAGTCGTGCGCGTAGACGCCGACCGGGAGTGCGAGCGACTGGAAGAAGCCGAACAGCGGCCGCAGCTGGTGCTCGATGATGAGTGCGTGGCGCTCACTGCCGCCCGTCGCAGCGAGGAGCACGGGGGTGTCGACGAGGGCGTACTGGTCGACGAAGTCGAAGAGGTGCTTGAAGAGTCCGGTGAAGGATGCGCGGTACACGGGCGTCGCGACGATGAGGAGGTCGGCGTTCTCGATGCGCTGCAACTCCTGCTCTGCGGCATCGGGTAGCTCTTTGCGCGTCAGGGCGCCGGCGAGGTGCGGACCGAGCTCGTTGAGGGTGATGATGTGCGACTCGACGGGGATGACCCGGCCGAAGGCCTCGGCGATCGCCTCGACGAGGGCCGAGGTGCGCGACGGTGCCGTGAGGCTGCCGGAGACGGCCACGAGGCGCAGGGTGCGGGGTGCGGTGCTCATGCCGGAAGACTAGGCAGGATCGCCGGGAAGTGCCCTTTGCGTGACGAAGTATGAAGCGCGGTCAAGCGCTGTACCTGCCGAGGATGGCACTCTGTTTCGATGACAGGGTTCGCCACGCGACAGCTCCACGCTGGAGCACGCCCGGATTCGCGCATCACGCCGCGCGTGACTCCGATCTACCTCACCGCCGGGTTCGTCATGGACGACTTCGACTCGGCAACCGAGCACTTCAGCACGGGCGACGGCTACTCGTACACGCGCGTCGCGAACCCCACCACGGAGACCGTCGAGCAGAAGATCGCCGACCTCGAGCTGGGGGCAGAGGCCCTTCTCGTGGGCAGCGGCCAGGCGGCCGTCGCGATCACGCTGCTCGGGCTGCTCGAGGCCGGCCAGCACGTCATCTCCGCGTCGCAGATCTACGAGGGCACGCGCGGGCTCCTCCTCGACAACCTCACGCGCTACGGCATCGAGACCGACTTCGTGGATGACGCGAACAACCCCGAGGCGTGGGAACGCCTCATCCGGCCGACCACGCGCGCGCTCTTCGCCGAGTCGATCCCGAACCCGCGCAACGAGGTGTTCGACATCGCTGGCATCGCGGCCGTGGCGCACGCGCACGGCATCCCGCTCATCATCGACTCGACGCTCGCGACCCCCTACCTCGTTCGCCCGATCGAGCACGGCGCCGACATCGTCATCCACTCGGCGAGCAAGTTCTTCGCCGGCCACGGCGCAGTTCTCGGCGGCGTCATCGTCGACAACGGCCGGTTCGACGTCACGAGCACGCTCTTCCCGCACCTGACCGAACCGACGCGCACGGGTGCCCCGAGCTTCGCGGAGCGCGCGGGCGGCAGCGCACGCATCACCTACCTGCGCGAGGTCATGGCCCTGCGCTTCGGCCCCACCCTTTCACCGTTCAACGCGTTCCTCATCGGCCAGGGCATCGAGACCCTCTCGCTGCGAGTCGAGCGCCAGTCGGCCAACGCCCTGGGCGTTGCCCGCTGGCTCGCCGAGCGGCCCGAGGTGCACTCCGTGGACTACTCGGGTCTACCCGGAAACCCGTACCACGCGCTCGCGCAGCGCTACCTGCCGTCGGGGCAGGGCTCCGTGTTCTCGTTCACCCTCGCCGGCGGAACGGATGCCGCGCGGGCCTTCATCGATGCACTCGACGTCTTCACGCACATGACGCACCTGGGCGATGTCCGCTCGCTGGTTCTGCACCTCGCCACGACGTCGCACAACCAGCGGACTGCCGAGCAGCTCGAGGCCGCGGGGATACTTCCGGGGAGCATCCGGCTCTCGATCGGCATCGAGGACCTGCCCGACCTCGTCGCCGACCTCGACCGCGGGCTCGCGGCCGTGCGAGCCTTGACGGTATGAGCAAGCAGCAGCACTTCGGATGGTTCCTGGCCCGCGGCTTCGGGCCGCAGGGGTGGGGGCATCCGTACCTCGACTGGAACTGGAAGTGGACGGAGCCCGCCCTCTACCAGCAGGCCGCGCGTGAGCTCGAGCAGGCCGGGTTCGACCTTCTGATCATCGAGGATGCGCCGTCACTGGGCTCCCCGTCGACCCTCGACCTGCGCATCCGGCAGGCCTTCGGCGGCCCCAAGCACGACCCGCTGCTGCTCGCGCCCTACCTCTTCGGCGCCACCCAGCACCTGGGCATCGTGCCCACGGTCAACCCGGCCGCGTACCTGCCGTACACCGCCGCCCGCCAGTTCGCGACGCTGCAGCACCTGAGCGGCCACCGCCTGGGCCTCAACGTCGTCACCGACACGGGCAGCGCGCGGCACTTCGGCAGCGCACCCTCGCTCGGCCACGACGCCGCGTACGACCGCGCGGAGGAGTGGCTCGACGGCATCCGCGACCTGTGGCGCAGCTGGAACCCGGGCGCGCTGATCGCCTCGGGTGATCGCTATGCGGACGGATCTCTCCTGACCCCGGTGCGGCACCGCGGCGAGTACTTCGAGTTCGACGGGCCGCTCAACGCCATCCCCTTCACCGATGGTGAGCCGGTGATCGTCTCGCCCGGCGGCTCCGGTCGCGGTCTCGGGTTCGCGGGCGCCAACTCCGAGGTGCAGCTCGCGCTCGCGCCGCTCACCCCGGAGTCGATCCTTTCGTACCGCGCGAAGATTCACGCCGCGGCCGTCGAGCGGGGCCGCAAGCCGAGCGACGTGAAGATCCTGTTCGCCATCCAGCCCGTCATCGTGGGTAGCGCTGAGGAGGCTGACCGCCTCGTTGCCGCTTCGGCGAACCCGGATGACGCAGCAGTGCTGTACGTGGCCGAGAAGCAGTCGAGCGACCTCGAGACCGACCTCACCGCCCTCGACTTCGACAAGCCCCTCGACCTCTCCGTCTTCGGCGACCACGTCTCGCAGGGCAGCATCGCGCGCTTGGTCGGCAAGCACGACCCCGCCACCACGCCCCTGCGCGAGCTGCTGGGAGCCCAAGCGAAGCTCGGACGCCTCGGTCAGGGCGGCTTCGTCGGCACGGCGGGCGAGCTCGCCGACCTCATCGAAGAGCTGGGCGAGACCGCCGACAACGACGGCGTGCTGTTGTGGGGAGATCTGCACCCCGTGACCGTGCACCGGATGCTCGACGAGCTGGTTCCCCTCCTGCGACGTCGAGGCATACTTCGAACGGAATACAGTTCGGGTGGCCTGCGCGGCAACCTCAGCGACTTCTGATCCCGTGCGGATCGGCGTCTTCGGCCTCGGCCGCATGGGAGCGCCCATCGCGCGCGCCCTCGCCGAGCACCACGAGGTGCTCGGGTACGACCCGGTCGTGGCGCCGGGGGATCCGGTGGCGACCGCCGCGGGCCTCGACGTGCTCGTGACCGTGCTGCCGGGCGCCGCGGAGGTGCCTGCCCTGGCTCCCGTGCTTGCGGCGCTGCCCGCGGGCGCGCTGTGGCTGGACCTCACGAGTGGAGACCCGCGCATCACCGAGGGGCTCGCATCCGGTCGCTTGGGCGTGGTGGGCGCACCCATGGCGGGCGGTCCGGAGGCCGCGGTAGCCAAGACCCTGCACTTTTATGCGGGGGGAGCGCCGGATGCCCTCGCCCGCGCAACACCCCTCCTCGACCTGCTCGGCACGCACGAGGTCATCGGGCCGAACGTGGCCGACGGATACACAGCCAAGCTCATCGCCAACCTGCTGTGGTTCGGGCAGGTTGTCGCCGTCACCGAGGGGCTCCTCCTCGGACAGTCGCTCGGCCTCGACCCGGCGGCGCTCGCGTCGACGCTCAAGCGCGGTGCCGGCGGCAGCGTATTCCTCGACGAGTATGTAGACGGCCTCCTCGCGGGCGACTATGCGGAGACCTTCGGCATCGACCGTTGCGTGGAGGAGCTCGACACCCTCGCGAGCCTCGCTCAGCAGCAGGGCGTGCCGTTCGAGCTCTCGTTGCTCGTGGCCCGCCTGCACCGCGAGGCACTCGAGCGCTTCGGTGCCATCAACGGCGAACTGCTGGCCGCGAAACTGCTGCAGGAGCGCGCGGGCACGGCGGCTCGCACTACGGGGGTGTAGATACAGCCCGAGCGTGGTGAGATTGACCATGCTTCCCTTCAGCATTCCCAGCCCTGACCCGGTGTTCTCGCAATTCCAGCTCGGGCCGCTCACGATCCACACGTACGCGCTGTGCATCCTGGCGGGCATCATCGCCGCCGTCGTCATCACGCAGCGACGGCTCGCCGCGCGCGGCGGCAGGCCCGGCATGGTGCTCGATGTCATCATCTGGGCGGTGCCGCTCGGCATCGTCGGTGCGCGGCTGTACCACGTGTTCACTCACGGGGGCGACTACTTCTATCCGGGTGCGAACCTCTGGAACGTTGTCGCCATCTGGGACGGCGGCAACGCCCTCTACGGGTCGCTCATCGGCGGCACGGTCGGTGCCCTCATCGGCTGCCGGCGCCAGGGCATCAAACTCTGGTCGTTCGCGGATGCGCTGGCCCCAGCCATGCTCGTCGCCCAGGCGATCGGCCGCCTCGGCAACTGGTTCAACCATGAGCTGTTCGGCCTTCCGACGACCCTGCCGTGGGGGCTGGAGATCCTGCCGACCGACCCGATGTTCCCCGACGGGCTGCCCGCGGGAACACTGTTCCACCCGCTGTTCCTCTACGAAATGATCTGGAACCTCATCGGCGTGGGCCTCATCCTGCTGCTGGAGCGGCGCCTGTCCCTGCGCTGGGGCAAGGCGTTCGCGCTGTACCTCATCTGGTATGGACTGGGGCGCAGCTGGCTCGAGGCGATCCGCATCGACCCAACGAGCGACACCCTGCTGGGCATCCCGGCCAATATCTGGGCGTCGTTCGTGGCGATCGCGCTGGGAGTCGTTCTCTTCGTCGTGCAGTCGCGTCGCCACCCCGAGCCCGAGCTCACGATCTACCGCGACGGACGCGAACCCACGGCCGTCGAGCCCAAGGAGCCGGTGAAGGCCTAGGCAGTGGTGCGAACCACGCGCTTCGCGTTCGCGGCGGCGGCGACGGTCACGGTGCCCTCGCGGTCAAACGCCGCCTGCAGGCCGAACATCGAGTAGCCCACTCGCACGATCAGCGGGGTCGGGAACGGTCTCACATCCACGGCGATGCCGAACTTGTCCTGGCCCTCGAGCGAGACGAAGTCGGTCGCGACGACCTCGCCGAGCTCGCTCCACTCCATGAGGAGCAGCTCGCGCGGGCGGAAGCCGCCAGACCACGCAGCCATCCCGCGCTCGTCGATGACGGCGGGCAGCCAGCGATCGCTCACGTCGACGGACAGGTCTTTGCGGTGCAGGTAGAGCGGCAGGTCGGGCGCGAGCGACGGCTCCCGCCTGGCGAGGAAGACCACGGCGTCGGGCTTGAGCCGCTTGATCCGGATGATCCCCACGCCGTTCCAGATCGACGCGCCGCCGAGGCCCAAGAGCAGCAGAACGACGGCGATCACGGCGACGAGCGGACCGAATCCCGTATCGGACATGGGGGATCGCAGCAGGAACACCACGGCGACGGCGATGCCGAGGGCAGCGGCGAGGGTGACGACGAGCACCACGAGTGCCTTCCTCGTGAACCGCGAAACCGCTTGCCTCATGCTCCGAGCGTAGTGACTCGGGACTCAGCAAATGTCGCCACGAGCGCTCCAGTTAGGGGGTCAGTGCATGACCGCCGGTACCGACAGGATCGCGATGAGCGAGATGACGGTTCCGGCGACGTAGAGCGCGACGCCACCACGGATGGTTATCGACTTCTGGCGCTCGGCCACGGGGACGGGCCACGCGAGCACGGGGCATCCGGACCAGCCGAAGCCCGCGATGCCGAGGAGGGTGAATGCCGCGCCCACCCACCACGCGATCTCGGCGGGCATGGGTAGGTCGGCGGGCCGCCAGCCCTGGCTGAGGAGGCCGGCGAGGGGGATGCCGACGGCGATGATGGCCGCGCCGAACCACATGGTGCCGGTGAAGTCGATGCGTCGCAGCTCGGCGACCGTGCTCTCCTCGGCGGCGAAATCCTCCGGGTTGTCCTGCGTGCCCTTGGTGTTCTGCAGCGTCTCTGTCGTACTCACTCTTCCGGTTTACGCCCGAGTTGTGGCCGTGTCAACTTGTTGTGAACACGACGCGCTTGCGCGAATTCTCGGTCCACACCGTCTCGACGTCGGAGAGGCTACGGACGTCAGTGTCGAGGGCGAGTGCAGGCAGCGCGTCCATGAGGGGAACGAGCTCCTCGAGGATCGTGCGTGTCGCGATGGAGCCTTGGCCGCTCCCCATGATCGCGATGTTCGCGGCGCGCAGGAGCGCCGAGGGCAGCGCGATCTCGGGGCCCGCGACCGCACCCACCTGCACCCAGGTGAGGGGAGCGCTCCGGTCTTCCCGCGCGGTCAGGAGGCGGGGCATCAGGCGCTCAGCAGGCCCTCCCCACAGATAGTCGATGACGATGTCGACGTTCGCCGCGACAGGCGAGACCTCGTCGAGCAGCATCGTGCCGTCGGCCCCCAGCCTTCGTAGGGCGTCGGTGTCGCGCCCCGCAGCGATCACGGTACCGGCGCCAAGATGCCGCGCGACCTGGATGGCGAGCTGTCCGGCACTGCCTGTGGCGCCCACGACGAGCACCGACTGGCCCGGCTCGAGGTGCGCGCGGCGCCGCAAGGCCAGCCACGACGACATGGCCGGGTTCATGGCGGCGGCGACCGTCAGGGCGCTGGCGCCCGCAGGCATCGGGATGCTCCGCCGCGGGTCGATCGCCACGCGCTCGGACATGCTCCCGAATTGTGTGTCGGGCAGCAGGAAGTACACCAGGCTCCCGTCGGCGCGACGGCCGACCCCGTCAATGCCGGGGATGAGGGGAAGCTCGTCGGTGCTCGTGTAGTGCGACCCGCTCGCCTGGGACCGCACGCGCGGATGCAGGGCGGCGGCCACGAGTTCGACGACGTCGTCTCCCTCCGGCTCATTTACCTCGCTGTACCGCGGCGGCCGAGCGAAGTCGGTGACGAGAGCTGCATACATGGTGACTCCTGTGGTCTGTTATTCGAGGCCCATCGCCACCGCGAGCAGCGCGAAGGCGAGAAGGGCGGCCGACGAGCGGAACGTGTCGATGAGCACCCAGCGCGCTACGACGGCCTTCCAGTCGGCTGGGGGAGCATCCGCGTTCCACGTGTCGTTGACCTTGATGTTGAGGGGCACGGTGCCGAGGAACGAGAACAGCAGGAAGGCCACGAGGGCTGCCACCCCGGCGATGCGCCACGGGCTCGGGTCGCCGAAGAGGGTTGCCACGTTGACGAGGACTGAGGGAATCATGATGGCCGGCACCACGACCATGAGTCGCTTCACGAGAGCCAGGCGCGCACGCAGGTGCGAGCGGTCGTCGAGGCGACTGAGGGCGGGGTGCACGCCGTAGCGCACGATGAACTCCTCCCCCGCGAGCACGCCCACGAGGAACAGTCCCACGATCTCCAGAACGCTCATGCGCCCAAGCTACTGCTGCCGCCCCTCCCAGCGCGTACGCCGCCGGGTGTGACTACGACTGCAGCACGTACGACGCCAGGAGGCTCAGTCTCTCGGCACTGCTCGACCCCGGAACCGCGTGATAGATCGCGAGGAGCTGCCCTTCGGTGCCCGTGATGGCGAGCTTCTCACGCTGAAGCTCGAGCTCGCCCAGGTGTGGGTGATGGATCGCGAGCGATCCGCCCTCGTACCGCACGACGTCGTGGCGGGCCCACAGCTCGCGAAACAGGGGACTGCTGAGTGACAGCCGGCCGACCAGTTCGACCACGCGCGGCTCGTCGACCTCGCTGCCCACCGAATCGCGGAATCCGGCGACCAGGTGTGGCGCGACGAGCGTCCAGTCGTCGTACAGATCCTGCTCCGCCGGGTCAAGGAACGTGTCGAGCAGGCGGTTGCCGCCCACGACGAGCCGGGGCGACAGCGCCGTGCCGAGGGCGTTGACCGCGAGCACGTCGAAGTAGCGGCCCTCGACGAACGCGGGCAGCGGCAGCTGGTCGACGAGCATCCGGATGCCCGCCGGCACGACCTCGCGGCGAACACGTCGACGAGACGCACGCGGCTTGTCTGCGCCGAGCGACAGCAGGTAGTCGAGCCCGTGCTCGTCGAGCTGCAGAACCCGGCCCACCGACTCGAGCACCTGGCGCGACGGATGGCGGTCGCGCCCCTGTTCGAGCCGCAGGTAGTAGTCGGCGCTGATGCCTGAGAGCATCGCGACCTCCTCGCGGCGCAGGCCTGGAACCCGCCGCATGCCGATCTGCGGCAGCCCGAGTGTGTCAGGGCTGACGAGCTCGCGGCGGGCGCGCAGATACTCGCCCAGCAGGTTCGGTGCGTCGGTCATGCTCCGACGGTACGCGTGTTCGGCGCGGATGTGGATGGTCCTGCGACGGCTAGGCATGCCAGTCTGGACGCGTGACAGAACTCCTCGTTCTCCTCGTGACCGCTCTCGTGGTGATCGCCGCAGCCACGCTCATCGGGCCGCGGCTGGGCATCGCGTCGCCGCTCATGCTCGTGGCGGTCGGTGTGGCCGCGAGTTTTCTGCCGTTCTTCGCCGACGTGCACATCGAGCCGGAGTGGATCCTCGCCGGAGTGCTCCCGCCGCTGCTGTACTCGTCGGCGGTGTCGATGCCGGCCATGAACTTCCGCCGCGAGTTCGGCGCGATCAGCGGCCTGTCAGTAGTTCTCGTCATCGGCAGCGCACTGCTGCTCGGACTGTTCTTCACGCTCGTCATCCCCGGCCTCGGCTTCGCGTGGGGCGTCGCCCTCGGCGCGATAGTCAGCCCGACGGATGCTGTCGCGACCTCGATCATCAAACGCACGTCAGTCTCGAAGCGCGTGGTCGCCATGCTCGAGGGCGAGAGCCTGCTCAACGACGCGACGGCGCTCGTGCTGCTGCGCACCGCGATCGTCGCGACCGCCGCATCCTTCTCGTTCTGGGGTGCCGTCGGCACGTTCGCGTACTCGGTGGTCGTCGCCGTGATCATCGGCCTGCTCGTCGGTGCGATCAACCTTGCGGTGCGCCGCCGGATCACCGACCCCACGGTCAACACCGTCATCTCGTTCGCGGTGCCGTTCCTCGCCGCCGTACCCGCGGAGGTGCTGGGCGCATCGGGGCTCGTTGCTGCTGTCGTCGCGGGGCTGTTGACGGGCATCCGGGCGCCGCGCGAGCTCTCGCCGGAGCACCGACTCTCCGACTCGCAGAACTGGCGCACCGTCGAACTCGTGCTCGAGGGCGTCGTGTTCCTCACCATGGGCCTGCAGATCAAGTCGATCGTCACGGCAGTGCAGACCGATCACGCCGGGGTTCTGCCCGCCGTGGTCGTGGCGGTTGGGGCGCTGCTGCTCACGATCGTCGTGCGCGCCGGATATGTCGCGCCACTGCTCGCGGTGCTGCATCGGCGCGGGCGCCTCAGCGTGAAGATGAAGCCCCGCCTGCAGGACATGCAGGAGAAGATGACCACCGATGAGGGCAAGAAGCAGGCTTTCGAGGAGATGAATCAGGGGCCGCGACGCAAGGCTACGGAGCGAGATCTCGACAGGTTCGCCAAGCGCGTCACCCAGTCCCTCGCCGATGTGGAGTACTTCCGCAAGGCGCCGCTCGGCTGGCGTGACGGCACAGTCGTCGTATGGGCCGGCATGCGCGGCGCTGTCACCGTCGCCGCGGCACAGACGTTGCCCATCGACACCCCGCAGCGCTCCGTGCTCGTGCTCATCGCCTTCGCCGTTGCCCTCATGTCGCTGCTGCTGCAGGGTGGCACCATCGGTCCGCTCGTGCGGCTGATCTCTCCGAAGGTCGACAAGGCGACCCTCGACGAGCAGCTCACCGCCGAGCGCACCCAGGTCATGCAGATGCTCAGGGCGAGCGCGGAGGGCATCCCGTCGCCGCCGGAGCGCACAGCCACCCGCGAGTCGTTCGCCGTGGAGATGAAGTACCGGCTCGCCGTCCTCGGAGCCCAGCGCTCGGCGCTGCTCGATGCCCGCGATAATGGCACGTTCGACGCGCAAGTGCTCGCCGACGAGCTCGCCAACCTCGATGCTGCACAGATCGCGCTCGAGATGCGTGCGAGGCCCGCGAGCTGACCCTGTCGGCCGTCGGGGGCGCGCTGTAGGTTTCGACTATGGCCAGTCGCATAGGTGAACTCGTACTCGGATGCCGCGATCCCGAGCTGCTCGGCAGGTTCTGGTGCGAGGTGCTCGACTTCGTCGTACTCGATCGCGACGAGAATGACGGCTCGCTCGAGATCGGCGCGCGCGACGGTTTCGGCGGGTCGCAGCCGACGATCTTCCTGAGCTACCGCGACGAGCCGGAACCGGGCAAGTCGCGGCTGCACATCGATCTCAACGCCACCGACCGCGACCAAGATGCCGAACTCGAGCGCCTCCTGGCGCTGGGTGCGCGTCCGGCCGATGTGGGCCAGACGGGCGACGAGTCATGGCACGTCCTGGCCGATCCAGAGGGCAACACGTTCTGTCTCCTGAAAGACCGGATCAACCCGATCTAGAGCCTGACGACGGGGAGGTCGTAGCCGGCGGAGCGTTCGGCGAGGCGTTTGTGGGCGATGGTGATGTAGTCGGGGTTGAGTTCGATGCCGATGAAGTTGCGGCCGAGGTTGCGGGCGACTTGTCCGACGGTTCCGGAGCCGAAGAAGGGGTCGAGGATGGTGTCGGTGGGGCGGGTGCTGGCGAGGATGCAGGGTTCGACGAGTTTGGTGGGGAAGGTGGCGAAGTGGGCTTCGCTGTAGGGTTCGGTGTTGATGGACCAGACGCTGCGTTTGCGGCGGGTGCGTGTGCCGTCGTCGGTGGGTTCGATTGTGGCGTCGACGTCGTAGTAGTACTTCTCGGAGGTGGTGAGCATGAAGAGGAATTCGTGGCTGCGGGTGGGGCGGTCGCGCACGCTTTCGGGGTTGGCGTTGGGTTTGTTCCAGACGATGTCGGTCCTGAGGTACCAGCCGGCGTCGCGGAGGGCGAAGACGAGCATCCAGGGTACGCCCATGAGGTCTTTGGGTTTCATGCCGTCGGGGGTGTTGGGGCGGTAGTTCATGCCGCGGGCGGGGAGTTTTTTGTCGGCGTGGCGCCAGGTGCGGCCGCCGCTGGTGTAGTTGTCGCCGAGGTTGAGCCAGAGCACACCGTCGTGGGTGAGGACGCGGCGTACTTCGTCGAAGACCGTCACGAGGGCGGTGATGTAGTCGGGCAGCAGGGGTTCGGCGCCGATCTGCCCGTGCACACCGTAGTCGCGCAGTCCCCAGTAGGGCGGCGACGTCACCGCACACTGCACCGAGTTGCTCTCCAGGGTGGCAAGACCCGTCAACGCATCAGCATGGATGAGGCGTCCGCTGCCCAGCGGAACTTCGGCAGCAGTCGTCATGGCACCTCAAGGGTAGCCCGACGCGGCCACGCCTCGAGCGCACGGGACTAGCCGGAAGTCGGGCCCGGCGGGCACACTGGTGCCACCGACGTGAGGACGCCCATGGCCGACGAAGACGCTCCACATGTGATCAAGCCACTCACTCCTGAGACCTACCCGGCATGGCTGGCACTCGCGCAGAAGCACAACGGGGTGTGGGGCGGATGCTACTGCTCGTACTTCCACGGCGACACGGAGAAGACCGTCAAGAGCGAGTACGACGGGCCCACGTTCAAGCTGCGCATGGTGGACGAGGGCGTCGCCCACGCGGCCCTCGTCTTTGACGGCGATGACGCGATCGCCTGGTGCGAGTACGGTAGCCCCTCCGAGCTGCCGGGCATCTACCACCGCAAACAGTACGACGCGGGCGAGACGAACCCGGCGCCGTGGCGCATCACGTGCTTCTTCGTCGATCGCGACCACCGGCGTTCGGGTGTGGCGCGAGAGGCACTCGACGGCGCACTCGAACTGATAGCACGGGCCGGTGGGGGAGAGGTGGTCTCGTTCCCCAACGAGCTCACCCCCGGCAAGAAGACCTCGTCCTCCTTCCTCCACAACGGCACACGGGCCATGTTCGAGAAGGCCGGATTCACCTTCGAGCGCCACATCGGAAAGAGCAAGACCGTCATGCGCATGACGGTGCCGCCCGCCCTCTAGGCGCTCCGCAGCCGACACCGGTCGGAACGAACGGATCAGTCCTTTCGGAGTATTCCCGTGATGCCAGCGACGAGAAGCGCGGTCAATCCCCAGGAGAACGCTTTGGCGACCGCGAAGAGCGAGGCGATTCCCCCGTTCCCTTCGAGACGCCATGCTGCGGATTCTCCCGTGTTCGCCGCCGGAATCGAGATGTCGAGGGCGTAGAGGGCGGGGTTGAATGCGGGATATCCGACCAGCAGGGCTCGCGCATCGTCGGGCGAAGTCGCTGCACTCAGGGCATGGGCGAGCGCGGCATCCGTGGGGATGAAGGAGTCCCTGAAGAGGAACGCGATGGCTACCGCGCCCGCCCAGACGGCGAGGATCCACGCCATCGTGAGCAGCGGGTAGTACCCGTATCCGACGACGAGGCCGTAGGGAATGCGGATGAAGGCTCGCGAGAGTAGCGGGGACGCCCTGGTGGTGCGTCGCGCCGCCTGCCATCGCAGACGGCGAGCCTGGGCGGGTTCGCCGGCCCGTTCGATGGCGTTGGCGAGCTCTTTCCACGGTTGGGGCACAAAGCCGCCCGAGCCTCCTCGGGGCAACTCGTGCAGCAGCCGGACGACGTCTCGGTGACGGGTGAGAAGCTCTCCGTGCAGGGCGCCCAAGGACCATCCCACCGCGCCGGTGAGGCTCAATGAGCTCAGGGGGTGAATGTCCACCCGACCGATTGTGGAGTATGCCAGATCAATGGTGGAGCGGGATTCGTCGCCCAATCGAACATCCAGCCACGTCAGGTTCGCGCCCGCCGCGCTCACGTCCAGGCCCGCAGAGTCGCCAACCTGCACGATGGTCCGCTCCTCGAGAAGCGACTCGCGCAGGCTCACCGAACCACGGATGTCCGCCTCGATCGTGAGTCCGCCATGGACAGTGGCACCTTCCAGGTTGAAAGCGATCCCCTCAGGATTGTCGAGGATTGCGTTGCGCAGCACGAGCTGCCCCACGACCGTCGTCCCGAGGGCGCTGACCGCTCCATGTGCCTCAAAGCCTCGGTCCAGGAAGACCGTGCGACTGAGGGTTGCCCCATCGAGGTTGAGCGCGTCTCCCTCAGGGTTGTCGAGCTTGGCCTTCCTCAAGGAGAGATCGCCCGTGATCGAAGCGGCGAGCGCATGCACCTCGCCGGTTGCCTCGAACTCCTCATCCATGAACGCAGAACCGCCTATCTGGATCCTGTCGAGGTTGAGTGCGTCACCATTCAGGTTGCGGATCTTCGCGCCGCGAAGGGAGAGGATGCCCGTGATGGTTGCTCCCGGCGCACGCACCGCACCACTCGCCTCAAAGCCCTCGTCGAGGAACAGGTCCCCGTCGATCCGCGCGCGGTCGATGCTGAGGGCGTCTGCCGACGGAGTGCTCAACCGAGCACCCCGCAAGGAGAGCTGCCCGTTGATCGTGGCGCCGAGGGCACGCACCTCGCCCGTGGCCTGGAAACCCCCATCGAGGAACGCGCCTCGACCGACCGTGGCTCCGTCGAGCACCACGGCGCCGTCAGGGCTCTCGACGACCGTGCCGCGGAGGGAGAACGGTCCGTCTATCGTCGCACCCAGGGCGCGAATCTTCCCCCGCGCGCGCAACCCGTCGCCGAGGAACACACCTCCCTCCACATGAGCGCCATCGAGGGTGAACGCTGTGCCATCCGAACTGTCGATCCTGCAGGCCTGCACCATGAGGTTGCCGCGCATGCGCACGCGCTCCGCCTGGATGCCTGACAGCGCACAGTCCACGAGTCTCATCCACGGCACCGTCGCGTCAGCGATCGCGATGTCGTGGGGGACCGCGCATCCGCGAAGTTCCAGACCCACCGCCAGCGTGGTCAATCTCAAGTCCAGGTCACCGGTGATCTGGGCGCCTGAGACCCTCAACCCGAACCGGTGCAAGGGAGTATGAGTCTGAGTGAGAGCGGCGACGATCGCCTGGGCGGGCACGCGTCGCGATCTGATCCACGTCGCGCCCTCCTCGGGCAGCGAGAGGCTACCGCTCGACGGGGTCAGGTCCAGCACGGTTCCTTCGCTGGCGTGCTTGACCAGTCGTGCCGTCCACGTATCCACACCGGTTGCCATGCCGTATTTCTAGCAGAGCAGAGCGGCTATTGAAGGGTGGGGCGAGCGGGCACGACCCGTCAATGTCCTAGAACGGCGCGGCGTCTCCGGGCAGCCCCGAGATGCGTTTCGGGGCCTTCGTGACGCGGTGGCTGTAGATCGCCGCGCGACTGCTCGAGAGGGCGAGCAGCACGAGCACCGACAGGGCGACCGAGGGCAGGTTGGCGGCGATCTGGTCCGCGGTGACGCCCAGCTGTGCGCTGAAGATCTGCCCCGCGATGCCGATGACGGAGACGATCATCGACACGATCCGGGCGAGCGGCTTGCCGAGGAACACCCGCCAGGCGATGAGCACCTGAGCGAGGCCGACGACGAGGAACAGCGCCGCGGCGACCACGAGGATGCCCATGGCGACTGTCGGGTCATCCGGGAACACCGACTCGGCCTTCGGGCCGGCCTCGACGAACTCGGCAACCCCTCCCACAATCGAGGTGAGGCCGCTGAGCGCCAGCAGAGCAGCACCGATGACGATCGGCCCGGGCCGTCGGTCACGGCTGTCGGTGGGCACATCCGGCTCGCCCTCGACCGGGAGGCTCTGCAGGTCGAGCACCGGCAGGTCGCCGTCGGTGGCGATCGAGTCACCACCACCGTTGCGCGCGTGGTACCCGGCGGAGAACCCCTCGATCGTGGTTGATGAGGCGCTCCCGTTCGCGGCGAGCACTGACGCCACGACATGGTCGCGCTCGACATCCGTGTCCGCGGCGATCTTGTGCGTGACCTGCAGGGTGAACAGGGAGAACCCCACGCTGCGGTCGTAGGTGCCGGCCGCGAGCCAGTCGGTCTTGCGGCCGCCGGGCAGCAGCCAGCCCTCCGGGCACCGCCAGAACCTGACGTGGTGCCGCTTGCCCGGAGTGCCGTCGACCTCCTGCTGGTAGGCGAAGTCCTGCTTGCGGTTGAACAGCAGCAGGGGGCTCACGGGTGCCTCGAGGTAGCTACGGCGAAGCAGTGTGGAGCGCACGATCCGCACGCCCGTGCGCACCGAGAGGTCGTCGGCCCGCGTCCAGCCGGCAGCGAGCATGGCGGAGTGGATCTGCCTCTCGGTGCCGAGGAGCGCGATGTTCACCGGATCGCCGAGCAGTCCGTCGCTCGTACGCGCGCGGCCGATGAAGTAGTCGGGCACGTAGATCCGGGTGAGGATGCCGTGCAGCCGCGGCAGCACGAGGTAGGCGAGCATCACCCAGAACACGACGACGAAGGCGATCTGCCACCATCCGAGACTGAAGCTCTCGCGCAGCAGTACCCACGCGAGCCACACCGCGGCGACGCCTCCCAGCACGAAGAAGACCCAGTCGAGGGCGGTCTCCGTCTGGCGAGGGAGCTCGGGGAGCGGTCGAGGGTTGTGCACGGGGCTAGTTGTCGATCTGGTCGATGGCCCGAGCCGCTGTGGTCTTGCCTTCGGCGATCTTCTCGTCGTCGTCCTGCAGGATCCCCACGGTTTCGGTGAGGCGCCCGCCGATGGCCTCGGCGACCTCGCCCAGAGTCGGCTTGGCCGGGTCGTTCTCGGTGGGGTCTTCGCGTGCGACATGGATCGTGTCGTCATCCGTCGAGCGGTTCGCCGTCTCGCGAGCGTGTTGAACGCAGAGGTCGGCCACCGCCTCGGCGTGGGCGTACATCACGGAGTGTGCTGCGCCCTCGATCTCCCACAGTCGCGATGAGGGGAGCAGCCTGCCCACCTCTTCGACCCACTCGCGCGGGGCGACGGCGTCGAACTCGCCGCGGATCACCAGGGTATGGGCCGTGATGTGCGGAAGACGCTCTTCGATGGGGAACGACATCATCTTGGGCAGCACGCGGGCGAACCACTTCACTCCGCAGAAGAGGTAAGCGCTGATCGCCAGGATCTTCACGGTTCCCGGCTCGTGCCACGCCGCCTGCAGGAAGCGGATCGCCTGAATGGGCACCCGGCGTTCCTTCGGATGGATGACCGGCCCGATCAGCACGAGGGTCGAGAGTTCCGGCCGTCTCGACACCAGGTCGCTCACGATCTGGCTGCCCATGGAGTGCCCGACGATGATGGGATCGTCGAGCTTCATGTCGTCGATCACCTTTCCGACGAGGTCGGCGTACGCGCGGATCGAGAGTGTCTTCGAGGGATGCGGCACCCCGCCGAATCCGGGGAGGTCGACAGCGTGCACGGGGCCGAACTCGTTGAGGTGCGGGGCGAGCTTCTCGAAGTAGGTCGAGGAGACTCCGATGCCCGGTACGAGCACGAACGGTCGAGTGCCGCCGGTACCCACCGAGTTCACCCGTACATACATGTCGCCGTCGTACACGCGGTCGACTGTCACGTCGGAGGACAGCGTGCGGCGCCGCTCCCGATGGCGAACCTGCTGCTGCGACATCCCTAAATCGTAGCGAGCGTGTCGGGCCAGCGCGCGCTCGAGGTCAGGGCTGGGCGGGTTCTTCGGTGAGAGAGAGGCCAGACACGGTGGAGGCCGACGCGGCAAGCTGCTCGAGCCACTGACGGTTCATCTCCTGCGGTTCGGCGCTGTCGAACTCGAAGGTGAGCGGGATCTCTTTGGAAACCCAGATGCTCGCCCGACCGCCACCCTCCGCCTCCGACTTGTCCCACGAGAAGGTGAAGGGTTCGCCGCGGCGAAGCTTGGCGACCATCACGAATTTGACGTGCGCCAGTTGCCTGTCGGTCATCGTGACGGAGACGTTGTCGGCATCCGCGTAGTGGAGAGTGCCCATGCGTTGTTCCTTAGTGGGCGAGATCGTGGAGGAGTGAGGAGAGCAGAGCGGCAAGGTCGCGTCGATTGTCGTGGCTCGCGAACTTGTCCAAGGGCAGGCGCAACGTCGCGTTCTTGTAGTGGCCGATGAGGGTGAGCTCGTCTGGCCACTTCTGGTCATCATCCGAGACCGCCGCCACCTCGAGCAGTTCGAGGCTCTCCAACGACCGTCGGGGATAGGCCGTCGAATCCAGGTGGGATACCCCCGACGCGGTTCTGACCAGGGTTACCGAGACGACCGTGTTGTCGGTCAAGGCGACGATGTCCCAGTCCCCGCTCTCGGGAGTGGCGACCGAGAGGTAGTCGATCTGCTGGTTGTAGGTCAGTGCCAGAAGCCGGGAAACAGCGTCGTGCTGCCATCCGTGCATCCCCGTATCGTTGCTCGAACTCAGCCACGCATCACTCTGAGTAGATCGCGAGATCAGGTCGGAAAGTCGATCTGCTGCTGCACGCTGGTCTGCTGTGCTCATGCCCCATTGAAACTCGCCAGCCTCGGGAAGCCAACGACTAGACATCCGGGGGAGTCGGGTGTAGCCGTCGCGACTGAGGTGGGGGTTGGGCTGAACCCTTCCCCCACCCGGTCACCTACTTCTTGAAGACGTCCTTGATGTCTTCGACGGTGTCCTTCACCGCGGCCTTGGCCTGGTCGGCCTTGCCCTCGGCGACGAGCTTGTCGTTGCCGGTGAGGTTTCCGACAGCTTCCTTGCCCTTGCCGAGCAGGTCTTCGGCGGCGTTCTTGATCTTGTCGTCAGCACCCATGAGGGTTTCCTTTCGTCGTGCGTCAGGTGACGCGTTGTTCGCGCGCGAAGCTTGCGCGCACTCCGGATGTCACGTGGAGCAACACCGGAATCCTTCGTTCGAGCACGTGGTCGAGTCCGTCGACCGCGCGGGCCACGTCGTCGCGCAGCCGCGGGAGGTCGCAGCCGTTGCACGCGCTCACCGTGAGCAGGAGTGCGGAGCCGCGGCGCACGCGATAGTTGGCCACCTTCACGGACAGGATGTCGGGCTGCGGCGCGAGCGCTGCGGAGAGCAGATCTCCCGCGACCCTCACGTCGAACTCGACGCTGCCGTCGGCCGACCCGTCGTGGAGGAGCCGTGCGGTGCGGCCCCGGCCACGGGTGAGCATCCAGAGCAGTGCGAACACGATCGCGGCTGCCGCGGCCGCCGCGATCACCCAGAGCGCGGTCTG
This sequence comes from Rhodoglobus sp., assembly GCA_965227655.1. Classification (GTDB taxonomy): domain Bacteria; phylum Actinomycetota; class Actinomycetes; order Actinomycetales; family Microbacteriaceae; genus Rhodoglobus. The sequence goes on along the minus strand of OZ245765.1, from coordinate 1,487,900 downwards.
ATCGGGGGCCGGAGCATCCGGCAGCGCGAAGCCCGGCAGGGCCTGCGGGTAGGCGCGCAGCAGAACCCACGCCCCCGACGCGATGGCGGCGAGCCCGAGCAGGGCGAGCAGCACGCGGTTGCCGAGTCGGTTCGTGGCGGTCATGATCCCACCACCCCGGATGCCGCGACAGCCACAGTCACTCGTACGCGAGGTGTCGGCGCGAGCCGAGACGCGAGCTCCGCCGAGGCAGCGCTGACCGCTGCCTTGTCGATCGGGAACCCACTCGACGGGGTGACGGAGATGGACGCGCGCCGTGCCGAGACTGTCGTGCGAACCCGGTCGGCGGGTACGGATGCCTCGACGCGAGCAGCTCGCCCGAGCGCGCCAGCCAGCACCGTGTCATCGACAACGATGGCGAGTCGCTCGTGCGGAATCGCGTGACGCGCTCGCCGGCCGGGAGCCAGCGCGAGGATCACGAGTACGACCCCGAACAGAACTGCGGCACCCGCACCGACGGTCACGAGCATCGACGGGGCGTTGACCGCCTCGAGGAGCTGTTGCGGTGCGGCCAGCAGCGGCGCGAGGCCGAGGGCCGCGAGCACGCTCTCGACGGCGAGGTACGCGAGGCCGAGGCTCACCAGTGCCAGCGCGATGATGACCGCGCGCGAGCGTGAGCGATAGCGCTCACGCCGCAGCAGCCTGCGGTTGATGCTCTTCTCGTTCACGAGACCCTCCTGTGTTCAACGATCTCCACTCCGGTGACGCGCAGGGCCACGGATCCGACCTGCGAGCCACTGAGTGAGGTGATGTCTCGGGCGATGCCGGCCCTGGCCTGCTCTGAGCGCGTCACGAGGCCGGGGGCATCCGTCGCCGTTCCGAGCGGCGAGGTTCGCAGCGGCGCCGTGACCGACACCGCGAGCGACCCGTTCGAGTCGGCGAGGCGCACGGTGACTCGGGCGCTGGTGACGCCGAGGTGCTCGGCGGCCACGCCGCGCGCGACAGTCTCCAGTGCGCGCGGCGTGACCGAGATGCGGCCGGGGATCATCAGGCGCTACGGCGACCGCGCGCCGCCTCCGCGACGGCTCGCACGTCGAGTCGTCCGCTCACGACGGCACCGATGACGGCGCCGATGGCGGCGAGCACGAGCACGAGGAGGAATCCCCAGAACCCGAACACGAGAGCCACGACCGCGAGCACGGTACCGCTGATGCCGCCTACGAGGGTGCCGGTCATGAGACGCGAGCCTCGGTCTCGACAGTGTCCTCACCGGGGATGTGCACGTCGGAGACGGTCACGTTGATCTCGGCGACCTCCATACCGACGAGCTGCTCGATGGCCTGCGCGACGGCGGCGCGAACATTCGCCGCGACCACCTGCAGGGGCTGCGGGTACTCGACGACGATGGTGATGTCGACGGCGACCTGGGTCTCACCGACCTCGACCTTGATGCCCTGAGCGAGGTCTGCGCCGCCGATGGCTTCGCGGATGGCGCCCACGACGCGTGCCGCTCCGCCGCCGAGCGCGAACACTCCTGGCACCTCGCGCGCGGCGATGCCGGCGACCTTGGCGATCACGGGGTCGACGATCGTGGTCTTACCCGTAGCAGATCCGGGGATGATCGTGCCAGCGATGGCGGTGGTCTTCTCAACCATGGTTTTCTCCTTCTATCGTTGTTACTAAGCAGACGCATCCAGCAGCCCGAACGTCACGGTGTAGTTCGATGTTTATCCTGTAAAAACGCTGGGGGTGTAGATGGCTGGGCTGGAGTCGGCGAGTGACGCGATCCTCGCCCAGCGCGCCGCCGATGGGGATGCCTCGGCCTTCGAGGTTCTCGTGCGCCGCCACGGGCCCTACCTGCGAGCGTTCGCGATCCGTCTGACCGGTTCCGCGGCCGACGCCGACGACGCCGTGCAAGACGCACTCATCACCGTGTGGAACCAGCTGGGCTCCCTCGAGGATCCCGCGAAGGTCAGATCGTGGATGACGAGCATCCTGTCGCGCAAAGCCACCGACCTCATCCGGGGGCGTCGGCAGTCCGACGAACTCGACGACGAGCATCCTGGCGATGCGGCAAGCGGGCCGGATGCGCGAGCCGTGGCGTCCTCGCGACTGGACGCCCTCTCGGCAGTCCTGGCAAGCCTGCCCGAAGGCCAACGGCAGTGCTGGGTGCTCAAGGAAATGGGCGGATACAGCTATGACGAGATCGCCCAGCGACTGGATATGTCGGTGGTGACGGTTCGGGGCAAGCTCGCTCGAGCGCGCGCTACCGTCGTGAAAGAGATGGAGGCCTGGCGATGACGATGGATTCCGACGCCGCGGGCATCGGCGAGAGCGGCTACACGCTCGATGACCTGAGCGCGTATCTCGATCGCGGTCGCACTCCCGCGATTGCCGCGATCGACGACAGCCCCGAGTGCCAGGCCGTGCTCGACTCCATGGAGCGCGTGGGATCCCTCGCCCGCGACCTGCTCGCGCAGGATGTGCGCGAGCACCCGACGCTCGAGGAGGGGTGGCTCGGCGGGCTCCTCACGTCGATCAGCCGGGAGATCCGCGCGGGGCGCGACATCCCGCTCACCGCCCCCGACCCGCGTGCGACGCTGTCCGTCACCGAGGGTGCTGTTCGTGAACTGGTGCGCGCTGCGGGCGACTCGGTCGACGGAGTCTTCGTCGGCTCGTGCTCGCTGGAGGGCGACGTCACCACACCGGGAAGCGGCATCCGGATATCCCTCACGGTGAGCGTGATTCTCCACAGCCCCGTGCACGAGCTCGCCGAGGCAGTCCGTCAGAGGGTCTACTCCGAACTCCTGTCGCACACCGAGCTCGCCATCGAGAGCATCGATGTGACCGTGACCGACGTTCACCTGCAGGCGGGCACCGACGACGAGGGGGGCAACTGATGGACCACGACCTCGTGCTGCTTGCCTCTCGCCTCGACGACGTGGTCCGGGCGGTGCCGGGGGTGGGCGCGCTCTATTCCTCCACCCCGGCGATCGTGACGTCGGTGCGCCAGATCGCCACCCGTGGAGAGGCGGCAAGCCTCGTCGCTGTGCGCCCCCAGGGCGAGGCCTACGAGATCGTCGCCAACATCGGCGTGCTGAAAGCCGTGCAGGGCCCGCAGACGGCGGCGGCCGTGTCGGCTGCTCTCCTCGCGGCGCTCCCCGACGGGATGCTCGCCTCGGTGCACGTGCGCATCAGTCGGGTGCTCGCCTGACGTGTGGTGTGGGCCCTGTGGGGCTCGAACCCACGACCCGCGGGTTAAAAGACGCAACCAGGGTGTTTGCGGGGGTGTTGCAGGTGCCCAACTTCCGCCCATTTGCTGGGATTTTGAGTGACCTGAGTCAGGTTACGATGACCACGATTTGATTCAGTTGTGGGCAAAATGTGGGCACGGAGGACTACTTCTCGACCGCCGAACTGATCGTTGCGTAGACCAAGAGCGTTGGCATCGCCATCAAGAAGAGCCCGCCGACGATGATCACTCGCGACGTCCAGAAATCGGCGTCCTCGCTCATGCGCGGGATCAGCGACTTCATGAACGCCCGAATCCGCTTTCGGAAGATGAGGATGACAACTCCGATCGCGAAGTTCGGTACTGCCACGAGAGCCAAGAGCAACCACTCCGGAACAACAGGCGCGAGCATCATGTGAGGGCCAAGGCCCAACCGTTGAGCTCCTCGATCGTGGGGAACGGCAAGACGATCACCGCCAGGATCGCAAGAGCAGGAAGCGCGAAAGCCGAGATCCCGGCGACTACTCCGGCGGCACGACTGCTGCCTCGTGACCCGCGGAGCCGGAGGGCCAGGACAAGGCACCCGATCGCGAGGATGGGCCAGAGGAACATTGCTGCCAACAATTCGGCGACACTGCAGTTGCAAAAGTAGTCAGGGTCGACCGCACGCGGGCCGAAGATCTTCACGATCCAGACGCTCACGGCGGATAAGGCGACGGTGAGTGCAATCGCGAACCTAGCTGTGCGGCGCCAGCGGGCAGCCGAAGCGTTATCGGGTTCGGTCATGGGCCACAGCATAGAGGGCGCGAAGGCGCGCTCTCGCGTCTGGACGCTAGAAGTCGATATAGTCGCCGACTGGACCGATCGGCGGAAGAAACTGTTTCGTATCCAGGTCCTCCATGAAGTGGATTGAGGCGTGCATATCGAGCGCAGGTCGCCCGCCTTGATCGAACAAGGGGAGCGTGTAGCGGAACCGTGGGCCCGGGTATCGGCTGTAGTTGAAGTACACAATGAGGTTGATGTAGGGCCACTCGCCCTGCAGCTCCACAGTCGAGTTGCTGAGCCGGTCCGAGATGGGGCGAACTTCGTCGTTCCCGCGCCAGTAGGCGTCCAGACTCTGGAACTGTTCCAACGCGCGCGACGTGATCGCCTCGACGTCGACTTGGCTCCGATCGATCAGTGGCCAGCGCGCTTCGACTTCCTCAGGGATCTCGGGCCGATCGAGTAAACGCTCGCGAGCGAAGCGAGCACGGATACCCTCACCGAAGTGAGGCCCATAGACGTCATCCGTGACGATCACCTGCTCGAAATTGGCTGCCGAGATTGGGCACTCTAGGTCACTCTCGCGGACCTCAATCGCGGCGACCGTGTACTTGTACTGAATCCCGCCGAAGGAGGTTGGTATCGCCAGCGGCGGTGATGGGTCGAACTCAATCCGAATTCCGCCTGGTGTGCCTGCCACGGATCGAATAGGCCGGTCAAAGGTCGTGCGAACCTGACTTCCATCGACGTTGTATCGAGTGAGTTCGACTCGCCAGTCATCGGGAAGAGACCCGGCAAGATACTCCTCAGACCACATCACCCTCTGAGGCCGAAGGCCCCAGACGCCGTGTGTGTCCGCGCCGATTGCGCGGTTCTCACCGAGCCTCACCGACCGCTGCAGCCCATCGGGCCTTACAAACGCGGCAGTGAGCCCGAAGCCGACAGCGGTGGGCAGGTCGACGTCGTTAGGCGCGTACGCAATCCAGACACCCGTATCGGTGGGAAACAGCGACGCGGTGAAGGCGACACCGGGAATCTCGGCGTTGGGCCACTCGACGAACCTTCGAAGTTCACCGTCTTGCCAGAGGCCGACGGGGTCGCTTTGGTCTATGTAGAACAGGCCGCTGCCAATCTGCACGGGCTCGAACGGCCAGAGCGCGCGGGTGGGCATTGCGAGAGGTTAGCAGTCGTCGAACACCGATGGTCGGCGAAGCAAGTCCTTCAGACCGTCCACCGATCGTGCTGGCCGGGCGAGCGTCTCGTTGAACTCGTGCGACAGTATGCGCTGTTTGTTGACCGTGCTCGCAAACTCGCCGAGCACAGTCACCGCAAATTCGTTTGTGGACTGGCCCGTAAATCTCGCGGCCAGCTCGATCGTCGCCTTCTCCTCATGCGTGAGTTCGAGAGTCAAGTGGTCCAGGTCGGCGAAGGAGTCCATGTGTCGAAGATACGACCGGCGGGTGTCAGAGTCCTCGTTTGGGTCCTCACCCCTCGCGAGGGACCAAGCGAGGGGTTCGCGTGGGTGGTCGTTTGGGTGGTCACCCATCGCGACCACCCAAACGAACGATTTTGGCCCGATTTTCCCTGTCCCACCGCCACTCCCTGGCGGAGCCAGCTTCCCAACCTCCCGCACCCAACTGCGTTGTCCACGGGAGGTTGGGAGGTAAAGGAGTGGCGGTGGGACAGGGAAGGTATGAATTGAGAGCGTGAGGGAGCGGATTCGAGCCAAGGTCAATAACATTCGTGCATGGCGAATCCATTTAGTCGGGCATGGGCGAAATTTCGACAGTCAGACATGCTCCGGAGGATCGCAGAACTATACGACCCGTCGCGAGAACCAATCGCGGTCGGTCCGCGCGCAGCGCTCCTTTCGTTGCAACCGATGTTCGATGTGCAATCGCACGGCTTATATGCCGCATACCTGATCGATGAGCTGAACAAGTCGGGCCCTGCGGCACCGAGGAACATCGCCCTCACGGGGTCCTACGGTTCGGGCAAGAGCAGCGTATTGCGACGGGTTCTTGCGGCGTTCCCGGACGACGCGATCGTGATCTCCCTCCCGACGCTCGGAGAGCAGACCGAAAAGGAGCGAGTGAAAAGCGGAGCCCGAAAAGGCATCGTGCCGTCGAAAACTAACCTGATCCAGAAGGAGATCGTTAAGCAGCTGCTTTACGTCGAGAAGCCGTCAAAGATGCGCGGTTCGAGGTACCAGCGAATCGCGCCCCTTCAGAAGGGGTTCGCCATTGTTGCTGCCATTGCCATAGCGCTCCTGATCGTCGCTCTCTTATTTCTTACGGACGCTTTGGCCAACCTCTTTGACATCCTCCCCAAGGAGCCGATCGTCGGATGGGTGACGTACGGAGCCATTTTTCTGATCGTCGGCGTTCTGGCTGTAATTGTCCAAGCGAAATTTCATGATCGAGTTCGAATCCAGGAAGTTGCGACGGGGCCGGCGTCGATCACGCTTTCCGGGCCTAGCGACAACTACTTCGATGAGTACCTTGACGAGATCGTCTACTTCTTCGAACACACGAAGACCAACATCGTCTTGTTTGAGGACCTTGACCGATTCGAGAACAGCCACATCTTCGAGACGTTGCGGGAACTGAACACACTGTTGAACGGATCCAAGTTCCTGTCCCGACGCCGCGTAATACGTTTCGTCTACGCAATTAAGGACAGCGTGTTCGAGGTTCTTGATGACTCCGGGCGAGTGGCCGGATCGGGAGCTGCGAGGCTGCAAACGAGCAGGACGAAGTTCTTTGATGTCGTGATTCCGCTAGTGCCATTCATCACCCATCGAAGCTCTGCGAGTTACATAAATCAGACTTTCGCCAAGTCGGGATTCAAGTTGGACCCTCGCTTGGTCGATATGGTCGCGGCGCGAATCACTGACATGCGTCTCATCAAGAGCATTCACAACGAGTACGTGATCTTTGAGCAGCGCATCTTCTCGGAAGGTGGCATTACCGGCCTGAGCCGTGATCGCCTGTTCGCCATGGTGGTCTACAAGAACACGTCCCTGACCGACTATGAAAAGCTTCCGGCGGCGGAGAGTGTCCTTGATCTCGTTTACAAGTCCAGTCGGGATCTGATAAATCAGAACGCCACTCGCCTCGAGCTAGAGCAACGAAGATTTCGCACGAGAGCTGGGACAATCGCGGCGGAAACCAGAGCGACGAGTCTTGGCGATCAGCTCCTCGAATACCTGACTAGCCGAATGTCGCAGTTTCAAGTAGGCGCCGGAGCCTACCTCTTCGACGGTGTCGAGCGAGAGCCGGGGTACTTCCGAACGACGGAGTTCTGGGACCGTCTCGTCTCCGCAGATCTGCCGATTCAGGTGCGCTATCGCATGAATGACAGATTCGGCACAGTGAATGTCATCGACTTCTTGCCTGACGATCTGAGAAAGAATCTCACGGACCAGCTCGATGTAAACACATGGGTTCGTGAGTCGAGGGCAACGCTCGAGGATTCGGCACAAAGGGCGTTTGCCCAGCGGCAAGACTTGCTACGCGCGACGATGGCTGACTTGTTTGATGAGTCAGATCTGAAAGTCCGGATAGATGGCCAGATATTGGCGTTGGCTGGCTTCGCTAGGCCCGTCGAGAAGGAGACCACATTCGCGCGACTAGTTGAGGTGGCGGTCGATAATCCGCTCGTGATCGATCTGCTTCGCGCGGGCCACATAGATCTCAATTACGCGCTGTACTTGTCAGAGTTCAAGGACGCTCACCGCACGGCCAACGCGATGAACTACGTGGTTCAGTTCGTTCAACAGGAGTTAGCGGATCCCACCTATCCGATGAGTGAGGATGACGTCGAAAGCCTCCTAAACGAGGTGGGTCCGTCTGCACTCGAGAACCGGACTCTTTACAACACAAGCATTTTTGACTACCTGCTGAAGAAGAACGACCGAAGGAGATCCAAGCTCTTCGCGTCGCTTTCGCGGATGACGGATGCGGATACCAATTTCGCGCGCCAATACCTCGCCGATGGAGCCCAGGTTGCGGCATTCGTCAAAGCAATCGCAACTCATTCGAACCATGTAATGGTGTTCCTGATCGAAGAATTCGAAACGGATGCCGAGCGCAGGTCCGAGTTGGTCACCCTGGCCCTTGCTAGTGCCAACGGTGACAGGAAGTATGAGGGCTCGCCCGAAGTTCGAAGTTATCTCTCAGAGGGCGCAAATTACTCGCTGCCATCTGAACCGGCGAGCGCGGCGAAGTCAATCGCTGCCCTCAAGATGCTGGGCGTTCAGATCGTTGATGTCGAAGCAGTGGCGGACGCCTGGCGTGGGTTGGTGGTCGAGAACGATCTGTACGAGCTAAGTGCAACGAACCTCCGTGCGTTGACCGGAGGCCCCGATATAGCGCTCGATTTTTTGTCGGACAAGCATCCCGCAATTGCGGCGCGACTCGTTCGAACACTCGATCGCTACTTGGAACTGCTCGACAACGCGGAGGAAGGGGTTGTCTCCGTAGGCGATCCCGCTCGCTTCATCGACATGGTCCGCTTGGTCGGCGGCGAGGACGCGATCAGCGTCGAGCGGTTCGCTGAGCATGCCAGTGCTGGGTGCGTCATCGGCGATCTGGGAGTGCTGGACGAAGAGCTTTGGACGCCGTTGGTGGCAAGTGGGAGGGTCGCTCCCACGGCATCCAACGTGATCAACTACGTGCAGGCGAAGGATGAAGTGACTCCTGAACTGAACGCGTTCCTGAGTAACGTTCGCGCGTTGACGGAGGTCGCCGACATGACCCTCGAGGCGCGGCGTGAACTGGCCGCGCGCCTCATTAATCAAGCTGCGCTGGACCCAGCTACACGCGTGTCAATTGCGGTTAGCCTGCAGGTCGGGGCTCCGCTCGAACTTGACCTCCTCCGTCCGCAAAAAGGACCTCTCTTTGGACTTCTCCTTGGTGCGGGACTTCTCGACGACACTTCGGCCTTGTTCGAGTACCTCGCGGGCGTGGGAAGTTCAGCAAGATCGGGTGTCGTAGCGTCCTCGACGGCATTCCCGAGCTACTTCCAGTCAGTAGATTTGTCGCCTGAAGATCTCAAGGAGATCGCAACCAATGTGGGCATTTCCCGTCCGGTGCGGACCGCGCTGCTTGCTCATATCGCTGACTATCCGGACATCGATGCCGCTACAGCTAAGTCCTTCGCCCAGATCGCGCGAGCCGAAGGAGTGCGAGTCAAATCGAACGGATTAGAGCTCTTCGCGCGACTCAAGGTCGATCACGGGTCAGTTGTAAACCTGATGCTCACCGGCATCAACGAGAGGGGCATCGAGCAAGTTCACGCAGTGCTTCGTGCGTTGGGGGGCAACTACGCGCTTCTAACAAAGCCTGGCGCCAAGCCTGTTGAGGTCGAGGACGATCCATCTAACCGCAAGCTACTTGATTGGCTGACCGTGAATGGCAAGGTGAGTTCGTACTCAAAGCCAGTGCTAAGACGAGCGCTTAACGTGTACATGCGCAGAGCCTGAGCGTTGTTTTCGGCCGAAGTCCTCGGCGTGGGGTTCAATAAGGCCATGAATCGGGTCGTGTTACTAGATGGGTAGCGTCACACCGTACGAAGTATCGAGTGGTCGCAGGTACCGGGTTAGGTATCGCCTGCCAGACCACTCGCAGACTGACAAGCGTGGGTTCAAGACCAAGCGGGAGGCAGAGCTCTTCCTCGCCTCTGTCGAGGTATCCCAAGCTCGCGGGGACTTCGTCTCAGTCGCCCGCTCGCGTATACCGGTGGCCGAGTGGGCCGAGCAGTGGCTTGCGACCCAGGTGCAGCTCAAGCCATCGACGAATAACGGCTACGAGTCGATCGTGCGATCGGCGATCATTCCGCGTTGGGGTACGACACCGCTGTCTGGACTCTCGCATGCAGGTATCCAGAAGTGGCTAGCCGAGGTCTCGGGCCGAGCAGCGCCGTCGACCACACGCAGCTACCACCGCGTCTTGAGCATCATGCTCAAGTACGCCGTGCGCGACGGGCGGCTCAGTCGCAATCCCGCCGACGGTGTGAAACTCCCACGGGTGGTGCAGCGGAAGCACGGCTACCTTACGCACGCGCAAGTTCATGAGCTCGCAGACCTGTGCGGTGCCGATGGCGAAATCGTCCTATTCCTCGCTTACACGGGCCTCCGCTGGGGCGAGATGGCTGCGCTGCGCGTCATGGACCTCGACATGCTCCGGCGTCGAGTGAACGTTGACCAGGCAGTCACCGAGGTCGGCAGCGAGCTGGTCTACGGCACCCCCAAAAACCACAGCCGACGAAGCGTCCCGTTCCCCTCGTTCCTGAGCGAGATGCTTGCGGCCCATTGCGACGGCAAGCAGCCGAGCGACTTCGTATTCACCGCTCCGGCCGGGGGAGCGCTCCGCAATAAGAACTGGCGGGCGCGGAAGTTCGAGCCGGCGATGACGCAGATGCTCGAGCTGCACCCGGACCTCGTGCGGCTTGTCCCGCACGACCTCAGGCACACCGCGGCGAGTCTCGCGATCTCGGCGGGCGCCAACGTGAAGGCCGTCCAGAAGATGCTCGGCCACGCCTCGGCAGCCATGACGCTCGACGTCTACGCCGACCTCTTCGACGATGACCTGGATGCCGTTGGAGATGCCCTCAGCGCTGCAGGTGCTCCAGAAGTTGTGGGCAAAATGTGGGCACGGAGCGAAACAGGACCGGTAACCGTCATCCAGATGAAGAAGAAAAGCTGATCTGACCAGCTAAAAAGACAGTGGGCCCGGTGGGGCTCGAACCCACGACCCGCGGATTAAAAGTCCGATGCTCTGCCAACTGAGCTACAGGCCCTACTCCTCAAGCGTACCGGCGGCGAGGGCCTCTTCGACCCGCGCGACCTTCGCGGTGAGCTGGTCCGTGTATCCGGGCCGGATGTCGGCCTTGAGTACGAGCGACACCCGCGGGCTGAACTCCTGCACCACGAGCGTTGCGCGCTTGACGACGTCGAAGACCTCGTCCCAGTCGCCCTCGATGGTGGTGAACATCGCATCGGTGTGGTTGGGCAGGCCCGAGTCGCGCACGACCTTCACGGCGGCGGCCACCGCGAGGTGCACAGATCCGGAATCGTCGGACGCAGTAGTGGGGGCCACGGAGAAGGCAACGAGCATGTTTGCAGCGTACCGTTGACCCGATGGCCGACGACTTCCACAAACCCACCCAGTACTCCGGCGACAAGTTCGACGAGTATGAGGGCGGCGAAGACCCAGCGCAGATTCTGCGCGTCGCCCGCGATACCGCCCATGCCCTGGTCGACCGGGCACGTGAGTCGGATGATCCGGCCGTCATCGACCGTCTCGTCGCCTACACCGACGCCAACGGCATCGACGCGCTCGCCGAGTTGTGGGCCCGCTCGAGCCCGCGCAGCCTGCCGGGCGCGCTGTGGCGCATCTACCTGATCCGCGTGCTGATCCGGCAGGACCCGCCCGGCACGAGCCTGCTGTTCCAGCGCGGCCTCGACGTGCTGCCGACGATCGACGCGCTCGTTGCGGGCGCTCCGATGCCCACAGGGCCCGACGAGATCACCGACCTCGCAGACCAGATCCTGCGCGGCCTCTTCCGCGGAGACTTCGCGATAGCCCTCGAGCGGGCAGCGGCCTTCAGCCGCATCCTTGCTGCCGGATGCGCCGACCTCGCCGATGACGAGGAACCCATCAACCCCGACCGGGCGACCGAGCTCACCACTCGCGCAGACCGCCTCGCGCTCACCGCCGACGAGTTCATGGCGTGCGCCCGCCTCTACCGCTCAGGCAACCTGGACTAAAATGGAGATCGCCGGGCCGCAGTAACCCCGGGCTCCACTAATAGCCGCTTCGAGCGGCCTTGCGCCGAGAGGCGTTCTGCGGCCCGGCACTACCCGATCTCCGCTAGTTCGAAGATCGCACCAATCGCATTCGCGCGGTGCCCCGAACTAGTCACATGTCACTCAACAGCAAGACATCCAAGATCACCCTCGCGGGTGCGCTGATTCTGCCGGCTCTGGTCCTCGCTCTTTCGGGATGCACAGGTTCAACGCCATCCCAGGTGCTGCCTTCCGAGAGCAGCACGGGCCAGCCGGCAGATTCAGGGAGCACCATGGAGGGAATGGACATGGGCGGCGACGATGCTATCGGCGGCATCGACGTGAGCGACGGCAAGACCGTCGTGACGCTCAGCCTCAAGTTCATGCCCACCGACATCACCGTCCACGTGGGTGACACCGTCACCTGGAAGAACGGCGAGACCATCGGTCACACCATCACCTCGGGCACGTGGGGCGACGTCAACGAGAGCACGGGCCTTCGCGGCACGCAGACTCCTGACGGAATGTTCGACCACGCACTGAGCCCCAAGGGCCAGGACGGCGACACGTTCTCGTACACCTTCACCAAAGCCGGCACCTTCTTGTACTACTGCCAGCCCCACCTCACGATGAACGCCAAGGTCATCGTCGAGCCGTAAGGCTCCCCCAGAACTGAACCGAGTTTGCACCTGGGAAATGCAAAAACACCAACAACTAGGAGAAACACAATGCGCAAAATCACAGCATTCGCAGGCCTCGGCCTCGCCGCTGCTCTCGTCCTCACTGGCTGCAGCATGACTCCTGCAACCGACACCGCTACGGATGCACCGACCGCTGCGGCGATCGACACCGTCAACAGTGACGGCTCGGGTCTGCGTGCGGCCATCCAGGCGGCCCTGTACGACCACGTGTACCTCGCCGGTGCCGCGATCAACCAGGCCCTCGCCGATGGCGGCGACCTGACCGCGCCCAAGACCGCTGCTGCGGTCCAGGCGCTCGACGACAACTCCGTCGCCGTGTCGAAGCTCATCGGTTCGGTCTACCCCGACGCCGAGCAGCCGTTCCTCGACTCCTGGCGCTCGCACATCCCGTTCTTCGTCGACTACACGCTCGGCAAGGTCACGGGAGACCAGGCGAAGGTCGACAAGGCCGTTTCTGACCTGGGCGCGTACGCGGTCTCGTTCGGCCAGCTGATCAACTCCGTCGTTCCCGAGCTGCCGGCCGAGGCCGTGCAGAAGGAGCTCGAGGCTCACGCCACGTCGCTGCTCGCTGCGATCGACGCCGACATCGCCGGTGACCCGTCGTACTTCAGCCTCCTCCAGGAGGCTGCGGCTCACATGCAGATGACGGCAACCGCTCTCGCCGGTGGCATCGCCGCCAACAAGGGCATCCAGTAACAACTCAGTTCGCCAGGCAAGACCCGCAGTAACAGTGGCGGGAGGGGGAGAACCCCTCCCGCCACTGCCACACCAGGACAAAGGACATCTCGTGAAGATCTTCCTCATCGCAGCGGCCATCGTGACGGCGGCAGGCCTCGCGGTCAACGCGCTCGTCCACTTCAACCTCGCAGGACCGTTCGACGCCAACGTCGGAACGCTCCTCAGCCAGGGTGCGCTCTTCCGCATCCAGGCGGTCGTCGACATTCTCGCCGCCGCCCTCATCCTCTTCCGCCCCCGACGCTGGACCGGCCTGATCGCCGCAGTCGTCGCCCTCGGCGGTCTCGCTCTCATCCTCATCACCGTGAATATCCCGCTGGATCTCACTGCCATAGGCCTCCCGTACCTCTTCGAGCCGGTCTGGTACCAGGACAAGTACGTGTCGGCCATCGTGCAGGCGATCGCCGCCGTGGCCGCCATCGCCGTCGCTATTCGCGCCAAGTCAATACCTGCGGCAAAACCGCAGGAGTAGGGGTAGACCTGACATGCTTGACACCATGCCCGGTGATAACGACATCAGCGTCGAACCTGCTGAGGAGCAGGCACCTGCTGCTCGACAGCAGAACCTCCTCGAGCGGGTCGCGCAGGGCGACCAGCGAGCCTTCTCCGCACTGTACGACGAGGTCTCGCCGCGCGTGTTCGGTCTCATCAAGCGGCTCCTACGGGATCACGCGCAGTCGGAGGAAGTGACCCAGGAAGTTTTCCTGGAGATCTGGCAAACCGCTACGCGCTTCGATCCGAATAAAGGGGGAGCGACAACGTGGATGCTCACCATGGCCCACCGTCGCGCGGTGGATCGGGTGAGATCCTCTCAGTCGTCGCGTGACCGTGATACCCGCATTGGAATCCGCGACCACAAGGTCGACTACGACCATGTTTCCGAAACTATTGAAGTCCGCATCGAGCACGAGAGGGTGGAGAAGGCAATGACACGATTGACAGAACTGCAGCGCCAAGCTGTCTCCCTCGCGTACTACGGCGGATACAGCCACAGCGAGGTGGCAGAAATGCTCTCCGTGCCCATCGGTACGGTCAAGACACGACTGCGCGACGGCATGATCCGCCTGCGCGATGAATTGGGGGTGGCATCGTGACTCCCCGCAAGCACGAGGTCGCAAGCCTGTCCGGCGCGTATGCGCTCCACGCTCTCCCCGACGATGAGGCTGCCGCCTTCGAGGCGCACCTCGCCGAGTCGGAGGAGACGCGCAACGAGGTCACCGAGCTGACCGACACTGCGGTGCTCCTCGGCCTGGCCGTCGAGCCCGAGACTCCGCCGGCATCGCTCAAGGCCAGCATCATGGCCCAGCTCGCCACCACGCCGCAGCTCGAGCGCGAGACGGTGGCGCCGGCTGTGACATCCACGGATGCCCGTTTCACCGGCAAGGCGCAGGCCAAGGCCCAGGCGCGGTGGTTCGCCCGCCCGCTCAATGCCGTGGTGGGTGTTGCCGCCGCTGTCGCACTGATCATCGGTGGAGGGGTTGCCGTCAACGCGATCTCCACCAACGTCACGCACGAGGCCGCAGCCAACCAGCTCGCCGCCATCTACGCCGCAGACGACTCGACGACGGTCAAGGGTACGGTAGCCGGTGGCGGCAGCGCCACCCTGGTCTACGCCGCGAGCCTCAAGACCTCCGCGATCATCGTGGAGGGGATGAACGCCCTCCCGTCCGACAAGGTCTACGAGCTCTGGTACATCAACGCCGAGGGCGCCCGCCCCGCTGGCACCTTCACCGTGAGTGGTGACGGCAAGCTGTGGCAGATCCTCGACGGCAGCATGGTCAAGGGCGACACCGTGGGTGTCACCGTAGAGCCGACGGGTGGTTCCACCACTCCGACGACCGACCCCGTGCTGGTCATCGCGAGCGCGTAACCAACCCCCTGTACGAACGAGGGCCCCGGAAACATCCGGGGCCTTCGTTGCGCCGCCACCCGGCCGCCAGCCCTGCTCCAGTTCGCTCGGCTTGAGGGTTTCGCTTCTGCGGAGGACCGCGGACGACCGCGGAATGCGGCTAGCGGCGTAGGAGCGGGATCACCATGGGGGTCCCGCTCTCGGGGTCTGTCATGATCCGGCACGGCAGCTCGAACACGTCGCCGATGATCTCGGCGGTGATCACGTCGTGCGGGGCGCCGTGCGCGACGATCTCGCCGCCGCTCATCACCACGATGTGCGAGGCGTAGCGCGCGGCGTGGTTGAGGTCGTGCAGCACCGCCACGAGCGTGTGGCCGTCGAGGTTCAGCTCGCGGAACAGCTCGAGCGCCGCAACCTGGTGCGCGATGTCGAGGAACGTCGTCGGCTCGTCGAGCAGTAGCACGCCGGTCTGCTGGGCGAGGGCCATCGCCACCCATACTCGTTGGCGCTGCCCGCCCGACAGCTCGTCGACCAGGCGGCCCGAGAGCTCGGCGACCCCGGTTGCCGCCATTGCTGAGGCGACGGCATCCTCGTCGCGCTGCGACCACCTGTCGAACGCGCGCTGATGCGGGAATCGGCCGCGGGCGACGAGGTCTGCCACGCGAATGCCGTCGGGGGCGATGGATGTCTGCGGCAGCAGCCCGAGCAGGCGCGCGAGTTCCTTCGATCCGTGGTCGGCGAGGTCACGGCCGTGCAGCATGACGGATCCCGCACTCGGGCTGATGAGCCGTGCGAGTGCCCGCAGCAGCGTGGACTTCCCGCTCGCGTTGGGCCCCACGATCGCCGTGAACGAGCCCGGCGCGATGTCGAGGGTGAGCCCTTCGCTGATGGTGCTCTTGCCGTAGGCGAGGGTGATCGACTGGGCGTGCAGTGCGGGGATCATTGGCGTCGGTACTCCCGGATCAGTAGCCAGATGAGGTAGCAGCCGCCCACCGAGACGGTCACGAGACCGACGGGCAGCGCTATGCGTTGTGCGACGAAGTCGGAGGCGGCGAGGAGCACGGCGCCCGTGCTGGCGGAGGCCACGAGACCGAGGCCGGGGGAGCGTGTGAGCCGCTTCGCGACCTGCGGTGCGACGAGGGCGATGAAGGCGATCGGTCCTGCGGCGGCAGTGACGAGTGCGGTCAGCGCGACGGCGACCACCGAGGCGATCAGGCGGGTGCGCTCGGCGTTGCTGCCGAGGGCGCGCGCAGCGTCATCCCCCAGCTCGCCCTGTGACAGGGCCGGGGCTACCAGCGCGACGACGGGCAGCAGGAGCAGGAGGGCGACCGCGAACGGCAGCAGCTGCGTGTAGCCGAGCGCATTGAGTGTGCCAGCGCCCCACTCGGCGGCGAGCATCGCGCGCTGCGTGTCGACGGAGAGGATGAGGTAGCTGTTGACCGAGTAGAGCATGGCGCTCACGCCGATGCCCACGATGATGAGCCGGAAGCCCTGCACCCCGCCGCGGTAGGCGAGCAGGTAGACGGCCGCTGCGGTGATGAGCCCGCCGAGCACCGAGCCGCCCGCGATGGCCAGGTACGAGCTGCTGCCCATGGCGAGCATGACGACGAGGGCGCCCGTGTACGAGCCCGCGTCGAAGCCGATAACGTCCGGGCTGCCGAGCGGGTTGCGCGTGATCGACTGGAAGATCGAGCCGCCGAGGGCCAGCGCCACTCCGCACCCGATGGCGAACAGCAGGCGGGGCAGGCGCCACTCGAAGACGACCATCCGCACCGCCTTCTCGCCCTGGCCCACGAGCGCCTGCAGTACCTCGGGCAGCGTCAGCTGGTAGGTGCCGACTGCGAGGGTCGCGAGCGAGATGGCGAGGAGGGCGGCAGCGAGGGCGGCGACGACGATGACCGTGCGGCGCTCGACGCGCAGCGAGAACCGTCCGCCGCGGGAGCGAGCGACGAGGGTGGGGGTGCCGTACTGCATTACAGCCCCATCGCGGTTCGACGCCGGGCGAGGGCGATGAGCACGGGCGCGCCGACGAGGGCGGTCATGATCCCGACCCGCAGTTCGCCCGAAGGGAGGATGACGCGCGCGATGATGTCGGCGAGCAGCAGGAAGATCGCGGAGACGACTATCGAGTACGCGATGATCCAGCGCTGGTCGGGCCCGGTGAACCAGCGCACGACGTGGGGGACCATGAGGCCGAGGAACCCGATGGGCCCCGCGATGGCCGTCGCGCCGCCCGCGAGGAGCGTGACGGCCGCGATGGTGACGACGCGCGTGGTGCCGAGCTTGACCCCGAGCGCGCTGCCGAGCTCGTCACCGAGTGCCACCGCGTTGAGCGAGCGGGCCACGAACACCGCGAGGACGAGGCCGACGAGGATGACCGGCGCGATGGTCCACAGGGGTTCGAGTGAGCGGCCACCGAGCGAGCCGACGCCCCAGAATCGGGCCCCTTCAAAGGCCTCGCGGTTCTTCAACGTGATCGCGGAGCCCACGCCCATGAGCACCGCGCCCACGGCGACGCCCGCGAGGGTGAGCTTCTCGGGAGTGATCGAGGTGCGGCCGGATGCCCCGATCAGGTACACCGCCACGGTCACGATGAGCGCGCCGGCGAGGGCGAACCACACGAACCCGGACGCGCGGCTCACGCCGAACACCCCGATGCCGAGCGTCACCGCGAACGACGCCCCCGCGTTCACGCCGAGGATGCCCGGATCGGCGAGCGGGTTGCGCGTGAACGCCTGGATGAGCGCGCCGCACACGCCCAGCGCGGGCCCGACCACGAGCCCGATGAGCGTGCGCGGGATGCGCGACTCCCACACCACCGTGTGCGCGGTCGAGCCGTCGAAGGCGAAGATCGCGTCGAAGACCACTGTGGGTGCGATGTCGCGCGCTCCCACGAGGACGCTCGCCGCCGCCACCGCGACGAGCGCGGCGACGGCGACGAGGAGCCCGAGGAACCGGGCCGTATTGCTGTAGCGGAAGGGGACGCCCGAGGTGGGCGCCCCCGTCGTGCTAGTCCGCTGCGATGACAGCGGCGAGCTCCGGAACGATGATGTCGAGCGACCACGGGATGCTCAGCACCGACGGCTGGCTGGAGGCCCAGCCGAGCTCCTGCTCCGGCATGAAGTAGTACTTCTTGTCGGCGATGGGAGCCCACTTCGCGATGAGGGGCTGCGCGAGCATCGCATCCACCTCGTCCTGGCTGTTGGCCCACGCGATGAACAGGTCGGCCTGCACGGTGTCCAGCTCCTCGAGGCTCACGAACTCGTAGAAGTCGGGGGAGGTCTCCGAGCGCTTCGCGATCTCTGCGGCGGGCGTGAACCCGAGCTGCTCCATGACCAGCTCGCGGGCATCCGAGCGCATGTACAGGCCCAGATCGGTGTCACCGTCGACCCAGGCCCAGCCGTAGGTGAAGGTCTTGCCCGCGAATTCCGGATGCTCGGCAGCGTGTGCATCGATCACCGCAGTGGTCTCGTCGATGAGTGCTTCGGCCTCAGGGCCCTGGCCGAGCGCGAGCCCGACCGTGCGCGTGACGTCCTGCCAGGCTGCACCCCACGCGACCTTCTCGTACGCGACGGTCGGCGCGATCTCGGAGAGGCGCTGGTACTCCTCCTCCGTGACGCCGGAGTGCGGCGCGAGGATCACGTCGGGCCTCAGCGACAGGATCTGCTCGTAGTCGAACTCGCCCGTGGCGCTCGTGGTGAGGATCTCGGGCAGCTCGCCGCCGAGCTCCTCCACCTTGTCGGCGAACCACGGCAGGTAGGTGTCGACGGTGCCCCACGAGAAGTCGGAGACGCCCACCGGCACGACGCCGAGCGCCGCGACGACATCCTGCGAGTTCCAGCCGATGGTGATGACGCGCTCGGGCTTCTCGGTGATCGTCGTCTCGCCGTAGATGTGCTCGAGGGTCACGGGGAATGCCCCGGTGGTGTCTGCCTCGGTCGCGGTGGTACCGGTCGTGGCGGCGCATCCGGAGACCAGCAGCACGGATGCGGCGGCAACGGCCGTCCATCGTGCCACTCGGGCAAGGGGCGTGGGGGAACTCATGCGGAACGTCCTCTGTCAGCTGGGGAAGTAAGGTAATCCTTACTTCCACGACCCTATCGGTTAGGTAAGGCTTACCTCAACTCCGATCGCGTACGACGAAGGGCCCCGGCGTGCACCGGGGCCCTTCGCTGAAACAAGCAGTTCAGATCAACCGAACTTGCCGGAGACGTAGTCTTCGGTGGCCTGCACGCTCGGCTTGGAGAACATCGTCACGGTGTCGTTGTACTCGATGAGCTTGCCGGGCTTGCCCGTGCCGGCGATGTTGAAGAACGCGGTCTTGTCGGAGACGCGCGACGCCTGCTGCATGTTGTGGGTCACGATCACGATCGTGTAGTCGAGCTTGAGTTCCTCGATGAGGTCCTCGATGGCGAGCGTCGAGATCGGGTCGAGGGCCGAGCACGGCTCGTCCATGAGGATCACCTCGGGAGAGACGGCGATGGCGCGCGCGATGCACAGGCGCTGCTGCTGGCCGCCCGAGAGGCCGGAGCCGGGGAGCGCGAGGCGGTCCTTGACCTCGTTCCACAGGTTGGCGCCCTGGAGCGACTTCTCGACGAGGTCGTCGCCCTCGCTCTTGGACATGCGGCGGTTGTTGAGCTTCACGCCCGCGAGCACGTTGTCGCGAATCGACATCGTGGGGAACGGGTTCGGCCGCTGGAACACCATGCCCACCTGGCGGCGTACGAGCACGGGGTCGACGCCGGGGCCGTAGAGGTTGTTGCCGTCGATGAGCACCTCGCCCTCGACGTGAGCTCCAGGGATGACCTCGTGCATGCGGTTGAGCGTCCGCAGGAACGTGCTCTTGCCGCAGCCCGAGGGGCCGATGAACGCGGTGACCGTGCGGGGCTCGATGGTGAGCGTGACATCCTCGACGGCCTTGAACTTGCCGTAGTAGACGTTGAGGTCGTTGACTTCGATGCGCTTAGACATGATTCCTTCGGTTTGTCGCTCTAGCGGCCGAGCTTGGGGGAGAAGATGCGCGCCACGAGCCGAGCGATGAGGTTCAGCAGCATGACGATGAGGATGAGGGTGAGCGCTCCGGCCCACGCGCGGTCGAGGTAAGGCTGCACGTCGCTACCGGGGTTCGCGTACTGGGTGTACACGAAGACGGGCAGCGACATCATCCGATCCTTGAGGAGGTCGTAGTTCATGCTCGCGGTGAAGCCGGAGATGATGAGCAGCGGGGCGGTCTCGCCGATGACGCGGGCGATGGCGAGCGTGATACCCGTGGTGATGCCGGCGATCGAGGTGGGGATGACGATCTTCACGATCGTGAGCCACTTCGGCACACCGAGCGCGTACGAGGCCTCGCGCAGTTCGTTGGGGACGAGCTTGAGCATTTCCTCGCTCGAGCGCACGACGACCGGGATCATCAGCAGCGAGAGCGCGACGGATCCGCCGAGGCCGAAGCGCACGCCCGGATCCTGCAGCACGAGCGCGAAGAAGGCGAAGGCGAAGAGGCCGGCCACGATGGACGGGATGCCCGTCATCACGTCGACGAAGAAGGTGATCGCACGTGCCAGCGCGCCCTTGCCGTACTCCACCAGGTAGATCGCGGTCAGGAGCCCGACGGGAACCGAGATAAGCGTCGCAGCACCCGTGATGAGCAGGGTGCCCGTGATGGCGTGCAGCGCGCCGCCGCCCTCGCCCACGACGTTGCGCATCGAGCTCGAGAAGAAGAGCGGGTCGAAGCGCGTGATGCCGTTCGAGACGACCGTGAACAGGAGCGAGATGAGCGGGATGAGCGCGATGATGAAGGCGGTCGCGACGAGCGAGGTGACGAGGCGGTCCTTCGCCTGGCGGATGCCCTCCACGAGGTAGGCGAGCACGAAGAGTGCAACGTCGAAGAGCACGGTGCCGAGGAAGATCACGACGGCGATGTTGAAGTCGCCGTTGCCCGCCGCGGCCATGAAGCCGAAGATCGCGCCCACCAGCACCCAGCTGCCGGCGAGGATCACCCAGGGCGCCCACTTGGGCAGGCGGCCCGTGGTGAGGGAGTTGACGATGCCGGTGTTCGCGGTCGTCGCGCTCATCAGTTGGCTCCCGAGAATGCCTTGCGGCGGTTGATGACCACTCGTGCGATCGAGTTGATCACGAGGGTGATGGCGAAGAGGATGAGGCCCGTCGCGATGAGGGCGCTGACGCCCACGCCGTGCGCCTCAGGGAAGTTGAGGGCGATGTTTCCCGCGATGGTGGACGGGTTCTGCGAACTCGTGAGCACGAAGCTGATGACGAGCGAGGGCGAGAGCACCATAGCCACGACCATGGTCTCGCCGAGCGCACGGCCGAGGCCGAGCATCGCAGCCGAGATCATTCCGGGGCGGCCGAAGGGGAGCACGGCCACCTGGATCATCTCCCAGCGCGTGGCGCCGAGGGCGAGCGCCGCTTCCTCGTGGAGGCGGGGCGTCTGGAGGAAGACCTCGCGTGTGACGGCGGTGATGATCGGGATGATCATGACGGCGAGCACGATGGCGACCGTGAGGATGGTGCGACCCGTGCCCGAGACGGGCGGGGCGAAGAGGGGGATCCATCCGGCATTCGTCACGAGCCAGTCGTAGAGCGGCGTGACGGCCGGGGCGAGGATCTTGATGCCCCACAGGCCGAAGACCACCGAGGGCACCGCGGCGAGCAGGTCGATGATGTAGCCGAGGCCCTGCGCCACGCGGCGGGGCGCGTAGTGCGAGATGAAGAGCGCGATGCCGATGGAGATCGGCAGGGCCATCAGGAGGGCGAGGAACGCGGCCCACACCGTGCCGAAGGCGAGGGGGGCAACGAACGCCCAGAAGCTTGAGGGGGAGCCCTTGAGCTCAGCGGGGTCCACCACGAGGGCGGGGATGCTCTGGGCGATGAGGAAGATCGCTACTGCCGCGAGGGCGGCCAGGATGAGGCTTCCTGCGAAGATCGTCGCCCCGGAGAAGATGCGATCTGCCGGCCGGAGAGTTGCCCGTGGTTGGGCCTTGGGCGACGGGGTTGCTGTCGTCATTCCTGTCTTCCTGCGAGACCGTGCTGGGCGGTGAGAGGTGGAACTGCTGTAAGTCTGTCGGGCTGCGACCCTGCGTGCAATCGCACGCGAGCCGCAGCCCGACAGGTACTACGAGGTGTTACTTGATGGCGGCGAGGATCGTCGCGATCTTGTCGGACAGGTCCGTCGAGATCGGGGCCGAGCCAGCGGCGGCAGCGGCGTCAGCCTGGCCTGCAGCGCTCGTCACGTAGGTGAGGTAAGCGGAGACGGCCGGGGCAACCGAGGCGTCAACGTACTGGTTGCACGCGATGAGGTAGGAGACCAGCACGACCGGGTAGTGGGTCGGGTCGGTCGTGGTGCGGTTGAGCTTGATCGACAGGTCGGTGTCAGACGCGGTGTCGCCGGCGGGCGACTCGGCGACAACAGCGGCAGCACCCTCGGCGGTCGGCTTGACGAACTTGTCGCCAACCTTGACCGCAACGACGCCGAGCTTGCCGGCCTTCGAGGCGTCGGCGTAGCCGATGGTGTTGGTGCCGTTGGTGACGGCGTCGACAACGCCCGAGGTGCCCTGAGCGGCTTCACCGGTCGTGTAGGGGAACGGGTCGGCAGCGGGAGCGTCCCAGACCGTCGGGGCGACCTTGTTGAGGTAGTCCGTGAAGTTCTTGGTGGTACCCGAGTCGTCCGAGCGGTGCACGGCGGTGATGGGGGCGGAGGGGAGCTTCGCGTCGGGGTTCAGCGCAACGATTGCCGCGTCATCCCATGTCGTGATGGTGCCCTTGAAGATGCCCGCGATGGTCGCAGCGTCGAGGTTGAGGTCGGTGACGCCCTCAACGTTGAAGATCACGGCGATCGGGGAGATGTAGGCGGGAACCTGGATGTAACCGGTGTCGGGAACGCACGCGGCGAACCCTCCGTCGATCTCCTCCTGCTTGAGGGCGGAGTCGGATCCGGCGAACGACACGCCGCCGGCGATGAACGCCTCGCGGCCTGCACCCGAACCGGCCGGGTCGTAGTTGATGGTGACGCCGGGGTTGGCGGTCTGGAACGAGGCGATCCAGGCTTCCTGCGCGGAGCCCTGCGACGACGCGCCGGAGCCGTCGATCGTGCCGGAGAGGTCGCTGACGGGAGCCTCGGTCGAGTCGGTGGTGCCCTCGTTTGCTGCACACGAGGAGAGCAGGATGGTGCCTGCAATGGCGATGGCACCGATGGTGCCAAGACGCTTGAAGTTCAAGATGTATCCCTTTCAGGAGATTTATCTGTCGGATTATCAGGACGGGCCGGTGCGACCCAATCGACGACGATATGCACAGCGGTTAACCAAGCTCGGCCTCGCAGGTGAACAGAAGGTTAACGAGGCGGGAACTGCCTGCGTTTCACCGGGAAGTTCAGGCGGGCGAGTGCGTTTCCACGGCCACGAGCCCCGATTTCGGGTGCTTGAGCGACACGTGCATGACGGTGAAGTCTCCCGTGGAGAGGGCGGCAGCGCGGCGCAACGCGGCGTCGGCCTCCGTCTCGGTGCCCGCAGCGATCTCGGCGACGATGCGTGGCAGCACGGGCCCGTGGCTGCACATCACAGTGGTCACCTTGCGCTTGAGCCGCTTGGCGACGAGGGCTGCGACACCGTCGGCACCCGACTCGTAGGCGTCCTGGCTTATCGCGTCGGTGGCCCGCACCGGGATGCCCGTGAGCTCGGACAGCGGAGCGATCGTGGTGAGGCACCGAACGGCGGTGCTCGAGACTATGCGCTGGGGGGCGTAGGCGGCGATGCCCTTCGCGATACCGGACGCCTGGTCCATGCCGCGCTGCATGAGCGGGCGGGTCGCGTCGGGGCCATCCCACGTGCCGGGGTCGACGGCTTTTCCGTGGCGCACGGCGATGAGGGCGTAGGTTCGCGCGTTGCCCGCCTTGAAGCGTCCCGCGAACCTGTTGATCACGTCGAGGTCGTGCTCGTAGCTGAGTTTCTTGCGCGCCATGCCGAGCGAGAGCCATTCGAGCGAGGCGATCTCATCGTTGGGGGTGAAGCGCGCGAGCTCGAGGTCGTGATCGTTGACCTCGGCCGACCAGTAGTACACGACCTTGTCGCGGCCGTTGGGGAGCACGTACTCCACGGTGCCGAGCGGTGCGCCGAGCACGATCGCGAGGCCCGTCTCCTCGCGGATTTCCCGCACGGCGGTCTCGGGCAGTGTTTCGCCCGGGTCGACCTTGCCTTTGGGCAGGGAGACATCCGCGTGGCCCGCGCGGTACACGACAAGCACTTTGGGCTTGCCGTCGACGATGCGCCAGCACACGGCGCCGGCCGCGAGGACCGGGGTCGCTGCCGGGGTCACCGAAGAACCCCGCCGCGCTTCCTCTGGGAGATCTGCCTCATAAGGACATTCTGCATGTCTTCGAGGGGTGCGCCGTCGTCAGCGCGGCTGTGGCGGGTCCAGGTGCCGTCGGCTTCGAGGTGCCACGAGCTCGTCTCGGGAGACATCGCGAGGTCGAACAGGTCGTCGAGCTCCTTGAGGTGTTCCGGATCCCGCAGCCGCACGAGCGCCTCAACGCGCCGGTCGAGGTTGCGGTGCATCATGTCGGAGCTGCCGATGAACACCTGCGGGTCGCCGTTGTTGTGGAACGAGAACACGCGCGCATGCTCGAGGTAGCGACCGAGAATCGAGCGCACGGTGATGTTCTCGCTCATCCCCTCCTGGCCGGGCTTGAGCGAGCAGATGCCGCGCACCACGAGCTCGACGGGCACGCCAGCGTTGCTCGCGCGGTACAGCGCGTCGATGATGGCCTCGTCGACAATCGAGTTGAGTTTGATCCGGATGCCCGACGGCAGCCCCGCGCGGGCATTCTCCCCCTCGGTCTGGATGCGCTTGAGGAGCCCCTTGCGCAGGTGCAGTGGAGCCACCAGCAGGCGCTTGAACTTCTTCTCGATCGCGTATCCGGAGAGCTCGTTGAACAGGCGGGTGAGGTCTTTGCCCACGGTGTCGCTCGCGGTGAGCAGGCCGAGGTCTTCGTAGATGCGGCTCGTCTTGGGGTTGTAGTTGCCCGTGCCGATGTGGCTGTAGTGGCGCAGCACGCCGTTCTCCTGGCGCACCACGAGGGCGAGCTTGCAGTGCGTCTTGAGGCCGACGAGGCCGTAGACGACGTGCACGCCGGCCTTCTCGAGCTTGCGGGCCCACGAGATGTTCGCGGTCTCGTCGAAGCGCGCCTTGATCTCGACGAGGGCGAGCACTGCCTTGCCCGCCTCGGCCGCGGCGATGAGGGCCTCGACGATGGGGCTGTCACCGCTCGTGCGGTAGAGCGTCTGCTTGATGGCGAGCACGTTCGGGTCTGCCGCGGCCTGCTCGAGGAACGCCTGCACGCTCGTGGAGAACGACTCGTAGGGGTGGTGCAGCAGGATGTCGCTCTTGGCGATCGACGCGAAGATGTCGGGCTGCGCGTTCGGCTCCCCCGGCAGCAGCTGCACGGCAGTGGTCGGCAGGTGCTTGGCGTACTTGAGTGACGGCCGGTCGATCCGGGTCAGCTGGAACAGGCCCCCGAGGTCGAGCGGCGCGGGCAGCCTGTAGACCTCCTGCTCGGTGATGCTCAACTCGCTCATGAGCAGGCCGAGGGTGACCTCATCCATGTCGTCAGTGATTTCGAGACGGATGGGCGGCCCGAAGCGCCGGTTCAGGATCTGCTTCTCGAGCGCCTGCAGCAGGTTCTCGGATTCGTCTTCGTCGACCTCGACATCTTCGTTGCGCGTGACGCGGAACTCGTGGTGCTCGAGGATCTCCATGCCGGGGAACAGGTCGCCCAGGTGGTTGGAGATGAGATCTTCGAGGGGGATGAAGCGCAGCAGCCCGCTGTCGTCGTCGGGCAGCTGCACGAACCGTGGCAGGTTCTGCGGCACCTTGAGGCGCGCGAACTCGGTCTTGCCGGTCTTGGGACTGCGCACGCGGATCGACAGGTTGAGCGACAGCCCGGAGATATAAGGGAACGGATGCGCGGGGTCGACGGCGAGCGGCATCAGCACGGGGAAGATCTGTGCGGAGAAGATCTCGTCGATGCGCACGCGGTCGGCCTCGCCGAGGTCTGCCCACGTCTCGATGTGGATTGCGGCCTCGTCGAGGGCGGGCTTGACCATGTTGCGGAACGCGAGCGCGTGGCGCTCCTGCAGGTCGTGGGCCATGGCGCTCACGTCGGCGAGCACATCCACCGGAGAGGTGCCGATGTTGGTGGGAACCGCCAGCCCGGTCGCGATGCGGCGTTTGAGGCCCGCGACCCGGACCATGAAGAACTCGTCGAGGTTGCTCGCAAAGATGGCGAGGAAGTTCGCCCGCTCGAGGAGCGGAAGCTCGGGGTCTTCGGCGAGCTCGAGCACTCGCTGATTGAAGGCGAGCCAGCTCAGTTCGCGGTCGAGGTAGCGACCGGCGGGCAGCGTGCCATCGTCCACACTCGACGACTCGTCGAGGTCGTACTCATCGAGGGAGTCGGTGGCTGCACCGGCGTCGAGGCTGTTCACGCTGTCCATCCGCTCATCCTGCCACTGGTGCGTGAACGCGCGATTAACTGGGTGCGCGCCGCGTGCTTAGAGCCCGCGGTGTGCGGCGCGACCGGGCTGCGGGTTGCCTCATCCGTCGAGTTCGCCAGTTTTGCCCGTGTGATGGCCGCACGAGGGGCAAAAGTGGCGAACTGAACGAATGCGGGCGCCGCTAGTGGTCCGCGCGCGACAGGTACTGCACGTCGATCGAGCGCTGCGTGAAGCCGTACGACCTGTACAGCGCGAGGGCCGGTGCGTTGTCGCCCTCGACGTAGAGGTGCGCCATCCGGATGCCCCGCTCCGCCAGTCGCGCGAAACCCGCCTGCACGAGCCTGCGCCCGAGGCCCTCGCCCTGGCGATCGGGGGAGACCCCCACGACGTAGAACTCGCCCTCGCCGCCCTCGACCTTGAGCCAGCAGTAGCCGATGAGCTCGGGGCCGTCCCACAGCAGGAGAAAGTCGTCGGCGTCGAACCAGGGTTCGGCGATGAGCGCGTCGAGGTCGGCGCGCGTGACGCCGCCCTGCTCGGGGTGGTGTGCGAAGGCGCGCGCGTTCAGCTCGAGCCAGGCGTCGGCGTGATCGGCGTGGAACCCGCTCTCCCGAAGCGTTTCTGCGAAGTGTCGCACCGGGGCCTCGAGGTGCAGGAGGGTGCGAGCGGGCGACAGTCCGTGTGAGAGGGCGAGAGCCCGCGCGGCCGGGTGGTCGCCATGCGCCCAGAACAGCGTGTTGCCGCGGGTAAGGAGGTGCTCGAGCATCGCGGTTCCGTGGCCTTCGGCGCGGGCATCCGGGTCGACGACGAATTCTGCCTCGTCACGGGAGACCAGCGCGGCGGATGGCCCGAGCCACACCAGTTCGCGCTGCGGGTCGATCAGGGCCCCGTCGGAGAAGGGGGGAGACCCGTCGGCGGCCGTGGCGCGCGCGATGAGGTCGTGCAGTAGCGGACTACTGTGTCGCGGCGGGGGCGAGTCGCTCATTGTCGTCGTCGTGGACGTTGAAGCGGTAGCCGACGTTGCGCACGGTTCCGATGAGGGATTCGAGGTCGCCGAGCTTGGCGCGCAGTCGCCGCACGTGCACGTCGACGGTGCGGGTGCCGCCGAAGTAGTCGTAACCCCACACCTCGCTCAGCAGCTGCTCGCGCGTGAACACGCGGCTGGGGTGCGTGGCGAGGAAGCGCAGGAGCTCGAACTCCTTGAAGGTGAGGTCGAGTGGCCGACCGTGCACCTTGGCCGAATACGACGCCTCGTCGATGACGACGCCGGATGCCTGGATCTTCGAGCTCGACGAGTCGAGAGCCTGGCGGCCGAGGGCCAGCCGGATGCGCGCATCGGCCTCTGCCGGACCAGCCGAGACGAGGATCACATCGTCGACGCCCCAGTCTGCCGAGACCGCCGTGAGGCCGCCCTCGGTGAGGATCAGGATGAGCGGAACTGTCACGCCCGTGGTGTTGAGGATCTTGCACAACGACTTCGCGCTGGCCAGGTCTTGGCGAGCATCCACGAAAATAAGGTCGCAGCTGGGCGCAGAAATGAGGGAAGCCGGTGATGCAGGAATCTGCTTCATCGTGTGGCTCAGGAGCCCCAATGCGGGTAAGACCTCAGTGTCGACCGCAGAGGTCAGTATTAACAGCTGCGCCAACGTGCCTCCAAAGTGCGTGGGGTTAGTCTACGGCGGCTTAAGATCAGTCTATGACGTGGCAGATTTCCAGTGTTCTTCCGGTGTGGCTGCTGTCGCTCGCGGGGGCCATCGTCATCGCCATCACGCTGCCGCGTGACCAGTACGTCACGTGGGTGGGGATCGTGCTCGCCGGGGCCGTCATCCTCACCTTCCTGATCCAGCTCGGCATCAAGCGCACCGAGGGCTTCGTCACCCGTGCGATCGCCAGCATCGGCGTCTCCGTCGTCATCCTTGCCGCTGCCTCGGGCATCGTGGCCCTGCTCGGATAGGATCGAACCATGCTTCTCGCCCTTGAGCTCTTCTTCGTCGGCCTGCTCATCCTGGCCACCCTGTCGATCGGTTTCGTCTCGGTCGTCGTGCTGTTCAACCTGTTCCGCGGCCAGCGCTAAGGCGGCCCCATGGTGATCGAACTCGATCCCACCATCCCGGCCGAACTCGCACCCCTTGCCTGGCTGGTCGGCCTCTGGGAGGGCACCGGCATCGTCGACTACAAGGTCGGCGACGTGAACCGTTCCCTCGAGTTCGGGCAGCGCATCTCGTTCTCGCATGACGGACTCCCGCACCTCAACTACAGCTCGTACACGTGGCTCCTCGATGGCGAGAACACCCCGCACGTGACCGAGACGGGCTACTGGAAGCTCACGCGGCCGGCGCTCGAGGGTGATCCGGGTCCGGGCCTGCTTCCGGGTGTGGGCGCTCGGCCGTTCACGACCGCACAGTCCGTCGAGACCCTGCGCCGCTCCGACGGCAGCTTCGAGATCGAGGTGTCGATCGTGCATCCGGGCGGGGTCAACGAGTTCTACCTCGGCCGCGCGCTGCCCGCCCGAATCGACCTGTCGACGGATGCTGTCATGCGAACAGCCTCGGCGAAGGAGTACACGGCGGCCACCCGCCTCTACGGTCTTGTCGACAACCACCTCCTCTGGGCGTGGGACATCGCGGCCCTCGGCCAAGACCTCCGCACCCACGCATCAGGACGGCTCGCTCGTGTTCAGTAGTTCTTTCTCCAGCAGACCGGGCGCCGTCGGCACCCCTCCCCAGCACTACGGCAACCCGCTGGGCGAGCAGAAGGCGCTGCTCACGGGCGCGCTCGTCGACCTGTCAGACCGCGCAGTTCTGACTCTCGTCGGCGAGGACCGCCTCACGTGGCTCGACTCGCTCACGTCGCAGTCGGTCGCGAAGCTGCAGCCGGGGGAGTCCGCTGAGACGCTTCTACTCGACCCGACCGGTCGACTCGAGCACGCCATCCGGCTCGTCGATGACGGCACCACCACGTGGCTGCTCGTCGACTCCGCGGAGGGCGCGCCCCTCGCGGCCTGGCTCAGCCGGATGGTCTTCATGCTGCGCGTGACCGTCGCCGATGTCACCGCCGAGTACGCGACCATCGGCACGCTCGGCACGCCCTCACTCGACGCTGTCGCCACCTGGGTCGACCCGTGGGAGGCAGGGCCCGGCCACACCTACGCCGCGTCGCGACCGGATGCCCCCTGGTCCTACCGCGAGATCGTGGTTCCCCGTACCTTCACGTGGGACGGCCCAGTCGCGGGCACCCTCGCGCTGGAAGCCCTGCGCATCGCCGCGTGGCGACCGCGGATCCAGGATGCCGACGAGAAGAGCATCCCGCACGAGCTCGACTGGCTGCGCAGCGCCGTGCACCTCAACAAGGGCTGCTACCGCGGGCAGGAGACCGTCGCGAAGGTGCACAACCTCGGTCACCCGCCGCGCCGCGCCGTGCTGCTGCACCTCGACGGGACCGTGCCTGCCGTCGGCGACGAGGTTCTCCGCGGTGACGACGTCGTCGGCCGCGTCACCTCGTCGGCCCTCCACTGGGACCTCGGCCCCGTCGCGCTCGCCGTGATCAAGCGCAACGTCGATCCCGCGATCGACCTCGTCGTCGCCACCGACGACGGCCCCGTCGCCGCCGCGCAGGAGGTCATCGTGCCGACGGACGCGGGCGCGGAGGCGAACATTCCGCGTCTGCCCCGACTCGGCGCCGTCACCCGCTGACGCTGTGGCAGACAGCGCCCCGCTCCGACGGCTGGCCCGCAGGGTTCGGGTTCGTGCACAGGTGAGCGCGGGCATCCGGCGCGCGTCGGAGTCGCTGCCCGCGGCGCTGCAGATCGTCGTCGCCGCTGTCGCCTCGTACTCGATAGCGCACTTCCTGCTCGGGCACGCGACGCCGCTCATCGCCGTGACCGTGACGATCACGTCGCTGGGAATCGCTCGGGATGCTCGCCCGCGTAAGGTTCTCGAAACCGCCCTCGGTGTCACGGTGGGCATCGCGCTCAGCGAAGTGATCGTGCTCGGCATCGGCAAAGGCTGGTGGCAGCTGGCGATAGTGCTATTCGCGACCCTCATCGTGACGCGCGCGTTCTCGCCCA
Source organism: Rhodoglobus sp. (assembly GCA_965227655.1). Classification (GTDB taxonomy): domain Bacteria; phylum Actinomycetota; class Actinomycetes; order Actinomycetales; family Microbacteriaceae; genus Rhodoglobus. Next base: position 1,457,286 of record OZ245765.1, on the reverse strand, counting down.
ACCCCGCGTTCGCGACGGCCGCCGCCGTGCAGTCGGCCCTCGTCGTGTTGCTTCCGGATCCGGCCGGCGGGCCGTTCACGCGCTCCATCGACGCCCTCATCGCCGGGGTGGTGGCGCTCGCCGCGACCGCGCTCATCCCGCGCGACCCGGCTCGCGCCGCCGCACGGGACCGCCGCGCGCTGTTCGCCGTGCTGCAGGAGTCCGTCGACTCGATAGTCGACTGCCTCGCCGACGCCTCGGAGGGTGCGGGCGAACTCGCCCTCGGGCGCCTGCGCCGCACTCAACCCATGATCGACGCGTGGAACACCAGCCACGAGACCGCACTCTCGGTGTCGAGGCTGTCGCCGTTCCTGCGCTCGCGCCTGCCGATGCTGGAGCGCAGTTCGCGCGTGCTCGTGTCCGCCGACCTCACAGTTCGGCACCTCAGAACGCTGTCACGACGAGTCGAGTTCCTGGTTCGCGACAGCGTGCAGCGGCCCGCCCTGGCTGAGCTGGTCGCGCAGATTGGCGTGGGCATCCGGTTGCTGGGGGAGGAGCTCGAAGACCCTCAGATGGCGGGGGCCTCGCAGTCGTTGCTCTCGGATGTCGCCCGGCGACTGGTACCCGCGCCCGGAATTCCCGTGCCGGACGCCGCTATCGTGCTCATGCTGCGGCCCCTCGTGGTCGACCTGCTCGTGGGCACGGGGATGCCCATTGACGAGGCGCGCGAACTGCTGCCGGCTACCAGCTAGTCGCAGCCGATGCCGTCGCCGTCACGGTCGAGGTCATAGATGTCGGAGCCGACGACGGTGACCGGTCCGCTCACGTACGAGGGCCCGTTGCCGCTTCCGCCCGCGCAGTCGACATCGGAGTCGATGGGAACGCACGCGCCGCTGTAATTGGGGTCGCATCCGCCCGAGGTGTCGACGAAGGCGGCTGGGGGTGGCGGTGCGACATAAGTGCCGTTGGACACGACCTGGTTCACCGGCGCGAGAGTCACGGTGTCACTCACGACGACCCGGCCGGTCTCGACGCCGTCGGTGTACGTCACCTTGTAGACGATCGTGCGCTGGCCGTTGACGCCGGTCGTCGTCACGGCGGTCGTGCCGGCGGCCAGGTTGGGGTCATCCACTGTCGACTCGGTGAACGGGACGACCTGCACATCGTTGACGTTCGCGGTGGTCACTTTCGGCTTCTTCACTTCGGCAGTCCGCGTCGGAGTGGGGCTGGGTTCATCGGTGGAGCTGCCGACCAGGGCGACGACGTCGGAGCTGGTCGGCCGCGGCGCCAGGGAGGCGCCCGTGAACAGCACAACGAGGCTTCCGGCGAGCACGAGCGCACCGGCCTTCCGCGAGGGAATGTTGAGCCACGAGAGACGCCCGGCAGCGAGCGAGAAGATCGCGGTGAACAGGGCGATCACGCCTGCGCCGATCAGGACTCCCGAAATACCGGAGGTGACGAGGTTGATGAGGAGCCAGAGGCCTGACCCGATGATGCCGACCCACGTCCATGGGCCGATTGTCGGCGTGGCGGGCGCGCTTGGTTTTTTGCTCATCAGTGAACCTCATTCGGGATTGACTGAAGAGTACTCAGGAACAACCCGATGCGATAGGCGTCACGTCCAGCTGAACCCGTTGGGCTTCACTGCCTCCCACGCGACGGTCAACTCGCCCAGCCGCCAGCGCGCCTTCGTGCCCTGCACTGGCCACGCCTCCTTCATGGATGTCGCGACCGCTACCCAGCGCTGCGACGGCCCGTACACACTCAAGGGTGCGTGAACCGCCCACCACCGGTCGAGGTCGGCGAGGAACTGGTGGATGGGCTCGCCCGCGACGTTCCTGTGGATGAGCACCTTCGGCAGCCGCTCTGCGACGATCGACGGCTTGTCGAGCTCGGCCAGGCGCAGCGAGACCGTGAAGGTCTGCGGACCTTCGGCGGTGACATCCGCCCAGCTGGCGACTCGACCGACCTCGTTGCACGTGCCCTCCACGAGCACGCCGCCCGGCTGCAGTCGACCGACCATGCGCTTCCACGCGTCGAGCACTTCGCCCTCGTCATACTGCCGCAGCACATTGAGCGCCCGGATGACCGTGGCAGGCTCCCCCGGAACCTCGAAGCCCCCCAACCGAAAAGACACCCCCGGCCGCGCCGACTTCGACGCGAGCGCCACCCGCGACGGCTCGATCTCGATCCCCACGACCTCCACATCGGGCCGCGCCTGCGACAACCGCTGGAACAGTTCGAGCGTCGTCGTCGCCGAAGCCCCGTAGCCGAGGTCGACGACGAGCGGATGCTCAGCCCGCCGCAGCGCCGGCAGCTGGGCGATCCACCGGTCGACGCGCCGCAGTCGGTTCGTGCCGGTGGTGCCGCGCGTGACCTGGCCGATGGGCATCAGCGTGCCTGCTTCGTGCGCGCGAGCTCAGCTAGCTGCGGGAAGTGGGTGGCGACCGTGTCCCACAGCACGTCGAAATCGATGATGTTGTAGTGGTGCACGATCTTGTCGCGGTTCTTCGCCGCGAAGGACCAGATCGGTTCGGAGAAGAGTGCGGGATCGAGTTGGGTCAGCTGCTTCGCCGCGTCGCCCACCCTGTTGCTGAGCGCTTCGAACGCGAGACGTATTGCGATGTCCTCGTCGAACGCTGGGCGGCCTCGGCCGACGAGCTCATTCGCCGACTGCAGGGTCTGCTCGAGGTCCTCGAGTAGACCCTTGATGCGGTCATCCGTGTTCACAAGAGCACCGACTGGTCGAGTATCGCCTTGTCGCGCGCTCGGCTCGGATCGAGCGCCGAGCGGGTGACCACATCGACGGGACGCCCGAGCACCTGCTCGAGATCGGTCTCGAACCCGGCGATGTCGAAGAGCGAGACGCCGGGATCCGCGTCAACGAGAAAGTCGATGTCGCTATCGGCCCGCTGTTCGCCGCGCGCGAAGGAGCCGAATACTGCGATGCCACGGATGCCCCAGGCCGACCCGATCCGTTTGATCAGGTCGCCCCGCTCATGGATAGCGGGGAACCCCGTCGTGACCGCAGCCCGGTTTTTCAGCTCTAGGTAGGTGGAGTAGGGAAGTATCGCGGCCTCGGGCTTGCGGTGCGAGCCGATGATGGCCACGTCACCGTGGTTCGCGGTCAGCCCATCGACCAAGGCGGAGAGGTTGGAACGCGCTTCGGCGATGCCCAGCACTCGTTCGTCCATGATGCAATTGTACGCAATATGTACATATTTGTGCACATATTCACTAGTGCGACCGCCGCCACATCCGGCCCTCGCGCCCTGGCATGGAGCGTCGGCGGGCGATCTCGTCTTCGTAGGCGGCGAGCCACGTCAGTGCGTTCTTGCGGCGGCTTTCGCGCGGTAGCACCAAAACCGAGAGGACGAGCATGATCGACCCGGCCACTAAGAAGCTCGCTACGCCAATAGCGATCCAATTCGCCCACGCCGGCCCCGTCAGCCGATTGATGCCCACCAACCCGATGGAGAGGCTGACGACGATCGGAATGACGATCCCGAAGGCTGCCAGTTCAAGGTTGTCCTCCACCGACCGCGCCCGCAGCGCCGCGAGTATCTCGACCTGCTGCCCGCGCGACAGCTCAGCGAACTTGTCCACGCGTTCGACCGAGACCGGTTCGAGCTTCGTGAACTCGGCAACGTGGGGCGCATCCTTCATGTGAGCACCGTACCGATGGCCAACGACCCCTCGCTTCAGTCTTACGCGCTCGGCACAGTTGTCGGAACCGACAGAGACGGTGCGGTGCAGGATCGAATGTCTGATGGGTCTGCGAAACTTGGAGCTAGATCGGCAACCGAGGTGGAGAAACATGGCCAACGCACCATTGAGCGTCCTTGAGATCTGTGCAGGCGCAGGTGGACAGTCTTCCGGCCTTGAGAAGGCCGGTTTTGCTCATGAGTTGGCGGTAGAGATTGACCGAGATGCAGCTGCCACGTTGCGCCTGAACCGTCCCGGCTGGGATGTGCTCGAGTCCGATGTGCGTAACGTCGACGGCAAGAAGTATCGGGGGATTGACCTCCTCGCTGGAGGAGTGCCTTGCCCGCCCTTCAGTGTTGCCGGTAAACAGCTTGGAGCGGACGACGATCGCGATCTGTTCCCCGAGGCTCTCCGTCTCGTTCGCGAGGCAAGGCCCGCCGCAGTGATGCTTGAGAATGTGAAAGGCCTCGCTTCGGCGAGGTTCGCGCCCTATCGGAAGTCCATTCTGGACGAGTTGGGAGCACTTGGGTACGCAGCGCACTGGCAACTTCTCTACAGTTCCGAATTCGGCGTGCCGCAGCTCCGTCCACGTTTCATTCTTGTCGCGATGCGCGGGTCGAAACTCGATCATTTCGAATGGCCAGGCGCCGTTGATAGCCCCGCCGTGGTCGGAGAGACGCTGTTGCCAATGATGAGCGCCAACGGTTGGAAGGGTGCCGAACGTTGGGCTGCGCGGGCGAATGGCATAGCCCCCACGATTGTCGGAGGCTCCAAGCGTCACGGGGGTGCCGACCTAGGGCCGACCCGCGCAAAGGATGCATGGCTCAAGCTCGGGGTCGACGGCAAAGGAATCGCCAATGAAGCTCCGACGGCAGAGCACCCGCTTAACTTCACACCGCGGCTTACCAATCCCATGGTCGCCCTTATCCAAGGATTCGACCCTGAGTGGCGCTTCTCGGGTCTGAAGACGTCTACCTATCGTCAGATCGGTAACGCGTTCCCCCCGCCGGTTGCAAGAAGCATCGGTCAATCAATCGCGCGGGCTCTTGTTGGTCGCCGCATTGGTCAATCCAAGTTGGTCGCCGTCGCATAGCCAATGGATTGGGCTAGGTTGGCTCCATGGCTGACCTGGATGGCGCTCATGAAGATGTGAAGCGTGCCATTCTGGCGGTGCCAGATGTTGAGATGCGGCTCTCGAAAGTGTTTAGAGCAACATTCGACCAGCTCTACGACGGCCAGCACACCGGTAGGTACTCGTGGGATCAGCTGTACAAAACCGAGAAGACTCATTTCGGTACCCTTCTTGAGATCAACCTGAGGAGAGAGCTCAAGGAGGTCATCTCGGACGGTGACTTGCTCGACTTCAAGATCGCTGGCCATGAGATCGACTGCAAGTACTCCTTCCGGATGGGCGGGTGGATGCTTCCACCCGAGTCGTTCGGACACCTTCTCCTCGTCTGCAACGCGGATGATGCGAAGTCCGAATGGGCCGTAGGGGTCGTCCGTGCACGTCCCGAGTATTTGCGGGCGGGCGTGAACCGCGACCTCAAGTCGGGGCTCAACGAAGCGGGTCGTCGCGAGATCGATTGGCTCTATTGGGGCGCCGAGCTCCCGCCCAACGTTCTTCTCCAAGTTGATGACGACACTCGTGCCTCGATCTTCGAGGGCCATCTCTCTGGCCAACAAAGAATAAACGAGCTCTTTCGATTGGCGCAGCGGCGGCGTATCGGACGAAATACGGTCGCGACCGTCGCGCAGCAAGACGACTTCATGAAGCGCGTCCGAGCGAACGGTGGTGCTCGTTCGGCCCTTGCAGAGGAAGGGATCATCATTGTCGGCGGAGACTACGAATCTCATCGTCGAGTGGCCAACCAGCTCGGAATCGAGGTGCCAATGCCGGGCGAGTTCATCAGCGCGCGGGTCCACCCGGCGGAGGCGGCCGACCCGAACTCCGCGCTCTTAGGCGGCCGACTTTGGCGTCTTGCGATAGATGACGAACCTATCGTGGCCGCGCCCGACCTCCCGAACACTCGGCGGTCGGTGGAGTAGTTCGTGTGCCCTCGAGCCAAGAGACGTAGCCTCAATCGGTACGCTTGACCCATGACTCACACGCTCATCCTGCTCCGCCACGGCAACTCCGACTGGAACCAGAAGAACCTCTTCACAGGATGGGTCGACGTGCGCCTCAGTGACCAGGGTGTCGCCGAGGCGAAGCGCGCGGGTGAGCTCCTCGCCGAGTCGGGCCTCAAGCCCGACATCCTGTACACGAGCGTGTTGACGCGCGCCATCCAGACCGCCAACATCGCCCTCGACGCGGCCGACCGCGCGTGGCTGCCGGTCAAGCGCAGCTGGCGCCTCAACGAGCGCCACTACGGCTCGCTGCAGGGCCTCGACAAGGCCGAGACGCTCGAGAAGTACGGCCCCGAGAAGTTCATGGAGTGGCGCCGCAGCTTCGACGTTCCCCCGCCCGTGCTCGACGACGACGCCGAATACTCGCAGGTGCACGACGAGCGCTACATCGGCATCGACGGCGAGATCCCGCGCACCGAGAGCCTCAAGATCGTCATCGACCGGATGCTCCCCTACTGGTTCTCCGACATAGTCCCGTCACTCGCCTCCGGCCAGACGGTGCTCGTCACGGCGCACGGCAACAGCCTGCGCGCCCTCGTGAAGCACCTCGACGGAATCTCGGACGACGACATCGCTGAGCTCAACATCCCGACGGGCATCCCGCTCGTGTACGAGCTCGACGACGACTTCACGCCGACCGGCCCGGCGAAGTACCTCGACCCCGAGGCTGCTGCCGCGGGTGCGGCCGCGGTGGCGGCGCAGGGGGCGAAGAAGTAGCCATGACTGGGGGCTCGGAATCGTGGTCGTCGAATCAAGAATCTGAATCTCGGACGCCGTGGGAGTAGTTGACACGCGTCACGCGCGTCTGGGACCTATCACGGGCGTCGGCTGGCCGCGTGCAGTGCTTGGAGGCTCGCCAGGGTGTCGGCACCCTCTCCCGAAATCCCAAACTCCTCGACGATGTCATCTGCGTCGCCACTCAAGAGGAGCAGGTGGCGATAGAAGTACAGGAGACCGATCCCCTTCGGGAGTTCTTCCCACCTGCCAACCTCAAGGTTGAAACCAGGACTGCTAACGCCCGCTCGCATAAGCCGAGCTACCGCGAACTCAACGATCCAATCCATTTCCGCGCTGACTGCTCGGACGACGTCGCTGGTGTTCTGATATCCGGTGCTCTGGAGCTCGGTGCTTCGATCGGAGGCGTAGTAGTTCTCGATTGGGGTCAGGATCCCACCCGTTCTCTGGACGATCCGCTGTTCCAACAACACGATCGTTGGATTCTCCTCTACCAGTGCTGCGATGGAGTCACGGTTGATCTCGACATCGTGGCCTGCAGCGACTGCTGCAACAGCACCTTGTTCGTAGGCAATCAAGTCATCGCGAATACTCCGAAACTCCGCATCCGCCAGCTCCAGAAGTCCGGCGAGCCTTGAGAACCGTCGCCTGACATCGCTTGGCACGGAACTAGCGGCCTTGTAGCCCAGGTCGTGCTCTATTTCTGCCCAAGAATGCTGAAGGATCGATCGAATCTGAATCTCAAACTGCAATCCCGAGAACTGCTCCCATTCGGGCAGAGCGAGGCGAGCGCCACTGATGCTCACCACATAGTGCGCGGAGAGATAGCCGAAACGGTCTGGGTCAAGCAACGCGCGCTTGTCGATCGAGTTCTCCAGATCTACTTCAAATTCGGTCTCCACTATCGATGCGATCTCGTCGACATGATCGGCGAAGTAGGTGATGACCCTTACTCCCAGCAGATCAGTGAGGCCCCCCTCCGCAGTGGGTCCGGCCTTCCGTTCCAACTTGCGGACAGTGCTATCGCGTGACTTGAGCCGATGTGAAATATGGTGAACGTCGAAGCTGCGTGCCGCAACGAGATCGACTATGAGGGATTCCACTTTCGGACCCAATATCGAGAATCGGGGCGAAGTCTGGTCGTACTGGGTATCGAAACTCATTGAGGTCATTCACTCTCTGGGGCCTGTGTGGTCGTACTCAATTTCGACATGCTAACGCCGTCAGCGGCAATGGGTTGTGGTGTCGGTCGCGGAGGCCTGCTCCTGTTCTGGCCCTCTGCCACCTCCAGCCAAGCTTGTCGCTCGATGCCGATAGCGTGGGGAGCATGTTCCTGCTCGACACCCTCGTGGTCACGAGCCCGAGCGACCTCACCGCGGCGGCTCACTGCGAGTTCGCGTTTGCGCGGCGGCTCGACGAGAGGTTGGGGCTGATCGAGCTCGAGAAGGTCGAGCGGGATCCGCTAGAAGCACGGGCGGCAGAGCTCGGGGACGAGCACGAGAACCGTTGGCTCGAGTACTACCGCGCCACGACGGAGGTCGTCGAGATCGAGCGGCCGCGCATCCGTCGAGAGGAGCTGAGAAAAGCCGCAGACGAGACCGAAGCCGCGTTCCGCAACCAAGCACAGGTTGTGTTCCAGGCCACGTTCTTCGACGAGTCAGACCCCACCGCACCGATGATCGGGTTCGCTGACTTCATCGTGCGGCAGCCCGACGGGCGGTATCGGGTGCAGGATACGAAGCTCGCGCGATCCGTGAAGGTGACGGCGCTGCTGCAGCTCGCGGCGTACTACGACCAGCTGGTCAGGTTGGGTATTCCGGCGGATGAGACGGTCGAGCTCATCCTCGGAACCGACGAGGTCGTGCCGCAGAACGTGAACGACATCCTGCCCGTGTACCGCCAGCGCCGGGCCCGCCTACGCGAGATCGTGGAGCAGAGATTGGCCGCCACGAGCGCCACCGAGTGGGGCGACCACCGGTACACGGTGGATGGCCGCTGCGAGTTCTGCGAGCCCGAGGTTGTTGCCAACAGAGACGTGCTGCTGGTCGCGGGGATGCGCCTGACGCAGCGCGCGAAGCTGCGAGCTGCGGGCATCCGCACCATCGACGAGCTCGCCGTGGCCGACCGGCCGGACGGTATGAGCGGCACGTTCGAGTCCCTCAAGCAGCAGGCGCAGTTGCAACTCACGGCGACCGGCGACATCCCGCCGTTCGTGATGTTCGCGCCCGAGCTCATCAGCGACCTACCGCTGCCCGACGCCGGCGACATCTTCTTCGACTTCGAGGGCGACCCGCTCTACAGGGAGGGCACGCGCTGGGGGCTCGACTACCTGTGGGGCCTCGTCGACCGCGACGAGCAGTTCACCGCCTTCTGGGCGCACGATCTGGCTGCAGAAAGAGTAGCTCTCGAAGAGTTCCTGGAGTGGGTGCAACTACGACGGCAGCAGCATCCGGGGATGCACATCTACCACTACGCGTCCTACGAGCGCACGCACCTGCTGAACATCGCCGCGCGGCACGGCGTCGGCGAGCACATCGTCGACGACCTGTTGCGCGACAACGTGCTCGTCGACCTGTATCCGCTCGTGAAGAGAACCGTGCGCGTGGGCGGGCGGTCGTATTCGATCAAGAAACTCGAGCCCCTCTACATGGGCGACGAGCTGCGCGACGGCGAGGTGGCGAACGCCGCGGCATCCATCGAACAGTACGACCTGGCGATGCGGGCGGAGGGCGACGAGCAAGCCAGGCTGCTCGAGACCATCGCCGACTACAACCGCTATGACTGCGTCTCCACGCTGCGACTGCACGAGTGGATGCTCGCCCAGGCGTCCAAGGCGGGCGTGCAGCCGGGCCGCAACCAGGAAGAGCTGCAAGACCGCCTCCCGTTCGAGCCGAGCCTCCTCGCCGAACAGCTGCTGCGCACTGACGGACCACGGGAGGCACTCGACCTCGCCGCGGCGGCAGTCGACTACCACCGCCGCGAGAACAAGAGCTTCTGGTGGGAGCACTACGCCCGCCTCGAGTATCCGGTGGAGGAGTGGCAAGACCAGCGCGGAGTCTTCACCGTCACGAGTGGCGAGGTCGTGAGCGACTGGTTCACCAAAACGAGTGTGAGTTATCGCACCGTGAAACTGCGGGGGGAGTGGGCGCCCGGCAGCCCCACGAGCGCGGGCGAAGCCTTCACCCTCTACGAGCCGCCCGGCCCCTATCGCGACCCGCGCATCAGCGCCGGAGTGCGCCTGCCCGTCGGCGCGCTCGACGTGCACGCCGACGAGAACGACCCCGACATCGTCTACGTGACCGAGAAGTGTCCGGGCGGCCAGCCCCTGTGGCACCGGATGCCCTCCGCCATCACCCCCGGACCGCCGCCGCGGGCGGTGTCGCTCCAGCAGGCCATCGAGACGGTGGGCGCTCGGCTCTGCGAGCAGCCCTGGCCGAAATCCTCCATCGGGGACATCCTGCTGCGCCTCCCCAGTCGCACCAAGAGTGGGGCGCTGGGTGATGACATCGTGGCGAGCATCCTCGACCTCGACGACTCGTACATCGCCGTGCAGGGCCCGCCCGGCACCGGCAAGACCACGCTCGCGGCGAAGGTGATCACCGAGCTCGTGCGCGACCACGGGTGGCGTATCGGCGTCGTCGCGCAGTCGCACAAGGTCGTCGAGAACGTGCTGCGCGCGGTCGTGAAAGCCGGGCTTGACCCCGCGCGCGTGGCCAAGGCACCTCCGAGCGGCGGCAGCTACGCCGACGAGCCGTTCTTCGAACTGCCGAAAGACACGCACCAGCAGTTCGCGCAGCGCAAGCACACTGGCTATGTCATGGGCGGCACCGCCTGGGATTTCACTAACACCAAGCGCGTCGGCCGCCTCGCCCTCGACCTGCTCGTCATCGACGAGGCCGGCCAGTTCTCCCTCGCCGCCACGACCGCGGTGAGCGTGAGCGCACGCAACCTGCTGCTGCTCGGCGACCCCCAGCAGCTGCCACAGGTGAGCCAGGGCACGCATCCGGCTCCCGTCGACCAGTCAGCGCTCGGCTACATCGCCGGCGGCCACGCCGTGCTCCCGCGCGAGTTCGGCTACTTCCTCGCCTCCAGCTGGCGCATGCACTCCGCGGTCACGGCCCCGGTGTCGGCGCTCGCCTACGACGGCGCCCTGCACTCCGACCCGTCGACCGACCTCCGGATGCTCGCGCACGTAGCCCCCGGACTCCACCCCATCCCCGTCCCGCACGCGGGCAACGCCACACACTCAGTCGAGGAGGCCCAGGCCGTCGCGGGCCTCGTCCACGCGCATCTCGGCCGGGACTGGAATGGCACCCCGCTCACCGAGCACGACATCATCGTCGTCACCCCGTACAACGCTCAGGTGGAGACGATCCGCGCGGCGCTCGAGAGCCACCCCGACGTGCGGGTGGGCACCGTCGACAAGTTCCAGGGGCAGGAGGCGGTGATCTCGATAGTGTCCCTCGCGGCCTCGAGCCCGGATGACGTTCCGCGCGGCCTCGACTTCCTGCTGTCGCGCAACCGCCTCAACGTCGCGATATCCCGCGCCCAGTGGGCGGCGTACCTGGTGTACTCGCCGGCGCTGCTCGACGTCCTGCCGCTCACGCCGGAGGGCGTCGCAGACCTGAGCCGGTTCATCCGGCTGGTGTCGGCCTAAGTTTTTCGCCGCCGCCACCACCGCCCGCCTGCGCGGTGTTTACCTACGGGCGCGGGTGAAGCTTCCACCGCGCCCGCAAGAAACGAGCGCGGCGGCCCATGGACGGCGGCGCGAGAGAGCTCAGTGTTCCGATGCCGGTGCCTCGGTCGTCTCCGTCGAGGGGTCGGGCAGGGTGGTGCCGTCGGTGAACGTGTACAGCAGGCAGGGCCCCCAAGTGTCGTCGACGGCGGCCACGACGCGCCCCATCCGGTCGGCGTTCGAGAACTCGATGTAGCCGTCGGCCTGCAGCGTGATCGTGTAGCCGGCGTCTACCAAGAGCTGGGTGGCAGTGGCCAGGTCGGCGACGAGGTCTGTGGATTCGACCCATCCGGCCCACAGATTGCCCGGATGCCCGAAATGCAGAAGAGTGCCGTCGAGCAAGGGCAGCTCGTCAGTCGGCCAGCCGACCGGGTAGCTGACGGGACCGGGGGATTCCTCGGAGGAGGAGCCGTGCCCCTCGGCTGCAGGTTCGCCACCCTCGGCCGACGCACATCCGGCCAAAGCGAGGACGAGCAGCGCGCCGACGAGAAGCTTCATGATTCGACGAAGCTACAGACCGATATACGGGTCGGGGTACACGGCGCGCCGGGGCGCGCGGGACTCAAGCGGAGGGAGTCACCCAGTCGCCGGTCGCGAGGTACTGGACCTTCTTGGCGATCGAGACGGCGTGGTCGGCGAAGCGCTCGTGGTAGCGGGACGCGAGGGTCGCGTCGACCGTGTCGACAGCCGCGCCCTTCCAGGTCTCGCCGAGCACCTTGTCGAACACCGAGAGGTGCAGCGCGTCGATCTTGTCGTCGTCGTTGCGGATCTCCTCAGCGAGCTTGACGTCTTCGGTCTTGAGGAGTTCGACGAGCTTGCGGGCGATGGCCACGTCCAGCTCACCGAGCTGCGCGAACGTGGGGCGCAGCGTCTTCGGAACCACCTTGTCGGGGAAGCGGTATCGGGCAAGCTGAGCGATGTGCTCGGCCATGTCGCCCATGCGCTCGAGCGACGAGGAGATGCGCAGGGCCGAGACCACGATGCGCAGGTCGCGCGCGACCGGCTGCTGGCGGGCCAGGATGTTGATGGCCAACTCGTCGAGCTCGCGGGCCGCGGTGTCGATCTTGTCGTCGTCCGCGATGACCGTTTCGGCGAGCGAGACGTTCGACTCGTTGAAGGCTCGCGTCGCGTTCTCGATCGACTCGGCCACGAGGGTCGAGATCTCGACGAGGCGGTCCTGCACCTCTCGCAGCTCCTGCTGGAATACTTCGCGCACGCTTTCGGTCCCTTCGTTGTGGGCATAGTGAAACCCACACGGTTCAGGCCACACTGCCCGCGTCAGGTTAACGCTCGGTGCTGGTGGCGTGAACATCGCCTGAAGTGCTGCGGCGAAGCTATGAGCTCGACGCATCTACCCGGCAGAGTGAAACTAATCTAGTCCTTATGGACTCCGCGTGGCTGGTACCGGCCGCTCTCGCGTTCGGCATCGTCGTCGGTGCGGGCGTTTTCGCGATCGTCCTCGTTGCCGCGCGTCGCGGCCAGCGCGCGGTCGATGTCGTGAGTTCGGCGGTCCCCGACGGGGTCGACCAGGTGCTCGATGCGCTCGAGTCCGCGGGCGTCGTGATCGACCCGTCGAACAACGTCGTCAAGGCCTCGCCCGGTGCTCTCGCGTTCGGCCTCGTGTGGAACGGCGCGCTCGTGCATCCGGAGCTCGTCGCGCTCGTCGACCAGGTGCGCCGCAACGGTGACCCGGTCTCCGAAGAGCTGCACCTCGCGCGCGGCCCCTTCGGCGACGCGAACATCTACCTCTTCGTGCGCATAGCGCGGCTCGGTGCCCGCTACATCCTGCTGCTCGCGGAAGACCGCACGGAGTCGTACCGTCTCGACGAGGTGCGCCGCGACTTCGTCGCCAACATCAGCCACGAACTCAAGACCCCCATCGGTGCCGTCGGTCTCCTCGCGGAAGCGCTCGTGAGCGCGAGCGACGAGCCCGAGCAGGTCAAGCGCTTCGCCAAGCGCCTCACCAAGGAGTCGGAGCGGCTCGGCCGAATCACGCAAGAGATCATCGAACTCTCACGCCTTCAGGCGACGGATGCCCTCGCCAAGGCCGAGCTGATCGACGTCGACCAGGTGGTCGCCGTGGCCATCGACCAGAATCGCGTTCTCGCAGATTCCCACAAGGTGCAGCTCGTGAGCGGAGGGGATGCCGGCGCCGAGGTCTACGGCGACGAGACCCTCCTCGCGGTCGCACTGCACAACCTCGTGTCCAACGCCATCCAGTACTCGCCCAAGAGCACGCGCGTGGGTGTGGGAGTGAGCAACCGCGACGGCGTGGTCGAGATTGCGGTCACCGACCAGGGCGTGGGCATCCCGGACGAAGACCAGGACCGCGTGTTCGAGCGCTTCTTCCGCACCGACCCCGCCCGCAGCCGCAATACGGGCGGATCGGGCCTCGGCCTCAGTATCGTCAAGCACGTCGTACAGAATCACGGCGGCGACGTCAGGGTCTGGTCCCAGCCGGGCCACGGATCAACATTCACCATCAGGCTTCCCGAGGCATCGCACGGGTCGGCCGCATCGTTGGGAGCACAATCATGACCCGTATCCTCATCGTCGAAGACGAACCCTCGCTGAGCGAACCTCTCGCGTTCCTGCTCGGACGCGAGGGCTACGAGACGACAATCGCACCAGATGGCCCCGCGGCCGTCGCCGAGTTCGACCGCGCGGGCGCCGACCTCGTGCTGCTCGACCTCATGCTGCCGGGACTGCCCGGCACCGAGGTCTGCCGCGAGATCCGCACGCGCTCCAACGTGCCGATCATCATGCTCACCGCGAAAGACAGCGAGGTCGATATCGTCGTCGGGCTCGAGCTGGGTGCCGACGACTACGTCACGAAGCCGTACTCGACGCGAGAGCTTCTGGCGCGCATCCGGGCTGTGCTGCGTCGCCGGGTCGAGACCGATGACGACGACGAGGCCGTGCTGGAGGCCGGATCCGTGCGGATGGATGTCGAGCGCCACACGGTGAGCGTCGACGGGGCGCCGGTGGCGATGCCACTGAAGGAGTTCGAGCTGCTCGAACTGCTGCTGCGCAACTCGGGCCGGGTGCTCACGCGCGGACAGCTCATCGACCGGGTGTGGGGCGTCGACTACTTCGGCGACACCAAGACCCTCGACGTGCACATCAAGCGCATCCGCTCGAAGATTGAGAAGGAGCCGTCGGAGCCGGTCATGCTCGTGACGGTGCGAGGCCTCGGGTACCGCTTCGAGGCCTAGGCGCTGCTAGCGCAGCACCTCGGGCGGGAACAGCCCCTCGTATGACGGGTTGTTCGAGGAGTCGAGCACGGGAACCAGGAGCTCCTTGCCCTCGTTGTCGCCGTACTGGATGTAGACCGGAAACAGCTGGCCCGCGGCAACGCCGGGGTTGAGCACGATGATCTGTGTGTCGTCGGTGGTGGTGCCGTAGCTTGCGACATCCCCCGCGCGCACCGACTTCGTGATCGTGGTGGTCTCACCGCCCGACTTGTACTGCAGGGTGACGTTGGCGATCTCGGAGCCCGAGTTCACGAGAGTGATCATGAGGCTGACGGCACGGCCGTCGTCGTTGATGAGGGCGATGGCGTTGCGCACGTGCACGTTGCCGACGTCGACACCGACGCCGTCACTCGGGTCGTACTGGATGAGCGTCGCCTGCGTGGAGATGAACGTGCAGCCGGTCGTACCGACGAGCAGGGCACCGGCCAGGACAACGGATGCCGCGGCTCGGGCGGCGACTGAGCGAGCTATCACGGCACCAGCTTATCTGGCTCGACGGCCCGAAGAGGTCGCGCGCGCGGAGGCCTTAAGTTAGGCAACCCTAACCTTGAACTCCCTGTGATAAACTAGGTGTCTTCGAAAGGACCCCCATTCATGTTGTTTGAGGTCGGCGAGACAGTCGTATACCCGCACCACGGTGCCGCAACCATCACTGAGGTGAAGAAGCGGATCATCAAGGGTGAGGAGAAGCTCTACCTCAAACTGAACGTGACTCAGGGCGACCTGACCATCGAGGTACCCGCAGAGAACGTCGACCTCGTCGGCGTCCGCGATGTGATCGGCAAGGAAGGCCTCGACAAGGTCTTCGAAGTGCTGCGCGCGCCGTTTACCGAGGAGCCCACCAACTGGTCGCGCCGGTACAAGGCCAACCTCGAGAAGCTCGCTTCCGGCGACGTCATCAAGGTGTCGGAGGTCGTTCGCGACCTGTGGCGCCGTGACCAGGACCGCGGCCTCTCTGCCGGCGAGAAGCGCATGCTCGCGAAGGCCCGCCAGATCCTGATCTCCGAGCTCGCGCTCGCCGAGAAGACTGACGAAGACAAGGCCTCGACCGTGCTCGACGAGGTTCTGGCCTCCTAGAGTCTCGACTCCGCTCGATTACCGGGTGAGGCACCAGTGAGTTCCGTCGGCATCATCGTCGTCGCCGCGGGCAGCGGCACGCGCCTCGGCGCTGAGCAGCCCAAGGCGTTCGTCGAGGTTCGGGGCGTCCCGATCCTCGAGCGCGCCTTGGCTGGGGTGTTCGGTTCCGTCGAGCCCGCGCAGGTCGTGGTCGTCGCGCCCGCCTCGCACGTCGCGGCGGCCCGCTCGATGGCGGCGCGGGCGGCGGGTACGGCATCCGGGTCCATCTCGGTGGTGGTCGGCGGCGTCACGCGGCAGGAGTCCGTGGCCCTCGGGCTCGCGGCGCTCGAGCCCTCCGTCGAGATCGTGCTCGTGCACGACGCGGCACGCGCACTGACTCCGAGCGCACTGTTCGACCGCGTGGTGCGGGCGGTAGCCGCATCCGGCCAGGGGATCATCCCGAGCCTGCCCGTGAGCGACACCATCAAGCGCGTGGCGGAGGCAACGGTGCTCGACACCGTCGACCGCAGTTCGCTCGTGCACGTGCAGACGCCCCAGGGTTTCCCGCGCGAGCAGCTCGTCGCGGCGTACGCGGCGGCGGACCAGGAGTTCACCGACGACGCGGCCCTGTTTGCGGATGCGGGCAACACCGTGCAGATCGTCGAGGGGGAGGCGCGCGCCTTCAAGATCACTACGCCGTGGGACTTGGCCCGCGCGGAGAATGTGCTGGGTGTGACGGCGGCGATCCGCACGGGTGTGGGCGTGGACGTACACGCCTACGACGCCGCGCAGCCGCTGTGGCTCGGCGGGCTCTACTGGCCGGATGAGGTCGGCCTAGCCGGCCACTCCGACGGCGACGCGATGTGCCACGCCATCTGCGACGCGCTGCTCTCGGCAGCGGGCCTCGGTGACATCGGAGGCCGGTTCGGCACTGACGATCCTCGGTTCGCGGGAGCCCACGGGGACGTGTTCGTCGGTGAGACCGTGTCTCTCGTCTTGGGCGCGGGGTGGGTGGTCGGTAACGTCGCCGTGCAGCTCATTGCGAAGCATCCGCGTCTCGGAGCTCGCCGCACCGAACTCGAGAGCCACCTCACCGCACTCGTCGGAGCGCCCGTGAGCGTCTCGGCGACCACCTCGGACGGACTCGGCTTCACGGGCCGCGCCGAGGGCGTGGCGGTCATCGCGACCGCGCTCGTGCAGCGCGCCTGAGTTCGACTGGGCACGCCCGCTAAACTTGCCCGGTGGCACTCAGGCTCTACGACACCAAGGCGCAAGCCGACGTCGACTTCGTTCCCCTCGTCGAGGGCAAGGTCGGCATGTACGTCTGTGGACCCACCGTGCAGTCGAGCCCGCACATCGGCCACCTGCGATCCGCCCTCGTGTACGACCTGTGGCGCCGCTGGCTGACCTACCGCGGCTACGACGTGACGCTCGTGCGCAACGTGACAGACATCGATGACAAGATCCTCGCTGCGGTCTCCGACTCGACGGAGGCATGGTGGGCCCTCGCCTACCGCTTCGAGCTGGAGTTCACGGCGGGCTACACGCGCTTGGGCATCCTGCCGCCCACGTACGAGCCGCGGGCAACCGCGTCGATCGGGGAGATGCGCGAGATCATCCAGCGCCTCATCGATGCCGGGCACGCCTACGCTGCCGCGGGCGACGTCTACTTCGACACCGCGTCGTGGCCGGCCTACGGCGAACTCACGCACCAGAAGCCCGCTGACATGGTCGCCGCGGGCGACGCAGACCCGCGCGGCAAGCGCGCCCCGCAAGACTTCGCGTTGTGGAAGGGCCGCAAAGACGACGAGCCGACGGATGCCTCCTGGCCGAGCCCGTGGGGCGACGGCAGGCCCGGCTGGCACATCGAGTGCAGTGCTATGTCGAGGCGCTACCTCGGTGCCGCCTTCGACATCCACGGCGGCGGACTCGACCTGCGCTTCCCCCACCACGAGAACGAGATCGCCCAGTCCACGGCCGCCGGAGATCCGTTCGCGAGTTACTGGGTGCACAACGGGCTCGTGAACGTCGAGGGCCAGAAGATGTCGAAGTCGCTCGGCAACTCGATATTCGCGGCGGAGTTCCTCGAGCTCGCGCGCCCCATCGTGGTGCGCTACTTCCTCGGGGCCGCGCACTACCGCTCGACCATCGACTACCACGACGGGTCGCTCGCGGAGGCCGAGGCCGCACTCGA
Source organism: Rhodoglobus sp. (assembly GCA_965227655.1). Taxonomy (GTDB): domain Bacteria; phylum Actinomycetota; class Actinomycetes; order Actinomycetales; family Microbacteriaceae; genus Rhodoglobus. The sequence continues at coordinate 1,439,498 of OZ245765.1, read as the reverse complement.
CCGCATCGAGGTGTTCCTCACTCGTGCCGACCGCCGTCTCGCGGGAACCAAGTTCGCAGGCAGCGGCGCGGAGATCGTGCCCCAGGCGTTTGGTGAGGCGATGGATGACGACCTCGGCGTTCCGCAGGCGCTCGGCGTTCTTCATGACACGGTGCGAGCGGGCAATGCCGCCCTCGACAACGGAGACCTCTCCGCCCTCGCTTCGGCACGCGGAGAGGTTCTCGCCATGAGCGAGCTGCTCGGCATCAACCCCCTGTCGCCGCAGTGGAAGGCCGACTCGGTCCCCGCCGATCGTGCGCTCGGCCAGCTCGTCGACGCGCTCATCGCCGACAGGAATGCCGCACGCGCGGCCAAAGACTTCGCAGCGGCCGACAGGATCCGTGATGAACTTGCCGCTGCGGGCATCACCGTCGAAGACGGTCCGAACGGATCCCATTGGAGTCTCGAATGAAAAGCTCAGGCAACAAGCCCCGCGCGGGCGCTGTTCGCAAGTCTCGCAAGGGTCCGCAGGTCGGCTCGGGCGGACAGGGCCGCCAGGCGCTCGAGGGCAAGAAGCCCACGCCCAAGGCGGAGGACCGCCCGTACCACCCCGCAGGCAAGCGCAAGGCCGCGGCCGAGCGCTTCGAGGCCGCGGGCGGCAAGCGCACGGGCCGCAAGCCCGAGGTGAGCGGACCCGCGCGTCCGACGCGCGACCGGTCCCCTAAGTCCGCAGACGAGTCGGAGATGGTGACGGGCCGCAACTCGGTGCTCGAGGCCCTGCGCGCGAAGATCCCGGTGACGACGCTCTACATGGCGGCGCGCATCGAGTTCGACGACCGCGTCAAGGAAATCCTCTCGATCGCCAACGGCCGGGGCATCCCGGTGCTCGAGATCATGCGCCCCGAACTCGACCGCCTCGCGGGCTTCGACTCGGTTCACCAGGGTGTGGCGCTGAAGGTTCCGCCGTACGAGTACGCGCACCCGATGGAGTTGCTCGACAAGGTCATCTCGCGCGGCCAGGTGCCGTTGTTCGTGGCGCTCGACGGCATCACCGATCCCCGGAACCTCGGCGCGATCATCCGCTCGGTCGCGGCATTCGGTGGCCAGGGCGTCATCGTGCCGCACCGCCGGTCGGTGGGCCTCACCGCCTCGGCATGGAAGACATCTGCGGGTGCCGCTGCCCGCACGCCCGTCGCGATGGCCGGCAACCTCACGCAGACGATCAAGTCGTTCAAGGAGCGCGGAGTGTTCGTGCTCGGCCTCGACGGCGGCGGCGACACCATGCTGCCCGACCTTCAGCTCGCGAAGGAGCCTGTGCTCGTCGTGGTCGGTTCGGAGGGCAAGGGCCTCTCGCGCCTCGTCACCGAGAACTGCGACGCCGTCGTGTCGATCCCGATCAGTGCCTCGACCGAGTCGCTCAACGCGGGGATCGCGGCGAGCGTGACGCTGTACGAGATCTCGAAGCTGCGGGCTGCGGCGAAGAAGAAGTAGCGCGTTAAACGGATCGAGCCTGGGCGTGGGCCCAGGCTCGATCCGTGCCGAGTACTACTTCTTGTACTGGTACGGGTTGAAGAGAACCTCAGACTCGGGGATCTCGGGGTGCTGCCCGGAGATCCACTCGTCGCCGACCTCGGTCTCGAGGTAGCTCACTGTTGCGTCGAGCTTCTTCTTCACGCCAGCCAAGTCGCCCGCGACGACCTTGCCCTCGGCCTTGACTACCTCTCCGCCGACGAGCACGGTGTGTACGTCGCCGCGCTGGGCCTGGTACACGACCTGGCCCCACGGGTTGATGAGAGGGGCCCACGTGGGCGAGTCCTCGTTCTTGAGGAGCACGACATCCGCGAGCTTGCCCTTTTCGAGCGAGCCGATCTGGTCGTCCTTGCCGATGGCCTGCGCGCCGCCGCGGGTGGCCATGTGCACGACGTCCTCTGCGCGCAGCTTCACGTGGGTGACCGTCTCCGCGGGGTCGAGCAGGTGGGCGTGGTAGTGCTCGAGCGCGCGGTCGGCGTTGACGGTCGCGCGCATCGCGGAGAACAGGTCGGCGCTGAACCAGACGCTCGTGTCGACGGACAGCGACGCCGGGATGCCGTACTTGCGTAGCTGGTGCAGGGGCGGGTAGCCCTGGCCGCAGGTGTCCTCAGACTCGGTGGCGAGCGAGACGTTGCCGCCCGTCGCCGCGATCTTGAGGTAGGAGTCGGCAGACAGGGATGCGGCGTGCACGTAGGTGAAGCCCTCCTCCATGACGCCGGCGGCATAGGCGTTCTTGATGCCCCAGTCGTTGGTCGCGCCCCACACACCGGAGTGCGTGGTGACGCGCAGGCCCAGCTCCTTGGCCGCACGGTAGGCGGCGAGCTCGGGGAAGTTCTCGTCCTGGTTGGGCACGTCGAACGCGACCTGGGTGCCGAACATGCGCGAGTCATCCCGCGACTTCTCGAGCAGTGCGCGCACTGCCGGGTCGGCTGTCCACTCCCACGGTGACTGGTGGATGTTGCCGTACGCGAAGACGAAGCGGCCGGGGGAGTTCACGAGCGCGTCGAACGCTGCCTCGCCGTGCTCGACGGTGCGCAGTCCGTGCGACCAGTCGACGCTCGTCGTGACGCCGGACTCGACGGCGTCGAGCGCGGAGATGAGGTTGCCGGCGGCGTAGTCCTCCGGGCGGAACTTCATGCCGTGCTGCAGGTAGTACCAGACGAAGTACTGCGTGAGCGTCCAGTCGGCGCCGTAGCCGCGCATCGCGGTCTGCCACATGTGGCGGTGGGTGTCGACCATGCCGGGCATGACGATGCCACCCTTGGCGTCGATCTCGAAGGTGTTGTCGGGCACGGAGAGGCCGACGCCGACCTCCGCGATCTTCCCGTCGACGACGAGGACGTCGCCGTTCGGGAGCACGGTGTGCGAGTCATCCATCGTCAGGACGATTCCGTTCCTGAATACGATGGGTTGGCCGGGCTGGGGGGTAGTGGGGGTACCGGGCATTGTGACGCTCATCCTCCTTGATGGTGCGGTCAGGCTTCACTTAGGTTAAACAATGCTGCACATTCTGTCCAGTAGGACTTTGGTTCTGTTCCGCGTCAGCTTGACGGCAGGCGCGCAGGCGTTCTAGCCTGCGTTCAGTAGCAATGAACGAAGATGTTCGGAGGATCCACAATGAGTGCACGGTTTGTCGTACGAACGGCCGCTGGTGCCGAGTACGCCGACCCCGGTGCGTTGGCCCCCGGATCCGTGGGGCTAACGCGGTGGGCAGCGGTTACCGAGGACGACGGCTCCGTGCACACGGGCTTCGGGATATCCCGGCTCGCGCCGGGCGGATCGATTCCCACGCACGTGCACTCGTTCGAGGAGAGCTTCCACGTGCTCGAGGGCACGGTCATCCTCGTCACCCCGGAAGCGACAGTGGAACTGGTCGCGGGCGACTACGGGGTCATCCCGATCGCCGTGCCGCACTCGTGGCACTCTCTCGGCGACGCCGAGGCCGTCTGGTCGGATACGTTCAGCCCCGTGCCGCGCGCGGCGCACGGATACGACACCTACCTCGTTCCCGAGATCGCTCCCGCGACACCGGTGAAGGTCGATGCCCGCGACCCGCGCACCCGCTCGTTCGGCGCCATCACCGCACAGCAGATGGACCCGGCCGGCCAGTCGCAGAAGAACCTCGCGCAGTCGGCGAGCATGCGCACGGCCTTGCTCGTCTATAGCGGCATTTCGCTCAAGATGATGGTCGACTCCGATCTGGGCGCCGTGCTCTCGACGATGTTCATGGTGCAGTACGAGCCCGACGGCGTAGCCGGCCCCCACGATCATCCGCTCGAGGAGGCGTACCTCATCACCGAGGGCGAGGTCGATGCCACGTTCGACGGCCAGGCCTTCCGTCTGAAGGCGGGCGACATCGCCTGGGCCGGAGTCGGATGCGTGCACTCCTTCGCCGCGACGGGCGCACCCGTGCGCTGGCTCGAGACGCAGTCGCCGCAGATGCCGGCACGGCACGCCTACCGGTTCGCACGCGACTGGAACTATCTCACCGACAAACTGGAGGAGCAGCAATGACGCGCACCATCGCCATCATCGGAGGCACGAGCGGTATCGGCCTCGAGATCGCCAAGGACGCGATATCCCGTGGTGAGAACGTGGTGATCACCGGCCGTGACCTCGCCACTACGCAAGCGATCGCCGCGACGCTGGGCGCGGGTGCCACCGGTCTCGCCGTCGACATCTCGGAGCCCGAATCGATCGCCGGGAGCCTCGCGAGCGTCGGGCCCATCAACGGGCTCGTGCTCGCAGCGATCGAGCGCGACGCCAACACCGTGCGCGAGTACGACATCGCGCGCGCGGTGCGCCTCGTGACCCTCAAGCTCGTCGGCTACACCGAGACCGTGCACACCCTGCTCGACAGGCTCGAGGCCTCGGTCGAGACCGGCATCGTGCTCTTCGGCGGCCGGGCGAAGGATGCGCCGTACCCCGGCTCCACGACGGTCTCCACCATCAATGGCGGTGTCGAGGGCCTCGTCACCACACTCGCCCACGAGCTCACACCGATCAGGGTCAACGCCGTGCATCCGGGCATCATTGGCAACAGCCCGTTCTGGGCCGCGAAGCCGGCGGGAGTGCTCGACGGCTACCAGTCGCGCACGCCGGGCGGCGAGCTCGCGACCATGGAGGACGTCGTGGGGGCGACCAGATTCCTGCTGGACAACCGCGGGGTCTCGGCGACGAACCTCTACGTCGACCGCGGGTGGCGTATCACCTGAGCGCGGCTCGCTCCGGCAGCCGTGAACAACTCAGGCAGGTCGGTGGCGTCAAGCGCTCGACGAGGGCGGAACTCACGATTCTGCCTGAGTTGTTGACGTCGGGGACATGAGCGCGGCTCGGCGGCGTGACGCCACGAGCGCCACCGCGAGCGAAGCGAGGCCGAGCGCGAGGGAGAGCATGCCGACGCCCGCGTAGCCCGCCGCGTGCATCACGGCCGCGGCGAGCGCGGTCGCCCCCGAGCTCGCGAAGAACGTCGTGGCCATGAATACCGTGTTCGCGCGCCCGGACTCTGCAGGGTGGACGGATGCCAGGGCGTTGGCCTGGCTCGAAACTTGCGAGCTGCTCATCCCGAACGACACCAGGAACAGTCCGGCCAAGACGACCGGCACGACGTGGCTGAACGTGGCGACGCCCGCGGCCCCGAGGACGAGCGCGCCGAGCGATATCGGCAGGGCGCGACGTGTGCCGAGAACCGCCTGCGCGCGCGCCGAGGCGACCGTCGCCGCTCCGCCCACGAGCCCCGCGAGGCCGAAGGCGGCGGTCTGCGTGACGCTGAGCCCGAGCTCTCCGACGCCGTACAGGGTGAGCATCGACCACACGGAGATGAACGCCGAGAAGGCGAGGGCATGCGTGACCGTGAGTAGGCGCAGCGTGCCGGAGCGTGCGACGATGCGTGGGATCGACGCGAGGATGCGCAGGTAGCCCGTCGACCCCGGAGGGCGCGAGCCGGGCGCGAAGCCGAGCGTGAGCGGGATGCACGCGAGCACGAGCAGGGCCGTGCCCACGAGAACCGCCCGCCAGCCGAGGGTCTCAGCGAAGGTTCCGAGCAGGGTGCGCACGCTGAAGAGTCCGATGAGGAACGAGCCGACCAGCACGGCGGCGGTACGGGCGCGCACCTCGGGCGGGGCCAAGCGCAGCGCGGCCGAGACGAGGATCTGCCCGACCGTGGCCGCGGCGCCCGCCGCGAACATCATCGCGGTGAAGAGGGCGAACGTGCTGGCGAAGGCCGCCACGAGGATCGCCGCGGCGGTGATGGCCAGCTGCACCGACACCTGCAGCCGCGGGATGAGCCGATCACCGAGCGAGACGAGGAACACGACCCCGATCGCGTAGCCCGCCTGCACCGCCACGGTGGCGCTCGACGATTGGGCGAGGGCCACGCCGAGGTCGCGGGCTGCGAGCGTCTGGATGGGCTGCGGCACGTAGATCACCGACACCCCGACCGCGGCGATGACCGCCATGGCCGCGACGCGCGCGGCCCAGCCCGTGGTTCCGGTTCCCGTCTCGGGGGAGGTCAGGTCAGCCCCGTCGCAGTTTCGACCAGGCGTCGAACCCGACGGCGATCAGGATGATGACCCCGAGGGCGATCCCCTGGAACAGCGGGTCGACCCTCAGCAGCGTGAAGCCGTTGTAGAGCATCGCGATGAAGAGGATGCCGAGCACGGTGCGCCAGATTGCCCCCTCTCCGCCGAGGATGGAGGTGCCGCCCACGACGATTCCCGCGAGCACAGTGAACGTGAGAGTCGTCGCTATCGCGTCGTTCTCGGGCACGGACGGCGTGCGCGCGAGGTCGATGACCCCGGCCATGCCAGCGGCGAGACCCGCGAGGGCGAAGGTCGAGATCCGGACGACATTGACGCGGATGCCGGCGAGCCGGGCAGCCTCGGCGTTGCCGCCCGCGGCGTACACGTACCTGCCGAAAGTGGTGCGCCACAGCACGACGCCGAGAATCACGAGCACGACGAGGGCGATCCACGTCGGCAGCGAGACGCCGAGCGGCTTGGTTGTGGCGAGCCACCGGAACTCCGGTACATCCACTCGGATCTGGCCGACTCCCTGCTTGCCGAACTGCGAGACGAGCTTCGTGGCCCCCAGGATGATGAAGCTCATGGCGAGGGTCGCGATGAGTGGGTTCACCTTGAGGTAGGTGGAGATGATGCCGTTGACGATACCCACGAGCAGGCCCGCCAGCACGGCGACGGTGATGCCGAGCGCGACGCCCGCGACGCCACCGACCTTCACGATGAGCGTTCCGCAGATCACCGCCGTGAACATGTAGGTCGCGCCGATGGAGAGGTCGATACCGCCCGCGATGATTACGAGGGTGCTCGCCGCGGCGACGATGAGGATGCCCGCCTGCCGGTCGAGCACATTGCCCACGTTCTGGAAGCTCAGGAAGGCGGGACTCCCTATCGACAGGGCGACGAACACCGCGACGAACGGCACGACTATCGCGAGGGACCGCCACGGGATCCGCTGCGCGAGACGCGGTGATGACTGTGGCTGGGTTGTGGCGCTCATATGCTCCCGCTCGTGATCGGATCGGCGAATGCCGCGGTGATGACTTTCTCCTCGGTCATGTCGTTGCCCGTGAGTTCGGCGACGATCCGGCCCGAGCGGACGACGAGGATGCGGTGGGCGAGCCCGAGGACCTCCTCGACGTCGGAGGAGATGACGAGCACGCCGACGCCGGCGGCCGCCTGCTCGACGATGAGGTCGTAGATCGCGCGCCGGGAGCCGACGTCCACTCCGCGCGTGGGCTCGTCGGCGATGAGGAGCTTGCGCGAGCGCTGAAGTGCGCGCGCGAACAGCACCTTCTGTTGGTTGCCGCCGGAGAGCGCCGAGACGCTGCGGCGGTCATCCCCCGCGACGGTGACGCGCTCGAGCATGTCGTGCGCGGCGTGCCGCTCGCGCGCGGGGGAGACCCAGTGTGCACGGGCCACCTGGGCGAGGTTGGAGAGCGTGACGTTCTGCCGGATGGGGCGCCCGAGAACGAGTCCCTGCTCCTTGCGGGATTCCGGGATGAGGAACACACCGCTGCTCAGGGCTGCGGGAATCGACGAGCCGCACGCGACTCCGTCGATCTCGACGGTGCCCGAACGCGGGACCGCGCCGTAGATCGCGTGGGCGATCTCGCTGCGGCCGGCGCCAACGAGTCCGGCGAGGCCGACGATCTCGCCGGCACCTACGGTGAGCGAGACACCGTTGACTCCGGGCGCGACGAGATCGTGCACGACGAGGACGTCGCGGCCGGGTGTGGGGGTAGCGGGCTTGTCGGGGAATACCGAGCCGAGCGTGCGGCCGAGCATCCCCTCGATGAGCGTTGCCTCCGTCTCGTCGGCCGTGGGCGCCGTGCGGATCAGGTGGCCGTCGCGCAGGATCGTGACGGTGTCGCAGAGCTCGAGCACTTCGCCGAGGTAGTGGGAGATGAGAAGAACGGTGTGGCCGGATGCCGCGAGCTGGCGTACGACGGAGTGCAGGAGCTCCGTGTCGCGGCCCGAGAGTGCGGCTGTGGGCTCGTCCATGATGATGAGGGAGGCGCCGCGCGCGAGGGCCCGGAGGATCTCGACCTTCTGCTGGTCTGCCGTGCGCAGTGAGCCCACGGGCACGTCGGGGTCGAGGTCGAACCCCGTCTGCTTCGCGAGGGCGAGGTACTCGCCTCGAAGTGTGCGCCGGCCGATCCAGCCGAGAGTGCGCGGTTCCCTACCGAGGAAGACGTTCTCAGCGACCGTGAGGGCCGGAACGAGGGCGAGTTCCTGGGCGATCGTCGCGATGCCGAGGTCGAGGGCTTCGCGGGGGCTCGTGAATCGGTGCTCCTCACCGTTGACGAGGAGGTCGCCGGAGTCGGCGGTGTAGAGGCCCGCGATGATCTTGCTGAGCGTCGACTTGCCCGCACCGTTTTCACCCACGAGGGCGTGCACCGAGCCGGGCTCCAGGCGCAGATCGATGTCGGTGAGCACGGAGATCCCACCGAATGACTTGCCGACACCCCGCAGCTCGACGAAGAGCTGCGGGGTGCCGACGACTGCCGAATCAGGCATTGTGTGTTAGCCAGCCCACTCGCCGGTGAACTTGCTCGCGGTGTCCTTGGTCATGACGCCGTTGTTGGGGAAGTCGGCGAACGGGTCGACGTCGCCCTGCTTGTTGCCGTTGCGCAGTGCGTCGATCATCGCCTCCATGCCGAGGCGACCCTCGGTGGCGGGAGCCTGCACGACATCGGCGAAGACCGTGCCATCGGCAACCTTGCCCTGGCCCCATACGGAGCCGCCGTAGCCGACCATGAGGAAGTCGCTGACGTTCTTGCCCGCGGCGTCGATGGCCTGGACCGCGCCCTGCAGACCCTGGTCAGAGGTCGCGATGAGGTCGACATTCGGATTGGCCGTGAGGATGTCGGTCACCGCGGTCTGTGCGGCGGCGGGGTTGTAGAAGGTCTCACCCTCGGCGACGACCGTGACGGGCGAGCCCTTGGTCGCGGCCTGGAAGCCGTCCCACAGGGCCACGCCGATGGCCGAGGCCTTCACATCGTGGAGGTAGGCGACGTTGCAGGGGTCGAGGTTCTTGGACGCGCACGCCGCGACGGTCTGCTCACCGAACTTCTTGCCGAGCTCGGAGGGCACGAACACCACGTTGGCCGCGAGCCCGTCGAGCTGGGTCTTGCCCGTGGTGAAGTCGTCGCCCAGGATCTGGTCGATGTTCACGACGGTGATGCCCGCATCGATGGCCTGTTTGGTCACGTCGAGGATCGCGGGGCCATAGATCGGCTGGGTGATGATGCCGTCGTACTGGCCGGAGGCGATCGCATCCTGGATGAGAGTGACCTGCAGGTTCGGGTCGAGGTTGCCGTCGAACACCGTGAGCACGGCGTTGTTGGCGTCGGCGACCTTCTGCGCCTCGGCGAGCATGGGCTCGTCGTAGGTGTTGGCGACGGCGAACGAGATGTACGCGATCTGGAGCGGCTCCTCCGAGGGAGCGTCGGTGCCGGCGGGGGCCGGGGTCGCGCAGGCTGCGAGAGCGAGAGCCGTGGCGGCGATCGCCCCGACTGCGAACGGGCGAATGACTCTCGCCGACCGTGATTGCCTCATGGTGATTTCTCCTTTGAAACCGCTGATGACCGGAATCGACATCGAGTTCCGGCTGGTGCTTTTCAGTGTGACTATACACATCGTGCACCTGCAATGAAACAAGTGTCCAGAGAAGCTTCAATGAGGACGTGCGGAAGCGCACGGCACCACAGGGGTCGAGTCTGGCTTTACAGCTCGTCCATGGCGCGGAGCACATCGACCGCCGAGGCGAGCGGCACGCCGGGGGTGCGCGCATCGGTTCCGGGGGCTGTGGGCATGGCGAGGTTCTGCTGGCGGCGGCCGAAGACGAACCACACGCCGCGAGCGACGGCGGTGCCGTTGTTCGAGTACAGGTGGGGGCGCACGGAGTCGAAGTACATCGAGTCGCCGGCCTCGAGCACGTAGGTGTCGAAGTCGAGTTGCAGGGTCAGCTGGCCCTCGATGATGTAGGCGTACTCGATGCCCGCGTGGCGCATGAGCTTGCCCTCGATCGAACTCGACGCACCGGGGTCGTAGCTCACCAGGAGGCCGTCTGCTGGGCCGTTCTCCCCGGCCAAGCGCTCCCAGCGCACGCCGTTCTCCATCTCGAGAAAGGGGTTGTCGATGCCGCGCTGAACGGGAGGGGAGCTTGCGTAGCTCGGCATGACTATGGCTTCCGGCCCGTCGGGCACCGCGCGCGCCGGCGTTCCCATGACGTCGTCGATCGAGATGCCGAGGTGGGTGACGAGCGCGTAGAGCGTGGACACCGAGGGCTGGGTCTTGCCGGTCTCGACCTGGGAGATGAGGCTCGCGGAGACGCCGAGTGCTTGCGCGACGCTGCGGAGGCTGAGGCTCTGCTGCAGTCGAGCTTCACGGAGGCGTGCGCCGATATCGGCGGTCATCGATCCTCCACTGGGTTCGCGCTGGGAGTGACACCTCCCCACGTCTTGGCGAGAATACCACCACGGGCAGTTCGGCCCGGTGGCCGCGCCGTGGCGCTGGTCTGGACCGAAGTGTTAACCTATGCTAAACATTGCTTCTGCATCACTGAACGGCGCGCAGCCGTCCGAAGGAGGACTCGATGAAGAGCACCGGTACCACCGGCACGAACGCCGTTGACTGGGAGGCCAGGGTCGACTTCGACCGGCTGCGGTCCGAGCGGCTCGCGCGGCTCAAGGCGGAGCTGGAGATCTCGAGCCTCGGTGCCCTCCTCGCGTTCGACTTCTCGAACATCCGCTACATGACCTCCACCCACATCGGCACGTGGGCCATGGACAAGCTCATCAGGTTCAGCCTTCTCACCCGCAACACCGACCCCATCTCGTGGGACTTCGGATCTGCCGCCAAGCACCACCAGCTGTACAACCCGTGGCTCGACCGCACGACCGCCGAGATGGATGCCGACCCCAGCGCTCCTCACGAGGGCGCCACCCGCCCCCGCCTCGAGAGCGGCGCACGAGCCGGCATCTCGACCTTGCGCGGAGCCTTCACGCCCGACGCCGAGATCGCGGACAAGGTTGCCGCGAAGATCAAGCGCGAACTCGACAAGTTCGGGGTCGCCAACCAGCCCCTCGGCGTCGACGTGATCGAGCTGCCGATCCTGTTCGCGCTTCAGAAGCTCGGCATCGAGGTCGTCGACGGCCAGCAGGTATTCATGGAGGCTCGCCGCATCAAGACCCACGACGAGATCCGCCTGCTCACCCAGGCGGCGTCGATGGTGGATGCCGCCTACGAGGAGCTCTACCGCTTCCTCAAGCCGGGCGTGCGCGAGAACGAGGCCGTCGGCCTCGTCGCCAAAACCCTCTACGACCTCGGCTCGGAGTACGTGGAGGGCGTCAACGCCATCTCGGGGGAGCGTTGCTCGCCGCATCCGCACGTCTTCTCGGACCGGCTCATCCGGCCCGGCGACCCCGCGTTCTTCGACATCCTGCACAGCTTCAACGGCTACCGCACGTGCTACTACCGCACCTTCGCGGTCGGCTCGGCCTCGAACGCGCAGAACGATGCGTACACTCGGGCCCGCGAGTACATGGACCGCGCGATCGCCCTCGTGAAGCCGGGCGCCACGACCGCGGATATCGTCTCGGTGTGGCCCACGGCCCAGGAGTTCGGCTTCGCCGACGAGGAGGCCGCCTTCGCTCTGCAGTACGGCCACGGCGTCGGCCTCTCCATCTGGGAGAAGCCGATATTCTCGCGCCTCGTCTCGCTCGACCACCCCGAGGAGCTCAAGGAGGGCATGGTCTTCGCCCTCGAGACCTACTGGCCGTCGAAGGACGGATGGGGCGCAGCACGCATCGAGGAGGAAGTGGTCGTGACGGCCACCGGATGCGAGGTCATCACGAAGTTCCCGGCCGAAGAACTGCTCGTCGCCGGGCAGCGGTACTACTCGGTCGGCGGGGTGCTCGGCCACGCCCGCGACTCCCAGTCGCACCTCAACACGCCCGCGGGCCGCGGCGAGGCCTAGGCCGTTGAGGAGGCCGCCCGCGGCCGTATCGAAACCCCCTCGCGGTGGTTCCTTGCGGGCGCGGGGAAAGCTTCGCCCGCGCCCGCAAGTTTGGCCCGCGCTGCGCCCCTGCTCGGGCCGCGCTACAGGTCTCGCGTCGCGCTACTGAAACTCGCCGCGCGGAACTTCGATACGTGCAGCCCTACCTCGGGTGACCTCGGCCACGGCCGACCAGTCGAGCTCGGCGAGCTCGGGGTCGGCGAGGGCTGTCTCGAACCTGTCGCGCAGCACGGGCGCGGTCGGCAGGGTCACCCCGCGCTCGGCGGCGAGGTCCTCCGCGAGCCCGAGGTCCTTGAGTCCGAGCGGCATCGAGAAGCCGGGAGGCGTGTAGCGGCGCTCCGCCATCATCGAGCCATAGCCCGAGTACACGACGCCGGGGAACAGCGTGCCCGAGAGCAGCTCGATGAAGTCGCCGGCCTCGATGCCCTGCGACTCGACGAGGCTGATGCCCTCCGCCATGGCCTGCAGTGCGTGCAGAATCGTGAAGTTCACGGAGATCTTCACGCCGTTCGCGCGGCTCGGCTGCTCGCCGAAACGCCAGGTGCGCGCGCCCAGGACGTCGAGGTAGGGGGCCGCGGCGGCAACGAGCGCGTCGGGGCCCGCAGCGAGGATGTTGAGGTTGCCGGCGGCCGCGACCGCGGGGCGGCCGAGCACGGGGGCGGCGAGGTATCCGACGCCCGCTGCCTCGACAGCGGTGGTCAGGCGTTCCGCCGCAGCGGTGCTGATCGAGGCCATGTTGACGTGCATCCGGCCGTCTTGGCCCGTCAGGTTCTCCGCCGTGAGCACGCTCTCGGCGGCCTCGTCGTTGGCGAACATCGAGAACGACACCGACTGCGCGAGCGCCTCCCGCGCCGACGATGCCAGCACGGCGCCCTTCGCCGCGAGCTCGGCGCAGGCGTCGGGGCTGCGGTTCCACACGAGCAGCTCGTGGCCCTGCTCGAGCAGGCGTCCGGCCATGGCGCTGCCCATGTTGCCCATACCGAGGAAGCCGAGGGTCGACATGGCTCAGCCCTTCCAGACGGTCTTGAGGTTACAGAACTCCCGGATGCCCGCCGCCGCGAGCTCGCGCCCGTAGCCCGAGTCCTTCACGCCGCCGAACGGCAGCTCGGGGTAGGAGATGGTCATGCCGTTGATGAACACCGCGCCGGCCTCGATCGAATCGATGAAGAACTGCTCGTCGTCGGCGTCCGTCGTCCACACCGCGGAGCTCAGGCCGAATGTGGTCTGGTTCGCGATGTCGCGGGCCTCCTCGCGGCTCTCGACGCGGTAGAGGGATGCCACGGGCCCGAAGGCCTCCTCGAGCACGAGGCGCATGCCGTCGTGGAGGTCGGTGATGAGGGTGGGCTCGTAGAACCAGCCGGCGCGGTCGGGGGCGTGTCCGCCGGCGAGGACCGTCGCGCCGTGCTTCACGGCGTCGTCGACGAGTTCGGCGAGGTCGCTGCGGCCGGACTCGGTGGCGAGCGGGCCCACCTGCGTTGCCGCATCCATCGGGTCGCCGACGACGAGTGCTTTCAGCTTGTCGGCGAACAGGCCCGCGAACTGCTCGTACACGTCGGCGTGCACGATGAAGCGCTTGCCGGCGATGCACGACTGCCCGTTGTTCTGCACGCGCGCGGTGACGGCGACCTCGACGGCCTTCGCGATGTCGGCCGAGGGCATGACGATGAACGGATCGGAGCCACCGAGCTCCAGCACGGCCTTCTTGATCTGCCCGCCCGCGTTGGCGGCGACCTCGCGGCCCGCGGGCTCGGAGCCCGTGAGAGTCACGGCCTTCACGCGCCTGTCGTGCAGCACTGCCGCGACCTCCTTCGACCCGATGAGCAGCGTCGAGAACGCGCCATCCGGAAAGCCGCCGCGCGTGAAGAGAGTGTCGAGGTAGAGCGCCGACTGGGGAACGTTCGAGGCGTGCTTGAGCAGGCCCGAGTTGCCGGCCATGAGCGCGGGGGCGGCGAAACGGATGACCTGCCACAGCGGGTAGTTCCACGGCATGACGGCGAGCACGGCACCGAGCGGCTGGTACACCGCGTAGGCAGCTGACGCATTCACGGATGACGGCTCGGCCAGTGGCTCGTCGGCCAGGAACTCTTCAGCGTGCTCGGCGTAGAAGCGCATGCCCTTGACGCACTTCAGGGCTTCGGCCTTCGCCTGCGCGAGGGGCTTGCCCATCTCGGTGGTCATGATGACGGCGACCTCTTCGGCCTCGGCCTCGAGGAGGTCGGCGGCGGCGCGCATCCACGCGGCCCGGTCGGCGAATGTGGTCTGGCGCATGGCCTTCGTGGCCGCGTCAGCCAGGGCGATGCGACGCTCGACCTCGGCGGCATCGTGCGCCTCGAAGGTCTTCTCAGTGATACCCGTCGCAGGATTGATCGTGGCGATCGCCATTGTTGTGCCTTTCGTAGCTAGTTCTGGTCGAAGACTTCGGGGTGGCGGGCGAGGCCGAGGCGGGTGCGCCGGATGTGGCCCGCGAGGATGCGCTCGGCGTCATCCGCGTCCTGTGCGCGAATCGCCTCCACGAGCATGTGGTGCTCGTCGTGCATGACGCGGGTCGCGTGGTCGTCGAGGAGACGCGTGAACGCGCGTCGGTAGCTCTGTGTGGTGTCCCACAGCCGATTGACGAGGTCGCCGAGCACCGTCGTCTGAGCGGGTTCGTAAGAGCCGAGGTGAAATTCCCTGTCGAGGGCGAGGAACTCCTCGACGCCGCTCGTCTGCTGCATCTGCAGCGCCAGCCGTTCGAGCCTGGTGAGATGCTCCGCGTCGATGAGCGGCATGGCGTAGCGCAGCAGTAGCGGCTCGACTCGCTCGCGGGTCTGGTAGACCTCCTCGCATTCGACGAGACTCAGGCGTGACACCCAGGCGCCCGTGTTCGCGACGAGTGTCACGAGCCCGTCGGCCTCGAGCGTGCGGAACGCCTCTCGCACGGGCACCCGGCTCGCGCCGAAGCGCTGGGCGACGACCTCCTGTCGAAGGCGCTCGCCCGGCAGGTACTCGCCGTGCAGGATCGCCTCGCGCAACAGCTCGGCGATCCGTGCGCTCGAGTTGCCGTGCGCGACGAGGTCGGCGGCGATGCTCATGACACTCATTCTGCCGGTCGGGCGGGGTGCCAGAGGTGCACGGACGAATCCTTCTCATACGCCTTGCCGTCGGGGTAGCTCACGAGTTCGAGCTGCAAGCCCCACGGGCTGCGGAAGTACACCCAGCGCTGACCCTCGGCGGCCTGCTTGCTCGAGGTCGGCTCGCCCATGGTCTCGATGCCGTGGCGGTGCAGGTGCTCCAGCGCCGCATCCATGTCGTCGACGTAGAGGGCGAGGTGGTACCCGCCCAGGTCGCTGTTGCGCGGATGCGCCGCCTGCCCGTCGGCGGCGTCGTAGTCGAACAGCTCGAGGTTGAGGCCGGTGCCGAGACGCAGGAAGCGGATCTCGCGGATGACCGTGCGCGGATGCACCCCGAGGTGCTCGGTCATCCATTCGTCGTCCGACTGCTTCGCGCCGAGGGTATAGACGTACTCGGCCCCGATCACGTCGACGAAGAACGCTTGTGCGGCGTCGAGGTCGGGAACGGTGATGCCGAGGTGATCGCCACCGCGCAGCCCTGGGATTCCCGTGCTCATTGCCGCTCCTCATCGTTGATTGAATACATTATTGCCAGTAACGAGCGCGAAATCTACACATTTCACTCAAATGCCTTGAGATTGGATTCAATCCTGAGATACTCTGCCACAACGCGAGGTACGCGGCGGAAGTACAGGAAGTGGCGACGATGCCCAGATCACGACGTTTGGAAACGGGAGTCGACTGGGTCGAGCTCACCACCACGCCCGCCGACTGGAAGGCTGCCGACCCGGCGCTCCTCGCGGGGATGCTCGGCCAACTGCACCTCATCAGGGCATTCGAGGAGACCGTGCTGGAGCTTGCCGGCGAAGGGCTCGTGCACGGTCCGGCGCATTCGAGCATCGGCCAAGAGGGCGGCGCCGTCGGATCGATCATCGGCCTGCGTTCGAGCGACGGCGTCAACGGATCGCACCGCGGCCACCACCAGTTCCTCGCCAAGGCGCTCACCCATGTCACGGGCGGTCGTCTCGACCTCACGGCACTCGTGACCCCGCAGGTGCAGGAGGTGCTGCAGAAGACCCTCGCCGAGATCCTCGGCCTCGCACAGGGCTACTGCCGTGGGCGGGGCGGATCCATGCACCTCCAGTGGTTCGAGGCCGGTGCGCTCGGCACCAACGCAATAGTGGGCGGCGGCGCTCCGATGGCCGCGGGAAACGCGTGGGCCCAGAAGCACGGCGGCACGACCGACCTCACCATCAACTACTTCGGTGACGGCGCGAGCCAGATCGGCTCCGTGCTCGAGAGCATGAACCTCGCCGCAGCCTGGAAGCTGCCGGTGGCCTTCTTCATCGAGAACAACCTGTATGCGGTCTCTACCCACGCTGACGAGGTCACGGCAGACACCCGATTCTCGGTGCGCGGGCAGGGGTTTGGCATCCCGTCGTGGCGCGTCGATGGCATGGACCCCCTGGCGGTGTACCTCGCCACCGAGCAGGCCGCAGAGCGCATGCGGTCGGGCGAGGGCCCCGCCATCATCGAGGCCGAGGTCTATCGCTTCTTCCACCAGAACGGCCCGTACCCCGGCAGTGCATTCGGTTACCGAGACAAGGCCGAGGAGGCCGCGTGGCGCGCCCGCGACCCGCTCGACCGCGTCGCTCGCGAGATGATCAAGCTCGGTCAGATCGACCAGGCCGGCGTCGACAGCATTCGCGCGCAGGCGCAGGCGGCCCTGACGGCGGCTGCCGGTGAGCTGCTGGAGAAGGATCCGGCGGCTGAGGGCAAGCGCCGCATCCGTGACGAGCTCTGGCCCGAGGCAAGCTTCGTCAACGTCGGCGTGCGCGGGGATGCCAGCGAGTTGCAGTCGCTCATCGCCTCCGACCCCCTCGACCACACGGGCGCCTGGCGCGACATCAAGTTCGTCGACGCCGTCGCCGCGGTCATGGACCGCCGCATGGAGCAGGATGACCGCATCATCGTCATGGGCGAAGACGTGCATCGACTGAGCGGGGGCACCAACGGTGCCACCAAGGGTCTCGCGAAGAAGTACGGCGGCGACCGGATCATCGGCACCCCGATCAGCGAGAACGCGTTCACCGGCCTCGGTGCGGGCCTCGCGCTCGACGGTAGATTCCGGCCGGTCGTCGAGTTCATGTATCCGGACTTCATGTGGGTGGCCGCCGACCAGGTGTTCAATCAGATCGGCAAGGCACGCCACATGTTCGGCGGCGACAACGCCGTGCCGTTCGTGCTGCGCACGAAGGTGGCCATGGGCTCCGGATACGGCTCGCAGCACCTCATGGACCCGGCAGGCATCTTCGCGACGAGCCCCGGATGGCGCATCGTCGCGCCCTCGTCCGCCGCCGACTATGTGGGCCTCATGAACGCCGCCCTCGCTCTGCAGGACCCCGTGCTCGTGATCGAGCACGTCGACCTCTACGGGCAGGCGGACACCGTGCCCGAGGGCGACCTCGACTACATCCTGCCGCCCGGACGTGCGGCGCTGCGGCGAACTGGCGACGATGTCACCGTGATCAGCTACCTGTCCATGGTGCGCCACAGCCTCGAGGCTGTGGAGCAGACGGGGATGAACGCCGACGTGATCGACCTGCGATGGCTCGATCGGGCCTCGCTCGACTGGGAGACCATCGGGGCGAGCATCCGCAAGACCAACAGCGTGCTCATCGTCGAGCAGGGTGCGCAGGGCACGTCGTACGGGGCGTGGCTCGCGGACGAGATCCAGCGGCGCTTCTTCGACTACCTCGACCAGCCGATCGAGCGGGTCATGGGCAGCGAGGCGTCGCCGAGCATCTCCAGGGTGCTCGAGCGTGCGGCGATCGCGCGCACCGAGGAAGTCGTCGCCGGGCTCGAGCGCATTCGCGCGGGGTTGGGGGCGCGCTGATGGCAACGATCATCCGGATGCCCGAGGTTCTTGCCGGTAGCGCGGAGGCCGCCATCCAGACGTGGCTCGTCACCGTCGGCCAGGAGATCACGGTGGGGGTTCCGCTCGCCGAGGTCGAGACCGAGAAAGCGATCGTCGAGTACGCCGCGGAGACACAGGGCACCCTGCTCAAGCTCCTCGTCGCGGAGGGCGTCTCGATCAAGGTCGGCGAGCCCATCGCCGTGGTCGGCGCCCAAGGCGAGAGCGTGGAGGTGCCGGATGCCCCGGCCGCCGAGCCTGCCGTGGCCGTGGCCGTGGCCGAGGCCGAGGTCGCCGAGCCCGCGGTCGTCGAGCCTGTCGGGGCCCCCGTCGAGGCGACCTCCCGTCGTTTCGTGAGCCCGCTCGTGCGCCGCCTCGCGAAAGAGCGCGGCGTCGACCTCTCGGCCGTCACAGGCACGGGCCCCGGCGGCCGCGTCGTGCGCGCCGACCTCGACCGGGCTCCGGTGGATGCGTCGGTGATCGCGCCTGTCGAGACCGCCGCCGGATACACCGACATCCCGCACACCGGAATGCGCCGAGCGATCGCGCGCAGGCTCACCGAGAGCAAGTCCACAGTGCCGCACTTCTACCTCGTCGCCGACTGCCGGGTCGACGAGCTCGTGGCGTTGCGCACGACCGCCAACGAGACCGCGAGCGTGAAGCTCTCCCTCAACGACTTCGTGCTCAAGGCGGCGGCCGCGGCATTCGTCGACGTCCCCGAGGCGAACGCGACGTGGGGTGAGACGGCGGTGCGCCGCTACGCGACGGTCGACATGTCGGTTGCGGTCGCCATCGAGGGTGGGCTCGTGACCCCGGTGCTGCGCTCAGTGGAGAAGCAGAGCCTCACCGAGATCGCTCGCAACGTCGCCGACCTCGCGGAGCGTGCACGGGCGGGGCGCCTCAAGCAGCAGGAACTCGAGGGCGGCAGCTTCGCCGTCTCGAACCTGGGGATGTACGGCGTCACCGAGTTCTCCGCGATCATCAACCCGCCGCAGTCGGCGATTCTGGCGGTCGGCCTTGCGCGCCAGCAACCGGTAGTGGAGGACGGTCAGCTCGCCGTCGGCACGGTCATGACCGTGACGCTCTCGGCCGATCACCGGGTTCTCGACGGAGCGCTGGCCGCCCAGTGGCTCGCGGCGTTCGTGCGTCGGATCGAGCATCCGGTGTCGATGCTGGTCTAGACCTCGTAGTCGACGGTGACGCGGTCGCTCGAGGTGACCGAGCGGATGAACGCGCCGGCCTCCTGGTGGGCGGGGTGCGCCTGGTATCCCTCGAGTGCTGCGTTGTCGTCGTGCTCGGAGACGAGGACGACATCCCAGTGGTCCTCGACGAGGCCGAGGTCGGGCTTGAGCGACATGGAGATCAGGCCGGGGATGACGCCCACGAGCGCATTCAGGCGGCTCTGCATCTCGGAGATGTCGGCTGCGCGCTCCGCATCGGAGGCGGCGGTGAGCTGGAAGGCGACGACGTGACGGATCATGGTTCAGACCTTACTGCGCCAGTCGTCGTCCTCGGCGACGGGGATGGGCGCCGTGAATGTGCCCGTCGGCGGGTCGATCATCGTGGCCTCGTCGCGGCGGTGCCGCAGCACGGTGTCGACGTAGCTCGACACGGCCTCCGCGAGCGGGATGTCGCGTCCCTCGTTCTGCGACATGTACCACCGATGATCGAGCAGCTGGTGGAAGATCTCGGCGGGCTCCAGTCGACCCTTCAGGTCTTTGGGGATCGCCCGGATGACCGGCTCGAACACTCGGACCACCCACTCGTGCGCCACTAACTCCTCGTCGAGGTCCTGCTTCTCGTACTTCACGCGGTACGCGTCCAGGTCGTTGAGCAGGCGGCGGGCCTGGCCCTCCTGGGCGTCGAGGCCCGTGAGGCGCAGCAGGCGGCGGGAGTGGTGGCCCGCGTCGACGACCTTCGGCTGGATGCGCACCGTCGTGCCGGTCTCGTCGGTCTTGATCGCGAGCTCTTCGATGTCGAACCCGAGGTCGTTGAGGCGCTCGACGCGCTGGTTGATGCGCCAGCGCTCGGACTGGTCGAACTCCTCGGCGGCCGTGAGCTCCTTCCAGAGCGTGCGGTACTGCGCGACGATCCCATTGCTGATCTCGACGGGGTCGATCTCCTCGGCGAGGCGACCGCCCGCTTGCAGGTCGAGGAGCTCGCCCGCGATGTTGATGCGCGCGATCTCGAGGTCGTTCTCGCGCTGGCCGTTCGAGAGTCCGTCGTAGAGCTGGCCGGTCTCGGCGTCGACGAGGTAGGCCGCGAAGGCTCCGGCGTCGCGACGGAAGAGGGTGTTCGAGAGCGACACGTCGCCCCAGAAGAAGCCGATGATGTGCAGACGCACGAGGAGCACGGCGAGGGCATCCACGAGTCTCGTCGCGGTCTCGGGCCGCAGGCTCTGCGAGTAGATGGCGCGGTAGGGCAGTGAGAAGCGCAGGTGGCGCGTGACGAGCACCGACTCGAGCGGCTCGCCGGTCTCCGATGTGCGGTTCGTGATGACGGCGACGGGCTCGACGCACGGGATGTCGAGGCGCTGCAGTGTGCGCAGCATGTCGTACTCCTTGCGGGCGAGCTCCGCCGAGGTCTCCTTGATGGCGACGACGTAGCCGCTCAGGTTGACGAAGCGCACGAGGTGGCGCGAGATGCCCTTGGGCAGCGCCGCGATCGTCTCCTCGGGCCAGGTCTCGAGCGGGGTGCTCCACGGGAGGTCGAGAAGCGCGGGGTCGACAGTGGCCGACGTGATGTTGAGTGAACCGCTCATGGTGTCCTTAAGTGGGTCGGGCCTGCCGAGAGATCCCGGCAGGCCCGACTGAACGAACTACTTAGCCCGCGACAACTGCCTTCTTGCTGAGGCGCAGACCCGACTCGGTGTCGAACACGTGGATGTGGTTCGGCTCGGGGGTGATGACGACCTTGTCGCCGGCGTTCGGGTGCGAACGGCCGTCGACGCGCACGACGATGTCGGTGCGGTTGCCGTCGATCTCGGTGTGTCCGTAGAGGTAACCGTCGGCGCCGAGCTCCTCGACGACGTCGACGGTGACCGGGAGGCCCTCGCCGGTCTTGGAGACCTTGACGTCTTCGGGGCGGATGCCGATGGTGACCTTCTTGGCCTTGGTGCCGTCGAGGGTCTCGCGGTCGACCTTCGCGGTGGCGGTGCCGAACTTGAGGCCGCCGTCGACGATGTCGGCGTCGAACAGGTTCATGGCGGGGCTGCCGATGAAGCCGGCGACGAACACGTTCTGCGGTGCCTCGTACAGGTCGCGGGGCGTGCCGACCTGCTGGAGTACGCCGTCCTTGAGGACCGCGATGCGGTCACCCATGGTGAGGGCCTCGGTCTGGTCGTGGGTGACGTAGACGGTCGTGACGCCGAGGCGGCGCTGCAGCGACGCGATCTGCGTACGGGTCTGCACGCGGAGCTTGGCGTCGAGGTTCGACAGCGGCTCGTCCATGAGGAAGACCTGGGGCTGGCGCACGATCGCGCGACCCATGGCAACGCGCTGGCGCTGGCCACCGGAGAGCGCCTTCGGCTTGCGGCTCAGGTAGGGCTCGAGGTCGAGGAGCTTGGCAGCCTCGAGAACGCGGGTGGCGCGCTCTTCCTTGTTGACGCCGGCGATCTTGAGCGCGAAGCCCATGTTCTCGGCCACGGTCATGTGGGGGTACAGGGCGTAGTTCTGGAAGACCATCGCGATGTCGCGATCCTTCGGGGGAACATCCGTGACGTCACGGTCGCCGATGAGGATGCGCCCGGCGTTGACCTCTTCGAGGCCGGCCAGCATGCGCAGGGTTGTGGACTTTCCACAGCCGGAGGGGCCGACCAGAACGAGGAATTCGCCATCGGCGACCTCGAGGTCGATGCCATCGACGGCGGGGCGGGTGGAACCCGGGTAGAGGCGGGTTGCCTTGTCGAAAGTGACTGATGCCATGACTATTAATGCTCCTTCACCGGCAGGTACGTGCCGGACGATCCGTAGTGAATGGATTGTGGCGGTCGAAGACCACCACCGGCCATTATGTCAGGGTTGGGCAATTCACAGCCAGCGCTCCTAGAATTCCACAGGCGCTTTGTAGGTTGCGCCCCGATAACTACTGAGCGAATGAGGATCGATTGAGCTACGGCACCGACGGCAGGCTCTCGAAGAACGAGAAGCGCGAAGCTGCTCGTGAGAAGGCCCGCCTGCTGCGCGAGGAGCAGAAGAAGAAGGATCGACGCACCCGGTTCATCATCCAGGGCAGCATCATCCTCGGCCTGCTTGCGGTGGTGGTGATCGTCGCCGTCGTGCTCGTGACCTCCATCACCCCCGCGGGTCCCGGCCCCAAGAACATGGCGAGCGACGGCATCCAGCTCAAGCAGGGCGCCATCGCCACAGAGACGAAGGCGCTCGGCGCCGACGCGAAGCCCATCGCGAACACGCGCGACGAAGCGGCGGGCACCCTCGACATCCAGATGTACGTCGACTACCTCTGCCCCGTCTGCGGCCAGTTCGAGGCGACCAACGGTGCCTACATCACGAGCCTGCTCGACAACGGCAAGACGACAGTCGAGATTCACCCCATCGCGATCCTCGACCGACTCTCGCAGGGCACCAAGTACTCGACCCGCGCCACGAATGCCGCCGCGTGCGTCGCCAACTACTCGCCCAACCAGTACTACGACTTCCACAACCTGCTGTTCGCGAACCAGCCCGAGGAGAACACGACGGGCCTCACCGACGAGCAGCTCATCGACTTCACGACGCAGGCCAACGTGCAGAACCCCGACAAGATCGCCACGTGCATCAAGACGCAGGAGTTCAAGGCGTGGGTGTCGAACTCGACGCAGCGCGCGCTCGACGGCCCCATCCCCAACTCCGACGTGGATAAGGTCACGGGCACCCCCACCGTCATCGTCAACGGCGTCAAGTACACGGGCTCGGTGAGCGACCTCGCGTCGTTCCAGGCGTTCGTCATCCAGGCCGCCGGCGCCGACTTCAACCAGAACTCGACCCCGACGCCCACTCCCACCGCGGTTCCCTCGAGCTAGTAACCCTCGGGGCGAGCCGCGTCAAGGGCGCGCGAGAGCCGGATGCCCGACCTAGCGTCGAGGTATGACAACAGCTCTCGCACTCGTGTGCACCCTCAAGCCCAGCCCCGCGAAGTCGAGCACGGAACTGCTCGCGAGCCAAGTGCTCGCGTCCCTCGCGAAGCACGGGGTGACGGGCACGTCGGTGCGCGTGGTGGACTTCGACGTGCGGCCGGGGGTCGAGGCCGATATGGGTGACGGGGACGCGTGGCCGGGCATCCGGCAGCAGATTCTGGACGCCGACATCCTCGTGCTCGCGACGCCCACGTGGATGGGCCATGCCGCGAGCGTCGCGCACCGGGTGCTCGAGCGGCTCGACGCCGAGATCTCGGAGGGCACGCTCACCGACAAGGTGGCCGTGGCCGCGATCGTGGGCAACGAGGATGGCGCGCACGCGATCTCGGCCGAGGTGTTCCAGGCCCTCAATGACGTGGGATTCACGATCCCGGCTCAGGGGGTCACCTACTGGAACGGCGAGGCCATGGGCAGCGTCGACTACCAGGACCTGCCGGATACCCCCGAGAAGACCGCGCAGACCACCGAGACCGTCGCGGCGAACGCCGCCCACCTCGCGGAGCTGCTCGCGTCGAAGGGATACCCGGCGTAGGTCTCAGCGCACCGACTTGCGCTCGTAGATCACCATCGACCACGCGTAGCCGCCGACCGCGATGACGACGGCCCACGCGAGGGCGAGCACGGGGTTCCAGCCGAGCGGCGTGCCGAGCAGCAGCCCGCGGATGGTCTCGATGAACGGCGTGAACGGCTGGTACTGGGCGAACCACTGCAGCCACTGCGGCATGGACGCCGTCGGCACGAAGCCGCTCCCGAGCAGGGGCAGCACCGTGAGGATGAGCGGCAGGTTGCTCGCCGTCTCGACGGTCTTTGACTGCATGCCCATGGCCACGCCGATCCAGCTGATCGCGAACGAGATGAGCACGACGAGACCCGCAGCGGCCAGCCACTGCAGGGGGCCGGCTGTCGGGCGGAAGCCGATGAGGAGCCCCACGCCGAGCACGAGGGCCACGGCGATAACCGCTTGGATCGTGTTGCCGACGACGTGCCCCGTGAGCACCGCCGCGCGCGAGATGGACATGGTGCGGAAGCGCGCGGTGATGCCCTCGGTCATGTCCATGGCGACGGTGATGGCCGCGCCGCTCGCCGTGCCCGCGATCGTGATGAGCAGGATGCCGGGGATGACGTACGCGAGGTACGCGTCACGCCCGCCCGAGGCATCCACACCGGGAAGGCCCGCGCCGAGCGTGCCCCCGAAGACGAACACGGTGAGCAGCAGGATGACCACG
Source organism: Rhodoglobus sp. (assembly GCA_965227655.1). Taxonomy (GTDB): domain Bacteria; phylum Actinomycetota; class Actinomycetes; order Actinomycetales; family Microbacteriaceae; genus Rhodoglobus. The sequence continues at coordinate 1,415,126 of OZ245765.1, read as the reverse complement.
GGACCGAGGATCGTGAACATCGACAGGCCGGGGTAGCGCACGACGTGCAGGAGGTTGCGGCGCAGCATCGTCGCCGAGTCGCTGATGACGTAGCTCATGAGTCGGATCCCTTCGTGGTGGTGAGTGCGAAGAACACGTCGTCGAGGTCGGGCGTGTGGATGCTCAGCTCGTCGGGCTCGATGCCGGCGGCGTCGAGGCTCCCGAGCAGCGCGCGCAGCGCGGCGGTACTGCCGTCACTCGGCACCGTGAGCGTGAGGGCCGTGTCGTCGCGGGTGGACTCGTCGAGCATCCGGCCCGCCGTGTCGAGCGCCTCGGCGTCGGCGAACCTGAGTCGGATGTGCCCGCCCGGCACGAGGCGTTTGAGCTCGTCGGGCGTGCCTTCGGCGACGATGCGGCCCTTGTCGAGCACGGCGATGCGGTCGGCGAGTTCGTCGGCCTCGTCGAGGTACTGGGTGGTGAGCAGCACGGTGGTGCCGTCGGCGACGAGCTCGCGCACGATGCCCCACATCGTGTGGCGGCTGCGCGGGTCGAGGCCCGTCGTCGGCTCGTCGAGGAAGATCACGCGGGGCGTGGCGACGAGCGTCATGGCGAGGTCGAGGCGTCGCTTCATGCCGCCCGAGTAGGTGGAGAGCGGCTTGCGGGCAGCATCCACGAGGTCGAACTGCTCGAGCAGTTCGACGACGCGGGTCTTCGACCGCTTCGCCCCGAGGTGCCGCAGGCGCGCCATGAGGAGGAGGTTCTCCTCCCCGGTGAGGAGGCTGTCGACAGCGGAGAACTGGCCGGTGAGGCCGATGGACGCGCGCACGCCCTGGGGGTCGCGGACCACGTCGGATCCTGCCACTAGTGCGGTGCCCGCATCCGGCCGCACGAGTGTGCTGAGGATGTGCACGGTCGTCGTCTTGCCCGCGCCGTTGGGGCCGAGCAGGGCCGTGACGGTGCCTGCGGCGACGCTGAGGTCGACCCCGTCGAGCACCACGGTGCTGCCGTACGACTTGCGGAGGCCGCGAACGTCGATTGCCGTCATGTCACTGTCCTCTCTGGATGGTGATGTCGCCGAACTGGGTGCGCGCGTGCACGGTGACCGTCTGCTCGGACGCTTCGGGGGCGCCCTCGCCGGTGAGTTCGTTGCGCACGTGCCCCTCCTTCGACGCGAGGTCGAGCCAGGCGGGAACGCCCGGCCGCACGCCGATCACGACCGCGCCAAACCCGCTCTCGACCTGCACGGAGCCGCTCGACACCTCGCGCAGCCGGATGCTCCCGTATGCCGTCTTGGCGGAGACCGAGGCGAGCGCCCTCGTGACGTCGAGGTCGCCGTAGGAGAGCTTCGCCTCGAGGTCGCCGCCCGCTTCGTCCACCGTCATGGACCCGTGCGACGCCTTGAGGGTCGCATCGCCCGTGACGGTTCCGAGCCGGATCTGTCCGTGGTCGGCAGTGATCTCGACCGAGCCGTCGGCGCTGCCGATACTGGAGTTGCCGTGGGATGCCCGCAGCCACAGGTCGCCGACCGCGTCGAGCTCGACGCCACCCAGCCCGCTCTTGATGCGCGTCGCGCCCAAGCGGCCCCGGCTGTTGACGGCTCCGACGGAGACGTCGGCGGTGACGCGAGAACCCGTGGGCAGCTCGACGACGAGGTCGATGGACTCGGTCGGCCCGAACCAGCTCATCCTCGGCTTGGGGCCGGTGATGGTGAGTTGCTGGCCGGTGAGCTCGACCTTGGTCTCTTCCGCGCCACGACGGTCGACGGCCCGCGTGGGGTTCGTCGGGGTGACGGTCACGACGGTGTCCGCACGGTCGGAGGCGATCACGTCAAGGCGGCCGACCGGGAGGTTGATCGACACGTCGATGGGGGTTGGGGTGCTGAAAGTGGGCATGCTGGCGCCACCCTTTCTGTGGGTGTGTTCGGTGGAGGTGGTGGGTGAGGGGCGGGCTGCTATCGAGCCCAGCCGGCGAAGTTGTCGCCGCTGCGCAGCGTGCGCTGCGCGGATCGTCGCTGCTTGGGTTGGAGGGCCGCCGCGACCGCGCGCACGAGCCAGGTGTTGACGGAGAGGCCGTCGGCGGCCGCCGCGTCGTCCACCCGCGCCTTGAGGGCGTCGGGCAGTCGGAGGGTGGTGCGGGAGGTGCTCGCGTCGTCGAGGTCGAGCGCGGGCTCATCCGTCTCGATCTCGGCGGCGGCCTGCGTGATCACGAAGTCGATCTCGCGACCGCGCAGCCGCAGGTCGACCGAGCCGGGCGCGAGGTCGCGCGTGATCTCGCCCACTGCCGCTGACAGCGCATCGAGCAGCACTAGTCGGGTTGCCGCGTCGAGCCCGGAGGCAAGGCGCTCGGCGACGGCGCGGGTCTCGTCGTTGCCGGTCTCGGCGGCGGACGCCAGCTGGCGCTGGAGGTCGAGGATGTACTGGTCGAGCTGCATGTCACCAGTGTGACACCACAGTGGTGTCACGTCAAGTCATTGTGGTGTCACGCGGGTGTCAATCCTCCGGGATCACCCGATCGAAGAAGTCGCTGCGCATCGCGTCGGGGTCGGGGCCGCCGCGCGTTCCGGTGTTGAGCGCGTCGATCTGGGCGAGGTCGTCGGCGCTCAGCTCGAAGTCGAACACGTCGAAGTTCTCGGCGATGCGCGCGGGATTTATCGACTTCGGGATGACCGACCGGCCCTCCTGGATGCCCCACCGCAGCATCACCTGCGCGGCGCTCTTGCCGTGCGCACCCGCGATCGCGGCGATGGTCTCGTCGTCCAAGACGCTCTTGCCCCTGTCGCCCCAGCCCGGATAGAAGGTGATTCCGCCGATGGGCGACCACGCCTGCGTGAGCACGCCGGCCGCGGCATCCGCAGCCTGCACGTCGGGCTGGGTGAAGTACGGGTGGAGCTCGACCTGGTTGAGTGCGGGCACGACATCCGTCTCGTCCAGCAGGCGCGCGAGGTGGTCGGGCATGAAGTTGCTCACACCGATGGCGCGCGCGCGGCCGTCGGCGAGGAGGGTCTCGAGCGCCTTGTACGCGGCGATCGTGCGCTCGAACCGGTGCGGCGCGGGCTGGTGCAGGATGAGCAGGTCGAGCTCGTCGAAGCCGAGCTTGCGCGTGGCCTTCTCGAAGGCGTGCAGGGTCTCGTCGTGGCCGTAGTCGCTCACCCACACCTTGGTCTCGATGAAGATCTCCTCGCGCGGTACGCCCGACGCCCGGATGCCCTCGCCGACCTGTCGCTCATTGCCGTACGCGGCCGCCGTGTCGATGTGGCGGTAGCCGACCTCGAGGGCCGTGCGGACCGCCGCCGACGTCTCCTCGGGCTTGCTCTGGAAGACACCCAGCCCGATAACCGGGATGGTGACGCCGTTGTTGAGGGTGAAGTTCGGGATGCTCATGCCGCCGACGCTACGCCGCGAAACTCGGCCCAGGGAGGGTCTGCGAGTACCCGTTACGACAGGCACTCCCACGGCCGCGGCGCCCGCGATCTACTGGAACGCATGAGAGCCACCATCATGTTCAGCGCCGGAGACGTGCGCATCGAGAACGTTCCCGACCCGGTCATCCGGCAGCCCACCGATGCCATCGTGCGCGTGACGTGCGCGTGCATCTGCGGCTCCGACCTGCACCCGTTCCACGACATGCCCGCCGACGCCCAGGGGCGCCAGATGGGCCACGAGTTCATCGGTGTCGTCGAGGAGATCGGCGCGGATGTCGTCACCCTCACGAAGGGTGACTTCGTCATCGCTCCGTTCGCCTTCCAGGACAACACGTGCGTGTTCTGCCGCGAGGGTGTGCACACGTCGTGCATCCACGGCGGCTTCTACGGAGGCAACGGCGTGGGTGGCGGCCAGGCCGAGGCCGTGCGCGTGCCCCTCGCCGACGGGTCGCTCGTGAAGGTACCGGGTCCCGTGGACGAGGCGCTGTATCCGTCGCTGCTCACCCTCTCCGACGTGTACCTCACGGGCTACCACGCCGCCCACATGGGCCGCGTCGAGCCCGGCAAGACGGTCACCGTGATCGGTGACGGTGCCGTGGGCCTGTCGGCGGTGCTCGCCGCCCGCGAGTTGGGTGCCGAGCGGATCATCCTCATGGGCCGCCACCAGTCGCGCACCGACCTCGGCATCGAGTTCGGTGCGACGGATGTCGTCGCCGAGCGCGGCGCGGAAGGCATCGCCACGGTCATGGACCTCACGAACGGCGAGGGCAGCCACATCGTGCTGGAGGCCGTCGGCCACATGCCCGCGTACGAGCAGGCGTACGGCATCGTGCGTCCCGGCGGCGTGATCTCGCGCGTCGGTGTGCCGCAGTACGATAGCGCGCCCGTCGGCTTCGGTTCGCTGTTCGGCAAGAACGTGACCCTCACGGGCGGTCCCGCGCCCGTGCGCGCGTACATCGACGCCGCCCTCGTCGAGGTGCTCGAGGGGCGCATCGATCCGGGTCGTGTGTTCGACCGCACGGTAGCCCTCGACGATGTTCCCGCGGGCTACCAGGCGATGGATGCCCGCGAAGCACTGAAAGTGCTCGTCGCCCTCTGATGAGCGTCCCTACCGTGGCACCCGTGCGGCATCGCGGGGCCATCCTCGCGATCGTCTTGCTCAGCTACTTCATGATCCTGCTGGACAACTCGGTGATCTTCACTGCGCTGCCGAGCCTCGAAGCGGATCTGAACCTGAGCACGGGCGAGCTGTCGTGGGTCCAGGATGCCTACACGCTCGTGTTCGGCGGCCTGCTCCTGCTCGGCGCACGGGCGGGAGACCTGCTCGGGCGCCGGGCCGTCTTCATCGGCGGTCTCGCGATCTTCTCGGCGGCGTCGCTGCTCGTGGGCCTCGCCGACTCGGCGGCCTGGATCATCGCGGCCCGCGCCCTGCAGGGCATCGGTGCCGCGATCGTCGCCCCCGCCTCGCTCTCCCTCATCACGGTCAGCTTTCCCGCCGGGCGCGAGCGGGCCAGGGCAATCGCCCTCTACGCCGCCACGGCGGGCATCGGTGCGAGCCTCGGGATGGTCGTCGGCGGGGCCTTCGCGGAGCTCATCTCCTGGCGCGCGGGGTTCTTCGTCAACGTGCCCATCGGGGTCGCGATGATCATCCTCGCTCCGCGCTTCCTCCCCGAAACCGTGCGGCTGAAGGGCCGGTTCGATGTCTTGGGCGCGCTCGCGGCGACGCTGGGGATCGGGGCCGTCGTCTTCGCGATCATCAACGCCGCGGAATCCAGCTGGACCTCGCCGGTGACGATCGGCGCGGGTATCGTCGGCCTCGTGCTCCTCGCCGTACTCGTCCTCAACGAGTCGCGGGTGGCGCAGCCGATCCTGCCGCTGCGACTGCTCGCGAGCAGGATGCGCCTGGGCGGCTACCTCGGCCGCCTGCTCTACCTCGCTGCCATGATCGGGTTCTTCTTCTTTACCACGCAGTACCTCCAGGGTGTGCTCGGCTTCTCGCCGTTGCAGGCGGGGCTCGGGTTCCTGCCGATGACGGTGGTGAACTTCGCGGTGGCGATGCTCGTGCCACGCATCCTCGCCCGTGTCGGTTCGTCGCTCCCGCTCGTCACGGGGGTCGTACTCACCCTCGCCGGCATGGTGTGGCTCAGTCGCATCACCCCCGAGAGCAACTACCTGCTTGCCGTCGCACTGCCGATGATCCTCATCGGGGCGGGCCAAGGACTCGTCTTCGCGCCACTCACCTCGGCGGGGATCGCCGGGGTCGACGAGGCGGACGCGGGCGCCGCATCCGGACTCGTCAACACGTTCCACCAGGTCGGTGCCTCGCTCGGCATCGGAATCCTCGTGGTCGCCGCAACCGCCGCGGGCACGGATGCCCCCACCGCCGTCCGCCTCACGAACGAAGTCTCGGCAGCGCTCACGGCCGGCAGCGTGCTGCTCGCGCTGTGCCTGGCCGCCGTGCTGGCCCTGATAGTCCCCGCCACGAAGGAGAACCGATGAGTACCGACCTGCAACCCAAGACCCCCACCGTGAAGGGACCGGACGCGTGGTTCAGCGGCGACGTCTACTTCAACGCCTACTACTCGGGCCAGGGCCCCTCACGCACGCGTCTCAACCTCGTGCGCTTCACGCCCGGCGCGCACACCGCCTGGCACCGGCACGCGGTCGGACAGACCCTGCACGTGACCGAGGGGCTCGGCTATGTGCAGTCCCGCGGGGAGGAGCTGATCGTGCTGCATCCGGGCGATACCGTCTACACACCGCCGGGGGAGTGGCACTGGCACGGCGCCGTCGCGGACAACTTCCTGTGCCACCTCGCGCTCTGGGAGGCCCCATCCAGCGCCGACGAGCCCGAGACCGAATGGGGCGACAAACTGACCGACGAGGAGTACCCATCATGACCTGGACCGCCGACGAGCTCGCGCGCATGAACGCCGCCTCCGAGCTGCGCATCGCCTCCCACCGCCCCGACGGCACCCTGCGCCCGTACACCACCATCTGGCACAGCACGCTCGGCGATGCGCTCTACATCCGCTCCGCCCATGGACCCGAGAACGGATGGTTCCGCCGGGCTCTCGCGGCAGGTTCCGGTCGCGTCAGCGCGGGCGGGGTCGAGAAGGCTGTCACGTTCGAGTTGGCCGAGCCGGGCATCCGGGCAGATCTGGATCGCGCCCTGCACCAGAAGTACGACAGGTTCGGGCCGGGCCCCGTCGCGGCCATCACCGGCTCCGACGTGCTCGAGACGACCCTGAAGGTCACGCCGTCGGAGTGACCGGCTGTGTCTGCTCGTTGCTCGCGACCCACGACGCGAGTACGCGCAGGGCGTCGGCGGTGGGGGATCCGGCGGGGGCCGTGTAGACGTTCATGACGAGGCCCGGCTCGCTCGGCAGCTCCATCGACTCGTAGTTGAGGTCGAGGTCGCCCACGATCGGGTGGTGCAGGCGCTTGAGGCCGCTGCGGTGGAAGATCACGTCGCGCGATGCCCAGCGCTCGCGGAACAGCTCGCTCTGAGTCGACAGTTCGCCGATGAGCTGGATGAGGTCGGGGTCGTGGGGGTTTCGCCCCGCCTCGAGCCGCAGCATCGCGGCACCGTCGTTGGCGATGCGGTCGTAGTCGCGCCAGAACTCGCGGGCAGCCGGGTTCAGGTAGGTGAAGCGGGTCGTGTTGACGGGGCGGTGCGGGTCGTCGAAGACAGGGGCGTAGAGCGCACGGCCCATGGGATTGGAGGCGATGATGTCGTGGCGCGCGTTGCGCACCCAGGCCGGCGCATCCGCCATGGCGTCGAGCACCTGCTGCAGCGCGGGCCGCACCACGGTCGCAGGCTTGGCGCGACGTTTCGGCGCGGGGCCTGCAGCGCGGGCCAGGTCGAACAGGTACTGCCGCTCGGCCTCGTCGAGCTTGAGAGTGTTGGCGAGGGAGTCGAGCACGCTCTCCGAGGCGCCCGCGAGGTTGCCTCGCTCGAGGCGCACGTAGTAGTCGACCGAGACGCCGGTGAGCATCGCGACTTCCTCGCGGCGAAGCCCGGCCACCCGGCGGTTGCCGCCGTACGCGGGAAGCCCGGCCTCCTCGGGCGTGATGCGCGAGCGCCGAGACACCAGGAACTCCCGGATGTCTGCCCGCACGTCTCCCATGCCTCAACGGTAGACCGGCGGTCGTCGTCGGGGGAGGCCCTGTCATTACCCGTCTGCGACCGGGGCTTGACACCGTACTTGCATTTTGCAAGTATCACTGCATGAGCCTTTTCATCACCTGCCCGGTCGAGAGCGTCGAACGCGCGACCGCTTTCTACACCGCCCTCGGTTGGACCCTCAACCCCCAGATGTCCGATCACAATGTGTCGTGCTTCGCGATCGCGCCCGAGCAGTACCTCATGCTCGGCAGCCGCGAGATGTACGCGAGCGTCGGCGGCGTCGAGTCGCTCGTCGGCGGGCCCGACACCCCCTCGAAGGTCACCGTGTCCTTCGACCTCGGCAGCCGCGAGGCGGTCGATGAACTCGTCGAGCTCGCCGGTCGTGCGGGTGGTCGGATCGGGGACATCGACGATTACCCCTTCATGTACCAGCGCCAGTTCGACGACCCCGACGGCTACCACTACTCGCCGTTCTGGATGAAGCCCGAGGTCGATCCCACCGCGTGAGCGACCTCGCCGCGGCTCTGGACACGCTCGGAGCACGGTGGGCCCTCCTCATCGTGGAGCGGTTGCTCGATGGCCCACAGCGCTACGGCGATCTGCAGCGCGACCTGGGAGTGCCCACGAACATCCTCGCCACGCGCCTGCGCGAGCTCGAGGCGGCTGGCGTGCTCCGCCGTCTGCCCCTTCTGCACAACACGCGGGCCTACGCGCTGACGGATCGCGGGCTCGCTCTGCGCGAGGCGATCGTCGCGCTCGGGCGCTGGGGCGCGGAGGAGGTCTGAGCCTGGCCGATCTACGCGGAGACGCGTCGTAGCAGCGGATCCATCAAGACCAAGAACGGTGGCGCCAGGGTTTGACCGAGACGCGCGAACGCCGCATCCCGATCCTGAAAGTAGCCCTGGTCGGTCCGAACGAAGTTGGAGAGGTCGAACTCGCTAGGGTGATCGCGTCCATCCCAATCGATGGCGCAGCGACCGATGGCCTCGAAGAGGGTCTCCGAGCCGGTGTTCGTGAATGCCCCGCCGCCGCGGCAACCGATGGGGCCGAATAGGTCGGACGCGGATCGCCAATTGCCTTCTATTTCGAACTCGGGCCAGACGAGCAGCATCTGGTCCGGGAGCAAGAAGCCGACTCTGGGAAAGCGCGGATACCAGAATGAGCGATCGATGAGGAGCGCACGAACGCGAACACCAATGGCGCGCGCGACGGATTCCAGGATCGCCAACCGCTGGCTGAAAGAGCCCTTCCCGCGCGCAAGCGTGCGAGACGCCGGCGTCAACTCATCGAGTGCGTATACGGGCCGCACTTCGCCGCGAATGATGGAGTGCGCTGCCTCGAGGATGTCCAACGGAGTCGATGAGTTCGCGGCCGTGGCCGCACGCTCAACGAGGTGCTGAACCGCGGGAGAGTTCCAGTCAAGGATGGCGGTCGGCGAGAGCGAGCCGATCACCGTTGCTCCACCGCCAGCTGGCTCGGACGATCGGCGATACCACGGTGTCAACACCGCGGACACAACGGTCATGCCCTCGCGGCCACCTTCGACGGTCGCTCACCGGAAGTACTACGTTTCCGGACCTCGCGAAGAACGATCTGCTCGGGGCACACGGTTGAGAGGAAATCGCCCACGGACAACGCGAGGCGCTCGCTCACGAGCGAGTACAGGATCCGATTGGCGTCCCGACGTTCAGTGACGAGTCCGGCCTGGCGCAGCACACCGAGATGACGCGAGATGGTCGGCCCGGATGTCTTGAACTTCGCCGCGATCTCTCCTGCGGCCAGCTCGCCATCTTTGAGGTCCTGAAGGATCTGCCGCCGAGTCGGGTGGGCGAGGGCGGCGAAGATGTCACTCGCGGTATCTGCCATGTTTGCAATATAGCACCATTGCTATGTACAGTCTCGCTAGGTAGCAATTTAGCGAAATAGGCAAGGAGCGGATGATGCGAATCGCGATCACCGGAGGAACTGGGTTTGTGGGTAGTCACCTCGCGGCGCGGATGGACCCAGCGGACGTCGTCGTCATTTCGCGCAGGACCGGTGTCGACATCGACGACGCGGACGCGCTCGCAACCTCCTTCGCCGGATGTGATGTCGTCGTTCACGCCGCTGGCATCAATCGAGAGATCGGTGATCAGACTTTCCACCGGGTCCACGTCGAGGGAACGCGGGCCATGATCGAGGCGGCCAAGCGCGCGGGGGTCAAGCGCATCGTGATGGTCAGCTTCCTGCGGGCCCGACCAGATTGCGGGTCCGGATATCACGAGACGAAGTGGGCGGCAGAAGAGCTGATTCGGCAGTCGGGAATCGAGCACACCATCCTCAAGGCCTCCATGATGTACGGCCACGGAGACCACATGGTCGACCACGTCAGTCGGGCCGTGAAGACGTGGCCGGTCTTCGGAACCGTCGGATTTCATGGCAGAACCGTGCGCCCGATCCCCATCAATGACTTCGTCGACGTCATGGTGGCGGCCGCCGAGGGCCGAATCCCCGACCCGACAGTCGCCGTCATGGGTGCTGAGGAACTCCCGTTGCGCGACGCGGTGCGCCGGATCGCTCGCGTTGTGGGCAAGCTGCCACTCTTCATCCCCTTGCCGGTGTGGTCGATACGGATCCTCGCCCAGCTGACGGAGTGGACCATGGTCGTCCCGCTCGTCGCCAAGGCTCAGGCCCACATGCTCGCGGAGGGCGTCAGCGAGCCAGAGCCCTGGGCGCCCGAGGCGCCGATCGACGTGCGCCCGTCGAATCCGTTCAGCGATGACAGCATTCGGGATGCGCTTCCGGCGGCGGGCCGCTTCGGTTGGAGCGACCTGCGGATGGCTCGGTGGATGTGCCCTCCTACGACAGTGCAGGTTCCTTGGGGTGGACCCGTCCGCGGATGAAGAAGAGCGCGACGAGGCCGAACAGAATCACCGGGAAGTTGCCGAGGCTCGCGATGGAGGTGACCGGCCCGGCCACCGGGTAGGTCGTCTGGATGAAAATGCTGGGGTCAGTCATCGCGTGGAGAAGGATCGGCCAGATGAGGTTGCCCGTCACCCGCAGCGCGAGGTACATGCAGATTCCGAAGCCGAACGTGTAGACGAGCTGGATGGCGGTGGCGAACAGAGACTGTCCGGTAAGAAGGTTGCCCGAGTGAAGTGCGGCGAACACCGCTGCCGAAACCAGAGCGACAGCGATCTCGGGATGCCCGGCCTTGCGCATGAGGTTGACCACGATGCCGCGGGTGAGCAACTCCTCCGCGAAGCCGATGAACAGTCCTGTGAAGAGCCATGCGGCCACGAAGGCGAATCCGGCCGCGCCATAGTCCACCGTGGCGAGCCTGGCCACATTGAAGAGGATCACGATGACGACCGCGATCCACATCCAACGACCGCCGCGAATCGGTTGACGGGCGAAGAGCTCTTTCAGCCATCCGATGGAGAAGGCGAAGGCCGTCAGAACGGCGGCGCCGATAGCGATGGGCAAGGCGTACCCGAACACGATGGTCTGAGCGTCATTCGGTCCTGCGAAAAGAGGTACCAGGATGGGCGCGATCGCCAGGGGGAGGAACTGGTACACGGCGTAGTAGACCGCAGCGACGATAACGGCCTTCCACCAGCCCCCACGGTTCCAGAAGGCCTTCCAAGGGGATGCGGTCTCGTGTTCAGGCATGGTCAACTCCTCATCTACCAGAGACTCCCAGCGAGCCGCTTCCTAGAGATTACCGACCGTTCTACCTTGGGCGCACTGATGTATCGGGACATGGGTGACACTTGATCGAGCTAGGGAAGGGGCGTGAGTCCATGAACGACATCAGCTGGGACGCGGGGCAATGGACGACGCCACCGTTGCACGCTAGGACTGAGGCGGACGGGCTCCACGTCACCGCTCGGGAAAACAGTGACGCTTGGCGCCTCACCTCTTACGGATTCATCCATGACTCCGAGCACGCGCTTCTGGCCCGGTTCCCGCAAGACAGCGCCGTTGAGGTCTCATTTCTCCTGACCTTCGCAGCCCAATTCGATCAGGCAGGCATCTTCATCCGCACCAATGCCAGTACGTGGATCAAGGCAGGAATCGAATGGAGCGATGGACAGGAGAGCCTGGGCGCAGTTGTCACGCGAGGCGTATCCGACTGGTCTCTCTCTCCCACACCAGGCTGGAACGGGCGGCTAGTCACTGTGCGTGCCAGCCGATCAGGCGACGCCGTAACGATCCGGGCGAAGGTGGATGAGGAACCGTGGCGCCTCGTGCGAGTTGCGCCACTCGACCCGGACGCCGTGGTCTCGGCCGGCCCGTTCTGCTGCGCCCCAACACGCAGCGGCCTGACGGTTCACTTCACGTCCTGGCGCACCACCCCGCCGGACGCCAGCCTGCATCCCTAGGGCTGACTCGTCCGAGGTCACACCAGCACCGACGAGGTGTCACGGTCGACACTGGCTCTTTTCTCAGAGCCCCCTGTCGGATTCGAACCGACGACCCCCGCTTTACAAGAGCGGTGCTCTGGCCAACTGAGCTAAGGGGGCAGGCAACTGGTCCATAGTAACTAAGTGACTTCGTCTCTCGCAGCCGAGCGTTACTCGCGGCCCGTCATCGTGGGTGCTGTCGCGGTGGCGGTGGCCAGTGGTGCGCTCGCCGCGGTGCAGACCCGCATCAACAGCGAGTTCGCGACAGAGCTGGGTGACGGTGTGCTGTCCGCGTTCATCAGCTTCGGCAGCGGGATGCTCGTGCTCGCGGTACTGGTGTCGACAACTCCGGCGGGGAGGCGTGGATTCGGGCGCTTGCGCGAGGCCGTGGCATCCGGAGTCATGCCCTGGTGGTTTCTGAGCGGGGGAGTGGGCGGCGCCCTGTTCGTGCTGGGGCAGGGGATTGCCGCGTCGGTGCTGGGTATCGCGCTGTTCACGATCGCGGTGGTGGCGAGCCAAACGGTGAGCGGGGCGATCGTCGATCGCATCGGGGTAGGGGCGATGGGCCGGCGCGAGATCACGCCGCTGCGGGTCGTCGCGTCGGTGCTCGCCGTGCTCGCGGTGGTCTTCGCGGGCGCCGCATCGCTGCGTGTCGACGTGCCGTTGCTGCCGCTCATCCTGCCGCTCGTGGCGGGCCTCGCGATCGGGTGGCAGCAGGCGGCGAACGGGCAGGTGCGGCACGTGGCACAGTCGGCAGTGGTGGCGACCTTCGTGAACTTCTCCGCTGGGAGTGCTGTACTGCTCGTCGCGGCGACCGCCCACGGGTTCGCGACCGGATGGCACCAGAGCTTCCCGACGAACCCGCTGCTCTACACCGGCGGTATCGTGGGGGTGCTGTTCATCTTCGGTGCGATCGCGGTGGTGCGGTTCACGGGTGTGCTGCTCCTGGGGCTCGGCACGATCGCCGGCCAACTCCTGTGCGCCCTCGCGCTCGACCTGTTCACCTCGGGCCACGAACTCGCCCTGACGACGGTGATCGGCACGCTGCTGACCCTCGTCGCCGTCTCGATCGCGGCCTACGCGGCCCGGCCTACAGAACGCTCAGGTGCTTCTCGAGGTTGAGCTTGTCCTTCTTGCCGGGCTTGGTCCTCGCGGGAACGCCCCCGACGTAGAGCCACCCCATGAGCTTCTCGTTCTTGGCCAGCTTGTGCGCCTTGGCCACCTTCTTGGCGCGTGTGGGGTCTCCCGTGCGCCAGAAGACGCCCCATCCGGCCTCGTCGAGCAGCAGGCTGAGCATGTGGGCGACACCGGATGCCACGGCATCCTGCTCCCACTCGGGAGCCTTGCTGCTCGGCCGGTGAATGGCGACCACGGCGATGAGCAGTGAGGCGCGCATCGGCTTGTCGGCGGAGCTGCCCGACTTCGCGAAAGCCTTGCCGATAGTCTCGCGGGCCTCGCCGCGGATTTCGATGAGGCGCCACGGCTTGAGCCCGCCGTGGTCGGCGACTCCCGCCGCGGCCTCGACGAAGGGGATCAGTTCGGCGTGGCTCGGGGCATCGGCGGTCACGTGCGAGTGCGACCGGCGGCGGAGCACCGCCTCTAGCGCGCTGATCAGTTCTCCGTGAAATCGAGCGAGAGGGAGTTCATGCAGAACCGGTCACCCGTGGGGGTCTGGTACGCGTCGTCGAACAGGTGGCCGAGGTGCGAGCCGCACGTGCCACACAGCACCTCGGTGCGCACCATCCCGAGCGACGAGTCGGTCTTGAGCTCGACGGCATCCGGATTCACCGACTCGAAGAAGCTCGGCCAGCCGGAGCCGGAGTCGAACTTGGCACCGCTCGCGAAGAGCTCAGCGCCACACGCGCCGCAGGTGTACGTGCCGGCGCGCTTCTCGTCGAGGAGGGCGCCCGACCACGGACGCTCGGTGGCTGCCTCGCGGAGAATCGAGTACCTGTCGCCCAGCTCCTCGCGCCACTCGTCTTCGGTCTTCTCGATCTTGTAGGTCATGACTCCATTAAAGTCGGTACCGTGCCAGATTCTTCCGTGCAGGCCAAGTCGTGGGGCGAACTCACAACAGACGACCTCTACTCCTTCATCAAGCTCCGCACCGACGTGTTCTTCGTCGAGCAGCAGGTCGACGAGGAGGAACTGGACAACCGCGACCAGGAGCCGGGCACCGTGCACTACTGGATCGGTGACGCCGAGGGCTGCGCCGCGTACATCCGGGTGCTCCTCAATGCCGAGCCCGAGCACCTCGACGCCCGTCGCATCATCGGTCGCGTGGTGGTGCGCGCCGATCGCAGGGGAGAGGGTCTCGCGCAGGTGCTCATGACGCGGGCGCTCGCCGATTTCGGGCACGAAGCGATGCTCCTCCACGCGCAGCAGTACGTGGCGCCGCTCTACGCGAAGTTCGGCTTCGTGGAGTTCGGTGAGCCCTACGACGAGGCGACGATCATGCACATCTCGATGTACCGCGCGGCGGGCTTGTAAGGTTAGCCTTACCGAAACTTTGACAGGACCGGGCGGTGTCACCTAGGGTCGAGAAAGTTAGCTTAGCCTTAGCTAAGTTCTTGCCTCAGGAGACCTACACACAGTGAACAACCGACCCACCCCTGTCCGCGGGCGCCGGCTACTCGCCGCGCTTACCGCCGTCCTCATCGGAGTCTCCGGATCGGTGGCGCTCGCGTCCCCGTCCGTCGCCGACACCACGGCAGTCGTGACGGTGACCCCGTCGACCGACATCGACACCACGGCAGCGGCGAGCCTCGCCGTCACGGGCACCGGATTCTCGGGCCTAGAGCCCGTCGCGGTCGCCCTCGTAACCGAGGCCGACTGGAGCCTCAACGGCCCCGCGAGCACGCCCATCGTCTCGGTCATCCCCGAGCTCGCTGACGGCGCCTTCGCGACCACGCTCGAGGTCCCCGCCGCCACGCTCGACCCCGCGACGAGCTACGGCGTGGCGACGTTCTCACCCAGCGAGCGCGCAGCAGACACCTTCACGGCGATCACCCTCGCGGCGATCCCGGTCGAGGAGCCGGTTGTCGAGATGCCCGTGGTCGAGGAGCCGCAGGCAGACCTCCCGGTTGCACCGCAGGCCTTCGCCCGCATCGTCGCGTCGTCGGTCGCCGCGGGCAACGTCACGGGCGGCACCGCATCCTGGGGCCTCTCGACCTACCTCAACTCGGCAAATCCGGGTCGGCCCAACCCGCTCGCCTCCGCTTACGTGCTGCCATCGACGTTCGACGCCTCGAGCCGCATCAGCACGTGGGGCAGCGCCGTCGGCACGGTGAACGCCGACGGATCCGCCACCCTCGCGTACGACGGAACCACAGTCAACTTCGCCCCGACCGGCGGCGGCTGGCTGCGCCTCACCGACCTCGAGGCCACCCTCGACGCCTCCGGAAACGGATCGGTCTCGGCCGTCGTCGAGTACGGCACCGCCCCCGGCGTCTACCCGAACATCACCTACAACCCCGCGCAGGCTCCCGATCGCGGACCGCAGCGCGTCACCCTCGTCACCCTCTCGGGCAACGCCGTGCACCCCGCGCGAGACTCCAGCACCGCCACGTGGACGGGCCTTGTCGGCACGTGGAGCGCCGACTTCACCTCGTTCCTCGCGGGCGACGGCGGGAGCATCCCGGCGTGGTCGTATGGCACCACCGTGAGCAGCGCGACGGGCCGCACCCCGCTCGCCTTCACCTTCACGGCAGCCGTGCCGCCCGTCGCCAACGCGACCGTCTACGACAAGGGCACCGCGACGTGGGGCCTCTCGACCTACCTCAACTCGGCCAACCCCGGTCGGCCGAACCCGCTGGCTTCCGGATACGTCGCGCCCGCGACCTTCGACGCGAGCACGCTGCTCTCCACGTGGGGCAACGGCTCGGCCACGGTCAACTACGACGGCACCGCGACCCTGGCGTTCCAGGGCACCTCGGTGAACTTCGCGCCCACGGGCGGTGGCTGGCTGACGCTGAGCGACGTGCAGGCCACGCTCGATGCATCCGGTAACGGCGTCGTGTCGGCGATCGCGTCGTACGGCACCGCCCCCGGCACCTACCCGAACATCGTGTTCAGCCCCACGCAGACCCCGACCAACGGACCGGTGCGCGTGAACCTCGTGAACCTCACGGGTAACAACGTCCCCGTCGTGCAGGGCGCGAACACCGCCACGTGGGCTGGCCTCGCGGGCTCGTGGAGCACCGACTTCACGGCGTTCCTGATGGGCAGCGGCGTCACCACGGCGTGGTCATACGCGACGACGGTCAGCTCGGCCACCGGGCGCACGCCCCTCGCCTTCACGTTCGACCTGGGCATCGCCCCGCCCCCGGCCACAGCGACGACGACGGCACTCACCGTTTCGCCGACGGCCGAGGTCGTGCGCGGCACGGCAGTGACCCTCGCCGCGACCGTGGCCCCCGCGGCCTCAGGTTCGGTCGAGTTCCGCAACGGCTCCACAGTGCTCGGCAGCTCGCCGGTCGCCGCCGGTGTCGCCACGCTGAGCCTGCCGAGCCTCGCGGTCGGCACCTACACGGTCACCGCCTACTTCACGCCGACGGATGCCTCGGCCTTCACCGCGTCGCGGTCGGCAGCCCTCCCGCTCGCGGTGTCGGCTCCTGTCGTGGCCCAGGCCGGATCCCTCATCTGGGGCGTCAAGGCGAGCCTCCAGTCGTACGTCCTCGGTGGCGGCAGCATCTCCACCTCGTCGGGCGCCGGAGCCTACGGCTCGTCGTTCCTCTTCCCCCAGGACTCGTCGGCCGCGTTCAACCAGTCCACGGGGCTCGGCACGAGCGCCTACCGCGGAGCCGTGACGTTCTCGTACCCGGCCCACGGCTTCTCCATCGCGCTCTCCAACCCGCGCGCGGTGGTCACCTCGGCGACCACCGGATCGCTCGTGGTCGACATCACCTTCAATGGTGTGACGACCTCGGGGGTGAACTTCGCGACGCTGTTCCTCGGCGCTGCGTCGAAGAGCTCTGGCGCCGGTTCGACGACGTTCACGGGAGTCCCCGCGGCACTCACGAGCGCGGGCGCAGCGGCTTTCCAGGGCTTCTATTCCGCCGGTGACTCGCTCGACCCCGTCACCTTCGTGGTCGGCAGCCCCGCGGCATCCTTCGCCTCGACCACCGCCTCCGCCCCCGCGGCCCGCACGGCGGCGGCAACCCCGCCGAGCACCACGGGCATCACGATGGCTCCGGGCACCACGCCCGTGGCCGGTGGGCAGATCACGATAGAGGCCGACGGATTCGAGCCGAACGAGGAGGGCATCCTCGTGGTCATCTACTCGACGCCGACCGTGCTCGACACCAACGGCAAGGCCGACGCGACCGGCAAACTCACGTGGACGGGCCGCCTGCCTGCGGGCCTCACGGGAAGCCACACGCTCACCTTCCAGGGCAGCGTGAACCGCGGTGTGCCGGTGGAGATTGCCGCCAACGTGACGACGGCGGCCGTGGGCTGCCCCGTCGACGGTGCGAGTATCACGTGGGGCTTCAAGGAGTCGTTCCGCAGCTACATCAGCGGGTCGATCGCCAACGGTGAGTGGACAGTCGCCGACGGCGCCACCTACGCCACGCCCGACTTCGGTTGGTCGAACGGCACCGGTGCGTACGACGCGAAGGGCGGCCTCGTCGCCTTCGCCGGGTCGATCACCTTCACGGGTCATGGCGGGGTGCTCAACACCACCGTCGCGAACCCGCAGCTGAAGTTCATCGACGCCGACACCGCTGTGCTGCTGCTCGACGTGAGCGGCACCACGCAGGATGGCGCCACGGTCTCGCAGACCGCCGTCGAGTTCGTCGACATCACGCTCACGGGCGTGGTCGAGCAGGCCGACGGCACGGTGACCGTGACGGGCGCGCCCACGACGCTCACCCCCGCGGGGGCTGCGGCGTTCGGCACCTACGAGTCGGGCGAGGCCTTCGACCCGATCTCGTTCACTCTCCCGGTCACGGACTGCGCGACCGCGGTCGAGTCGACGCCCACCGGTACCGAGACAGTCACCGCCGAGCCGACGGCCGCCACGAGCGACCTGGCCTGGCTGTGGATCCTCATCGCTGTCGTGCTGCTGCTGATCGTGGCCGCCGTCATCGTGATCGTCGTGCGCCGCCGCCGGGCGGCCTGACACCATGGGACACATGCAGCACCGACTCCGCTTGGCACTCGCCCTGAGCGCTGCGGCCGTCGTGCTGCTGGCCGGATGCTCCGCCCCCACCGCGCCGACATCACCGTCGAGCGTGGTGGCGGCGGACCCGGCAGTCCCGCTCGCCGAGCTCGACATCCTCGCTGATCCGGGCTCCTACGAGGGACCGACCACGGCCGTGCTCGCGAACTCCGCGATCGACGCCCCCGCCGAGGCTCCCGCGCAGCAGTTGCCCGCCCAGGTTGTCTCGCACGACCTGGCGGGTGACACGAGCGTCACTGTCGACTCGACCGAGCGCATCCTCGCCATGGATATCTCCGGCTCGATAGCGGCAACGGTCTTCGGCCTCGGGTTCGGCGACTCCGTGGTGGGCCGGGATGTCTCCACGACGTTCCCCGGAACGGAAGACCTTCCCGTGATCACCTCGAGCGGCCACACGGTCAACAATGAGGCGATCATCGCGCTGCGCCCCACCGTGCTCATCACTGATGGCTCAGTGGGCCCCGTCGATGTGGTGCTGCAACTGCGCGACGCGGGCATCGCCGTGGTCTTCGTCGACACCAACCCGACGGTGGCGGGGGTGGGCGAACTTGCGAAGCAGGTTGCTGCGGCCCTCGGTGCTCCCGCGGCAGGCGAGAGCCTCGCGAGCAGCCTCCAGTCGGGCATCGACGCGAAGATCGCCGAGATCGCCGCGGTCATCCCGCCCACCGCTACGCCGCTGCGGATGCTCTTCCTCTACCTGCGCGGAACCTCGGGCATCTACTACCTCTTCGGCGAGGAGTCCGGTGCTGACGTGCTCATCAGGTCGCTCGGCGGTATCGACGTCGCCGCGGAGATCGGACTCGACGGCATGAGACCGATGACCGACGAGGCCATGGTGGCGGCGAATCCGGATCTCATCCTCGTGATGACCGACGGAATCGCAAGCGTCGGGGGAGTCGACGGCCTCCTCGAATCGAAGCCCGCCATCGCGCTCACGACCGCGGGGCAGCACCGGCGCTTCGTCGACATGGCCGACGGCGAAGTCCTCGCCTTCGGGCCTCGCACGGCCGCAGTTCTCGACGCGCTGGCACGCGCCATCTACGCTCCCGGCCAGTAGCGCGTGTGGCCGCGGTTGCGGGGTGCTCGCGGCCTAGGATTGCAGGGATGTCGGGAGGGTCGATGGCTGCGCAGCGCGAGCACGCGGAGGAGCCCGACTCCGGCCTGCCCGAGCGCGAGCGCCGGATCCTCGACTTCGAGCGCCAGTGGTGGCGACATGCGGGTGCCAAAGAAGAGGCGATCCGCTCCCAGTTTTCTCTTTCGGCCGCCCGGTATTATCAACTGCTGAATGCTGTGATCGATACGCCCGCCGCCGTGCGACACGATCCCATGCTGGTCCGCCGCCTGCAGCGCGCTCGTGAAGCTCGCACTCAGGCGAGGGCCGCACGATCATTCACGACCTACGACCAGGGTGGCGCGAACCCCCACGACGAATCGAACGACTGAGCCATGGCCGCATACCCCAAAGACCGGTTCGACCAGCTTCCGGAAGACCTCAAGCGCATCGGCGCCCACCGCGGCCCCCGCAAGAAGGGCGGCGGATGGATCGGCTTCGCCTGGGCCCTCCTCGCCACCGGGGTGCTCATCTTCGGTGGCCTCTGGGGCCTCAGCAAGTTCGTGGGGGTGGACATCGGCCTGCCCATCTTCGACGCGGCACCGACGCCGACTCCCACCCCGACACCGACTCCCACCGCCGATCCCGTGCTGGATCCGACGACCATCGACCCGGCTCGCAAGATCAGCGTGACCGTGCTCAACGGCACTGCAGTCGTCGATCTGGAAGACACGGTGGGTGCGGCCCTCACCGCCGTCGGCTGGACGGTCAACGGCATGGCGACCGCCGGCGAGAAGGACGTCGAGAAGACCGTCGTGTACTACAGCGACCCCGCCAACGAGGATGTCGCGCGCGGCGTCGTGGTGACGCTCGGCAAGGGCGAGATCCGGCTCGTGGACGCGAGTGTGTTCCCCGCGTCGCCGCTGACCGCGGTGATCGGCCTCGACTACCCCGGTGCAAATCCGACCCCGTAGTTCCCCCGAAAACGCGCGCCCGGTTCCGATCGTGTTACACGCGTGTTTAATCAGCCGGAAACCCCTACTGTCAGCACTTTTGTTCCCGTTACTATCTGGGATTGGCCGCCCCCGTTTGGCGCCGTCTGATCCACAGCACAGGGAGTAACACATGGCGAACGGAACCGTTAAATGGTTCAACGCGGAGAAGGGCTACGGCTTCATCACCGTGACCGAGGGCGGGCAGGACGTGTTCGTCCACTACTCGGCCATTGACATGAACGGCTACAAGGTTCTCGAGGAGGGCCAGCAGGTCGTATTCGAGGTGGGCACCGGTGCCAAGGGGCCTCAGGCGGAGTCGGTGCGCCTAGCCTGATACTTCGACAGTTTCGACGCAGGAATGCCGTCCGCGAGAGTGGGCGGCATTCCTCGTTTAAGGCCATCCGTGCTTTCTTGCACTCCCCAGTGGCGAGTGCTAATTTATCCCTTGGCACTCGCACGTTTCGAGTGCTAAAAGAATTCGCTTGTACGACGTCCGGGAGGGACGAGAAACACACATGGCAAAGATCATTGCTTTCAACGAAGAGGCCCGTCGCGGCCTCGAGCGCGGCCTCAACATCCTGGCCGACGCGGTCAAGGTGACCCTCGGCCCGCGCGGCCGCAACGTCGTTCTCGAGAAGAAGTGGGGCGCGCCCACCATCACGAACGACGGTGTGTCGATCGCCAAGGAGATCGAGCTCGACGACCCGTACGAGAAGATCGGTGCCGAGCTCGTCAAGGAGGTCGCCAAGAAGACCGACGACGTCGCCGGTGACGGAACCACGACCTCGGTCGTGCTCGCCCAGGCGCTCGTGCGCGAGGGCCTGCGCAACGTCGCGGCCGGTGCCGACCCCATCAGCCTCAAGAAGGGCATCGAGAAGGCCACTGCGGCCGTGATCGAGGCTCTTATCGCCAGTGCCAAGGAGATCGAGACCCGCGAGGAGATCGCGGCGACCGCATCCATCTCCGCCGGTGACCCCGAGATCGGTGAGCTCATCGCCACCGCCATCGACAAGGTCGGCAAGGAGGGTGTCGTCACCGTCGAGGAGTCGAACACCTTCGGCACCGAGCTCGAGCTCACCGAGGGCATGCGCTTCGACAAGGGCTTCCTCTCCGCCTACTTCGTGACGGACCAGGAGCGCCAGGAGGCGGTCTTCGAAGACCCCTACATCCTCATCGCGAACAGCAAGATCTCGAACATCAAGGACCTTCTGCCGATCGTCGACAAGGTGATCCAGAGCGGCAAGCAGCTGCTCATCATCGCCGAGGACGTCGACGGTGAGGCCCTCGCGACTCTCGTCGTGAACAAGATCCGTGGCATCTTCAAGTCGGTTGCCGTCAAGGCCCCCGGCTTCGGCGACCGCCGCAAGGCGCAGCTGCAGGACATCGCGATCCTCACGGGCGGTCAGGTGATCTCCGAGGAGGTCGGCCTCAAGCTCGAGAACGCGACGCTCGACCTTCTCGGTCGTGCCCGCAAGGTCGTCATCACCAAGGACGAGACCACGATCATCGAGGGTGCAGGCGAGCAGTCGGCCATCGACGGTCGCGTTGCCCAGATCCAGGCCGAGATCAAGAACACCGACAGCGACTACGACCGCGAGAAGCTCCAGGAGCGCCTCGCGAAGCTCGCCGGTGGTGTGGCGGTCATCAAGGCCGGCGCAGCAACCGAGGTCGAGCTCAAGGAGCGCAAGCACCGCATCGAGGATGCAGTGCGCAACGCCAAGGCCGCTGTGGAGGAGGGCATCGTCGCCGGTGGTGGCGTCGCACTCATCCAGGCCGGCAAGATCGCGTTCGACTCGAAGGCCCTCAAGGCCCTCGTCGGTGACGAGGCGACGGGTGCGAACATCGTGCGTGTGGCCATCGACGCCCCGCTCAAGCAGATCGCGCTCAACGCTGGCCTCGAGCCCGGTGTCGTCGCGGACAAGGTGCGCAACCTGCCCGTCGGCCAGGGCCTCAACGCGGCCACTGGTGAGTACGTCGACATGCTGGCCGCCGGCATCAACGACCCGGTGAAGGTCACGCGCTCCGCGCTGCTCAACGCCTCGTCGATCGCCGGCCTGTTCCTCACGACCGAGGCGGTCGTGGCGGACAAGCCCGAGAAGAACCAGGCTCCCATGGGAGACCCGTCGGGCGGCATGGACTTCTAGTCCACAGAATCACACGACACAGGGCGGTCCTCTTCGGAGGGCCGCCCTGTGTCGTTTGTCTCGCTATCGCCGCGTTCCTAGCGCGCGAAGAGCCTCGCGTTCGCGGCTTCGATCTCCGCGTACTGCTGGGCGGCGTGGGTGAGCGTCTGGTTGATGGAGGCGAGGTTCTCCTCCACGCGCTGCTGGGTGCTCTTCCATTCCGTGACGACGCCGCTGAAGGCGTTGGCGGCCTCTCCGGTCCACGACGACTGCAGGTTGGTGAGCTGCGCGTGCAGCCCGCCCACCTCGGCCTGGATGCGGGTGATCGAGGATCGGACGGCGCCCGTGGCGCCGAGAACTGCTTCGCTGTCTACTTGGTATCGAGTCATGGGAGCACGGTACCCGCGCGCACACGCGCCTCGCGGGCGTTCTAGGCCAGGAGGGGGACAGCCGACGTTGTGCCGTCTGCGGGGAGGAGAGGCAGCTTGACGCGGAACGTAGCCCCGCCGCCGGGCGTCTCGACGACTTCGACCTCGCCGCGGTGCGCCGTGACGATCGCGGCCACGATCGCGAGCCCCAATCCGCTGCCGCCCGTCGCGCGTTGGCGCGAGCTGTCGGCCCGCCAGAAGCGCTCGAAGATCTTCTCCCGGATCTGCGGCGGGATGCCCTCGCCATGGTCGATCACGGAGATGATGGCCACCCGCTGGAGTGGGTCGACTCCGACCCCGATCTCGATGGGGGAGTCATCCGGGGTGAAGCGCATCGCGTTGCCGACGAGGTTCGCCACCACCTGGCGGATCTTATTCTCCTCGGCCATGACCACGGCGCGCAGTTCGGCGGGGGGCGGCTCGGGAATGGTGACGGTCTCCCCGGCCGCACGGCTCGCGCGGGCGCGGCGGGCGGTGAGGCGCGCGAGCGTCGCGCCCGCGAAGGCGATGGGTCCGGTGGGGGTCGCCGCTGCGGCCGCCGGAGGGATGACGTCGAGCACGAGTGTCTGGGTGGGGGGTTCGGCGGGGGCATCCGTGCCGACGACCGTCACGACGCGGCCGGGGGCCGAGGCCATGGTGTCGAGGGCGGCATCCTGCGCGAGGGGCACGAGGTCGACCTCGGTCAGCTGGAGAGGCTTTGCCTCATCGATGCGGGCGAGCTCCAGGAGGTCTTCCACGAGTTCCCCCATCCGGATCGCCTCCTTCTCGATGCGCTCCATGGCCTGGGCCACGTCTTCCGGCTTGGTGAGGGCGCCCATCCGGTACAGCTCCGCATAGCCGCGCACCGAGACGAGCGGGGTGCGCAGTTCGTGCGAGGCGTCACCCACGAAGCGGCGCATCTGGTCGATGGTTTTCGCGCGGTCGGCGAAGGCGCGGTCGATCCTGCCGAGCATGGCGTTGAGGGAGCGGTTCAGCCGGCCCACCTCGGTGTTCGGGGTGGCGCCGGAGAGTCGCTGATTGAAGTCGCCCTCCGCGAATCGCGCTGCCGTTGCCTCGACCTCGCGCAGCGGCGTGAACGTGCTCGTGACGAGGAGGCGGGTGAGGGCGCCGCCGAGGATCACCACGGTGAGCCCGAAGAAGAGGAAGATCGCCGCGTAGCGCGCCACTATCGCGTTCGTGTCTTTGAGGTCGAGGCCGATGACGATCACGAAGTAGTCGGTGCTGAGAGTGTTGGTCACGGGTCGGGCGACGACGCGCCACTGGTCCCCCACCGCCGTGCTCGGCAGGGTGAAAGCACCCGTGGTTCCGACGACGTTCTGCAGGGTGAGCGAGTCGACGACCGGTCGTGCCGAATTCTCGGCGCGGTTGTTGCAGAGGATGTCGCCGTCGTAGTCGAGCACGGCGAGGAAGTAATCGTTCGGCAGCGTGGGAAGGCTGCACTCCGGTGCGTCGGCGGTTCCGCTCAACTGGATGCTGCCCTGCTCCAGGTTCAGGCTCGCCGCGTTGATCTTCGTGTCGATCTCATCCAGCAGGTAGTTGCGCAGCACGGCCATGGTGCCGGTGCCGGCCACGACGAGGCCGACCGTGAGCAGCAGCACGGTGACGCCCGTGATCTTGGTGCGGAGGGAGATCCGGTTCCACCAGTCGGTGAGCTCGTGCATCAGAGCACCAGCCTACGGCGGGCGGTCAACTAGACCCTGGCGGCTTTCAGCATGTATCCGAAACCACGCTTCGTCTGGATGACCGGCTCGACGGAGAACTGGTCGAGCTTGCGGCGCAGGTAGGAGATGTAGCTTTCCACGATGCCGGCGTCGCCGTTGAAGTCGTACTCCCACACGTGGTCGAGGATCTGCGCCTTCGACAGCACGCGGTTCGGGTTGAGCATGAGGTAGCGCAGGAGCTTGAACTCCGTGGGGCTGAGTTCGATCTGCTCGGAGCCGATGGTGACCTCGTGCGTGTCCTGGTCCATGGTGAGCTCGCCGGCGCGGATGACCGCCTCTTCGTCATCCTGCATGGTGCGACGCAGGATGGCCTTGATGCGGGCCACGATCTCGTCGAGGCTGAACGGCTTGGTGACGTAGTCGTCGCCGCCCACCGTGAGACCGGTGATCTTGTCTTCGGTGTCGTCCTTGGCGGTAAGGAAGAGGATGGGCGCGGTATATCCGGATGCCCGCAGCCGCTTGGTTACCCCGAAACCGTTCATGTCGGGCAGCATGACGTCGAGGATGATGAGGTCGGGTTCCTCCTCGAGTACCGCCGAGATGGCCTGCGCCCCGTTGCCGACGGCCCGCACGGCGAAGCCGGCGAAGCGTAGCGACGTGGTGAGCAGGTCACGGATGTTCGGCTCGTCGTCAACGATCAGAATCTTGGGTCCATCAGCCATGAGGCAAGTATCTGCGTGTTGCCTGAATGTTATCTGGGAGTGATGTGATCGGCTTCCGAGCGTTCCCCCAGTCTTGATTGCCTACGGTTGACACATGAGCAACGACCCGGTCGTTACGACCCCGCCGCGCCCCAAGAACCCCCGAGCCCTCGCCGTCGAGCACGCGGTCGAACGATTCATGTTCGGCAGCCGCTGGCTTCTCGCGCCCTTCTACGTGGGGCTCGTCATCGCCCTCGTTGTGATCCTTGTCAAATTCTTCGAGGAGGTGTGGCACCTCGTCACCCACCTCTTCTCCATCGAGGGCGAGCAGCTCATCCTGAGCGTGCTCGCGCTCCTCGACCTCACGCTCCTCGCGAACCTCGTGCTGATCGTGATCTTCGCGGGCTACGAGAACTTCGTCTCCAAGATCGCCGTCGCGCGCAACGCGGAAGACCGGCCGAGCTGGATGGGCCGCGTCGACTTCTCGGGGCTCAAGATGAAGCTCATCGGCTCGATCGTGGCGATCTCGGTCATCGGCCTGCTGCAGGACTTCACGGGCTGGGTGCTCACCGGCAGCGAGTACACCGTCAACGCGGAGCAGCAGTTCTGGCGCATCATGCTGCACCTCACGTTCCTGCTGTCTGGGGTGGGCTTCGCCTTCATGGACTGGCTCGCCGAGAAGCGGCTGCTGCTGTCGCAGCAGACGCACTCGGGCGGCTAAATACCCAGCTGGTCGGCGAACGCCCGCAGCTCGGCGCTCCACAGGTCCGGCTCCTCCCACGGGCCGAAGTGGCCGCCGCGGGGCATCTCCGTCCAGCGGGCCACCGGGTACCAGCGCTTCGCGGACTCCTGGGGCGCGGGGCAGATGTCAGCGGGGAACATCGCGAAACCAGTCGGCGCGGTCTGCACCCCCGAGGGCGTGACCGTGTTGTCGTAGTAGTAACGGGCGGCGGATCCCGCGCTCTGCGTCACCCAGTAGATCGTGAGGTTCGTCGTGAGTGATTCGAGGGTGAACGCGTCGAGGCCGCGATCGCTCCAGGCTTCGAACTTCTCGAGCACCCATGCGGCGAGACCCGCGGGGGAGTCGTTGAGCGCGGCGGCGAGCGTGTGCGGCTTGGTGCGCTGCACGTGCGAGTATCCGCCCTCCGCGAGCTCCCACGCGGCGCCGTTGACCTGCCACTCGCGCTCGGCGTCGGTCAGCTCGGCGGCCGGGATGCCGCGCATTCGGCGCAGGGGCACGTCGCCCAGGTGCAGGGCGGTGATGCGCTCCGGATGCCGCAGGCCCAACTGGTCGGCGATCTGCGTGCCGATATCCCCGCCGTGCACGGCGAACCGCTCGTGCCCCAACTCGGTCATGAGTTCGGCGAACCGGTCAGCCACCCCGACAGGACCGAGCCCCTGCGCCGGATGCTCGCTGAACCCGTACCCCGGAATGCTCGGGATCACGAGCTCGAAGCGGTCGGCGATGAGGGGCAGTGCGGCGAGGAACCGCACGAACGAGTCGGGCCAGCCGTGCACGAGCAGCAGCGGAGTAGCTCCCGGCGTCCCCGCGCGCACCGCGTGTATGCCGTCGACCATGACGTGGTCGAGTTCGTTGAGCCGCGCCTCGACAGCGCGCCAGTCGAACTCCTCGGCCCAGTAGTCGGTGAGCCGACGGAGGGCCGCGGGAGGAATGCCCTGCGACCAGCCATCGGTAACAGCATCCGGCCAGCGGGTGGCGCGGAGGCGTGCTCGCAGGTCGTCGAGCTCGGCCTGCGGAACGTCGATCGTGAACGGGGTGACGGTCATGCCCTCATTCTCGCCCCGACCCCCGACCCCCGACCCCCGATCCCCGACCCACGATCGCCCACTCGCAGATCGTGGCCGGTCGGTCGGGCGCGGTGCGCCGCTCCTTGACGAGTGCCATACATTTGTTAGAGCGCCTGCGGAATGTATGGCTCTCGTCAAGGAGCTCAGCGGGTCGGGCACTCGGTGCGGAAGAGCGGTTGCTCAGAGAGCGGGCGGCAGAGTGAGACCGGCGCTCGCGCCGAGGGCGGCGAATCTATGCGGCCTCGAGCGAGTCCGAGTCGAGGATCGTATAGCTGTAGCCCTGCTCGGCGAGGAAGCGCTGGCGGTTCTGGGCGAAGTCCTGGTCCACAGTGTCGCGCGCGACGAGCGTGTAGAAGTTGGCCGGCAGTCCGCTCTCCTTCGGGCGCAGGAGGCGGCCGAGGCGCTGCGCCTCCTCCTGGCGTGAGCCGAATGATCCGGAGACCTGGATGGCCACAGTCGCCTCGGGGAGGTCGACAGAGAAGTTGGCGACCTTCGAGACGACGAGCACGGTGATCTCGCCCGTGCGGAAGGCGTCGTACAGCCGCTCCCGCTCGTCGATGGGGGTCGATCCCGTGAGCTTGGGCGCGTGGAGGGCGTCGGCGAGCTCGTCGATCTGGTCGAGGTACTGCCCGATGACGAGGATGCGCTCGCCCGCGTGCTTCTCGACGAGCGCCTTCACGACCCCGAGCTTGGCGGGCGCCGTCGCGGCGAGGCGGTAGCGCTCGTCGTCGGCGGATGCGGCGTACTCCAGCCGCTCCGTCTCGGGAAGGTCGATGCGCACCTCGTAGCAGGACGCGGGGGAGATAAAGCCCTGGGCCTCGATCTCCTTCCACGGGGCATCGAAGCGCTTGGGGCCGATGAGGCTGAACACGTCGCCCTCCCGCCCGTCTTCGCGCACGAGAGTCGCGGTGAGGCCGAGGCGGCGGCGGGCCTGCAGCTCGGCGGTGAGCTTGAAGACGGGGGCGGGCAGCAGGTGCACCTCGTCGTAGATCACGAGGCCCCAGTCGAGCGCGTCGAGGAGTGCGAGGTGGGCGTACTCGCCCTTCCGGCGTGCGGTGAGGATCTGGTACGTGGCGATGGTGACCGGACGCACCTGCTTCACCTGCCCGGAGTACTCGCCCACCTCGTCCTCCGTGAGCGTCGTGCGCTTGAGGATCTCGGCCTTCCACTGCCTCGCCGACACCGTGTTCGTCACGAGGATGAGCGTCGTGGTTTCCGTCGCGGCCATGGCGCCGAGGCCCACGAGCGTCTTGCCGGCGCCGCAGGGGAGCACCACGACACCGGAGCCGTGCTGCGAGAAGTTGTCGATCGCCTGATGCTGGTAGGGGCGCAGGCTCCACGCTGACTCGTCGAGGGCGATCTCGTGGGGAGTGCCGGGCGTGTAGCCCGCGAGGTCTTCCGCGGGCCATCCGAGTTTCAGGAGTTCCTGCTTGAGCTGCCCGCGGGCCCACGCCTGTACGACGTAGCTGTGGTCGCCGCGCTTCTCGAAGAGCAGGCCCGCCACCTTGCGTGCGCGAGTGATCTCGCTCAGCACCGCGGCGTCGGTGGCCGTGAGGGTGAGAGCGCCGTCATCCGCCCGCTCGATCACGAGGCGGCCGTAGCGGCCCACGGTCTCGGTCATGTCGACGATGACCGACTGCGGCACGGGGAACTTCGAGTACGTCTCGAGCGTCTCGAGCATGTTCTCGGCGGTATGGCCGGCTGCCCGTGCGTTCCAGAGCCCCAGGCGGGTGATCCGGTACGTGTGGATGTGCTCGGGCGCGCGCTCCAACTCGGCGAAGACCGCGAGGTCGTGACGGGCGTCCTCGGCCAGCGGGTGCGCCACTTCGAGGAGCACGGTGCGGTCGGACTGGACTATGAGGGGGCCGTCGGGCATCCTTCTAGCTTAGGTTGCCGGTGCGACCGACACGATGCTCGTCAGCGGCAGCGTGCGCTCGATGTCCGACTTCCTGTCGCGCGCGCGCAGCCTCCCGCCGCCCATGCTTGCCGGCTCCAACTGGTAGTCGACGTCACTGCCGTCGGGCATCCGGATCGTCACGGTGAGGGCGAGCTTGCCCTTGATCGCAACATCCAGTTGGCGCGACAGCCACGCCTTGTCGGTCTCGCCCGCGTCGCTCGAGCTGCCGAGGCGCAGTCGCTCGATGAGGGCCGCCGTCGTGTCCGTCGACTGGGCGGTAGGGCGCGTGGCGTGCTTGCGCCTGATCACGATCACCTCGCGGTCGGCGTTCTCGGCGGCGACCGGGTAGCGGGCCTCGGAGAGCGTCCAGAACACGAGGTCGCGGTCGAAGCGGCTGAGCAGCCGGTCGCCCGCGCGCGTGAGCCCCAGCGCCGAGATGCCGTGGTCGACCATGAGGGTGCGCAGCAGGGTGTCGTCCGTGGAGCGCACGTAGGCGCGGTCGCCGTCGACGGCACCCACCCGCACGAGCCCGTAGCGGGCCTCGGCCTCGGAGACGAGATACGCGAGAGGCTGCGGGATGCCTGTGAGCGAGATCCCCTTCAGGAACTCGGTGATCGTGCCCGCCGTCTCACCCGACGCCATGGCGCGGTACAGGCTCGCGGTCGAGACTCGGTACGTGGACGCGATGGCCCTCGCCTCGACGTCGGCAAGCCCGCGCAGGCGCGAGTCGAGGGCGGGCGCGAGCGGGCCCGGCGAGACTATCGAGAGATCGGGCTGCACGTAGACCTTGTCGACCTCCGGCGGGAAGAGTGCGGCCATCACCGCAGACGCAGCGGACGGTCCCTCGGCGAGGAGCGCGACACCCGGCGTGCTCGGCTGGTTGTGCGCTGTGATGCCGAGCAGCTCGCCGTCGCGCGTGTAGACGCCGATGCGGTCGCGCATCCAGTCGCCGCCGGCCGGGTAGAGCCACGTCGCGTACTCGTCGAGGCGCTCACCCCAGATCGCGTGGGCGCTGCGCCCCAGGATCGCACGGATGTCGCTGGGAAGCCGGTCGCGCCAGGCCTCGGCCAGTGTCGCCCAGCGGTCGCCGGAGCTGTCGAGCAGCCACGCGGCGCTCGCCGCGGTCGGCATCCAGCGGCCGGAGTCGAGGGCGGCCAGTCCCCCCCGCGACGCGATCTCCAGCAGCACGAGCACCTCGTCGATGTCGACACCCATGGATGCCGCAAGCCTCTTGCTGTCCGGAAGCGCGAGCCCCCCGCGCGCCAGTTCACGCGCGGACTCGTGCTGCAGCTCCGAGACCAGTTCCACGATCGCCGTGGTGGTGCCGAACGCCCTCTCAGCGGCCACGGTGTCGGTGAAGCGCGCATCCACCTGGCTGACGGGGGCGAGCGGGGTGGGCGCGGTGTCGGAGACGAGCTCCTCGAGGGAGGGCAGGCCGAGTTCGGGCCAGTCGAGCAGGCACCGGGTGACGGCGGCGGGCACGCTGAACACTCCGCCCTGATCGAGCACGAGCGCGAGCAGGCCGGCCGAGGCGAGGTGCTGGGGGAGGGCGGCGAGGGCCGCCTCGTCGGCGCCCATCGCGGTGAGGCTCGCTGCGACATCCGGGATCGTCGCACTGCCGAGGGTGCCGACCGTGGCTATCGCGGCGAGTGTCGGGCGGTCGAGCCGGGAAAGCGCCTGCTGGATCGACGCCGGGTCGAGGAGCGCGTCGGCGAGGTCGAAGAAGTCTTTGATTCCGGTCTCACGCAGCTCACGCGCGCCGAGAAGGGCGACGAGTTCCTTATCGCTGAGTGACCGCAACTGCCCCGCGAAGGCGAGGGCGGTGTCGTTACTTGCGGGCATCCTTTGCTTCACGACCCCGGCGGATGCCACTGATCACGATGAGGGCGATCATGAGCGCCGCTCCGATGGGAAGCCCGATCGCGGGGAGCACGATGATCGTGGGCCACGGAGTTTGGCTGAACTGCGCCGCAGTCGTGCCCACGCCCGTTGCGATGATGAGGGCGATGAAGCAGATGATCGACAACCCGATCGCCGACGCGACCATGAAGGCGAGCACGCGTTCTGTACGGTGCGAGGTGATGGGGGTGTCATTTGCCACGTACACAAGGATACGGGTACGGCGGAGTCCTCTAGTCTTGGGTATCAACCAGCACTAAGGAGTACCGCGATGCCTACCGGCAAGGTCAAGTTCTACGACGACGAGAAGGGCTTCGGCTTCATCAGCTCAGATGACGGCCAAGAAGTCTTCCTCCACGCGTCCGCCCTGCCCGCAGGCACCACCGGTGTGAAGCCGGGCACCAAGCTCGAGTTCGGTATCGCCGACGGCAAGAAGGGCGCGCAAGCGCTCTCCGTGCGGGTTCTGGATGCTCCCCCCTCGCTCGCGAAGCTCAACCGTAAGCCGGCCGACGACATGGCGATCATCATCGAGGATCTCGTCAAGCTCATGGACGGCATCGGCGGGAACCTCAAGCGCGGCCGCTACCCCGACAAGGCCCACGGCCAGAAGATCGCGGCGATGCTCCGCAAGGTCGCGGACGAACTGGATGCCTGAGCTCCACGAAGAACTCGCTCGCGCTGCGTTGCTCGAAATCACCCCTGCCTCCACGGTGGGTGAGTACCTCTCGACCATCGACGAGGGCGACGGCGTGGTCTCCCTGCTCTTCGCCTCGGCGCAGCCCGGATACCCCGACTGGAAGTGGACGGTCTCCGTCGCCCACGTCGAGGGTGAGGAGCCGACGGTGCTCGAGACTGAGCTCATGCCCGCCGAGGGTGCCCTTCTCGCGCCCGACTGGGTGCCATGGAGCGACCGTCTGGCCGAGTACAAGGCCGCTCAGGAGCACGCGGAGGCCCAGGAATCGGACGACGAGTCCGACGACGATGACGACGACGACGAATCGGATGATGACTCGGACGACGAGCTCGACGAGGACGACGTCCTCGGCAACGACGTGCTGCACGGCGGCGACCTCGACGGCGTCGACATCGACTCGCACGACGACGAGTCGGATGATGACGATGACGATGACGACGATGATGACGACTTCGACGAGAATGACGACGACGAAGTAGATCGCACCTACTGAGTCAGGGCCTAGAGGTTCTCGACCACGTACTCGATCGACGCGATGAGCTGCCTCACGTCTGACGGGTCGATCGCCACGAACGTCGCGACACGCAGCTGGTTGCGCCCGAGCTTGCGGTACGGATCGGTGTCGACGATGCCGTTCTCGCGCAGGGCCGAGGCCACGGCCGCGGCATCCACCGACTCATCGAAATCGACAGTGACCACCACCTGCGAACGGTGCTCGGGGTTGGCGACGAACGGGGTCGCGTACGACGACGCCGAAGCCCACTCGTAGAGCGCGCCCGATGACTCCTTCGTGCGGGCGTCGGCCCAGGCGAGCCCGCCGTTGCCGTTGATCCAGTCGACCTGGTTCTCGAGCAGCAGGAGCGTGGAGATGGCCGGGGTGTTGAGGGTCTGCTTGAGGCGCGAGTTGTCTACGGCGTTCTTGAGCGACAGGAACTCCGGGATGTACCGGCCCGACGCCGCGATCGACTCGACCCGCTCGAGGGCGGCCGGGGAGAAGAGGGCGAACCACAGCCCTCCGTCGGCCGCGAAGTTCTTCTGCGGCGCGAAGTAGTAGACGTCGGCCTGCGACGAGTCGAAGTCGATGCCGCCGGCGGCGGAGGTCGCGTCGATGACGGTGAGGGCGCCGGGAGCCGCGACGCGGGTGACGGGAGCCATGACGCCCGTGGAGGTCTCGTTCTGCGGCCAGGCGTACACGTCGATGCCGTCGACGATCTCGAGCTCGGCGCGCGAGCCGGCGGGCGCGTTGATGATGTGCGGGGCCTCGAGGAAGGGGGCACCGGCGGCCTGGGCGAACTTGGAGCCGAACTCGCCGAACGTGAGGTTCTCGGCGCGCTTCTCGATGAGGGAGAAGGCTGCGGCATCCCAGAAGGCCGTCGAGCCGCCATTGCCGATGACGACCTCGTAGCCGTCGGGAATGCGGAACAGGTCGGCGAGCCCCGACTGCACGCGGCCCACGAGGTTCTTGACGGGAGCCTGGCGGTGCGACGTGCCCATGAGGGCGGCTCCCGCTCCCGCGAGGTAGTCGAGCTGCTCCTGGCGGACCTTGGATGGGCCGCATCCGAACCTTCCGTCAGCGGGCAGCAGGGAAGAAGGAATGGTCAGGCTGGGCATGTGTCCCATGGTAGCGGCGGCATCAAGTTAGTCTGGGAACATGACGGATCTCGTGGACACGACCGAGATGTATTTGCGCACCATCCTCGACCTCGAAGAGGAGCACATCGTGCCCCTTCGCGCTCGCATCTCCGAGCGCCTCGGCCACTCCGGCCCCACAGTTTCACAGACCATCGGACGTATGGAGCGCGACGGGCTCGTGAATGTGGAGGGCGATCGCCACCTCGAGCTCACCCCCGAGGGCCGTTCCCGAGCCGTGCACGTGATGCGCAAGCACCGTCTTGCCGAGCGCCTCCTCGCCGACGTCATCGGGCTCGACTGGGCCTACGTGCACGACGAGGCCTGCCGCTGGGAGCACGTCATGAGCGAGCAGGTCGAGCGCCGCCTGCTCGAGATGCTCGACCACCCCACCGAGTCGCCCTACGGCAACCCGATTCCGGGCCTCGAAGAGCTCGGGGATGCTCCAGCTCCGGCATTCATGGACGGCGTGGTGAACCTCGTCGAGGTCGCGGGGGAGTCGCCCGAGGGCGTCAGCCGCGTCATCCGTCGCCTCGGTGAACCCGTGCAGTTCGAGCCGGAGCTCCTCCAGCAGCTGCAGGCGGCAGGCGTCATGCCCGGTGCCACGGCCACGGTGTCGGCGGCCGGGTCGTACGTTTTCGTGCAGGTCGACGGCTTCGGCGAGGGGCTCGAACTGCCCAACGAGGTAGCCGTGCACATCTTCGTCGGTCGCTGAGATTTCGCCCAGCGCTTCCTGACAGACCGATCTGTCTGTGTGACAGGTCAACTACTCGCTTCTTATAGTCGCTAGGTCTTCCGCGACCAGAACTGCCGGTCAGAAGGCCCAATTAGAGCGTCTCGCCGTGCTTGTCGAAGCTAGCCCGTCTCTAGCTGGCACGTCGATATATACGAAACGGATGGGGCAGCAGGCGTTCCCCGAACGCGCACTGTCGAGACGCGGAGGCAACTCCCTTGTCACACAACCCGATACAGGTAGCACCCGAACTGCGTGAGGAAGTACCGGAGGCCTTCGTGCGAAGGCGGCGGTCGAGCGCGTTGAGCATCGCGGTCGTCGCGATCATCGTCCCAGGACTGTTCGCCACCATGGCGGTTCCGGCGTACGCGGCCCAGACGCCCAGCCCCGAGACGCAGTCCACCGAGGCACTCCAGCAGGTGAGAACGACGGATGCCCAGACCGTGAGTGTGAGCGCGAGCGCGACGGTCACCCCCGTCGCGCGCGACGCCTTCACCGCCACCACGCCCGAGGAGCTCGCCGCCGCGGCCGCGGCGAGCATCAGCACCTCCTACTACCTGAGCAACCCGCCGCTGCCGAGCGGCTTCAGCCTCGCCGACGTCATCGCCGTAGCCCAGCAGTACCAGGGCGTGCCCTACGTCTACGGTGGGGCAGACCCGTCGGGCTTCGACTGCTCGGGCTTCGTCATGTACGTGTACGCGCAGTTCGGCATCTCGCTGCCCCACGGTTCAACGAGCCAGGGCAACGCGGGCACGGTCATCGATCCCGCAGCGGCACAGCCCGGAGACGTCATCATCATGGACGGCCATGACGGCTTCTACATGGGCAATGGGTTGATCTTGGATGCCCCGCAGGAGGGCGGCGCGGTGAGCATCCGCTCGCTCTGGACCGACGACTACTACATCGTGCGCTTCGGCATCTGAGCAGCGAGTTTCCAGAACTGGCGCGTTGACAGTTGACGCGTCAGTTCTGCGTTACCCTGAAACCCTGGGGATTCATTCATGAACCGGAGATGCCGAATGTCACTCGAGCGCAGCGCCCAAACCAGGGGCGTGCGCGCGCGTTTTTACATACGGCACAGCAGGCTGTAAACGAAGGCACCGTCTTGTGACGGTGCCTTTTTGTTTACCTGCAGCTTCTTTTCATGCGTGAGTCTCTGGGGTAGTCGAACGCCTGCAAGCCGTGCAGGCTCTTTCGAGAGGATGACCTTTGCGCACACTTGTCCTGAACGCGGGCTACGAGCCCCTCGCCGTGGTGTCCTTCAAGCGGGCCCTCGTGCTGGTGATGAACCAGAAGGCGACGATCGTCGCTGCCGACACCGAGCATCCCGTGTGGGCCTCGGGCGGCGCATGGGATCGCCCTTCGGTCATCATCCTGCGCAACTACGTGCGTATTCCGAGCGGCCGCCATGTGCCTGTCTCGCGCCGCGGTGTGCTGCGCCGCGACAACCACCGCTGCGGCTACTGCGGCGGTTCCGCGAACACCATCGACCACGTGCTCCCGCGCTCGCGAGGGGGCAAAGACAGCTGGGAGAACCTCGTCGCCTGCTGCCTGCGGTGCAACAACATCAAGGGCGATCGCACGCCCGCAGAGATGTCCTGGAACCTTCGGATGATCCCGCGTCCGCCCCACGGAACCACGTGGCTCGTGCGCGGTGTGGAGCGCGCGCTGCCCGACTGGGAGGAGTTCCTGGCACCTGCCGCATAGGGGATTGGGTTGCCGTCAACCGCTTGTTCACGTACCGTGGTCGAGGACCCAGCACCACAAAGGGGAATACGTAACGTGGATGAACGCAATAAACGCAGCTTCGGGCGCCTGAATCCAGGCACCCCGAAGGCGGCGCGAAAGAACCCGGCAAGCGTCCTTCTGACGATGGCCGCAGTGGGCGGCATGTTCGCTTGCGTGGCCCTCCCGGCCTACGCCGTCAACCCCATCGAGACGTCGACGGATGGCCCTCTCGCCTCCTCGATCGGTGCGCAGTCCGTGGCGGTCTCGGCCGATGCCACCCTCGCCTCGGCCGCGCGTGACGCCTTCACGGCGACTACGCCCGAAGAGCTTGCCGCCGCCAAGGCCGCCGAACTTCAGGCCGCCGCGCTCGCCGCTTCCTACGTCTACCGGGACCCCGGCCCCCGTGACGCGAACGACGACTACCCGTGGGCAGGGCAGGAAGGCCTCTCGCCCCTCGGCTACTACTACGGTGAGTGCGTCGACTTCGTCGCGTGGCGCCTCAACCGCGACGCCGGATACACCGGCCCCTGGGCATACACGTGGGGCAACATGACCCCCGGCGGCGGTAGCGCCAACCAGTGGACCGACGCGTGGTACTCGCACGGCTGGCCCGTGAGCGGCACGCCCATCGCCGGCGCCGTGGCCGTCACCGGCTACATGCACGTGGCCTACGTCAAGCAGGTCAACGGCGACGGCACTGTGCTCATCGAGGAGTACAACTACGGCAACTACCACTCGTACGGCACGCGCGTGATCGACGCGGGTTCGGCCACCTACCTCTACCCGCCCGGCTGATTCCGCCACACCGGGTACGTTTTGGCGTTCCTGTTATCTTCCTGTGACAATAGAGGTCGCTCCCGGTATATCGCATAGCCTCGTTGAGGTCTGTTTGTCTCCACCCGAAGGGAACCATCAGTTTTGGTCGACGTCACGCCATCCAATGACATGGATGACCTGTTCGGACTCGGTGCAACCGACTCCGGCGTGACTGCCAACCCCTTCTCGGGCCTGGCTCCCTCCGCTGCAACTGGCGGGCCGGATGCTCAGCCCCAGTCCTCCTCGGAGCCCCAGCAGTTCGGCTCTCGCCGGGAGGCCCGCGCCGCCGCATCCCCCAGCACTCCCCGGCCCCGGACCCCTTCGGTTTCCCGCCCCCAGGAGCGCGCCGCGACCCGCCGCTCCCGGCTCTCGCGCCCGTCGACGGATCGCCGCGCCGTGGCCCGCGCTGCGCGAGAAATCGACGAGCACCAGCCCCGCAGCCGCAAGCTGCGCCGTTCGGACATCCGCGTGATGCATGCCGCCGCGCCCCAGGGTCAGCGCAAGAATCCGCTCCGCGCTCTCGCAACGATGGGGATCGTGGGCGGTCTGTTCGCCGTCGTGGGCCTGCCCGCCTACGCGATGGTGCCGACCGCGGCCACCACCGAGAGCAACGACGCCCTGTCGACCCAGTCCATGGTCGTCAGTGCCGACGCGACGGTGCTGTCTGCGGTGCGCGACGGTTACCACGCGACGACAGCTGAGGAGATCGCCGAGGCGTCGCAGGACGAGATTCGCGCCCAGAACCAGAGCGAGTACCTGCTCTCGGGCGCCCGCGAGCTCGGTGACGACTACCCGTGGCCCTACGAGCTGTCGGAAGACCAGGGTGCTGGCCTCTCGCCCCTCAACTACTACTACCGCCAGTGCACCGACTTCGTCGCGTGGCGCCTCAACCGCGACGCCGGCGCCTACGCGACTCCGTTCAAGTGGGTCTGGTCGAACCTCACGCCCCTGGGTGGCAACGCCTCACAGTGGGAGTACGCGTGGGAGCAGCACGGCTGGACGGTCAGCACGACCCCCGTGGTCGGTTCTGTCGCCTGGTTCGGCTGGTCGAACCACGTCGCGTACGTAAAGTCGGTCAACGCCGACGGCACCGTAACGGTGGAGGAATACAACTACGTGCCCAACGTCTACAGCCAGCGCACGATCCCGGCCACAAGCGTCGAGTCGTTCCTCTATCCCCCCAGCTAGTAAACTCGGCACCGCCAAGCCTCTGTAGCTCAATGGAAGAGCAGTTCCGTCCTAAGGAAAGGGTTGGGGGTTCGAGTCCCTCCAGGGGCACCGTCGATCACACCCAAACTTCCCAGTAATTAGGCGGAAGTTGGGCCGGTAAGACTCCTCGGCAATCGTTTTTGACTGCATTTTGACTGCAATTGACGCACGTCTCGCGCAGTCGAGTGCCAGCCCCACCGCTCGAGCTAACGGTGAGCGGTCGGCGCCCTCTTGGATGTGTGCCCCCATGCGGGAACTGGCCTCGAAACGTTCAATTCGGTGGATACAACGCCATGATGCTAGCCGTCGTCGTAAGCAGTGCTCCCAAGAAGACACCGGCGCCCGTTGGTCGATTGGCGTAGAGAATTGCACTTCCAATTCCTCGGACCCGGTCTCTTCCCGAGCCTTCAGCAAGTAGTTGGTTAACACGTAGGTACAGATTCAGATCCCTCACATCGCGCGGCGTATTAGATGCCCCGTCTTGCCCGGCGACGTAGTGGTCCAGGATCTCAGTCGAGATTTGTGCATGCCTACTGACTTCGATATCAACGAGGTCCAGCCATGCTCGAGTCACAGCCCCGATTGTGCGAATCAGTCCGACGGTGATCCCCGCCACGGCCAGAATGAATCCGACCACATACATGGCGATGACCGCGAAATACCAGCTCTCAACCATGAGGCGATCATGGCATGGTTGCCATGCGATCCGGGCTCCTTACAGAGATGAAATTCTTGGTCTCTCCGCGATTGATGCGCGTCTAGCGTCATTGAGCGCTACTGCAACGGCGTCCAGGTCATCGTCGAAGAGGTCCGCGTAAGTGTCCAACGTCATGGCGGCGGACGCGTGCCCGAGCATCCGCTGCACCGCCTTTACGTTCGCTCCGGCCGAGATCGCCAGACTCGCGGCGGTGTGCCGGAGGTCGTGGAGGGTGAGCGCGAGTGGGAAGCTCGGGTCGGCTTCGTGAGCGCGATTGCGTGCGCCAGCGAACCAGCCGTCGCCATGCGTGGGAGTTGGCAGATGCGTGACGCCGTCCCCGAAAACGAGTGCGTCGACCGCTTTGCCTTCGCACTGCTCGAGCAGCAGCTCGGTGAGGAAGTCAGGGAAGGGCACGCTGCGAGACTCATGGCTCTTCGGCGTGCCGGGGATGATCTTGCCCGCGACGTTAACGGCGTTCTCTCGCACGAGCACGCGGCGCCTTACCAAGTCGAGGCTGTTCGCTCGGAGTCCGACTGCTTCGCCCCACCGGATGCCGGTGTAGGCAAGAGTCAGCACGAGCGTGCGGTGCGAGCCAGCCTCATGGGCGAGGTTCTGAACTTGGTCATGCGTGAGATAGCTGCGTGGCTTCTTGCCCTTGCGAGGCAGGTTAACGCCGCGGGCGACGTTGAGGGGGAGTCGTCGGTCCTTCACAGCCCGGTCGATGATTCCGGCGAGGACGCCGAACGCGCGAATGACGACGGTCGCACCCTTACGCGATGACAGCCGACTCACCCAGTCCTGAACCTCGCTGTGCTGGATCTCGCCGACGCGGCGGGCACCCCAGACCGGTTGGACGTGAATGCGCCAAGCCGTGTCGAGCACGTGGAACGAGGACGGCTTCAGATGCGTCTGGGCTCGGAGCCAGGCCTCGCCGAGTTCGTCGATCGTGATGCGCGATGCCGTCGCGTCGATCCACTCGCCGGTGGCCTTGCGCACCTCGGTCGAGGCGAGGAACAGCTCCGCCTCGCGCTTCGTACGGAACCCGCGCTTGCTCGTCGACGTCCGATCAGGTTTCCGGAACTGGACCACGTAGCGTCGGCCCTTGGCCGTCTCGTACGGCTTGATGCTCCCCATAGCTAACCCCCCGCTCGACTGGGATCTCTCTTCGACATTACGACGGAGGTCCGACGCCAGGGTCCTCGTTTGGGTACTCGTTTGGGTACTCACTCGTCGCGAGTACCCAAACGAGTACCCAGCGAGGGTGGTCGTTTGGGTGGTCACCCAGTGCGACCACCCAAACGAACGATTTTGGCCCGATTTCCCTGTCCCACCGCCACTCCCTGGCGGAGCCAGCTTCCCAACCTCCCGCACCCAACAAGTTGTCCACGGGAGGTTGGGAAGTAAAGGAGTGGCGGTGGGACAGGGACGGGGTGTTGACGAAACGGGTGGGGTAAAAAGAAAGTCGGGGTGCGCTGGGAGCCGGAGGCACCAGTAGTTCTGGGGCGGATACTGCAAGACAAGACACGAGGGCCAAGGATGACCGGTACTGGATTTCGCTCATGACCCAGAGGTAATAGGTTCAAACCCTTCGATCGTCTCTTGGTCGAGGGCTATATTGCGTGAGTGGTCATGCAGAAGCGGAACCGGAAGCCAGCAGAGCTGGACACGTTGGAGCTCTACCGCCGCTTGGACGTCCCGATCAGCGGTACCACCGTGGCGGACGGAGTGCGAGTGGAAGCGGCGTTCGGGTTGATGCGTGACGGGCTGAAGGCCGCTCTAGCTCGAGAGTCAACGGTCCACGCTTGGCGCGCACAAGCGATGTTCGCGTCGATGGTCGTCGCTCTCGACTCTTGTGAGTTGCTAACCACTATCGACACGGGCGATGTTTTTTTCGACGGCAACGACGTCAAGCCGGCAGACTTTTTCCTGGCGTTACGCGGGGGCAGACGTCTAGTGGTGGACGTTAAGTCGATCGCACCCGCCGTCAGAGGGGGCATAGCCCGTCTGAGCCCCGGCGAAGTCGCAGCCTTGGTTCGCTTTGCGACTCTCTACGGAGCCGAGTTGTATATCGCCTGCTTGTTTGCCTCGGTCGGTGCCTGGACGCTATTGGCGATCGATCAGTTCGAGATTGACTCGAAGGGTCGATACTTCGTCGACCTGTCGACCGCCATGATTCGCAATGAAATGGCACTGCTCGGCGACTACCTGATCGCCATAGAGGCGCCTATCGTCAGCGAGATGCTTGCCGATCTTTCTTACCCACGTTCAATTGATGACAACGGCAGGGCCTCCCTAACGATCGGAGCGGTCAACCTCTCGATCGGCGGACGGCCTCTCTTCGGTGAGACAGAGCGCCGAATTGCCTACTACCTAATGATGTTCTCGGGATGGACGGAGCGACAAGAAGCGATGATGGACGCGGACGGCAGCCTCGCGGGCATTCGCTTCATAGCCCAACCCGAGATTCCTAGCGACGGCCAGCAATGGCAGCTTGTTGGCGCGCTGTCCACGCTCTACGCGACCTCCTTCTCCTTGTTCACCCATGGAGAGGACGGCGTCACCGCTCTGGACGTGACGACCGAGCCGGGCTATCTCAGCAGCTTGATTCCGATCAACTTCAGTTCGGATGAGTTGCCCATGCTACGGATGGAACTGGTGGCGACGCT
This sequence comes from Rhodoglobus sp., assembly GCA_965227655.1. Lineage (GTDB taxonomy): Bacteria > Actinomycetota > Actinomycetes > Actinomycetales > Microbacteriaceae > Rhodoglobus. The sequence continues at coordinate 1,374,295 of OZ245765.1, read as the reverse complement.
CAAGGTGGAGCCACCTCTTTGACCCAAGTCGGCTCGGAGAGTCCAGCTGTCCGGCGCCTGTGTTCTCGAGTGCGAGCCGTTCCCCGCACAGTGAATGCTTCACCTGCAGACACGCGAGAAGTGAACGTCTCCCTGGCCGCGCTTACGCCTGTGGTCATACGAATGATCCCTGCGAATTTCCGCGGGCTATCGCATGGTGAGAACTGTCGACAGGGAGTGAAGTATTCAGCTGGTCGGCAACGCCGCAGTCGCTCGCTTCTGCATAACAAGAATCGTCTCGGTTGCCATCAGGGCGCTTTGCCGATTCCGTGTTCCCATCCGTTTCCGTTTCAAGGGCAGGTTTCGTTCGATAGACAGCACTTCTCGGTGACCCACACGCTCGAGAAGTTCTTTCGTGATTCGGACGAGCGGAACTTCGTGGCCACCCACTCGGCGCTGTCCAAGCGTCCAGAAGCTAAAGCCGTCATCTCTTAGACGATCGGAGACGGCCGTGAGCGAAACCTGGTAGTCCCGGAAGAAGGCGAGGACCTTTTTCTCGAGGTCGGATTTGCCTGAAATGAGGAGCATGAAGCGCGCCAGGGAGGGGGAAGCGGTAACGAGATCTTGCTCAATTTTTCTTACACTGCGGATCGAGCCGCCAAGGCTGAGAGTGTCGAGCCGATGGGTGGATGCGAGGAGCTCCGCGTCGAAACTCCCGACCAAGTCTTTCGACGGAATCCACTGAAGGGGAAGGTAGCTGTGCTGCCCATATGTGACCGTTGACTGGTTGTCGCCGTATGGGGGAGAAGTCATGACCGCGTCGACCATGAGTGGCGCACCCCACGGTCCCGTTACATCCCCTCGCAACAGGATGATGGTCGACTTCGATGTAACGTCGAACTGGCGCCAATGCTCTTCGACGTTCGCGGCATTGCGAGTTGCAACCGTCTTGAACGCATGTATGGGATCTATTTTGTCCCTTACGACGATCTGCTCCTCCGAGTAGGAATGGAGCTTCACGGTTGAAGTGCGTGAATTTGAGATCAGGCGGATGGTCTCGGCGAGACAGACCCACAGGAACCTTCGTTCATCGACGTCAGGTATTCCCACGATCGCATGCCGAATCCGATCGAGACCGCTCGCTACGTTCGCAGTAAACCACTTCTCGCGATAGGTGAAAGCGTGCGGAACGGCATCGTTAACAGCGCGAGCACCATCGACGACAAGATCGACCAGCATTGAAGATCGCCCCTTGGCAGGCGGGTGCGCCTTTACGTAGGTAAGAAGCACGGCCATGGGGTTTATGTCCGAGCCGTGAAAGTCGAGCCCAAGCCGCATGCACTCGAGCATGATCGTGCCGGATCCCATGAAGGGGTCGTAGACCTTCCCTAGGTTGGGGTCACAGGCTGCGAGGTCTTGCAGTAGCACGCGTTGCAACTCGGGGACCATCATCGCTGGATACTGAAAGAGAGCATGACCCCCGCTGCGCTTCTTGACGTCCTCGAAGTTCCAGAAGGTTTCGTCATTGACGGTGTGGGCGCTCAGACGCGCAGCCAGAGCGTCGGCAACATCGTTGGATTTGGCCCGGGGGGCTGTGTTGCTCACTTCTTCGAGACCTGAACGCCCGGGTACTGTCTGGCGACAATCTGATAGATGCGTGACCGTGCTAGACCAGTTGCCCCGACGATCTCGGTGACGGTGACTTTGCCGTAGCGAACCAGGGAAGCAATGCGTTCGTCTCGTTCGTCTCTTAGCCGCTCGAGTCGGGATAGCTCCTGCTGCATCTCAACGACCGATTTTAGCTCCGGATTCATACCCCGAGTCTAGTCCACTGGACTAGACAAATGAGTGAGCCTCGCCATCAATGATTTCGAGAATTGGTAGGGTCTCAGTACCCGACTGCAGCGGTCGTGAATGGGCGGATAGAGGTAGGCATGGCCGAGGCAGAGGATCCGGCCGTTCCCTCAGCGATGTTCTTTGAGGTCCATCCCTCCGTGCTTTTCAAGCTCGGAGAAGATCTCATTCGCGATGAAGGCCAGGCACTTGCTGAGCTAATCAAGAATTCATACGACGCGGACGCGCGCAAGGTGCGGGTGACGGTCGACAGCGAGGGCTTTTACGACGAATCCGGTCGTCGTTTGTCGGTGGACGAAAGTCTCGAAGGCGCACTTCAGGGGCGGATTCTCGTTGACGACAATGGCTCTGGAATGAGCCGCCAGGCAATCCACGATGGTTGGCTAACCATTTCGTCCAGCCCCAAATTGAAGATGAAACGTGACGGGATTAAGACGTTGCGGAAACGAACGCCACTGGGCGACAAGGGCTTGGGGCGTCTTGGCGTTCAAAGGCTAGGTCGCGTCGTACTGCTTAGCACCGTACCCAGGGACGGGACGCTCGATCAGCTTCCAGACCCGGACTCCAAAAAGGAGCCCACGATGACTGGCACGGCCCGCCTCGAGGTAGCCATCGACTGGGCTCGCTTTGATGAAGCCGCCACGTTGCGGTCAGTTCCGATCGACGTGATCGAGAACTCGATCTCGCCCGTGCACAGCTCGACGCTGATTACGATCGTCGGCCTAAAAAATCCCGACTATTGGCGCGGTCCTTTGGCTAATCTGCAGCGAGAGATAGCCGGTATTGTCTCGCCGTACGAGAACACCAATGGGGTTGGGGTTTTTGTCGAGGTCAATGGAAAAACGGTTGAGGTGGAACGACAGGCAAGGGCGCTGCTCGACTCCGCGCCGGTTTCCATCGAATTTCACTATCGAGACGGGGAGTTCCGGGTTGAAACAGGCACCCGGATCTCGGTTCTCTCGGGCCAGAACGCGGAACGGCGCTATTTCTATCAAAGGGAAATTGCACCCGACAACGGGCATCACTTCAGCGAATGGCTTCTAACCAAGAAGGCCAAGTTAGTTGACCGTCTGAGCGCCGTGCCCGGCGATGACCTTCATTTCATCAAGACGAGTGCAACTTTCCTCCTTTCTGACGTTGCGCCCTCGAACGAGATAGTCGCCGACCCTGGGGATTTTTGGGGGGAGTTGGGCTCAATCTCGCTTGAGGACCAGCCCGATGAATCTTCAGTCCTTAATGCAATGGCGGACTTCAAGTCGTTTGCAAAGGCAATGACTGGCATCAAGGTCTACCGAGATGGATTTGGCATCCGTCTAGACGACGACTGGCTAGGGCTTTCGAAGCAGCAGACGTCGGGTGGGTCGTGGTACGGACTTAGACCAAGCAACACGATCGGTTTCGTTAACTTAACCGCACAGCACAACAACGCGCTCGAAGAGACATCCAGCCGCGAGGACTTCAGCGATACCCCTGCATGGCGTGGATTTCGTGCGCTGCTAGGGCGCCTGGTACAGCACGTCCAAGACTCACAGGAGCTAATTCGTCGGGGTTGGAATGAGTACTGCGCTTCCCTGGAAGCACCCAAAGAGGTGCAGCAGATGGAGTCTCCCCGGCAGATCGTCGACCACATTGGTCGTGAACTTCAAGATCGCGCGAGTAGCGAGCAAATTGAAGCCAAGTCTGCCGGATTGGTTGCGTCGCTAGAGGAGACGCGGTCGCGCCTGCTCGCAGCCCAGGCCAAGGCTAAAGCGTCCGTGTGGTCAGACTCGCAGGTCACCGTGGAGATCGACGAAGCGGCGGCACGTCTTGAGACGTATGCCGGCGAGCTCGCTGAACTACTTGGCGAGATACAGCGCACGAAAGTGGCGGAGCTGGAGGTCCGCGGCGCGTTGTCGCATCTCTCGAGCAAGCTGGATGCCGCGGAAATGCAGCTAACCGCAGCGTGGGAGTCGGTTGCACTTGGATTGAGCGCCGAAACGCTCGGACACGAAGTCGCAAACATCAGCGAACGCCTCAGAGGTAGAAGCACCCAGATCTTGAACTACTTGCGAGCGAGGGACCCAGTCGACAAACGCAGCACAGCCTACGCGGAGGAGGTCCGCGCTACGGCCGCCGAATTGGCTCGCCAGGCTGGCCGTCTAGACCCGATGCTGCGGCATCGGCGCGAACACCGTGATGTCCGACTGGTCAGCAGCTTTGTGTCGGAAGCGATTCAGTATCACGAGGCCCGTTGGGAGCGGGAAAGCATCGAAGTGCAAGTGGAGGTCGAATCGGACTTCAAGCTTCGGTTCAATCCAGGGAAGTTCAGCCAAGTCGTGGACAACCTTGTGCTCAATAGTGAGTATTGGCTTCGGCGTTGGATGTCGCAGGGTCAGATCACGACGGGGCAGGTGGTCTTCTCGATTGATAGTCCCGTTGTGACCGTTAGAGATAACGGGCCGGGGATCCCGCCGAGTTTCGCAGGTTCCATCTTCGATGCGTTCGTGTCCTCCAAGCCTCCGGGCGAGGGGCGCGGGCTCGGGCTCTTCATCATCCGTCAGCTCCTCGACTCCGAGGGCGCGACAATTTCTCTGCTGCCAAGTGTGAACGGCCTGGGGAATTTCGATACGTTTGTCGTCGATTTCTCGGGTTCGGATCGAGGGTAAGAGCGCCAATGGCTGACGTTGCTGAGCAGGCTGCCGCCGTCCAAGATTCGATGGATTCGGTATCGGAAGCTGTCTCGATACTTTTCCGGGAGCTTGGGATCGCACGCGTTGTGAGTGTCGATGACTCGTGGGTACACAACGCCGAGGGCGCACTCGCCGTGAGCGCGAGGCTCTTCGATGATCAAGATCTGCTTGTCGAGATTGTCCGGTTATTGGAGGAGCATGACGCCGATCTGACTTCGATCGATACTGAGAGCCCTCAAGCTGTAGCGGACTATCTCACGGGGCAGTGGGCTTCCCTATCCCCTGGATTTCGAGAGCAATCCCTCGATGTCGCTCGTCAGGCCGCGGTCGATGGGGAGGCGGTGGCCATCGGCAACGGCGCCTACGAACCGGGCGGAATGGTGCGATTGGGAGAGCTCCTCGAGCCCGTCGTAGACCTCGAAAAGGTTGGACACACGGGTTGGCGAGGACTCTTCTCCGACGTGGCCAAGGCCGACGTCGGCGTGCTCGTGCTTTTCGATAAGGATTTTTCGGATGAGTCCGGAGGATCTGCCACAACGGGGGAGGAGCTGGCCGGGGCTCTCCTGAAGGTCGGCAATCCGCTTGTGAAAGTGGCGATGCTGACGCGGTCGGCCGAAGACGAACAGCAGGAACTCGACCAGACGCGCGCGCTTGAAATGGCGTTACACACCGGTGCAGGAACTGTCGTAGTGATCGGAAAATACCGGCTCGGAGACACGAGCGTGTTGCCGGGGGCGCTCCGCGTTCTCCTGCTGGCGGAGGAAATCGAGAGTTATCGGAATCTCGCGGACAAGGCTTTGGATGCCGCGGTTGAGTCAGCGCGGGAGGAGCTCAAGAAACTTCAGCGATACACAATCATGGGTGCGATTGCCTCTGCTCAGAAGGAAGGGGTTTTCGAGCTCGACCCCCCGCTGAGGCTCGTGCGGAGAGCATACGAACGCTCCCTCGCGATCACCGTCCGAGATCGGCAATTCTCACTTGACCACCTCCCCAAATTTCGCTCTGGTGCAATCGTCTCCTACCTGAAGGCCGGCGCGGCCGGTCCGCAGCTCGGAGCTTCTCAGCGGGCCGACCTGTTCGAAGATGGCGCCCACGTGAACGCGCTCGGCCTCCCAATCGAGATCGGCGACATCTTCGAAACAGAGTGGCTCCTTGGGGGCGCCATCGAGAACAAGAAGTTCATTCTGCTCAGCCAACCCTGTGACATTTCGATGCGTAAGGGTGGAGTTCGGGCGCCCGAGATTCAGACATTCACTCTCCATGAGTTCCGTCGAGTAGGCGCGGAAAATGATGTGCGCGACGGCGAAGTCAGGCGGTTGGTCGCTATTGGGCCGTTCGAGGACGATCTCGAGAGCTGGGGCATCAACTTTGGCGGTCAACTCTCAGTTCCTGCTCTGGCGGTCGATGCAACAGTGTTCGGGCTTGATGGGACGGCCTCGATAAATATTGACTACGTCGAGGAACGGCCGATGGCGTACGCGTGGATTGAACGACACGGTGAGCTGCTGAAGCGCGCGAGGCAGCTCATTACGAAGCTAGGCAACCTGCCAGGCTCGGTCATAAAAATGTCTGGGGACCACGAAGAGTTGACTAGAACCGTGGCCGCAGGGCTGCTGGGCACAAGTCTTTCCCCCAAGGTGGGGATTAGCGGCGTAATCGATCCCGCGAACTCGACAGTTCGTTTTGGGCTGAGACGTGTTTCTCGCATGCTGCCCAGCGCCGCCGCAGGACTCCTGGCGACGTCGGCCGCATATCACGCGCGTCCCGCATACGAACCGCCAGTGTCGATCGCCACTATGGAATAGAGATCGCGGACAAGGCTCCTAGGGAAGCCTCACCGTTCCTGTGCATGAAGCGTTGCTCCTATTTGCTTCACGGAACCCCGACGTGGCGGGAAGCGCAGAATATCGATCTCGGTGGGCCCGAGACGGACCAGGCCAAGCGATACTCGCTCAGCGAATGCCGTCGGTGCGTGACCATGTGGCACACGGAGATGTTGGTGCCACCGACTGGGATGGCGCGGTTTGCCGTGCATGCTCCACACGTCGATCTCACGCTCCTGCAGGAGCGAAACTACCCAATCCACCTGATCGCGGAAGTGCCTTCGCGAATCTCCTGGGGGAGAACTGGTCCCCCACGCGACAAGCACCGCATCAGCGCGATCGATGACGGCTTCGATTGCCGGTCGACTGGCTTCCCATGCCCCGCGCTGATTTCCAACCAACCCCACGCCCCGCAGGTCAGACGACGGGGCATCCAGCAGATTCGCCAACTCGAAACGCTCGCACCCAACCCTGTCCAACGTATAGACCAGGCGTGACACGCTCCGGCTAGTGGGGCGGGGTGTGGGATTTAGAAGGAGAGCTCCCAAGATGCGCGAGGATCCGGTCATGGCAAGTCCCGAGCGACTGGATGGCGAGGGATCAAGTGGAGCACCCGCCTCCCGGCTGGCCACGGGCGGACCGAAACGGAGCCAACCTTTGCTTGCATCTCCACGTCCCTATTCATTCCGATCCAAACCTGTCGATGTCACGCGCAACTCGTAGCACATCGGTGAGAATTGACAGGCCCGCCGCTGCTCCACATCGATGGTGAACTAGTTATCCCGTGGGTGAGGGATGGCGATGAGCGTGTAGATTTCTCGGTGATCCGAGCCGGCGGCTCCCCTCCTGCCTAGCGCGGCATCGAATTTTGCGGTCGCATTGCCTGATGGGTGCGTCTCGAGGAAGGCTACTCTCTAGCCATGAGCTTCGTCAGCGAGACATTCATCGACAACGTGAAGGTGGAGAAAGGAGCGCGTATCCGCGTGCACACCACCATCGACCAAGGCATCAAATTCACGTTCGAGGCGATCTGTCAGGACGACAAAGGAACGGCATGGATCGGCGTCGGTCGTCTGGCAGGCGAAGTGATCCTCGAGACAGAGGTGATGGATGACCACTACCGCGCTGGCCATGAGGCCGAGCGTTTGGTCCTCGCGCGTCTCGCCGCTCTGTTGCGGATCAGTAACTAGCAACACGCCCGCGGACGACCTCGTGCGATTCTTTCTAGTACAGGGACAAGCCGTCGGTGTAGCGAACATGTGCGCGGGGCGGAGCGAGATTCTTCTATGTGGAAGAATCTCACGACTCCCCCTGACGGCCGGACGGGGTCATGACTAAGCCTTGCACTTTCTGTGGCGCGCAAGCCGAGCTCACTCGGGAGCACGTTTTTCCTCGATGGATGCAGCTGCTGGATCATGACTTCGAGTCGGTGCGCGTCGTCAATAGCGCGCTAAATGGGCTCCCGCAAACAACTGGAGAGATGCCCCCATACACAAGCGTGGTCCGCCAGTTTTGCGCTTCTTGCAACAACGGTTGGATGGGCGATCTCGAGGGTGCAATGACGACGGCGATTCGGCACTTGGTTGCAGGGACTTCCACCGACTTCGACCCAAGATCCGCCTCGGAGCTCGCGCGATGGGCGTTTAAGACAGCGCTAGTTGCGATGTTTGTCTCTTCTCCTGCTGATCGCGCCGCGGGACATGGGGTCGAACTGGCGGAATACCACCGACTGCATGCGGCGGCAATCCTAGGGAGACCGATGGAGAACGTCGGTGTTTGGATAGGCCGGACGGACTCCCATCGATATTCCGCAGGGGGCGCGAGAGTATTGCCTCTAAGTAGTCGCATTCGCGGTGCCGAATCTTCGGTACCAGTTGGATACGCGATTAGCATCTCGATCGGCCAACTTCTAATTCAGGGGCTTCGACTTCTAGACCCAGGGCTAGACGCCTCGCGATTCGAGCTCGCTGACTTCACTCGAGTGTGGCCAGAGGTGGATCCGAGGGTTGTACCCCTCGCTGTCCCGTTGATCGTCGACCCGGCGCCACTGTCCGTCGCGACATCGTTGGTCTTCGCCGACCCCGACTCTGAAGTGAGACTCGCGGGTTGGAGCGCGGTCACGGACCTTCCGCAGAGCGTCGCCCTTGGAGATGAGGTGTCCATGCCGGCGCTTTGCGGACGTCACACCGTGCTGTATCCGACGTGGATGGTGCAACTCGCAAAGTCGGGCCACTTCTGCTGGTTCACCTCGAGTTGCTCATGCGGTCACTACTACCTCTACCGCACCGAAAGTACCGGCACACATCTGCGGGGTCTCGGAACGGAAGAGCAGATTGAGAACATGTATCGGCAGTGTGCCGGTCGGGAGATAAAACTATCTTTCGCTGATGGGGTTTTTCGGTGCAAGCGTGACTCCTGACCGGCCAGATCAGGGCGAATTTGAACTTGATGCGGGCGTTTTTGGTCGTATATACACGACGTATGTCGAGGAGGAGATGCGGCGCCGTATCATTGCGGGGCCCCTAGTGCGAGTCGCCTAACGATGATGGACTGATGCTCGACCCAGACGCACCCTTATCGTGTGTGCAGCGGGGCCGCTGCCGAGCCCTACTTGCGCTTAAGCCCCTAAGTGTAAATAAGGCGGCCGCCTAGTAACGCTTAGCGGAATCGATTTTTGACTGCATTTTGACTGCAACTGAATCAAAACAGCCTGATCACAATGATCTCGGGGGGTCAGGAATCCCAGTAAAACACTGGTTTCTCGACCCCCGCCCGCACCACCAAAAGGGAGGGATACGGGTTCGAGTCCCTCCAGGGGCCGCCCCTGTTCGACTCTCGCCATACCCGCGTCGAACAACCTGCTTGAGCATCACGTTCGGTCTGAACTGTGGCTCGCGGTGGTCGCGATCGCGTCGAGGAGGGTCATCCGTAGCGGCGGACCGCATCGCGCACACGCGTAGTCTGGGCCGCATGGACCACACCCTGCTCAAGCAGTTCGTCGCGGCGGGGCGGTACCTGCACTTCGCGCACGCGGCGCGGGCGATCGGGGTTCCACGGTCGACGCTGGTGGCGAGCATCCGGTCGCTCGAGGCGATGTTGGGCTACCCGTTGTTCGACACCGCGGCGAGTTCGACGCAGCTCACGGCGGAGGGCGAGGCGTTTCTGCTGGATGCGGAGCGCCAGCTGGCGACGTCGGCCAAGGCCGCGGCAGCGTCTGCCGCTAAGCCCGGCGGGAAGGCGAAAGCCTCGAAGGGCAAGGGACGTGCCCCTGCGGTGAAAGGCGAGCGGCCGGCGGGTCGCAAGCGGCAGTCGCGCTGAGGGCAGCTATCCGAAGGGGCCCGCTAGATCACCCTCACCCGACGGTCGCCGACGCGGGCCTCGACGTGCAGCGTTCCGCCGAGGGATTCCACGAAGCGACGGAGAGTGTCGAGCTGGACGCGCTCCATGCTGCCGCGCTCGATCACCGACACGCGATTCTGGCTGATGCCCATGAGATCGGCGAGTTCATTCTGGGTGAGGTCGCGCGACTGGCGCAGGGCGCGAAGGGGGTGGGCGGCGATTGCCGGTCCGACGTGCTCGGGCATGTGCAGAGGATAGGGATGCTCGCGCCACCGTGCATCGAGTTACTCACAGGCGCGAGCATCCGGTGCCCGGTGGGCAGGGATGCGGGCAGTAGTGCAGGTAGCGTGAGGAGCATGAGCGCCCTCTACCTGGACAAAGCTTTTCCCGACGCGTACAAAGCCCTACTCGCCGTGAGCAAGGAGGCGGAGCGTGCCGCCATCGACTCCGGGTTGCAGCCCCTCCTGATCGAGTTGGTGAAGCTGCGCGCATCCCAGATCAACGGCTGTGCGTACTGCCTGAGGCTGCACACCCGCGAAGCGCTCGCGCACGGCGAGACCACCGACCGGCTCGCTGTGCTTTCCGCGTGGCGCGAGACTGACTACTTCACCGAGGCGGAGTGCGCGGCCCTCGCGATCACCGAGGAGATCACGCTGATCGCCGACGTGACCTCGGGCCGGCGAGCTGCCGACGCCGAGCATCCGGAGCTGACGGATGCGCAGACCGCGGCCGTGCGCTGGATCGGCATCTCGATCAACGCGTTCAACCGCCTCTCGATCACGAGCCACCATCCGGTCGACCCGGACGAGACCCCTAAGGCGGTCTGACGGCACTGGCGGCACTGACGGCGAAGGCCGCCGCCGGAGCGAACTCCGACGACGACCCTCTGGTGTCGAGCTGCACGGTCATCGGACCGGGAGGGTCAGCCGTGCGGTGCGCTCCCACTGGCGCTCGCGGTCAAGGCGCACGAGCTGCTGCTCGATGCGGTTGGCGCGGCGCTCACGCGAGGCGATGACGCTAGGACGTCTGCTCCACGTGACGAGGGCGACACCGAGGTGCAGCGCGATGCGGTCGGCCAGTCCGACGCGACGAACGACGTGCTCGTCGGCGAGGGACTGGGATTGGGGCGGATGATCGAGGCGCCGCGGCGCGCTCGACAGAGTTGTATTCATGAGAGGTGTGTCCTTCACTGCTGGCGCGCTGGCGCGCCCACGGTGCCGTCGGGAGACGGCTGCCGCTTCGTGAGCGGCGGAGGGGAGTCGACGGAGCTCTGATGTGACCGTCGTCGGAGGGGCGGTGAGGTCGCACAGTGATGTCGTGCGAAACCTGCAGCTTCGAGAGCGTCACCACCGTCTCACCGGTGGCGGAATCCGTCAGCGGCTAGGCGGTGAAGACGCCAGCGAAGCCGGCGATGAGGGACATTCCCTTGTTAATCATTTCGGCCTCCTTTCATTGGCGTGGGTTCGACCGTAGCGCGCAGTCGCCGGATGACGCAACCCGCGTGATCGTTTCGAGACAATCCCCGGCGCAGGGCACGGTAATCTGGTCGCATGGCTACCGTGCTCTGGATCATCATCGGCATTCTGACCCTGTGCACGGGGCTCGGCGCGCTCGCCGCCATCGTGGCGATGGCGGGCTCGAAGTACCGCGGCTAGCATCGTCGCGGCATGACGCCTGAACCGCCGACGGACGTCGAGAAGTACATCGTCCAATTCCCGGACGACGTGCAGGTCATCCTGTGGCGCGTGCGCGAGGCGATCCTCAGCGCGGTGCCCTACGCCGAGGAGAAGATGCGGTACGGGATGCCCGCCGTCATGCTCGGCGGTCGGTACGCCATCCACTACGCGGGGTGGAAGAAGCATGTGGGTCTGTACCCGGTGGCGACGGCTCCAGAGCCTCTCGAATCGGAGCTGGCCCCCTACCGTGCGGCGAAAGACTCGATCAACTTCCCCTACGCGCAGCCCATCCCGTATGAGCTCATCGAGCGCACCGCCGCGTTCCTGTTGGATCGGGCTCAGAGGGCGTCGTAGCGGGCGAGCGCGTCCGCATCGCGCGCGTGGGTGACCGCGCGGCGGATCGTGTCGAGCGCCTCCACCGGGTCGGTCGCCGCTTGAGCGAGCTGGTACTGCCGTTCGGCCTCCGCGAGGCGAGTGCGAGCGCCGACGCCGCTGCCGTGGCTGCCGATGTAGTCGCGCACCGCGGCAATCTGGCTCGTTGCGCTCACGAGGGTGGAGTCGTAGGCGGCCTTCGCGTGCGCCAGGCGCGAGGCCTGGTTGCGGGCGCTAGCTAGGGCGAGGTCGAGCTGGGCGACGGCGGCACCGATGCTGTCCAGTTCGGCGACCGGGTCGACGGGACCCTTCGGTGCGGCGAGGGCGGCCTCCACCGCCGACATCGCATCGATGATGCCCTGCGTGGTGTCGGCGTCCGGTGCGGTGTCCCGCTGGGCTGCCGCCTCCACGAGGTCGGCGCGTGTGCCGGTGCGCAGGGTGTCGAGCGCGGCCGATGCCGCGGCGAGGTCGCGCGCGACGCGGTCCACCGAGTCGAGGAGTTGGTCGGCGCGGTGGGCGGCCTGCCCGGCAGCGTCGAGTGCCGTGGAGACGTCATTGACCCCGGTGGCCGAGATGGCGGGAGCCGCGGCATCCGCCCCCGCTGTCGCCTCGCCGAGAGCCCGTTCGGCAGCGTCGACGTTGGTGATGACCGCGGCATAGGTGCCGGCGGCGTAGGTCTTGGCGAGGTCCGCGAGCGTCGCGCGCGCGGGGGCGAGCCTGGCGGTTCCCGCGTCGATGCGCGACCGTACGTCGGCCAGGGTGCCCGCCGCGTTGACCTCGAGGCGGCGGAGACCTGCGAAGCGCGCATCCTGGTCGGCAAGGGAGGTCTCCGCCTGCTCGCACAGCGCGATGATCTGCAGCGTCCACTCGCGCTTCTGCTGGTCGGTGTCGGGAACCGCGTCGTCGAGCGCCTGCCGCAGCCGGAACGCCTCGGCGACCTTGCCTCGCGCGGCCGTGAGCGTCTCGCCGTACGCACGGGCCCTGTCGGCGCCGAACTGGGCGATGGCGTACCCGAGTTCCTCGTCGGCCTCGCGCACCGCGTCGTCCATCTTCACCAGCAGGCTCGAGGCGCGCTTGCCGAGAGCCTCGAGTGTGTTCGGCCCGGATGCGGCGATGCCACGGTCTCCCCGACGCCGGAACAGCAGCGCGAACCCGACGCCGACGAGCGCCCCCACGACCACGACGGCGGTGACCACGGCGACCGTGATGCCCGTGACGAGGTCCATGCGCCCCAGTGTACGGCGGCGCGGTTCCGCGAAACTCGGCATCACCTGCGGGGTTTCGGCGCGCGACCGCCTTAAGGTGGCCCTGTGTGGCGCGCCGATAGACACTCTGACGACTTCACTGTCGAACCAGACCTCGTCGAGCCGGAAATGCCCGACGCGCACTCCCACGCGCAGGTGCAGGTCACGGCTCCCCACGCGATAAGCCTCGCGGAGCCCGGTGTCATGCCCGGCAATGTAGCCGAGCCCGTGTGGGCCCAGTGGCGCGCCGAGCTGGAGGCGGTCGGAGGCCGTTCGCCCCTCCTGCACTTCGTGGATTCACCCCGCACCCGCATCGAACTGTCGACGACTCATCCGGGCGGTCTCGCGCAGTTCATCACCGGCAAGACCACGCTGCTCTCGAGCCTCATCCGCGACGATGTCGCCCTGCGCGTCGCCAAGATCGCGGCCGGCGCCATCGCCGCCAAGGGCCTCGAACTGCAGAGCGCGCGGGGGATCGACTCCGTGCACCTCGGCATCGGCATCGCCGAATGGCGCCACGGCAGCAACGACTACCGTGCGCCGATCCTGCTGCGCCCCCTCGCCATCCGCCGCCACGGCCGCGACTTCGAGGTCAAGCTGCGCGGCGCCGCCTACCTGAACCCGGCCCTCGCGCGCGCCCTCGACGAGCAGTTCCAGCTGCGCCTCGATGCGAGCGCCTTCGTCGCCCTCACCGACGACGACGGAACGTTCAAGCCCAACCCGGTGATCGATCGACTCCGCGGCCTCACGTCGCACCTCGAGACGTTCACCGTGAGCCCGCGCCTCGTCGTGTCGTCGTTCGCCGATGTCGCCACGGGTCTGAGTTCCGATGCTGCTGAGCTCGAGCATCCGGTGCTCGATGCGATCGCGGGCAACACCGCGGCGAAGTGGACCGTCGAGGAGGGCTACGCGCCCGTGCAGTCGGTGCCCTCGGATGAGCGCGCCCCCCAGACCGACAGCCTCCTGCTCGACGCCGATGCCGAGCAGGAGAACGTGATCGCGCAGATCACCGCCGGCAACTCGCTCGTTGTCAAGACTCTGCCCGGCACGGGCGGAACGCAGACGATCGTCAACGCGATCGGCACCCTCGTCGCGCAGAACAAGCGGGTGCTCGTGGCGTCGGCGCGGCGTGCATCCCTCCAGTCGATCTCCGACCGACTCGGCGACATCGGCCTTCCGGGGCTCGCTGTGGCTCCGCGCACGCTTCGGCGCGACATCATCCGCTCGATCTCGCGCAGTGAGAAGGCCAAGCAGCCGCTCGTGGGCGAGGTCGATGAGGCCCTGCTGCGCCTGCGCAAGGTGCTGCTCGACTACCGCGGCGGGCTCTCGAGGAAAGACCCGAAGCTCGGCGTCTCCGTGCTCGACTGCGTCACCGAGCTCAGCCGCCTGCAGCTGCTGCCCGACCCGCCGTCGACCACCGCGCGCCTGCCGCGATCCACTGTCGAGCGCCTCGCGACCGACCGGGCGCGTGCGACGGACGTGATGGTCGCCGCTGCCCAGCTCGGCGAATTCAAGTACGGCCCCGGCGACTCGCCCTGGTACGGCGCCCAGTTCGCGAGCGGCGACGAGGCACTGCGTGCCCACGAGATCGCCAAGCGCCTCAACGAGAGCCTTCCGGGTCTCGTCGAGGCGGGGATGCGCCTCATCTCGGGCACGCATATGCGACCCTTCCAGAACCTCGCAGAGCTCGGTACGTATCTGCGGCTGCTCGTGGACCTGCGCGACACCCTCGACAGGTTCCTGCCGATGGTGTTCGACAGGTCGATCACGGAACTCATCGCCGCCACTGCTCCCAAGCGCGACTTCCCCGACATGACGTCGAGTAACCGCCGTCGGCTCAAGAAGCTCGCCATGGAGTACGTGCGTCCGGGTGTGCGGGTGGGCGACCTCAACGCGGCCCTCGTGAAGATCCAGCAGCAGCGGGTGCTGTGGCATCGCTTCGTGGCCGAGGGCGCGACGCCCGAGGTTCCCGTGGGCATCGCGGAAGTGCAGGCGGCCCATACGCAGGTTGCCCAAGACCTCGGCGCGCTCGACGAACCGCTCGGCCTCACCACGCGTGAGACCCAGCTGGCCGGGATGCCCGTCGCCTTCCTCATCGAGAAGATCGCGGGCCTCGCCGCCGAGTCGGACGTGCTGCACAACCTGCAGGAGCGCACCGCCCTCATGTACAACCTGCGGGAGCTCGAGCTCGACCCGCTCATCGACGACCTCGCGCGCCGCCATGTGCCCGAGAGCGAGGTTGCCGCAGAACTCGAACTTTCGTGGTGGAAGTCGGCCCTCGAGGGCATGCTCGAAGCCGACCGTGCGCTCCTTAACGCCAACACGGGCGTGCTCGACCGCCTCGAAGCAGACTTCAAGCTCGTGGATGAGGCGCACGCCGCCGGAAACGCGCAGCTTCTGGGCTGGCAGCTCGCCGAGAACTGGAAGATCGGGCTCGTCGACTGGCCGGATGAGGCAACCCTCCTCAAGCGCCTGTTGCAGCGCGACGGCATCACGGCCTTCGACCTCCAGACCACCGCGCCGCACCTCTCCCGCACCGTCGCGCCCGTGTGGCTCACCACTCCCTATGAGATCGACGAGATCGTCGACACGATGCCGTTCGACACGGTCATCCTCGTGGATGCGGGCGCCACGACGATCGCGGAGAACGCGGGGGCCATCCGTCGCGCCAAGCAGGTCGTCGCGTTCGGCGATCCCGTGACGCAGACCCCGGCGCCCTTCGAGATCGCGGTCACCGACACGCTCGCTACGGCGTCCACCGACGATTCGCGCGACGAGTTGCACGCCAACTCTGCGCTCGCTCGCCTCGGCGAACTGCTTCCGACGCTCACCCTCACGCGCAGCTACCGCCCCGGCGGCGAAGACCTCGCGGAGCTCGTCAACCGCCGCTTCTACGGCGGTCGCATCGTCTCGCTCCCGTGGGCGGGCTCGTTCCTCGGGCACGGCAGCCTCGCCCTCGACTACGTCGCCGACGGACACGGGATGCCCGACCCCGACTCCGGCGCCGTCGAGAGCCCCGCCGCCGAGGTGGAGCGCGTGGTCGACCTCGTACTCGACCACGCCACGAAGAAGCCGCAGGAATCACTCATGGTCATCACGGCCTCCGAGAAGCACGCGGTTCAGGTCATGCAGGCCGTGCTCGACGAGGCCGCGACGCGTCCAGAGCTGCTCGAGTTCGTCACGAACGACCGGCCAGAGCCCTTTACCGTCACGACGATCGAGCAGGCCGTGGCCCAGAGCCGCGACCGCGTGATCTTCTCGATCGGCTATGGCCGCACCCCGCACGGCCGCGTGCTCTCCGACTTCGGGGCGCTCGGCGAGCCCGGCGGGGAGCGACTGCTCGCCGTGGCCATGACGCGTGCGCGCAGATCCATGGTCATCGTCTCCTCGTTCGAGCCGGCAGACCTCGACGACGGCCGCATGCAGCACGGTGCCGTCGCGCTCGCCGAGATCCTGTCGGAAGTGGGAGCGCGGCAGGCTGCGGTTCCGATTCCGGATGACAGCGAGCCCATGCTCGTCGACCTCGCACAGCGCCTCCAGCACCGTGGACTGAACGTTGCCCTCGGGCACCGCGGCAAGCTCGGGCTCGTGGCATCCCGCGGCGGAATGTGCATAGCCATCGAGACCGACACGGTTCTGCACCGCACGTCGCTGCGCGAGTCGCTGCGCCTGCGCCCGGAGCTGCTGCGCCGTCTCGGATGGCACTACCTGCGCGTTCACGCGTTCGAACTGTTCAGCGACCCCGAAGCTGTCGCCGCTAAGGTTGCGGTCATGCTCGGAGCCGACGCGTCACCGGTCACGGAACCCATCTCTGTGGTTCCCGTGGACGCCATCTCGCGTGCCTGATCACGCCGACGAGCCGCACGTCGCGGTGTTCACGCCGTCCGAGCCATCGCACCGCGCTGAGGTTTCTACCGATGTGCCGGCCGGGCGCGGCAAGCACCGCCGCGTGACAACGGAAGTGCCCGCGGGGTCAGACCCGACTCCCGCCCCGGAGCCCCCGCGTCACGCCTCGACCGAGAACGACGAGCAACTGCGCAGAGACAAGCCGCCGCACTGGGCTTGACCCGCGAGGCCTTCCTAGACCGCGTCGCGCTTGGAGAGCAGGTCGCGGATCTCTGCGAGCAGCTCGAGCTCGGTCGGGGGAGCGGGCTTCTCGTCGACGATGCCGGCTTCCTTCTTCTTGAAGGAGAGCTTCGACAGGTAGTTGATGGGCACGATGATCGCGAAGTACACGACCAGGGCCACCAGCAAGAACTGGATGACGGCCCCGATGACGGCCCCGAAGTACATGGTTGCGGTGTCGCCCGAGGTGGTCGGGATCTCGACCGGGAGAGCCTCATTGAGCGACTCGGCGTTGAACAGGGCACCGAGAGCCGGGTTGAAGATGTTGTTCACGAGCGCGTTGACGACGTTGGTGAACGCGGCGCCGATGACCACCGCGACAGCCAGGTCGATGACGTTGCCGCGCAAGATGAACTGCTTGAATCCGTTGAGCATGGTGTGTTTCTCCTGACTAGTCGGAACTGCTGCTGCTGGGCGCCGAGGGTGCCGGGGTGGAGGGGGCCGCTGCGGGCTTGGCGCGGGAATCCGTGCGGTAGAAGCCCGAGCCACTGAAGGTCACACCCACGGGGGTGAACACCTTGCGCAGCTTGCCGCCGCACACGGGGCAGACGGTGAGGGAGTCTTCGGCGAACGACTGCACGATGTCGAAAGCGTTGTCGCACTCGGTGCAACGGTACGAGTAGGTGGGCACGGCTGTCCTAACGGAAAACTAGAAGGCGACGATGCCGGAGGGTGTGACCACTCCGTCGACGCGCTGGTCGTGCCGTTCACTCGGCACGCTGTCGACCAGTTCGTGGTCGAAGATCACAGCATAGACCGGGGGGCAGTTCTCCATCGAGCCGAGGGTCTTGTCGAAGTAGCCTCGGCCCCACCCCATGCGCATGCCCGTGCGGTCCACGGAGGCCGCCGGCACGATGATGAGGTCGACCTCGTTGATGGCGATGGGCCCGAGCAGCTCCGACGTGGGGGCGGGCATCCCGAGCGGGTCCAGTTCTTCGCCCGAGCCGTCGTACGGTGCCCAGTCGAGCAGGCCGTCGATGCGCGACACCGGCAGCAGCACCCGGATGCCCTCGCCGCACGCCCACGCGACGAACTCACGTGTGCCCGGCTCATCGGGAAGGGAGAGGTATGCCGCGAGCGACCGGGAGCCGAGCCCGCTCGTCAGGTCGATCAAGTTCTGCGTGATCGCCGCATCGGCGGCCTCACGCTCCTTCGACGTCGTGATGCGCCGACGCTCGCGGAGTTCGGCACGCAGTGCACGTTTTTCGTGAGCGACCTCGTCCGCCATATGTTTATTGTAGGTGCGTCTGATTCTGCGGCTGTCGGCCAAGTAGCCTGTCCCTATGGCATTTCGGATCACAAAAGCGGTAATCCCGGCGGCCGGGCTGGGTACGCGCTTCCTGCCCGCGACCAAGGCGATGCCCAAGGAGATGCTCCCGGTCGTGGACAAGCCCGCTATCCAGTACGTCGTGGAGGAGGCGGTAGCCGCCGGCCTCACCGACGTGCTCATGATCACGGGCCGCAACAAGAACGCCCTCGAGAACCACTTCGACCGGATGACGGAACTCGAGGCCACCCTCGAGGAGAAGGGCGACCTCGACCGCCTCGAGAAGGTGGAGTACTCCAACGACCTCGCCGACATGCACTACGTGCGCCAGGGCGACCCGCGCGGCCTCGGCCACGCCGTGCTCCGGGCCCGGATGCACGTGGGCCGCGAGCCTTTCGCCGTGCTCCTGGGTGACGACCTCATCGACGAGCGCGACGTGCTGCTCTCGCGCATGATCGAGGAGCAGAACAACCGCAACGCGACGATCATCGCCCTCATGGAGGTCGACCCCGCGATGACGCACATGTACGGCATCGCGACTGTGGAGAAGTCGGGCACGCCCGACGTCGTGAAGGTCACGGGCCTCGTCGAGAAACCGACCGCGGGAACGTCGCCCTCCAACTACGCCGTGATCGGCCGTTACGTGCTGCAGCCCGACGTGTTCGACGTGCTCGAGCACACGGAGCCCGGCAAGGGCGGCGAGATCCAGCTCACCGACGCCCTGCAGTCCATGGCGGAGAACAACATCGCGGGCGGCGTCTACGGTGTGGTGTTCCGCGGCCGCCGCTACGACACGGGCGACCGGCTCGACTACATCAAGGCGATCGTGCAGTTGGCGGTCGAGCGCGCGGATCTCGGTCCCGAGCTCAAACCCTGGCTCAAGCAGTTCTCCTCGACGCTGGAGTAGCCCGTGCCCTCGACCATTCCGACCCTCAGCGAGGGCAAGGTGACGATCCGGCCGATCAGGCTGCGTGATGCGCGCGCGCTCGAACGCGAGCTGGCGGAGAACCGCAGTTGGCTGCGCAAGTGGGAGGCGACGAACCCGCACGGTCCGATGTCGTTCGACGTGCGCTCGAGCATCCGGAGCCTGCAGCAGAATGCGCGCGCGGGCCTCGGTCTCCCGTTCGTCATCGAGTACGACGGGCAGCTCGCGGGCCAGCTCAACGTGTCGTCGATCGCGTACGGCTCCCTGTCGTCGGCGACGATCGGGTACTGGGTGTCGGAGCGCTTCGCGGGCAAGGGTGCGACGCCCACGGCCGTGGCACTCGCTACCGACCACTGCTTCTTCGGCGTGGGGCTGCACCGTATGGAGATCTGCATCCGGCCCGAGAACGAGCCGTCGCTTCGGGTAGTCGAGAAGCTCGGCTTCCGCTACGAGGGGCTGCGCCGGCGGTACATCCATATCAACGGCGACTGGCGCGACCACTTCTGCTTCGGACTGACGGTCGAAGAGCTTCCGCAGGGCGTGCTGCGCCGCTGGCTCGACGGCAAGGCCCCGCACGAGCTGGCGGATGTACCCGCCGACGACCGCGCGAAGGCGGCCCGGCCGCTCCTGCCGTAGCCGATTCGCGCACGTGCTGCCGCGTGGTGACCGGCCTTCGGGGCGCTCGGCTCGTACCGTATAGCCATGGAACTCACGGGCGTCGGCGGCGGGCTCATGCTCGCCATTGCCGCCGCCCTCTGGCTCGTCTACCTCGTGCCCAGCTGGTTCAAGCGACGCGAGTATCTCGCCACTGAGAGGAACGCCGTGAGACTTCAGCAGACCATCCGAGTTCTCGCCGAGACGGCAGAGGTTCCGGCAGCCGTCCGTGCCGAAGCCGCGGCCCGCCAGCTCGCCCTGCAGCAGCGCGCCGAGTACCGCCAGGGCCCCGTTTCCGTCGGCCGCCCCGTGCAGAAGGCGCTCCCGTCTGCCGCCCAACTCGCCGCGGCATCGCGCCGGATGCGGCGTACCCGCGCCGCCGCGATCTTCGTGCTCCTCGCCTCCGTCGTCACCGGCATCGCGCAGATCGCGATCATGGGCGCAGGTGGCGCGATCGCCCAGTCGTGGCTCATGCTCGCGATCTCGGGCGCCGCCGTCGTCGGCTCGCTCGCGCTGCTGGCGCGGATCGCCGAAGTGTCACGCGCACGCAGCACCCCTGTGGTGGCGCGTGCGGCGCGGCGCACATCCCTCGGCCCTGTCGAGAATGCTGTCGTGCAGCGCAAGGCCGAGTGGACCCCGGTCCCCGTGCCCCAGCCGATGTACCTGTCGCGCTCTGTCGTCGAGGCCGCCGCATCCGTGCAGGATCCCGCTTTCGAGCTGAAGCTCGCCGCCGCGGCCGCCGAGCGCGCGCTACGCAACGTGGAGAAGGAGGCGACCCCGATACGGCCGGCCGCCGCCTCATCGCCATTCGCGAACATGGGGATCGTCGACGACTCGGCCACCGGCACCCCCGACATCGACGCCGTTCTGGCTCGCCGCCGGGCCTGACCGCCGCCGCCATGCCTCACTCCTGGGACCTCGTCGTCGTGGGAGCCGGGCCGGGTGGATCGGCTGCGGCTCTCGCGGCACTGCGCGAGAGGCGGGATGCGCGAGTGCTCATCCTCGACCGTGCACCGATGGGCCGGGACAAGGTGTGCGGCGACGGCATCGCCCCGCACGCGGTCGCGGAGCTCGCGGCCCTCGGCCTCGATGTAGTGCGCCCCGAGGAGAACGTGTCGACGGTGCGCCTCTACGGCCCGAGCGGGGCGGATGCGGGTGCCGTCACCACTTCGCCCGGCTACGTGGTTCCCCGCCGCCAGTTCGATGAACGGCTGCTCTCGGCGGCGATCGCTGCCGGCGCGACGTTCGAGGTGCGGAAAGTGACCTCCCTCGCCGAGCTCGACGCCCCCGTGGTGATCGGAGCGGACGGCAGCAACTCCACGGTGCGCCGGCTCATCGGCCAGCCCGCCAACCACGGGCGCTCGCTCGCCGTCGCGATCCGCGGGTATGCGCCGACGCCCGCCGGATCGCGCGAACTCACCATCCGCTGGGACAGCCAGCGCCTCGGCGGCCTCTGCTACGCCTGGTCGTTCCCCGTCGCGGACGGAACCACCAATGTCGGTTACGGCCTCTCCTCTGCCGCGCGCGACCACAGCCGTGCCTACCTCGAGCGCCGTCTCGCCGAGCTGTTGCCCGAGTTCGACCTGACCGGTGTCGAGCTCACGGGCCATACCCTTCCGCTGTCGGTGCGCCGCCCCTCACCGTATTCAGGACACGTGTTGCTCGTGGGCGACGCCGCCTCTCTCATCAACCCGTTCACGGGCGAGGGCATCTTCAGCGCCATCGTCTCGGGCGCTCTCGCGGGGCGGGCGGCATTCACGGATGCCCCAGGCCCGACATACGCGAAAGCCCTAGCCGCCCGCTTCCGGCGCCAACACCGCCAGACCACCGCCCTGTACCGCATCATCGACTCGCCGCGCGTGCTGGACACCGTCATCCGTGCCGCCCGAGCCGACCCCACGATGTTCGACAGGCTCCTCGACGTCGGCCTCGGCGATGCTGCCTTCACTCCGGCCGATTTCGCGCGATTCGGCCGCTACGCATTCTGATACCCTAGATTCTTGTCTGATCCGCTTCGGCGGGGCAGGGGCCCTTGGCGCAGTTGGTAGCGCGCCTCGTTCGCATCGAGGAGGTCAGGAGTTCAAATCTCCTAGGGTCCACCGATACGACGCCCGACGCGACTAGCGTCGGGCGTCGTTTTTGCTGGTTAGGCGGTGAAATCGGGTCTCGGTGTGGACACGATCTCGTCCGGCTCCGACCCCTTCCTGTGTGACGGGGTCGAGCGCCCAGTCGGCACCAGCTTGCGGGGCGTTCGCGATCGATCAAACGGCGCGACGGTCCATCTCCCCTTTCGGGGTACGAAAGTTGAGCTTCCGTCCGCATTAAGGCCTACAGACAGGTCTGTTCGCAACTCATAGTCTCGGCATCCGGTGATGATGGACGCACCACCTCCGTCGCATACGACGCCGCTGGATTCGTCAGCTCCCAGAGCGATAGCGACAAACAACGTCACGTCGTTCACGCTCGACCCGGCAGGTCGGGTGCTTGCGGTCTCCAATCCGCTGAGCGAGGTGACGACTTTCACCTACGATGCCGATGGTCGGCTGCTCTCGACCGAGGACGCCAACAGCAACACCAGCTCATCCTCGTACGACGCGGCCGGCCAGGTGGCGTCGACCACGGACGGACGCGGAAAGACGACGACTTTCACATATACGGATGGCGGCTATCTCGAGACAGCGTCCGACCCCGAGGCTCGCACGATCACACGCACCTACGACCTCCTCGGACGGCTCACCACGGTCGCGGACTCGGCCAACAACGTAACCACATACAGCTACGACGCGAACGGGCATCTTCTCTCAACGGCACTGCCGTCGACCGCGGCCACGACAGCCACCTTCGATGCTGCAGGCCAGACAACCTCGACCACGGACGCCAACGGGAAGACCGCGACGTACGTGTATGACGCCGCCGGCCAACTCGTGGCCGTGACCGACCCCCTGAATCGCGAAACGTCGACCACCTACACCGATGACGGACAGGTGGACACGGTCACCCTGCCTGACCTGAGTACCCAGTCGTACACCTACAACGAGAACGGGCAGGTCGCGACGTTCGCGGATCCAGACGGTCACCTCACGAGCTACAACTACAGCAACGCTGGTCTGCTCACCCAAAAGACGGCACCCGGCAGTGTCATGACCTCCTACGACTACGACGCAGCTGGACGCCTGCGCACGACCACCCTTCCCGACGCGACCACTATCACGAACTCCTACGACGACGGAAGTCGGCTGACCGAACGGGACTACAGCGCGCCTGGATCCACGGATGTCACCTTCACCTATGACTCCGTCGGCGCGCGCCTGAGCATGTCCGACGCTTCCGGGACAACCGCTTACAGCTACAATGCCAACGGTCAACTCACTTCCGAAACCAACGCCGCGAACCAGACGCTGTCCTACTCCTACACGGATTCTGGTTTGCTCGAAACCGTAACCTACCCGGGCAGCGACACCGTCGACTACGCCTACGACACGGCAGGGCGCCTCGCGTCGGTGACCGACTGGAACAGCAACACGACGTCGTTCACCTGGACCGTCGACGGGCAACGATCAGTACAGGCGGACCCCAATGGAGTCGTCCAGACCCGCGCCTACGACAGCGCCGGTCAGGTTACGGATATCACGACGGCGGATGCTCTGACCGATCTCGCTCAGTACGGGTACTCCTACGACGATGGCGGCCAACTCACGGGCGACACCACCACCGACCCCATCTGGAGCGCGGTCAGTCACACCTACACCTATGACGCGCTCAACCAAGTTCTCTCCAACAACGACGGCACCACCACCGTCGGCTACGGAGCGACGTCCGGCGGGAAGCTCATAACCAACGGCGACCAGAGCCTCGCCTATGACAGCGCACAGCGACTCACAGACATCACGCCAGTCGCCGGCCCGACCACATCGTTCACCTACGACAACAACGGATCCCGCACCAACCGCACCGTCGCAGCCTCGACACCCGACCCGGCTCAGTCCACTGACTACACCTATGACGCGGCACTCAACCTCGAGACCGTCACGCTCCCAGGCGACATCACCCCGACAGTTGCCTACGTCAGCAACGGCGACGGGCTCCGCCAAACGCGCACCGAATCCACCACCACAAACTTTCTCTGGAGTACCGTCGGCGGAATACCGATCCTGCTCGATGACGGCTCCAGCCGGTACATCTACGGGGCCACCGCAACCCCGATTGCACAGATCGACGGCCTCGGCATCATCACATACCTGCACGACGACCTGCTGGGTTCCGTCCGACTCATCACCGACGATGATGGAAACATTGTCGGCACCTCCGAGTTCGACACCTACGGGCAGCGCCTACAGCGCGCCGGTGGTACCGGCAGCGCCTTTGGGTACACCGGCAACTGGACCGACTCGGCGACGGGTCTCGTCTACCTCCGAGCCCGCGACTACGACTCTGCCACCGGCCAGTTCACAACAATCGACCCAATGGTCGACCTGACGAGAGCACCGTATGCCTACGTCGGGAACAATCCGTTGGCTACCACCGACCCTCTGGGTCTATGCGCTGCTGACCAGAACTGCTATGACGGCACCGTTTGGGAAGCTTTCGGCGACAACGCGGAAGGACAAATGATATTGGCCTTCCTTGGCAACCGGAACAACATGACGGGAATGGACTATCGTGACGGTTCGCAAGTCACTGATCACCTCGAGATGGCTCCCGGCACCCTCGCCGCGATCGACTACGCGCAGTTCAAGTTGACTGCGGGGGACGCGGAAGTGGGAGATCGGTTCGATGCTGGCTACACCGCATTCCCCGACACAATATCCGGCTTGCAGAATTTGATACGGGACGCGTGGACCATGACCCACTGGGCCGACTCATCGGACACCGACCGATTGCTCGCCGCGATGGGTACATACAATCTCACCGGAACGTTGCTCGAGGTTGGGCCACATTGCGCTGTGATCGAGTTCACCGGAACTAACGATATGACACTGGGATCAGCTGCCGGGCTCCTCTATAAGCTGACAGGACTTGGACCGAGCTACGACGACCTCAACGCGTTCGCTGACTCAACCGGGCGCTTCACCCGAATTTCTCAAACCTTTTCCTTCCAACAGGCGGTGAGTTTTTAGTGCGTCGCTTTGCGGTACTCGTAGCGGTCTCCATGGTGCTGCTTAGCGGCTGTACCTTCACGCCTGTCTACAGAGCTGGGCTGCCCGGGAGTTGGCAAGCGTCGGGACCTGACGTGACTTCGACCCTGAATATTTACAAGAATGGGACTTTTGACATCGAGAACGTTCCGATTGCTGTGTTGGACGGCAGTTTTGGCCCCGTCGATTGGTCCACAGTGGTTGATACCGCTGGTACCTGGTCGTACGACGACCGAAACACTCTCACGCTCGACTTCGATAGAACAGACACAACGGGAGCGCTGTTCGGCGCCGATGCCCACTACTCCAGAGCTTCTCAAGGATCTATCATCTCCCTTACCGTGAATGCGGACGAAGAAGTCTATGTCGACTATGTCAGGGCGGATTAGCCGCGAGCGATGGGGACCGACAGCTCGATATCTACGCGGCTGGTCGAGAGCCCGTTTCCGGATCCTAGGAGACGGTGAGAACTCGATCGCAGATTACGATATCGCCCAATATTTTGACGAATTCGGCCATCCGAATACATGATGACGGAATAGGCCGCTGGCCGGAGACCGGAGCGATTGCTGGCCTCAAAGCCGGGCGCTCGGTCGATCGCCTCAAGAGAGCCAGACGAGCTGGCCGCCGCAAGAGATCATGACGTGGCGAGCATGGTGCTCTCAGATGAGGACCACGCAGCGGACGCTAACCGGCGACGAGGGCTAGTGTCTCGAGCGCCCGGTGGGGAGCGGCGTCGAATACCCGACCCTGTGGTGCGTGCGAGGTGTACGGCGGCCAGTCGACCGTGCCGTCCGTGATGAACTGCACCCACGCGCCATGCATCTCGTCGGCGAGCTCCTGCGGAGGACGCTCCCCCAGGGCCGCGGTGACGCCCGGGGCGTCGAGGAGGTCCCAGGCGAACGGCACGTCGACGCAGTGGGCGGAGACGCCCAGCGCGGGCGATACCCAGGCGAACTGGAACATCCAACTGGGTGCTACTGCCGTCGCGGCCCGTTCCCGCAAGTACCGGTCGAGGGGGCGCCCGAAGACGTACTCGGTGGCGATGCGGCCCGCGATCCGTTCGGCCGAGTCTGCCGGGTGCCTCTCCCGGAACCGGGCAATGAGGGCATCCGGTACCCCTGCTCGACGGAGGCGGCCGAAGTCGGCTTCGCCGAGTTCCGCCGAGGCGTTGTCAGTGCCGATCGGCGGCACGAACTCTTCCGTCGTCGAGCCTGCCAGAAGGGGTTTGTCGGAGCCGATGCCGCTGGCGAGGGCGTCATACGTAGACATGGTCACCACGTCGCCGTCTATCTCGGGCCGGAAGCCGAGCAGGGAGCCGTCGCCGTCGAAGATACGTCGAGTCACGAACATTGCCTCGGACTCACCCGGCTGGGCTCCGCCGAAGCTCTCGAACTGGGCGGCGAGGAGCGCGGTCTCGGCGAGGGTCGAGAATCCTCGGCGGGTGGGCGGGATGCCCTGCTGCCGGGCGAAGCGCTCGCCGCGAATGCGTGCCGTGGAGTGTGGTTCGACCCCGGCCGTGGAGATCTGCTCTGGCGCGGCCGCGGCGGAGTGCGAGAGGGCGGCGCTGAAGAGGTGCTGTGTTCGCGGGCTCGCCAGAAGCGTCATCACGGCATCGGCTCCCGCCGACTGTCCGGCGATCGTGACACGGGCGGGGTCGCCGCCGAACTGCTCGATGTTCTCCTGCACCCACTCGAGTGCGGCGATCTGGTCTAGCACGCCACGGTTGAGGGGGGCATCCTCGATCCAGCCGTACCCGTCGAAGCCCAACCGGTAGGAGATGGACACCGTGACTATGCCGTCACGGTTGAATCTTCGACCGTCGTACCAAGGGCTGCTGGGGGACCCGGCCACGTATCCGCCGCCATGGATCCACGCGACGACGGGCAGGTTCGCTCCTGGCGCGGGGCTGGGGGAGAACACGTTCACGTTGAGCGTCGACTCTCCGGCGATCGAGGGCTCGGGGATGCGCGTGACCTCTTGCAGCGTGACCCTCTGCGGTGTTGCCCCGTATCGCCTCGCGTCCTTGACGCCGTCCCAGGACGCGGCGCGCACGGGCGCCCGGAAACGCAGGGATCCGACCGGTGGCTCGGCGAAGGGAATCCCCAGAAAGGCGAAGGAGCCGTCTCGGTTCAGACCCCTCACGGATCCCGCTGTGGTCCTGACAACAGGTCCGGGTGTGTTCGCCATCGATCATCCTCACAGCTCGTCAGTGCGACGGAGCAGGAGCAAAGCTAGCGAAACGAGCTAGTTAATTCAACTCGGATACTAATTGGCGCTTTCGTCGCCTAGACGCGGGATCGCGAGCGGGTCATCCAGGAGATCGTCGATGACCTGCCGGTATGCACCGATGAGAGCGGCGCTCTCACCGAGTACGCCGCGTCTGACGAACTCGTCGCTGTCGGGCCTGTACGCCGCCCCGGCCCCCGTGATCAACGGCTTCATATCCCAGGATTCCCGAACTCCTTCGATCACCCACTCGTACAGCTCCGCCCACATTCCCCCCAGGATGATGCGCTCGGTGTCGGTGAGGATGGCAATGGTGGGTAGCACTCGCCCCAACCAGCGCCCGGCCTCGCGCACGGCGGCCCGGCTCGGGCCCTCTCCCGCCCGAGTCTGCGCGGCGAGCTCCTCGAGGGCGCGCAGCGTGCCGTGCCGTGCGCTCAGTTCGCCGAGGCCCGCGGCGGCCACCACCTGCTCGGGCCCGGCCACCGTGGCGAGGCATCCGCGCTGCCCGCAGACGCAAAGCGCACCGCCGAAGTCGACGATGACGTGGCCGGGTTCGAACGCGAGCCCGTACGCGCCCAGGAAGAGGCTGCCTTCACTGATGAGACCCCCGCCGATGCCCGCATCGGGAGTGACGTATGCCACATTCTGCAGTTCGGGCCCGATGTCGGCTCGAGCGGTGACGTACTCGGCGAGGGCCGCCATGTTGGCGTTGTTCACGAGCCTGAGGGGAACATCGAGGTCGCCGAAGCGCTCCCTCAGCAGCCCGGCGAAGTCGACAGTGTCCCAGCCTGCGGCGGCCGTGCGCCCCACGACCTCGGGGATCGTGAACACCGGGCCGGCCATCACGATCGCCACGCGGCAGACCGCGTATCCGCGCTGTCGGAGGGTGGCCGCGAGCGTGCGGATGAGGTCGCTGACCTGGTCGGCGACCATCGGAGGCTTGTCGTACTCGTAGTTGTGCGGCACGGTGAGCCTCGCGAGCTGGCGCTCGGTGAGGTCAACCGCGATGAGATCGAGGCTTTCGTTGCCGATCTGCACGGCGAGGATCGCACTTCCCCTGCCCTCGAGTTCGAGCATGGACAGGGGCCTGCCCTGACGCTTCTCGACGCGACCGGGGGCGTCGCGAACGAGGCCCGCCTTCTGCAGGTCTGCCACGAGCGCGGTGAGCGTTCCGCGTACAAGGCCGGTGGCATCGGCGATCTCGGATCGGGCGGCGGGGCCGAAGTCGCGGAGGTACCGCGTCACGAGCGCCAGGTTGAGCCTGCGGACGTCGGCGGAGTCCGTCGGGCCGTCGGCCGACCTGTCTCTGGCGCTAGACGCTGGGGTCATGGTGACGCTCCTTTGGAGTGGAATACTCACGTCAGCGTAGCAAGTTTGACACTTGAAGTAATTGTGTTGCAGTATTGCCCCCACGTACCACACCAGGCAAAGGAGCCTCATCTCATGTCGCACCATCTCGCTCGAAAACTCTCGCTGCTCACCGCGACTGCCGCGACGCTCGCCCTGCTCGTGGGCTGCGCCACGGGGTCGGCCACTCCCGCGTCGGCAACACTGACCATCGGTGCCCGCGAAGACCTCCTCACGTGGGATCCGACGGTCACCGTCGAAGGCCACCAGGCGCAGTACATGCAGGCCGTCTACGACACCCTGCTGAAGAACGACGCCTCCGGCACTCCGCAGCCGAACGTCGCCACGAGCTGGGAGTACTCGAGCGACCAGAAGACGCTCACCCTCACGATCAGAGACGACGTGACCTTCACCGACGGCGAGGTTCTCACCGCGGCCGGAGTCGAAGCCAACCTCGAAGCCATGCAGAAGGGCACCGGAAACGGAGCCGGATACCTCACCGCCGTGCAGAGCATCGATGCGCCGAGCGACACGACCGTGGTGCTCACACTCGCCGAGCCCGACCCCGCGCTCCTCTACAACCTGGGGCGCGAAGCGGGAACGCTCACCGCTCCGAATGAGATCGGAAGCGACGGCCTCGCCACGGCGCCCGCGGGTTCGGGCCCCTACACGCTCGACACCAAGAAGACGGTTCGAGGCAGCAAGTACGTGTTCGCGGAACGCGCGGACTACTGGGGTGACCTCAAGGCCTACCCCTTCAGCACGATCGTCATCACCCCGCTTGTCGACGACACCGCGCGATTCAACGCCATCGCCTCCGGGCAGGTCGATGTGATCTCGGGCACTGCGACGATGGTCGATCAGGCGAAAAGGCAGGATCTTGACGTGATCCTCAACCCCGGAGACCGCATCGGAATCGTTCTGGCCGATCGCGACGGAAGCGTCCTGTCACCACTGGGCGACGTGCGGGTGCGCCAGGCCATCAACTACGCGATCGACCGTTCGGGCATCGTCGACAAGCTGGCGCTCGGCTTCGGAACCCCGACCAACCAGATCTTCGCGAAGTCGAGCCAGGCCTGGACCGCCGATCTCGAAGACACCTATCCCTACGACCCCGCCAAGGCCAAGGAGCTTCTCGCCGAGGCGGGCTACCCCGACGGCTTCGATCTCCCGTTCGTGACCTCCGACTACTTCAGCACCTACGAGGCGACGTTCAAGCAGCTCCTCGGCGATGTGGGCATCCGGGTGCAGTACACGAAGGTTCCGGCGGCCAACCTGCTGGCAGAGCTGTACTCCGGCAAGTACTCGTCGTTCTTCTACCCGCTCTCGACCTCGCCGAACGCGTGGAAGGACATCCTGTTCAACGTCGCCCCCGCTGGTGCCGTGAACCTGTTCCACTCCACGAATCCTGAGATCGCGGGCCTCCTGAGTGACGTGCAGGAGAGCACCGGCGACGACCAGACGGCGGCATACCAGGCGCTCGACAAGTACCTCGTCGACAACGCGTGGTTCGACCCGTGGTACATCCAGGACGACGTCTACCTCTCCTCGAAGACCGTGACGGTGACGCCCACCCAGGGCAACATCGTTCCGGACCTCACAGGTATCACCCCGGCCCAGTAGTTCGAGTGCAGGGCGGGTGCGCGACAGGCGCGCCCGCCCTGATTCGAGAGGAAACACATGCTCGCCTTCATCGCCAAGAGGATCGCCTCCGGCATCGTCATGGTCTTCGTCGTCTCTACCCTGACCTTCTTCCTGATGAAGCTTGCGGGAACCAACCCGGTGAGAACGTTGCTGGGCATCACGGCGACCCCGGAGCAGATCGCGAGCAAGACCGCTGAGCTGGGCCTCGACCGCCCGGTGCTGGTGCAGTACTTCGACTGGCTGGGGGCCGCCATCCATGGTGACTTCGGGTCGTCCTGGGTCGATGGGGTGGCGGTGTCGTCGACGCTCGCGGATCGAATCCCGGTGACCATCTCCATCGCGGTCGTGGCTACCTTCCTCGCACTCGTCGTGGGGTTGGCGCTGGGGATCGCGGCCGTCCGGCTCGGCACGTGGGTCGACCGGGTTCTTCAGATAGTCGTGATTCTGGGGGCCGCGGTGCCGGCATTCTGGCTGGCGCTCATCCTCTCCACGACGTTCGCCGTGGAGCTGCGGTGGTTTCCCGCGGTGGGCTACGTACCCGCCACCGAGTCGATAGTCGGATGGATGGCGTCGATCACCCTGCCCGTGGCCGCGCTCGTACTGGGGGCTGCAGCAGCCATCGGACAGCAGATCAGGAACTCAATGCTCGAGGTGATGAAGCTCGACTACATCCGCACGCTTCGAAGCCGTGGGCTGTCGGGAAACCGGGTGATCGTGCACGCGCTCAAGAACGCCTCGGCTCCGGCGTTGACCGTGGTCTCGTTGCAGTTCATCGGACTGCTGAGCGGGGCGATCATCATCGAGCAGGTCTTCGCGATTCCGGGCCTGGGGTCGATGGCGGTCGCCGCCACGTCCTTCTCCGACATGCCCGTCGTGCTCGGTATCGTCGTCGTCTCGGTCGCCGTGGTCGTGGGCGTCAACCTCGTCGTCGACATCGCCTACGGATGGCTCAACCCGAAGGTGCGCGTAGCGTGACCGGGCGCAGAACCAGCGCGTGGGGGCGTTTCATCACGAACCCCGTGAGCGCCGTCGCCCTCGGCGTTCTGGCGATCATCGTGGTCGCGGCGGTCTTCGCGCCGCTCCTGTCGCCCTACGACCCCACTCGTGCATCCCTCGACCTCGTCAATGCTCCCTGGAGCGGCGATCATCCCCTGGGTGGTGACAGCAGCGGACGCGACGTGCTCTCCCGCCTCCTGTGGGGAGCCCGCTCGAGTCTCGTGGCGGCGCTCATCGCCATCTCGGTCGCCGCGGGGATCGGCGTCACGACGGGCTTGCTCGCCGGTTTCTATCGGGGAGCCCTCGACGGTCTCGGGCGGTGGGGCGCCGACCTCGTGCTCTCACTCCCGGCGATCGTCGCGCTCCTCGCGACAGTGTCGACCTTCGGCCCCGGCATCGGCCCCTCGATGATCGTGCTCGGGGTCCTCTTCTCCCCGACCTTCTTCCGGCTCACCCGCGCGACGGTGCTGGGGGTGCGCCAGAGCCTGTTCGTTGATGCCGCGATCGTCTCAGGGCTCTCCGACGCGAGAATCATCGGCAGGCACGTTCTCGGAGTGGTCCGGTCGCCCATCATCATCCAGGTCGCGATGATGTCGGGCATCGCCATCTCGATCCAGGCGGGGCTCGAATTCCTCGGCCTGGGCGACGGTGCGGCGAGCTGGGGTGCGATGCTCAACGACGCCTTCACGCTCGTGTACGTCAACCCGCAGGCGATATACCCTCCGGGGCTCGCCATCACGATCACCATCGCGAGCCTGGCGCTCATCGGTTCCGGCATCCGGGACGCCCTCGATGTGGGAGCTCCCCTCCCACGGCCTCGACGACGGACGCCCCGCCCCGCAGACGTGCCTCTCGTGGTCTCGGCCCCGAGCCGCGCACTGCTCTCAGTGGAGGGCCTCAGGGTTCAGCACGAGCAGCGAAACGCCCCTCCCACGACTGTCGTCGACTCGGTGGCGTTCGAGATCTTCCCCGGTGAGGTGCTCGGCATCGTGGGCGAGTCCGGCAGCGGCAAGTCGCAGACGGCGTTCGCCCTCATGGGTCTGCTCGCCGAGAGCGGCACCATGACGGCCTCCTCCCTCCAGTTCGAAGGTCGTGACCTGCTGAGGCTCGAGCCTGCCGAGAGGGCCCAGCTGCTGGGGCGATCCATCGCCTACGTTCCCCAGGAGCCGATGAGCAACCTCGATCCGTCGTTCACCATCGGCTACCAGCTGACCACACCGCTGCGCAGGGTCACTGGGCTCACACGAGCCGACGCGAGGGAGCGTGCACTGGCGCTACTCGGCCGCGTCGGCATCGCGGATCCGGAGCGAACCCTCGGTCTGTACCCCCACCAGATCTCCGGTGGGATGGCCCAGCGCGTCCTGATCGCGGGTGCCGTCGCCTGTTCGCCCACACTTCTCGTCGCCGACGAGCCGACGACGGCGCTTGACGTCACCGTGCAGGCCGAGGTTCTCGACCTGATGCGCGAGCTCCGCGCCGAGAGCGGGATGTCGATGCTGATCATCACCCACAACTTCGGTGTCGTCTCCGACATCTGCGATCGAGTGGCCGTGATGTCGCAGGGGGTGATCGTCGAGCAGGGCACGACGCGCGACATCATCCGCAACCCGCAACACCCGTACACGCGCATGCTGCTCGACTCGATGATTCCCGAGGATCGGCTGCGGCCCCCGTTGGAGAGTGAGAAGCCGTGATGGGCAACGACATCGTGCTGCGCGGCGAGAACCTCACTGTGAGCTACGGATCGAAAGGATTCGGGCGAGTGCCGCACACCGTGTTGGCCTCGGTGAGCATCGAGATCGCACGCGGCGAGACCCTGGGTCTCGTGGGGGAGTCGGGGTCGGGCAAAACGACCCTCGGCCGTGCTGTCCTGGGGCTCGTGCCCACCGACTCGGGGCGCCTCCTCATCGACGGCCACGACCTGACCAACGCCTCCCGACGTGAGCGCCGCAGGCACAGCGGCTTGGCTCAAGTGGTCTTCCAGGATCCATACACCTCACTCAACCCCTCCATGACGATCGAGGAGATCCTCGCCGAGCCGCTCGTCGGGAGCGGACTCACCCGAGCGGATGCCCGTGCGCGGGTGGCGGGCCTTCTCGACCGGGTCGGGCTCCCGTCGGATGCCGCCAGCCGTCACGCGGCCGAGTTCTCGGGCGGTCAGCGGCAGCGCGTGGCCATCGCGCGCGCGCTCGCCCTGCGCCCGAAACTCATCGTGTGCGACGAGCCGGTCTCCGCGCTCGACCTCTCGACGCAGGGTCGCGTACTCGATCTGCTCATCGAGCTGCAGCAGGAGTTCGGTATCGCCTACCTCTTCATCTCCCACGACCTCGCCGTGGTGCGAGCGCTGAGCCACCGCGTGGCAGTGCTCTACCGCGGACACATCGTGGAGCAGGGCCCGAGCGCCGTCGTGACGGTGGCACCCGAGCATCCGTACACCCGCTCATTGCTTCTCGCGGCGCCCCTCGCTGACCCCGACGCCCAGAGCGAGCGCCGGATGCTTCGGCGCAACGCTGCCCTGGGCGACCGCCCCTAACCGTCAACGACGACGAAAGGAACACCAGCAATGCGAAATCTCGACAACACCACGATGTCGGTAGCGGCGATCGTGAAGGAGAGTGCGATCCGGCACGCCGACAACGTCGCCATCTCCTTCGCGGGGGAGCAGACCACCTACCGCGCGCTGTGGGGGCAGGTGTGCAGTTTCGCCGGTGCGCTGCGCGAGCTCGGGGTCGGGCCCGACTCGCCCGTCGCCATCATGCTGCCGACGGTGCCGGATTTCGCGCGGTGCTACTACGGCATACTCGCGCTCGGCGCCGTCGTCGTGCCGATCCACGCGTTGTTGAAGGCCGTGGAGATCGAGCACATCCTGCGCGACAGCGGCGCCACCATGCTCCTGTGCGATCCGGCGCTGATGGCGCAGGGCGCCGAGGGGGCACGGCTCGCGGGAATCCCTGTGGTTCCTGTCAACGGCGACGACGGCACGGCGCAGGTGACCCTGACACAGCTCGCCGCCCACGCGGAGCCGATTCACACCTACGTGCCGCGCAACCCCGGTGACACGGCGACGATCCTGTACACGAGCGGGACTACGGGCAAGCCGAAGGGTGCCCAGAGCAGCCACCTCGCCATCATCGAGCAGACCAGCACCCTTCTTCTCGGCACCTTCGACATCCGCTCGACAGATGTGGTTCTCGCGTGCCTTCCCCTCTTCCACAGCTTTGGGCAGACCTGCGCGCTCAACACGAGTCTCCGCGCGGGCGCGAAGATCGTGATGCTGCCGCGCTTCGATGCGGACACGGCACTGCGCGTGCTGTGCGAGTCGGACTGCACGATCTTCATGGGCGTTCCGACGATGTTCATCGGTCTGGTCGAGGCGGCCAAGAGGAGCCCTTCCCGTCCGCAGCTGCGCTATGGCGTCTCGGGCGGAGCGTCACTGCCACTGGCGGTCATGGAGCGGTTCCGCGACGAGTTCGGCACCGACATCCACGAGGGCTACGGGCTCACCGAGACCGCGCCGGTGGCGAGCTTCAATGACGTGGGGATGCCCCCGCGGCCGGGTAGCGTCGGCCGACCGATCTGGGGCGTTGAGATCGAGATCGCCCAGCCCGAGATCGAGGGATCGATCGAGCTCATGCCTCGCGGCGAACTGGGGGAGATCGTCATCCGTGGACACAACATCATGCAGGGCTACCTCAACCTGCCCGCGGAGACCGCGGAGGCGATAGTCGACGGCTGGTTCAGGTCGGGCGACCTCGGGCGCATCGACGACGAGGGCTACGTCTGGGTAGTCGACCGGAAGAAGGACATGATCCTGCGCAACGGTTTCAACGTGTACCCGCGGGAGGTGGAGGAGGTGCTCATGACCCACCCGGCCGTCTCGAGTGTCGCGGTATTCGGGGTGGCCCACGAGAAGCACGGCCAGGAGATCATGGCGGCGGTCGTACTCTCGGAGGGCAGCGTCGTCGAGGTGGACGAGATAGTCGAGTACTCGAAGGCCCGGCTAGCGGCGTACAAGTACCCGCGCTCCGTCTCGCTCGTGACCTCCCTGCCGCTTGGCCCGAGCGGGAAGGTGCTCAAGCGCGAGCTCACTGCCGAGCACGAGCGTCTTCTCGGGTAGTCATGAGCCAATCCGAGCGCGCGGTGATCGTGGAGAGGGCCGATCAGGTGACGACGATGACCCTCAACCGCCCGGAGGCGCGCAACGCCTTCAACGCCGCCCAATCGACGGCTCTCGGCCTCGCGATCGAAGAGTTCGACACCGACCCTGAGCAGCGAGTCGCCATCCTCACCGGCGCCGGCCCGGCCTTCTCCGCGGGGATGGACCTCACGGCGTTCGCGGCGGGGCAGTCGATCGAGCCCGCCGGGCACCCCGAGTGGGGCTTCGCCGGGTTCGTGCAGCACTTCACGAGCAAGCCGGTCATCGCCGCGGTCAACGGGTTCGCGCTCGGGGGAGGCGCCGAACTCGCGCTCGCGTGCGACCTCGTCGTCGCCGACGAGAACGCGTCGTTCGGCTTTCCGGAGGTGCAGCGCGGGCTGTTCGCGGCCGGGGGCGGTGCCATCCGCCTCGCCCAGCTGATACCCCAGCGCTTCGCGCTCGAGATGCTCCTGACCGGCCAGCCGATCGGAGCCCCGCGCGCGCTCGAGTGGGGCTTGATCAACCGCGTCGCTGCGGCGGGCAGCTCCGTCGTGGTGGCCCGCGAGCTCGCCGCGGTCATCGCGGCCAACGCCCCTCTCGCCGTACAAGCCAGCAAACGGCTGGTACACGGCACCCGCAGCGCAAACGGCTGGGGCCACGAGGCTTGGGGTATGTCCGAGGCCGAACGCGCGGTCATCTTCAGCAGCAGGGATGCGCTCGAGGGCGCTTCGGCATTCGCCGAGAAGCGGGTGCCCGTGTGGGAGGGGCGGTAGTTCTCGGCCCGATTTAACATCCGCGTAACATAATAGTTACGCTCGGGATCCATCACAGGTTAGATTGGATCCAACGTGAGCGCGTTCCAGAAGCGCTTGCGACGGATGGAGGTCGGGACATGCGCCTAAATGCCTCGCTGGCGGAGCGTCGGTGGCTGCTGTGGCCGCCGCTGATCTTCTTCGCGCTCGCCCTCGGTGTTCCGATGATCGTACTCGTCACTCAGTCGTTCGAGAACGGTGCGGGGACGTACCTCGAGGCGATCGAGTCGCCGCTGTTCCTCGCCTCGCTGGGGCGCACGCTCGTCATGGCTGTCGTCGTGTCGGTGCTGGCGATCATCCTCGGCGCCATCTACGGCCTCGGCATTTGGGTGGCGCCCAAGTGGCTGAGCGGCGTGCTGCTGGCCTTCCTCTTCCTGTCGCTGTGGACCTCGGTGATGGTGCGCACCTTCGGATGGGTGCTGCTGGAGATACCGAAGGGCGCCATCTACTGGTTCCTGAACCTCGTGGGCCTCGCCGACGGACCCATCGAGCTCTACCAGACGACCCTCGCCATGTACCCCGCGATGATCGCGGTCATGCTCCCGTTCGCGGTGCTCCCCGTCTCCACGGCGCTCGGCGCGATCGACCGTGAGCAGATCAACGCCGCGGTGATCTTCGGCGCGGGACCGCTCCTGGTGGTCCGCAGCGTGATCATGCCGGCGCTCATCCCGGCCCTCATCAGCGGCGGCGTGCTCGTCTTCGTGATGTCGCTGTCGTTCTACGTGACGCCGCTGCTGCTCGGCGGCCCATCCAACCTCACGGTCTCCGGAGTGATCGGCCTGCAGATGGGCTCGATCCGTCGCCCCGATCTGGGAGCGGCGATGAGCATCATGCTCGTGGCCGCGACCGTGCTGATCTACCTCATCACCGACCGCATCTTCAAAGTCTCAGAGAAGTGGGGCTGACACCGTGCGCTCGATGACCTCAGCCCTCGGCTTCCTGCGGATACCGCTCGTCGCGATCTCGGTGATCGCGGGTGTGGTGCTCTTCATCCCCTTCATGGTGCTCGCGTCCACGTCGTGGACGGAGGGCTCGTTCATCCAGTTCCCCCCGACCGGATTCTCGCTGCAGTGGTACGAGAGCGTGATCGGTGACACCCGCTGGACCAAGCCGTTCCAGTTGTCGCTGCAGATCTCGGCGATCTCGACGCTCATCGCGGTCGTCATGGGAACGCTCGGCGCCGTCGCGGTCACACGACTCAGCCCGCGCGCAGCGCGTTGGGTGCGCACCCTCTTCATCGTGCCGATCGCCCTGCCGCCCATCGCCTACGCGGTCGGCCTCTACGGCGTGAACCGCCGGGTGGATCTGCTGGATGGCACGCTCATCGCCCTCGTCATCGGTGAGGCCGTCGTTGCGGTGCCGTACATCTTCATCCTCGTCTCGGCGGGGATCAGCCGCATGGACCCGTCGCTCGGCAAGGCCGCATCCACTCTCGGGGCGCACTGGACGCTCATCCTCACCCGCATCGAGCTGCCCGTGCTGCTGCCGAACATCATCGCGGGGGCCATCTTCGCCTTCAACGTCGTGTTCGACGAGGTGGTGCTCTCGGTGTTCCTCGCGCCGGCCGGGCAGCAGACCTTCCAGATCAAACTGCTCACAGCGGCGCGTGAGGCGTTCGCACCCCAGCTCACCGCGGCGTCGACCATGGTGTCGCTGCTCGCGGTGCTCGTTCTCGCACTGTTCACGCTCGTGCCCGGAATCGTGGCCCGACGCACCCGGAAAGGAATCACCCGATGAGCGTCTCACTCACCATTGACGAAGTCGATGTCACCCTGGGCCAGAACCACGTGCTCAAGAAGGTGTCGCTCGAGGTCGCCGCTGGCGAGTTCGTGACCCTGCTCGGCGCGAGCGGCAGCGGCAAGTCGACGCTGCTGAACGTCATCGCGGGGCTTCAGGGCGTCGGATCCGGCCACGTGCTCTTCGATGGCGAGAACGTGGAGAAGCGCCCGCCGCGGCAGCGCAAGGTGGGCGTCGTGTTCCAGTCGTACGCGCTGTTCCCGCACATGAGCATCGGCCAGAACGTGGCGTTCCCACTGCGTGCGGCACGTCGCCCGTCGAAGGAGCAGGCTGCCGTGGCGGCCGAGATGCTCGAGCTCGTGAAGCTCGGCGGTATGCAGGACCGCAGCCCCGCATCCCTCTCGGGCGGCCAGCGCCAACGTGTGGCCCTCGCCCGTGCGCTCGCCTCCCAGCCCTCGCTCCTTCTCCTCGACGAGCCCATGGCCGCCCTCGACAAGCAGCTGCGTGAGCAGATGCAGGTCGAGATCAAGCGCATTCAGCGCAAGGTCGGCATCACCACGGTGTCGGTCACGCACGACCAGACCGAGGCGTTCACGATGTCGGACCGCGTGGCGATCATGCACGAGGGATGCTTCGTGCAGATCGGTGCTCCGGAAGAGCTGTACCACCACCCGGTGAACGAGTACGTCGCCAAGTTCCTCGGTGAGGCGAACCTGTTCGGCAGCGACGGCGCACGTCTGCTCGCGGAGTACGACGTCCCCGGCGCGACCACCACCGCCGTCGTGCGCCCCGAAGACCTCGTGCCGCTCGGCGAGAAGCAGAACGCCGCGGTCGCTATCGAGGCGACGGTGCGCCTCATCAGCTTCCAGGGCGACCGCTTCCGCATCGAGGCGGAGACCGCGGCCGGCCAAGTGCTCATCTCCTCCGTGCCCGGCAACGTGGACCTCGGCGGCGTCGTGATGGGCCGCCGGGTGCGGTTCGGTGTTCCGCTCGTCGAACGGATCCACCACATCGCGCGCGGCACCGGGGCCATCCCCGTGGTCGTCGACGTCGCTGCATGATCCAGACCGTCCTCACCTCCCTCCCCGCCGAGTCGATGGGGATCACCTCCATGCACGAGCACGTGCTCGCCGACGCGAGCGCGCTGCACCGGAGGGGGATCGAGGACCTCGACCCCGATGCCGCGGTCACCGCCGAGCTCGCGGGCGCCCTGCGCTTCAGCCAGCTCGCGGTGGTCGACAACCTGCGGCTCGATGATGTCGACGTGGCCGCCGAGGAGCTCGCGGATGCCGCCGGCCGCGGCCAGCGCGCCGTCGTCGAGTTCACCTCCCTGGGCCTCGGACCCGACCACGCGCGGCTGCCGCACGTGTCCCGCGCCTCGGGCGTCCACATCGTCGCCGCGTACGGTGCCTACCTCGGGCGCGGCCTGCCCGCGTGGTATCTCGCGCTCGACGAGGGCGAGCGCACATCCCTCTTCCTGTCGGCTCTCGTCGACGCCGTGCCCGGCACCGCCTATCGCGCGGGGATGCTCGGCATCATGGGCACGACGGCAGAGTTCCCCGTCGCGGTGGACGAGCGCTCCACCCTGCGCGCCGCAGCCCGCGCTGCCGCTGAGACGGGTGCCGCGGTATCCGTGCGCCTCGACCCCGACGCCCGGCACGGCATCGCCGTGCTCGAGCTCGCCGCGAGTGTCGGCCTGCCCGCCAACCGCGTGATCTTCAGCAACGTCGACGAGTACCTCGATGTGCCGTACCTACGGGACCTCTCCGCGGCGGGCGCGGTGCTCGAGATGTGTTTCGGTGGCGAGGGCGGGCACCTGCCGCGCGTACGCAACAGCCACGATGCCGACCGCCTCGACGCGCTGTGCGCCATCCTTGTCGATGCACCGGATGCCCGCCTCGTGCTCGGCACGTCGCTGTGGACCAAGGCCCAGTACCGCCGCTTCGGCGGGCCCGGCTACGGGCACCTGCTCGCGCGCGTCGTGCCGGCCCTGCGCGCCCTCGGAGTAGCCGAGACCCGCATCACCGACCTCCTCGTCACCGAGCCGACCCGCCTGCTCGACCGGCCGGAACCCTAGACCACGCACCACCCTGAACCAGGCAACACAAGGAGTCACCGTGAGAGACACCCTCGCACCCCTGCCCGCGCTTCATCCGTTCCTCGTCGACGGGCAGTGGATATCCCCGCCCGACGCGGAGCGGTTCGATGTCATCGACCCGGCGACCGAGGAGGTCATCACCGAGGTGCTGCAGGCGCGGGCATCCGACGTCGATGCCGCTGTTGCCGCCGCTGTTGCCGCCCACGCCGACCGCCGCTGGAGCGGTCTCGCCCCGCTCGAGCGCAGCCGCATCCTGAACCGCGTTGCCGACCTCATCGAGGAGCGGCTCGAGGAGCTCGCTATTCTCGAGACGCGCGACAACGGCAAGCCCATCGAGCGCTCGCGCGCCGACACCGCGACCGCGGCCCGCACCTTCCGGTACTACGCCGGTGCGCCCTCGCGGCTCACGGGCAGCGTCATCCCCGTCGACGGAGGAGCGCACCACGTGTACACGGTTCTCGAGCCCGTGGGGGTGGCGGCGCTCATCCTGCCGTGGAACTTCCCCATCATGACCGCGAGCTTCAAGATCGCCCCGGCGCTCGCCGCCGGCTGCACGATCGTCGTCAAGCCCGCGGAGCAGACGCCGCTCACCGCGCTCGCGCTCGCCGCCATCTTGGAGGAGGCCGGGGTCCCCGCGGGTGTCGTCAACGTGCTCACGGGCGACGGACGGGTCGGGGCGCAGCTCGTCGCGCACCGCGATGTCGACAAGGTCTCGTTCACCGGGTCGACCGATGTGGGGCGCCGCATCATGACGTCGGCGTCGGTGGACTTCAAGCGTCTCACCCTCGAGCTCGGCGGCAAGAGCCCCAACATCGTTTTCGAGGACGCCGACCTCGACGCCGCGGTGCTCACGGCCATGCGCGCGTCGTTCGGCCACTCCGGCCAGATGTGCACGGCCGGCAGCCGCCTGCTCGTGCAGCGCTCGATCCTCGAGGAGATGACCGAGCGCCTCGCCGCGGCTGTCGGTCGCGTGCAGCTCGGCGACGGACTCGCGGGCGGCATCACCGTGGGACCGATGGTCTCCGAGGAGCAGCGCCAGATCGTTCTCGACTACATCCGCGTCGGTGTGGGCGAGGGCGCACGACTGGCTGCCGGCGGTGGCGTTCCCGACCGCAAGGGCTTCTACGTGGAGCCGACGCTGTTCGTCGAGGTGAGCAACGACATGCGGATCGCCCGCGAGGAGATCTTCGGACCGGTCGTCGGAGTGATCCCCTTCGACGACGAGGACGACGCCGTGCGCATCGGCAACGACACCTCTTATGGCCTGGCCGCCGGCGTCTGGACCCGCGACCTCGGCCGCGCGCACCGGATGGCGCAGCGCCTCAAGGCGGGCACAGTATGGGTCAACACGTACAACATCTTCGATCCGGCGCTGCCGTTCGGCGGTGTGGGGGAGTCGGGCCTCGGCCGCGACCTCGGCGAAGAGGCAGTGCGCTCGTTCTGCGAGTCGAAGAGCGTAGTGATGGCGACCGGCGCATGATCATCGACGCGTACAACACCACGCAGGACGTGCGCGGGCGCTCCGACTACTTGAGCGGCGCTCGCCCCGGCCAGGAGCCGCCCGCGTACACGCCGTTCGACCCGCAGCGCATCCTGTCGGCCATGGACAACGCCGGCGTCGACAAGGCGATGGTGTGCTCGCTCGCTCAGCGGATCGAGAACGAGTTTCTCGTGGGGCTCGTGCAGGCGCATCCGGACCGCCTGTTCGGGTTCGGGCAGGTGCGCCCGCAGGACGACGACGCGCTCGAGCAGATCCGCCGGTTCGTGGATGAGGGGCTCGTCGGGCTCAAGCTGCACCCGAGCATGCACGGGTACCACGTTGCCGACCACGGCCTGCTCGACCCGGTGTTCCGGCTGTGCGCGGAGCTGGGCATCCCGATTCTGATCAATGCGCTGGATGACGCGTTCTGCGCGCCGCTCGC
Organism: Rhodoglobus sp.; assembly: GCA_965227655.1. Classification (GTDB taxonomy): domain Bacteria; phylum Actinomycetota; class Actinomycetes; order Actinomycetales; family Microbacteriaceae; genus Rhodoglobus. The sequence goes on along the minus strand of OZ245765.1, from coordinate 1,332,313 downwards.
CATCGAGGAGATCGCGAAGGACCACCCCGACGTGCCCACGATCATCGCGCACATGGGTGCGGTGTGGAACGTTCCGGAGGCGATCATCGTCGCGGAGCGCCAGCCGCACGTGTACCTCGAGACGTCGGCGACCCTCATGTCGGACGTCAAGCGCGCCTACGCGCGCCTCGGCGCAGAGAAGGTGTTGCTCGGCTCCGAATGGCCGGGCTCCGACTTCGACCTCGAGCGCTTCAAGATCCGCAAGGCGATCCCCGACGATGCCGACCGCGCCCTCGTCGAGGGCGGCAACATGGCGAGGATCATGGGCTGGTCATGAGCACGCGACCGCTGCTCGATCCCCTGCCCGCGAGCATGGGGCCGGATGACCGCGAGCTGGTCCAACGGGCGCGCGAGCTGCTCGAGCAGCGGTACGCCGTCGGCGTGCACGAGGTCGCCACGGCGCTGCGCACCGCCGACGGTGTCGTGCACCTCGGACTCCACGTCGAGGCGAGCGCGAGCCGCGCGTCCCTGTGCGCGGAGGGAGTGGCCCTCGGCTCCGCGATCGTCGGCGGCTCCGCGGTCGTCTCGATCGCGAGCGTGCTGCGCAGGCCCTCCGGCACGTGGCACCTCATCGAGCCATGCGGTGTGTGCGCCGAACTACTCGCCGACCACTGCCCGGATGCCTCGCTGTGGGCCGCCCTCGACGGCGAGCCCGTGCGCCTCACCGCGACCGACCTGCTGCCCGCGCGACACGCCCGTACCGGCCGCACGGCCACTCAGGAGCAATCATGACCTTGGACATCGCGGCTCTCGCCGCAGAACTGGGCGGCAGCGGCGAGCCCGTCCTGTGGGGCGAGCTGGACTGGTCGGCGATTCCGGCCCTGGTCGCGGAGTGCGACGCCGTCATCATCCCCGTCGGTGCGACGGAGCAGCACGGCCCGCACCTGCCGCTCAGCGTCGACACGCACATCGACACGGCGGTCGCGCTCGCCGTCTCCGCCATCACGGGCATCCCCGTCGTGCCACCCGTGCCGTACGGGGTCTCGGCCTCGCACGGCGACTTCCCCGGCACGCTCTCGCTGCGGCCCGAGACGATGATCTCCGTCATCGAAGACCTCACTGATTCCCTGTACGAGTCGGGTGTGCGCCAGTTCATCCTGCTCAACGGGCACATCTGGAACAACGGCGCGCTCGACGTCTCCGCTGAAAAGCTGCGCGTGCGGCATCCGGATGCCCGGGTGCGGGCCCTCGGCTACGTGACCATGTATCCCGGTCCCGAGGTGGACGGCCACGTTACTCACGGCCGCGCGCTCATGCACGCGAACCACTTCGAGACGAGCGTCATGCTGCACCTCGCGCCGCAGCTCGTGCACATGGATCGCGCGGTGTCGCACCAGGACGTCGATTCGTTCTGGGACTACCGCATGGACCAGGTGAGCGACTCGGGGGTGTGGGGCAGGGATGTCCCCGACGCGAACGCCGAGCACGGCGCCCGCGAGTTTGCCCGGTGCGTGGTCACGACGGCCCGTGCGCTCGCCGCTGCGGTACAGGAACCCGCGCCCGAAAGAAGTCGAATAACTGTCATCCGGCAGGAAAGTAACACACCTGAAACAAATGTGTAACGACAAAGGATCCAGTCGGGGCTAGATTGGATCCATTGCAGCCCCACTTGGCAATCCACTCCCCCGCACCAACGACCAGAGAGCAAAGGAAGACCCGATGCGCTTCACCCCCACAGCAACAGCTCGCCGCCTTGCTGCCGCCGGTACCGCCCTCGTCGTGCTCGGCAGCCTTGCTGCCTGCGCGCCCACAGCGACGACCTCCGACGACAGCTCCAAGCTGAGCGGCGAGGTCGTCTTCGCCGACTACGGTGGCCCCACCAACGAGTCGCGCCAGATCTCGTTCTTCGACTCCTTCAACGAGGAGAGCGGCGCCACCGTCACCTCCGCCGTACTCGAGGACGCCATCCTCACCGACATGCTGGGCGGCCAGGACGGCCCATACGACCTCGTGCAGGTCTCGGCCGACCTCGTGATCAACAGCAAGGACAACCTCGCCAAGCGTCCCGACAGCGTGCCGGTCAACGACACGATGCCCGAGGTCACGCAGGACTACGGCGTGGGCGGCTTCGTCTACTCCATCGCGCAGGGCTGGCTCACCGACACCTACGCCGACGGCGGCCCCCAGGACTGGGCCGACTTCTTCGACACCACCAAGTACCCCGGCAAGCGTGCATGGCCGGGTAGCGCCTGGAACGTCGACGCGTCGTACGAGATCGCGCTGCTCGCCGACGGCGTTGCACCCGAGGACCTCTACCCGCTCGACATCCCGCGCGCCGAGGCCAAGCTCGACACCATCAAGGACGACCTGGTCTTCTACTCCTCCTACTCCGAGACCCAGACGCTGCTGACCTCCGGCACCGTCGCGATCGCGGTCACGGTCTCCGGACAGTTCAAGTCGCTCAAGAACCAGGGCGTCGATGTGACGGTCCAGTGGAACCAGGCCTTCCCGTCGGCGTCGATGTTCGTGGTGCCGGCCTCGGCTCCCGACATCGACAACGCGTGGGCCCTCGGCGCGTGGATGGCCAAGCCGGAGAACCAGAAGGTCTTCGTCGAGCGCACCGGCTACGGCCCCGCGACCTCCGACGTGTTCGACCTCCTGGACGCCGACACTGTCGCGGACCTGCCGAACAGCGAGGAGCACTTGGCGATCGCCGTCAACCGCTCCGACGAGTACCTGGCCGCGCACCTGAACGACATGATCAACAGCTACGGCGCGTGGCTCACCAAGTAGCCACTCGTTGACGGGGTGGGGTCGGGCTCTTCGGAGCACGGCCCCACCCTGTATCTGTTCCGGCACACACAGGAAGCACATCCCATGAGTTCCACCCCGTCCGCCGAGCCGGTCATCGTCATCGGCCCGGTTCGCACGATGGACGAGTCCCAGCCGCTCGCCGAGGCGTTCGCGGTATCCGACGGCCTCGTCGTGGCGGTCGGTGGCACTGCCGATGTGCGCGCGGCACTGCCCGGCGCGCATGAGCTGCACCACGAGGGCCTCGTCACCCCCGGCCTCGTCGACAGCCACCTGCACTTCCAGCGTGGAGGCCTCAAGGCCGTGCGCTACCTCGACGAGAACGCCACCCTCGACGACTTCCTCGCCCTGTGCGCCGAGACCGCCGACGATGACGACGACTGGTGGCCGGGGCAGGAGCCCACCCTCGATGACCGTCGGGAGGGCATCCGGCGCGGCCAGCGGTACAGCGCGGCGCTCGGCCTGACGGGCGCGATCGACCCGGCCGTGACGCTCGCGGAGTGGGAGGGCTACAGTGCTGCGCGCGCGAACGGCGAGCTCGCCCTGCGGTTCGTCGCCATGCCGTGGATTCCCATCGCCGACGGCAGCGGCCCCGCAGCGGCCCGCGTTCTCGAGGGCCTCGAAGCCTTCGGAGGTCGCACCGGCGAGGGCGACGACCACCTCCGTCTTGGCGGAACCAAGCTCTACCTCGACGGCGAGGGTATGAAGGGCGAGGCCCTCCTCGAGAAGCCGTGGGGCCACTCCGGCCTGCACGGCGTGCAGCGCCTCGCTACCGACGATCTCGTCGAACTTGTCGTCGGCGCGGCGAAACGCGGGTGGGGCGCCGGATGCCACGCCGTGGGCTCCGCGGCGGTCGCCGTGGCCCTCGACGCGTACGCCGCTGCCGCGGACGCCGGGGTCGACATCGCCGCCCTGCGCTACCAGCTCATCCACGCGTACCTCGAGCCGTCGATCCAGAGCCGGCGACGTGCGGCGGCCCTCGGGGTCATCGCGTCGCTCCAGCCCTCCCTGCTCTACAGCAACGCCGAGGGGCTGTTCGATCGGCTGGGGGAGCGCGCGCTGCCCTCCAACCCCATGCGCGACTGGCTCGACGACGGCGCGACGGTGGCGCTCGGCTCCGACGGCCCCTACTTCCCGTTCGACCCGCGGCTGCTCATGGATCAGGCCGTCGCGCGCATCACTCTTCACCAGCCGGAGGGCGGGTTCGGTGCATCCCAGGCCGTGAGTGTCGAGGAGGCGCTGCGCAGCCTGACCGTCGCGGGAGCTGTCGCGAGTTTCGCGGAGGAGCGCCGCGGGCGCATTGCCGTGGGCATGCAGGCCGACTGGGTGCTGTGGGACCGCGATCCGTTGCTCGTGCCGGGCAACGCTCGCTCCCTCACCGCGCTGCGCACCGTGGTCGGCGGCACCGTCGTGCACGACATCCTTTAATACCTGTCGCTCGATAGAATTGAGACATGATGACTGACTCCCTCGCCGACCCGGCGGCGGCACGCGCCCACGCGAGGGCCCAGGGCGGCACCGTGGTCGAGACCATGCCGATCCTGCCCGCGAGCGCCGCCGACGGCTGGCCCGCCGACCTCGACCCCGACCGGATGCTCTGGGCCGAGACCGTCGCGGGCGGCGGCTACACGGCTCTCGCCGTGCAGCGCGGTGCGATCATCGAGCTCACCGACGTGGACGGGGATGCCGCACCGCACGTCATCCTGTTCAACGCGCTCCACACCGACGAGCGGTTCAACGTCGCCGACACCGTCAAGGTGCAGTGGCAGGCCTACCCCGGAGCGGGAACGGCCATGCTCTCCGACCGCGGCCGCGTGCTCGCCACCATCGTCGCCGATGGCTCCGGCCTGCACGACACGTTCACGGGCACGTCCACGATCGCCCGCAACACGCAGCGGTACGGCGCGGGGGATGCCCACAGCGAGAGTCCGGCCGGGCGCGAGCTGCTCATCCTCGCCGCCGCGAAGTTTGGTCTCGAACCGCGGGACCTGCCCACGGGCATCACCTTCTTCCGCGAATCGCGCGTCGACGAGAGCGGCGCCTTCGGCGAGCCGCGTTCGGCCGGCGCGGGTGCGCACCTGCAGCTGCGCACCGAGATGCCCGTCATCGTGCTCATCGCCAACGCCCCGCATCCGCTCGACCCCCGCGAGGAGTACGTCGTCTCGCCGGTGCGCGTGCGCGTGTGGCGCGATGCCGGTGCTTCGGCCGGGGCATCCGATCCGGAGATCCAGCGCGCCATGCTCAACACCGAAAGCTACCTGCGACTGCGAGGAGAACTCTCGTGACCATCGTCGAAGAGCATGTTGCCCGTCGTGCCGCCTGGTCGCGCGTCATCCTGGCGGGGGAGACTCTCGAGATCATCGACCTCGAGGGCAATCAGGCCGTCGACTGCATCGTGTACGACGCGCACGACACCGCGCTGCGCTACAGCGCGGCCGAGACGATGCTCGCGCAGGGTGCCGTCTACCTCGCCCAGGGGGCGGTGCTGCGCGACGTCGAGTCGCAGCCGCTCATGACGCTCGTCGCCGACGGCGTCGGCCGCCACGACACCATCGGCGGGGCGTGCAGTAAGGAGTCGAACTCGCTGCGCTACGGCCACCACACCGTGCATCAGCACGCGTGCGTGGAGAACTTCCTGAGCGAGGGCGCTCGGCACGGCCTCGGCAAGCGCGACCTTGTGAGCAATATCAACTGGTTCATGAACGTGCCCGTCGAGGCCGACGGCTCGCTCGGCATCGTCGACGGCATCTCGGCACCGGGCCTCTCGCTCACGCTGCGGGCGGAGCGCGACGTGCTCGTACTCGTCTCGAACTGCCCGCAGATCAACAACCCGTGCAACGGCTTCAACCCGACACCGGTTCTCATGCGGATCACCTCGGCATGACCGGCGATGCCCGTTCGCTCGTCGCGTCGATGACCAGTGGGGCGCGGTCGGCGCGCGACGTGATGGAGGAGCATCTCGAGCGCATCGCCGAGGTGAACCCGATAGTCAACGCGATAGTGAGTCTCGACCCCGAGCGGGCGCGGGCCGCGGCCGACGCCGCCGATGCGCGACGTGCGGGCGGCGCGGAAGTGGGGCCCCTCCACGGGCTCCCCATCGCCGTGAAAGACCTCATGGACACCGAGGGGATCCGCACGACCTACGGCTCGCGCATCCACGCCGACAACGTGCCCACGTACAACGCGCTCATCGTGCAGCGGATGATCGACGCCGGTGCCCTCGTGATCGGCAAGACCAACACCCCCGAGTTCGGTGCGGGCTCGCACACCTTCAACGAGGTCTTCGGCGCCACCCGCAACGCGTACGATCTGGACCGCTCGGCGGGAGGCAGCTCCGGGGGAGCGGGGGTTGCCCTCGCCACGGGGATGCTCGCCCTCGCGGACGGCTCGGACCTCGGCGGGAGCATCCGCAATCCCGCCTCGTACTCGAACCTCGTGGGGCTGCGCCCGTCGCCGGGGAGGGTGGCCTCGGCGCGCCCCGGAGACGCGTGGGACCCGGCATCCGTGCTCGGCCCGCTCGCGCGCTCGGTCGACGACCTCTCCCTCATGATGTCCGTCATCTCGGGGCCCGAACGCCGCGCGCCGCTCGGCATCGACGAGCCCGGCTCGGTGTTCGACACCCTCCCGTCGCTCGACCTCGCGGGCGCCCGCGTGGCCTTCAGCTGGACGGGCGACGGGCTACCCGTGGAGGACGACGTGCTCGCCGTGATGGCGCAGTTCCGCGCGCGGCTCGTCGCCAACGGTGCGACAGTAGTGGATGTCGAGCCCGACCTCTCCGGTGCCGACGAGGTCTTCGAGACCTACCGTGCGCTCGAGTTCGCCCTCGGCCACGGTGACGATGCGCGCGAGCATCCGGACCTCGTGAAGGCCACAGTGCACCAGGAGATGGTGTGGGCAGAGGCGATCACGGGCCTCGATGTCGCGCGCGCGGGAGTGCTGCGCACGAGTCTGTTCCGGCGCATGCAGGCGCTCTTCGGGGAGTACGACTTCCTCGTGCTGCCGACCTCGCAGCTCGCCCCGTTCCCGATCGAGTGGGAGTACCCGGAGACCGTCGCGGGCGTGACCATGGAGCGCTACTACACGTGGCAGCGCACCTGCAGCCGCATCACGGCGACGGCCATGCCCGCCATGTCGGTGCCCGCCGGATTCACCCCCGAGGGCCTTCCCGTCGGTGCCCAGCTCGTCGGGCCCTACCGCGCAGACCGTCAGCTGCTCGGCTGGGGCCGTGCCATCGAGGCCGTCTCGCAGGAGCTCACGAGCATCCGCCCGCAGCTCTAGCGCGGTTCGGGTGCCACGGGGGTCGACACGACCTCGGTGGGAGCCTCCGGCCGTCGCGTGCGCAGTAGCGCGATCACGGCCACCTGTGCTGCCGCGAGCACGAGGAAGCTCGTGCGCGAGTCGAACGCCGCGATGAGCACGCCGCCGAGGAGCGCCCCCGCCGAGTAGCCGACGCTCGTCATTGCCGAGAACAGGCCGATGGCGCTCGAGCGCACCGAGGAGGGCAGCCCGTTGGTGGCGAGCAGGGTGAGCGCGGGGTAGAGCGGCGAGTAGCCGGCGCCGACGAGCACGGCGCCCACCGCGGCGAGGGCGAAGGAGTCCGCGAACGCGAAGATCGCGAGGCCTGCCGCGAGCACGACCATGGCCGCGCGTGCGGTCGGGGTCGGGCCCCAGCGGTCGGGCAGCCCCGCGAGCGCGAGCCTCGTGAGGATGACGCTCGCCGCGAAGATCGCGAACACGTTGGCGGCGCCGAGTAGCCCGGTGGAGGCGATGCCGTGCCCCTCCAGGTGCTGGATGAGGAAGGCGACCATGAGCCCCTCCGCCGCCCAGGCCGCGAGCGCGACGACGCCGGGCGCCGTGATGGTGCGCGCGACGAGGATCCACTGCCCGCGGCGCTCGCCGGGGGCGTGTGCGATGCCCGTCGTGGTCGAGCGCGGAGCTTTGCGCACGAACGACGCGAGCACGAGCGCCGCGGCCTGCAACACGAACGAGGCCGCCCACACGGCGACGTAGCCGGAGTCGCGGTAGAGGCTTTCACCGATGATCGGCCCGAGGGCGAGGCCCACCCACACGTTGAGCCCGAAGAGGCCGAGGGCTCGGCCGCGTCGCTCGGCCGGGATCACCGCGACGACCCACGCCGTGAGGGCCGTGGCGACACCCGCGTTACCGCCGCCGAACAGCACGCGGCTGAGGAAGACGCTCGGGGTGCTGAGCGAGACGAGGATGGTCGCGAGGCCCACGAGCGCGACGGCCGTCGAGACGAGCAGCACCTTCCGCACCCCCACACGGTCGGCGAGCACCCCGGCGAGGGGCATTGTCGCGATCGAGGCGAAGCCCGAGAGTGAGACGAGGAGGCCCGCGAGTGCGGCATCCCCTCCCAGCTGCTCCTGGACGAGCCGGCTGAGCACGGGCGTGGTGGCCGCGTTGACGATGTTGCCGAGGGCGGCCGAGATGACGATGAGCCAGAAGGCGAGACTGCGGATGCCGCCCTCGGCGAGCGTTCTCACTCGGTGGCTCGCGGGCGGCACTCCAGGCTGAGCCACAGTTCGAAGCAGTTGGAGCGCGAGAGCGCTGTCGCCCCGATGGATGCCCGGCCGGCGCGTCCGGCCTCGGGGCCGAACACCTCCACGAAGAGGTCGCTCGCGCCGTCGCTGACCTTGTGGAGGTCGTCGAATCCGGGAGGGCACAGCACGAAGCACAGCGAGCGGGAGAGCGCGACTACCTCGTTGAGCGAACCGAGGGCGTAGCGGATCATGCCGAGGGCGTTGATCGCGGTCATGCGCGCAGCGGCGTAGCCCTCCTCGACGGTGATGTCGACCGAGACACTGCCGGGGTGCATCCGGTCGCCGTCGCGTGTCTCGGGCGTGATGCCGCTGACCTCGAGGAGGTCGCCCGTGCGGTGGAACGCCTTGAGCGTTCCGTACCGCGATCCGTAGGGCGGGTTCGCGTAGTCGGGGATGACGAGTCCGAGGGCAGCGACGCGTTCCTCAGGTGTGCTCTGCGACATTAGTGGACCCTTCCTATGCAGTATTGTATCCACTATCCACTCTAGTGGATCCCGTACGCCACCCGAGTCAGGAGCCCTCGATGGTCACCAGTGCCGCACTGCCCGCTACCGCCGAGGAGCGCGCCGCTGCCCTCGGGCTCGTCATCCCCGACTACGCGAACCCGCCCTACGGAGAGCGCTACGGCGCCATGCGCCCCTTCCACATCTCCGACCGCATCGTCACGCTCAGCGGGATGACCCCCGAGACGCGCGACGGAGTGATGACCCATCCCGGCCGCATCGGCAAAGACCTCACCGCCGAGCAGGGCTACGAGGCGGCCCGTCACGCGGCCATCAACGTGCTGGGGCTCATCCGGTACGCGCTCGGGTCGCTCGACGAGGTCACGGCGATCGTCAATACGCTGTGCTTCACCGTCACGACCCCCGAGTTCACCGACGTGAACCTCGTCTGCAACGGCGCCACCGACCTGCTCATCGAGGTCTTCGGCGAAGAGATCGGTCGCAGCACCTCGGCGGGCATCGGTGTGATGAGCCTGTCTCGAGGCAACTGCTTCGAGATCTGGACCACCGTCGAACGGAAGTAGCGCCGTGCGCATCGACACCCACATGCACCTGTACGCCGACCCGGAGCAGGGCGCGTACGAGACCTCGGCCTACCCGATCCGCGAATACGGCGACTTCGACGCCGTGCGCTTCAGCGAGCGCGCGGGCGGGGTCGACGAGGGCCTCGCGGCGCTCGATGAAGCCGGGATGCACTACGCCGCGGTGCTCGGCAGCTACGAGCTCCCCGACCTCGACTTCCCGCCGGGCGGTGCACGCCACTGGCCCCAGCCGCCCGTGTTCGGTGACCACGCGGATGCGCTGCGCGACTACAACCGCTGGCTGTGCGGCCTCACCGACGTCAGCCCGCGATTGCTGCCCTTCGTCACCGTCAACCCCGCCGTCATGGGCGGCGCGGACTCCGCTGCCCACGTCGAGGAGCTCGTGCGCGAGCACGGCGCGCGGGGGATGAAGCTGCATCCCATCGCGATCCGCACGCACGGCGACGACCCGGCGCTGCAGCCCGTGTTCGCCGTTGCCCAAGACGCGGGGCTTCCCGTCGTGCTGCACAGCGGGCCGGACATCCGGAGCTTCGGGTGGTCGATGCCCCGCGCTCTCGCGACGATCCTCGACGGGTTCCCGCGCCTGCCCCTCGTGCTCGCGCATCTCGGCGGGGCGGCGTGGGCGGAGACTGCCGAGATTGCCGCCGCCTACCCCGCGGCGTGGTTCGACCTCTCGGAGGTCGTGAACTGGATCGGGGCCCCCGAGGCTCCGTCGGCGCGGCAGGTCGTCGAACTGATCCGTGCGATCGGCGTGGAGCGCGTCGTGACCGGATCCGACTTCCCCTGGTACGACCCCGCCGTGACCGTGGAGATCGTCGAATCGCTGCCCGGTCTCGACGACGACGACCGCCGTGCGCTGCTGGGCGAGAACGCCGCGCGCCTCATCGGCATCGACGCCGTTTCGTGAATGGATACATTCTGACTAAGATCGGATACAAAGACGTCGCCGGACCACATTCCGAGCGAGACCGACGGGGAGCACACACATGACGACGGGCATCCAGGCGCAGGCCGATGGCACCGTGGCCGCGCGCATCGACGTCGTCGCCGAGCGAGAGCTCACCGCCGGAACGCTCGACCGCCACTACTTCAACGCCGCGGGCGCGGGCCTCATGTCGAACGCCGTCGCGGACGCCGTCGTCGGTCACATCCGCGAGGAGCAGCGCGTCGGCGGCTACGAGGCCGCCAACGCCGCTCGCGAGAGCGTCGAGTCTGTCTACACATCGGCGGCCGAGCTGCTCGGCAGCCAGTCCGACGAGATCGCCCTCGTCGACAGTGCGACTACGGGCCTCCGCTCCCTCTTCGACGGACTGCGCCTCGGCGCGGGCGACGTCGTCATCGCCCCGCGCTCGAGCTACGTCAGCCAAGCGCTGCGACTGCTCGCCCTGCGCGACCTCGACGGCGTCGAACTCGTCGTCCTCCCCAACGTCGCCGACGGATCCGTCGACCTCGACGCCCTCGATGAGGCCCTCGCCCGCGCGGGCAGCCGCGCCGTCATCAGCGGCGTGCACATCCCCACGAGCTCGGGGCTCGTCGAGCCGGTGGCCGAGATCGGGATGCTCAGCCGCAAGCACGGCGCGCGCTACATCCTCGACGCCACCCAGTCGATAGGCCAGGTCGAGGTCGACGTGGAAGAGATCGGCTGCGACGCCCTCGTCACCACGGGACGCAAGTTCCTCCGCGGCCCGCGCGGTACCGGCATCGTCTACGTGCGCCAGAGCCTCATGGAGGCACTCGTGCCGTGGGCGCCGGATGTTCGCGGCACCCACTGGACGGGCTTCGACTCCTGGGAGTCCGGCCGAGGCGCCCGCACCCTCGAGACGTGGGAGGCATCCATCGCCGGCCGCGTCGGCCTGGGGGTCGCCCTGCGTGAGGCGATCGACCGCGGGATGCCCGCCACCGAGGCGCACCTCATCCGCCTCGGCACCACCATGCGCGAGGCCCTCGCTGCCGTGCCCGGCGTCACTGTCGTCGACCCGCTCCGATCCCCGTCGAGTATCGTCACATTCACAGTGGACGGAGTCGGATCGCGCGAGGTGACCGAGCGTTTGCGCGCCGCCCGCGTCGACAGCATCACCATTCCCGCGGCTCACGCCCAGTGGGACCTCGGCGACCGGGGAATCCCCTCGGTGGTCCGCGTGTCCGGGCATGTTTACAACGACGAGGCCGACCTCGACGCCTTCACCTCGGCAGTCGCGGAGATCGCCTCGTCCGGAGCTGCGTGATGGCATTCGACACCGACGTCATCGTGCTCGGCCTCGGCATCCACGGCACGGCCGCGAGCCGCGAGCTCGCCGAGCGCGGGTTCAGGGTCATCGGCATCGAGCAGTTCGCCGCGGGCCATGCGCGCGGCTCGTCGCACGGCGCGACGCGGATGATCCGCCGCGCGTACCCGCACCCCGACTGGAACGAGTTCGTCGGCCACGCCTACCGCGGGTGGGAGCGCTGGGAGCGTCGATCCGGACAGCAGTTCGTGCACCGCACGGGCGGCCTCTACGCGCATCCGGGTGAGGGCTCGCTGCAGGGCGGGCGCAGCATCGCCGTCGATCCAACCGACCGTGGCGACCTCTTTCCCGGATTCGCCGTCCCCGCGGGCTACGGAGCCGTGCACGACCCCGACGCCGGGGTCGTCGAAGCACAGGCAGCACTCGTCTGGGCGGTCGATGCCGCCCGCAGTGCGGGCGCGGACCTGTCCTACGGCGAGACCGTTCTCGGCTGGACATCCGACGCCGACGGCATCACCGTCACCACCGACTCGCGCCAGCTGCGCGCCGAACAGCTCGTGCTCGCGGGGGGACCGTGGCTGACCAAGCTCCTGCCCGCGCTCGCGCCCGCCGTCGAGGTGTGGCGCATCCTGACGTACTCGGCTCGCCCCGGCCAGGAGGCGGCACGCCCGCCCCGCCTCGGCAGCTTCTCGGTCGCGCGTGATGAGGGTCTCGTGTTCGGCCTGCCCGAGGTGGGTGGCCACGGCGCCAAGGTCGGCGTCGACGCGGGGCCGCTCTGGGACCCGTCGCAGCCCGTCGCTGCGGCAACCTCGGACGAGGTCGCCGAACTGCGCGCGATCTTCGCTCGCTACGCCCCGGAGGTCGACCTCGAGGGTGGCGAGGCCACGGCGTGCCTCTACACGATGACGCGCGACAAGCGTTTCATCATCGGCGCGGCCCCCGGCGAGCCCCGCGTGATCGTCGCTGCTGCGTGCTCCGGCCACGGCTTCAAGTTCGGCCCCGCCGTCGGGGAGGCGGTTGCCGACCTCGTCGACCACATCGACCGCGATGACCTCGACTTCCTCTCGCCGGCACGAGAGGCCCTGGTATGACGACGACCATCGCGGCGCCGCATCCCGCCGCCCTTGCCGCCGCGCAGCGCGTTCTCGAGGCCGGCGGGGGAGCCATCGATGCGGCCCTCGCCGCCGCTGTCACCCTCACTGTCGTGTACCCGCACCAGTGCTCGCTCGGCGGCGACCTCATCGCGCTCGTCCGCACGCCCGACGGCCGCATCACGAGCGTGCTCTCGGTCGGCGCGGCACCCGCGGGCGTCGACGTCGAGGCGCTCACCGCGCTCGGCGCCGTGCCGAGCCAGGGGGCGCTGCCCGTCACCGTGCCCGGAATCCTCGCCGGATGGCGCGCCCTCGCCGCGCTCGGCGCCACAGTTCCTCTCGAGAACCACCTGTCTGCCGCGGCCGCTCTCGCCGAGAACGGCGCCACCGTCTCGGCGGGACTGGCGCGGGCACTGCTCGGCCGCGAGAGCGCCGTGCGGGCGGATCCGGGTCTCAGCGGCATCTTCGTCGACGCCTCCGGAGACCTGCTCACCGAGGGTGCGCCGCTGCACCAGCCGGCCCTCGCGCGCACCCTCGCAACTCTCGCCTCCGACCCCTCCGCCTACTACGACGGCCCCATCGGGGCGCGCCTCGCGGAGTTCCTCGCCGAGGGCGGCTCGGCCATGACCGCCGCCGACTTCGCCGCCCACGAGACCGAGGCTGCCGCGCCGGTGGTCCGTGAGATCGGGGGCGGTCGTTGGTCAGTGGCGCCCGCCCCGAGCACCGGTCCCGTGCTTCTCGGCCTGCTTCCCGAGGCGATCGCTGCCGATTCCGACCCGGATGCCCTCGCCAACCTCGTGACGGCGGCCCACGCCGCGCGGGCCGTGCGCGCGGCGGTGCTCGGTGACCCGCGCGGCGGGGACATCGACGTCGCGCGCCTCCTCGACCCGCTGGGCTCCGCCCCCGGCCACGAGCCGCACGGCGTGCGCCCGCTGGGCGACACCGTCGCCGTGGTCGCGGCCGACGACTCCGGCACCGTCGTGACCCTCATCCAGAGTGCGTACCAGTCGTTCGGCTCGGGCATGCTCGAGCCGCAGACCGGCATCGTGTTGCACAACCGCGGGGCCGCCTTCAGCGTGGCGCCGGGGCATCCGGGCCGCATCGGCCCTGGGCTCCGACCCCCGCACACCCTGCTGCCCGCGATCGTCGAGACCGACGAGCTCGTGCTCGGCATCGGCTGTCAGGGTGGGCCGTCGCAGCCCTGGATTCTCGCGCAACTCGCGCCCGCGCTGCTGCACCCCGCTGCCGATTCCGCCGCCGTGCTGGCCCGGCCGCGCTGGGTGATCGGCGCGGGCGATGTCGGCCTCGCCGAGCTGTCTGTCGTTCTCGAGCCGGGGGCGCCGGCGGGGGCATCCGTCGCCGCAGAATCGCTTGGGCTGCCGGTGTCGCAGGCCGACGGCCTTCTCGACGAGGCGGGCCACGTGCAGCTCGTCAGAATCTTCGCGGACGGCAGCCTCGACGCTGCGACCGACCCGCGCGCCGACGGCAACATCGTCCTGTTCCCTCCACGGAAAGAAGCACCATGACCACCACGACCTCACCCCATGTGCTCGACCCGCTGCGTGCGGACGAGATCGAGAGCTTCGCCGCGGCCATGCGCCTGAGCGACCGCATCGGGGAGCGTCCGCGGTTCTGGGGCATCTCCCTCGATGAGGAGCGCGCGCGGCACGCGACTGCCGAGGGCCCGCGCCCCGTGCGCTCCGTGGTCATGAACCCGGATGAGCGCCTCGCGTGGGAGGTGCGCGGCTGGACCGCCGCGGGCGGCACAGACGCCATCATCGAGGGCTGGACCCCCATCGACCACCGCCGCCCCGGCGTCTCGAGCGACGAGGCCCGCCTCATCGCCGTCGCCGCGCGTAACTCGCCACTGCTCATCGAGGCACTCGCTAAGCGCGGCATCACCGACACCTCCCTCGTGTGGGTCGACCCCGAGTCGATCACGGGCTTCGAGCCGGAAGACCTCGCCGATCGCCGCCTGAGCTGGGGCACGGTCTGGCTGCGCGAGTTCGTCGAGGACAACGGCTATGCGCGCCCCGTCGCGGGCCTCGTGCCCATCCTCGACCTCGACACCCTCGAGGTCATCCGCATCGAGGACCACGGCGTCATCCCCATGGCCACCGAGACCGGCGTGTACACCTCGGGCACGTGGAGCCCGGATCGCACGGTCTCCAAGCTCGACATCGTGCAGCCCGACGGCCCCGGCTTCACCGTCGACGGGCAGCTCGTCCAGTGGCAGAACTGGAGCTTCCGCGTCGGATTCAGCCACCGCGAAGGGCTCGTGCTGCACGAACTCAGCTACAACGACGACGGTGTGGAACGCCCCATCCTGCAGCGGGCTGCCGTCAACGAGATGTACGTGCCGTACCTCGACGACGACCCCACCGCGTACCGCAAGAACTTCTTCGACTGGGGCGAGTACGGCGCGGGCCCGCTCACGGCGTCGCTCGAGCTCGGCTGCGACTGCCTCGGCGAGATCCACTACTTCGATGTGGACTACCTCGATGGCTACGGCAAGGCCCAGACGATCGTCAACGGCGTGTGCCTGCACGAGGAGGACGACAGCATCCTCTGGAAGCACGTCAACACGCGTATCGGCTCGGCCGAGGTGCGCCGCTCGCGCCGCCTCGTCATCTCGAGCTTCGCCACCGTGGCCAACTACGACTACGGCTTCTACTGGATGCTCTACCAGGACGGCTCCGTCGAGCTCGAGATCAAGCTCACGGGCATCATGTCGGTCTCGGGCATCGACGACGGACAGACCCCCAAGCACGGCCGGATGGTCGCCCCGAACGTGCAGGCGCCGACCCACCAGCACTACTTCGGCATCCGCCTCGACCCGACAATCGACGGGCCGAACACGCGGCTCGTCGAGGTGCATGCCGAGGTGGACCCGGATGAGGCCACCAACCCCTACGGCAATGCCTGCATCGCCGTGGAGACCGCGATCGAGCTCGAGTCGCAGGCCCAGCGCATGAGCGACCCGCTGCGCGCGCTGCACTGGCGCATCGAGAGTGAGAGCGCGACGAACCGCTTCGGCGAGCCGACCGCGTATCGCCTCGCCGTGCAGAACGCTACCCAGCTCTTCGTGCGGCCGGGCTCGGTCGTCGAGCGCAAGGCGCCGTTCGTCGGCAAGCACCTGTGGGCCACGGCCTTCGCCCCAGAGCAGCGCTTCATCGCGGGCGAATACCCCAACCAGGGCGAGCTAGGTGACGACGGCGTGCACGTGTGGCAGCAGGCCGACCGCTCACTCGTCAACGGCAGGAACGTGCTGTGGCCGGTCATCGGCGTGCACCACTTCCCGCGCCCGGAGCAGTGGCCCATCATGCCCGTCGACCACATCGGGCTGCGCCTCGAGCCCGACGGCTTCTTCGACAGGAACCCGTCGCTCGACGTGCCGCCCTCCGACACGTCGGATCACTGCGGGATGCCCGGCGAGATGGCGCACGACCACGGGTCCGCCCACGACCACGCCGGCCACAGCCACTAGATCCGTTTCCGACTCGATGCGGTCGCGGCGGGGTCACACCCGCCGCGGTCGTTCAGTTCTGCGGAGAAACCGCACCCCAAGCCGGCATTAATCGCTTGATCGGGACACAATCACGCGACTTCTCCGCAAAAGCGAGTGCCGCCGCAGGGGAAGAAGAGCGCCCGAACTAGCCCGTGAAAACGGTGGAGGAGCGGCGCTCGTACCAGTGGGCGAGGTGCTCGCCGGCGCCCAGCACGTGCGCGCGCATGAGGCTCGCCGCGAGGTCGGCGTCGCCGGCCTCGAGCGCGTCGACGATCTCGCGGTGCTCGGCGAAGTTCTCGTCGCGGTGGCGGGGGTTCTCCCTCAGCACGAGCGCCGAGACGTTGCGCGGGAAGGCATCGTTGATCTCGACGAGCATCCGCGACAACCGCGTGTTGCCGGATGCCTCGTAGATGAGGGTGTGGAAGGTGTCGTTGTCGCCGGGGCCGGCGGGGGCGGCGTCGTCGCTCTCGCTCGCAAGGGACCGCTGGTACATGGCGTCGTTGATGGCGCGCAGTTCGGCGAACTTTGGCGCATCGAGGCGTGAGACGGCGCGGCGGGCGGCGAGGGCCTCGAGGTCCGCACGGATCTCGTAGACCTCGCGCACCTCCCACGGCACGGGCACGCGCACGACGGCACCGCGGTTGGGTACGGCCTCGATGAGCCCACCCGTCTGCAGCTGGCGCAGGGCCTCGCGGATGGGCGTGCGGCTGATGCCGAAGCTCGCCGCGAGTTCCGCCTGGCGCAGCGGAGCGCCGATGGGGATCTCGCCCGACATGATCTTCGCCCGAATGCGGGCGGCGAGGTCGCCGACGAGGGTGTTGCCGTCGGGGGTCGTCACTGAGGTGATCCGTTCTGCCGTCTGATTGGATCCAACTCTATTGCTTGGGATCCACCCAGTACTACGCTGGCGCGCCGGATTACCCGGCGGGTCAGACCTTGTAGACGACGAACACCTTGCGCAGGCGCTCCGTCACGTTCCAGGTTCCGCACCAGCCGATGGGGAAGTAGGCGGTGGATCCCGCGGTGACCTCGACGGGCTCGCCGCCGTCCTCTTCGACGGTCATCGCGCCCGAGATTACGTAGATGATCTCACCGCGCGTGGTGAACTCCCACCGGGAGCGCCCGGTCTCCGACTCCCAGACGCCGGAGACGAGGGTGCGGTCCTCCGTCGCGAAGTCGACGCGGCTGCGCACGATGACCTCGCCGTCGAGGGGTGTGGCGCTCGGCGGGGCGAGCGGCTTGGACTCCAGGTCGGAGAAGGAGATCTCTGCGGGGCGGATTACTGTCGTCATGAAAGGATCCTATCTCTGTAGTATTGGATCCACGCTAGTCCTGAACCTTCGGTCTAGTCCTGAACATTCGGAGAGACAGAAACATGACTGACGACGACCGCATCGCCACACGGCCCGCGCTCGTGCGTGCCATGCGCCTGGAGAGCGCGGGAGTGCTGTCGCTCGAGCTCGCCCCCGTCGACGGCGAGTTGCCCGAATGGGAGCCCGGCGCGCACCTCGACCTCGTGCTCCCCGACGGCCTCGTCCGGTCGTATTCGCTGTGCGGCACGCCCGGCGACCCGGCCTACCGCATCGCCGTGCTGCGGGAGGAGCTATCCCGCGGCGGCTCGCTCTTCGTGCACGACACCCTGCGTGTGGGCGGACACGTCGAGGTGCGGATGCCCCGCAACCACTTCGCGCTGGAACCCGCGTCGGGCTACCTCTTCATCGCCGGGGGTATCGGCATCACGCCGCTGCTGCCGATGATCGCGGCCGCCGAGTCCTCGGGGACACCGTGGCGCCTGCTCTACGCGGGCCGCGAGCGCGCCAGCATGGCGTTCCTCGGTGAGCTCGCCCGGTATGGCGACAGGGTCACGGTGGTGGCTCGGGATGAGGCGGCCAGACTCGATCTCGCGACCGAGCTCGCGGCGCTCGCCGACGGCGAGCTCGTCTACGTGTGCGGTCCGGAGCGGATGCTCGAAGGCGTGCGCGAGTCTCTCGGGGATCGCGCCGAGACGGTGCTGCGCACCGAGCTGTTCGCCGCCCCCGAGCGCGATGACGAGCCGGGGGACGCGTTCACCGTCGAGTTGCAGGCGAGCGGCTTGACGCTCAGCGTGCCCGCCGAGAAGTCGATCCTCGAGGTGGTGACGGCGGCGGGCATCGACGTGCTCACCGACTGCGAGGAGGGCATCTGCGGCAGTTGTGAGACGCGCGTGTTGCTGGGCGTGCCCGAGCACCGCGACTATGTGCTCACCGCGCAGGAGAAGCAGGAGAACTCCTGCATGATGATCTGCGTCTCGCGCTCGTCCACGCCGAAGCTCGTCCTCGACCTGTGAGCCCGCTCGCGACTGTCCTGTGCGCCGCGATGATCGCGTGCGGGATCGTCGGCGTGCTCACGGCGTCGCGCCTGCAGCACGGGCGCCTCGGCGCGATCATCCCGGATGCCGCAATGCTGCTCGCGATGGTCGATGTGTGTCTGCTCGGGTCGAGGGTGCTCGCCCCCGTCGCCTGGGCCGCGCTGCTCCTGGTTCTCGCGCTCGGGACGGTGGCGGCCGCCCGACGCCTGCCGGTCGCATCCCGCTGGCCCGTGGCGGCCCACGCCCTCGGGCTCGTCGTCACCGCCGCCTCCGTGCTCATGCTGGGGTCGGCGCACTCGGCCGCGCGCGCCGGGCATCACGGCAACCCGTGGCTTCTCGTGGCCGTCGTGCTGCTCGCGACCGGCGTGCACGTCGCGCTTGCGGTGGTGCAGCTGGGCCGGGCTGGAGGTGGCCGCGTGCCCGTGCTGCGGGCATCCGCTGCCGCCGCGGGAAGTGCCGCGATGGGCGCGCTCGCCCTCGTCGGAGTCGCGTGAGCGAGCGCGACGAAAACCTGACATAGTTGGATACAATTAGTACCAAATAGGATGCAGAGGAGGTTCTCGTGCTCAAGCAGGAGGACAACGACAAGCTCACCCAATCGGGCCCCGGCACGCCGCTCGGCGGCCTGCTGCGCGCCTACTGGCAGCCCGCGGGCCTCGTCTCGGAGATGCCCAGCGAGCGCCCCGTCAAGGCGATCAAGCTCTTCGGCGAGGAGCTCGTGCTCTTCAAGAAGCCCAAGGGCTGGGGCCTCATCAGCCGCTTCTGCGCCCACCGCGGCGTCGACCTCTCCTACGGCCGCCTCGAAGACGGGGGCATGCGCTGCCTCTACCACGGCTGGCTCTATGACTCCGACGGCCGCTGCGTCGAGCAGCCCGCCGAGCCCGAGCACAGCCAGTTCCTCGGCAAGATCCGCATCTCGAACTATCCCTGCATCGAGAAGAACGGCATCATCTTCACCTACATGGGCGCAGGAGATCCGCCGCCCTTCCCCGACTACGACTGCTTCAAGGCTCCCGACGAGTACACCTTCGCGTTCAAGGGCCTCTGGGAGTGCAACTGGCTCCAGGGCCTCGAGGGCGGTATCGACCCGAGTCACGTGTCGTTCCTGCACCGCTTCATCGAAGAGGACCCGCGGGATGTCTACGGCCAGCAGTTCTCCGAGGAGGTGGAGGGCACCGGCACGAAGCTCTCCAAGCTCGTCGGCGACCACTACCGCCCCGACATCGAGGTGGAGAGCGCGGAGCACGGCCTGCGGGTGTTCGCCATCCGCCAGCTCACCGAGGAGCTCAAGCATGTCCGCGTGACCAACCTCATGTTCCCGAACGCGTTCGTGGTGCCGTTCGGCAACACCAAGGTCTTCACGCAGTGGCACGTTCCTATCGACGACGAGAACCACTACTGGTACATGATCTGGTACGACTTCGCCGACGTGACCGACAAGCAGACCCTGCTCGACCAGCGGCTCGAGGGCGTCTCGCTGCCCGACTACCGCCCCCTGCGCAACCGGAGCAACAACTGGGGCTTCGACCCGCAGGAGCAGAAGGACGTCACCTACACGGGCATGGGCCTCGACATCAACGTGCACGACCAGTGGGCAGTCGAGTCGATGGGTCCGATCCAGGACCGCACGGTCGAGCGTCTCGGCGTCTCCGACCGGGCAGTGACCGCCAACCGGCGCCTGCTGCTCAAGGCCATCGATTCGTTCGCCGCCGGCAGCCCCATCCCGTCGCACCCGCTCGATGAGGCATCGGCGGCTGAGTTCGTCGGCCCGCTCGCCGTCGACACCGTCGCCCCCACCGAGGGCTGGCAGGAGGTCTGGCGCGAGCGCGAGGCCGAGCGCCGCCAGGCCTCGCCGTGGGCGGGCGCCGCACAGGTCGGGGTTCCCGCCGATGCGTAACAGCGACGAGCGCAACGTCGACGAGCGCCGCGTCGCCGAGGGCGGGGGCGGCATCAGCGCCAAGCCCATGCTCGCGCGCGACCGCGGCGGCTTCATCGAGAAGCACGACCTGTGGGACGAGTCGCAGTACGCGAGCCTTGCCCAGATGCGCCGGGTGATCGACGAGGTCGGCATCGAGATGGTGCAGTTCGTCTTCGCCGACCAGCACGGCGTTCTCCACGGCAAGACGCTCGCGCGGGCCGCGGTTCCCGAGGCCATGCGGTCGGGCATCCGGGCGCCCTCCTCCCTCCTGCTCAAAGACACGTCCGGTCGCTCCGTCGTTCCCGTGTTCGACCAGGCAGCTCTCGGCTCGCTCGGCAGGTTCCACGGCGCGGGCGACATCGTGCTCGTGCCAGACCCGCGCACCTTCCGTGTGCTCCCGTGGACCGCGCGCACGGGCCTCGTGCTGTGCGATCTGCGGTTTCCGGATGGCGCGGATGTGCCCTTCTGCACGCGCTCGCTGCTGCGCCACCAGCTCGACCGGCTCGCCGACCGCGGGCTCGGCCTCACCGTCGGCGCTGAGCTCGAGTTCCATGTGTTCCGCGCCGAGACCGGACCGCTCGACCCCTCGCGGGTCGGGCGCCCCGGCGCCCCCGGCCACGCGCCGCACACGGGACCGACGACGACCGGATCGCAGCTGCTGCACGTCGAGGCGCTGAACGATCTCGACGACCTCGTGCAGGAGCTCTACACGGGCCTCACCCTCATGGACCTCCCGCTGCGCACCCTCGAGGTCGAGTTCGGCCCCAACCAGCTCGAGATCACGCTCGACGCCGGGGATGCCGCGCGCGTCGCCGACGACGTCGTGCTCGTGCGCACCGCCGTGCGCCAGATCGCCCGCAAGCTCGGCTACCACGCGACATTCATGTCGCGGCCCGTGGGCGCCGAGACCGCGTCCACCGGATGGCACCTGCACCAGTCGGTGCGGTCGCTGCTCACCGGCGACAACGTGTTCGTGCCGCCGTCGTCATCCGCACCTCTGTCGGACACGGGCCGCCACTGGCTCGGCGGACTCCTCGCCCACGCGCGGGCCGGAGCCGCCTTCGCGACTCCCACGGTCAACGGCTACAAGCGCTACCAGCCGTATTCGCTCGCGCCAGACCGCATCCTGTGGGGCTCCGACAACAAGGGGGCGATGGTGCGCGCCGTCGGCGGTGCCGGCGATTCCGCCACGCGCCTGGAGAACCGTTCGGGCGAGCCCGCGGCAAACCCGTACCTCTATATAGCGTCGCAGGTGGTGAGCGGACTCGACGGGCTCGACAGCGCCCTGGAGCCGGGGGATCCGGCCATCAACCCCTACGACGATGTCGCACCGCGCTTGCCCGCGAGCCTGTCGGCGGCGATCGACGCGCTCGTGGCCGACGAGGCCTTCGTGGCCGCCCTCGGCCAGGACGTGGTCGACTGGTACGCGCTGCTCAAGCGCGTGGAGTTCCAGCGCTATCTCGATCACGTCAGTGATTGGGAGCAGCGCGAGTACTTCTCGCTGTTCTAGAACGGATGACCATGACAGAGCTGCCCGCGGAGTCCGAGTATGTCGTCATCGGCGGCGGCACGAGCGGATCCGTCGTGGCCTCACGCCTCGCCGCCGCCGGCCACACCGTGCTCGTGCTCGAGGCCGGGCCCGACTTCGGGGCTTTCGGCGACCCGCGCTGGCCCGCCGACTTCCTCGATGCCACCCGGCTCGGCCGCTCGCACGACTGGGGCTACCACTCGGGCGACACGCTGCCCGTGCGGGTCGGATTCGAGCGTGCCCGCGCCATCGGCGGCTGCTCCGACGTGAACGGCACGACGCAGACGTGGGGCCACCGCCTCGACTACGACGGCTGGGAGGCCGCAGGCAACCCCGGCTGGGGCATGGACGAGCTGCTCCCGCTCTTCCGCGAGGGCTCGGAGCGGATGCGCGTGGCCCACTACCTCGAAGCCGACCTCACTCCGTGGCAGCGTGCCTGGTACGACGTGGCGCCGCAGTTGGGCATCCCGCAGCGAGCCTCACTCAACGACGTGGACGAGGGCCCCGCCGTCGCCCCGGAGGAGAACAACATCGTGGCAGGCGTGCGGTTCAACGCGGCCTTCGCCTACCTCGACCCCGTGCGCCACCTGCCCGAGCTGACGATCGTGGGGGAGGCCCACGTCGACCGCGTGCTCATCGAGAACGGCCGCGCGACGGGCGTCGAGGTGCTGTGGCGCGGGAGTAGGCACACGGTCCGCGCCGAGCACGTGGTGCTGAGCGGCGGCGCGTTCAACTCGCCACAGGTGCTCCAACGGTCGGGCATCGGTGCACCCGCGCTGCTGGCGGGCCTGGGCATCCCGGTGCTCGCCGCCCTCGACGGTGTCGGCGAGAACCTGCACGACCAGCCGTTCGCACTGCTGAGCTGGGCCGGATCCGACCGGCTCGAGCGCGAGATGGCCCAGTTGCGCGCCGAGGGCTGGGCGCCCGACGAGCAGGCGATGGGCAAGGCGGCCTCGAGCTTCGAGCCCGACGCGTTCGACCTGCACTTCCTGCCGTACAGTCCCACGCACCGCGGCGACGAGCGTCGCTGGAGCTGCGGGGTCAGCGCCCTGCTGCCCGCCTCGCGCGGGCACGTGCGCATCGTCTCGCGAGACCCGGAGGATGTGCCGCTCATCGACCACCGCTTCCTCTCCGACCCCGACCGCAGGGACGCGCAGGTGCTCTCCGAGGGCATCGAGCTGCTGCGCGACATGGCGTCGCGCATGGGGCAGCTGCTCGGCGACGAGGTGTATCCGGGTCTCGGCGCGGCCGCGGGCCTCGACGAGCTCATGCACTGGGTCGAGGCGCACCCCGACAACTACTGGCACCCCGTCGGCACCTGCCGGATGGGCCCCTCGGGTGATGACGGAGCCGTCGTCGACCACCGCGGATCCGTGCACGGCGTCGAGGCACTGACCGTCGCGGACTGCTCGATCATGCCGCAGGTTCCGCGGGCGACCACCGCCATGCCCGCGATCGTCATCGGCGAGCGGATTGCGCTCGCCCTCCTGGAGGAAAACCGCTGATGCCCATCCACACAGTCCTGGGTCCGATCGAGGCCGGTGCGCTCGGCCGCACGTCGATCCACGAGCACGTCATCAGCGACCTCGCCATCTGGGCGAAACCGCTCACCGAGCCGAAACCGGAGGGCGTCGCATCCGGCCCCGGCCTGCGCAGTTGGTGGGCGTGGAATGCGCTGAGCGACCCCGAGAACCTGCGCCTGCAGGATGTCGATGTCGCCGTCGAGGAACTGCACGAGGTTGCCGTCGCCGGCGGGTCGGCGATCGTCGACCTGACCCTGCACGGCATGGGCGGCAGGCTCGAAGCGCTTCCGGATATCTCGCGCCGCTCGGGCGTGCACATCATCGTCGGCACGGGGTTCTACGTGGAGCAGGCGCATCCTGGCGAGATCCACGGGCTCGGCATCGATGAGCTCGCCGAGATCCTCATCGGCAACCTCACCCACGGCCTCGGCCCCGACCGCATCGTGCCGGCGCTGCTCGGCGAGATCGGTACGAGCAGCCCCATCACCGAGGCGGAGTGGCGCGTCATCCGGGCTGCCGGTCGTGCCGGTGCCCAGACGGGGGCCGCCGTGTCCATGCACCTGTCGTTCCGCGAGCGGGCCGGATTGCCCGTGCTCGAGGCGCTCCTCGAGGAGGGGATGACGGCAGACCGCGTCATCCTCGGCCACCTCGACGAGAACTTCGACAAGGGGTACCACCGCGAGCTCGGACAAACCGGGGCCATGCTCGGCTATGACACGTTCGGCAGCGACTTCCACTACGGCAGCGTCGGCCTGCGCAATCCGAGCGACGCCGAGCGCCTCGAGATGGTCGACTTCCTCATCGGCGAGGGCCTCGCAGGCCAGCTCGTCATCGGAGCGGATGTCTGGCTGCAGGCCAACCTGCGCCGCAACGGCGGCAACGGATACGACCACCTGTTCCGCCGCATCGGCCCGGCCATCACGTCGATGGCCGCGGATGGCGGCGTGCTCGAGAACCGGATTCTCGTCGAGAACCCGCGCCGCCTGCTTGACCGCCCCTGATCCACCACCACAAGGAGACACTCATGGCCGTCACGGCTTCCGCAGCATCAGTCCTCATCGTCGTCGACATCCAGGGCGGCGACACCGTCATCGCGCCGACCGACGGCGCCATCCCGCTCATGGGCGGCAAGGAGACGCGCGCGCCCCGCGTCAAGAGCCTCATTGCGCGCTTCCGCGAGGCCGGCCTGCCGGTCGTCTTCATCCAGGAGGTACACAAGCCCTCAATGATCGACATCGGCCGCGAGCTCGACGGCGCCGAGGGGCCGCACTGCGCCGAGGATGACCCCACCACCGCCCTCGCGTCGTGGATCGACCCGCAGCCCGAGGAGTTCCTCATCCGCAAGCGCCGCTACTCGGCATTTTTCGGCACGGAGCTCGAGATCGTGCTCAAGGCATACAAGGCCGACACGGTGTTCCTCGTCGGCGGTCTCACCGACGTGTGCATCCACTACACGGCGGTCGACGCCCACCAGCACGACTACGTCGTGCGCGTCGTCACCGATGGCGTCGGCGGATCGAGCCAGGCAGCGCACGACGCCTCGCTTGCTGCCATCGAGTACATGCAGCGAGACGCGCTCGTCACCACGGCCGACGTGCTCGCCTGGGTGGATACCCTTCCGGCCTAGCGGAAGAACGAGGAAGGCCCCGCGACACGGGTATGTCGCGGGGCCTTTCCGCGCGTCAGCTTTCGGGTGCCTGCTTCGCGGCGACCAACCCTAGGCGGGCAGCGGCAGCAGCACGGTGGGCGCAGGGGCGGCCTCGCGGCCCTCGAACGGCACCGGCTGGCACACCATGTAGTAGTCCCCGGCCTCGACGTCCGCGAGGTTCGCGTTCTCGAGGATCACGATCCCGGCGCCGCACAGCAGCACGTGGGTGGGCCAGGTTGGCGTGTTCTTGGGGGCCTCGATGGTCATGTAGTCATTGCCCGCGAAGAGCACTCCCTGCGCGATGAGGTATTCGGCGCCGGAGGGAGCGAGGCCCACCCAGGTCTCCGACTTCTCGTTGCGCGTGAGGGCGTCCGTCGAGTTGCGGGTCTTGAAGAGAACGCGCTTGGCACCCTCGGCGCCCGCCGCTATGAGGTCTTCGTCGGTGATCTCTTCGACGACATGGCGCAGGTCGAGCACGCGTGCGGGGCCGACAGTCGACTCGAGGGTGAGCTGGTCGACGGTCTTACCGCCGGGCACGAAGTGCGAGGGCGCGTCGACGTGGGTGCCGGTGTGGGCGCCGATGAGCCAGCGGGAGACATCGGAGGGAAATCCGTCGATGATCTGTTCGACCATCTCGTAGGTGGGGCGGCGGCCCCAGTGGAGCATCGACTCGGTCACCGGAATGTTGATGTCGATCGCGCTCATGAGCCCTCTCCTCGATTGGATGCGTTTAGTTGTTTATTGTATCCACATTGCGCGCCAAGTACGAACGCCAGCCGCCGAACTCGCTGATGTCGGGGCCGGCCGGGTCGGTACAGGCGAATCCGAGCACCTCGGTGCCGTCATCCAGTGTGATGCGTCCGAGTGCCATCGGCTGGGGCAGTAGCGCGAGGAACTCGCCGAGTCCCGCCTGGGACAGGCTCCACACTTCGGCGGCGAGCGACGTGCCCTCGCCTCGCGCGGTGCGCACGATGCCGGGCTTCGCGACGGGGCCGGGCAGCGCGAGCATGGCGTAGTCGGGGGCCGTGAGCACGTCGCGCTCGAAGCGTGCACCGACCTGGCGCAGCTGTCCGTTGAGCGGCTGGTCCGTCAGGTGCGCGCCGAACACGGCAAGCGCGACGCCCTGAGGAGCGAGGCGGGGCGGGGTCGCCGCGGGATCGACGAGCAGGGTCGCGATGTCGAGCGCGAGCTGGTCGTGGAACGCGGGGACGACCACCGTCACCCCGAACAGGCCCGTGGAGGTAGAGCCCGCAGGAACCGCGACGCCCGCGAGATCGAGCAGGTTCATGAAGTTCGTGTAGATGCCCAGGCGCGAGTTGGCGGCGATGGGCTCTGCCGCAACCTCGGCGAGGGTCGGATGCCCCGCCGCGGTCGGGATCAGCAGCGCAGTGACCCCGCCGAGCACGCCGCGGGCGATGACACGGTACTCGTCGACGCGCTCCTGGTCGCGCACGAGCTCGGTCGCCGCGCGGCCCGCTGCGGCACCGGCGATGCGGGCGACAGTCGGGTCGGCGCCCTCCGGATGCTCGGCCAGGAAGGTCCCGTACGCGGCAGCGCGCTCGGCGACGAGTGCGCCCTCGTAGAGCAGCTTCGCCGACGCGAGGAAAGGGGTCAGGTCGATCTCGATGATCTCCGCCCCGGCATCCCGAAGCTTCTGCACCGACGCCGCGAAGAGGGCCAGGCGCTCGTCGTCGAGGGGTTCCAGGTCGTCGGCACGCGGCACGGCGATGCGCGGTACCGCGGGTCCTCCGAGAGGTGCATCGGCGGGCCACGTGCGCGAGAGCGGGTCGCGCTCGCTCGGACCGATGGCGACGCGCATGGCGGCGGCGGCGGCATCCAGGTCGCGCGCGAAGACGGTGACGCAGTCGTAGGAGCGCGACGCGGGCACGACCCCGTCGGTCGGAACGAGGCCGCGCGTCGCCTTGATTCCGACGATGCCGTTGAGCGCGGCCGGCACGCGGCCGCTGCCCGCGGTATCGGTACCCAGAGCGATGTCGGCAACCTCGAGCGCAACGGCGACGGCCGAGCCGCTCGACGATCCGCCCGAGATGCGGTCGGGATGGTGCGCAGCACGCACGGCGCCGTAGGGACTCCGCGACCCCACGAGGCCGGTGGCGAACTGGTCGAGGTTCATCGAGCCGAGCACGATCGCGCCGGCGGCCCGCAACCGCTCGACGACGCTCGAGTCGCGCTCGGGCATCCGGGCGAAGGCGGGGTGGGCTGCGGTCGTCGGAAGTCCCGCGACGTCGATGTTGCCCTTGACGGCGAGCAGTTGTCCCGCGAGCGGAAGCAGGTCCCCGGCCGCCAGCCTGGCCTCGATCTGTGCGGCCTCGGCGAGCAGTTCGGCCTCGGGTCGGCGGGCGATCCAGATCTCCGGTCTGTCGATCTCGACGATGCGCTGGGCGGCGCGGAGCACTCGTTCGGTGGGGGTCTCGGCGCTCATGGTGTCTCCAGGGGGTCGTCGGCGTGGTAGAAAACTATCAGACGACAGATATTCGAGAGGCTGGGCCCATGCCTGCACCGCTGGTACTCATCGCCAACCGCGGCGAGATCGCCGTGCGCATCCTGCGCTCGGTCCAGGCTCGCGGATGGCGCGGTCTCGCGGTGTTCACGGAAGATGACCGAGCGGCTCCCCACGTGGCGCTCGCCGACGTGTCGGTGCTGCTGCCTCGCGATGACGGGCGCGGCGAGCCGTACACGGACGCAGCACTGCTGCTCGAGGTCGCGCGCGAGCACGGCGCTGGGGCGGTGCACCCCGGCTACGGGTTCCTCTCCGAGAGCGCCGACTTCGCGCAGGCGGTCGAGGACGCAGGGCTCGTCTTCATCGGCCCGACCCCCGAGCAGATCCGGGTCTTCGGCAGCAAGCAGCTCGCGCGGGAGGCGGCAGCGGCCTCGGGCGTCCCGCTCGTCTCGGGTACGGGCATCCTCCCGACGGCACCGGATGCCCACGCCGCAGCCGACCGCATCGGATTCCCGCTCATCCTCAAGGCCACGGGCGGCGGTGGCGGTATCGGGATGGAAGTGGTGCGCAGCCACGACGAGATCGACGGAGCGTTCGAGCGCGTCGAGCGTCTTGCCCGCCACGGCGCCGGCGGCGGGCTGTTCGCCGAGCGGTTCATCGAGCACGCGCGGCACGTCGAGGTGCAGGTCTTCGGTGATGGCGAGGGTGGTGTCGTCACGCTCGGCGATCGCGACTGCACGCTGCAGCGCCGCAATCAGAAGGTCGTCGAGGAGGCTCCGGCCTTCGGTCTCACGCCCGAACTGCGCCGCGAGTTGCACGACTCCGCGCGCGCCCTGTGCGCGACCGTGAACTACCGCTCCGCGGGCACCGTCGAGTTCGTCGTCGATGGGACAACGGGCCTCGCGTCGTTCCTGGAGGTGAACACGCGGCTGCAGGTCGAGCATCCGGTCACCGAGCTCATCACGGGCGTCGACCTCGTCGACTGGATGCTCTCCCTCGCCGCGGGCGACACCGACATGCTCGCCCCCTACACAGACGGTGCGGTGCCCGTCACGGGCGCGGCCGTCGAGTCGCGCGTGTACGCGGAGGAGCCGAGTGCCGGCTTCCGCCCCGCCGCCGGAACCCTCACGCGCGTCGCCTTCCCGCAGTTGGGTGCGCGCGTCGACACGTGGGTCGCGACCGGCAGCGAGGTGGGCAGCCGCTACGACCCGCTGCTCGCGAAGATCATCACGGGCGGCACCGACCGCGAGGCCGCGTGGATGGCGCACCGCGAGGCACTCGCGTCCACCCGGTTCGACGGCATCGAGACCAACCTCGGCCTGCTGCGATCGATCTCGACCTCGGCGGAGGTGGCCGAGGGTCGGCACCGCACGACGTCGCTCGGCGAGAGCATCCGCGATGACGAGCCGCGCATCAGGGTGGAGCGCGGCGGCCTCATGACGACCGTGCAGGACTACCCGGCCCGCACGGGGCTGTGGCACATCGGCGTTCCGCCGAGTGGACCCATGGACGACCTGTCGTTCCGCCTCGGCAACACCGCGCTCGGCAACCCGGAGGGCGCGCCGGGGCTCGAGATCACCTCCACCGGCCCGCTGCTCGTGTTCAGCCACGAGACGTGGTTCTGCCTCACCGGCGCACCCATCGCCGCCACGCTCGACGGCGAGTCCGTCGCCCGATGGGAGCCCGTGCTGGCCCCCGCGGGGTCGCGGCTCGACCTCGGGGATATTGCCGGCCCGGGCCTGCGCAGCTACCTGCTGCTCGCGGGCGGACTCGACGTGCCCACCTACCTCGGCAGCGCCTCGACCTTCACCCTCGGACGCTTCGGCGGCCACGCCGGTCGCGCGCTGCAGGCCACCGATGTGCTGCGGACGCTGCCCGCCGAGTCGTCGGCGCGCCGCACGATCCCGGAGAACGAACGCCCGACCCTGTCGCAGCGCTGGGAACTCACGGTGCTCGACGGCCCTCACGGCGCGAGCGAGTTCTTCACGCCAGGGGACATCGAGCAGCTGTTCTCCACCGACTACGAGGTGCACTTCAACTCGGCCCGCACGGGCGTGCGGCTCGTGGGCCCGCAGCCGCGCTGGGCGCGCCCTGACGGTGGCGAGGCGGGGCTGCACCCGTCGAACATCCACGACACTCCCTACGCCGTCGGCGCGCTCGACTTCACGGGTGACACCCCCGTGCTGCTCGGCCCCGACGGCCCGAGCCTCGGCGGTTTCGTGTGCCCCGTCACGGTGGTCTCGGCCGACCTGTGGAAGCTTGGGCAGCTGCGTCCGGGCGACGCCGTGCGCTTCGTCAGGCAGCGACCGGATGACGCGCACGGCGCCGAGCCCGGCGTGCTCGCCCGCGTCCCCGGCGACCCCGACGTGTGCATCCGCCGCAGCGGCGACGCGCACATCCTCGTCGAATTTGGGGAGCTCGTGCTCGACCTGCGCTTGCGCGCGCGGGTGCACGCGCTGCATCGCAGCATCATCGACAACCCGATAGTGGGTCTCGCCGAGCTGACGCCGGGCATCCGCTCGCTTCAGATCGGGTTCGACGCGGCCGTGCGCACCACCGAATCCGTCGTGGAGGAGGTGCTCGCCCTCGTGGCGGCGCTGCCGGATGACTCGCAGCTCGTCGTTCCGAGCCGCCGAGTGCGCCTGCCGCTCTCCTGGGACGACCCGGCCACGCGCGAGGCCATCGCCCGCTACTCGGCCGGCGTGCGCGACGACGCACCCTGGGCGCCCTGGAACATCGAGTTCATCCGCCGGATCAACGGCCTCGACTCGGTGGAGGATGTCGCGCGAACGCTGTGGGACGCGGAGTACCTCGTGCTCGGCCTCGGCGACGTCTACCTCGGTGCGCCCGTGGCCACGCCGCTCGACCCGCGGCACCGGCTCGTCACCACCAAGTACAACCCGGCCCGCACCTGGACCGCCGAGAACTCCGTGGGCATCGGCGGCGCGTACCTGTGCATCTACGGCATGGAGGGGCCGGGCGGCTACCAGCTCGTCGGCCGCACCACGCAGGTCTGGTCGCGCTTTCGCGACTTCGCGGGGCCCGACTCCGCACCCTCCGGCGGGCGGCCGTGGCTTCTCGACTTCTTCGACCGCATCAGCTGGTATCCCGTGAGCGCCGAGGAGCTGCTCGAACTGCGCGCCGACATGGCCGCCGGGCGCTGGCTGCCCGAGATCGAGGATGGCGAGTTCTCGCTTGCGGAACACGAGCGATTCCTCGAGCGCGAAGCGATCGGAATCGCGGAGTTCCGGGAGCGCCAGGCTACGGCGTTCGGTGCCGAACGCGAGCGCTGGCACGCCTCGGGCGAGTTCGATCGGCAGGCCGCCGAGCCCGAAGCTCCTGCGCCCGTCGGCGCGCTCGAGCCCGGTGAGATCGCCGTGCACCCGCCTTTCGTCGCGAGCGTCTGGAAGGTGCTCGTCGCCGCCGGCGACACCGTGACCGCGGGTCAGCCGCTCGTCGTGCT
This sequence comes from Rhodoglobus sp., assembly GCA_965227655.1. Classification (GTDB taxonomy): domain Bacteria; phylum Actinomycetota; class Actinomycetes; order Actinomycetales; family Microbacteriaceae; genus Rhodoglobus. The sequence goes on along the minus strand of OZ245765.1, from coordinate 1,301,205 downwards.
CGAGGCCATGAAGATGGAGGCCGAGGTGCACAGTCCTGTCGACGGAGTCGTGGGCCGCGTGCTCACGGTGTCCGGACGCCAGACGGGTCCGGCCGACATCCTCGTGACCGTGACTCAGGCGGAGTAGTGCTCGTCGCCCTCGAGCGCTGCACGGCCCGCGCGCGCGGCCTCGGCGCGGGCATCCGTGTCGAGGCCGATCACGCGCAGCGTCGCATCGGCGATGGTCTCGCTCAGCTCCGCGACGTTCAGGTGCGGGGCATCCTGCCGCAACGACGTCACGGTCTCGACGAGGGCGAACACGAGCTCGGCGCGGATGCCCGGCTCCTCACCCTCGGAAGTGCACAGCGCGACGAGCCGCACGTACTCCGCCCGCAGACTCTCGCGCATGGCCCGCAGTTCGGCGAACCGCTCGAGCCGCACCTCGGGGAGCAGGTAGAGCGCCCCCGGATTGTGCGGCCGGGTGGCCAGCAGGGTGGCGTCCGCCGAGGCGAGCGCCCACAGTCGCGCGCTCGGCGTGAGGTCGACGCTCGCGAGCCGTTCGAGCAGCACGAGCGAGGGCTGCACCGTGGCGCGCAGCAGCTCGTCGAGGATGTCGTCCTTGCTGCCGAAGTGGTAGTACAGGGAGGCCTGCCGGATGCCGACGGCCTCTGCGATCTCGCGCGTCGAAGTCGTGGCGTACCCCTGGGTGACGAACAGCTTCGCCGCCGCATCGAGGATCTGCGCCCGCGCGCTCAGTTCGGGCCGCGCCGCCGTGCCGGATCGCGGGCGCCCGCGACCACGGGTGGGTGCTGCGCTGCCTGCCATGATGTCCATGCTCGCAGATCGTCGCGCCCCGCGACGACCATGACCACAGGAGCCCCCTCGTGACCCGTCCCGCCGCCTTCGATCCCGCCTCGGTGCGGCTCTCCTCGCTTCCGCGGCGACTCGTCCCGTTCGTGCTCGGGTACGAGCCCATCCCGGAGGCGATCTCGTTGCGCGGGGGAGATCCGTCCCGCTACCTGCTCGAGCCCGTGACCGCCGCGGCAGTCGTCTACGACGACGGTTGGGTGCTGCTCGACACGGGCTTCAACGTCGACATCGTGCGCGACCCCGAGCGCCGCGCCGCCCACTTCAACTACGACAGCTACACGGCGGTCGTGCCTCCGGGTGACCCATTGCTCGACGAGGTGGCCGAGGCCGGGCTCGACTGGGCAGACCTCAGGCTGTGCGCCGTGAGCCACATGCACCTCGACCACACGGGCGGCCTGCGGCTGGTTCCGGATGGCGTGCCCATCCTCTTCCAGGAGCTCGAGTGGAGCTGGCTCGAGTCGGGCGCCGGCGTTCGGCAGACCGTGGTGCCGAGCGACATGCTCGACCGCACGGACGACATCCGCCTCCTCGACGGCGACGTGCTCGTGGCCCCCGGCCTCACGGCCCTCGATACCCGCGGGCACACACCGGGCCACCAGTCGTTCCGTGTCGACTTCGTCGGCTCGTCGATCGTGCTCGCGTGCGACGCCGCCGACCTGCGCGCCAACATCGACCGTCGCCTGCCGTGCGGCTGGACGGCGGTTCCCGAGGATGCCCCGAACGCTCAGGCCTCGATCGAGCGACTCGCGGCGCTCGAGGGTCCCGGCGTCGAGGTGTGGCCGGGGCACGATCCCGAGTGGGGCGGCTGGCTGCGGAGCTAGCCTCAGGCGCCGAACATCGCGCGGCGCGGGTTGTCCACACTCATGGCGCGCAGAACGTCGGCGTCGATGCCGGCCGCGAGTGCGGCATCCCGGAATTCCTCGAACAGGAAGGTCAGCCCCGTGCCGCCCATCGCGGCTTGATGGGAGCGCTGGCTCACGTCCTGCGAGAGCAGGATATTGTCGGCGTACCCGGCCTTGACCATCTCGTGGAGGAGGGCGATCCGCCGGTCGAGCTCGTGGGCGGCGATGGATCCGTACGACTTGACCGCCATCATGCAGTCGTACTGCACGTAGACGCCGCGGCGCAGCAGCGCGAGCGAGTAGTCGACGCTTTTGACCGTGTCGCTGTGGCCGATGACGATGCGCTCGGGGGCGACGCCCTCGGAGACCAGGATGTCGACCTGCGCCTCTCCTGTGGGGAAGGTCGGGGCGTGGGTGCTCACGAGCACGCCCGTCTCTGCTGCTGCGCGCCCCGCCGCGCGGAACGAGCGCTCCTCCCGTGCCGTGATCACGGGCAGGTCGGAGGCGATCTCGCCGAGGAACCCGGCCCGCACGCCGGTGCCGGGGATCTCGTCGAGCAGGTCGGCGATGAGGTAATCGGCGATCTGGTTCGTCGAGGTGCGATCGAACCACGCGCCGTCGAGATAGGTCTCGAAGTAGTGCCCAGTGCCGAGGATGATCGCCACCCCGGTCTCCTCGGAGAGCGCCCTCGTCGCGAGCACATTGGCGATGGAGCGCGACCCCGTGAGCGGGTTCTGCCGCTGCCGCTCGTGGTCGCTCTCGAAGCCGACCGGGGCGGCGTAGCTGCTGAGCTCGCCGTTGGTCATGTCCCAGATGGTGCTGCCGCCGATCGCCGCGAAGCGCGCGAGGTCATCGACGCGCTCCTCCCACACGGTCATGAACCCGTCGCGCGGCTCCGTCGCACTCATGTTGATGAACGCGTGCTCGTGGGGCAGAGTGAGCCCCATCGACTCGGCGGTGACGGTTCCGGTGGCGGACGGGACTTCGCGCATGAGGGCCTCCCAAGAGTATCCCGTCAGCTTACTATTGGATCCACTTCTCTCGGCTCCTCATACGCCGCGACGCGTCGCTGCACTGCCGCAATCGCCGAGGTCGTGAACTTCTCGCGGCGATCAGCGGTGTAGATGCCGTTCTCCTCCTGGAACGTGTCGGTGAGCTGCGTGAAGCAGTAGCCGAACATGGTGGGGTCGTCGAGGAGGACGTCGGTGAGCCCGGCGAACCTTTCGAGCCACGCCTCCGCGCTCGCGACCCGCTGGCCGTAGCCCCACGAGCCCACGCGCCCGGCGTCGTGGGCGCCGTGGCCCTCGCGGGCGATGTCGGGGTTCCACCAGATACCGCCGTACTCCGACACGAAGTAGGGCTGGCCCGAGTAGGGGATCGACACGATGCCGCCCGCCGGGTGGATGTTGGTGAACGGCAGTCCCACCGCGGTGCGCGCGTGGTTGATGGCAAAGAGCTGCGGGTCCTGCTCGTAGTCGTGGCCGTCGTACACGTCAGCGCCGCGAACGCGGTGCGAGTATCCGGATGCATCGACCACGGGCCGCGTCGGGTCGGCCAGCTTCGTGGCGAGGTACATGCCGGCAGTCACGTCGTCGAGCTGGGTGATCCGGTCGCCGAGGGTCTGGTAGGTCTCGTTGAGAGGGCACCAGCCGATGATCGAGGGGTGGCTGTAGTCGCGCTCCACGGCTTCGATCCACTGCGTGATGAACGACGCCGTGGGCTGCTGGTTGTGCGACGGGTTCGCCGTCTGATCGATGGCGCCCCAGTCTCCGAACTCGCCCCACACGAGGTAGCCCATCCGGTCGGCGTGGTAGTAGTAGCGCTCCTCGAACACCTTCTGGTGCAGCCGCGCACCGTTGAAGCCGGCCTCCATGCCGAGCCGGATGTCGCGCACGAGGGCCTCGTCGGAGGGCGCGGTCATCAGGGTGTCGGGCCACAGCCCCTGGTCGAGCACGAGCCGCTGGAACACCGGCTCGCCGTTGAGCAGGATGCGGTTGCCCTGGATGGAGACCGAGCGCAGGCCCGCGTACGACTCGACGCGGTCGACGATCGCGTCGTCCTCGCGCAGAATGGCCACGATGTCGTAGAGGTGCGGGTCGGCGGGCGACCACGTGCGCAGCCGGTCGGCGGGAATCTGCAGCGCGAGCGCGGGGGCCAGGTCGAGGTCGGCGCGCACGCTCGACTCCGCGACGAGCCCCGCCTCATCCCTCAGTTCGAGGGCAAGCGTGAGACCGGGTCGCACTCCGTGCAGGGGGACCACCACGTCGAAGCGCGCGGCCGCGAGCTGCGGGGTGATGCGCAGGCTGCGGATGCGCGCGCTCGGCACGGGCTCGAGCCACACGCTCTGCCAGATGCCTGTCGTGCGCGTGTAGTAGCAGGCCGAGTTGCCGTAGTGGGTTGCCTGCTTTCCGCGCGCCTGCGGTTCGCTCTGGGTGTCGCGGGCGCGGACCACGATGGTGACGTCGTGGCCGGGGGTGGCGACATCCGTGAGGTCCGCGGTGAAGCTCGTGAACCCGCCGCGATGCCGCGCGACCTCCACGCCGTTCGCCCAGACCGTGGCGTCGTGGTCGACGGCCCCGAAGTGCAGGAGCACGTCGGAGCCGGCCCAGTCGGCGGGTATCCGGAGGGTGCGGCGGTACCAGACGGCAGCCATGAAGTCGACCTGGCCGATGCCGCTGGCCGTCGACTCCGGGGCGAACGGGACCAGGATGCGCTCGCCCAGCTCGCGCTCGTGCACGCCGCGCTCCACGCCCGTGTCTGCCCAGTCGATCTCGAACTGCCACTGCCCGTTGAGGCAGAGCCAGGCCTCGCGGCGCAGCTGCGGTCGCGGGTATTCCGGGCGCGGAAGTGCGTTGGTCATTCGTGCTCCTGATGGTTCTGCCCGGCGGATACGACGGGAGGGGTGGTGACTAGCCCTTGAGCGAGCCGGCGGCCATGCCGCGCATGATGCGCTGGTTGAGGAACAGGTAGATGAGTAGCGGGCCGGCGATGCCGACGAAGATCGCGGCGAACGTGGGCCCGTACTGGATCTCGCCGTACTGGCCGCGGAAGTTCAGCAGCCCCACCTGCAGGGTACGCAGCGCGGTGCTGTTGGTGAAGGTCAAGGCGATGAGCAGGTCGTTCCAGAGGAAGAAGAACTGCACGAGCGCGACGGTGACTATCGCGTTCCTGATCATCGGGATGCCCACCGACCACAGCGCGCGCGGCAGCGAGGCGCCGTCGAGGGTGGCGGCCTCGAAGATCTCTCGGGGGACCGCCCGGAAGTAGGTGGCGACCATGAAGATGATGAGCGGCAGCGACCCCGCGACGTAGGTGATCACGAGGGGCCACAGCGTGCCCGTGAGGTGCAGCCGGAAGTAGATCGTGAAGAGGGGCAGCAGCACGAGCTGGCCGGGGATGAGAATGCCGAGCACGAACAGCAGCAGTACTCCGCCGCGGCCCTTCCACACCATGACTTCGAGCGCGAAGCCGGCCGCGACGCCGAGCACGAGTGCGATGAGCAGCGCCGGGAACACCGTGATGACGCTGTTGAGCAGGTACTGCCCGAGGTTGCCCACCTCGAAGGCGTTCGTGTAGTTGTCGAGGTTGAGCTGCTGCGGCAGCGTCCAGAACGGCTGGCCGAGCACCTCCTTCTGCGTCTTGAACGATCCCAACAGGATCCACACCAGCGGGTACACCTCGATGATGATGAGGATGCCCACGGCGATGGTGAGGGGCAGACGGGTGAAGAAGCGCTTGGCGGCGCGGCTTCTCTTCGTGCGGAGGGGTGCGGCCATGTCTCAGTCCGTTGTCAGGTCGCGGCGCGTGCCGCGGAAGATGAGGATGGTGAAGGCCAGGCAGAGGGCTGCGAGCATGACGGCGATGGTGCTGCCGTACCCGTAGTTGCCGTAGCTGAACGACGTGTTGAACATGTAGAGGGTGAGCGGCGTCGTCGTGTTACCCGGCCCGCCGTTGGTGAGGGCGACCACGGAGTCGAAGACCTTGAGGTTGCCGCTCACGGCGAACGTCACTGACGCGAGAAGGATGGGTGTCGAGAGCGGCAGCACGATGGTCCGGATGAGCGTCCAGGTGCTTGCGCCGTCGATGCGGGCGGCCTCGATGATGTCGTCGGGAATGTCGAGCAGCCCCGCGTAGAGAAGCACGGCGTAGAAGCCCATGGCCGTCCAGATGTTCATCGCGATGAGCACCCAGAAGGCGCCAGCGGGCTGGCCGAGGAAGTCGGTGCCCGTGCCGCCCAGCCACTGGATGATCGTGTTCACCGGGCCCGTGCTCGGCGCGAGCTGGAAGATCTGCTGGAAGAGGAGTGCGACGGCGACCGTCGGCAGTACCACGGGGAAGAAGATGATGGTGCGGATGAGGGCCGACCCGCGTCGGAGGAAGAACACGTAGAGCAGCGCGAGTGCGTAGCCCATGACGATCTGGCCGACCGTGACGATGAGGGCGTAGCGGATCGTGAGCCAGGTCGCCGCTCCCGCGTTGGGGTCGTGGAAGAACTTGACGTAGTTGTTGATGCCGCTGAAGGTGAAGCCTTTCAGGAGCCCGCCGTCGAAGAACGTGTAGACGAGCGACCACGCGACGGGCAGCAGGGTGACCGCGGCGTAGACGAGCAGTGCGGGGCCCACGAGCATGAAGGCGAGGCGTCGATCGCCCAGTACTGCTCTCACTTCGGGTCTCCTTGTTCGGGGTGGGTGGCGGGTCCGGCTCGCCACCGGTGTGGGGACCGATGACGAGCCGGACGACTGGTTAGTTGTCGAGTGCCGTCTGCAGTAGCGACATGAACTCTTCGCCCGATTGTGCACCAGAGCCGAGCAGGCCGCCGTTGGCCGAGCTGACCTCGGTCGCCTCGGCGTTGAAGAGGGCCTCGAACCACAGCAGGCTGGACGTCGCCGAGAGGGCGTTGTCCTGCACGAGCTGGGAGAGCGCGGGCAGGTCGTGCTTCTCGTGGGTGGCGAATCCGGAGATCACGCCGTCTTGTTCGGCGACCTGGTCGCCGTAGTTCTCCACGATGCACTTGAGCCACGCCTCGCTCGACGGACCCCAGCTCGACGTGCTGAACACCATGGGCTGGCCGACGTTCGCGGGCAACTGGTCGATGCTGCCCTTACCGCCGGTCACCTCGGGGAACGGCATGAAGCCGATGTTGTCGACGCCGATCTCGTCCTGTGCCGGGTCGTTGAACGCCGAGAGCGCCCACGATCCCATGTAGTACATGGCGGCCTTCCCCGTGAGGAAGTCGTTGATCGCGCCGTTGTAGTCGTTGGAGGCGACGTTCGCCCCGAAGGCGCCCTCCTTGCCGAGGTCGGAGACCTGCTGCGCGGCCGCGACGTAGTCGGGGTCGGTGAGCTTGGCCTTGCCGTCAGCGACATCCTGCATCGCGTCCGGACCGAGGGAGCGGAAGATGTAGTTGCCCACCCAGCGGGTCAGCGGCCATCCGGACTTCGCACCCACGGCGATCGGCTGCACGCCGGCGTCGAGGAAGGAGTTGGTGACGTCGAGGAACTCGTCCCAGGTCGTGGGCGCCTCGAGCCCCTGAGCCTCGAACATGGCCTTGTTGTACCAGATGCCCTCGATGTTGAGCTCGTGGGGCAGCGCGTACAGGTCGTCAGAGCCGTAGGTGGCCTGGATCGTGGACGCTGCGGCGGGCAGGATGTCGTCGCTGAGGCCGAGCTTGTCGAGCTCCTCCGAGAGGTTCACGAGCTGGCCGGACGCGATGAGCTGCTTCGTCAGGTCGGGGCTGGACGGCGTGACCATGGCGCTCGGTAGAGCGTTCTGGGCGGCCTGCAGCTGGACCTTCTGGTCGAACTCGCTCTGGTCGGTGACATCCGTGGTCAGCGGGGCAGACGCGAGGTCGGTCTTGCAGGTGCCGTCGGCGAGTTCCTCGAGCGTCTTGATGGGCGGGGCGGCGGCGCTGAGGCCCCAGAAGCTGAAGTCGCCGGATGCCTCACCGCCGTCTGACGCCGCGGAACATCCCGACATGACGATGGCGGCGGCTAGCACTCCTATGACCGCGAGCGGCCGAGCAGGTTTGCGCACATTTCCTCCTTGAAATGAAAAACTTGGCGAGTGATTGCAGGTTCGAAACCGGTTTCAACACCGGTTTCGAATAGAGTACGTGCATGGACGGAACAAAGTCAACCTTCCGATCTTCGGGCGCTCCTGTGAACGGCCGGGTCACCCTGGCGCAGGTCGCCGCCGAGGCGGGAGTGTCGAAGAGCCAGGCATCCAAGGCTCTCAACAACAGCTACGGCGTCGACCCGAAGACACGCGAGCGGGTGGCGGCAGTCGCCCGCGAACTGGGGTTCGTGCCCAACGAGGTCGCACGAAGCCTCACCACGGGCCGCTCGGAGACCGTGGGCCTGCTCACGAGCGACCTCGAGGGTCGGCGGTTCGCGCTGCCGATCATGCTCGGCGCCGAAGCCGCCATGCACGACGACGCCGCGACCATCCTGCTGAGCAACACGCGCGGCCGGCCCGAGATCGAGATCCGGCGCGCGATGGCTCTGCTGTCGCGCCGCGTGGATGCGCTCCTCGTCGTCGGCGATCGCAGCGACCCGCGCGATCCGCTCGACATCGAGATCCCGGTGGCCGTCGTCTACGCCTACGCACCGTCCACTCGCGCCACCGACACCTCGGTGGCCCCCGACGACTTCGGCGGCGGCAGGCTCGTGGCTGAGCACCTGATCGGCCGCGGCCGCACGCGCGTGGGCTTCGTCGGCGGCGACCCGACCTATGCGGCGAGCCGCGAGCGCATCGCCGGGGTCTCCGAGGCCCTCGCGGCCGCGGGCCTCGAGCTCGTGAACATGCCGCGCCAGTCCGGATGGGACGACGAGGCCGGGTGGAACGAAACGCAGGAGCTGCTGGCATCCGGTGTCGCTTTCGACGCGCTCGTGTGCGCGTCGGACACGGCCGGCCGCGGGGCACTCGATGCGCTTCACGCGGCAGGCAAAGACGTGCCGGGGGATGTCGCGATCGCCGCGTTCGACAACCTCGACCTAGTGAGCCCCACCACCAGGCCGTCGATGACATCGATCGATCTCAACCTGCCGCGGATCGGCGAGGTCGCCGTGCAGAAGGTGCTCGCGCTGCAGGCCGGCGAGTCCGTGGAGGGCGTCGAGCTCGTCCCGTGCACGCTCGTGGTGCGCTCCAGCACCTGATCCGCGCGGGACTTGACTCGTCCCCGCCTTCGCCCCTAGTGTGTTCGAAACCGGTGTTAGAAACCGGTTTCGAGGAGGATTTATGTCGCCGTTGTCGGATCCCTGGGGTTCGGTCGATGTGTCGCGCCCGCGCGCGATTCCCGCCGCCATCCGGGATGTCACGATCAATGACGAGTTCTGGAAGGCGCTGCAGGAGCAGACCACCACGGACACGCTGCGTGGCCAGCTCGAGCAGATGGAGAACCGTGGATACCTCGCGGCGCTCACTCTGACCTGGAAGCCCGGCGACTGGTACACCCCGCACGTGTTCTGGGAGAGCGACCTCGCCAAGTGGATCGAGGCCGCGAGCTACGCGCTCGCCACGAACTGGGATGACGCGCTCGACGCCGAGGTCGACCGCGTCATCGACCTGCTCGCCACGGCGCAGCAGGATGACGGCTACCTCAACGCCTACTTCAGCACTGTGGGCGAGGGCCGCCGATTCACCGACCATCAGGACGCCCACGAGCTCTATTGCGCCGGCCACCTCATCGAGGCGGGCGTCGCCCACTACGAGAGCACCGGCAAGACGCGCCTGCTCGACATCGTGCGCCGCTACGCCGACCTCATCGACGTGCAGTTCTCCGAGGCCGGTCCGGATGCGGGAGGCTACGACGGCCATCCCGAGATCGAGCTCGCACTCCTGCGCCTGTACAGACTGTCGGGCGAGGAGCGATACCTCTCCCTCGCGCAGCGGCTTGTCGACAACCGCGGCCAGGATCCGAAGTTCTTCCCGCTCGAGATCGAGCGCCGCGGCGACGACGGGCTGTTCGGTCACGTGTTCCCCGGCCGCACGCAGCATCCGGAGCCGTACGGGCCCTACAACCAGAGCCACCTTCCGGTGCGCGAGCAGACCGAGGCCGTCGGCCACGCCGTTCGCGCGGTCTATCTCTACTCGGGCATGACCGACCTCGCCGTCGAGACGGGGGATGCCCGCCTGCTCTCGAGCGTCGAGGCGCTGTGGGACGACGTGACCACTCGCAAGATGTACGTCACGGCGAGCATCGGCACCGATCGGCGCTACGAGGCATTCGGTGAACCGTACGACCTGCCCAATTTCGACGGCTACGGGGAGACCTGCGCGTCGATCGGCCTCGCCAACTGGGCGGAGCGCTTGGGCAACTTCTCCCACGACTCGCAGTTCTTCGACGTGCTCGAGCTCGCCCTCTACAACGGAGCATTGAGCGGCAAATCGGTCGACGGGTCGACGTACTTCTACGAGAACCTCATGAGCTCCGACGGCACCATCGAGCGCAAGCAGTGGTTCGACACGTCGTGCTGCCCGCCCAACCTGGCACGCTTCCTCACGTCCCTGGGCAGGCTCGTCTACTCGACCGACGACGACCTCGTGTCGGTCAACCTGTTCATGGCGAGCGAGTTGCGCGCGACCGTGGGCGATTCCTCGGTCGTCGTCACCCAGCGCACCGACTACCCGCGCACCGCGGGGGTGACCCTCGACGTGACTGTCGACCGGCCCACGTCGTTCACGCTCGCCGTGCGCGTGCCCGAGTTCGTCGAGAACCTCACGGTCTCGGGCGCGGAAATCTCGCGCACGGATGACGGCTTCCTGATGTTCGAGGGGGACTGGGAGGGCACCCGGCAGATCCAGCTCGACTTCGAGCTTCCCGTCGAGCGCCTCCACGCGCACGACGCCGTCGTCGACGCGCGCGGGAAGGTGGCCGTGCGGCGCGGCCCCATCGTCTACTGTGCGGAGGAGATCGACACCGCGCGCCCCACGCCGACGATCGCCCTCACCGCCGACCCCATCACGATCACCGACGATTCGCTGAGCGGGCAGGCTGAGCTGATGGCAACAGCCGTCGACGATTCGGGTGCGAGGCTGCCGATCCGACTCGTGCCCTACTTCTTCTGGGGCAACCGTGACCTCGGAACCATGGATGTCTGGCTGCGCGACGCCGCTGCCGCCAACAACTGACCACTCGTGAACACACTGGAGAACACCCCATGACCACAACCCCCGTCGCCGCGGTGGAGATCAGCCCCGCCCGCGCCCAGACCGAGTACAGCCGGCACCTGTTCGGCCACTTCATCGAGCACTTCCACCGTCAGGTCTACGGCGGAATCTTCGAGCCCGGATCGCCTCTCGCCGACGAGCGCGGCTTCCGCCTCGATGTGATCGAGGCCCTACGGGACCTCACGGTTCCCAACGTGCGCTGGCCCGGCGGATGTTTCGTCTCCACCTACGACTGGGTCGACGGCATCGGCCCCGATCGCAAGCCCACGTTCGACCCCGCCTGGCGCGTCAACGACCCCAACACGTTCGGCACCGACGAGTTCATCGCGTGGTGCGAGGCCATCGGCGCGGACCCGTACATCTGCACCAACGCGGGCACGGGAACTCCCCAGGAGATGAGCGAGTGGCTCGAGTACACGAACCGGCCCACGGGCAGCAGGTGGTCTGACCTGCGGGCCGAGTACGGGCATCCGGAGCCCTATGCCGTGCCGTTCTGGAGCATCGGCAACGAGAACTACGGTGACTGGGAGCTCGGCGCCAAGACCGGTGCCGAGTGGGCGGCGTTCGTCACGGAGTCGGCGAAGCTCATGCTGCGCATCGACCCCGACGTGAAGCTGCTCGCCGCGGCGTTCGAGGACAAGGACTGGATCCTTCCCATGCTCGAGCAGGCCGGTCGATACCTCGACTACATCTCGATCCACGGATACTGGGACAAGCTGCACGAGGTCAACAAGCCCACCGACTACCTCGGTGCCATGTCGAAGACGCTCGGGCCGGAGAGCCAGATCGCCCTCGTGCGCTCGATGATCGAGGTATCCGGCCAGCAGCACATCAAGATCGCGTTCGACGAGTGGAACCTGCGCGGGTGGCACCACCCGGTCGGGAACACACCCGAGGCGATCAACGCGCGCGACCTCAACGACGACAACTCGACGTACACGATGGCCGACGCGATCTTCTCCGCGGCGTTCCTCAACAGCTGCCTGCGCAACTCCGACAAGGTCTCGATGGCGAACCTCGCCCCGACGGTCAACGCGCGCGGCCCGCTCTTCGTGCACCCGACCGGAGTGGTGAAGCGCACGACCTTCCACGTCATGCAGATGTACGCCAACCTGCTCGGCCCGCGCGTGCTCGACAGCGCTGTGCAGTCGATAGCCCTCGACACCGGCTCGGGCGACGTGCCCCTCGTCGACGCGATCGCCACGGGAGACGACGACGGCAACACCGTCATCGTGCTCGTCAACAAGAGCGACAAGGATGCGGCGCCCGTGCGCGTGCGGATCGACGGCGTCGCCCTCACCGGCGAGTTCGCGGCGACCACGCTCATCGGCGAGCACCCCGACGTCTTCAACGATGTCGACACCCCGGACGCCGTGACGCCCGAGGCCACGACAGTCGTGTTCGCGGACGGCATCGTCGTGCTCCCGCCGCACAGCATCACGTTCTGCACGGCGCCCGCGACGGCACGAGTGCCGGGCGACTCCGGGTGGGAATTCTAGGGGAGGGCGCAGGGTCCACGGCTACGCTTGACCCACATCGCTCGAGAGGACTCACCATGCCGGACTACGCCTTCGGAGGCCCCGCAGACATCGACCGCGCCATCGGTTTTCTCGTGGAGCTCGACAACGAGCAGCGCAACGCGCTCGCCGTGCTCGAGATCGACGACGCGATCGAGGAGCTGCAGGGTGAGTTCGAGAAGTCGTCGGCCGACCCCGAGTACCGCCCGTCGAACGACTTCATCGCACGACTGAGCGGCTACCTCGAGATGGCCGACGACAGCCGCAAGGCTTAGAGCCCGAACTCCTTCACCAGGAACTCGACGCCGCGGGTGATCTGCGGCACGGGGTCGGTGCCGAGGAACACGTGGTCGGCGCCCTGCACGCGCACGAATTCGCTGGATGCCCCCGCCGAGGTCAGCGCAGCGTGCAGCTTCTCGCTCTGCGAGAGGGGTACCAGTCCGTCGGCCTCGCCGTGCACCAGCAGGAACGCCGGCGCGGCAGCCGTGACGTGAGTCACGGGGGAGACCGCGGCGCGCGCATCCGGAAGCGTCGTGTTCTGCAGCAGCACATCGATGGGTTCGGGCGGCATGCCCTGACCCGCGCGCTCAAGCTCGTCGACCCACTCGGGCGGGAAGCTGTCGAGGAAGGGCGGCAGGCTGTCGACGTCGGACACCCCGTAGAAGTCGACGACGGCCGAGACGGCGCTGCTCGGGCCGACGACACCCTCGCGGCCCTCGAGCTCTGGATCGCTCACGAGCGCGATGAGGGCGGCGAGGTGGCCACCCGCTGACTCGCCCCACACCGCGATGCGCTCCGTGTCGATGCCGAGGTCGGCGCCGTACTGGCGGATGTAGCGCACCGCGGCTTTGCCGTCGTGCAGCTGCGCGGGGTACGAGGCTTCGCGCGAGTGGCGGTAGTCGATAGATGCCACGGCCATGCCGGCCTCGATGCACGCGGAGAACAGGCTGCCCGCGGGCCAGTACTCGGGAGGTAGCTCGCGGGAGCCGAACAGCCATGCCCCGCCGTGGATGAAGATCACCACGGGCACGAGCCCGGCGCGCGTCGAGGGCACGTAGAGATCGAGTTGCAGCGGGCGGTAGCCGTTGGGCATCGAGTAGGTGAGGGCGTCGTAGACGTCGGCGCCCGCGGGGTGCTGCTTCTGGCGCGCGCCAGGGGCGAGGTGAGTGGGCGGTGCGGGTGGGCCAGCGGGAACGGCATCGTTCATATTTTTCTCCTTAGGGTTCGACTCTGAACACACGTAGTTGAAGGGCGAGCAGCGCGTAGTAGCCGACGAGCGTCGTGAGCTCGAAGATCGTGGGCTGGTCGAGGACTCCGGATGCCCGCGCCCACAGTGCATCGTCGACATCGCCCAGCACGAGCGCTCGGGTGAGAAGCGCACAGACCCGTTCGCGGTCGTCGGCCAGTTCGGGCATCCGGCCGTCGCTCACCGCGGACAGTTCCTCCTCGCTCAGCCCCGCCGCGCGCCCCACTGCCTCGTGGGCCATGCGCTCGAAGGCGCTGTCCCAGTGGGTGGCGACGATGAGGATGGCGAGCTCGCGCTCGCGCGCAGTGAGCGCCGTGCGGTAGCGGACGGCGGTGCCGAGCTCCTGGATGGCCCCGCCGAGGCCAGGCGAGAGCAGGAGCGCGTTGAACGGCCCCGCGAGCGAGCCGTCCTCGTGCGTGAGCGAGAAGTGCTGCGGCCCCTGCGCTCGCGGACCCCCGGCGATGCTCTCGTAGAGCGCGGCCTGGTCGGGGTCGAGGGAGTTCGGGGTGAAGCCGGGTATGCGGCCGGGCCGGGTCACAGTGCGGCCAATCGCAGGGAGATGTCGGCCGCCGTCGCCTGGAGCGCGGCAAGGAGCGGGCCGCGCAGGCTCTCGACGTCGTGGCGCGACGCGGAGACGGCGATGTTGATGGCCGCGGCAGGGGCACCGTCGGAACCGAACACGGGAACGGAGACCGACCGCAGCCCGAGCGCGAGCTCCTGATCTTGGATCGAGTAGCCCTGCTCGCGGATCTCGGCGAGGCGCGAGTCCAGTTCGGCGCGGGACGAGACCGCGTTGGGGCCGCCGTGGGCCTCGAACGCGTGCGATCCGAGGCGGTCGGTGAGGGCATCCGGGCTCAGGAAGGCCAGGAGGAGCTTGCCCATGGAGGTGTAGACGGCGGGCAGGGTGGAACCGACCTGCACGTTCGCGGTGACGAGGTCGGCGTTGCGAAGCCGCGCGAGGTAGAGCACCTGGTCGCCCAGGAGCACGCCCATGTTGACGGTCTCGCCCGTTGCTGCAGCGAGGTCGCGCAGCGGCTTCTCGCTCACCTGCACGAGGCTCGAGCCGCGCAGGGCCGACGAGCCGAGCGTGAGCACGGAGACGCCGGGGCGCAGACTGCCGTCGGGCGTGCGGTCGAGGAAGCCCTCCTCCTCGAGGGTCGCGACGATGCGGAACGCGGTGGGCATGGGGATGCCCGTCAGGTCGCAGATCTCGCGCAGCTTGAGGGAGACCGTGCTCTCGTCGAACAGGCGGAGCACGCTCATCCCTTTGGCAAGCGACTCGATGCGGTACTTGTTCTCTGCCATGCTCTTCCCGTAACATTCATTCTACGAAACGCACTTTCAACTAACGAAAGTCTAGAGGAGCTGTAGCAACGATGCAACAGGAGAACTGGCTAGGCCTCGCGGGGGCGCGCGTGCTCGTCGCCGGGGCCGGCGGCATCGGCTACGACTGCGCTGCGGGCTACGTCGAGGCGGGCGCATCCGTGGTCGTCGTCGACCGGGATGCTGCACGGTTGCAGCAGCTCGAAGCCGAGTTGGGCATCCGCACGATCACGGCAGACCTCACCGAGGCGGGATCGGGCGAGCGCGTCGTCGCCGCCGCCATCGAGCTCCTCGACGGACTCGACGTGCTGTTCCACGGGGTCGGGATCAACGACCGCCGCCCCGTGCTCGACTTCACGGAGGGCGAGTGGGAGCGCGTCATGGACGTGAACCTCACGACGGCCTTCCGCCTCGCGCAGGCCGCCGGCCGCCACCTGGTCGCGCAGAAGAGCGGTCGCATCGTCATGATGTCGTCCGTCTCGGGCCTCCTCGCCCACAAGCTGCACGCGCCCTACGCCGCATCGAAGGGCGGGCTCAACCAGATGGGCCGCGTCATGGCAGCGGAGTGGGCCTCGTCGGGCGTGACCGTCAACATGCTCGCGCCGGGATACATCGAGACCAATTTGACCGCTGCCTATCTCGAGAAGCCGGGAGTGCGCGAGAACCTCGTGAGCCTCGTCCCCGCGGGCCGCCTCGGAGCCACCGCCGATATCGTCGGCGCCGCACTCTTCCTGTCGTCGCAGCACGCCGCCTTCATCACGGGGCACGTGCTGTACATCGACGGCGGACGCACACTCGTATAAAGGAGAGAAACAATGACCCAGATCTTCCCCAGATTCGAGGGCAAGACCGTGCTCGTCACGGGTGCCGGCACGGGCTTCGGCGCCGAGATCGCGTTCCGCGCGGCCCAGGAGGGCGCGAAGGTGGCCATCCACTACCGCTCGTCGACGGCGGGTGCGGAGGCGACCAAGGCGCGCATCGAGGCCATCGGCGGCGAGGCCATCCTCGTGCAGGGCGACATCGGCACCTGGGCAGAGATCAAACGCATGGCGGATGAGGTGTGGGCCGCGTTCGGCACGCTCGACGTGCTCGTCAACAACGTCGGCGACGTCTCGAGCGAGCAGATGTCGTGGAAGGACCTCACGCAGGAGGCCCTCGACGCCGTCATCGACATCGACGTCAAGGGCACGCTGCTCATGACCCACGAGTTCGGTGAGCGGATGCTCGAGCAGCCGTACGGCGGCAACATCATCAACGTCGGCTCGACGGTGATCGTGCGCGGCTCGCCCCGCGCCCCCCAGTACGCGGCGGCCAAGTACGCGATCCTCGGCATCACCAAGTCGTATGCGAAGGTGCTCGCCCCGAAGGTGCGCGTCAACACGTTCGCCCCCGGCTTCATGGAGACCGAGCGCCTCCTGAACCGCGAGGACTGGAAGGGCGGCCGCAAGGAAGTGCTGCTCTCCCAGACCCCCATGGGGTTCATACCCCCGCCCGAGTTCGTGGCCGGCACCTGCCTGTGGCTGGCGACCGACGAGGCAGCACATCTCACCGGCGGCTACCTGCTCGCCGATGGCGGATTCAACATGGTTGGAGCTTAGGAAGCAATGAAACTCATCACCTTCGACAACGGTCGCGTCGGACGCCTCGAGCTGGAGGAGGGCACGGTCATCGAGCTCGACGTGCCCTCCACGCGCGAGTACTTCGAGCGTGGCGGCCAGGTCACCGAGACGGGCGAACGCCTGCGGTACGAGGACGTGCGCCTGCGCGCCCCCATCCAGCCCAAGAAGTTCTTCCACACCGCCGGCAACTTCGCCGACCACCACAACGAGCTCGAGGCCGTGGACTGGTCGCACCCCGTGCACAAGGGAATCGTGTTCTTCCAGAACGTCGACGCGATCATCGGCCCGGAAGACGCGATCGTCTACCCCGAGGGCCTCACCAAGGAGCTGGACTACGAGCTCGAGCTCGCCATCATCATCGGCAAGTCCGGCAAATTCTTCGGGCCGGATGAGGCGAACGACTACATCGCCGGATTCACCGTGTTCAACGACATCACCGCGCGCGACATCCAGCGCAAGGAGATGGAGTCGGGAGTCTTCTCGTTCAGCAAGGGCATCGACACGTTCTGCCCCATCGGGCCGTGGATCGTCACTGCCGACGAGGTGCCCGACATGCACGAGCTGCCCATGCAGCTGCGCGTCAACGGCGAGGTGCGCCAGCAGGGCAACACCAACCAGACGCGCATCAAGTTCGACCACCTCGTGGCCTACCACTCCCCGCAGATCTACAGCGCGGGCGACATCATCACGACCGGGACCATCTCGGGCGTCGCCGCCGTGCAGCCCAACCCGTTCGACTTCTACCTGAAGCCGGGCGACACGATCGAGGCCGAGATCACGGGCATCGGCACGCTCAACAACCACGTCGTCAGCTGGCAGGACGCCTACGGCGTTCCGGCGCCGCAGCGCGTGGACTGGTGAGGCTAGCAACCCTGGCGGGTCGCGCGGTCGTCGTGGTGGGCGACCGCGCGGTCGACGTCGAGCGCGCGAGCGCAGGCCGCTTCGGTGCTGATGCCCAGCTCCTGTTCGACGACTGGGCGGCGTTCATCGCTTGGGCACCTTCGGCTACCGGAGGGGAGCCGTTCTCTCTCAACGATCTCGGCGCCCCCGTTCCGCGCCCGCGCCAGGTCTTCGCCATCGGCGTGAACTACGCGCAGCACGCGGCGGAGGCCGGCTACCCCGCCGACTCCCTGCCCGTGACCTTCACGAAATTCCCGACCTCGATCGTGGGGCAGTCCCATGTCGTCGAACTGCCGCAGGGCAACGTCGACTGGGAGGTGGAGCTCGTCGTCGTCATCGGATCGCACGCGCACCGGGTCTCGCGCGAGGACGCGTGGGGGCATATCGCGGGCGTCACCATCGGCCAGGACCTGTCCGAGCGCCTCGTGCAGATGGAGGGCACGCACCCGCAGTTCAGCATGGGGAAGTCGTATCCGGGTTTCGGCCCCACCGGCCCCTGGCTCGTCACCCCCGACGAGCTCACCAACCGCGACGACCTCGCGATCGGCTGCGAGCTCTCGGGCCGGTCGATGCAGGGTTCCCGCACGAGCATGATGATCTACGACGTGCCCGAACTCATCGCCAGGCTCTCCGCGATCTGCCCCCTGCTGCCCGGAGACCTCATCTTCTCCGGCACCCCCGCGGGCGTCGGCAACCGGATGACCCCGCAGCGGTTCATCCGGGCCGACGACGTTCTCGTCTCGACGATCGAGGGCATAGGCACCCTCACGACGCGCTTCCGCTAGCCGAGCTCGCGCACGAGCCGGGCGTAGACCGCCGCGCTCGGCTTGGGGGTGCGCTCGAACGTGTCCCGGTCGACGGAGTGCAGGCCGAGCATCCCTTCGAAGCCGAAGACCCACTCGTAGTTGTCGAGCAGCGACCAGTGCGTGTAGCCGATCACGGGAACACCCTCGTCGATCACCGCGAGAAGTCCGTGCACGGATGGCTCGATGAATCCGGCTCGCAGCGTGTCGTCGTGGGTGCTCATGCCGTGCTCGGTGACGTAGACGGGCACGCCCGAGCGCTCGTGGGCGTATCGCACGGCACCCGCGAGGGACTCGGGCTCGATGCCCGTGCCCATGTCGTTGAGCACGGTGCCCTCGGGCAGGGGGATCGCTCCCGTGCCGTCGAAGTAGCGGCGCTCGTAGTTCTGCACTCCGACGAAGTCGTCCTCGCGGGCGAGGTCGAGCCAGCGGTCGTAGACCTCGGCGCGCTTGCGGTCGCGCACCGTTGCGTCGTCACCCACAACGACGTCGTCGATGACGGCGATTGACAGGCCCACGGGCAGCTCGGGTCGGCGGGCCTTGATGGCTGTCTTCGCCGCGACGTGGCCCGCGGCCATGCCGCCGGCCATGGCATCCATCTCCTCCGGAAGCATGACGTTGGCGAGGCGGTACTTCTCGACGCCGGCGGCTTTGGAGGCGGCAGCGAGGGTCGCGCGCTCGAGGTCGGAGACGAAGGAGGGCAGGCCCTGCCACGTGAGCAGGCGCGCGAGGTTGTTCTCGTTCATGGTCACGGCGATGGCGATGCGGTCACCGAACGCCTCCATGACGCGGTCGCAATAGCGGGCGAACAGGGCTGGGGCATCAGGGTTGAGCCAACCGCCGAGAGCCGCGAACCAGTGCGGCGACGTGAAGTGGTTGAACGTCACGACGGGGGCCAGCCCGCGCTCGAGGCAGTAGTCGACGATGCCCTCGTAGTGGGCGAGCGCCTCGGCGGAGAACGTGCCCTCGGTGGGTTCGACGCGCGCCCACTCCACCGAGAAGCGGTACGCGTTGAGGCCGAGGCCGGCCGCGAGGTCGATGTCCTCGCGCCACAGGGCGTACGAGTTCACGGCCTTGCCGGAGGGCTCGCGGAACACCGTGGGCGCCACATTCTCGGCGAACCACGTGTCGCTGTTCAAGTTGTCGCCCTCGACCTGGTGGCCGGCCGTGGCGACGCCCCAGAGGAATCCGTCGGGAAAAGTCATAGTGCGCTCCTTAGTACGTGATGGCCGGGGTCAAGAGGGTGGGTGGTGCCGTCGGGCAGGGTGGCGAGGCATGTCGTGCCGGCGGGCACGGTGACCTCGAGCGTGAACCCGTTGGACAGTGTCCACCTGCTCTCGATGAGGCCGTGCGCCGTCTCGAGGCGGCCCGCCGCGCTCATGAGGCCGCCGCCGACGAGCGGGTGTACCTCGAACCGCTCGTAGCCGGGCGTGATCGGTCGGATGCCCGCCACATACCTGTGCAGGAAGCCGATGACAGCCCCCTTTGAGAAGTGGTTGTGCGACTCGTGCGGCTGCCCCTCGGGCGTCCAGCCCTCCCAGCGCTCCCAGATCGTCGTCGCGCCCGCGTCGATCATGCCGAGCCACGAGGGCCAGGTGCGCTGCATGAGCAGGCCAAAGGCGAGCTCCGGATGCCCGTTCTCCGCGAGCACGGGCAGCAGGTCGGGCGTCGCGAGGAACCCCGTGGTGGGGTGGAGGTCTGCGTCCCGGACGAGCTGCGCGAGTTGCTCGGCCACGGCCGCGCGGTCATCCACGAGGTCGAAGGCGAGAGCCCGCACGCAGTTCGCCTGCGTGTTCGGTGAGACCGTGCCATCCGGGTTCACGAATTCTGCCTGCCATGCCGCGCGCACCTCGGCCGACAGCGCGGCGTACGGGTCGTCGTGCTCGAGCACCCGTGCGATGCGCGACAGCAGGTCGGTCGAGCGGCGGTAGAAGGCGGTGGCGACGTCGCCCTTGTCGGCCTGCAGGAGCGTCGGGAAGTCGACGCTCTCGCCCGCACGCATGGGCTCGAGCCACTCGCCCCAGTGGAAGCCCGTGTCCCACAGGTACTTCTCGTGGGGCCTCTCAGCTCCTGTGCGCGACGGATGCCTCGCCCCTTCGGCCGTGGTGCGCACGAAGTCGATCCACCGCACCATCATCGGCCAGTTGTCGGCGAGCACCTGCGGGTCACCGTAGGCGAGGTACTGCTCCCACGGCACGATGATCGCGGCGTCGCCCCATCCGGCCGAACCGTTCGCCCCCGCCGCCGGCCCCTCGGTCACCTCGGAGCGCGGGGCGGGAGCCATGTTCGGCACCACGCCGTTCTCCCACTGCGCTGCCGAGAGATCGGCGAGCCACTTCGAGCTGAAGCCCGCGACGTCGTAGAGGTATGCCGCTATCGGAATGTAGATCTGCCAGTCGCCCGTCCAGCCCGCGCGCTCGCGCGTGGGGCAGTCGGTGGGGATGTCGACGACGTTGCCGCGGAACGACCACACCGCGGCATCGTGCAGCCTGTTGAGCGACTCGTCGCTCGACACGAACGTGCCCGTGCGGCGCAGGTCGGTGTGCACGACGACGCCCACGATGTCGGGCCGGTGGTCGAGGCCCTCGACGCGCACGTAGCGGAAGCCCTTCGTGCTGTGGCGTGGCTCGAAGACGCTCTCGGGATCGCCGTCGCTGATGACGTGGTCGACCTGGCCGGGCGACAGGGGGTGGGGGAGGAACGGCACATCCGGTGCGATGTTGACCTGCGTCACATCGCCGTCGGGGCCGAGCTCCTCGCCGTAGGTGAGGGTGACGCGGCTGTCGCGCGCTCCGAGGTTGGTGAGGCGGATCCATCCCGTGATGTTCTGGCCCAGGTCCACGATCCAGTCGTCGCCACGGGCGGTGACCGTGGGCACGAGCTCCTCGATGCGGCGCACGGGCGGCGCGACGCTCTCCACGAAATCCGCGGCGAAGTCGACGACCTCGACCGGATGCCACACGTACGAGTTCTCGCGCAGGTCCACTGTCTCGCCCTCGATGAGGTCGGCGAGGTGGCTCGTCTGCGCGGACTCCCACCCGGAGCCCGTCGCGAGCACGCCCTCGATCTCCGCCCACAGCGCCGTGCGCCCGCCCCACTGGTCGGCCGAGCGGAAGAGTCCGACCTGCCCTCGCCACCAGCCGTCGGAGAGCTCGACAACGAGTTCGTTGTCGGCGAGAAGCGGAACCTCGAACAACTGCGCCTGCAGCCGCTTGCCGTACTCCGTGTAGCCGGGCGTCAGCTCATGGTCGCCCACGCGTTCGCCGTTGAGGACGGCCTCGTAGATGCCGTGGGCGGTGATGCGCAGGGTCGCGGTGCCGGGGGTCGCTGCGAAGGTCGTGCGCATCACGTGGGTGGGCCGCGCGCCGGGCGCTGCAACGACGGGCTCGAAGGGGGAGATCCAATCGGTCATGCCGTCACTCTCCTAGCGAAGTCGAGGGCACGGTCGAAGAGCGGGCCCGTATCGGCGACGCCCTTCCAGAAGTGGCCGGCACCGGGTTCGAGGTGCAGCTCGACGGGCACGCCGACGCCGCGGAGGGCTGCGGCGAGCAGCTCGCTCTGGGCGGGCGGAACATCGGTGTCGTCGAGGCCGTGGGCGAGGTGGAAGGGCGGCAGGCCCGGCATCGCTCGGCGCGCGGGGCTCGCCGCGGCCGCGAGGTCGGGCACCGAGGGCACGGGCGCCCCGAGCCACAGGTCTTCCCGGCTCGGCTCCTCGGTGCGCGGCATGGCCAGCAGCGCGGATGGCCCGTACCAGTCGATGACCCCGCGCACCGCCGACGGACGGCGCATGGCGGCGAGGGCCGCGAGGGTGCCGCCGGCCGAGCCTCCCCACAGCACGACGCGGGTGGCATCGAGTTCGGGGCGGGTGCCGATCCAGTCGAGCGCCGCGAGCACGTCGTCGACCTGCGCGGGGAACTGGGCCTCGCCGCTCAGCCGGTAGTCGGCGGCGGCGACGGCGAACCCTGCTGCGGTGATCCGCTCGAACGACTGCTCGTCGTTGAGGAGCGGGGTGAAGGCCGACCGCGTGCCCATGCGCCACCCGCCGCCGTGCAGTTCGAGCACGACCGGATGACGCCCCGCGGTCGACGGCAGGTGCAGGTCGAGCGAGAGTGGCCGGAAGCCGGTGTAGGTGACGAACGGGATGTCGCGCAGAACGGTCACGGCAGCACCCGCGGATCCCACGCGGTGTACTCGGATGCCCTCGCGGTGATGGCCTCGCGGTGGGCCGCATGTGCCGCGGCCGTGGCCTGCACCTCGTGGAAGTGGTCGAGCTTCTCCTCGCGTGACAGCACCGATTCGCGAAGGCCCGTGAAGCTCACGGTGCCGTCGAAGCTGCCCGTCGCGCCGCACGCCGCGCACTCCGCGACGTCGCCCTGGACGACGACCACCGAGAGGTGGCACAGCGGGCAGAGTCCCGGCTCGCCGCGGTACTCCGCCTCCTCGTAGCTCCGGCCGAGCTGCGAGCCCACCGCTTCCCCGAGTCGCCGCGCGCGCGCGAGCGCGTCGGGCTGCAGCACTATCGAGGCGGGGCTGCCCGCACCGGCGAACTCCACCTGGTCGACCACCGCGATCTGTGCCGAGGCAGTGAGCGTGTGCAGCAGCGGCAGGGCGAGCGACTTCCAGCGGGTCGGGAGCGATCCGCCGACAGCGAGGAAGCCGGCCACCCGCGGGCGCAGCACGCGCTCGTCCACGGGGAAGTCGACGGCGAGGGGCTGCCCGGAGGCGCGCATCCGCAGTATCTCCGACGTGAACGCCACGTCGGACTGCGGCCCCGAGATCTTGTCCCCGAGCAGGCGCAGCAGTCCGGGGATCGTGCGCGTGTAGATGGGAGTGGAGACGATGAGCCCGTCGCTCTCCATGAGCCGGTTCCAGAACCATGCGGCATCGTCGGCGCGCGCATCCGGACCCGCCGACAGCCGGAGGTCGAGAAGCCGAACCATCTCGACATCCGCCCCCGCGCCCTCGGCACCGCGAAGCGCCTCCTTGAGCAGGATCTCTGCGCTGCCGTCGGGGTTGCCCGCGGAGAGCCCCAGGAGCCTCACCGTACGAGGTGCGCCTGGGCAGGCTTGGCGCCCGTGATCCAGCCGACGACGGCGTTGTTGTCGGTGTCCTTGGTGGCGACGTCGGCAACCTTGCGACCGCGGTTGAGCACCACGATCCGGTCGGCGACTTCGAAGCACAACGGGAGGTTGTGGGTGACGATCACGACCGCGATGCCGCGTTCGGCCATCTTGCGGATGAGGTCCTCAACCTGTCGCGTCTGCGCGTAGCCGAGGGCGGCCGTGGGCTCGTCGAGGAGCAGTGCGCCCTGGCCGCGCGCGGTAACCCGGACTGCCGAGCGGGCGAGGGCTACGACCTGGCGCTGGCCGCCCGAGAGCATCTCCACGGGCCGCGTGACGGGCGCCGTCGTGACGCCGAGGGCCTCGAGCTCGCGCAGGCTCTCGCGGCGCATGGCCTTCTTGTCGAGGAAGCCGAGCCAGCCGAGCGGGCCGCGCAGCACGGGCTCGCGGCCGAGCGTCAGGTTGGTGGCGATGTCGGCGGCGTCGATGAGGGCGAGGTCCTGGTAGACCATCTGCACACCGGAATCGGCGGCGTCGCGGGGGGAGCGGAAGTCGACGGCGTTGCCGCCCACCTCGATGCTCCCGGCCGACGGGCGGTGCGCGCCCGACATGACCTTGAGCAGCGTGGACTTGCCCGCACCGTTGTCGCCGAGCACCGCGACGATCTCACCGGGGTGCACCTCGAAGTCGACGCCGTCGAGGGCTTTGACGAATCCGTAGTTGAGGTCGATGCCGGTGAGCTTGAGCCCGGCGGTCGTCGTCGTGGTCGTCATGTCACGCCTCCTGGGTGGTCGTCGTGGCGGCGGTTGTGGCAGCGGTGGCGGGCTCGGTCTCGAGCGCCGCCGTGGGCGGTGGGGCGAGCCGCTTGGCGACTGCCGCGGACATGGCCCGCTCGAAGCCGAGGGCCGCGACGAGCAGCACGCCTGTGGCGATCGTGGCGATGTACGGCGGGATGCCCTTGATGACGAGCGCGCTCGCGATCGTGGCGATGATGAGCGCGCCGACGAGTACGCGCGGCAGGCTGCCGCGGCCGCCCGTGAGGGGCATGCCGGAGAGGGCGACGGCGGTCAGGGCGGAGAACAGGAGGCCGACGCTCGGGTTGGGCGATGCCTGGGTGGTGGTCGCCACGACGAGCAGGCCGCCGATGGACGCGCAGACTCCCGAGAGCACGAAGCCGAGAATCCGGTACCGCTCCGCACGGATGCCCACCCGGCGCACGGCCTCGATGTTGCCACCCACGGCCATGAGGCGAACGCCGGCGCGAGTGCGGGTGAGGAAGATCCATCCCACGAGGAAGAGCAGGGCGACGACGTAGACGGGGGCTGGGATGCCGAAGTACTGGGTGTTGCCCATCCACGAGAGCTGGGAGAGGCCGGTCACGGGCACGCCGCCCGCGATGAGCTGGGCGACACCGCCCATGACAGTGAGGGTCGCGATGGTGACGACGAGTGGGTTGAGCCCGCGCTGCACGAGGATGCCGTTGAGGGCGCCCACGGCGATGCCCACGGCGATCGCCGCGACGACGCCGAGCCATACGGGAAGGCCGTTGTGGATGACGACACCGCCGACGACGGAGGCCACCGTCGCGGTGCCCGGGATCGAGAGATCCAGGGCACCGCTCAGGATGCCGAACGCCACGGCCGCCGCGAACACGGCAGTCAGCGCCGCCGAGTTCGCGACGAGCCCGGCATTGGTGAGGGTGAAGAAGTACGGTGCCGCCCAGAAGGCGAACACGATGACGAGCAGCAGCCAGAGCACCATGATGCCTCGGTCCCGCAGGAAGACGAGCGTCCTCACCCCGTTGGTTCCACCACTGGCAGGCGCGCGCTCGGCGTTCCTGATCGCGGCGACGGCCTCGGTATCGTTCCTGATACTCATCGTCGTGTACCTCTTCAGTCTTCGTTGACTACTTGGTGATGACCTGGATGGGCGTGGTCAGCTGTGTGCCGTCGACCGTCGGGTCGGCGGAGAGCTTGTGGAGCTCCTGCAGGTTCTGCATGAGGTCGGCCTGGAAGTCGAACGCGACGACACCGTAGAGCTTGCCATCCTTGACATCCTGCTGGGCCTCGTCGTTTCCACCCGCGCCCACGAGGCACGTCTTCGACGCGTCGAGACCGGCAGCGCTGAATGCGTCGAGGCCACCGAGGCTCGACTCGTCATCGGTTCCGACGACCACGTTTGCGTTCGGTGCACCCTGGAGGGCACTCGCCACGAGCTGGGCCGAGGCGAGACGGTCGCCCGCCTCCTGCGTGTTCACGACCGTCGAGTCGGGGGCACCAGCGACTATCGCATCCTTGACCGCCTGGTTGATGGCGTCGGAGCTCTGCGAACCGCTCGGGCTCTGCAGATAGATGATGTTGCCCTTGCCGTCGAGGCGCTCGTTGATGCAGTCTGCGGCGAGGCCTCCGAGCTTGGATCCGTAGTCGGCGTTGTCGACGTTCGCGAACGTGATGCCCGCCTGCGGTCCGTCGAAGCCGTAGTCGGAGGGAACGCCGGCCGCGATGACGACGATCCCCTTCGCCTGCGCAGCGACGAGCGCGGACTGGATGGCCTGGCCGGCGACCGGGATCACCCAGATCGCGTCGACCTGGCCGAGATCGATCCAGCCCTGGAGCTGCTGCAGCTGGGTGGACGGGTCGTAGTTTGCGTCTGCAGTAACGACGGTGTCGCCCTGGCCCTGGGCGACGGCGGTGAGGCCGTCGGCGAGGCCCTTGAGGGCGGGGATCTGCAGGCTGAGCGGAGAGAAGCCGATGCGCAGCGCCTTGTCGGCGCTGCCGGCGTCACCCGACGCGGTCGGGGTGGGGGCGGGAGTGCTGCAGGCGGCCAGGGCGATGGCCACACCCAGCGTGAGAGCAGCGGCCAGCGGCCGGCGGAACTTCGTTGTACCAGTCATATTTGCGTGCACCTTTGCGTCGCGATCGGCCGGGGCCGATTCTGTGTTGGGTTGTGTGTTGCGGTTCTTCTTGGGGTGTTGCGGGTTTACTCGAAGCGGAAGTCGGGCATGAACACCGTGCCGAACTTCTGGCCTGCCGCGATCATCTGCTGGATCGGCGTGATGTACGGCACGGCGGGCGGACCCATCGCATCGGCCGGGGCGGGTGTGCCCATGTCGTGGAAGAAGCGCTCGAAGCCACCGGTGTTGACACCGAGAACGCGCGTGGTCGCCTCCATGCGGAAGGCGTGCACGGTGTTGGTCGGGACGAAGCCGAAGTCACCGGTCGTGAGGGTGCGCTTGCCCTCGAAGCCCTTCTGGTCGTTCATCCATACCGTGCAGGCACCTTCCACGATGTAGAAGATCTCGTGCGCGGTCGTGTGCAGGTGGGGCGGGATCATGTCGCCCTTGGGCGCGTCCACGGTGAAGACGCCGTACTGGCCGTCCGTCTCGTCCCCCGAGAGCAGGATGGTGAAGAGCTGGTCGAACACTACCGACTTCTCGCCCTCGCCATTCGCCAGGTAGAAGGGTGTGGGCGTGCCCGGCAAGACGTTCCCGAATGGGGTGTCGTGGGCCGGCTGAATCGTCGACATAGTGTGCTGACCTCCTTGTAAGCGTTGACCCAGTGTCACCGCCAGACGGGGCAGAAGCCAGTTCGAACTACCTAACCATCATTAGGCTGGGCCTAAGATCGTCGGCATGGACATCCCCCTCCACGTCATCCGCTACTTCTGCACGCTCGCCGACGAGCTGCACTTCGGCAGGGCCGCCGCGATGCTGAGTATCTCGGCGCCCTCACTCAGCCAGCAGATCAGCAGGCTCGAGAGCACGATCGGCGTGAAGCTCTTCGAGCGCACCTCGCGCAAAGTGGTTCTCACCCCCGTTGGCGCGGAATTGCTGCCTCTCGCGCGCCGTGTGCGCGACGACCACGACGAGATACTCCAGTGGGCGCGCGCGAAACAGCACAGCCCGGAGGGCGGCCTGTTGCGCATCGGGATGGTCGCCGCGGGCGCGGGTCCGCTCTCGACGCGCATTCTCGCCGAGGCCGTGCAGAAGCTCCCGAAGATGCGTCTCGAGATGCGCCGCCTGGGCTTCTTTGATACCAGCAGCGAACTGATCGAGGGCCGCGTCGACGTCGTATTCGCCCCCGCCCCCTTCGCCGTCGACGACCGGATTCTCGCCGAGCCGCTCTGGCGCGAGCCTCGAGTGCTCGTGGTCCCGGAGGGCCACAGGCTGGCCGGCCGCGAGTCGATCAGCATCATGGAGACCGCGGGGGAGGTGTTCGTGAGTGCGTCGGGCGGCGTCCCCGAGATCCTCGACTGGTGGATAGTCGACCCTCGGCCGGATGGCTCGCACCCGCTGCGCGGTCCCCTCGCCGACGACTTCGAGGGGCTGCTCGAGCTTGTCGCCGCGGGCGTGGGCGTCAACATCGCCTCGATCGGTGCCTCGCAGCAGTACCGTCGCGAGGGCATCGCCTTCGTGAGGATCACCGATATCGAGCCGGCGACCATCCTGCTGTGCTCGCTCAAGCGGCCGCAGAATCCCGAGGTCGCGGGTTTCATGGCGCTCGGCATGGAGCTCGCGCGCAAGTTCGCGCTGGGGCGCGTGGATGAGCGCGGCTACCGCCTGCCTCACGAGGACTAGTCGCTCACCCGAGCGACAGCGACAGCTCACGCGCGAGAGTGCAGGTCGGCACAGTGGCTCGGCCGTCTACCGTGCGCGGCTGCACTTTCGGCGCCGACGAGGCGGAGTGCGCCAACTTTTAACTCGAACACAGCTTCGAATGTTGTTAGCATCGGAGCATGAGCATCGCCTTCCAGACCTCGCTGTTCGACGACATCTTTTCCGAGCCCGAGCTGCGCCCCCTGGGCGTCATGGTCGAGCGCATCGAGCTCGCGCACGGCGCGTGGATCGACATCCGGCCCGGCTGGCTCTCCAACTCCGATGCCCTGTTTGAGCGCCTGGCCGTTGATGTTCCGTGGAAAGCCGACAAGCGCGAGATGTACGACAAGGTCGTTGCCGTGCCGCGGCTGGTGTCGTGGTTCGGGCCGGGCTCCACGTTTCCCGACCCGGTTCTCGTCGACGCGAAGGAGGCGCTCAACAATCACTACGGTCGTCCAATAGGACAGGTGTTCGAAACTGCGGGCCTGTGCTTCTATCGCACGGGAGACGACAGCGTGGCCTGGCACGGCGACCGGGTCGGTCGCAGCATCGAGCGCGACACCATGGTCGCGATCCTCTCCGTGGGGGCCGAGCGTTCCCTCTCCGTGCGCCCCAAGGGCGGCGGCGAGACCCTCAAGTTCCCCGTCGGCCACGGCGACCTCATCGTCATGGGCGGGTCGTGCCAGCGCACCTACGAGCACGCCATCCTCAAGACGAAGCAGGCTGTCGGGCCGCGAATCTCCGTGCAGTTCAGGCCGGTCTGGCCGCGCTGAGCAACTGCTCGGCCACCAACTCGAACGGCTCCATCGACTGCTCCGCGCGGCTGAGCACGACTGCGCCTTCGCTCGCCGCGACGAGCATGGCCGCGAATCCGGCCGGATGCGCATGCCCGCCCGCCGCGAGCAGCACGGTGAGGCGTTCCCGCCACGAGCGGAACACGTGGGCCGCAGCGCCCAGGAGATCGGGGGAGTCGGTGGCGACCGTGACCGCGAGCACCGCGCATCCGGCCCGCAGTTCGGAGCGCACGAGCACGCCGCGCCACAGGTCGAGGAAGGCCTCGGTCACCTGCTCCGGCGTGCGGCCCGCCCAGCTATCGACGGCCGCGAGCGCGCGGGATCCGGCGAGGTCGATTGCTGCGGCGACGAGTTGATCCTTGCCCTCGGGGAAGTGGTGGTAGACCGAGCCGCGCGGCGCCCCGGTGAGTTCGAGCACCTCGGAGAACGACGTGCCGTCGAGTCCGTGGGTGGCGAGCAGGCGCGCGGCGCCCTCCACCATGCGGGCCTTCGTGTCGGTGGCCATGGCGTTCACCCTTCTTGACTATGACGAGCGTCATAACTATGGTTCTATGCATCCCATCATAGTTTCGAAGGAGCATCACCATGCCGATGATCGACGTCTACGCCCCCGCAAGCCTGTTCCCCGCCGACGCGGACGAGCGCCTCGGCACCGAGCTCACCCACGCCGTGCTGCGCGCCGAGGGACACACCGAGGCGGTCATCCCGCCGTTCTTCACCGAGAACACCGCGGCATTCGTGCACCGCCTGCCCGTCGTCTCGACCGCCGCGGCGGCCCATGCGACTGCCGTGCGCGTGCAGATCGTGACGCCGCCCGGATCGCTCAACCGCGAGGGCCAGCGACTGATCACCAAGGAGGCCACCGAGATCGTCCAGGCTGTCGCGGGTTCTGCCGTCACGACCTGGGTGATCCTGACCGAGGCCGCCGAGGGTGGCTGGGGTCTCGGCGGCACGGCGTTCGGCCAGGAGGAGTTCGCGGCCCTCGCGGCGCGGGCCGCGGCGGCACGAGCGGCGGCCGCACAGTCATAGCCCCCTCATAGGGAGCTTGCAGGCAGCGCATGCACGCGGTCGGTGGACTGGCCTCATGAACCAGCCCCTCGCCGCGCGCATCGCCCGCCAGATCGCCCTCGTCACGAGCCTCGCGCTCGTCGGCGGAGGGCTCGCGGCCTGCACCGCAACAACGACGACGACCTCATCGACAGCAGCCACCACCGTCGTGGATTCGAGCGCCACGACATTCTGGGACTCCTCAAGCGTGCACACCATCGACGTGCAGATCGACGATGTCGCGACCTTGCTCGACGCGTACGTCTCCACCGGGGCGAAGGACTGGGGCACCGCCACGGTCACGATCGACGGGGTCGTGTTCCAGAACGTGGGCATCAAGCTCAAGGGCAATTCGAGCCTGCGCGGGGTGAGCGCCGATGCGGATCCCGCGACACTGCCGTGGATCATCCGGCTCGACAAGTACGTCGACGGCCAGCAGTACCTCGGCACCACCGAGTTCGTGGTGCGCGGCAACAACTCCGAGTCGGCGCTCAACGAGGCGCTCGCCCTCGAGCTGCTGGCCGACGCGGGGCTCGCGACGCAGGAGGCGGTCTCGTCGCGTGTGTCGTTCAACGGCGGGTCGCCGCAGCTGCGATTGGTCATCCAGAACCCCGACGACGAGTGGGTAGACGAGCAATTCGGCACGGATGGCGCCCTCTACAAGGCCGACGCGAGCGGTGACTACAGCTACCGCGGCGACACTGCCGAGGCCTACACGGATGTCTTCGACCAGGAGTCGGGCGACGACGATGTGGCCCCGCTCGCGGCCTTCCTGAAGTTCATCAACGACTCGGACGACGCGACCTTCGCTTCCGACCTCGGCCAGCACCTCGACGTGGAGTCGTTCGCGACCTACCTCGCCTTCCAGGACCTCATCGACAACTTCGACGACATCGACGGCCCCGGCAACAACTCGTACCTGTACTACGACGACGAGACGGGTCTGATGACCGTGGTCTCGTGGGACCTGAACCTCGCCTTCGGCGTGCAGAACGGCGGCGGCGCTGGCGGTGCCGGTGGCGGCCAACCCGGCGGCAACCGCCCCGGCGCAGGCAACGCGGGCGCACCGGGCGGCGGCGGCCCGAGCGGCGGCAACATCCTCGCCGAGCGCTTCCTCGCCAACGCGACCTTCTCCGCGATGGTCGACAAGGCCAAGAACGATCTGACCGCATCCCTCTTCGCGAGCGGACTCGCCCAGAGCCAGCTCGACGAGTGGACTGCCGTGCTCAAAGCCCAGGCGAGCGATCTCGTGAGTGCGGCCACCGTCGACAGCGACGCGGCAGCGATCGAGAAGTACCTGAACTAGTCCGCGGCGTCGATCGACACGAGTTTCGTGGCGGTCTGCTCGTCGAGTACGAGGTGCGTGATGACGCCCGCGCGCAGGGCCGCGAGCAGCGGGATGACCTTGCTGTCGCCCGCGACTGCGCACACACGTCGCGGCACCCGGCGCAGCTCCGCGGGGGTGGGGCCCGTTGCACGTTCGTTCAGCGTGAGGTCTTCGTACGTGCCGTCCGCGCGCAGGAACACCGTGCACACGTCGCCCACGACCCCCTCGGAGGTGAGCGTTTCGATATCCTCCGGCTCGAGGTATCCGGCCGAGTAGACGTGGCTGGGCACCTCGCCGCCGACGGCGCCGATCGAGAAGAGGGCGATGTCGGAGCGCCGCTGCACGTCGAGCACGCGCGCGACCGAGCGCTCGCTCCACATGGCGCGGCGGGTGGCGGCGAAGTCGAAGAACGCGGGCACGGGAAAGAGGTGCACAGTCGCATCGAACGCGTCGCCGAAGCGCGAGATGAGGTTGCCGACGTACTCGACACCGGATGTGCGGTTGTTGGCTGCCCCGTTGAGCTGCACTATCGAGCTCCCGCGCGTGGGCTTCTTGGTGAGGTGCTTGGCGATGGCACCGAGCGTCGTTCCCCACGCCACCCCGAGCACCATGTCGGAGTCGAACCAGCCGCTGAGCATCCGGGCCGTCGTCATGGCCACCTGCTCCAGACGCTCCTCGACCGTGGCCGAATCGGGCACAGGTACGACGTAGACCTCGACGCCGAACTGCGACGAGATGTACTGGCTCACGCCCGGAGCCCGCGAGGGCGTGGGCCGGATGCTGATCTCCACGAGTCCGCTGGCCCGAGCCTGCTTCAGCAGCCGGGAGACGCTCGACCTCGACATGTGGAGTCGGCTCGCGATGGTCTCCATCTTGATGTCCTGTAGGTAGTACATCGATGACGCGGCGAGCAGCGTCTCTTCTTTGTCCATGAGGACCATCGTTGCACGTATGTGCAGCTTCGCTGCTCAATTTGCCAAACCGCCCATGTGCAGTAATACGCTGCTGCACGGGCGCCCCGTCAAGCGCTGAACAACCGATGAAACACAGGACCCGATGACCGACAGCCGCCTCACCCCCGACACCCGCGACCGCGCCCTGGCGCGCCTCGCGGCCAGCGCCACCCCCGGCGAGGAGCTCGACGTGCTCATCATCGGCGGCGGAGTGACGGGTGCCGGCATCGCGCTCGACGCCGTGAGCCGCGGCCTGTCGACCGCCGTCGTCGAGGCGCAGGACTGGGCATCGGGCACCTCGAGTCGCTCGAGCAAACTCGTGCACGGCGGCCTTCGCTACCTGCAGATGCTCGACTTCAAGCTCGTGCTCGAGGCGCTCAAGGAGCGCGACCTGCTGCTCACGAACATCGCTCCGCACCTCGTGCGACCGCTGCCGTTCTTGTACCCGCTGCGCACGAGGGTGTTCGAGCGTGCCTTCGTGGGCGCGGGCATCCTGCTGTACGACCTCCTCGCGAGCGTGCGTCGCGGCAAGCGCGCCCTGCCGTTCCACCGCCACCTCTCGCGGGCCGGCCTCACCAAGACCTTCCCCGACTTCGCGAAGTCGGCGGCCGTCGGCGCCATCGAGTACTGGGATGCGAACGTCGACGATGCGCGCCTCGTGCTCACGGTCCTCCGCACGGCGGCGTCCTACGGAGCCCACGCCGCCTCGCGCACCCAGATCGTCGAGCTCACCAAGAACGCGGCGGGCGCCGTCGATGGCGCGGTCGTGATGAACCTCGAGACGGGTGAGTTGTTCCCCGTGAAGGCCAAGACGGTCATCAGCTCGACGGGCGTCTGGACCGAGGAGTCGCAGGCCCTCGCCGACGACGAGGGCGGCCTGCGGGTCCTCGCCTCGAAGGGCATCCACATCGTCGTGCCGCGCGAGCGCATCAAGGGCACCGCGGGGCTCATCCTGCAGACCTCGAAGAGCGTGCTGTTCGTCATCCCGTGGTCGCGCTACTGGGTGATCGGCACCACCGACACCCCCTGGAACGAAGACCTCATGAACCCGGTGGCCACCGCCGCCGACATCGACTACGTAATCGCCGAGGCCAACAAGGTGCTCGCACACCCCATCTCGCACGACGACATCATCGGCACGTGGGCGGGCCTTCGCCCCCTGCTGCAGCCCGGAACCAAGGAGGGCACGCAGTCGGCCAAGGTGTCGCGCGAGCACACGGTCGCCTCGCCCGTTCCGGGGCTCGTCTCCATCGCGGGCGGCAAGTTCACCACCTACCGCGTCATGGCCAAGGACGCCGTCGACTTCGCGCTCGGCGAGCAGGCCAAGCACAACCCGTCCGTGACGAGCACGATCCCGCTCGAGGGGGCTGACGGCTTCCTCACCGCCGAGCACGAGCTCGCCTCCGTCATCGAGAACCTCGGCTGGGACAAGGCGATGACCGACCACCTGTTCCACCGCTACGGCGCGAACATCCGCGACCTCGCCGAGATCGCGCAGGCCGACCCGAGCCTCGCAACCCCGCTCGAGCACGCCCCCGCCTACCTGCGCGCGGAGATCTCCTACGCGATCACCCACGAGGGCGCCCTGCACCTCGACGACCTCATGATGCGCCGCACGCGCATGGTCTACGAGTACGTGAACGAGGCGACGGATGCCCTCGCCGAGGTAGCCGCGATCGCCGAGTCGACCCTCGGTTGGACCAAGAAGCAGACCGCCCACGAGGTCGACCTCTACCGCAAGCGTGCCGCAGCGGACGCGATGGCGGCCCAGCAGCCCGATGACGCGAGTGCCTCGCGCGAGCGCGACAAGGCCGAGGAGATCGTCCCCATGATCGACCTCGCCCACCGCTAGACCCGACCCACCCATCTCAACGGAGAGAGCAACAGCTATGCCCGAGTACGTCCTGTCGATCGACCAGGGAACCACGAGTTCCCGTGCGATCGTCTTCGACCGGTCCGCGCGCGTGGTGGCGCAAGGCCAGCTCGAGCACGAGCAGATCTTCCCGCGAGCGGGGTGGGTCGAGCACGACCCCCGGCAGATCTGGGACAACGTGCGCGAGGCCGTGGGCATCGCTCTCACGCGCGCGAACCTGACAGCCTCCGACCTCGCGGCTGTCGGTATCACCAACCAGCGCGAGACGACAGTCGTGTGGGATCGCCGCACGGGCGTCCCCGTCACCAACGCCATCGTCTGGCAGGACACGCGCACCCAGAAACTCGTCGACGAACTGGGCGGCAGCACGGGCGCCGACCGCTACAAGGACGTCGTGGGGCTGCCGCTCGCGACGTACTTCTCCGGCCCCAAGATCCGCTGGATCCTCGACACGGTCGAGGGCGCGCGTGCCGCGGCCGACCGCGGGGAACTGCTCTTCGGCACCATGGACACGTGGCTGCTGTGGAACCTCACGGGCGGCGTCGAGGGGGGCATCCATGTCACGGATGTCACGAACGCCTCGCGCACGATGCTCATGGACCTCGACACCCTGCAGTGGCGCGACGACATCGCCGCCGAGATGGGGATCCCACTGTCGATGCTGCCCGAGATCCGCTCCTCGTCGGAGGTGTACGGTCACGGCCGCGAGCACGGGATGCTGCCGGGCGTGCCCATCGCGGGAATCCTCGGCGACCAGCAGGCGGCGACCTTCGGCCAGGCGTGCTTCTCCGAGGGCATGGCGAAGAATACATACGGCACCGGTAACTTCCTGCTGCTGAACACGGGCACCAAGCGCGTGCAGAGCAAGAACGGCCTGCTTACGACGGTCTGCTACCAGATCGGCGACGCGGCCCCCGTCTACGCCCTCGAGGGATCGATAGCCGTCACCGGATCGCTCGTGCAGTGGTTGCGCGACAACCTCGGTATGTTCACCGACGCCCCAGACATCGAGAAGCTCGCCCGCAAGGTCGACGACAACGGCGGCGCCTACTTCGTGCCCGCCTTCTCGGGGCTGTTTGCCCCCTACTGGCGACCGGATGCCCGCGGCGCACTCCTCGGACTGACCCGGTACGTCACCAAGAACCACATCGCCCGCGCCGCGCTCGAGGCCACGGCGTTCCAGACTCGCGAGGTCATGGACGCCATGAACGCCGACGCCGGCGTCGATCTCGCAGAACTTCGCGTCGACGGCGGGATGGTCGCCAACGAGCTGCTCATGCAGTTCCAGGCCGACCAGCTCGGGGTTGATGTGATCCGCCCGAAGGTCACGGAGACGACGGCACTCGGTGCCGCTTTCGCCGCGGGCATCGCCGTCGGCTTCTGGGCCGGCGAGCAGGACGTCATCGACAACTGGTCGGAGGACAAGCGGTGGTCACCGGAAATGGCCCCGCTCGAACGCGACCAGCTCTACCGCAACTGGAAGAAAGCGGTGACGAAGACCATGGGATGGGTGGACGGGGACGTGGAGACCTGATGACTAACAGCGCAACAACACAAGGGAGTGAAATGAAACAAACATTGATGAAGAGAAACAGCTTCTGGCTGGCTCTCTCACTCGTACTGATGGTCGTGTCGTCCATCGTCGCCTCGGCGGTGCAAACCTCCGGCTACACGGTGACGGTGAAGGACATGAGCTGGGAGACCTCGAACGGCGAGTCGATGAGCGCACTGCTCTACAAGCCGAACGGTGTCTCGGCGGACAACAAGGCGCCGGCGATCATCGTCTCGCACGGTTGGTGGAACAACAAGGAGATGCAGGACGCGAACTACGTCGAGCTCGCACGCCGCGGCTACGTCGTGGTCTCCATCGACATGTACGGTCACGGTGACTCCGACTACCTGAAGTACGCGGACCTCGCGGCCAACGGCACGGGCATGTACGACGCGGTCAAGCTCGTCGCCGACCTGCCGTACGTCGACACCGCGAAGATCGGCGTCTCGGGCCACTCCAACGGTGCCCGTGCCGCGAACTTCTCCGTGGCCATCGACAACGCCGCCGACAAGCAGCTCATCGCTGCGGTGTTCCTCGTCGACAACGACCCGGTCTACCGCGATGCCGCGAACGACAACGCCTACTTCAACATGTACGGCGACCGCGACACCGGCCTCGTGGCCGACCAGTACGACGAGTTCTTCTTCCGCAGCTACAGCGCGGAGGGCGTGCGACTGACGTCGCCGCGCGACTACATCGGCACTGACAACGCACAGTCGTTCCTCAACTACGGGGTCGACCCGTCGAAGGACGGCGAGAAGCGCGACGCGAACACGATCTACAACGACGGCGGTTCCATCCGCGTGGTCTACACGCCCGCGCAGACCCACCCGTGGGGAACCATCTCGAAGCAGACGGTCTCCGACCAGATCGCCTTCTGGCAG
Source organism: Rhodoglobus sp. (assembly GCA_965227655.1). GTDB lineage: Bacteria > Actinomycetota > Actinomycetes > Actinomycetales > Microbacteriaceae > Rhodoglobus. The sequence goes on along the minus strand of OZ245765.1, from coordinate 1,264,854 downwards.
GAGGCGTTCGGCGCCCCCAACGCGATCGACTCCGGTTCGCAGGTGTGGCAGTGGAAGGAGCTCTTCACGACCCTCGGTCTGATCGGCTTCATGATCTTCCTGCTCGCCTTCGCACGCGCCCTGCTCACGACTCGCGCCTTCGCGGGTCTCAAGGCAGAGCAGCCCGTCGCCACGGCGAACACCCGCAAGGGCCTCGCCTGGTTCTGGGGCGGCCTGCTCGTCTCCGCGCTGTTCTCGGGTGTGAGCTACGTGCTCCTGAGTCAGGCGTCGTGGATGGGCGGCATCGCGTTCAACGTCACCCCCACGATCTTCACTCAGGGTGCGGTGTTCTTCATCGCCTTCTGGGCGGCGATCAACGGTGTTGCCGCGATCGTGATCATGGGCCTGTCGTACCTGCTGTTCGGTCGTCGCAACGGTCTCGCGCCCCGCGCGCTCGGCCTGCTTCCCGGCTGGAAGAAGTTCTTCCAGGCGGCCGGCCTCGCGGCCGTCACGGTCACGGCGGCGTTCGCCATCGTGTTCTTCTTCAGCTGGCTCCTGCACACCGACTTCCGGTTCTGGGTCGTCGCCGTGAAGGACTTCGGTGCTGACAAGCTCTGGATCGCACTGCTCTACGTGCCGTTCTTCCTTGTCTACTTCCTGGCCAACTCGATCGCGATCAACGTCTTCAACCGCTTCACCCTCCGGGGCAAGGAGTGGCTGAACACGGCAGTGCTGGCGTTCGTGAACGCCCTCGCACCGCTCGTGCTCGTGGTCGTGCAGTACGTGACGTTCTTCATCACGGGCGAGCCGATCCCCGGCTTCGGCGGCATCTTCAGCATCTGGCTGTTCCCGGTGATCCTGATCCTCGCCGCAACGGCGGTGCTCTCGCGCAAGCTCTACCGCGCGACGGGCAACCCGTACATCGGCGGATTCATCAGTGCAGCAGTCGTGACGCTCGTGGCGGTGACCAACACTCTCACGGTCGTCTACTAACCAGCAGTAGCGCGAAGCCCCGGGCCGGAAGGCTCGGGGCTTCGTCGCGTGCGGGAATGCTCCGCCCGCCCGTATCGTTGAACCGGTCGATGCGAACGCATCGAACGAGAGGGAACCATGGCAGACATCGAATTCGGACTCGACACCTTCGGCGACGTGACTGTCGGCCTCGACGAGAAGCCCGTGAGTCAGGCGCAGGTGATCCGCAATCTCGTCGCGGAGGCCGTGCTGGCCGACGACCTGGGCATCGACTTCATCGGCGTGGGGGAGCACCACCGCGTCGACTTTGCCGTCTCCGCTCCCGAGGTCGTGCTCGCGGGCATCGCGACGGCCACGAAGAACATCCACCTCGGCTCCGCCGTCACCGTGCTCAGTTCGGATGACCCCATCCGGGTATTCCAGCGATTCGCGACGGTCGACGCCCTGAGCAACGGCCGCGCGGAGGTGATCCTCGGGCGCGGATCGTTCACCGAGTCGTTCCCCCTCTTCGGCTTCGACCTCTCCATGTACGAGCAGCTCTTCGAGGAGAAGCTCGACCTGTTCTCCGAGGTCATCAAGGAGAAGCCCGTCACGTGGGCGGGCGAACTGCGCCCCGCCCTCAAGGACCAGAACATCTACCCGCGCACCGAGGGCGGCAAGCTCCCGGTGTGGGTGGGCGTGGGGGGAAGCCCCGAGTCGGTCGTGCGCGCTGCGCGCTACGGGCTGCCGCTCGTGCTCGCGATCATCGGCGGCGACCCTGCCCGCTTCGCGCCCTATGTCGACCTCTTCCATCGCGCGCTCGCCCAGCTCGACAAGCCCGACCTGCCCATCGCCGTGCACTCGCCCGGCTTCATCGCCGCCACCGATGAGCTCGCGGCCGAGCAGTACTTCGAGCACCACAGGGCCATGCGCGACCGCATCGGCGCCGAGCGCGGCTGGGGCCCGTCCACGAAGGGCGAGTTCGAGAACGAGATCCAGCACGGATCGCTCTACCTCGGGTCCCCCGAGACCGTCGCCCGCAAGCTCGCGACCACCATCAAGACCCTCGGGATCCAGCGCTTCGACCTCAAGTACAGCGCGGGAACCCTCCCGCACGAGCTCATGATGACGTCGATCGAGCTCTACGGCTCGAAGGTCATCCCGATGGTCAAGGAACTGCTGGCGGAGTAGGCCCGGCCTTGCGCCGGGTGTTCCACCGCACGAGGTAGATCACCACGAAGGTGATGATGCCCGCGAAGACGATCCACGGCAGCAGCACGCCGAGGGCGACGAGCAGGCCCGCGAAGAATGCCACGAAGGCGTTCCAGCCCGCGATGAGTCCCGAGACGAACGTGGCCGGCGGCTCGGTGGGCGCGTCGTAGGTCGACACGAGGTTGAGCGTCACAGTCGAGAGACTCACCTGGTCGGCGTAGTAGCGGCGCTGGCTCTGCAGGCTCTCGAGCTGCCCCTGCTGGTCGGTGAGGGTTGTCTCGATCTTGAGCAGCGTGTCGGTGCTGTCCGCGGTCGCGAGCAGTTCCGTGAGCCGGGCTACCGAGCCCGTGAGGGCGTCGATGCGGGCATCCAGGTCTTGCGTGACCGTCGTGACGTCCTGAGAGTTGAGCGACACCTCCTCGACGGTGCCCAACTCGCGCAGCTTGTCGAGCGTGGCCGTGAGCTTGTCCGAGGGGATGCGCAGGGTGAGCGTTGCGCTGCCCTTGTCGGTGTCGTCCTTGGGTGCGTACTCGGTGCGGCCGTCCACGCGCCCCCCGGATTGCTCGGTGACGCGCGCGGCGTCGGCCGCGGCATCCGTCGGGCTGTCGACGGTGATCGTGACGTAGCCGGTGGTGATCACTTGGCGGTTGCCCTGGGCCGGGTCGACCGCGAGGTCGGGCGTGCTGCCGTCCGACGAGAACTCCTGCGACTGGGGAACGGCGACGCCTCCGGACGAATCCGTGAGGGACGACGTGCTCATGGCGGAACACCCGGTGAGGGCGAGCGCGGCGAGGACGAAGAACGTGGGAATGGTGATGGTGCGCCTCATGGCTTCACGCTACTGAGACATCCACACGTCCACTACCCAACGTTATTGATCGTTACATCGTCACTTGTCAAGACCCCCGGCCTCCCAGGACGCTCGTCGTACTGTCGAAGAAAGGACACAAACGGAGGAGGACATCATGGGATTCATCGATGATGCGAAGGACGCCGCTGAGGCCACCGCCAAGAAGGTCGGCGAGTTCGTCGACGACGCCAAGGAGCGCGTGAGCGACAAGGTCGACGAGGTGAAGGCCGATGCCGAGGTCAAGCGCGCCGAGGCCGACGTGAAGAAGGCCGAGGCCGAGCGCGACGCCACCCAGGCCAAGAACGAGTACAAGGAGAGCCTGCGCGACTGACGCGGGCTGACTCCGTCGGCGGGGGTTCCTTCGGGAGCTCCCGCCGCGGACGTTAAGCCCTGACGTTAAGCTGTGCCCATGGGCTGGTTGAGTACGGTCGCCGAACGACTTCGTCCGCGTCGCGCTCCCGTGCTGCACATCGCGTCGGATGTCGGCGCGGGCCCCGTGATCGTGTTCGTGCACGGCATCGCCTCATCGGCGGCGACGTTCAAGCGCCTCATCCCGCTGGAGTCGGATCGGTTCCGGTGCATCTCGATCGACCTGCTGGGATTCGGCAGGTCACCGGCCCCCGAGGGTGCGACATACACGGTCGAGGAGCACGTGGCCGCGATCCACGAGACCATCCGATCGCTGCGCCTGCGGGCGCCGTTCGTGCTCGTCGGGCACTCGCTCGGCAGTCTGCTCTCGGCGCGCTACGCGGCGGTGCATCCCGAGCAGGTCTCGCGGCTCATCCTGATCAGCCCGCCCGTCTACATGACACCCGCCGAGATCGGCGACCCCCGCGTGCGGCGACAGGTGGGCGCCTACCTGCGCGTGTACGAGTTCATGCGCGCGAACAAGGGGTTCACGATGACGACCGCGGCGCGCATCTCGCAGCTCTTCCAGCTCAAGGACGCGCTGGAGGTTACCGAGCGCAACTGGGTGCCGTTCATGCTGAGCCTGCAGAACTGCATCGAGTCGCAGACCACGGTGAGCGATATCGCCGCGGTGCGCGTTCCCATCGACGTCGTCTACGGCGCGCAGGACCAGTTCATCGCCGCGGGGACCATGCGCATCATCGAGCAGATGCGGCACGTGACCATGCACCGAGTCGAGGTCAACGACCACCTGGTGCGGACTCGCTTGGCTCGTGCGGTGGCGGAGGTGATCGGCGGATGACCGCATTCAGCACCCCGCACACCCCAACCAGCACCCCGCCGATCATGGGGACGTACAGCCCCGCATAGGGCCCGATCTCGTCGATCGCGGCACCGGAGAGGCTCGCCCCCGCCGTGACCCCGAGCGAGAGTGCAACGGTCGGCCAGGCCATGGCCGACGTGATCACCGAGCGGTCGACTGTCTGCTCGATGAGCGACGAGCCGGAGATGAGCACGGGCGTCGTAACGACTCCGGCCAACAGGCTGATGAGGGCGAGCGTGAGTGGGTCGTGCGCCAGCAGGAAGAGTGGCATGACGGCCGCGAACGCGAGACCGGCGATCCACACCCGGCGGATCGCGCCCCAGCGTGCGCTGACCGCGCCGAAGACGAGGCCCGAGAGCACACTGCCGACGGCGAACACCGACAGCAGTAGCCCCGCCAGGGCGGGGGAGCCCAGCGTGTTCGCTACACCGACCGCCGCGAGATCCACAGCGCCGAACTGGAAGCCGACGCCCGCATAGCCCGCGAGCAGCGCGAGCACCGTGAGGGGCAGCCAGCGGGATGACGCGGGCGCCACTCCGGGAGCAGGAGCTGTCGAGCGCTGCACGAGTAGTGCCGCGAGCCCGAGCACGCTGATGCCGACTCCCACCGAGAAGCCGAAGGCGGGGTTCACGAGGCCCGCGAGGAGCGTGACGACGGGCGGGCCGATCACAAAGGTGAACTCGTCGCCGACCGACTCGAGCGCGAGCGCGGTGTGCCGCTTCTCGGGCGTCGTGAGCAGGTGCACCCAGCGGGCGCGCGCGAGCGATCCCGCATCGATGGAACTGGCTCCCACGAGGAAGGCGGCAACGAACCACGTCCACGCGGGGGCGTGCAGCTCGACGCTCGCCACGAGGGCGACTGCCGAGACCACGGCGGTGCCGATGGCAAGTGGGAGCACGCGAGCTTGGCCGCGCGCATCCGCCGCTCTCGACCACAACGGGCCGGCGAGGGCCGCGCCCAAGACCACGGAGCCGGATACCGCGCCCGCGAGCGCGTAGTTGTCGGCGCTGCCCGCCACGAGCAGGATCGCGCCGATACCGGCCGTCGAGCGCATGATGCGACCGAACCAGGCGGCGAGGGAGAAGCGCCACGCTCCAGGGGTGGCGAGAATGTCGACATAGGGACGGACGATGGCCACTGCTACCGATTCCCGTTCTGGCCGGGCGAAGACGGGAATGCCCGTCCGCTCCTCGCTCGACACCGCCAGCATATCGGAGGCCACGCCTAGGCTGGAGGCATGCACCTCAGCTCCGCCGCGCGTCTCGGCCGTCCAGTATCCGTCATCGGCCTCGGCACCTGGCAGTTGGGGGCCGACTGGGGTGATGTGAGCGAGGCGGATGCTCTCGCCATCCTCGACGCGTCAGTGGAGTCGGGCGTTACCCTGTTCGACACGGCCGATGTCTACGGCGACGGGCGCAGCGAGCAGATCATCGGCACGTACCTCCGCAGCCACCCCGAGGTCTTCGTCGCGACCAAGATGGGCCGTCGACTGCCGCAGGAGCTGGCGAACTACTCGATGTCCAACTTCCGCGCGTGGACCGACCGCTCGCGCACCAACCTCGGCGTCGACACCCTCGACCTCGTGCAGTTGCACTGCCCGCCCACGGCGGTGTTCGGCAGCAACGAGGTCTTCGACGCTCTCGACACCCTCGTCGCGGAGGGCGCCATCGCGCGCTACGGCGTGAGCGTGGAGACCGTCGATCAGGCCCTCGCCGCCATCGCCCGGCCGAACGTTGCGAGCGTGCAGATCATCCTCAATGCGTTCCGGCTCAAGCCGCTCGACGCCGTGCTTCCCGCTGCAATGGCGGCCGGCGTCGCCGTCATCGCGCGCGTGCCGCTCGCCTCGGGCCTGCTGAGCGGCAAGTACACGAAAGAGACGGTGTTCGCCGCCAACGACCACCGCACGTTCAACCGTCACGGTGAGTCGTTCGATGTGGGGGAGACCTTCTCGGGCGTCGACTTCGAGCAGGGCGTCGCTGCCGCGCAGGAGTTTTCGGCGCTCGCCGAGTCGGTGGGACTCACCGCCCCCGTTGCGGCGCTCGCGTGGCTTGCGCAGCTGCCGGGCGTGACGACGGTCATCCCCGGAGCGCGCACTGTCGCCCAGGCCCGCAGCAACGCCTCTGCGGGTGAGGTGGCGCCCCTCGAGCTCACGCCGCAGATCACCGAGCTCTACGACCGCTACTTCCGCGCGGAGATCCACGATCGATGGTGAGGCAGAAGGCTGAGTCGCTCGGCCCCGCGTTCACCAATATCTTCACGGCGAATCTCGCGTCGAGCCTGGGCGACGGCATCGTGCGCACGGCGATGCCGCTGCTCGCCGCACGGCTCACCTCAGACCCACTGCTCATTTCGCTGATCGCGGCGCTCGCGCTGTTGCCGTGGCTGTTCTTTGCCATCCCGGCCGGAATCCTCATCGACCGCATCGACAGGCGCCGGGCCCTCGCCCTCGCCCAGGGTGTGCGCACGGCCTTGGCCGCGCTCACCTTCGTGCTCGTCTTCACGGGATCGCTCACCATTTGGTGGCTCTACATCGTGGTGTTCATCTATGGCGCGTTCGAGACCGTCTACGACGGCGCGATCAGGGCCGTCGTGCCGAGCATCGTGGGCAGGGCGAATCTGCCGCGCGCGAACTCGCGCATCGAGGGCGGTGAGCTCGTCGTGCAGAACTTCCTCTCCGGTCCCGTTACCTCCGCGCTGTTCGCCGTCTCCGTGCTCATCCCCGTGGGCGTCAACGGGCTCGTGTTCGCCCTCGCCGGCGCGCTCGCCCTCCTGCTGCCGAAGGTAGCCTCTGGCACGCAGTTCACCGGGGCGAGCTCCACCGAACCGCGCGTGGCGTGGTACCGCCAGTTCGTCGACGGGTTCCGTTTCATCATGGCCAACCGCCAGCTGCGCACACTGTGGTTCTTCAGCACGTTCTGCGGAATCGTGAGCTCGGCGGCCCTCGCTTCCTTCGTCCTGTTCGTGCTCGACACCCTCGCGGTGCCCGAGGCGCTGTTCGGCGTGTTCATGCTGAGCGGCGCGGTCGGCGGCCTCGCGGGCGCCCTCTTCGCCAACCGACTCAAGGCGCGGCTGGGCACCGGCCTGACGATGGCGCTCGCCACGACGATCTCCGGGGCGTTCATCCTCGCCGCCGGTCTCGTTCCCACAGCGTGGGCGGTGGGGGTGGCCTTCGCGCTCTCGTCCCTCGCCATCACGGTGTGGAACATCCTCGTCATGTCGCTGCGCCAGAGCATCATCCCCGGCCGTCTGCTCGGCCGCGTGCACGGCACCTGGCGCACCCTGCTATGGGGTTCGATGCCGCTCGGCTCGCTCATCGGCGGCCTCATCGCGCGCGTCGACCTTGCCCTGCCGCTCATCATCGGCGGCGCGCTCGAAGTCGTCGCGAGTCTCGTGTTCTTCAGGTTCCTGATGACCCTGCCGAACCCCGAAGACGTCGACAATGGAGACCCGACGGCCGGTCCAACGGACTCAGAGCCCGGCCCCACCGACCCCACTCTGCTCGACTAGCCAGCTGCGCAGCGCCGCGAGGGTCTCCTCCGGCCGGTCGCGGTGCGGGGAGTGTCCTGCGCCCTCGACGACCACGTAGTCCACGTTCGTGAGACTGTGCGCGAGGTCGGGATCGAGCATCGTGTACACGGCGGGGTCGCCCGAGAGGACGAGCGTGGGGATGGTCAGCGCGCGGGCCTCGGCGCTCACATCCCAGCGCCCGGTGTCGCTGAACGTGCGCGTGACCGCAGCGGGATCCACGGCCTGCACGCCCTCGAGCTTCGCCTCCCGGTCGCGCTCGTGCCAGTGCGGCTTGTCGCGCGCGATCGACTCGGCGGTGTAGCTGAGTTCGGCGACCTGGTCGGCGATGATGGCGTCCGCCTGATCCTCGGGAACATCGAGCACCGGGTCGATGAGCACCAGAAGGCCCGTGAACCGCGGGCGCTGCGCGGCGAGTACGGAGACGGCGCCGCCGAGGGAGTGGCCGACGACGAGGTCCCAGCCGTCGTCGAGATCGCGCGCGTAGTCGGTGAGTGCGTAGCTCTCGGCGCGGGCGCCGATGCCGTGGCCGCGGAGGTCGACGGTGGCGACGTCCCAGCCGTCCGCTTCGAGGGCCGCGGCGACGCGCCACCAGGAGTCGGAGTCGGAGCTGAGTCCGTGGACGAGGAGAGCGCTGCGGGTCATCCCGTTACGCTAGCGCGCGCATCCGCTCGCGTGGTCAGTGTGGCAGGTGCTGCTCGATGGTCGTCAGATATGCCACGGGAAGGTTCCTGCCCCGCGGATGGTTGACTTGTCACATGAAACTCATGATCGTCGTTGGCAGTGTTCGTCCCGGCCGCGTGGGCCTCCCGGTGGCCGAGTGGGTGCGCTCGCAGGTTGAGGCAGACGGCCGTTTCGAGATCGACTTCGCCGATCTCGCCGAGATCAACCTCCCCTTCATGGATGAGCCGAACCACCCGTCGAAGCGCCAGTACACGAAGCCCCACACCATCGCGTGGAGCGAGCGCGTCGACGCCGCCGATGCCTTCATCTTCGTCACCCCCGAGTACAACCACAGCTTTTCGCCCGCCCTCAAGAACGCGTTCGACTACCTGAACCAGGAGTGGTGGCGCAAGGCCGTCGGGTTCGTGAGCTACGGCGGCGTCTCGGCCGGCACCCGCGGTGTGACGGCCTTCGAGCCCGCGTTCACGACGCTCGGCCTCGTGAAGACCGGTGCGAATGTCGAGATCCCGTTCGTCAGCTCGTCGGTAGCCGACGGCGTCTTCACCCCCAGCGAGAAGGAGACAGCGATCCTGCACAAGGTCATCGCCGAGCTCGAAGAACTCACGGGAGCGCTCGCGCCGCTGCGCTAGATGTACCCCGATTGGGTGACACGGCCGCCCTCTCCCCGCTAGGGTGAAAATGTGGGTCGTACTTCGGGGGGAGCGGTGGCGTTCGCCCTCATCGCCACCGTTGTGCTTGCACTGCTGTCGGTAGCGGGCTACTCGGGGGTCATCCGGGGTTTCGGCCCTGAGCTCGCGATCTTCCCGGCGATCCTCGCTGCGGTCATGCTCGGTGGCCTCATTGTGTCGATAGTCCTCGGCGTTCGCCGTTCGAAGGGCCGCAACGCCTGGTTCACGGATGCGCTCGCTCAGGGCTTCTCGTACAACAAGCAGTCGTCAGCCCCCGGCCTGCCCGGCATGCTGTTCCGCGCCGGCGAGAAGACCGAGGTGTTCGACGTCGTCGACGCCCTCCACTCGCCCACGCCGTTCCTGGCGGGCACGATCACGGGCACCTACGCGGCCGACAGCTCGCTGCCCCGTCGCATCGCGGCCTCCTTCATCGCCATGCCCCTTCCGCAGCAGGTACCCAACATCGTGCTGCTCGGCAGCGGGATCGGCATGCTCACTCTCGCGGGCGTTTCGATGGCCGGCCGCCAGAAGCTCTCGCTGGAGGGCGACTTCAACAACACGTTCACGCTCTACTGCCCCACAGGCTATGAGCGCGACGCCCTCTACATCTTCGCGCCCGACCTCATGCTGCGCCTCATCGAGACGACTGCCGGATGTGACGTCGAGCTCGTCGACGACTGGATGTTCGTCTACAGCTCGCCGGGCCGGTTCACCGACGAGGGCGCGCTCGGCCGGATCATGGCGACAGCAGCCCTCGTGCAGCAGAAGACAGACCGCCAGACCCGCAACTACCGGGACGATCGCGCAACACCCCTCGCCACCTCGGCAACGGCCGGCGCCCCGCGCACCATCTCGCCGGAGGAGCACGCCGCGGGCATAGGAGCGGTCGGCCGCGACGGACAGCGCCTGCGCACGCGCGCGAGCGGCGTCCAGCGCCTCGTGACCGTCGTGTCGTCCGTCTTCGTGGCGGGCGCGCTGGCCTGGTACTTCTTCACCGAGATACTGCCCACCCTCTGACCCGTTCAGGAAAGGACATCCCATGACCACGACCGACGAGCTAGTGCAGCGACTCTCCGACCCGGCCGGCTTCAAGAAGATCATCGGATTCCTCGGTGGCAAGCGCGCCAAAGCCGCTCACGCCTTGTTCACCACTGCCGACGAGAAGGGGGTCTCGCGCAGCTACACCCTCGACACCCGCGAGCACGAGGGCACCGGCTACTACCTCAAGGCCATCGGCACGCGCGGCGACCTGACTGCCGATCAGCTTGCCGAGCTGACTCGTGCCGCCAAGCTCCTGCCGCTCGGCACCGTGCGCTACGAGGGGATGATGGCGCCGACGATGCCCGAGACGCTCGGCTCATCCGACGAGGCGAACGACGTGCACAGCCTGAGCAGGCTCGACGAGGGCATCATCGTCTATCCCGTCACGGTGCTCAACAAGAAGCGCGAGGTGACGTTCGCGGCGTGGACCCGCAAGGGCGACGAGTGGTCGGTCTACCCGATCGAGGACAACAAGCTCTGAGACGGTGATCGAGCGAGTCGAGATCTCAGCTCGGCTGGATCGGCACTGGCTCGGTGTCGGCGATGGGGCTCGCGTCTCTTCCGCGCAGATCGGGATGCCAGCGGCGCAGGAGCGTCGGCACGAGGAACCCGAGTAGCGCGAGCGACGCTGCTGCCCAGAATCCGCCGATCGCACCGTTCGAGTCGATGAGGAAGCCTGCTGCCGCCGAGCCGAGTGCTGCACCGATGAGCTGGCCCGTGCCGACCCATCCGTACGCCTCAGCGGTGTCGCTGAACTTCACGCTCGACGACACGATGGCGAAGATGACGGCGAGGGCAGGTGCGATGCCGATGCCCGCGATGAGCAGCGTGACGGCGAGCCACCAGAACTCGAGGCCGTAGCCCTGCGCGAGGGTGAAGCCCATGGCGAGCGAAAGCCCCACGAACACGGCGAACATGCGGCGTGCGAGGGCCCAAGGACCGATCGGCACATGGCCGAGCGAGAGCCCGCCAACGATGGAGCCGATGGCCCAGATCGCGAGAACGAGCCCAGCCTGCGGACCGCCCTCGCCGAACACCGCGACGACCCCGGCCTCGACCGCGGCGCACGAGCCGACGAGCAGGAATCCCGTGATGGTGCCGAGAAGCACCGCTGGCCGTTTGAGCACGACGCCGAACCGCCGTTTGCTGCGCGGGATGCGCACGCGCCCGACTTCGGGGCTAGCGATGAACCAGATGCCGCCGCCGATCAGGAACAGCCCGGCGATGCTGATCGCCAGGACGCTCGAGATCTGCACGGCGACGAAGGTCGTGATGACGGGCCCGGCGATCCAGATGATCTCTTGCGCGGAGGCGTCGAGAGAGAACAGCGGGGTGAGCTGGCGCGAGTTGACCATCTTCGGGTAGATGGTGCGCACGGCGGGCTGGATGGGCGGCTGGCTGAGGCCGCCGAGGAAGCCCACGAGCATGTAGAGGGGCAGGGTGAGTGGCGCGAAGGCCATCGTGAAGATGCTCGCCGCGCACACGATGAGGGTGAGCGTGAGCACGGGGCGCATGCCCCAGCGGCCCATCCACCGGCTGGTCAACGGGCCGGCGATGGCCTGCCCGAGGCTCGTAGCACCGAGCACGAGGCCTGCGGCCCCGTACGAGTGCAGGATGTGCTCGATGTGGATGAGGTAGGCGAGCGAGAGCATGCCGCTCGGGAAGCGCGCGGTGAGCTGTGCCGCGATGATGCGCCCCACGCCAGGCGTCTTCAGGAGGTCGATGTAGCTCTTCACGAGAATCCCAGCTTAGACCGGGCCCACGACACCGCGAGCGGATGTCGGTAGGGGTACATATCGTCGAATTACAGCGTGTCGGATTGCCTCACAGGCTGTGCAGAACTAGTACAACTTATCCACAGTTGTGGATGACACGCCCACAAGATGTGGTGTTGTGCTTGTGTCGGTGGAACTAGATATAGTGGTGGAACCGCCAGGCCGGGGGTAACGGTTTCGGGCAGTATGCGTTGAACTAAACGCGGGGTTTTCGTGGCGTCCAAGGGGATGCAGAGGGAGTTAAACGGTGGGTATCACAGTCGTCAAGCGCAGCGGAGAGCGGGAGGCGTACGACGCCAACAAGATCAACCTCGCCATCGAGTCGGCGAGCGCCGGTCTCGACGAGAACATCACGTGGGTCACGCAGATCGCCTCGGAACTCGAACTCACGCTGTTCGACGGCATCACGACGCAGCAGCTCGACGAGGCCGTCATCCAGGTGGCGCTGCAGAACGTGAAGGACGACCCGGCTTTCGACATCGTCGCGGCCCGCCTCCTCCTCAAGACGATCTACAAGCGCGTACTCGGCGACTACGAGACCGCGGCCGAGCTCAAGGAGCTGCACCGCTCGCACTTCGCCGCCAACGTCACGCGCGGCGTCGACGAGGGCCTGCTCGACCCCCGCCTCACCCAGCTTTTCGACCTCGACTACCTCGCCACCCAGCTCGAGCCCGCCCACGACGAGCTGCTCAAGTACATCGGCGTCGTCACGCTCAACAACCGCTACGGCATCAAGGGCCGCAACGGCGACGCGCTCGAGGTGCCGCAGTACTTCTGGATGCGCATCGCGATGGGTCTTTCCCTCAACGAGGCCGACCCCACGAAGGCCGCGCTCGCGTTCTACGAGAAGATGAGCTCGCTCGAGTACCTCGCGGCGGGATCCACCCTCGTCAACGCGGGAACCATCTACCCCCAGCTCGCGAACTGCTTCGTCATGGAGATGCAGGACGACATGGAGCACATCGCGAAGACCACGCGCGATGTCATGTGGCTCACCAAGGGCACGGGCGGCATCGGCCTTTCGGTCACCAAGCTGCGCGCCCAGGGCTCGCCCATCCGCTCGAACAACACCACCTCGACCGGACCGATCCCCTTCATGCACACGATCGACTCGATCCTGCGTGCGGTGAGCCGCGGCGGCAAGAAGTTCGGCGCCCTGTGCTTCTACATGGAGAACTGGCACATGGACTTCCCGGAGTTCCTCGAGCTCCGCAACAACTCGGGCGACCCGTACCGCCGCACCCGCACCGCCAACACGGCGGTGTGGATCAGTGACGAGTTCATGAAGCGCGTGCAGAACGACGACGACTGGTACCTCTTCGACCCGCTCGAGGTCTCCGACCTCAACGAGCTGTACGGCAAGGCGTTCTCGGCGAAGTACAACGAGTACGTCGCCAAGGCCGAGGCCGGCGAGATCCGTATGTTCAAGAAGATCACCGCGCGTGAGCAGTTCAAGGCGATCCTCATCTCCCTCCAGACCACGAGCCACCCGTGGCTCACCTGGAAAGACACGATCAACAACCGTGCGCTCAACAACAACACGGGCACGATCCACCTCTCCAACCTCTGCACGGAGATCACGCTCCCGCAGGACGAAGACAACGTCTCGGTCTGCAACCTCGCGTCGATCAACCTCTCGCAGCACATGATCACCGCCGAGAATGGCACGCTCTCCGTCGACTTCGCGAAGATCGAGGAGTCGGCCCGCCTTGCGGTGCGCCAGCTCGACAACCTCATCGACATCACGCGCTCGAGCGTCAAGGAGGCAGACTTCTCCAACGCGCAGAACCGCGCGGTCGGCCTCGGTGTCATGGGCTTCACCGACATCATCGAGAAGCTCGGCATCAGCTACGAGAGCGAAGCGGCCTACGATCTGATCGACGAGATCATGGAGCATGTCTCGTACGCGGCGATCGATGCATCCACCGAGCTCGCCAAGGAGCGCGGGGCGTACCCGAACTTCGCCGGATCCCGCTGGTCGGAGGGCCTCGTGCCGCTCGACTCGATCGCGCTCACCGAGGCAGACCGCGGCATCCCGATCAAGGTCAACCGCACGACGCGCCTCGACTGGGACGCGCTGCGCGCCAAGGTCAAGGGCGGCATGCGCAACGCGACGCTCATGGCGATCGCGCCGACCGCCTCCATCGGCCTCGTCGCGGGCACCACGCCCGGCCTCGACCCTCAGTTCGCGCAGATCTTCAGCCGCGCGACCAGCAACGGCAAGTTCCTCGAGGTCAACGCGAACCTCGTGCGCGACCTGCAGAAGCTCGGGATTTGGGAGTCGACCCGCGAGGCCATCCTGCGCAGCCAGGGCGACATCCAGAACGTTGCGGCCATCCCGGATGACCTCAAGGAGGTCTACAAGACGAGCTTCCAACTCTCGCCGTACGCCTTCCTCGAGGTTGCGGCGCGCGCCCAGAAGTGGATCGACCAGGCCATCAGCCGCAACATGTACCTCGAGACGCGCGACCTCGGCGACATGATGGACATCTACTTCGCGGCGTGGGAGCGCGGCGTGAAGACGACGTACTACCTGCACATGAAGCCCCGCCACACCGCCGAGCAGTCGACGGTCAAGGTCAACAAGTCGGAGGACATCGTCTCGTCGGCTCCCGTTGAGGCTGCAGCATCCACAACGGCCACCTCCGCCCCGGCCCGCCGTGGCTTCGGCGGTCTCGCCCCGAAGGCAGGTGCGTGATGGACAGGCTTCTCCTGAGCACCGACGAGTACTACGTTCCCGTCGACCCCATGGACGACCTCCAGTGCGAGAGCTGCCAGTAGTGGGCATCCTCGGAACCGGCCTGCAAGAGGGCCTGCTGCTCAAGCCCATCCGCTACCAGTGGGCGATGGATCTTTATGACCAGGCTGTTGCCAACACCTGGTTCCCCAACGAGATCCAGCTCGGCGAAGACATCGCCGACTTCAAGAAAATGACAGACGAGGAGCGTCACGCTGTGACGTTCCTGATGAGCTACTTCAACCCGAATGAGTTGCTCGTCAACAAGGCGCTGGCGTTCGGGGTCTACCCGTACGTCAACGCCGCCGAGTGCAGCCTTTACCTGGCGAAGCAGATGTGGGAAGAAGCAAACCACTGCATGAGCTTCGAGTATGTGCTCGAGACCTTCCCGATCGACCGCGAGGCCGCCTATGCCGCGCACGCCGACATTCCGTCGATGGCGCGCAAGGAGGAGTTCGAGGTCAAGTACATCCGTCGCATGACGGAGCAGACCCTCGACATCACCACGACCGAGGGCAAGAAGGACTTCATCCGCAATCTGGTCGCGTACAACGTGATCCTCGAGGGCGTGTGGTTCTACTCGGGCTTCATGGTTGCGCTGTCGTTCCGCCAGCGGAACCTGTTGCGCAACTTCGGTTCGCTCATGGACTGGGTGGTGCGCGACGAGTCGCTGCACCTCAAGTTCGGCATCAACCTCATCCTCACGGTGCTGGAAGAGAATCCCGACCTGCAGACCGAGGAGTTCGCCGAGGAGATCAAGCAGATGATCCTCGATGCCGTCGAGATGGAGGAGGAGTACAACCACGACCTCCTTCCGGGCGGAATCCTCGGTCTCAACGCCACGTACATCAACCAGTACGTGAAGTATCTGGCCGACCGTCGACTCGAGGAGCTCGGGTTCGAGGCGCACTACAACGTCTCCAATCCTGCCAAGTGGATGGCCGCCGCCAACGACACCCTCCAGCTCGTGAACTTCTTCGAGTCGACGAACACGTCGTACGAGTCGAACGCGAGCGCGACGGTCAGCGCGAAAGCTGAGTAGCGACGTCGAGGTCCGCGTGGTCGACTGGCTCGACCCGCGGGCCGTCGCGCTGCGCGACGCCATGAACACGGAGTCGTTCGCGAAGTACGCGCGCCTCACGGGCGCGCTCCCGACCGAACAGCGCGACGCCGTGGGTGTCGCCCTCGCCACTCACGACGACGAGATGGTCGTGACGATCATGGCGTTCGACGGCGAGACGCCGGTCGGGCATGCAGCACTGCGGTCAGCGCCGGGCCCCGAGTCGAACGGCGGCTTCGAGGTGAAGAAGGTCTTCGTGCCTGTCGAGGCCCGCGGACGTGGCATCTCGAAGGTGCTCATGCTCTCCCTCGAGGACATCGCTCGGGAGCGCGGCGCCAGCCGCCTCATCCTCCAGACGGGCAATCTCCAGCACGAGGCCATCGCTCTCTACGAGGGGCTCGGCTACACGGGCATCCCGGCCTTCGGTCTCTACGGAGCCGTGCCGTACGCGCTGTGCTTCGAGAAGGTGCTGTAGCCGCGCACACTGGTGCGAGCCGGTGGCAGGCTGGAGGGTCTACTTCCGGCGATGTATGTCGGTGCGACATACATCGCTCGGCGAGGCACCCCACCCCATGTGGACGAGGGTTTAGCGGGGTGCCATCCGGATCGCACCGTCGAGGCGGATCGACTCGCCGTTGAGCATGGGGTTCTCGACGATGTGCTGCACGAGTGCCGCGTACTCGGCGGGCCGGCCGAGGCGCGACGGGTGCGGAACCTGCTTGCCCAAAGAGTCTTGTGCTTCGTGCGGCAGCCCCGCCATCATGGGCGTCTCGAAGATGCCCGGCGCGATCGTCATGACGCGGATGAGGTGCGGCGCGAACTCGCGCGCGAGGGGCAGCGCCATGGCGGCGACCCCGCCCTTCGAGGCCGAGTAGGCGGCCTGACCCACCTGCCCGTCGTATGCCGCGACCGAGGCGGTGTTGATGATGACGCCGCGCTCTTCGCCGATCGGATCGAGCTGCATCATCCGGGCGGCGGCGAGGCGGATGACGTTGAAGGTGCCGATGAGGTTGATGCCCACGACACGTTCGAAGTCTTCGAGGGGCAGCGGACCGTTCTTGCCGACCGCGCGGCCGGGGGTCCCGATGCCGGCGCAGTTGACGACGATGCGCGCGTCGCCCGCGAGTTCGACGGCGGCGAGCACGTCGGCCTCCGAGCGGACGTCGACGGGGGCGAACTCGAAGGGCAACTCCGCTCCGCGCGAGGTCGGCAGGTCGGCGATGACCACGCGCGCGCCCGCCGCGGCCAGTGCGGTTGCCGTCGCGAGGCCGAGACCTGAGGCTCCGCCCGTGACGAGGGCCGTGGCATCCGCGATTCGCATCTAGAGCTTCTCGATGATCGTCGCGTTGGCCATACCCGCGCCCTCGCACATGACCTGCAGGCCGTAGCGGCCGCCCGTGCGCTCGAGCTGGTTGAGCATGGTCGTGAGCAGGCGGGTTCCGGATGACCCGAGCGCATGTCCGAGCGCGATGGCCCCGCCGCGCGGGTTCACCAGGTCGGGGTCGACCCCGAACTCGTGCTGCCACGCGAGCGGCACGGAGGCGAACGCCTCGTTGACCTCGAACGTGTCGATGTCGTCGATGCCGAGGCCGCTGCGGTCGAGGATGCGGCGGGTGGCCGGGATGACCCCCGTCAGCATCTCGATGGGGTCGGAGCCGACGACCGCGAAGGAGTGGAACCGCGCGCGCGGCGTGAGCCCCAGCGAGAGGGCGCGCTCCTCGCTCATGATGAGGACTGCGGAGGCGCCATCCGTGTAGGGGGACGAGTTGCCCGCGGTGATCTTCCAGTGGATCTCGGGGAAGCGCTCGGCCAGTGCGTCGTCGTGGAACGCCGCCTTGAGTTCGCCGAGACCCGCGACGGTCGTGCCGGAGCGGATGGTCTCATCCGTCGTCAGATCGCCGAAGGGGAGGATCTCGCTCGTGAAGTCGGAGGCACCAGCGAGGCGGTGCGAGCGCTCGGCGAAGGTGTCGAGCGCTTCGCGCGAAAGCTTCCAGCGCGAGGAGATGAGCTCGGCAGAGATGCCCTGGCCCACGAGCCCCTCGGGGTAGCGCGCGTTCACGAGCGGGCCCCAGTTGTCCTGCCCCAGGGTCGCGACGTTGATGGGGTTCTTGCTCATGAGTTCGACGCCGCACGCGATGACGATGTCGTACGCGCCGGCGATGACGCCCTGCGCGGCGAAGTGCGCGGCCTGCTGGCTCGACCCGCACTGTCTATCGACAGTCGTGCCCGGCACCGACTCGGGGAAGCCCGCGGCGAGCACGGCGTTGCGCGTGATGTTGACCGCCTGCTCACCCACCTGGGAGAGGCAGCCGCCGATCACGTCGTCGATGAGGGCGGGGTCGAGGTCGTTGCGGGAGACGAGCTCTCTCAGCACCGTGCCGAGGAGATCGACGGGGTGCCAGTGCGAGAGCGCGCCACCGGCCTTCCCCTTGCCGGACGGGGTGCGCAGTGCGTCAACGATGACAGCGGTAGCCATGAGACCAGACTAAGCGCGAAGCTCGGCGAACGTCTCGGCAATCCAGTCGGCGATGAACCCCGCGACATAGGTCATGTTATCGATCGAGATGTGTTCGGTGCCGCCCTCGGGCTCGTCGAAGATGCGCAGCTCGTTCTTGGGGCTGTTGACCGCCTGGTCGTGGCTCTGGTGCGCGTAGTCGACGGAGATCTGCCGGTCGTTTGCCCCGTGCGTGATGAGGAAGGGCACGGTGATCTTGTCGACGACACCGTTGAGTGTCATGTTCTTCGTCGCTTCGAGGAACTCGTCCATGGTGGAGACGCCCCACACCCAGAACACGTGCTCCCAGTAGTGGGGAACGGGGTTCTCGCCCTCGCGTGCGATGCGCTTGTGCTGCACCTCCGCCCAGTTGTGGTTGGCTCCCCACGCCACGGCGAGCTTCAGGCGCTTCTCGAACGCGGCGGCGCGGGGCGCGTAGTAGCCGCCGAGCGACCAGCCGACGATGCCGATCTGGTCCGCGTCCACGTCGTCGCGCGTCTGCAGGTAGTCGATGCACGCGGATGCCCACGCCTCGGTGTCGTAGCGGGCGGTGAGGCCGCGCATCCGGAGCGCTTCGCCGGAGCCCGGCGTGTCGACCATGAGCGTCGCGATGCCGCGGCGGGCGAGCATCTGCGGGAATCCGGAGTAGAACATCATCTCCTTCGTCGAGTCGAGGCCGTTGAACTGGATGATGACGGGCGCGTTCGGACCCGCGGGGTGGAAGTAGCCCGGCAGCGAGGCGCCCTCGTAGGGGATCTCCACCTGCGTGACGGGGCTGTCGGAGAGGGCGATGTGCTTCAGGAGCAGGTCTATCGACTTCTGGTACGCCGCGGTGCGCCCGGCCCAGGTCGGCGACTGCAGGCGCTCGGCCTGCGACGTGTAGAGCGACGCGCGGTAGTACTTGTCGCCGGCGCCGATCGTGCGGCCGATCGACTCGTCGGCCTCGGCCGACGCGATGAGCCGGTCGGCGACGGCGGCCCACGAGGCGTAGAGGTCTTCCGTGCCGACGTCGTCCCCGTTCTTCGACGCCTCGAGCACGGGCTTGCACGCGCGGTCGACCTCGTCGATGTATCCGCCGTTGTTGAGCGCGGCGACGGCCGCCATGCTCCAGACGTAGTTGGTGGGGAAGTACATGAACATGGGTGGTTCCTTAACTGTTCTTCGTGATGGTGTCTGACAGGTACTTCACGCCGCCCGACGAGCTGAAGCCGCCGTCGATGGGGATCTCGGCGCCCGTCACGTAGCCCGCGAGATCGCTCAGCAGGAACGCGACGACGGAGGCCACCTCCTCGGGCTGCGCGGTGCGGCCGAGGGGTGTGAGCTCGAGCTGCGTCTGCGTCATGATCGCGGGCGCCGCGGCCATCATCGGCGTCTCGACGTATCCGGGGTGCACGATGTTGACTCGGATGCCCCGGCCGCCGAGCTCGGTTGCCGCAACGTGAGTCAGCCCGCGGAGCCCCCACTTGCTCGTCGTGTAGGCGACGGTGTGGTGTGCGTTGAGCGCGGCGAGCGAGCCGACGTTGACGATCGACGAGCCCGCGGGCATGAGCGGCACGAGGGCTTGGATACCGAGCATGGCGCCCGTGAGGTTGATGCGCAGCACGCGGTCCCAGTCGTCGAGGGTGACCTCGCCGAGGCGCGCCCGGAACGGGATGCCCGCGTTGTTGACGAGCCCGTCGACGCGGTCGAGCGAGCGAGCCAGTGCCGCCCAGTCCGACTCCGAGCCGACATCGAGGTGATGCTGCGAGCCCGCCGCGACGTCGGTGGCGATGACGTCTGCGCCCGAGGCGAGAAGCAGGTCCACGAGTGCGGCACCCTGGCCGCCGAGCGCGCCCGTGACGACGATGGTCTTGCCCGCGAGGCCCGGCAGGGCGGCGGTCACGATGCAGCTCCGGGCAGTACTGCCGACCATCCGCCGTCGACCACGAGGTTTGCGCCCGTGATGTACGACGCCTCGTCGCTCGCGAGGAAGAGCGCCGCGCGCACGACCTCGGCGGCGTCGCCGATGCGTCCGAGCGGGATGTGCCGCGCGATCTCGCGCATGGGGTGGTCGGCCGCGAGCAGGTCGCCCTCCGTGGCCGGGGTGCGAATCATCCCCGGGCTCACACAATTGGCCCGGATGCCCCGGCGCGCGCCCTCGGCGGCGAGCTGTTTCGTCATCGCGACGACTCCGCCCTTCGTTGCCGTATGGGCCAGACGCGCGTTGGTCATCGAGCCGGTGATGCCCGCGGTGGACCCCACGAGCACGATGCTCGCGCCGTCGCGCAGCTGCGGCCACGCGTGGTGCACGGGCAGGAACACGATGTCGAGCTCGTGCCTGAGCACCCACGACCACTCCTCGAACGAGGTGTTCTCGACGGTGTTGAACTTCGTGGCCCCCGCGTTCGCGTAGAGGATGTCGAGGGGGCCGATGCCGGAGATCCACTGCGCAACCGCAGCGTCGTCGGTGAGATCGACGACGCTGCTCGTCATGTTGCCGCCCACGAGGGCGAGCGTCTCGGCGGCCCCAGCCGCATCGACATCCGCCCCGTGGACGATCGCGCCCTCCGCGGCGAACAGGTGCGCGGCGATGCGCCCCTGCCCGCTTGCGGTACCCGTGATGACGGCGACTTTGCCGTCCAGCCGGCCCGGCATGGTGAGGGGGTTAGCCCCGGCCCTGCTTCGCGTACGGGTTGAGCAGCGCGTCGCGCGTGTCGGGGTGGATGCCCTCCTCCGTGGCGGAGGGGCCGTCGGCTGCGGGGAACGACTCCGTCATCGACATCGGCATGGCGCCGTTGCGGTAGAAGTTGTTCGAGCCCTGCGACGGGCGCCAGGTGTTGGGCTCCCAGTCGGGCACGTAGTTGCGGTATCCGCCCGTGTTGACCTCCACGCGAAGCGACGACGGGTCGCGGAAGTAGAGGAAGCTCTGCTCACCGATCCCGTGGATGGAGGGCCCGTACTCGATGTTCGTGCCGTTCTCCATGAGGATGTCGGCGCCCGCGAGCAGGTCTTCGCGGGTGTCGACCCAGTAGGCGATGTGGTTCACGCGTCCGGCGCGGGTTGAACCGTCGAAGACGATGCCGAGGTCGTGCGACTTCTCGTTGGTGGTGATGACGCTGAAGACGCTGATGGGCGCCTCATCGAGCACGGTGTTGGCCATGATGCGGAAGCCCAGCACGTCGCGGTACCACGCTGCCATGCCCTCGACGTCGCTCGAGGCCACGGTGACGTGGTCGAGCTGGCGGGGCGCCACGCCGTGCTGGCTGCGGCGCTCGGGGCGGTCGGGGTAGATCGAGGCGACGTCGGCGGTGCTCTTGTAGCGCTCGACGTCCCAGTAGAGCTCCATGGTGTGGCCGTAGGGGCCCGTGAACGTGTACGAGCGGCCGTGGCCGACGTTCGTGTCGCTCCAGGTGCCCGTGATGCCCGCGGCCTCGACGTTGGCGGCGGCCCGGTTGAGGGCCTCGGCGCTCGAGGTGCGCCACGCCATGACGGCGAGGCCGACCTCGTCGCTCTGCGAGATCACGAGGGAGTAGTTGTAGTAGTCGCCCCACGAGCGCAGGTAGACCTTGCCACCCTCGCGGGCGAAGACGCGAAGGCCGACCTGCTCGACGTAGAACTGCGCAGACGCCTCGACGTCCGGTGTCGTGATCTCGAGATGGGCGAGGTGGGAGAGGAGCTTGATCATCGTCGATCCTTTGAAGTGAAGGGGATGTTTCTCTCACCTTCGACGAATCGGCGGTGTGCGGGGAATACGAGGTTGATGATGTGCGCATCGAAGGAGCGGATATCGACACGAGCAATGCCCGCATCAGCAACGCCCACTACACGGCGGCTTGTGCAGCAGGGGATAGTAGGAGCACTGCCGCACCGCTGCCGCAGTGGACGGAGAACTGACGTGGCCCTCGACAGGACTGACCCCGAGGGTGCCATCTCCGCCGCCGTGCAGAAGTACCGCAACTGGGGTCGCTGGGGCGCAGGCGACGTGCTCGGCACCGTCAACTTCCTCGATGACGCCAAGCGCGTGGAGGGCGCATCCCTCGTTCGCAGGGGTGTCAGTTTCTCGCTCTCGCAGAGCTTCGACATGGATGGCCCGCAGGTCGGCTGGCGCCGCCGCACGAACCCCGTGCACACCATGCTCGACACGGGTCTCGAGGCCGCCGCGGGCAAGCAGGGCTTCCCGCACGGACTCGGCGGTGCGGACGACGTCATCGCCATGCCGCTGCAGTGCTCGACCCAGTGGGACGGCCTGGGCCACATCTTCGACCACGGATTCGCCTGGAACGGCCGCCCGTCGGGCGACGTCGTGACGAGCGACGGCGACCTCGTGACGGGCATCGAGCACATGGCGCCCCACCTCGTGGGGAGGGGAGTGCTGCTCGACGTCGGCCGCCACCTCCGCGAGAGCGGCGAGCTGGAGGACGGCTACGCGATCACGACCGCCGAACTCGAGGCCACGCGGGAGGCCCAGGGCGTCGCCATCGGCCGCGGCGACATCGTGCTCGTGCGCACGGGTCGCCTCGCACGTGCAAAGCGCGAGGGCTGGAACGGCTACGCGGGCGGCCCCTCCGCCGGCCTGTCGTTCGAGACCGCCGGATGGCTGCACTCCACGGAGATCGCGGCGATCGCTACCGACACGTGGGGCTTCGAAGTGCGCCCCAACGAGTTCGACGATGCATTTCAGCCACTGCATCAGGTGGTCATCCCGAACATGGGGCTCACCATCGGCGAGATGTGGGATCTGGATGCGCTCGCCGAAGACTGCGCCGCCGACGGCCAGTACGACTTCTTTCTCTCAGCACCACCACTCAAGATCACCGGCGCAGTGGGCTCACCAGTGAACCCCCTCGCCGTGAAATAGAAAGGTAAGACCCCCATGACCGCAGTGCAGCGAGTCGCCATTGCCGGAGCCGGATTCGCCGGTCTCGGTGCCGCCATCCTCCTCGCCGAGGGCGGCGTCGAGGTCGACGTCTACGAGTCCAAGCCCGAGCTCAGCGCCATCGGGTCGGGCATCACGCTGCAGGGCAACCTGCTGCGCGTGCTCGACCAGCTCGGCGTGTGGAACGAGGCGAAGCAGAAGTCGTACGGCTTCGACCAGATCGCGCTGCGCACGCCCGGCCCCGTCGCCAACGTCATTGCGGAGATCCCCGACCAGCGCACGGGCGGCCCCGAGTTCCCGGCGACCGCGGGGATGTACCGTCCTGACCTCGCGAAGATCCTCCTCGCCCGCGCCGAGTCGCTCGGCGCGCGCGTGCACTTCGGCACCTCGGTTGCGGGCGTGAGCACGGATGCCGCGGGCGTCGACGTGACGCTCAGCACCGGTGAGACATCCCGCGCCGACCTCCTCATCGGGGCCGACGGGCTGCACTCGGCAGTGCGGTCGCTCATCGGGATCGACATCACGCCTCGCACCACGGGCATGGGCATCTGGCGGGCTTTCGTGCCACGCCCGGAGTCAGTCAAGTTCACCGAGCTCTACTACGGCGGGCCCTGCTACATCGCGGGCTACTGCCCGACGGGCGAGGACACCATGTACGCCTACCTCGTCGAGAAGGCGCAGGACCGCTCGGGCATTTCCGACGAGGACGCCGTGCGCATCATGGGCGAGCTGTCGCTGGCCTACCACGGCCCGTGGGACGACTTCCGCGAGAGCCTCAGCACCTCCTCGCGCGTCAACTACACGTGGTTCACCGCGCACGTTCTCGACGCCCCGTGGAACCGCGGTCGTGCAGTGGTGATCGGGGATGCCGCGCACAGCGCACCGCCCACCCTCGCGCAGGGTGCTGCACAGGCCCTCGAGGACGCGGTAGTGCTCTCCGAGCTGCTGCTCTCCTCCGCCGAGGTCGATCAGCCCCTGTGGGACGCGTTCCACGAGCGACGCGTCGCCCGCGCGAGCGAGGTCGTCGCGGCCTCCGTGCAGCTCGGCGACTGGCTCATCGAGGAGAACCGCGACGCGCCCATCCCGGCCCTCATGGGACGGATCGCCGCGCTCGTCAGCGTGCCCGCGTGAGAATCGCGCGCTGGACCCACGGCGGTGCCGTGGGCGAGGGCATCGTGCGCGACGATCGAGTTATCGAGTTCCCCAACGGGCTCACCGTCGCGGATGTGCTGCGGCTCGGCCTCGAGCGAGCGCTGCAGTTCGCGGGGCTGGAGGGCGGGGTTCCGCTGGCCGAGGTGACGTTGCTCGCGCCCGTCGTGCCGCCGAGCATCCGCGATTTCGTCGCGTTCGAGGAGCACGTCGAGGGCGTCGTCAAGAGTGTCGACAACACCGAGGGCGTCGTTGCCGAGTGGTACGAGTTCCCGACGTTCTACTTCACCAACCCGCACTCGGTCATCGCGACAGGTGATGCCGTGGTGCCTCCCGCAGCCACGCAACGGCTCGACTTCGAGCTCGAGGTCGGGGCGGTCATCGGCGCGGTCGAGGGCAGTGACGGGGCATCGCTGACTCCGGATGAGGCGCACGCCCACATCTTCGGGTACACGGTGTTCAACGATTGGTCGGCGCGCGACGTGCAGTCGCGCGAGATGAAGGTGCGGCTGGGTCCCTCGAAGGGCAAGGACTTCGCCTCGACCCTCGGGCCATGGATCGTCACCGCCGACGAGTTCGAGCACCTGCACGACGACGAGGGATTCCTGCCGCTCGACATGCGCGTCGAGGTCAACGGCGTCGAGTACGGCCAAGACCTCATGAGCAACATGGGCTGGCCGTTCCGCGAGCTCGTGGCATACGCGTCGCGCGACTCGCGGGTCGTTCCGGGCGACGTGCTCGGCTCAGGCACGTGCGGGCGCGGATGCCTCGCCGAGCTCTGGGGGAGGGCCGGGTCGCTCACGCCGCCGCCGCTAACCGAGGGCGATGAGGTCGTGCTGCGGGTCGCCGGCATCGGGGCGATCCGGAACGTCGTCGCCTCCCCGCGTGTGCCGCCGTTCATCCCGCCAGCGCGCGTGCGCCCGCGCAACCGCGCCTGACGCTCGCCGCTGCCCTGCCGCCGCCCTGCCCAGCCCCAGCGCCCGCCCCGCCCTGCCCCCGCCGCTCGCCCCTGCCCCAGCGCCCGCCGCTCGCCCACGTCGAGTTCGCCACTTTTGCCCGTCTGAGGCGCGTGGCACGGGCAAAAGTGGCGAACTCGACGCGAGCGCCCGCGGTGAAGCGCGATGCGAGCGCGCGGTCGAGCGCGGAGGTGCGCTCGCGCATATGTGCGGTTCAGATATACTTATGTATGAAACAGACCGAAACCCTATAGGCTCAGTACATGCTCCTTGAGAAAGAACTCATCCAGGCTTCCGGTTTCCGCAACGTGCGCGAGGGCGGTGAGGTCACCGGGTTCCAGCTCAGGGTGCGGATGCCCTCCTACCGCGGCATGGCAGCATCCCTCATCGATGGCGTCGCCGTGCGCGTGGGCACCCTCGTCGACGTGCCGGCCACGGTTCCGCTCTGGACGTTCGGCGGCACCACGTACACACTCGACGAGTTGTGGGCGAGCGACGACGTTCGCTGGCAGCTCGAGGATGCCGCGGTCGTCACCGTGCCATTCCCCGGTGGCCTGCCCGACGGCATCCACGAGGTCTCCATCGATCTGCGCCTGCGGATGTCGTACATCCCGATGGAGCACCAGCCGTCGGTATTCCGCGCGTCGCGGCACATCACCCTGAGCTCCGATGTCGACGGCGGTCCGTTCAAATATGGCGTCTCGCTCTACAGTTTCATGGGCGACTACGGCACCGTGCTCGACCTCGAGACCGCCCTCGCGGCTGTCGCCGACGTCAACGCCACGGGCGTGGAGATTCTCGGCGAGGGCCACGTCGCGAAATACCCGAACCCCAGCGCAGCGTGGATCGACGAGTGGTTCCGGCTGATCGAGAAGTACTCGCTCACGCCCACCAACTACGGATCGTGGATCGACACGCGCCTGCACCCCGACCGCTCGATGACCGCGCTCGAGGGCGCGGCAACCCTGCAGCGCGACCTGCGCCTCGCCAAGCAGCTCGGCTTCTCCTTCGTGCGGCCGAAGATCGGCGTCGTCTCGAGTGATCTCATCCCCGACCCGATCTGGGGTGAGGCAGTCGAGCGTAGCCTCGAGCTCGCCCACGACCTCGACGTAATCATCTGCCCCGAGATCCACTCGCCGACTCCCATCAAGCACGAGGTCGTCGACGAGTACATCGAACTCATCGAGCGCACGGGCACGAAGCACTTCGGCCTGTTGCTCGACACCGGCATCTTCCAGGACCGCCCCATTCCCCTCGCCCCTGGCCAGACCCGCGAGAGCCGCCCGGCGTTCATGGACGGCATCGCGGTCGACATCGCGGACATCGCCGACATCGCGAAGTATGTGGTGTTCATCCAGGCCAAGTTCCACGACATCGACGAGAACCTGGTCGACCAGCAGATCCCGTGGGAGCCCGTGCTGCGTGCCCTCAAGAATTCCGGCTACACCGGCTACCTCTCGAGCGAGTACGAGGGCGACCGCATCCCGTGGCGCTCGATCGAGCAGGTTCGCCGCCAGCACTCCCTCATGCGCAAGACCGTCTCCGAGCTCTAAGGACCACGCACACCATGCCCAACGGCCTGATTCACGATGACAGCCTGCGCGCGCACCCCGACGGGTTCGCGGTCTCCCTCACGATCCCCTGGTACCGCAGCCTGTGGCTGTCGTCGGTGGTGAAGCTCGAACTCACTGTCGATGGCGAGCCGGTGGATCCGGATGACATCGCCTTCGAACTCGCGGGCACGCGCTACGCCCTCGGCGACCTCGCCGCCCAGAGCGAGGTGCTGTGGTACCTGCAGCAGCACCCGCTGCTCATCGTGCGCCGGGAGCCCGCCTTCGCGCTGGGCGAGACGCACGAGATCGGTATCGTCGGCGAGCTGCGCCTGCCGTACATGCAGATCGCGCCCGGCCAGGACGGCGGCCCCGGCCTGTATGTGCCCAACCACGTGCGGGAGTCGTTCAGCCTCGTCGTCACCGATCGGGATGCCCCATCCCCAGCCCTCGCCGCCGCTGGCGCTCCGGCCCCCGCCGCCGAGGGCGACCCGTTCACGCTCGGCCTCACGCTGTACTCCGCGAGCGCGGAGTTCCGCGCCGGCTGGTACGACTTCGACGGGCTGCTCGACCGCGTAGCCGAGCTCGGCATCGGCCCCGGCATCGAGATCAACGCCGCCCAGATGATCCCGAGCTACCCTGTGGTCACCGACGAGTTCGTCTCCCGGTGGCGCGACGCGTTCGACAAGCACGGGTTCGATGCGAGCTCGTTCGGCGCCAACCTCGACATGGGTCGCAACCGCGCGCGCGACATGACTCCCGACGAGGAGTTCGAGTTCAGCGAGCTCATGTTCCGGGGAGCGAAGAAGCTCGGCTTCCCGCTCGTGCGTATCCAGAGCGCCAAGTCCGACCTGCTGCGCAGGCTGCTACCGATCGCCGAGGAGCTCGAACTGCAGCTCGCGTACGAGATCCACGCGCCCATGGGGCCGAACCATCCGGAGATCATGAAGGTGCGCGACACCTATGACGCCCTCGGCTCGCCCCTGCTCGGCTTCACCGCCGACTTCTCCTCGACCATGCACTCGATGTCGCCGACGCTCCTGCGAGCAGTGCGGCGTGCGGGGCTCGACGACGCGGCAGTCGAGAAGCTGCAGGAGATCTGGGCGACGGATGCCCCCATGCGCGATCGCCAGCAGGAGTTCATCGCCTACCTGACCGGGCGCGACTTCGACCCCGGTCGCCTGGGCTCGTTCGCGCACCTCTCGTTCAACATGCACGGCCACGTCGACCCGCACGAGTGGGCGGACATCATGCCGCAGATCAAGCATGTTCACGCCAAGTTCTACGACATCGACGACTCGGGGCAGGAACCCGCCATCGACTACCCGGAGCTCGTGAAGGTGTTCGTCGAGGGCGGCTACCGCGGTTACTGGTCGAGCGAGTGGGAGGGCCACGCCTTCGCCGAGCTCGGCGAGGTGGACCCTCTCGTGCTCGTGCGGCGCCAGCACGATCTCATCCGGTCGAGCATGCGGGCACTGCGCGCCTAGTCCGTCGCGGAGTCGACCGGATGTGCTTGCGCTGCGACCATCCGGCCGGCCTCCTCGAAGAGTTTGCGCATCCACGCGTGCTCGGGATCGCGGCCGTGCACCGGGTCCCACCAGAGCGCGTTGACGAGGGGCGTCGGTTCGAAGGGCAGCTTGACGACGCGGATGCCCCCGGCGCGCAGGGCGAGGGGCACGAGTGCGCCCTGCAGCAGGCCGATCCGGTTGCTGCCCCTGATGAAGTGCGACAGCGCGAGGAAGCTCTCGACGACGACCTCGACGTGCGGCTCGACTCCCAGCTGCTGGATCTGCCGCGCCGCCGAGGTGAAGGCTGAGCGCGACTGGAAGGTCATGACCCAGGGGAGGGCTGCGATGTCGTCCATGGTGAGCTGGTCGCCCACGGGGTTATCCTCCGCGACGACGGCGTGCCAGTCGTCGCGCCAGAGGTCGACATACGGGAGGTCGGAGACGTGGCCGTGAGGGATGATCATCCCGTCGACGGAGCGCAGGCGATTCGATACGTCTTCGACGATCGTGGGGTTGTGCAGCATGAAGCGGAACCGCAGTCCCGGTGCGCGGCGGGCCGCCAGTTCGGACACCGCGCGGCCGATGGTGACGAATCCGTAGTCCGCGCCGTAGATGGAGAACTCGCGCGTCGACTCCGAGGGCTCCCATGTCGCCTGCGTCTCGAACACGCGACGGGCCGCCTCGAGGGCTGTCGTGGTGTGCTCGGTGAGGCGCATGGCGAAGGGCGTGAGCTCGTAGGTGTTGCCGCGCCTCGCGAGGATCTGGTCGCCGAAGTGCGTACGGAGCCGGGCGAGGGATGCGCTCAGCGCGGGTTGGCTGAGGTGCAGTCGCTCGGCGGCTCGCGTGACGCTCTGCTCGGTGATGAGGGCGTCGAGCGACACGAGGAGGTTGAGGTCGAGCCGGGACAGGAGCGAGTGATCGGCCATGCCGTCGTCCACCTCCTTCGGTTGCTCTTGATTCTATCGCGAGCGCTTCTGTTCGCTTTCTAGACAGTTATGTCGAATTCAGACTAATCTAGGACCACACGCACATCACTCACCGTCGAGCAGGAGTTTTCCATGTACCAGTTGGCCCCCAACATCGAGCTCCTCTTCACCGAGATTCCCGAGTACCACGACCGCGTTCGCGCAGCCGCAGCTGCGGGTTTCACGGCGGTCGAGATGTGGGGCCCCACGGGTGCCGATGCTCCGGCCAAGCCGAAGGATGTCCCCGCGCTCAAGGCCGCCCTCGAGGAAACCGGCGTCGTCCTCACCGCCCAGCTCTCCGAGCCCCGCACCCAGTTCATGATCCCGCCGTTCGACGACTCGCCCTTCTTCGGCAAGCTCGACGAGGGCGTCGCGATCGCCCAGCAGCTCGGCTGCACGCGCCTCGTCGTCGGCAGCGGCACGGGGTTCGGTGGATCCAAGCGCCAGGTGCAGCTCGACAAGCTCGTCGACATCTACACGCGCGCTATCGCGCAGATCGAGGGCTCCGGAATCACCCTCGTGCTCGAGCCCGTGAACGTGCGCGTCGACCACCCCGGCTCGCTGCTCGACCGCACGGCGGAGGCCGCCTACGTCGCGCGCGGGGTCGGCTCGGAGTTCTTCGGTGTGCTGTACGACCTGTACCACTCGACGGTCGAGGGGGAGGATCCGGCCACCGAACTCGCGAACGCGAAAGATGTCATTCGCTACGTGCAGGTTGCCGATGCGCCCGGCCGTGGTGAGCCCGGATCCGGCGCCATCGACTGGCCGGCCCGCCTCGCCGACCTGCGCTCCATCGGCTACGACGGCCCCCTCGGCCTCGAGTACTACCCGACGAAGGAGACTCTCGCCTCGGTCGAGTACATCAAGGAAGTCGCGGCGAACGCGTGACACGGGAGTACCCCCGCGAGGTCGACGTCGCGATCGTCGGCAGCGGCCCCGCGGGCTCGACCTACGCGCGCATCCTGAGCGAGCAGGCTCCGGATGCCACTATCGCCATGTTCGAAGCGGGCCCCACGGTCTCCGACCCGCCCGGATCGCACGTGAAGAACATCGTCGACGACGCCGCCCGCCGCGAAGCACAGTCGCGGTCGGAGGGCCCATCGCCCAGCGCCGGAACCTTCACGAACCCCGGAGCGGTGCGCGCCGGCGAGCGACGCGGTCGCGCGGGCACCTACCTGCTCGACTCCGGCTACCAGGCCGAGGGTGAAGACGGTCTTCCCGCCGCGGCGTTCTCGACGAACGTGGGCGGCATGTCCGCGCACTGGACCGCGGCGTGCCCCCGGCCGAACAACAGCGAGCGCATAGCGTTCCTGCCCGACCTGGACGAGCTGCTCACCGAAGGGGAGCGTCTCCTCGGCGTGACGACTGACGCGTTCGACGGCGCGCGGCTCTCGACCGTCGTGCGCGAGCGTCTCGCGGCCGCCGTCGACACTGGTCGCGCGGCCGGCGACCGAGTGCAGCGCATGCCGCTCGCCGTGCACCGCACCGACGACGGCCGACTCGTGTGGTCCGGTGCCGATGTCGTGCTCGGAGAGGTCACGCGCGCCAACCCGCACTTCCACCTCCATGACGAGTCACTCGTCAGGCGTGTTCTCGTGGAGGGCGCCAGGGCCGTCGGGGTGGAGGTCGAGGACCGGCGCTCGGGCGCTATCCACACCGTGCGAGCCCGATTCGTCGTTGTTGCGGCCGATGCGCTGCGCACTCCCCAGGTGCTGTGGGCATCGGGCATCCGGCCCGCCGCCCTCGGGCGCATGCTCAACGACCAGTCACAGGTGGTGTTCGCTACCCGCTTGCGCGACATCGACCCCGCCGACGTGCCGCAGGTCGCCACTGGCGGCGCGCTCAGCGAGTACAGCGGCGTGAGCTGGGTTCCGTTCACCGATGCCGTGCCGTTCCACGGCCAGGTGATGCAGCTCGACGCCTCGCCCATCCCGCTCTCCGACGAGGATCCGGTGATCCCCGGCTCGATAGTCGGGCTCGGGCTGTTCTGTGCGAAAGACCTGCAGTGGGACGACCGGGTCGAGTTCGACGAGACCGAGACCGACTACTACGGCATGCCGGCACTGCGGCTGCACTATCGCCTCACCGACGCCGACCGCGCGACTATCGCGCGTGCCGGCGAGCTCGTCGCGCAGTGGGCGGGTGTGCTCGGCAGTGCGATCGGCGACCGGCCGTTCACCATGCCGCTCGGCTCGTCACTGCACTACCAGGGCACGACGCGCATGGGCCAGGTCGACGACGGCAGGAGCGTGTGCGGCCCCGACAGCGAGGTGTGGTCGGTGCGCGGCCTGTTCGTCGGCGGCAACGGGGTGATCCCCACGGCGACGGCGTGCAACCCGACACTCACGGGAGTCGCGCTCGCCGTTCGGGGTGCACGACGGGTCGCTGCCGAATTGGCTTCTGCATGATTAAGACATTAGACTGCACAAATAACGACAAAGTTGTCAGAAGGAGAATCTGGTGATCCCCGACCGCATCATCGAGCAGGGAACGCTCACCACGACGGGTGCACGCGCCTCCGTCGAGGTCCGCATTCCCTGGTACCGAGCGCTACCGGGCTCCTGCATCGCGGGAGCCGAACTCACCATCGACGGCGTCACGGCTCCGGCCGAGAGCCTGCGATGGGGGATGAACGGCCGCGAGTTCACCTTCGACGAGCTCGTGACCAACGTCGAGGAGTGGTGGTTCCCACTCGACAGTGCGACCCTCTCGGGCGACCTCGCGGTGAGCCCGGATGCCGAGCACACTGTCGACGTCGGCCTCACGCTGTACATCCCGTACATCATCATCTCCGACTCCGAGACGCTCCACATCGACGAGCACGATCGCAAGACCATGACGGCGGTGCACGCATGAGTAACCTCGGCAGCCCCATCCAGGGAGTGACTCTCTACAGCTTCACGCGGGCAACCCACAACCGCGAGTACGACCTCGAGTCGCTCATCCGCAAGGTCGCGGCCGACGGCTACGGCCCCGGTCTCGAGATCATCGGGTTCTCGAGTTTCCGCGGGTTCCCTACCATCGACGACTCGTTCGCGGGATGGTTCAAGGACCTCGTCGCGGAGGTCGGCCTCGTGACCACGTCGCTCGCGGTCAATGCGGATATCGGCATCCACCGCGATCGCCTGCTCAACCAGGACGAGCTCATCGAGTACATGACGCGCCAGATCGAGGCCGCCGCAAAGCTCGGCTTCCCCATCGCCCGCGTTCAGATCTCGATCACGCCCGACTCCATGGAGGCGCTCGCGCCCATCGCCGAGAAGCACGGGGTTACCCTCGCGCTCGAGGTGCATGCCGACCAGTACGCGAGCCACCCGCGCATCCTCGCGCTGCGCGACCGCTACGAGAAGGTCGGATCCCCCTTCCTTGGCTTCACCGCCGACTGGGGTGCCACTACCGTGGCCTTCGCGCCCTCCGCCATCGAGGCCTACCGCCGCCGCGGCGCCTCCGAGGAACTGCTGAGCGCCGTCGTCGACCTGTGGAACAGCTACTACCAGCAGGGCCCGCCCGCCAACCAGGAGGTGCACGGCCAGCGTTTCGGCTCGTTCATCGGGCTCGCCGCCCAGCATGGTCGCCCCGAGCTCGGCATCGACTTCGGCATCAACGGCACGGGCCTCTTTGGTCCGGCGAAGGTCGACGACTGGCTCGAGATCATGCCGTGGATTCGCCACGTGCACGGCAAGTTCTTCGGCATCGACGAGAACGACGAAGAGCCCTCGGTGCCCGTGCGCGAGCTCATCACGCTGCTGGTCGAGAACGGCTACAACGGTGCGATCTCCTCGGAGTACGAGGGCTGGCATTGGAACTACTGGCAGAGCCCGTTCGACATCATCGCGGGCGAGCAGGCAGTGCAGCGATCGGCAGCGGCGAACGCCGGCTCCCGAATGATCACGGATGCCTCAGAGGCTCGCGCCGCCCTGGCAGCCCACTTGACGAGAACGGTGACCAACTCATGACCGAAGACAACGGCATCGCGGGCACGGGCATCAAGCTCGGCATCACGCTGTACTCCCTCACCTCCGAATTCGCCGCGGGCATCTACACGCCCGAGACCCTCATCAAGGCGGCGGCCGACCACGGCCTGGGTCCTGGCATCGAGTTCAACATCGCCCAGATGCTGCGCACCTACCCCGATGTCGACGCCGAGTTCGTGAAGCTCTGGCGCGACAGCATGGACAAGTACGAGCTCGAACCCAGCGCCATCGGCACGAACCTCGACATGGGGCGCCGCAAGGACCGCGATATGACCCTGGACGAGGAGCACGACTTCCTCGCCCGCCAACTGAAGACCGCCCACGAGCTCGGCTTCAGCAAGGTCGTCATCCGCTCCCACGGCAAGGAGCTGCTGCGCAGCCTCCTGCCGCTGGCCGAGAAGTACGACCAGTACCTCGGCTACGAGATTCACGCGCCGTCGGGACCCAACAACCCGCAGGTGCTGCAGATGCGCGAGATGTACGACGAGCTGCAGTCCGAGCGACTCGGCTTCACCGCCGACTTCAGCTCGACCATGCACAGCCTGTCGCCGACGCTCCTGCGCACGCTCGGCCAGATGGGAATGGACGAGAAGCACTTCCCGGTCATGGACGAGATCTGGCACGAGCCGACACCCATGTACGTGCGCAACCAGAAGTTCGAGGACTACCTGTCGGGCGAGGGCGTGGACTTCCTGCGCTTCGGTCCGTTCACCCGGCTCGCGTTCAACATGCACGGGCTCGTCCCGCCGGAGGAGTGGCTCGACATCATGCCGCAGATGTTCCACGTGCACGCCAAGTTCTACGACATCAACGAGAACGGCGACGAGCCCGCCATGGACATCCCCCGCATCGTGCAGCAGTTCGTCAAGGGCGGCTACCAGGGCTATCTCTCGAGCGAGTGGGAGGGCCACGCGTTCTCCGACCTCGGAGAGTCCGACCCGATCGACCTCGTCAAGAAGCAGCACACGCTCATGCGTCGTGCCATAGAAGAAAGCGTGAACACCCATGTCTGATCTCAACGAAGAGATTGCAGCGCTCCGCGCGGAACTCGCCGAACTGCGCGGTATCGCGCAGTCCGCCCACGACCGCGGAGCTGTGGAGAACCTGTTCAACAGGTACATGTACCTGCACAACGCGTTCGAGGACGAGCAGATCATCCCGCTGTGGGTGAAGCGCGGCACCGAGGGTATTCGCGCTCGCTACACGAACGCCGGTGAGTACACGGAGTACGACAGCGTGATCCGCTACCACCAGGGGCGCCCGCATCCCGAGGGCAAGCTCATCCTGCACGCGACGAACACCCCGGTGATCGAGGTCGCGGCCGACGGCGAGACCGCCAAGGGTGTCTGGATGATGGCCGGTACCGAGTCGGGTCTCACCGACCCGACGGTCGCGGAGAGCTTCCCCGACATGTACGGCCCCACCGAGGTGCTCGGCAAGAAGGTCTGGGCGCACTGGGTCTGGTGCAAGTACGCGATCGACTTCAAGCGCCAGGACGGCGAGTGGAAATTCTGGAAGTTCCGCTGCTACGAGCTCGCGCGCGCGCCGTTCCATGAGGACTGGGTTGCCTTCGGCCTCAAGAACCAGGGTGCGTTCGACCTCGACCTCATGTACTTCGGCGACGATGGCAAGCCCGTGTTCATGCCGCCCGCCGACGGGCCCGTGCCGACCAAGGCGCATCCGTACAGCCCAACGACCACGCAGGTGCTCGACCCGGCTCCGCCCGCGCCGCACGCCACCTTTACCGACACCTTCCACTGAGCCTTCGAACAAGGGAATCACCATGGCCACCCACAACTCGCTGTTTTCGGAGACCGACGTGCGCCGTCATCCGGAAGGCCTCGCCGTCTCCATCCAGCTGCCGTGGTACCGCAGCCTGTGGCTGTCGTGCGTCGACACGGTTGCCGCGAGGGTCAACGGTGTCGACATCCCGACGGATGCCCTGCGCTTCGAACTCGACGGCACGACCTACTCGATCGCCGAGCTGCCCGACCAGTGGGACACCCTGTGGTTCGTCGCCGACAAGCCCCAGGTGATCATCCCGCTCGAGCACGTGCCGGCCGCGGGCGACAAGGTCGACGTCGACGTGACGCTCACCCTCACACTGCGCTACATGCAGATCGCCCCGATGCGCTACGTGCCCAACCGCGTACAGGTCGAGCGCGAGGTCGTGCTCGCGTGACGAGAGCTCTCCGTGTCGCGATGATCGGATACGGCTTCATGGGTGCTGCGCACTCGCAGGGGTGGCGCACGGCGCCGCGAGTCTTCGGGCTCCCTGCCGAGGTGCAGATGGCGGTCGTGGTGGGCCGCAATGCCGAGGCGGTCGCGGACGCGGCATCCCGCTGGGGATGGGCCGAGTCCGCGACCGACTGGCGCGAGGTCATCGCCCGTGACGACATCGACATCGTCGACATCGTCACGCCGGGCGACTCGCACGCCGAGATCGCCATCGCGGCGCTCACCGCGGGCAAGCACGTGCTGTGCGAGAAACCTCTCGCCAACACGGTCGCCGAGGCGCAGGCGATGGCGGATGCCGCAGCCACAGCGTCGGCTGCGGGCATCCGCGCCATGGTGGGTTTCACCTATCGCCGTGTTCCCGCGATCACCTTCATGCGCGACCTCATCGCCGAGGGAGTCGTGGGGGAGATCCAGCAGGTGCGTGCGGCGTACCGGCAAGACTGGCTCGTCGACCCGGATGCCCCCCTCGCGTGGCGCCTGCAGAAGGAGCACGCGGGATCCGGCGCGCTCGGCGACATCGGCGCCCACGCCATCGACACCACGCAGTTCGTCACGGGTCTCGCGGTCGCCGCGGTCTCGGGCACTGTCGACACGATAGTGAAACAACGACCGCTCCTGGCGTCGGGCTCGGGGCTCTCGGGCACCGCCGCCGACGGGTACGGTGAAGTGACTGTCGACGACGTTGCGATCTTCACGGGCCGCCTCGGCAACGGTGCGCTCGCCTCGTTCGAGGCCACCCGTTTTGCGACGGGGCGCAAGAACGCCCTCACCATCGAGGTGTCGGGAACGAAGGGAGCTCTCGTGTTCGACCTCGAGGAACTCAACTCGTTGTCGTTCTACGACCGAACGGCGCCCGCCGACCGCCAGGGGTTCACGACGATCCTCGTCACCGAGCCCGAGCATCCGTACGTCGGGGCGTGGTGGCCCGCTGGCCACATTCTCGGCTACGAGCACGCGTTCTCGCACCAGGTCAAAGACCTCGTCGAGGGCATCGTGACGAACACCGACCCGCACGGCACGTTCGCGGAGGGGCTCGCCGTGCAGCGCGTGCTCGACGCCGTCGAGACCAGTTCAGACAGCGCATCCGTGTGGGTGCAGATCATCGAGGAGTAGCAATGGCGCGTCCTGTCACGTTGTTCACGGGCCAGTGGGCGGATCTTCCGTTCGAGGAAGTCGCACGCTTGGCGGGCGAGTGGGGCTACGACGGCCTCGAGATCGCCTGCTGGGGCGATCACATCGATGTCTCCCGGTGGGATGACGCCGCCTACGTGCAGAGCCGGCTCGACATTCTCGAGAAGAACGGCCTGAAGGTGTGGACGATCTCGAACCACCTCGTCGGACAGGCCGTGTGTGATGACCCCATCGACCGCCGCCACCGCGACATCGTGCCCGACCGGGTGTGGGGCGACGGCGAGCCGGAGGGCGTGCGCCAGCGTGCCGCAGAGGACCTCAAGAACACCGCGCGGTTCGCCGCGAAGCTCGGCGTGACGACGGTGACCGGATTCACCGGCTCGAGCATCTGGAAGACCGTGGCGATGTTCCCGCCAGCCCCGCAGGACATGATCGACGACGGCTACCAGGACTTCGCCGACCGCTTCAACCCGATCCTCGACGTCTTCGAGGAGGTGGGCGTGCGGTTCGCGCACGAGGTGCACCCGTCGGAGATCGCCTACGACTACTGGACGACCGTGCGAACGCTCGAGGCCATCGGCCACCGCGAGTCGTTCGGCCTCAACTGGGACCCGTCGCACATGGTGTGGCAGGACATCGACCCCGTCGGCTTCCTGTGGGACTTCCAGGACCGCATCTTCCACGTGCACTGCAAAGACACCAAGAAGCGCGTGGGCAACGGTCGCAACGGTCGCCTCTCGTCGCACCTCGCATGGGCGGATCCGCGCCGCGGCTGGGACTTCATCTCGACGGGTCACGGTGACGTGCCGTGGGAGGACGCGTTCCGGATGCTCAATGCCATCGGCTACGCGGGACCCCTGTCCGTGGAGTGGGAGGACGCGGGCATGGACCGCCTCGTCGGTGCCCCCGAAGCTCTCGGCTTCGTGCGCAAGCTCTCGACCTACGAGCCCTCCGACGCGGCGTTCGACGCCGCGTTCTCCACGCGCACCGACTAGAGCAGCGCGGCGCGCGCGAGGGCGAGGTGGCGGCGGGTGTAGTCCGTGGCATCCGCGCCCTCGAGCCACTCGTGGCCGCCCCACTCGCTGCACAGCGTGCCCGTGAAGGTGCCGAGTTCGTCGCGCAGCGCGCGCAGGGGAACGGAGACCTGGGCCTCGGCGTCGTCGAGGTCCCAGAACTTCAGGTGGAACGCGCCCACCGAGGGCAGGATCGAGCGGATGTCGCTCACGTCGGATCGGCCGAACCGCACGATGAGGTTCATGTACAGCGTGTGCACGAGCGCAGGCACGCCCCCGGAGCGCAGGAGGTCGATGACCGCGGCGTGGGTCTCTGGCGCGCGCCACTCGGTCTCGAGCCTGCGGAGCAGTTCCTCCGGCACGCCGCCCTCCCGCAGCACCTCGAGGTAGCTGAGCGGCAGCGACGGCATGAACATCGAGCAGTCGACGAGCACGCTCAGGCGCGGGTCGTCCAGGTCGGCGAAGACGTCGAGTGCTGCCTGTACGGCGGGGGTATCCGGCGTCTGCTGGCCCTGGATCTCCTCGTACAGCACGAGGTCGAGCTCGTGGAGCACGGGCAGCACGCGGCGCAGGAGCTCCGAGCCGGCCTGGCCGAAGGGGAGCCGCACCCCGGCGGCGCCGAGGCGGTGGGCAGTGCGGAGCTGCGGTACGAGGAAGGCCTCGCGCTCGTCCTCCGTGAGCAGCGCGCCGCGCGGGGTCGCGTCGTCGAGGCTCGCGCCGACCATGCTCACGTGTCCACCCACGGCGGCGAGGCGCTCCCGGAGAGAGTCGACCTCGGCGTCGCTCGTGAGAGGGAACCCGCGGAAGATCTGGCCCGGCTCGATCTCTACGGTGTCGGCGACCCCATCGGCGACGACGCCCACGACGATGTCCTCGCTCGAGCGTTCCGCCCTCAGGATGTCGGGCGTCCAGTTGAACGATTGGGCAGTCAGGGTGAGGGGCATCGTCGTCTCTCTGGTGATTTCTGTCGGTTCATGACAAACTTATGTGGGTTTCAGGATAAAGCAAGGAGAGCTACCGATGCAATCGGCACTGCGCGACGATGCGCTGACAACGACGGAGTCCGGATTCTCGGTGCGGGTCGGCCTCCCTTGGATCAGGTCGATGCCCCTCGCGTGCCTGCGGGAGCCTGCCGTCACCGTCGACGGTGCAACCGTTGCCGACCTACGCATCCAGGTCGGCGGAACGCTCGTGGCCGCCGACGAACTCATCGACCAGACCGGCTGGTGGTTCGCCCAAGACCGCGTCGTGCTCGTGGGGACGGGGGCGCTCGCGGCGGGCGTCCACGACGTGGTCGTCACGTTCCGACTGCTCGTGCCATACCTCATGGCGGGGCCGGGCGGCACGCCGCTCGAGCTGCCCATGCGGGTCGCCGGGCGACTCGAGCTCGATCATCCCGAACTTCCCAGTGTTTCCCTCGACGTGGCATAGGAGCCCCGCAATGACCGACGTACTTAACGCCCTCATCCTCTCGGGGCACATGACCCATGAGCACGACAACGAGGTGCGCAGCTTCCGCCTGCACAACCAGTGGATCACCACGCTGCTCGAAGACACCGGCCGCTTCCGCGTTCGGGTCGTCGAGGATCCGCGCGGCCTCACCGCCGACACCATCGACAAGTACGACGTCATCATCGTCGTCTTCGAGGGCCGCGACGGCTACCACGAGAAGGCCGTCGGCTTCGGACCGGAGACGGATGCCGCACTCCTGCGCTTCGTGAGCCAGGGCAAGGGCATCGTGTGGTTCCACGGCTCCGCCGTGCAGGAGGACGACTGGGGCTACCCCGAGGAGTACAACGTCATGCGCGGCGCGAAGCTCAGCGTGGGGACGGGCATCCGTCCGAGGCCGTGGGGCGAGGCCCTGCTCACGACCCACCCCGAGCACGCGATAACCGAGGGCACGGGTGCGACTTGGACGGTCACGGGCGACGACATTCTCACGGGCGTGCAGCTCTACGACGGCGCGCACGTGCTGGTCACCGTCTTCGACGATCTCGAGTCGTACGAGAAGGCGCCAGTGTGGCCCATGTCGCACTACCCCGTGGTGATCCCCGCCGAGGGGCTCTCGGGAATGGCCGGCATCAACACCGACCAGCCGATCGCCTGGATCAACCAGTACGGAGATGGTCGCTCGTTCACGATCACCATCGGGCACGACATCGACACGTTCCGTCGGATCGAGTTCATCAGGATCTTCCCGCGCGGCGTCGAATGGGCCGCGACGGGCGAGGTCACTCTCACCGGTCCCGACCGCCGCGGCGACCGCCGGTTCCTGCCGTGGCCGTACTACAACCGCGAGGGCTGAACTAGCTCGCGATGAGCGTGGGGTGACCCTCGGCGAACCATCGCGGGAAGGTCACGTCGAACAGCTGCTCGCGCACCATGTCCGCGCCACCGCGCAGGGGCTCACGCTCGTCGTTGAGCGACTGCACGATGCTCAGGTCGCGTGTGGCGAGGGGCAGCGAGAGCTCGTAGACGCGCTGCCGCACCTCGGCGAGGAACAGCTCGCCGGCCGCCGCGACCGCACCGCCGATGACGATGACGCTCGGGTTGAACATGTTGACGAGGGCGGCGATCGACTCGCCGACATCGCGTGCCGAGCGCTGGATGAGGCCGATCGCTAGGGCGTCCCCGTTCTCGGCGGCGCGCGCGATGGACTCGGGGGTCGGCTGCTCGCCCGCCTTCGAGAGCTGCGCGAGAGAGCCCGTGGCACCCGCCGCGATGGCTGCTTCGGCGTCGCGCACGAGCGCCCAGCCCCCGGCCACGGCTTCGAGGCATCCGGTCTTGCCGCACCGGCACGGCGCATCCGACTCGCGCACGCGCACGTGGCCGATGTCGCCCGCCGCGCCGTTCGCGCCGCGGTGGATGTGCCCGTACGAGAGCAAGCCCGCGCCGATGCCCGAGCCGACCTTGCAGTAGATGAGGTCGGGGTTCTCCTCGCGGCGTCGGGCGCGCTCGCCGAACGCGAGGAGGTTGACGTCGTTGTCCACCCACACCGGTGCGTCGTAGTGCTGCTCGAATCGACGGCGCAGGTCGAAACCGTTCCAGCCGGGCATGATGGGCGGAGCCACGGGTCGTCCCGTCTCGAAGTCGACGGGACCGGGGATGCCCACGGCAACTCCCCACACGGGAGCCTTCGGCCCCTTCGTGAGCAGCTCATCGATCATGCCCATGGCCTCGTCGAGGGTCTCGGCGGGGCCGCGCGCGATGTCCCACGCGCGGTGCGTCTGGTCGAGGATGTCGCCGTCGAGGGCCGCGATACCCACGTGGATGTGCAGCGCTCCCAGTGCGCACACG
This sequence comes from Rhodoglobus sp., assembly GCA_965227655.1. Lineage (GTDB taxonomy): Bacteria > Actinomycetota > Actinomycetes > Actinomycetales > Microbacteriaceae > Rhodoglobus. Next base: position 1,224,011 of record OZ245765.1, on the reverse strand, counting down.
ACGATGGTGCCGCGCTCGCCGCGGAACCGCAGGGTGCGGGGGGCACGGCCGCCGGATGAGGGCCCGAACTCCCCGTCCTGCAGGTACCCGAGCTCGATGGCGTGGTCGACGCGCTGTGTCACGACACCGCGCCCGAGGCCCGTGACGCGCCCGATCTCCGGACGGGTCGTCGCGTCTCCGGTGCGAACCATGTTGACGATGCGAAGGAGACTCGTCATCTCATCGGTCTGTGCGCCGAAGCGCAGCGTCGACTCTGTGGCCATGGTTGATTCTGACACAACCGATGAAGAAAAGTCGGCAAAACGGGTGCAGTATCGACGATACGAGCGCTACTTTAGTACTCTTGCAACATAAGCGGGCGCGGTTGCGCCTAAAGGGACGGGCGGCGACGATGGTGCACGGCGTGGGAATCATCGGGTCCGGCCCCGGCGTCGCCGCTCTGCACCTCCCCACCCTCGCCCGCTTGCCGGAAGACTTCGCCGTCGTGCACGTGTCGGACGCCGGATCCGGCCGGTCCGCCGCCCTCGCGGAGCGGGTGGGTGCGCGTGCCTCGACGGGCATCGCCGACCTGCTCGCCGACCCCGCGGTGGAGGTCGTCGCCATCTGCAGCCCGCCCGCCGAGCATGCCGGGCAGATCCTCGCGAGTGTTGCCGCCGGAGCCGAGGCGATCTTCTGCGAGAAGCCCCTGGCCCTCACGGCGGAGGATGCGGCGCACGCGGTTTCCGCGTGCCGCGCCGCGGGCACGGTGCTCGTCGTCGGGACCAACCACCTCTTCGATCCGACCTGGGGCCGGGCCAAGCACCACCTCGATGCCATCGGCGGACCCATCCACACCGTCTCCGTGACGCTCGCCCTGCCGCCCAACGGCCGCTACCACGACCTCGTGACCGAGATCGGCGCGAGCGTGCCCGCGGTCCATCGGGCACCCGACCTCGATAATCCCCAGATCGCGGCAGCGGTGGTGCGGCAACTCGTGATCGGGCTTGCGATCCACGACCTGCCCGCGCTGCGCGACATCGTGCCCCACATCGACGAGATCGTCTATGCGCGAGCCCTCGCCCCTCTCGGCTACGCCCTCGGGATGCGCGCGGCAGACACCCTCGTGCACCTCAGCGCCCTCATGCTGCCCGAGGGGGCGGACGCACTTTGGCGCATGAGTATCGACACCTCGCTCGAGCACCTGGATGTCGAGTTCCCGCCTGCCTTCGTGCACGACGGCAGTGCCCGAGCTCGGGTCTGGGGTGTGGACGGCCGAGTCATCGAGTACCGACCGGATGCCGAAGACGGCTACGTCGCCGAGTGGCGCTCGCTCGCGACCCTCCTCGAGGGGAACCGCCCCGTCGAGTACGACAGCCTCCTCGACGACGCCCTCTACGCGATCGGGCTTGCCGACGCCGCCCACGCGGCAGTGCTCGACGGGGCTACCCGATGACCGGCGTGGTCACTGCCGACGGCGAGTACGCCGCGGCGATTGCCGAGCTTCCTCTCGCCGCCCGGCGCGTGACGGACGTCGCGGGCTCGGTCGTCGTCATCGACGGGCGGGTCGGCTGGGGCGAGCGACTGCGACGCGCGGCCGACGACGGTGCTGCCGCCGTGGTGCTCGTCGAGCCCGCGTCGGTCGAGCACGGCGAGTTCCGCGCGGCGGGTGAGCCGGGCATCCCGGTCATCGTCGATCGGGCCCGGCTGCGGCCGGACGTGGTCGCCGACGCGACGGATGCGGCATCCCCGCCCCGCTCCGTGCAGGTCGAGTGCGCAGCGGGCGAGGCGGAGCTGGCCGTCGTGTTGCGCGATGCCGTCGGGTGGGCGAGGCTGCTGGCCGGGGGAGTGCTCGCCCTGCGGCAGTCGCGCCTCACGCCGCGCGCCGCCCTCCTCCAGTTCGAGCGGACCGACGCCGCGGGTGTGCCCGCGACGGTGCTGCTCGGGCGCCGCGACTCGGCGGCGTCGTGGATGCGCGCCCTCGCCCTGGATGCGACGCGCACCGAGGTATCCATCCAGCACCGGGTGGGCTCGCCGATCGTCGTTCGTGCGAGCCGGGAGGGGCAGACGCAGTCGCCCCTGCGGTACGAGTCGACGGCGCGCCTGGCCCTGCGTCGAGCGATCGCCGCCCTCGATGGTGGGCACCTCCCGAGCGATCTAGCCGAGCTGCATCACGACTCCTCCCACGCCGCGTCGGTCTAACTTATGTTGGAAAACAGCAGAAGAGCGACTATGCTGGGCACGACGCTGGGGCCTCTCGGGGCCGTTCCCGCCGCACAGTCGTGCGCGGGGCACACCCCGTCCCGTCGACTGCCCGTTCGAACGGGTACACACCGATGACCCTCTCTCCCGTGCGACTGCGCTTGCTGGTCGTCTCCCTCTTCACCGTCTCGTTTCTCGGGGCCCTCGACCACACCATCGTCTCGACCTCGCTCTCCACGATCGCCGGCACTCTCGGCGCTCTCGAGGAGATGAGCTGGGTGGTCGTCGCCTACACTCTCGCCGCGACCGTCACGCTCCCGTTGCTCGGCAAGCTCGCCGACTCGCTCGGTGCCCGCCGCGTGTTCCTCGCCTCGCTCGCCCTCTTCGTCATCTCGTCCGTCGCGTGCGGTTTCGCCCAGGACATGCCGCAGCTCATCGTCGGACGCGTCGTGCAGGGCCTGAGCTCAGCGGGCATCCAGCTCATGTCGCAGACGATCGTCGCGACGGTCACCTCGCCGCGCGAGCGCCCGCGCCTGCTGAGCATCATCGGGGCGGCCTTCCCCGTGGCGATCCTCATCGGTCCGGTCATCGGCGGCGTCATCACCGACACCCTCGGTTGGCAGTGGGTGTTCTGGATCAACGCGCCCTTCGGCGTCGCGGCCCTCGCCCTCGCGGCGTTCGCCATCCCGCACCTCGATGGCCAGGAGCGCGGGCGGTTCGACGTCGCGGGAGGCATCACCTTCACGGCGGCCCTCGTGTCGCTCGTGCTCGCGGTGACGTGGATATCCAAGCCCGGATGGGCGGGCATCGCCCTCGGACTCTTCGTGGTGGCCGCGGCGTGCCTCGCGGTGTTCTTCGTCATCGAGTCGCGCGTGGGTGATCCGTTCGTGCCGCTGCGGTACTTCCGCAACCGCACTGTCGCGGCGGGCATCGCGCTGTCGGCAGTCATCGGCATCGGCCTCTTCTCGGTGGTCTCCTACGTGCCCTCGTTCATCCAGATGGCCTACCGCACCTCGGCGACGGTGTCGGGGCTCGTCCCGATCGCAACGGTGTTCGGGATGCTCGTCAGCAGTCTCGCGACCGGATGGCTCGCGAGCCGCACGGGTCAGTACCGAGTGTTCGCCATCGTCGGAACCTCGCTCGCCGCTCTCGGGCTCGCCATCATGTCGATCCTCCCGGTGGGGGTGCCGCTGGCCATCCCCATGGCCGTCATGGCGCTCGTGGGGATCGGCACGGGCTCGTTCATGAGCCTCGTTGTCGCCGTCGTGCAGAGCGCGGTGCCGCGCAGCGACACGGGCGCCGTGACGGCGACCTCGCAGCTCGTACGCCAGGTCGGGTCGACACTCGGCACGGCCATCATCGGTGCCGTCATCGCGGTGGGCGTTGCGGGCGGGCTGCCGGCCGGACTCGATTACTCGACCCTCACGCCACGCATCGTGCACGGGTTGCCCGCCGCCCTGCAGGGTGAGGTCGCGAGCGTCTACGGTGCCGTGTTCGCCCCCGTGTTCGTCGCGCTCGCCCTCGTCTACTGCGCGGGAATCGTCGCGGCAGTGCTACTCCCGGCGGGCCGCCTCCCCGACCACCCCGGCGACACACTCGTCGATGCGCCCACCCAGTCCCAGCCCCAATCCGCCTGACGTTTCGAAGGAGAGACCATGTCCACCACCCCCACCGTCGCGATCGTCGGCAGCGGCCCGATCGGGTCGGCCTATGCGCGCGTGCTCCTGGAGTCGAACCCCGACGTGCGCGTGATCATGCTCGAAGCCGGGCCCCAGCTCACCGAGATCCCGGGAGAGAGCGTGCGCAACATCGTCGACCCCGACGAGAAGGCGCGCGCGCGTGAGATGTCGCAGGGTCCGCAAGCCGGAGCCTTGCGCGAGTCGCTCGGCATCCCCTCCGGCACCGTCGTCGAGGGCATGTTCACCGCACGACAGGGCACCCATCTCATCGACTTCGGCGGCGAGGGATCCGGCCACGCACCCACCTTCCCCGCGGCCGCGGCCTCCACCAACGTGGGCGGCATGGGAGCGCACTGGACGTGCGCGACCCCGAGCCCGTCGGGCAGCGAGAAGATCGCGTTCATCCCCGAGGCCGAGTGGTCAGAGCTCATGGAGAAGGCCGCTGAGCTGTTGCATGTGCAGGGCGCCGCATTCGCCGACTCGCCCATCGGCGGGGCCATCCGGTCGCTCCTGGGTGAGGAGTTCGCCGAGCTGCCCGTGCGACCGAGCACCCTGCCCGTCGCGGGCGACCCCCAACCCGACGGCTCGATGCGCTGGACGGGCACCGACATGGTGCTCGGCGAACTGCTCGATCCGTCGTCGCCGCTCGCAGCGCGGTTCGAGCTGAGGGATCTCTCGCTCGTGCACCGCGTCGAGCACGAGGGCGCGCGCGCCACAGGGGTGACCGTCGAGAACCTCCGCACGCACGAGATCTACACTCTCGAGGCAGACGGGATCGTGGTCGCCGCCGATGCGTTCCGCTCTCCGCAGCTGCTGTGGGCGTCAGGTATCCGCCCGAAGGCCCTGGGTCACTACTTGACCGAGCATCCCGTGGTCATCACGACGGTTGCCGTCGACGAGGAGCGGATGAAGCGCTTCGCGACCGAGGACGACCTCGACCGCGAGCTCGAGCGCCGGGCGACGAACCCCGCAGACCCCGTCGCTGCGGTCAACCGCATCCCGTATGCGGAAGACGGACACCCGTTCTCCCTGCAGGTGATGTACGCCGAGACGCCGCCCTTCCAGCTCGACCCCGAAAACCCGAGCGCGGGCAACCGCTGGGGCTACGTCAACATGGGTTATGGCCTGCGCAAGCATCCGCGCTACGAAGACGGCGTGACCTTCGACGACGACGAGCTCGACTACCGCGGCTTCCCCAATATGACGATCACGTACGAACTCACCGACGCCGAGAAGGCGGAGGTCGAGCTCGCCACCGCGATGCTGCGGCGGGCAGGCGGATCCCTCGGCACCTTCATCGCCCCGCCGCGACTCATGCCCAATGGCTCGAGCCTGCACTACCAGGGCACGATGCGCATGGGGGAGACGGATGACGGCACCTCGGTGGCGGATCCGTACTCCACGGTGTGGGGGTTCGAGAACCTCGTGGTGGGAGGCAACGCCCTCATCCCCACGGCGACGTCGATGAACCCGACGTTCATGAGCACGGCCATCGCCGTGCGCGGCGCACGCGCCCTGGCGGTGCGACTGTGAGCGACAACCGCGAGATCGTCACCGAGTTCGCCCGGCTGTTCTACACCGAGCGAGATGTGCCCACCGCCTTCGAGCGGTTCGTCGCAGAGGACTACATCCAGCACAACCCCACGATCGCCGACGGTCGGGATGCGGCAATCAACGCCCTCACAGACAAGTTCGCGACCCCCGGTGCGCGGTTCGACGTGCAGCGGATCCTCGTGGACGGCGACCACGCTCTCATCCATGTGAAGGCCACGTTCCCCGGTAATCCGGTTGCGGCCGTCGCCGACATCTACCGCCTCGAGGGCGGTCTGGTCGTCGAGCACTGGGACGTTCTGCAGCGGATGCCGGACGACGTCGCCAACCCGCATCCCTTATTCTGAAAGGGTTCCCTGTGCATCAATGTTGCTTATCGACATGACGAATGTCCGAAAAGCCAACGCTTATGTCACAAACGTGCGCAAGTAGGTAGGCTCGAATCACCAGCCCCCGAGTTGGGACTCGCTCCGCGATCGTCGGAGCTTGACAATGCCGTCAAGAAAGGTCTGCTCCATGTCACAGCACACCCGGATCGCGCGCCGTGCCCTCGTGCCCGCCGCCATCGCCGCCCTCACCCTCAGCGCACTCGTGCTGTCGGGTTGTACGCCCGCCGCTCCCGCCGAGGAGTCGAAGGAACTCACCCTCGCCGCCCCCCTCACCGAGACCGGCGACTCGCCCTACAAGGCCCTCGCCGACGCCTTCATGGCGAAGTACCCCGAGTACACCGTCACCGTCGAGGAGACGAGCAACGACACCTACGGCCAGAACCTCACCACGAAGCTGCAGGCCGGCAACGCCGCCGACATCTTCGAGCTCGCGCCCGGCCGCGGCCAGGACCGCAGCGTCCTGACCCTTGCCGAGGCCGGATACCTCCTGCCCCTCGATGACACCAACGCCGCGACCACGATCCCCGCGGGCAACGAAGACCAGTTCGAGTCCGACGGCAAGGTCTACGCCCAGGGCCTCGACTTCGCGGTCGCCGGCATCGTCGCCAACCTCGCGCTCATGAAGGCCGACGGCATCAACGAGTACCCGACCACCTACAAGCAGCTGCTCACCGACTGCGCTACGGCCAAGTCGAACGGCCACTCGTTCTTCGTGATCGCGGGATCGATGGTTCCCAACACGGGCTTCTTCTCCATGGTCATGGCCGGCGACACGGTCTACGGGCCCGACCCGACGTTCAACACCGAGCGCTTCGCCGACAAGGTGACGTTCGCCGACGACAAGGGCTGGAATGAGGCCCTCGGCCGCTTCCTCGAGATGAACGACGCCGGATGCTTCCAGGAAGCTCCCGAGGCAGGCACGTTCGACACCATCACGAACAACCTCGTGGGCAACCTCTCCTACGCCGGTGCGATCCCCTCGGGTGCCGCATTCGGACTCGGTGGCGCCAACCCCGACGCCCAGTTCGTCGTGTACCCGTTCCCGGGTGCTGACATCGTCTCGGCGAGCGTCAACTACTCGCTCGGCGTCAACGCCAAGACGGCTTCGCCGACCCTCGCCAAGAAGTTCCTCGACTTCGCGTCGAGCACCGAGGGCGCGAGCGTCTTCCCCGGTGTCTCCGGCAACCTGGCCGTGGTCGGAGCCGACTTCTCCGCCCTCCCGCCCCAGTACGACGGCGTGAAAGCACTCCTGACCGATGGCAAGACCTACGCACTGCCGAACTCGGGCTGGGAGTCTGGCGAGGTCTACAACAACCTCGGCACCGGCGTGCAGGGCCTGTTCACCGGCCAGACCACGGTCAAGGACGTGCTCGAGTCGATGGACTCGGCCTGGTAACTGCGCACCACTGACCGACTGACACAACGCCAGAGGAATTGACGAGAGCAATGACGCACACTCAGAACACCTCGATCGATTCCGCAGGCACCCCGCGGGCGGAGTCCGGACAGAAGTCCGGGCTCCGTCCCCGCAAGGCCCTCGTGCGCTACGGCTCCTGGTGGTGGGCGATGCCCGCCCTCCTGGCCGTGCTCGGCGTGCACTACGTCGCCACGAGCATCGGCGGCGCGTACGCCTTCACCGACTTCAAGGGCATCGGCTCGTTCGACTGGATCGGGTTCGACAACTTCGTCAAGATCGTCGGAGACAAGAAGGTCTTCGGATCGATCGGCAACACGCTCTTCCTGGCGATCTCGTTCCTCATCATCACGAACGTCGTCGGACTGCTCTTCGCGCTCGCCCTCAACCGGGGCATCCGCAGCCGCTACATCCTGCGCACGCTGCTTTTCCTGCCGGTCGTGCTCAGCCCGCTCGCGGTCTCCTACATCTTCCGCTTCATCTTCCAGGTCGACGGCCCCCTCAACAGCGTGCTCGGCGCGATCGGGCTCGAGAGCTGGCAGCGGCCGTGGCTCGCCGACCCGGTGTGGGCGATCTTCACGATCCTCGCCGTGATGGTCTGGCAGAACATCGGCATGGCGATGATCATCTACCTCGCTGGCCTCGCGACGGTCCCCATCGAGATCGAGGAGGCCGCCGCCATCGACGGCGCGAGCACGTGGCAGCGCTTCCGCCACATCACGCTCCCGCTCATCCAGCCGGCAGTCGCCATTTCGACGACACTCGCGCTCACGACCGGCCTGAGGGTCTTCGACCAGGTGCAGGGCATGACGCGCGGCGGCCCGTTCGGTGCCACCGACACCCTGTCGACGGTCATCTACCGCGAGACCTTCGCCAACGGCCACTTCGGATACGGGGCCGCGCTCTCGCTCATCTTCACCGTCATCGTCATCGCCGCAGCGGCGCTGCAGCTGTTCATCACACGCGACCGCAACGCCGCGAGCGCGAGGAAGAGGTAGCCATGTTCCGCTATACCAAGGGAACCCTCGTCCGCGAGATCCTCATGTGGGTCGCCGCAGTGATCATGCTGCTGCCGTTCTACCTGCTCATCAACACGGCGCTCAAGTCGAGTGCGGATGCCATCGGCACCCCGGCATTCCAGCCCGCGACGAACCCCACGCTCAACAGCTTCATCGAGATCTTCCAGAGCGGCGGATCCGGCAACATCTTCGTCGGGCTCTTCAACAGCGTCGTGATCACGACCGGCTCGGTCGTCGGGCTCATCATCTTCGGCAGCGCCACCGCCTACGTGCTCACGCGCCGTCTCTCGCGGCTGAGCACGACTCTCTACTACCTGGTGCTCGTGGGCATCGTCGTGCCGACCCAGCTGGGTCTCGTGCCGCTGTACATCGGGGCCCGCTCCATCGGCCTCCTCGGCAGCCCGGTCGGCATGGCGGTCATCTACACCGCCATGCTCATGCCGCTCGCGGTGTTCCTGTACGGAGGCTTCGTGCGGGCGCTGCCCACCGAGTACGAGGAGGCGGCGACGATCGACGGCGCGTCACCGTTCCGCACCTTCGTGCAGGTGGTCTTCCCGCTGCTCGCGCCCGCCACGGGCACGATCTCGATCATGACCGGCATCATCGTGTGGAACGACTTCTTCACCCCGCTCATCTTCCTCAACGGGTCGACTGCGGCGACGCTCCCTGTCGTCGTGTACAGCTACGTGGGGTCGCTGCTGACGAACTGGAACAACATCTTCGCCGTGCTGATCGTGGCGCTCATCCCGATCACCGTGCTCTACCTCATCATGCAGAAGCGCTTCATCCAGGGCTTCAGCGGAGGCCTCAAGAGCTAGGCGATCAGGCGGCCTTCGCGGCTCCCGCGCGCACCATGATGGCGCTCGCGACGAGCATGACGCCGAAGACGACTGCCCAGATTCCAACGCTCCAGATGAGGCCGATGACTGTCGAGCCGGGCGCGACGAGCAGCGAGATGCCGAGGATCACGCCGAACACGATGCTCACGACACCCGCAACGATGCCGAGGGTGCGAGCGCGACCGGATGCGGCACCCGCGGCCGAGCGCAGGCCCATGACGCCCGTCACGACGGTCCAGAACACGATCGTCCAGAGGACGAACACGCCGCCGAAGAGGGCAGCGACTCCCGGCAGGATGAGGGCGACGAGGCCCGCGAGGGCGGTGGCGATGCCGCTCGCGAGCAGCCAGCCCCAGCGCGGGTAGGTGGCGCGCAGCTGGAACGCGTGCACGATGGTGGCGATGCCGTCGACGAGGGCGTAGGCGCCGAAGACGATGGCGATGCCCGTGAGCGCGGCGCCGGGCGCGAGGATCGCGATGATGCCGAACACGACGGCGAGGATGCCGCGCAGCAGCAGGAGCCACCACACTCCCTTGGCGAGGTCGGCGAGCGGGGTGGTGACGGTCCCAGTTTCAGTCATGCCGTCAGGCTAGCGGGCGGTCCCCGGTGAGGGAAGGTTCGCGAACGGGCTAGCCTTGTCAGTGTGACCGACCCGCTCCCGACAGCGCGTCCGCGTCTGTGGGTCCTCCTGCTCATCGGTCTCGCGGGCGGACTGTTCGCTGGGGCATTCGGCGCCGGTGGTGGCATCATCTTCGTCCCGCTCCTCATCACCTTCGCGGGGTTCGATCAGCGCCGCGCCTCGGCAACCTCGCTGCTCGCGATCCTGCCCAGCACGCTCTCCGGATCGATCACCTATCTCGCCAACGGCGAGGTCGACCTGCTCGCCGCCGGAGTCATCGCGATAGGAGCGATCGGCGGCTCCTTCATCGGAACGAGGCTTCTGCGGGTGCTACCGCTGCCCGTGCTGCGCTGGGGATTCATCGCGCTCATCGTGATCGTTGCCGTGCGCATGGCGTTCCTCGACCCGGTGCGCGGCGAGCCGCTCGCGTTCTCCCCGACCGTCGCCCTCTCCTACCTCGCCATCGGTCTCGTCATGGGTGTCACGGCGGGCCTGTTCGGCGTCGGGGGAGCCGTCATCGCGGTGCCCGCGCTGACCGCGCTGCTGGGCGTGAGCGACCTCATCGCGAAGGGCACGACACTCACCGTCATGGCGGTCACGAGCGCAGTGGGCTCGTTCTCGAACCGCCGCGGCGGCCTCGTGGATGTGCGCAGCGCCCTCATCATGGGCGTCGTCGCGGCAGGTGCGGCGATCGTCGGCGCGTACCTCGGGCTCGCGATGAGCCCGCGCCTGTCGACGGCGCTCTTCGCCGGGCTGCTCGGCCTCACGGCGGTTCAGCTCGCGGTGCGCGCCATCAGGAGCGACCGGGGCTGACCTGGCTCAGTGCCTCGTCGATGAGGGCTGCGGTGCGCAGCAGCGCGGGGCGGAACTCCTCGGCGATGCGCTCGAGCGTGGCGCTCGACACCGTGCTGGAGATGTTGATGGCGGCGGTGGTGGAGCCGTCCGCCGCGTGGAGGGGTGCTGCGATCGAGCGCAGGCCGTGCTCGAGCTCCTGGTCGACGAGTGCGTAGCCCTCGGCTCGCACCTTCGTGAGGGTGGGGCGCAGGGCATCCGGCCACGTGTCCTCGGGTTCGGCGGCGAGGAGCACGCGGCCCATCGAGGTGACGTTGGCGGGGAAGCGCGTGCCGATCGTGATGCCCACGTTCATGATGCGGCGGGTAGGAACGCGCGCGACGTAGACGATCTGGGCGCCGTCGAGCGCGCTGATGTCGAGCACCGAGGCCGAGGTCGACTCGCCGACCTCGCGCGAGAGCGCCTCGAGGTGCGGCTGGGCGATCTCGGGCAGCGACAGCCCCGAGAGGTACGAGAAGCCGAGTTCGAGCACGCGCGGCGTGAGGGCGAACTGCTTGCCGTCGCTGCGCACGTAGCCGAGCTCGCTGAGGGTGAGCAGGAATCGCCGGGCTGTCGCGCGCGTGAGATCGGTGCGGGCCGCGAGCTCGCTCAGGGTCATGACCGGATGCTCGGCGTCGAACGCCCGGATCACCGCGAGCCCGCGGGCCAACGACTGAACGTACTGGCCGCTCGGTTCCATCAGCGTTCGAGCACGACGGCGAGGCCCTGCCCGACCCCGATGCAGATGGCGGCCACGCCCACGCCGCCGCCGCGGCGCGCGAGTTCGTGTGCGAGGTGGCCGATGATGCGCCCGCCGGATGCCCCGAGCGGATGCCCTATCGCGATGGCCCCGCCGTGCACGTTCACGCGCTCGGGATCGAGGTCGGGCCACAGCTTGATGCACGCGAGGGACTGCACGGCGAACGCCTCGTTGAGCTCGACGAGCTCGACATCTGCCCACGTCTTGCCCGCGCGGGCGAGGGCGCGGTTGGCGGCCTCGACGGGGGCGATGCCGAACTCGTCTGGGTTGTTGCCGAAGCTCGCGCGGCCGATGATGCGGGCGAGCGGCTCGGCGTCGAGTGCGGTCTTCTCGCCGCCGATTAAGAGCATCGAGGCGCCGTCGTTGAGGGGCGACGAGTTGCCAGCGGTCACCGACCCGCCCGCGGCGAACGCGGGCTTGAGCGTGGCGAGCGTCTCCACCGATGCGTCGGCGCGCACTCCCTCGTCGCGCACGAGGTCGGTGCCGGGCACGGGGATGACTTCGGGGTAGAGACCCGCGTTCCACGCGGCAGCGGCGAGCCGGTGGCTGCGGACGGCGAACTCGTCCTGCTCGTCGCGTGAGATGCCGAAGCGCGCGGCGAGCAGCTCTGCGGTCTCACCGTTGGAGATGGTCCAGTCGGTGCGCAGACGCGGGTTGGTCATCCGCCAGCCGAGGGTCGTCGAGTGCATGACCTCGGAGCCCGCGGCGTACGGGCGGTCGGGCTTGAGCATGACCCAGGGCGCGCGGCTCATGGACTCGACGCCGCCCGCGAGCACGAGGTCGGCGTCTCCGGCCTCGACAGCACGGGAGGCCTGAATGACGCTTTCGACGCTCGACCCGCACAGGCGGTTGACGGTCGTGCCCGTGACGGTGGTGGGCAGGCCCGCGAGGAGCGCCGCGAAGCGCGCGACGTCGCGGTTGTCCTCGCCAGCCTGGTTGGCGTCGCCGAGGATGACGTCGTCGATGGCGGCGGGGTCGAGAGACGGATGCCGCGCGACGAGGGCCTCGATGGCGTGTGCGGCGAGGTCATCCGGTCGCACCCCCGCGAGGGCCTTGCCGTGGCGCCCGAACGGCGTGCGGATCGCGTCGTAGACGAAGCTCGCGGTCATGAATACATCCCACTCAGTAGGCACCGCACCTTGTGCGCGATACGAACAACTGTTCTAATCGTGAGCGTAGCATCGTGGCCCACGGAGGAACAATGACGACCATCACCACTCGCGTGGGTATCATCGGCGGCGGCCCCGCGGGTCTGCTGCTCTCGCACCTCCTGCACCGGTCGGGCATCGACAACGTCGTTCTCGAGCTGCGCGACCGCGACTACACAGTCCAGCGTGTGCGGGCAGGAGTGCTCGAGCACGATGCCGTGCAGCTCCTCACCGAGAACGGTCTGGGCGAGCGACTGCAGCGCGAGGGCCTGCGTCACGACGGCATCTACCTGCAGTTCGCGGGGCAGCGCCATCACATCGACTTCGACGCGCTCGTCGGTCGCCACGTCTGGATCTACGGCCAGCAGGAGGTCGTGAAAGACCTCATCGCCGCGCACGACGCCAACGGAACCCCCGCCCGCTACGAGGTGACGGATGCCCGCCCCGTAGACATCGACACCGACCAGCCGCGCATCCTCTTCACCGAGGCCGGGGTCGAGCACGAGCTCGTGTGCGACTTCGTCGTGGGCACCGACGGCTTCCACGGCGTCTCGCGGCTCGCCATCCCGTCGGAGGCACGCACGACCTACGAGCGCGAGTATGACTTCGGCTGGTTGGGCATCCTCGCCCACGCGAAGCCCTCCTCCGACGAGCTCGTCTACGCGCTGCACGAGAACGGCTTTGCCCTCCTGAGCATGCGCTCGCCCGAGATCAGCCGCCTGTACCTGCAGGTGCCGCCCGACGAGTCGATCGACGACTGGAGCGACGAGCGCATCTGGGACGAGCTCGACGTGCGACTCGGGATTCCCGGCTGGAGCCTGCAGCGCGGCGAGATCTTCGACAAGAGCGTGACGCCCATGCGCAGCTTCGTGAGCGCGCCCCTGCGCCACGGCCGCCTGTTCCTCGCGGGGGACGCCGCCCACATCGTGCCGCCGACCGGTGCCAAGGGCCTCAACTCGGCGATCGCGGATGTCGCGCTCCTACGCAAGGGTCTCGTCGAGCACTACGCGGGCTCCGACTCCGTCTTGGACACCTACTCCGACACGCAGCTGAGTCGCTCGTGGCAGACGCAGTACTTCTCCACGTGGATGACGCGAATGCTTCACACCTTCAGTGGTCCTGATGCAGACTTCGATCACCGGGTGCAGTTGGGCCAGCTCGCTCAGCTCGTCGCGAGCGACCACGCCAAGGCCCACCTCGCCGAGTTCTACACCGGCCTGCCGATCACCCGCTAGGAGCACGACATGGACAAGACATACGCCACGGCCGCACTCGCGGTCGCCGACATCCCGGATGGCGCCACCCTCGCCGTGGGCGGCTTCGGCCTCGTGGGGGTGCCTATCTCCCTCATCGGCGCGCTGCTCGAGCAGGGGGCATCCGGCCTCGAGGTCGTCTCCAACAACTGCGGTGTGGACGGCTGGGGCCTCGGCGTGCTGCTGCGCGAGGGGCGCATCCGGCGCATCATCGCCTCGTACATCGGTGAGAACAAGGAGTTCGCGCGGCAGTACCTCGGCGGCGAGGTCGAGGTCGAGCTGACCCCGCAGGGCACGCTCGCCGAACGACTGCGCGCGGGCGGCGTCGGCATTCCGGCGTTCTTCACCGCGACGGGCGTCGGCACCGTCGTCTCCGAGGGTGGGATGCCCTGGCGGTACGCCGCGGATGGCACGGTTGCCCTCGAGTCGCCGGCGAAGCCGACCCAGCAGTTCGGCGGGCGCGAGTACGTGCTCGAGGAGGCGATCCGCGCCGACTTCGGGCTCGTGCGGGCCGCAGTGGGTGATACCCACGGCAACCTCGTGTTCGAGAAGTCGGCGCGCAACTTCAACCCGCTCGCGGGCATGTCGGGCCGCATCACAATCGCCGAGGTCGATGAGATCGTTCCCGCCGGAACCCTCGACCCCGACAGCATCCACCTGCCCGGCATCTACGTGGACCGCATAGTGCAGCTCACGCCAGAGCAGGCGGCAGACCTGCCCATCGAGAAGACGACAGTAAGGGTCAAGAACTGATGGCACTCACTCGTGACGAGATGGCCGCGCGCGCGGCACTCGAGCTCATCGACGGCACCTACGTGAACCTCGGCATCGGCCTGCCGACGCTCATCCCGAACTACCTGCCCCAGGGGATGACCGTCGTGCTGCACTCCGAGAACGGCGTGCTCGGCGTCGGGCCGTACCCGTGGGAGGGCGAGGAGGATCCGAAGCTCATCAACGCGGGCAAGGAGACCGTCACGGTGCTGCCGGGCGCGTCGTACTTCGACTCCGCGACGAGCTTCGGGATGATCCGCGGCGGCCGCATCGCTACTGCCGTGCTCGGGGCCATGCAGGTCTCGGCAGCGGGCGATATCGCCAACTGGGCGGTGCCCGGCAAGCTCGTCAAGGGCATGGGCGGCGCGATGGATCTCGTCACGGGTGCCGACCGCGTCATCGTCGTCATGGAGCACGTCGCGAAAGACGGCTCGGCGAAGGTCGTCGCCGAGTGCACGCTGCCGCTCACGGGCCGCGCGTGCGTCGATCGCATCATCACAGACCTGTGCGTCATCGACGTGACGCCCGAGGGGCTCCAGCTCGTGGAGCTCGCCCCCGGCGTGACCGTCGACGACGTGATCGCCGCGACGGAAGCGCCGCTCACCGTCGCACTGTAGAGGCGCTAGCGCCGCTGCGGGAGGTCGAGGCCCCGCCAAGGGACCTCGACCCGGCACCAGCGTATTACTCCGCCCACACCTCGCGGGCCAGGGCGAAGGCGTGGTTCGCGGCGGGGACGCCCGCGTAGATGGCGCTCTGCAGCAGCACCTCGACGATCTCGTCTCGCGTGAGCCCATTGGTCTTCGCGGCGCGCAGGTGCATGGGCAGTTCCTCCCAGTGCCCGAGCGCGATGAGCGAGCTGAGCACGGCGATGCTGCGGTCGCGGCGCGCCAGCCCCGGACGCGACCAGATCTCGCCCCACGCGTACCGCGTGATGAGCTCCTGGAACGCGCGCGTGTCGTCCGTGGTCTTGGCTATCGCGCCGTCGACCTGCGCGTCGCCGAGCACCGCGCGCCTCGTGAGCATCCCGGCGTCGTAGCGTTCTTCGTCGTTCATGCTGCTCCCTCGAAGTGGTCGATGAGCCCGGATGCCACGGCCTCGGGCTGCTCGGCGGGTGCGAGGTGGCTGGCGCCGGCCACCCGCAGGGTAGAACCGTCGCTCACAGCACGGGATACCTCGTCGGCCTGCGCCTCGCCGACCACCGGGTCGTGCTCGCCCCACATCGCGAGCAGGGGCGTGCGGATGTTGCCGAGCAGCGCCCTCACGTCGTACACCGCGAGGGCCTCGGCGCACAGCGCGTAGCTCTCGTCGTCGGCATCGCGCAGGGAGTGCAGCAACCGGCCCGTATCGACGGGGTGCCTCTCGATCGATCCGGGGGCGAACCAGCGGGCCGCGGAGGGGACGACGAGCGAGGCCGTTCCCTGCGCGCGGGTCTGCAGCGCGCGCTCGACCCAGCCCTCGGTGGTCCCGATCTTCGCGCCGGAGCACAGCACTGCCGCGCGCTGCACGCGCTCCTGCGCGTGCAGCAGCAGCTCGAGCCCCACGGCACCGCCGAGCGAGACCCCCGCGTAGTGGAACGTCGCGGCGCCGAGCGCGTCGACGGCGTCGAGCACGCCCAGCGCGATCTCGCCGACGGTGAAGCTCTCGGTCGCGGCGGGTGAGTTGCCGTGGCCGGGCAGGTCCCACGCAGCGACGCGGAAGTGCTGCCGCAGGATCGCGGACGTCGACTCCCACAGCACTGTCGAGGTGCCGAGCGACGGGCCGAGCACGAGCAGCTCGCCCTCACCCGTGGGCTCCTCGATGACGATGCGGGGGATCATGCGCTCGCCCGTTCGAGGGCGAGGTCGATGATGTGATCGGAGAGGCCGATGTAGTCGGGGTCGCTCGGGTCGGGATCGCCGAGGCTGCGCTGCTCGGCCCGCAGGTCATCGAGTTGGAGGTTGCGCGCCACGGCGTCGACGTTGACGGTGAGGCCGTCGAGCAGGTCGTCGAGACGCGCAGCGCCGCCCACCCCGAGGCGCAGTAGCTCGCGCAGCGTCGGCCACTCGGTGTGCCACGCGCCATCCGGTCGCTCGTCGACGTACGAGGCTGCGGCCACGTGCAGGGTCGAGGCGAGGCCGGGAGCGCGCAGCGATACGGAGCGCAGCAGCACGCTGAACACGGGGTTCTGCTTCTGCGGCATCGCGGATGAGCCCCCGCGGCCCTCGGCCGTGGGCTCGGTGAGCTCGCCGATCTCGGTGCGCGAGAGCGTCGCGACGTTGGCCCCGATCATCCCGAGCGCGTCGGTGAGGCCCACGAGCGCGTCGCCCAGCCGCGTCACGGGCGCGCGCGAGATGTGCCACGGCGAGCGCGGGACGTCGAGGCCGATCTCCTTCGCGACCGCCGCGGGCATGGCCGTCGCGCGCTCGATTCCGCCCAGCTGCACGAGCGACGCGAGGGTTCCGGATGCTCCCCCCAGCTGCACGGGCAGGCTCACCGCGGCGAGGGCATCCCGAGCGTCGAGGAGCGTGTTCAGCCAGGTCGCGAAGCGCAGGCCGTACGTCGTGGGAGTCGAGTGCTGGGTGAGGGTGCGCGCGGGCGCGACAGTCGCGCGGTGCGCGCGGGCGAGAGCAGAGAGGTGGGCCGTCGAGCTGTCCAGCATGCCGAGGATGAGCCCGCGGGCGCGGCGTGCGGTGAGCATGAGTGCTGTGTCGAGTATGTCTTGGCTGGTGGCGCCGCGATGCACCCACGGTGCGGCATCCGGGCTCGCGGTCGCGCGCAGGTCGGCGATGAGCGGGATGACGGGGTTACCGCCGTCGCGCGACCGACGGGCGATGTCTGCGACATCGGGCAGCGTCGGAACTTCGTCGAGGGTGGCGGAGGCGGGGGCGATACCGACGGCGACGAGCGCGCGCAGGTAGCAGAGCTCGGTGTCGTAGAGGGCGCCGAGAATGGCCCGGTCTGAAACGATCCCGTCAGACCCGGCTGTCGCGGGCGAGAGCAGTCCGTAGTCGAAACCTGCGTCAGGGGAAGGCAAGGAACACCGTCTCCCGCTCGCCCTGCAGGCGGATGTCGTGGCGCAGGCCGTCGGCGGTCGTGGTCGCGACGAGGGTCGCGCGCTCGTCGGCGGTGAGCGACTCGAGGAAGGCGTCGCTGCGGCCCGGCAGGTAGATGCGCGAGTGCAGGCGGTCCATGAGGCCGCGTGCGAAGACGACGACGGGGATGAAGGCGGCCTCGGGCAGCACTGTCCAGAACTCGTAGCCGCCGTCGTCCGTCACGTGCACGCGGCCGAAGCCCGTGAAACCGGCGCGGTCGCGCAGGCTGCCCTCCGCCGTGGGGACGCCGCCCTGCTCGTCGTTCTGCCAGATCTCGAGGAGGGCATCCGGGATGGGATCGCCCGCACCGTCGAACACCGTGCCGTGCAGCCTGATGGCGCCGGGGGAGTGCGGCGCGACGAGTTCGCCGCCACCCTCCACCTCGAGGCCATAGCGGAAGAAAGGGCCGACGGTCTGGCCCGGGGTGCCGGGGTATGTGCTCACGCGTCGCTCCCCTCGGGCTCGATCCAGGTGGCTTTCGGGCCGGTCAGGACGATGTCCCAACGGTACCCCAGCGACCACTCGGGGCTCGAGAGGTCGTGGTCGTAGGTCGCCACGAGCCTGTCGCGCGCTGCCTGGTCGGGGATCGACTGGTAGATCGGGTCGAGCGGGAACAGCGGGTCGCCGGGGAAGTACATCTGCGTCACGAGCCGCTGGGTGAACGCCGTGCCGAAGAGCGAGAAGTGGATGTGCGCGGGCCGCCAGGCGTTCACGTGGTTCTTCCAGGGGTAGGCGCCGGGCTTGACCGTGGTGAAGCGGTACCAGCCGTCGTCGTCGGTGATGCAGCGGCCCGCGCCCGTGAAGTTGGGGTCGAGTGGCGCCGGATGCTGGTCCCGCTGGTGGATGTAGCGCCCAGACGCATTGGCCTGCCACACCTCGACGAGCTGTCGCCGCACCGGATGCCCGTCCCCGTCGAGCACGCGGCCCGTGACGACCATGCGCTCCCCGAGCGGTTCGCCCGCGTGCTGCACGGTCAGGTCGGACTCGACGGCCGCGACATCCCGGTGTCCGAAGGTCGGCGACGCGAGCTCGATCGTCTCGGGGTCGACGAGCTTCGGGTTCTTCGTGGGGTGGCGCAGCACGCTCGAGCGGTACGGCGCGAAGTCGATGAGCGGGGAGTCCAGCTGGGGCATCCCGGATGCTCGCCTCGCGTCGTACTCGGCATGCTGGGCGGCGATCTCGGCGCTGATGTCGGCCTGGGTCAGTTCGGTCACGTCCCCACTCTCGCGGGCCAGCGTCGCGCGGTCCACGCCCGCGTCCCACTCAGTGGACGCCCGCCCCGCCGCCCCGCCGCCGCCGAGAGTGCACTCCCGCACAGTTGTGGCGAGCTCAACCGTGCCGAACTGCACTCTGACGCACCGTGGAGTCGAGTGCTCGCGTTCGGTGCGCCAGACGCCCGATCGGCGCAGAACGCGAGCACTCGAGGCGGGCGCGCGCGGGTCAGGCCAGTGCGGCGCCGATCTCGGCGGCCGTGCGTATCACGAGCGGGGCGAGCCGGCCCTCGTCGGCGCGGCCGAGGTGCGTCACGACGCCCACGGCGGCGCGCGGCAGCCCCTCGACGAGCGGCAGGGCCGCCGCGATGGACACGTTGCCGAGCGTCATCTCCTGCCGCGTCGTCGCGTACCCGGTGTCGCGCGTGCGGGAGATCTCGTCTCGTAGCGCGGCCTCATCCGTCACCGAATGCAGGGTCTCCCGCTCGCGCGGCAGCGTGAAGTAGGTGTCGAGCCACTGCTCATCGCTCGTCGCGAGCAGCGCTTTGCCGACGCCCGTCGTGTGCAGCGGCAGGCGTCCGCCCATGCGGCTGAGGGTCGGCACGGATCCGGGGCCGGTGAGCCGCGCGACGTACAGCGCCTCGGTCCCCGCGAGCATGGCGAGGTGCACGTTCTCGCCGGTCGCGGCGTACAGCTCGAGCAGGTGGGGGAGTGCCCGCTCCCGCAACCGCAGGCTCACGGGCGACAGCTCGCCGATCTCCCACAGCCCCGTGCCGACGGTGTAGCCCGTGGCGGTGCGGTCGAGCATCCCGAGGGCGACGAGCTCGGCGGCGAGGCGATGGGCCGTCGAGCGCGGCAGCCCGGAGCGTGAGCCCAGTAAGGCGAGATCGAGCTCGGGGTGGTCCTCGTCGAAGGCGCGGAGCATCCGGGATGCCCGTGCGAGCACCGACTCACCGGGGACGTTCGTGCGCCCTGCCACTACGCGGGCTCGACCCCGAACGCGCGAGCGAGCTTGTCGATCTTCTGGGCACGGCCGAGGCGCGGGAGGTCGCTGCCATCGCGGATGACCCGGCCGCGGGCCTCGAAGTCCTCGAGGAAGTCGCGCGCCCATGCCACGTCCGAGCGGGTGGGGGAGATGACCTCGTTGATGATGGGCAGCTGCTCCACGTCGAGGCACAGCTTGCCGGTCATCCCGAGCGCCACCGCGACGCCGCCCTGCTCACGCAGCACCGGATGGTTCGAGCCGACGGTCGGGCCGTCGATGGGTCCCGGCAGGTTGCCCACGCGCGAGGCGATGACGAGGCGGGAGCGCGGATAGGCCATGGCCATGTCGTCGGCCGCGGTGCCGGTGTCGCGGCGGTAGTCGCCGCTGCCGAACGCGAGGCGGTACGCACCGCGGGCGCGGGCGATGTTCGCGGCCTCCTCGATGCCGAGCGCCGACTCGACGAGCGCGATCACGGGCGTCTGCCCGTGCAGCCTGTCGAAGGTTTCGGTGACGTGCGCGGGGCTCTCGGCCTTCGCGAGCATGACGCCCAGGAGCCCCGGCAGGCCGATGAGCGCGTCGACGTCGTCAGACCAGAAGTTGCTCGTGCGGTCGTTGATGCGCACCCAGCCGCTGCCGCCGTTGGCGAGCCAGCTCGCCACATCGTCGCGGGCCCTCGGCTTTACTGCCGGGTCGACCGCGTCCTCGATGTCGAGGATGATCTGGTCGGCTCGTGAGGCCTCCGCGGCGTCGAAGCTCTCGGGCTTCGTCGCGGCGACGAGCAGCCAAGAACGAGCGATCTCTGCGGAAACTGTGCGGGGTTGGTGCTGCACGACCTGGGCCTCTCTGCCGATGTATGCCTCTGTCAGGCTAGCGCCACCGGGCGAGGCGCCCGTCCCCTGAATGACTGATACCGGGTATCAGGAAGACAACACCTTCGCTATGCGCTGCAGGCTCACGGGCTCCGCGGTGGCGATGTGCTGCGCGAACAGGCTCAGTCGCAACTCCTCGAGCATCCAGCGCGCCCGGATGAGGCGGCCCTCCGCCCCCGCCGCGAGCGGCAGCTCCCCTCCGGCATCGCGGTACCTGTTCGTCGCGAGCTCCACCTCAGACATCCACACCCTGTCGCGCCCCGGATTCTCCTGAAGCTTCGCCACCCTGTGCACGATGCCGTCGAGGTAGGCGGGTAGCCGTCGCAGTCGCTCGAGGCCGGTCACTCCCACGAAGCCGCTGTAGACGAGGGCCTCCAGTTGGGCGCGCGCATCGCCGAGCGGGGCGATGAGCGACAGGCTCGTCGCATCCTTGATCGCCTTGTCGGCAGCGCGGCTCTTGGCGACGATCTTCGACACGAGAGCGACCGACTGGAAGAGGGAGTCGACGATCGTCGCCGACACCGCGTCGCGCGCCGCCTCGAACTCGGCGCGCGTGAAGATCTCCTGGTCGCCCACGACGGCATCGACGCACGCGGCCATGCAGTCGGCGAAGAGTTCGGCGTTGTTCCGGTAAGGCGACTGCGCGAGAACGAGCTTCTCCTGCGTGGTGAGGTGCTCCTGCACGTAGGCGAGGGGGGAGGGGATGGCGAGTAGCAGCAGTCGTCGCACACCCAAGTGGTGTGCCGCGGACTGGTCCTCCGCGGTGCTCATGAGCCGGATGGCAACGCTCCCGCCCTCGTCGACGAGAGCCGGATAGGCGCGGATGGTGTTGCCCCCGTGCTTCACGTCGCGGGTGCGGTCGAGGGCGTCGAAGTCCCACGAGGTGAGTCCCGCGCGCTCGAGAGTGTCGCGGGGAGTCTCCACGACCTTCGCGACACTCGCGCGGGCGACGGGCTTGAGGCTCGCCTGTAGTGCGCTCAGGGTCTTGCCCGACGCGACGCGCTTGCCGCGCTCATCCATGACGGCGAAGGTCACGCGCAGGTGCGCGGGGATGCGGTCGAGGTCGAAGTCCTTCTCGGTCACCGGGGTGTAGGTCTGGGCGGCGATCTCGCGTGCGAGGTACGCGGTGATGCTGCTGTCGGGTTCGTCGGGCGCCGTCGCGAGCAGCTTGCGGGCCCAGTCGGCGGCGGGCACCACGTTCTTGCGGATGTGCTTCGGCAGCGACTTGAGCAGGGCGGTCACGAGTTCTTCGCGCAGCCCCGGAACCTGCCAGTCGAAGCCGTCGGTGCGCAGGCCGGCGAGCAGGGGCAAGGGAACGGCGACGGTGACGCCGTCGTCCTCGGCACCCGGCTCGAACCGGTAGCTGAGCGCGAGCGTCTGGTCGCCCTGCGACCACGTGTTCGGCAGTGAGTCGTCGACGGCCGTGGGCTCGTCGACGAGGTCCTCCTCGCGCATGGTGAGGAGGTCTGGCGTCTCGTGCTTCGCCTTCTTCCACCAGCCTTCGAAGTCGCGCGTGCTCGCCACGTGAGGCGGGATGCGCCGTTGGTAGAACTCGAAGATCGCCTCGTCGTCGAACAGGATGTCGCGGCGGCGCGTGCGCTCCTCGACCTCGGCCAGGCGCTTGCGCAGCGCACGGTTGGCGGCGTCGAACGGGAGTCGGGCATCCCACTCGCCCTCCACGAGCGCGTGCCGAATGAACAGCTCCCGCGCGTACGGCAGGTCGATGCGCGAGAACTGCACGCGGCGCTTCACGACGATCGGTACGCCGTACAGGGTCGCCCGCTCGTAGGCCACGACCGAGCCCTGCTTCTTCTCCCAGTGTGGCTCCGAGTATGTGCGCTTCACGAGGTCGCCCGCGAGCGCCTCGGCCCAGGCGGGGTCGATGGCGGCGTTCATCCGGGCGAACAGCCTGCTCGTCTCGACGAGCTCGGCACTCATGACCGCGGCGGGCTGCTTCTTGGCGAGGGCGGACCCTGGGAAGATCACGAAGCGGGTCTGGCGGGCGCCGACGAAATCCTTCTTCGCCTGGTCGCGCAGGCCGATCTGGCTCAGCAGCCCGGCGAGCAGCGCGCGGTGGATGCCATCCGGATTCGCGTGCGGTTCGCCCACGTGAAGTCCCAGTTGCTTCGCCGTGCGCGTGAGCTGCCGGTACACGTCCTGCCATTCGCGCACGCGCAGATAGTTGAGATACTCGCTCTTGATCTGGCGCCGGAACTGGTTGCCCGACACCTCTTTCTGCTTTTCTTCGAGGTAGTTCCAGAGGTTCAGCAGGGTGAGGAAGTCGCTCGTCGGGTCGACGAATCGCGCGTGCTGCTGGTCGGCCTGAGGGCGCCTCTCGAGCGGGCGCTCGCGCGGGTCCTGGATGCTCAGGCCCGCCACGATCGCCATGACCTCGCGCGTCGTTCCCTGCTTCTTCGACTCGATGACCATGCGGGCGAGCCGCGGATCGATGGGCAGCTGGCTGAGCTGCTTGCCCACCGTGGTGATGCTGTTGTCGGCGGTGATGGCATGCAGCTCGCGCAGCAGGTCGAGGCCGTCTTTGATACCGCGTGAGTCTGGCGGCTGCAGGAACGGGAAGTTCGCGATGTCGCCGAGCCCCAGCGAGATCATCTGCAGGATGACCGCTGCGAGGTTGGTCCGCAGGATCTCGGGTTCGGTGAACTCGGGTCGCTTCAGGAAGTCCTCTTCCGAATACAACCGGATCGCGATGCCGTCGCTCGTGCGCCCCGACCGGCCGCTGCGCTGGTTCGCCGACGCCTGGCTGATCGCCTCGATCGGCAGCCGCTGGATCTTCGAGCGCACGCTGTAGCGGCTGATGCGCGCGGTGCCCGCGTCGATGACGTACCGGATGCCCGGCACGGTCAGACTCGTCTCCGCGACGTTGGTCGCCAGCACGATGCGCCGTCGGGTCCCGGCCGCACCCGACGGCTGGAACACCTTGTGCTGGTCGGCAGCGGACAGCCGCCCGTAGAGGGGTAGCACCTCGGTGCCGGGGAGGTTCCGGCCCCGGATGGCGTCCTCGGCGTCGCGGATCTCGTTCTCCCCGGAGAGGAACACGAGCACGTCGCCGTTGCCCTCGCGCGCGAGTTCGTCGAGTGCGTCGTTGATGCCCTGCAGGTAGTCGCGGTCGTCGGCCCCGGCCCCGGCATCCGCCCGAGCCCCGGCCCCGGCCCCGGCCCCGGCATCCGCCCGCCCTTGACCGCTTCTGCGGAGTTGCGACGTTTCAACCCCACTGGTTTCGGCGTCAAACGCTTGATCCTCCGAAAGCTCCGCAGAAGCGCTATCGGCGACGAGGGGCCGGTACCGGATCTCGACGGGGAAGGTGCGGCCGGAGACCTCGATGATGGGGGCGCCGGTGCCGTCAGACGACGCGAAGTGCCGCGAGAAGCTTTCCGGATCGATGGTCGCGCTCGTGATGACGACC